>CAYYDJ010000001.1:0-596036 GCA_964470565.1 uncultured Rubrivivax sp.
GTGGACCGTGACCCCCGCGCTGCACACGCCGCTGATGGCGGTGACCAACGCGATCAGCGCCATCGTGATCGTCGGCGCGATGCTGGCCGCCGCGCTGACCGAAGGGGCCTTAGGCAAGACCATGGGCGTGCTGGCCGTCGCGCTGGCGGCGGTCAACGTCTTCGGCGGCTTCCTCGTCACGCGGCGCATGCTGGAGATGTTCAAGAAGAAGGACCGGCCCGCCAAGAAGGAGGCCGCCAAGTGAAGCCTCAACACTGGGTGCCGGTGCTGGTGTTCCTCGCGGTCTCGATCCCGCTGGTGCTGCTGCTCGACCGGATGAACGTCGGCGGTGAGTTCCGCGTCGTCATCGCCATCGGCGTCGGCGCGCTGGCCACGGGCTTTGCGCTGGGCAAGCTCAAGCAGCACGGAGAACAAGAATGAGCCTGAACCTCGTCACGCTGTTGTACCTCGTTGCCAGCGTCTGCTTCATCCAGGCCTTGAAGGGCCTGAGCCACCCGACCACCAGCATCCGCGGCAACCTGTTCGGGATGGTGGGCATGACCATCGCGGTGCTGACCACCGCGGCGCTGATCGTCAAGCTCGCCGGTACGCCCAGCGGCCTGGGGTGGGTGCTGCTGGGCCTGGTGGTCGGCGGCGGCATCGGCGCCGTGATGGCCAAGCGGGTCGAGATGACCAAGATGCCCGAGCTGGTGGCCTTCTTCCACAGCATGATCGGCCTGGCGGCGGTGTTCATCGCCGTGGCCGCGGTCTCCGAGCCCTGGGCCTTCCAGATCACCGGCAAGGACGGCCCGATCCCGGGCGGCAACCGGATCGAGCTGGCGCTGGGCGCCTTCATCGGCGCGGTCACCTTCACCGGCAGCGTGATCGCCTTCGGCAAGCTCTCGGGCAAGTACAAGTTCCGCCTCTTCCAGGGCGCGCCGGTGCAGTTCAAGGGGCAGCACCTGCTCAACGCCGCGCTCGGGCTGGCGGCGATCTTCTTCGTCTACGGCTTCTGGCACAGCCAGAGCTGGATCGACTTCACGCTCGTGATCGCGCTCGGCTTCGTGCTCGGGGTGACGCTGATCATCCCGATCGGCGGCGCCGACATGCCGGTGGTGGTGAGCATGCTCAACAGCTACTCCGGCTGGGCGGCGGCGGGCATCGGCTTCAGCCTCAACAACAGCATGCTGATCATCGCCGGCTCGCTGGTGGGCAGCTCGGGCGCGATCCTGAGCTACATCATGTGCAAGGCGATGAACCGCTCGTTCTTCAACGTCATCCTGGGCGGCTTCGGCGGCGAGACGGCGACCGCGGCCGCCGGCGGCGGCGCGCAGCGCAACGTCAAGAGCGGCAGCGCCGACGATGCCGCCTTCGTGCTCGGCAACGCCGAGACGGTGATCATCGTGCCCGGCTACGGCCTGGCGGTGGCGCGTGCGCAGCACGCGGTGAAGGAGCTGGCGGCCAAGCTCACCGAGAAGGGCGTCAACGTCAAGTACGCCATCCATCCGGTGGCCGGCCGCATGCCGGGCCACATGAACGTGCTGCTGGCCGAGGCCGAGGTGCCGTACGACCAGGTGTTCGAGATGGAGGACATCAACGGCGAGTTCGGCCAGGCCGACGTGGCCATCATCCTGGGCGCCAACGACGTCGTGAACCCGGCCGCGCTGCAAAAGGGCAGCCCGATCTACGGCATGCCCATCCTCGAGGCGTACAAGGCCAAGACCGTGATCGTCAACAAGCGCTCGATGGCCAGCGGCTACGCCGGGCTGGACAACGAGCTGTTCTACATGGACAAGACCATGATGGTCTTCGGCGACGCCAAGAAGGTCGTCGAGGAGATGGTCAAGGCCGTGGAGTAGCGGCGGCCGCGGCTTCGGCCGCGCGCTGCTGGCGGCGCTGCGTGGCCCGCTCCACGCGCTCGACCAGCCAGCGCCGGTCTTCGGCGCGCAGCGGCGTCAGCGTGATCGACAGCAGCTCGCGCCGGCCCTTGGCATCGATGTAGAGGTCCAGATGGCCGCTGCTGCGCAGCAGCTGGTCGGCGCCGCGCACCGAGCTGGCGGCGATGTCGTCCCACGCGCAGCCGCGGCTGCGGCCGAAGCTCAAGCCCACGCGCAAGCCATGCTCGCTGACGCGCACGCGCTGCCGCCACCAGGGAATGGCCAACAGCGCCAATGACGGCGCCATTGCCAGCAGGCTGGGCGACCCGGCCGGAGCGCCGTGTGCCAGGCCCAGCACGCTGCTGCCGGCCAGCAGCAGCAGCCCGGTGCCGCCGGTCAGCACCCGGGCGCCGGCGCGCCAGCGCAAATGGCGCGGCTGGCTGCGGCGGGAAGGGGAAGCGGAAGCGGAAGTGGCAGTGACGTCGAACAACAACATCTCGAAATCAGCAATCAGGGGTGCAGCAACTTCAGGACTGCAGGGGCGGGAACAGGCGATCGGATGTTGCACCGCCACCGTTCGCCCAGCGTTAGCCTCGGCGGCGGCCAGGGTCAAAGCCAGGGCTGGCTTCATCGCGCATTCCCTCCTACAGACGAGCCGATGAGCGTAGCGCAGCCCTAGGGAGATGAGGTAACCAAAGGCTGCACCGGCGGCCGTTCGGCACCCCCGCAATCAGGGGTGATCCGGAGCCGGATTCAAGCTTGCAGCGCCAGGTCCACCGCGCTGCCGATGTCCAGCGCCAGGCCTGCGTCCCACGCGGCCTGGGCGCGTTCGGCGCCGAGCTGGGCTTGCGCCAAGCGGCGCACGCGGCGCAGCGTCTGGCGGTCGGCGCGGCTCAAGGGGCCGAAGCTGTGCTCCCAGAAGCGCGCGGCGAAGGCCATCAGGCGCAGCGCCGCCTCGGGCCGGCGCAGCCGCGCCAGCGCCAGCGGCGGGTTCCACAGCGCATAGGCCAGGCCGTGGCGGTGCCAGCGCTGCCAGCACAGCGCGACGCAGCGACGGTCCAGCGCCAGCGCGGCCTGCCATTGGCGGCGCGCGGCCAGCAGCGTGGACAGCGACAGCAGGCTGTCGATCTGGCCCAGCCAGTCGCCGTCGGCACGCGCCTGCTGCTCGCATCGCTCGAAGCAGGCCAGCGCCTCGTCGCCGCGGCCCAGGCGGACCCAGCACTGGCCGCGGTTGCGCAGCCGCGCCGCGGCCTTGCGGTGGTCGCCCAGCGTGGTCCACAAGGCTTGCGATCGCGCCAGCAGCGCTTCGGCCGCGGCCCAGTCGTCGCGCATCTGGCTGCTGACGACGGCCAGCTGGTGCAAGGTGCGCGCCTGGGCTTCGAGGTCCTGCGCGGCCTCGGCCAGCGCCAGCGCCTGCTGCAGGTCGGCCTGCAGGCGGTCGGTCTGCGGGCTGCTGTCGTCGTCGCTGCGGCAGGCGGCCAGCTCCACCCAGGCGCGGCGGGTCAGCGCGCGGGCGCGGCGGCCGCGGTCGCTGCCGGCGGCCTGCAGCGCCGCCTGGGCGTGGGCGCGCGCCTCGGCCAGGCAGCCGGCCTCGAAGCGCAGGTAGGCCAGCATCTCGTGCAGGTCGCTGGCCAGCAGCGCGGGTGCCTCGGGCCACTGAACGAGCGCCTGCTCCAGCGCCGCCTGCTGGGCCAGCGGCAGGCCTTCGCTGTCCCAGGTGGGGCGCAAGGCCAGCGCCAGCTCGATGCGGCCCTGCGGGTCGGCACCGGCCTGCGCCAGCAGCGCCAGCACGCTGCGCATCTCGGCGGCCGCGGCGCCGGCCTTCGGCGAGCGGCCCAGCGCCTGCGCCCATGGCAGCAGCCAGCGCAGCAGGCCTTGCTGCAGCGCCTGCAGGTCGGCCGCCGGCCAGCGGCTGCGCACGAACTCGCGCACCGGCTCCAGCAGCGCGAAGCGCGGCTCGCCGTCGGCGGACCCGGCCAGGGTCTGCAGCATCGACTGGCCGGCCAGGTCGTCGAGCCCGGCGGCCAGCTGCGCGGCCGGCTGGCCCAGCAGCGCCGCCAGGCCGGGCACGCCGGCACCGCCGGCGAAGACGCTCAATGCGGCCAGCAGCCGCTGCTCGGCCGGCTGCAGCAGCCGCCAGCTCCAGGCGATGACCTCGGTCATCGAGGCGTGGCGCGGGTCGTGGCCGGCGCGCGGGCCGCGGCGCGCCAGCAGGCCCAAAGGCTCGCCGTCGCCCGCGCCGTCACCCGCGCCGTCGGTGGCGCTGAGCAGTTCGAGCATCTGCGCCGGCGAGAAGCTGGCCACGCGCGAGGCGGCCAGCTCCAGCGCCAGCGGCATGCCGCCCAGCCAGCGCACCAGCGCGCACAGCGCCGGCAGCTCGGCGGCGCCGGGATGGAAGTCGGCCCGCGCCGCGCGGGCGCGGTCGACGAACAGCGCGACGGCGGGGTTGAGCAGCATCGCGTCGGGGTCGGCGCGTGCGTCGCCTTCGTCGCATTCAGGCAGCGGCAGGCCGCGCAGCACGAAGACCTGCTCGCCGGGCAGCGCGAGCCGCAGCCGCGAGGTGACCAGCAGCCGCAGCGTGGGCACCGCCTCCAGCAGCCGCAGCAGCAGGCCCTGGGTGTGGCCGACGAGCTGCTCGAAGTTGTCCAGCACCAGCAGCGCCGGCGAGTCGGCCAGCTGGGCCTGGATCTGCTGCAGCGGCTCGCGGCCGTTGACGTGCAGCGCCAGCGCCAGCGCGGCCAGCATCTGCGCCTCGTCGCTGCATTCCACCAGCGAGACGAAGACCACGCGCGGCAGGGCGTCGGCGGTCGTGGCGTCGACGAGCGATGGGGACGATGGGGCCGGTGAAGGCGCCCAGCTTGGCCAGCGCGGGGTCTGGCGCAGCGCTCTGGCGACCTCCAACGCCAGCCTCGTCTTGCCGCAGCCGCCGGGGCCGACCACGGTGACCAGCCGCTCGTGGCGCAGCAGCGCCAGCAGCCGCGTGGCGCTGTGCTCGATGCCGAAGGCGCGCGTCCAGCTGGCCGGCAGCGGCGCTTCGATCCAGGCGGACGTGCTCGCCGGCGGCGCCGATGGAGGGGCCGCGGCGGCCTGCTGGGCTTCGACGCGCTCTAACAAGGCGGCTAAGTGAGCGCGCGCTTCCAGCACCCAGTCGTCGTAGTAGCCGGGCAGCAGTTCGCCGCCATAGCTGCGGCAGGCGGCCGTCCAGTCGCCGGCGCGCACCTGGCGCTCGAAATCAGCGACATCGCAGTCCAGCCGGCCCGCCTGCAGGCGGATGCTGTGGCGGTCGGCGTCGATCAGCGGCGCGCCGTGGCCTTCGCCTTCGAGCAGGCCGCGCAGGGTGGACAGCACCTGGCGCAAGCGGTTGCGGCCGACGTCGAGCGCGACGCCGGGCCACAGCAGCTCGACCAGCTCCTCGCGCGGGTGCGAGCGCTGCGGCGCCAGCGCCAGCCGGGCCAGCAGCGCCGCGGCCGCGCGCGAGGGCCAGCGGGTGACGCGCACGGGGCCCCGCTGGGCTTCCACGGTGCCCAGCAGGCGCAGCGTCCAGATCGTCTCGGACGGCGCCGCGCCCGGCGTGCCTGGCAGCAGGTCTTGAGGGTCGGGGCGGGCGCTGGCCATGGGCCGCGCGATTCTAGGAACGGCCTGGCGACGGCCGGACCGGGCCGGCGCCAGGAATGCACGTTCAGGCCCGCCACGCGGCCCTCGGCCCCCGGATCGCAGGGCCGGGCCGCCGGGCCGGCCCCGGGGGCGATCAGTTGCCCGCGCCGCTGGCGGCGGCCGCCGCCGCGCCGGCCGTGGCCGCCGGGTTGATCGTGATGCCGCGCTTCTTCAGCTCTTCGACCAGCAGCCGCGCGCTGGCGTTGCCGGCATCGGCCAGGCGCTGGGTGTCGGCGGCCAGCAGATCGAGCGACTGGCGCCGGCGCTGGGCGTTCTCCACCGTGGGCTGCAACTGCGCCTGGGCCTGTGCGAGCTGCTGGCGGTCCTGGTCCAGCAGCCAGGCCTGGTAGCCCACCGAGACCAGCAGCGCCAGCAGGCCGATCAGCAGCGGCAGCGCCAGGCTGCGAGGCGCGGCCGCTGCCGCTGCCGGTGTCGATGCCGCCGCGGCAGCGGGGGCCGAGACGGGCGGCTGGTCGCTACCGGCAGCGTCGCCGGACTTCGCGTCGCGCATCGCGACGACGGTGTTGCTGTGCGGGCTGCTCAAGGCTTGGCTTTCGGAGCGGGGGCAGCCGGCGTGGCCGGCGCCTGCAGGTTGTAGCTGATGCCGTGGCGCTGCAACAGGGTGCGCAGCGCGTCGTCGCCGTTGCGCGCGGAAAGCTCGGCCAGCGCGCGCACCATCTCGCGGTACAGGCCGTCGAGCTGCACCGACTGCTGCACGTACTGCTGCTGCGCCGCCAGCTCGCGGCGCGCCGCGGCGTTGTGCTGGCCGAGGCCGACGATGGCCACCGCCGCGGCCAGCGCCGCCAGCGCCAGCAGCGTGCTCAGGCCTTGCATCGCGCGGCTCATGGCGCGCTGCGCTGCCGCTGCAGCGCCAGCGCCCGGCTGCGCCACACGCCCAGCGCCGTCAGCATCAGCAGCGCCAGCGTGCCGGGCTCGGGCACGTTGCCACCGCCGCCACCATTGGGGTCGAACACGTTGGCGACGATCTTCAGGCTGCGGAACAGCGACAGGCCGTCCGGATCGGAGGCGTTGAAGCTGAAGCCGTTGAAGCCGACGGTGTCCTCGAACTGCCCCAGCGTCGCGGCCGCGAAGTCGATGCCCAGACCGCCTTGCGCCTCGCCGGCTTCCAGCCCGGCGACGGTGCCGAAGCCACCGAGCACGAAGTCGTCGACGTTGCCGAGGTCGAAGCTGCCCTTCAGCGCATCGGCCGGGCCGGCCACATCGTTGTCGATCTGCAGCATCCAGTGGCCGTTGCTGCCGAGCGCCAGGTTGCCCAGGTTGAGCTGGTAGTGGCCGTTGCCATCGCTGGTCAGCGTGCCCAGGCCCGAGAGCAGGTCGAAATCGGCGTTGGCCAGGTTGTTGACCTGCGCCTTCACCAGCACGCCGGCATTGGCGCCGGCCGAGACGTCGGCCATGTCGGGGTTGTGACTGCTGAAGGCGACGCTGCCGTTGGCGCTGAAGACGCCGGCGTTGGCGGTGTTGAGCCCGACGCTGATCTGGCCGCTGCTGCCCGCCGCGATGCCCGAGACCGAGCCGCCGCCGGTGAACGCTCCCGCCACGCCCGACAGGTTGGCGCGTAGCGTGTCGTTCAGCGCCGTCACCGCCGCGGTGTTGTTGACGGTGATGTTCTTGGCGCTGACCGTGTCGCCGACGCGCACGATGCCGAAGTCGACCGCCGGCGTGCCGAGCTGGCCCACCGCCGCGGTGTAGACCTTGCCCGCGACGGTGACGGTCTGCGGCGCCAGGTTCAGCTGGCAGTTGGGCGCGCAGCCGCCGACGTTGCTGGCGTCGGAAACCAGGCTGACCGTTGCCGAGCCGGTGTTGGCGCCCGCCGTCGCCGTGCTGATGCCCACCACCAGGCTCGTATGGTTCGTGGCACCCGGGGCCAGCCCGTTGAAGCTGCCGCTGGCCGTCACCGGCGCGCCGTTGGTGGTGATGCCGGCGTTGAGTGCCGCCTGCGGCGCGACCGTCGCAACGTTGCTGATGCTGACGTTCGCCGTTGCCGCCGCATCACCGACCCGCCGCGCCGCGACCGTGATCGTCGGGTTGTTGATCTGCGGGCTGGCCTGGCTGATCACGTTGGCCGCGGCGCTGATCGTGCCGTTGACACCGAACGGTTCGCTGCCCACTGCCAGCACGCCCAGGCCGTTGCTGGTGCCGTTGACCGTGCCGGCGCTGAAGTAATTCACCGCGATGCTGCCGTTGACCATGCCGGCGGCCGAGGTGTTGACGTTGACCACCATCGAGCCGCTGTCGGTCGCGCCGGCGACGAGGCCCGTGATCGAGCCGGTGCCGGAGATCAGGCCCGACCCGGTGCCGCTCTTGCTGCCGAAGCTCGCGTTCAGGTCCTCGACGTAGCCCGCGGCGCCGCTGGCGATGTTGCTGATCGACAGCGCCTGCGACACCGACTGCCCGACCTGCACGGTGCCGAAGTTCAACGTGTTGCCGACGAGCTGGCCGCTGGCCGCCTGGTACACGTTGCCGCTGATGGTGACGGCCTGGCTGCCGACGGCGGTCTGTCCGAGCCCATTGCTGATGCCGTTGACGGTGCCGGCGGACGTGTAGGCCAGGTTCACGGTGCCCGACTTGGCGCCGGCCGTGCCGGTGGCCACGCCGACGTTGATGCCACCGCTGCTGGCACCGGCCAGCAGGCCGCTGACCGAGCCGCTGCCGGTGGCCGCGCCGTTGAGCGACGCGATGCTGGCGTTCAAGTCCTCGCTGAAGCTGCCCGCGGCCGCGGTGTTGCTGATGGTCAGCGCCACCGTGTTGCCGCCGCCCACGCGCTGGTTGGCCACCGTCACCGGCGCCGGCGACGCGCTGGCGCCGGCCAGGTTGTAGGCCGCCGCGCCGGCGCCCAGCACGATGCTGAGCTTCTGGTCGTTGATGTTGTCGAAGTTGCTGCGCAGGTTGACCACTTGCCCGGCGAGCGGCGCCAGTGATCCGGCGCCGGCGGCGGTGAAGACCACCGTCTGCCCGGCGCCCGCGCCGCCGGGCGCGCCGGCGTTGTAGTTGGCGGCCGTGACGCCGCTGCCCGACAGCCGCGAGTCGCTGATGTTGCCGCCGTTGGCCGCGGTCTGGATCGCGCCGCGCAGCGTCGGGCCGCTGCTGCCGCCGGCGCCGATGGTGTAGTGGTAGGTGTTGGCGCCCACGTGCACGTTGCCGATGGTCAGCGTGGCGTTGTCGGTGTTGCCGCCGGTGACGCTGCTGCCGCTGATCAGCTGCTTCGCATCGCCGCCGGCCAGGATCTGGCCGCTGCCGGTGACGTTGGCACGGCGGTTGAAGCCGTTGCCGCTGCCGGCGCTGGCATTCGTGTAGTCCGCCGACACCGTGATGTTGTTGTTGGCCAGCGCCAATGCGCCGGCGCTGCTGCCGTTGTTGGTCAGCGTGCCCACCGTGCTGGCGGCGCCCAGCGTCAGCACGCCGCTGCCCGTGGTGATGGCGGTGCCGTTGCCGGTGAAGCCGGCGTTGGCGTTGACGAAGCCGCCGTTGGCGCCGATGGTGCCGCTGCTGAGCACCGCGCTGTTCAGGTTCAGCGTCCGACCATCCACCGCCTGCAGCAGGCCGCCGGCCAGGTTCTGCACGGTGTTGGCCGCCGCCACCGCGATGGTCATCGGCGCACCCTGGTTGGCGGTGATCGTGCCGAGGTTGACGATGTTCAGCGCGCTGCCGTTGCCGAAGCTGCCCGCGCCCTGCACCGTCTGCCCGGCGCCGATGGTCAACTGTGCGCCCGCGCCCTGGGCCAGGATGCGGTTGTTGGTGGTGTTGCTCAGCGTCGCGACGCCGCTGCCGCCCAGCGTCGCGCTGCCCGCGACCAGCAGGTCGGTGAAATTGCCGCCCGAGCTGACGTTGAGCGCGCCGTTGTTGGTGACCGTGCCCTGCAGCACCAGCGACGAGTTGTCGACGACGTTGAACGTGCCGGCATTGACCAGGTTGCCGATGGTCGCGGTGTTGCCGCCGTTGGTGCGGATCTGGCCGCCGCTGGCGGTGGCCAGCGTGCCGCCGCTGATCACGGCATTGCCCACCAGATTGACGAAGCCGTTGTTGATGGCCTCGATCACGCCCGCCGCGCCCTGGCCCAGCGTGGTGCCGGTGATCGTGACCGTGCCGCCGTCGGCGCGCAGCGTCTTGTTGTTGGTGACGGTGCCGGTGCTCGACACCGTCAGCGCCGTGCTGAGGTTGCCGATCACCGTGCCGTTGTTGGTGACGTTCAAGGCCCCGCCGACACCGATGGTGCCGGCGCCCTGCAGCGTCTGGTTGGCGCCCAGCGTCAGGCTGTCGCCGGCGCTGGCGGCGTAGATGCGGTTGTTGCCGGTGTTGGTCAGCGTGATGGTGCCGGTGCCGTCGATCAGGCGGTTGCCGCTGGTCACCAGGTTGGTGAAGTTGCCGCCCGAGTTCAGGTTCAGGCTGCCGTTGTTGGTCAGCGTGCCGTCGAGGAAGAGCGTGGAGTTGTCGGCGATGTTGAGCGTACCGGTGTTGGCCACGCCGGCCAGGCGGGCGTTGTTGCCGCCGGCGGTGGCGATGGCGCCGCCGCTCGCGCTGGCCAGGCTGCCGCCGGTGATGCTGCTGCCGCCGCTGAGGATCACGTTGCCGCCGTTGATCGCGCTGAGGACGCCGGCGGCGCCCTGGTTGACCGTGGTGCCGGTGATCGTGAAGTTGGCGCCGTCGCCGCGGATCAGCTTGTTGTTGGTGACGCCGCCGCTGGTGTTGAGCGTGATGCCGCTGCTCAGCGTGGCGATCAGCGAGCCGTTGTTGACCAGCGCCAGCGCCCCGCCGGCGCCGATGCCGGCGGCGCCTTGCAGCGTGACGCCGGCGCCCAGGGTCAGCATGTCGCCGAGGCCGTTGGCCGCGACGATGCGGTTGTTCACCGTGTTCGAGGCCTGGATCGTCACGGTGCCGCCGAGCGTGCGCGCGCCGTCGATCTGCAGGTCGGTGAAGTTGCCGCCCGAGGCCATGCTCAGCACGCCGTTGTAGGTGGCGTTGGCGGTCAGCCGCAACCTGGAGTTGTCGGCGATGGTCATCGGCCCGTTGACGGTGCCGCCGCCCATGCTGACGGTGGCGCCGCCGACGGTGGTGATCAGGCTGCCGGCGCCGGTGGCCGAGAACGCGGCGTTGTTGATCACGCTGCCGTTGAGCAGCTCCACGCGCGAGCCGTTGCGCGCCTCGATCTGGCCGCCGGCGCTGTTGACGGTGGTCTGCAGCTGCAGCGTGCCGCCGTCGGCGCGCAGCGTGCCGGTGTTGTTGACGCTGCCCGGGGCGTTGATCAGCAGCGGCGTGCTTTGCGTCGCCACCACGGTGCCGGCGTTGTTGAACACGAAGCCGGCCGAGTCGCCGATGCGGCCCGAGCCCTGGATCGTGATGTTGCTGCCGATGCTCAGCGAATCGCCGGTGCCGTTGGTGCCGTAGATGCGGTTGTTCGGCCCGTTGCTCATCACGATCGTCGCGCTGCCGCCGAGCGTGCGCGCGCCGTCGATCTGCAGGTCGGTGAAGTTGCCACCTGAAGCCATGCTCAGCACGCCGTTGTAGGTGGCGTCGGCGGTCAGCCGCAGTCTGGAGTTGTCGGCGATGGTCATCGGCCCGTTGACGGTGCCGCCGCCCATGCTGACGGTGGCGCCGCCGACGGTGGTGATCAGGCTGCCGGCGCCGGTGGCCGAGAACGCGGCGTTGTTGATCACGCTGCCGTTGAGCAGCTCCACGCGCGAGCCGTTGCGCGCCTCGATCTGGCCGCCGGCGCTGTTGATCGTGGTCTGCAACTGCAGCGTGCCGCCGTCGGCGCGCAAGGTGCCGGTGTTGTTGACGCCGGCCGATGCGTTGATCAGCAGCGGCGTGCTCTGCGTCGCCACCACCGTGGCGGCGTTGTTGAACAGGAAGTTGGCCGAGCCGGCGCCGATCTGGCCGGAGCCGGCCAGCGTCTGCCCGCTGCCCAGCGTGAATGTGGCGTTGTTGCCGTAGATGCGGTTGTTGAAGGTGTTCGACAGGCTCACCGTGCCGTTGCCGGCCAGCGTCTGCGCACCGGAGATGATCAGGTCGCTGAAGTTGCCGCCCGAGGCGAGCGCCAGGTTGCCGTTGTTCGTCAAGGTGCCGGCCAGCGTCAGCCCGCTGTTGTCGACGATGACCAGGTTGCCGCTGTTGGTGACGGCGGCGATCGCGTTGCCGAAGGTGCCCGAGGCGGTGGCGACGGTGCCGCCGCCGGCGGTGCTGAAGCCGCCGCCGGTGACGCTGGTGTTGGCCAGGCGCACGCTGCCGCCGTTGATGGCGTTGAGCGTGCCCGAGCCGCCCTGGCCGAGGGCGGTGTTCTGGATGACCAGCACCGCGCCGTCGCCGCGCAGCACGCCGTTGTTGGTGACGCCGCCCTGGGCGTTGAGCGTGATGCCGGCACTGAGGTTGGCGACGATGCTGCCGTTGTTGACCAGCCCCAGTGCCCCGCCGCCGCCGATGGTGGCGGCGCCCAGGATGCTCTGGCCCGCGCCCAGCGTCAGCACGTCGCCGGCGCCGTTGGCGGCGATGATGCGGTTGTTCTGCGTGTTGGTGGTGCTGACCGTGCCGGCGCCGTTCAGCGACATCGCGCCGCTGATGCGCAGATCGCTGAAATTGCCGCCCGAGCCGAGCATGATGCTGCCGGTGTTCTGGTTGTTGCCCAGCAGCGTCAGCCCGCTGTTGTCGCTGATGTTCACCGTGCCGGCGTTGTTCAGGTTGGTCGCCCCCAGGAAGGCGCCGCCGGGCATGGTGGCGACGCGGCCGGCGCCGACGATCGCGGTGTCGGCTGCGCCGGGCACGTTGCCGCAGCTCCAGTTGCCGGCCACGGTCCAGTTGCCGCTGGCCGGACTGAAGGTGCAGGCGGCGGCCAGGCTGTCCTGCAGCGGCACGACGCCCAGCGCCAGGGTGGCGGCCAGGGCCAGGGCCGACTTGCGGGTGCGTGGGCGGCGAAGGGTGGTCATGTCGAAGCTCCGTGTCCGGTTTGACACGGAGGATCGGCAGCAACCGTTAGGCAAGCGTTAGCGATTGCGGCGCCGCAGCGCGCTGTTCACCCACCTGTTCGCGGGGGTGTCCTGGGTTCGGGGGGGTCTTGCGCGGCGGCCGTCACGGCGCGGCGCAGCACCTGGATGGCCAGCACGGGGTTCAGCTGGCGGCCCTGCTCGGCCAGCTCGGCGACGCGGCGGGCGCCGAGCACGCTGCGTTGCAGGCGCTGCTGGCGTTGCACGGTGCGCAGGTCGTCGCGGCTCAGCTCGCCGTAGTGGCTGGCCCAGTGCTGGGCGGCAAAGGCCATCAGGCGTGCCGCGTCGGCCGCCTGGCCGCAGCGCACCAGCGCGGTCGGCGCATTCCACATCGCATAGACCCAGCCGAAATGGGCGCCGTCGGCCCAGGCGACCTCGACCGCCTCCAGGAAGCACGGCAGTGCCTGCCGCCACCGGCGCAGCGAGGCATAGGCGCCGCCGAGCATGTTGCCGGCCTTGCTGAGCAGCGCCCAGTGCTGCTCGGCGCGTGCGCGCGCGGTCAGATCGAGCGCGCCGGCCAGCGTGTCGGCATAGCGGTCGAGCTGGTAGTCGAGGTTGACGCGGTGGTAGAGCGCGGCGTTGCAGTCGTGGCGGTTGCCCAAGCCCTGCAGCAGCGCGCGCTGGCGCTCGAACAGCCGCTCGGCTTCGGCCGGCTGGCCGCACGACAGGTGCTGGGCATAGGCGCGCTGGGCCAGCAGCGTGCCCAGCAGCGCGTGCTCGCCCAGGCGCTCGGCCAGCGGCTCGGCTTCGTCCAGCAAGCGGCAGGCGCCTTCGCGGTCGTGGTGCGCGGTCCAACGCAGCCGCGCCAGGATCTGCAGCGCGCGCGCGCGCTGCTCCGATTGCGGCGGCGCCGCGTCCAACGCCTGCTCGGCGTGGCGCTGGGCGCGCTCGCGCAGACCGGCGTCGTACTCCTGCACCGCCAGCAGGCCCAGCCCGGCGCTGCGCAGCGGGGCGTCGTCGATCCGCTCCAGCAGCCGCTGCAAGGTGTCGATGCCGCTGCCGGTCAGCGGCACGACGGCAAAGCCTGCGCGCAGCGCAAGCGCCAGCCGCACGCCGGCCTCGGGCTCGCCATCGGCCTCGGCGCTGGCCAGCGCCGCCACCAGGTTGGGCAGCTCGGCGCGGAACGCCGGCAGCGGCACCGTGGGCCCAAGCCGGGCCATCCAGCGCGGCCACCAGTCGCGGTGCGCGCGCCGCAGCCGCGCCACCGCCTCGGCCGGCTGCCGCTGCAGCAGCTGCGCCTGCGCGAACTCGCGCACCGGCTCGGTGAAGCGAAAGCGCGCTGTGTCGTCGCCATGCCACTCGCTGGCCAGCAGCGAGTGCTGCACCGCCTCGTCGAGCAGCAGCGCGGCGTCGGCGCCCACCACGGCGGCAGCGGCCTCGGCCGTGAAGCCGCCGACGAACACCGTCACCGCCGCCAGCGTGTGCTGCAGCGGCGGCGGCAGCAGGTTCCAGCTCCAGGCGATGACGTCGGCCATCGCGGCGTGGCGCGCGTCCAGCCCGGCGCGCGGCCCGCTGCGCGACAGCAGCGCCAGGCCGCTGCCCGGCGCGCTGCCATGGCGGCCGTCCAGGCGCTGCAGCATCTCGGCCACCGGCACGCTGCGCACGCGCGCCGCGGCCAGCTCGAGGGCCAACGGCGCGCCACCCAGCAGCCGCACCAGCGCGACCACCGCGTCGGCGTTGCGCGGGTTGAGGTGGAAGTCGGCGCGCACGGCGCGGGCGCGGTCGACGAACATCGCCACCGCGGGGTTGGCGGCCTGCTCGGCAAGCTCGGCCTCGGCGGCGGGCAGCGGCAGCGGGGCCAGCACCACCTCGCGCTCGCCGTCGATGGCCAGCACGCGGCGCGAGGTGACGAGCAGGTGCAGCGCCGGCAGCCGGTGCAGCAGCGCGGCGATGCACGGCGCGGCCGCGGGCAGCAGCTGCTCCAGGTTGTCCAGCACCAGCAGCGCGCGCTGGCCGGCCAGCGCGGCGGCCAGGCGCTCGCTCAGGTCGGCGCTGGCGCCGCCGAGGCCGAAGGCGCGGCCCAGCGCGTCGAGCATGGTCTCCACGCCGTCGCAGCCGGCCAGCGGGACGAAGGCGACGACGTCGAAGCGCGGGTGCGCGCCGTCGTCCGCGGCCAGATCGGGCGTGTCGCGCAGCGCCTGCGCCAGCTCCACCGCCAGCCGCGTCTTGCCGATGCCGCCGGGGCCGGCCAGCGTGACCAGCCGGTGCGCCGAGACCTGCCCGCGCAGCCGCGCGGCCTGGGCCTCGGTGCCGAAGTAACGGGTCAGATACGCCGGCAGCGCATGGCGCGACAGCGCCGGGGGCGGCGCGGCCATCGGCGGGCTGACCGTCAGCGGCCGCGCAGCGGGCGCGGCCGCGGGCGAGCCGTGATGGGCCGGGCGGTCCGTCAAGCGCTCGGTCAAGCGCTCGGTTAGGCGCTCGTTCAAGCCGTCATTCAAGCGCTCGGCCAGGCCGGCCAGCCGCTGGCGCTCGTCGCAGATCCATTCATCGAAGAAGCCGGGCAGCAGCTCGCCGCCATACAGCGCCGCCGCGGCCTGCGCCTGGCCGGCGCGCAAGCGCTGCTCGAAGAGCTGCGCGTCGCTGCTTAACGCGCCCGGCGCGGCGCGCAGCGAGCGGCGGTTGGCCACGATGACCGGTGCCGCGCCCGGCGGTTCGAGCAAGGCCTTCAGCGTCGACAAGGTCTGGCGCAGCCGGTTGCGGCCGACGGCGAGCTCGACGCCGGGCCACAGCAACTCGATCAGCTCCTCGCGGCCGTGCTCGCGCTCGGGCCACAGCGCCAGCCGGGCCAGCAAGGCGGTGCTGGCCCGGCTGGGCAGGCGCACCAGGCCTGCATCGGGGCCTTGCAACTGCAGGCTGCCGAGCAGGCGCACATGCCAGCGGCCCGCCGCCGTGACGGCAGGGGCATGGCCATGGCCGCGGCTGTACGGCCCGGCTTGGGTCTGTTCAATGTCCATCGGGGCGCCCGTGGCGATCATAGGGGGCCTCGCATGCTCATCGAATCCCCTGATGCAGGTGCCGCGAGCGCTCGGTCAGAATGGTCTGCAACGGATGGAGCCCTGCTGAATGGAGAAGATCTGGTTGAAGCAGTACCCGGCAGGCGTTCCTGCCGAGATCAAGACGGACCTTTACCCGTCGCTGGTCGCGCTGCTGGAGGAAAGTTTTCGCAAGTACCGCGATCAAAAGGCCTACCACTTCATGGGCAAGGCCTTCACCTTCGGCTGGCTCGACGACCAGTCGCGCGCCTTCGCGGCCTACCTGCAGTCGATCGGCCTGGCGCCGGGCGACCGCGTGGCGCTGATGATGCTCAACGTTCCACAGTACCCGGCCGCGGTGGCCGGCGTGCTGCGCGCGGGCATGGTGGTGGTCAACGTCAACCCGCTGTACACGCCGCGCGAGCTGGAGCACCAGCTCAAGGACTCGGGCGCCAAGGCCATCGTGATCCTGGAGCCTTTCGCCCACGTGCTGCAGCAGGTGATCGACGCGGTGCCCACCAAGAAGGTGGTGGTGGCCTCGTTCGGCGACATGCTGGGCTTCCTGAAGGGCGCGCTGGTCAACCACGTGGTGCGCAACGTCAAGAAGATGGTGCCGGCCTGGCGGCTGCCCGGCGCGCTGCGCTTCAACGACGCGCTGGCCAGCGGCCGCAACAAGCCCTACACGCCGCCCAACGTGGGGCCCGACGACATCGCGGTGCTGCAATACACCGGCGGCACCACCGGCGTCAGCAAGGGCGCGGTGCTGCTGCATCGCAACCTGGTGGCCAACGTGCTGCAGTCGGAGGCCTGGTACCAGCCGGCGCTGAAGAAGATCCCGGCCGGCGAGCAGATCGTCACCATCTGCGCGCTGCCGCTGTACCACATCTTCGGCTTCACCGCGAACATGATGCTGGGCATGCGCATGGGCGGCTGCAACATCCTGATCGCCAACCCGCGCGACTTTGCCGGCGTGCTCAAAGAGCTGGCGCAGCACCGCTCGCACAGCTTCCCGGCGGTCAACACGCTGTTCAACTCGCTGGCCAACCACCCGGATTTCGGCAAGGTCGACTGGAGCAGCCTGAAGATCAGCGTCGGCGGCGGCATGGCGGTGCAGCAGGCCACGGCCAAGCTGTGGCTGGAGAAAACCGGCTGCCCGATCTGCGAAGGCTATGGCCTGTCCGAGACCAGCCCGTCGGCCACCTGCAACCCGGTGGACAGCACGGCCTACAGCGGCAACATCGGGCTGCCGATGCCCAACACCGAGTTGATGCTGCTCGACGATGACGGCCACGAGGTGCCGATGGGCACGCCCGGCGAGATTGCGATCCGCGGCCCGCAGGTGATGGCCGGCTACTGGCAGCGTCCCGACGAGACGGCCAAGGTGATGACGGCCGACGGCTTCTTCCGCACCGGCGACATCGGCATCGTCGACGAGCGCGGCTACTTCAAGATCGTCGACCGCAAGAAGGACATGATCCTGGTCAGCGGCTTCAACGTCTACCCGAACGAGGTGGAAGACGTGATCACGCAGATGCCCGGCGTGCTGGAATGCGCCGCGGTCGGCGTGCCCGACGCCAAGGCGGGCGAGGTGGTCAAGGTGGTGGTGGTCAAGAAGGACCCGGCGATCACCGAGGCCGACATCCGCGCCTACTGCGAGGCCAATCTCACCGGCTACAAGCGGCCCAAGATCATCGAGTTCAGGACCGAGCTGCCTAAGACGCCGGTGGGCAAGATCCTGCGCCGCGAGTTGCGCGGCTGACGAGCGCGTTCAACGCCAGCGAGCCGCCCTCTCGCGGCCCCGGCTCGGCCGGCGGCTGGAAGAGGGCGGTTGGGGCTGCTGCGCCGCATGGGCGGCGGCGATCAGCGCGCGGCAATCACGGTGCCGTGCTTGGCCTGCGAGCGAACGCGGGCGTAGTAGGCCGCGCCGCTGTCTTCGGCGCCCAGGGCCTGCAGCTCGCCGCTGGCTTGCGCGGCCTTCACTTCGGCGACCACGTCGGCACGGGGGCGCTGCGACTGGAAGCCGGTGCGCTGGCTGTAGCTGGTGCTCCAGGGGTTGACGCCGGCGGCCTGGTACTGCGCCAGCTCGGTCTGCACTTGCGCGCGGGTCTTGAGCGATTGGTGCTGCACCGGGTCGATCGTGATGTCGTCGGCGAAGGCCGAGCCGGCGGCGGCGAACGACAGGGCGATGGCGGCGATGCGGGTGATGCGGTTCATGATCGGTTCCTCTGTGGAAAGGGGTTGATGCTTGGTTGCTTCGGTGGGCCGCGGTCTTGCTGTCCACGGATGAAATTCTGGAAAGCGCAACCGCTTGCCAGCGAACAGCCAGATGACAAGTTCGTCATCTGACGCGACCGGGCGGGCCGACAATCGCGGCCCCATGCTTCGCCTCTTCGTCGATGGTCCGCTGGCCGCGGGCCTGACGCTCGACCTGCCGCCCGGCCCGGCGCGCCACGTGCAGGTGCGGCGGCTGCAGCCGGGCGACGAGTTGCGGCTGTTCGACGGCCGCGGCGGCGAATGGCAGGCCCAGGTGCTGGCGATGGGCCGGCAGCAGGTTCAGCTGCGCGTCGGCGCGCACGCGGCCGTCGAGCGCGAGCTGCCGCAGGCCGTGACGCTGGCGCTGGGCATGCCTGCCAACGAGCGCATGGACTGGCTGGTGGAGAAGGCCACCGAGCTGGGCGCCGCCGCGATCCAGCCGCTGGTGTGCGAGCGCTCGGTGCTGCGCCTGGACGGTGAGCGCGCCGAGCGCAAGCGCGAGCACTGGCAGGCGCAGGCCGTGGCCGCGGCCGAGCAAAGCGGCCGCACGCGCGTGCCGCGCATCGCGGTGCCGATGCGCCTGCCCGAATGGCTGGCGACGCTGGGTGCCGCGCAGCCGCCGCGCTGGCTGCTCAGCCCCGCGGGCACGCAGCCATTGTCGATGGCTAACGCTGAATCAGAGTCGATTTTGATCTTGAGCGGCCCCGAAGGCGGCCTCTCGCCGGCCGAGGAAGGCGCGGCGCTGTCCGCCGGCTTCGAGGCCGTGCAACTGGGCCCGCGCGTGCTGCGCGCCGAGACCGCGCCGCTGGCCGCGCTGGCCGTGCTCGCGTGGCAGTCCGGCTTGGCCGACGACGTTTGACCGGCGGCCTCTCACCGGCCTGTGCGACCCGCGCTTGCTGCCAGAATCGTTGCCTTCATCGGCATCGCAAGGGAGGGGCGCCATGGACGCGGCACTCGCAGCGCCGGCCTGGTGGCTGTGGCCGCTGGCGCTGTTCGTCGTCTGCTTCCTGCTGGGCATCGTCGCGGTGCCGGCGGGCATCGGCGGCGGCACGCTGTTCGTGCCCATCGTCGGCAGCTTCTTTCCCTTTCACCTCGACTTCGTGCGCGGCGCCGGACTGCTGGTGGCGCTGGCCAGCGCGCTGGCGGCGGGGCCGCTGCTGCTGCGCAGCGGCTTGGCCAGCCTGCGGCTGGCGCTGCCGCTGGCGCTGCTGGCCTCGGCCAGTTCGATCGGCGGCGCGCTGCTGGGCCTGGCGCTGCCGGCCCACGTGGTGCAGGTGATGCTGGGCGCGGTGGTGCTGGCGATCGTCGGCCTGATGCTGGTGTCGCGGCGTTCGGAGTTCCCGCAGGTCGATCGTCCCGACCGGCTGTCGCAGGCACTGGCGATGCACGGCATCTTCGTCGACGGCGCCGCCGGCCGCAGCGTGCCCTGGCAGGTGCACCGCACGGCGCCGGGGCTGCTGCTGTTCCTGGGCATCGGTGTGCTGGCCGGGTTGTTCGGCATCGGCGCCGGCTGGGCCAACGTGCCCACGCTCAACCTGCTGATGGGCGCGCCGCTGAAGGTGGCGGCCGGCACCTCGGGGCTGGTGCTGTCACTGGTGGATTCGTCGGCGGCCTGGGTCTATCTCAACCGGGGCGCGGTGCTGCCGGTGATCGCCGTGCCCTCGGTGGTGGGCATGATGCTGGGCGCGCGCATCGGCGCGCGGCTGCTGGGGCTGCTGAAGGCCTCGGTGATCCGCCGCCTGGTGATCGCGGTGCTGCTGTTCGCGGGCCTGCGCGCGCTGCTCAAGGGGCTGGGGGTGTGGCCATGACGACCGGGCCCGGGGACGCCGAACGGGGCCTTGCGCAGAGCGTTGAACAACTGCGTTATGCGCGGCTGCTGGAGGCCGGCGCGCGCGCCGGGCTGGTCTTGCTGCTGCTGGCCTTCCTGGCCTACGGCAGCGGGCTGCTGGCGCCCGGCGTGCCGCTGCAGCGGCTGCCCGAGCTGTGGTCGCTGCCGCTGGCTGAGTTTCTGCAGCAATCGGGCTCGCCCACCGGCTGGGGCTGGCTGGCCCGGCTGGGCCAAGGCGACATGCTGTCGCTGGCCGGCATCGCCTGGCTGGCGAGCTGCTCGCTGCCGGCGCTGCTGGCGCTGCTGCCGCTGTACCTGCGTCGCGGCGACAAGGTGTACGCCGCGCTGGCGCTGGCCGAGGTGGCCGTGATCGCGCTGGCCGCGTCCGGCTGGCTGGGTGGGGGCGCGGGATGACGGCGCCGGTCTTCAGCCGCCTGCTGCTGGCCACCGAGCATGGCGAGTTCGACCGCGGCGCCGAAGGCCTGGCCCTGGCGCTGGCAGGCCGCAACGCGCTGCCGCTGGCCGCCGTTCTGCCGCTGGCCAGCAACCCCGAGTTCGAGGCCGTGGCGCCGGCCTGGGCGGCGCGCGCCGAGGCCGCTGCGGCCGCGCGCCGCGAAGACCTGCTGGCACAGGCCGCAACGGCCGGCGTCGCGCTGGACGTGGTCGTGCGCCGCGGCCCCGAGCTCTATGCCGAGATCGTGGCCCAGGCGGCCGCGGGCGGCCACGACCTGCTGGTCATCCGCCGCCGCGGGCAGCGCAGCTTTCTGGCCAAGCTGCTGGTCGGCGAGATGGTCACCAAGGTCGTCGCCCACGCGCCTTGCAGCGTGCTGGTGGTGCCGCGCGATGCCCGGGCGTGGCAGCGCCGCGTGCTGCTGGGGCTGGACCCGCTGGCCCCGGCCGCCCCCGGCGCCGTGGCCCAGGCCGCCGCGCTGGCGGCGGCGAGGACACTGCCGCTGTTGGTGGTCTGCGTGGCCGACGGCGCCGAGTCGCAGGCCCAGGCGCAGGCCGTGCTTGCCGCCGCGGTGGCGCAGGCGCAGGCCAGCGGCGTGGCGGCTGCGGGCGAGCTGCGCAGCGGCCGCCCGCACCAGGCCTTGCTGCAGGCCGCGGCCGACGCCGGCGCCGACCTGATCGTGATCGGCCGTCACCGCCCCGAGAGCCTGCAGCGCGCCTGGCTGGGCGGTGTGGCGCAGAAGGTGCTGGGGCTGGCGACCTGCCCGGTGCTGGTGCAGGTGCCTGGCCCCGACGGAGTTTCTGTATGAGCGATGCGCTGAGTTACCTGCTCAAAGCCCGGCCCGAGACCATGGGCCACTACTTCGCGTTCCTGAAGGACTGCGGCACGCGGCTGGACCCCAAGACGCGCAACCTGATCAGCGTGATCAACAAGGTCCACGCGCAGACCGAGCGCGGCTTTCGCCAGTACCTCCAGCGCGCGCTGAAGGACGGCTGCTCGCCGGCCGAGGTGGTGGATGCGCTGCTGATGGCATTCCCGACGCTGGGCCTGACCAAGATCCTCTGGGCCGTCGACCTGATCCTGGCGATGGACCTGCCCGGCTTCGCGCCCGAGGCGCTGACGGCGGCGGCCGCATCACCGGCCGCCGCCGCCGCCACTGCGTCCAAACCCGCCTGGCACGACCTGCTGGCCACGCAAGACCTGCCGGTCGGCAGCGCGCAGCGGGTGGACGTGGCGGCAGCCGGCGGCCGCGCCGTCTTCGTCTACCGCGGCGGCGCGGCCGAATGGCGCGTCTACGACAGCCGCTGCCCGCACCAGGGCACCGACATCCCGCAACTCGCGCTGGACGGCTGCCGCCTCACCTGCCCCAAGCACGGCTGGGTGTTTGACCTCGTGAGCGGCGACTGCGTCGCGGTAGGCGACGCGCCGCTCAAGCGCTGGCCGTCCAAGGTGGTCAAGGGCCGTCTGCTGGCGCGCGGCTGACGGCGTCGCTGCGGTGGCTGCCGGCCACGAGGTCGAAGCGGAACAGCCGGCATTCGATGGCGCCATTCCACATCGGCACGCGGCGCGATTCCTTCAGCCGCATCAGGCCGGGCAGCTTCATCTCGGGGCTCAGGCACCAGGCGGTCCAGCCGCCGTAGTGGCGCTTCCAGTTCGTGGCCAGCGCCGAGAAGAAGGCCGAGGCGTCGGCGCCGCCCTCGAAGCCTTCGCGCGGGGCGCGCTGCGCCTGGCCTTGCCCTTGCCCTTTCGGCGCGATGCGCTCGCCGTAGGGCGGGTTCATGATCAGCGTGCCGGCGGCGGCCGGCGGCGGGCGCTGCAGCGCGTCGGCGGTCTTGAACTCGATCGCGTCGGCGACGCCGGCGCGCTGGGCGTTGCGGGCGGCGAAGTCGGTCATGCGAAAGCTCACGTCGCCGGCGAACACCGGCACCGCCGGCGCATGCACGCGCGCCTGGGCCTCGGCCTTCATCTGTTGCCAGCGCGCGCGCAGCGGCTGGAAGGGCTGCAAGCGCTCGAACGCGAAGCGGCGCTGCGCACCGGGCGCGATGCCGCAGGCGAGCTGCGCCGCCTCGATGGCGATGGTGCCGGCGCCGCAGCAGGGGTCGAGCAGCGGCCCGTCTTCGGCTCGGCCCTGCCAGCCGGCGGCCGCCAGCATCGCGGCGGCCAGCGTTTCCTTCAGCGGTGCCTCGCCCTTGACGGCCTGGCTGCCGCCGCGCGCATCGCGCCAGCCGCGCTTGAACAGCGCCTCGCCCGAGGTGTCGACGTACAGCGTGGCGTGCTCGGGGCCGAGGAACAGCAGCAGCGGCAGCGTCGGATGGCGGGTGTCGACGCTGGGGCGCGCGCCCACGGCCTCGCGCACGCGGTCGCACACGGCGTCCTTGATGCGCAGCGCGGCGAAGTTCAGGCTCTTCAGCGGCGAGTGATGGGCCTGCACGTCGACGCGCAGCGTCTGCTCGGGCGTGATCCAGTCGGTCCACGGCAGCTGTCGCGCCAGCTCGTAGAGCGCATGCTCGTCGCGGTAGGGGCCGTCGACCAGCGGCCACAGCACGCGCTGGCCGAGCCGGCATTCGAGGTTGATGCGCATCGCGAGCGCCAGCTCGCCGTCGACCCAGGCGCCGCCGCGGCCGGCCTCGGCGGCGCGGCCGGCGATGCCGCTCAATTCGGCCGCCAGCAGCTCTTCCACGCCCTGGGCGCAGGGCACGAAGATGGCCGTCATCAGATGTTCTTGCGCAGCGAGGCGGGCGCGATCTTCAGCGCTTCGCGGTACTTGGCCACGGTGCGCCGCGCGACGTGGATGCCCTGCTCTTCCAGCATCTGCGAAAGCTGGCTGTCCGACAGCGGCTTGGCCGCGCTCTCAGCCGTGACGAGCTGCTGGATCAGCGCCCGCACGGCGGTGCTGGAGGCGTTGCCGCCGGCCTCGGTGTTGAGGCTGGAGCCGAAGAAGTACTTCAACTCATAGGTGCCGTAGGGCGTGGCCATGTACTTGGCGGTGGTGACGCGCGAGATCGTGCTCTCGTGCAGGCCCAGCTCGTCGGCGATCTCGCGCAGCACCAGCGGCTTCATCGCGATCGCGCCATGCGTGAAGAAGCTCTTCTGGCGCTCGACGATGGCCTTGCTGACGCGCAGGATGGTGTCAAAGCGCTGCTGGATGTTCTTCATGAACCAGCGCGCCTCCTGCAGCCGCGACGACAGCCCGCTGCCGCCGCTGCCGCGCTGGCCGCGCACCACCTGCGCGTAGAGGTCGTTGATGCGCAGCCGCGGCATGACGTCGGGGTTGAGCGCCACCTTGAGCCCGCGGCCGGCGCGCTGCACGATGACGTCGGGCACGATGACGTTGCTCTCGGCGTCGCTGAAGGGGCGGCCGGGCTTGGGCTCGCACTGCACGATCAGCGCCTGCGCGCCGCGCACCTGCTCCTCGGTGCCGCCGGTCAGCGCCGTCAGCCGCCGCATGTCGCGCCGCGCCAGCAGCTCCAGGTACTTCTCGCAGATGGTGATGGCCAGCCGGCGTTCGCGGCAGGGCGGGGTCTGGCGCAGTTGCAGCACCAGGCACTCCTCCAGCCCGCGCGCGCCGACGCCGGCGGGCTCCAGGCTTTGCAGCAGGCGCAAGGCCATCTGCAGCCGGGCGTGCAGATCCTCGCGCGCCTCGGCGTCATCGGCGCGGCTGCCGATGCCCAGCATCTCGGCCAGGCGCTCGGCGATCTCCTGCAGCGGGCCGTCGAGGTAGCCGTCGTCGTTGAGCGACTCGATCAGCACGTTCAGCGCCGCGAAGTCGTCGCCCGACAGCCGCAGCCCGGCGACCTGGGTGCGCAAGTGGTCCTGCAGGCTGCCGCCGGCGGCGCGGCGGTCCTGGGCGTCGAGGCCGTCGTCGCCGCCATCGCCGGCGGCGCTGCCTGGCGCTAACGATGGCGTTTCACGGATGCCGTCGAAGTCGTCGCCCTCGGTGCCGTTCTCCCAGTCTTCGCGCTCGGTGGTGCCGAACTCCTGGCCACTGACCTCGGCCAGGCCGTCGCCGTCGCCGTCGCCGCCGCCGCCGCCGCCGCCGCCGTCGGCGGACGCGGCAGCGGCCTCGCCGTCATGCTCGGCGGGGCTGCTGCGTTCGGCCGCGCGGTCGTCCTTGAGCGTGCGGTCCAGCGGCGTCTCGAAAGGGCTGGCGGCATCCTCTTCCACGTCGAGGAAGGGGTTCTGCTCCAGCATGTGTTCGACCTCCTGGTGCAGCTCCAGGGTCGAGAGCTGCAGCAAGCGGATCGACTGCTGCAGCTGCGGCGTCAGCGCCAGGTGCTGCGAGAGCCGGACCTGCAGCGACGGCTTCATCAGGCGCAGGCTCGCTGCGTCAGGGTCGCCCTGGCGCAGCGAGGGCCCCCTCGGCGGGTGGCGACGGAGCGTAGCGACAGGCGTGGGGGCGCCATGTCACATGCGGAAGTTCTCGCCGAGGTAGACCTTGCGCACCTCGGCGTTCTCGACGATCTCGGCCGGCGTGCCTTCGGCCAGCACGCGGCCCTCGCTGATGATGTAGGCGCGGTCGCAGATGCCCAGCGTCTCGCGCACGTTGTGGTCGGTGATCAGCACGCCGATGCCGCGCTGGCGCAGGAAGCCGATGATGCGCTGGATCTCGATCACCGCGATCGGGTCGACGCCGGCGAAGGGCTCGTCCAGCAGGATGAAGCGCGGCTGCGTGGCCAGCGCGCGCGCGATCTCCACGCGCCGGCGCTCGCCGCCCGACAGCGCCGGTGCCGGCGAGTCGCGCAGCTTCTCGATGCCCAGCTCGTGCAGCAGTTGCTCCAGCAGCTCGCGGATGCGCGCCGGCGGCAGCGGCCGGCCGTCGGCGCCGACCTGCAGCTCCAGCACGGCACGGATGTTCTCCTCGACGTTGAGCTTGCGGAAGATCGACGCCTCCTGCGGCAGGTACGACAGCCCCATGCGCGAGCGGCGGTGGATCGGCAGGCCTTCGATCGGCTGGCCGTCGATGCTGATGCGGCCTTCGTCGGCGCGCACCAGGCCGACGACCATGTAGAACGTGGTGGTCTTGCCGGCGCCGTTGGGCCCCAGCAGGCCCACCACCTCGCCGGCGCTGACGGCCAGGTGCACGTCGTGCACGACGCGCCGCGCGCCGTAGGTCTTGGCCAGGTGTTCGGCCTGCAGCCGGCTGACCGGGGCGGCCTCGGCCACCGCGGCGCCGCCGTTGCCGCCGGCGGCGGCCATCGCCGTCAACGCGGCTCCGAGGCGGCGCGCCCCGGCGCGCGGCCGCTGCTGCCGGCCTGCGCGGCCGCGGCGCTGCCCGGCGGCGGCGTGAACACCATGCGCGCCCGCGGCGCCGAGGCGCTGCTGCCGGGCGCGGCGCTGCTGCCTTGCACCGCGAACTCCTCGATGCCCTGGTTCCAGGTGATCAGGCTGCCGGTGATCTCGTCGACCACCTCCTTGCCGCGCAGCCGGCGGACGATGCCGTTGCCGATCAGCTTGAGCACCTCGGTGCGGCCGTCAAACTCCACGCGGTCGGCGGAGCCTTCCAGCCATTCGTCGACGTTGTCGCGCTTTTGCCGATAGGTGACGGGCGCGCCGGGCGCGCCCCAGGCGGTGCCGCTGTAGTAGCCGTCGGCCGCCTGCCGCACTTCCACGCGATCGGCCTTGATCGTCATCGTGCCCTGGGTGACCACGACGTTGCCGTTGAAGCGGCTGATCTGGTCCTTCAGGTTGTTGGTGCTGGACTTGTCGGCCAGCACCTCCATCGGCTTGCTGCGGTCGGCCTTGTCGGCGGCGGCCGGCCATGCGGCGGCCAGGGCAGCCAGCAGCGCCAGGGCTTGAAGGGGTTTAGGGGCGAACATCTGGGGCACGAATCTTGCAGTCAGTATAGACGCAAGCCCGGCCCCAGCGGGGCAAGAAACAGTGTGACTTCAGGCGCAGCCCCGAAGGCTGCTTGAGATCAACCGCCCGTCAACCGCCTTTGCGGGAGCGCTGGATCAGGTAGTCGGCCACCGCCAGCGCGCGCTCGTGGCTGCCGGTCAGCGACGCGGCCGTGAAGTATCGGCCATTGATGCCCAGCAGCGGCACGCCGTCGACCTTGTAAGCGTCGGAGAGTTGGCGCGCCTTGGCACATTTGGTGTTGACGGCGAAGGACTTGTAGGCCTCGGCGAACTTGGCCTTGTCGACGCCCACCGCAACGGCCAGGCTGATGGCGTCGCTCTCGCTGGTGAGGCGCTGGCCCTGGCCATGGATCAAGGCGAACACCTTGCGCTGGACGGCCGGGATCGCGCCCAACTCTTCCAACGCGTAGAACATCTTCTGCCCCACCTGGTGGCGCGCGGTGAAGCCCACCGGCACGCGGCGGAAGGCCACGTCGGCGGGCAGGGTCTTGGTCCAGGCCTCCAGCAGCGGCTCGAAGGCGTTGCAGTGCGGGCACTCGTACCAGAAGAACTCGCTGACGTCGATCTTGCCCGGCGGCGGCAGCAGGCTGGTCGGCACGGGCTGCGACAGCTTGATGTACTGGCTGCCTTCGACGGGCGCTTGCCCCTGGGCCTGCGCCGTCGGCTGCAGGGCGCCGAGGGCCAGGCCGGCACCGGCTGCCAGGTGGATCGGGAAATCGCGCCGCTTCATGAGGTTCCTTTCGTGTTCTGGACGGTGGTCGCGGCGGGTTGAGTCGGGGCCGCCGGGGGAGTTCCGTTTGCCGGGGACGGTCAGGGTCGCTCGACGCGCACCAACTGGCTCTCGATCGCCGACTCCTGCAGCTTGCCTTGCAGGCCTTCGGCTTGGTTGCGGGTCTCGAACGGGCCCATGCGGACGCGGTAGACCACGCGGCCGTTCTGCTCGCGCTCGGTGATGCGGGCGGTCTGGCCCGCCATCGCCAGCTTGGCGCGCTGCTGCTCGGCTTCGTCCTGGCGGGTGAAGGCGCCGGCCTGGACGAAGAAGACGAACGGCTCGGGCCCGCGTGCGGCGCCCGCCGGGCCCGGCGTGACGGCGCCCGAGAGGATGGCCGCCGGATCGCGCCCGGCGCGCGGTGCCGAGGCCAGCGCGGCCGCCGGCGCGGTGGCTGTCGCAGCCGTGGCCGCTGGCGCCGAAGCGGCTGGCGGGGTCGCGCCGGCCATCGCCTTGATCGGCTTGCCGGCCAGCGGCGCGTTGGGGTCCCAGTTCTTGTTGCGCGCCTGCTCGGCCTGGTCCTGCTCGGCGGTGCGCTGCGGGACCTTGTTGACGAAGGGCACCGGCGCCTTGGTGATGTACAGCGCCACGCCCAGCGCCAGCACCAGCCCGATCAGCAAGCCGGTGACCATGCCCACGGCAAAGCCACCCCGCTGGTGCCCGAAGCCGCCCCGCTGCTGTCCGAAGCCGCCGCGTTGAGTGATCCTCATGCTGCGTTCTCCGCCAGCGTCTCGTTGCGCTGCATCGCCTGCGGCGCGCTCACGCCCAGCACCGCCAGGCCGTTGCGCAGCACCTGGCGCGTGGCGGCCAGCAGGGCCATGCGCGCGCGGGTCAGCGCGGCGTCATCGGACAGGAAGCGCTCGGCCGCGTACCAGGCGTGCAGCGCCGCCGCCAGGTCGCGCAAATAGAAGGCCACGTCGTGCGGCGCCAGCTCGGCGGTGGCGCGGCTGAGCATCTCCGGGTAGTCGGCCAGCTTCAGCAGCAGCGCCTGCTCGGTCGGCGCGGCCAGCAGCGAGAGATCAACATCCGCCAGCGCGCCGGCATCGCCGCCCTGCGCCGCAAACTGCGCCAGCACCGAGCAGATGCGGGCGTGCGCGTACTGCACGTAGAACACCGGGTTCTCGTCGCTCTGCTTGAGCGCGAGGTCGATGTCGAACACGAACTCGGTGTCGGCCTTGCGGCTGATCATGAAGAAGCGCACCGCGTCGCGGCTGGTCCAGTCGATCAGGTCGCGCAGCGTCACGTAGCTGCCCGCGCGCTTGGAGATCTTGACCTCCTGGCCGCCGCGCATCACGGTGACCATCTTGTGCAGCACGTAGTCGGGGTAGCCGGCGGGCACGCCGACGCCGGCCGCCTGCAGCCCGGCGCGCACGCGCGCGATGGTGCCGTGGTGGTCGGTGCCCTGGATGTTGATGACCTTCACGAAGCCGCGCTCGAACTTGTTGATGTGGTAGGCGACGTCGGGCACGAAGTAGGTGTAAAGCGTGCCGTCGCCGGCTTTGGCGTCGGCGCCGGCTGGCGCCGACTTGCGCATCACGCGGTCCTTGTCGTCGCCGTAGTCGGTGCTGCGCAGCCACAGCGCGCCGTCCTTCTCGTAGGTCTTGCCGGAGGCGATCAGGCGCTCCACCGTGGCCTGCACGCGGCCGCTGGTGTAGAGGCTGGATTCGAGGAAGTAATGGTCGAACTTCAGTCCGAAGGCCAGCAGGTCCAGGTCCTGCTCGTGACGCAGGTAGGCCACCGCGAACTGGCGGATGCCGTCGAGGTCGGCCGCGTCGCCGCTGGCGGTGAAGCGGCGGTCGTCGGCGCTGACGGTCTGGCCGGCGCGGAAGCCGTCGGCAATGTCCTGGATGTAGTCGCCGTTGTAGGCCGACTCGGGCCAGCCGGCCGCGCCCGGCTTCAGGCCTTGCAGCCGGCACTGCGTGGACTGCGCCAGCGTGTTGATCTGCACGCCGGCGTCGTTGTAATAGAACTCGCGCGTCACCTGCCAGCCCTGGGTGGCCAGCAGGTTGCACAAGGCGTCGCCCAGTGCGGCCTGGCGCGCGTGGCCCACGTGCAGCGGGCCGGTGGGGTTGGCGGAGACGAACTCCACCATCACGTGGCGGCCGTTGGCGGCGCGCTGGCCGAAGGCGTCGCCGGCGGCCAGCACCTCGGCCACCACGGCCTGGCGCGCGGCCGGCGTCAGCCGCAGGTTGACGAAGCCGGGGCCGGCGATCTCCAGCGCCGCCACCCAGCGCTGCACGGCCGGGTCGGCCTGCAGGGCGTCAACCAGGGCCTGCGCGATCTCGCGCGGGTTCTTCTTCAGGCTGCGCGCCAGCGGCATCGCGGCGGTGATCGCCAGGTCGCCGTGCGCGGGCTGCTTGGGGGACTCGAAGGCGGCTGCCGGCGGCGCGTCGGGGGCCAGCCGTGTCAGCGCCCGCACCAGCGCCTGCAGCAGCTCTTGCTTGGCTTGGATCATCAGTGTCGCCCGGTCGTTGCGAAGGGACTGGGCGCCCCAGGACCCGTCGGGTCCCCTGTCGGGGCCGGGGGCTGCGAACGAAGTGAGCTTGGGCAAACCATCGCGGCGATTCTACGGGCGGGGTCCGCGGCAGACGCCGGTCTGCCGCCGGGCTGCCACGGGCCGCAGACAGGCCGGCATTGGCCTGCTTTTGCGGGTTTCAGCGGCGCCGGGCTGGGGCACGATGCCCTGTCTCGCCATGTCCGCTTCCACACCGTCCACCCTCCGTGCCGCGCCGGCCGCCTTGCCGGCGCAGATCGGCAAATACCCCGTGCTGGCACGCCTGGGCGAAGGCGCGACCAGCGAGGTCTTCCTGGCGCGCGACGAGTTCCGCGGCCGCGATGTGGCGATCAAGCGCGTGCGCCTGGGGCTGATGCCCGACTCGCGCGAATCGCACTTCCAGCGCCGCTTCTTCGCCGCCGAGGCCGCGCTGGTGGGCCGGCTGAACCACCCGAACGTGGTGCAGATCTTCGACGCCGTGTTCGACGAGACGGCGCCCTACCTGGTGATGGAGTACGTCAACGGCGTGACGCTGAGGCGCTTCTGCCGCGCCGACGCGCTGCTGCCGCTGGACCAGATCGTCGAAATCGGTTTCAAGTGCGCGATGGCGCTGGACTACGTGTACCGCCAGGGCGTGATCCACCGCGACGTCAAGCCGGCCAACCTGCTGACGGTGATGGACGGCTCGGCCATCGTCGACGTCAAGATCACCGACTTCGGCAGCGCCTTCAACCAGACCTCGGAGGCCACCCAGGTCTACCGCGTCGGCTCGCTGGCCTACATGTCGCCCGAGCAACTCGACGGCGACACGCTGGACTGCCGGGCCGACATCTACTCGCTGGCTGCGGTGCTGTACCACCTGATCGCCGGCCGGCCGCCGTTCGACGCCACGCGGCAGCAGGCCATCATGCACCAGATCTACAACGTCGAGCCGGCCTCGCTGCGGGGCCTGCGCGAGGGCGTCTCGGAGCGGCTGGACCGGCTGGTCCTGGGCGCGCTGGCCAAGGACCGCGACCAGCGCCCGGCCGACTGGGGCCGCTTCGCGCAGGCGCTGTCGGCGCTGATCACCGACCACGAGGTGCCGCGCGGCGAGGTGCAGGGCGTGCTGGACTCCGAGCGCTTCAACCTGCTGCGCACGCTGGCGTTCTTCAAGGGCTTCGGCGACGTCGAGCTGTGGGAGGTGGTGCACCGCGCGCGCTGGCAGCGCCTGCCCTTCGGCCACGCGATCTACCGCAAGGGCCAGGAAGGCGACGACTTCCACATCCTGGCCAGCGGCCGCGTCGACGTCTTCCGCGACGGCCAGAACGTCGCCGATCTGGGCGCCGGCGACTCGGTGGGCGAGATGGCCTACCTCGCGCCCAGCCCCGACCTGCGCATCCACAGCGCCGACGTGATCGTCGCCGAGCCGGCGACCGCGATCTCGTTCACGCCGCACACGCTGGGCCAGTTGTCGATGTCGACGCGCCACCTCTTCGACACCGCCTTCATCCAGGTGCTGGTGCGCCGGCTGCACGCCGCGCACGAGGCGCTGGCACACCCGCGACGCATCCTGTAGCGGGTTTCGGCGCCGCGCTGTCGTTTTCTTGTCAGCCGGACGGCGCGCTGCCGCGTTCTCGGCTGGCCGGGCTGCGGTTCCGTGCTGCAATCCACGTTGCTGTCGTGTGGTTGTGTTGCTGTCGTTCCCTCATCTTCATTCCCAACGAAAGAGGCAAGCATGTTCAAGACCCTGTCCCCGATCCTGGGCGCCTGCGCCGCCGTCATCGCCCTGTCGGTGCCCCTCCACGCCTTCGCTGCCAATGCCGAGTGCGAGGCCAAGGCGATGGACAAGAACGGCAAGGCGCTGGCCGGCGCCGCCCTGGCCAGCTTCATGAAGAAGTGCGAGGCCGACAGCGCCGCGGCGTCGTGCGAGGCCAAGGCGATGGACAAGAACGGCAAGGCGCTGGCCGGCGCCGCCAAGGCCAGCTTCGTCAAGAAGTGCGAGGCCGATGCCAAGCCCGCCGCCAAGAAGTAAACGCGGCCCATGCGGCCACGAGGGGCGCTGCGGCGCCCCTTTTTTCTTGCCGGCCGCGCCTCAGGCCGCGGCCCAGTAGCCCGCGTCGCCGTAGCTCTGCTTGAGAAAGTCGATCCACAGCCGCACCCGCAAGGGCAGGTGTTTGCGCTGCGGGAAGACCGCGAAGATGCCGTTGGGCGGCGCCGCAAACTCGTCCAGCACCGTCTGCAGCCGGCCTTCGGCCACCTCGCGCTCGACCTCCCAGGTGCTGCGCCAGGCGATGCCCAGGCCGGCCAGGCACCAGTCATGCAGCACCTGGCCGTCGCTGCAGTCGGCGCGGCCGCGCGGGCGCAGATGGACCAGCGCACCGTCGACGACGAAGGCCCAGCCGCGCGTCTGGCTGGCTTCGGACGACAGCGTCAGGCACTCGTGGCGCGCCAGATCGCCGGGGGTGCGCGGCGCGCCGGCGCGCTGCAGGTAGCCGGGCGCGGCCACGCACAGCCGGCGGTTGTCGGCCAGCCGCACGCCGACCAGGCTGGAGTCGCCCAGGTCGCCGACGCGCACCGCGCAGTCGTAGCCTTCGTTGACGATGTCGACCACGCGGTCCGACAGGTTCAGCGAGACGCTGACGTCGGGGTGCAGCGCGATGAAGCGCGGCACCAGCGGCGCCACGTGGCGGCGGCCGAAGCCGGCCGGCGCGGTGATGCGCAGGTGGCCGCTGGCCTTGACGCCGCCGGCGCTGACGCTGGCCTCTGCATTGGCCAGGTCGGCCAGCACGCGCTGGCAGTCTTCGAGGAAGGCGCTGCCTTCGTGGGTGAGCGACAGCCGCCGCGTGGTGCGCAGCAGCAGCTTGACGCCCAGGCGCTCTTCCAGCGCGTCGATGCGGCGGCCGATCACCGCCGGCGCCACGCCCTCGGCCCTGGCCGCGGCCGTCAGGCTGCCCTTGGCCGCCACGGCCACCAGGGTCTCAATCTGCTTGAGCCGGTCCATGAAGGCGGGACTATGCATCAAACCCGCATGAATCTCTGAATCTGACCGTTGTTAATGGTCGATCGTGGTTGGAATAGAGTGCGCTCGGCTCATTCCGACGATCGAAACCACCATGACCGACCGCACCCCCGCGCACCGCCTGCAGGTGGCCACCGCGCTGCACCGCTTCATCGACCAAGAGGTGCTGCCCGGCACCGGCATCGAGCCCGCGGCCTTCTGGGCCGGCTTCGACGCCATCGTCCACGACCTGGCGCCCAAGAACGCCGCGCTGCTGGCCGAGCGCGACCGACTGCAGGCCGAGCTCGACGCCTGGCACCAGGCGCACCCCGGCCCGATCCGCAACCCGAAGCAATACCAGGCCTTCCTGCGCAAGATCGGCTACCTGGTGCCGGATCCCGGCCCGGTGAAGGTGACGACGAAGAACGTCGACGCCGAGCTGGCGCTGCAGGCCGGCCCGCAGCTGGTGGTGCCGATCACCAACGCCCGCTACGCGCTGAACGCCGCCAACGCGCGCTGGGGCAGCCTGTACGACGCGCTCTACGGCACCGACGTGCTGTCCGAGGACGACGGCGCCACCAAGGCCGGCCCGGGCGTCGAGCCCTACAACCCGCTGCGCGGCGCCAAGGTCATCGAGTACGCGCGGTACGTGCTCGACCGCTGCGCGCCGCTGACGAAGGGCTCGCACCTCGACAGCACCGCCTACCGCGTGGTCGACAACCAGCTCGCGGTGACGCTCAAGGACGGCGCGACGGTGGGGCTCAAGAAGCCGGCCCAGTTCGTCGGCTTCCAGGGCGAGGAGGACGCGCCGTCGGCCGTGCTGCTGGTGCACAACGGCCTGCACCTGGACATCCGCATCGACCGCACGCACCCGATCGGCAGGACCGACCCCGCGGGCGTGGCCGACCTGGTGCTGGAAGCGGCGCTGTCGACCATCCTCGACCTCGAAGACTCGGTGGCCGTGGTCGACGCCGACGACAAGGTGCACGCCTATCGCAACTGGCTGGGCATCCTGAAAGGCACGCTGACCGAACAGGTCAGCAAGGGCGGCAAGACCTTCACGCGCGGCCTCAACCCCGACCGCCAATACACCGGCCCGCGCGGCGAAGACGTGGCGCTGCACGGCCGCTCGCTGCTGTTCGTGCGCAACGTCGGCCACTTGATGACCAACCCGGCCATCCTGTGGGGCGCCGACGGCCGCGAGGTGCCCGAAGGCATCATGGACGCGGTGATCACGACGACCATCGCGCTGCACGACCTGAAGAAGACCTCAGGCCTGCGCAACAGCCGCCGCGGCAGCGTCTACATCGTCAAGCCCAAGATGCACGGGCCCGCCGAGGTGGCCTTCGCCAGCGAGCTGTTCGGCCGCGTCGAGCAGTTGCTGGGCCTGCCCAAGGCCACCGTCAAGCTGGGCATCATGGACGAGGAGCGCCGCACCAGCATCAACCTCAAGGCCTGCATCGCCGCGGCGGCCGACCGCGTGGCCTTCATCAACACCGGCTTCCTGGACCGCACCGGCGACGAGATGCACACCGCGATGCGCGCCGGCGCGATGCGCCGCAAGGGCGACATGAAATCCAGCGAATGGATTGCGGCCTACGAGCGCAACAACGTGCTGGTGGGCCTGGCCTGCGGGCTGCGCGGCAAGGCGCAGATCGGCAAGGGCATGTGGGCGATGCCCGACCTCATGAAGGCCATGCTGGAGCAGAAGATCGCCCACCCGCGTGCCGGTGCCAACACCGCCTGGGTGCCCAGCCCCACCGCGGCCACGCTGCACGCGCTGCACTACCACCAGGTGGACGTGTTCAAGGTGCAGAAGGAGTTGGAGAAGGTCGACGCCGAGGCCGAGCGCGAGGCGCTGCTCGCCGGCCTGCTGACGGTGCCCGTGGTCAAGAAGGCCCAGTGGACCGAGGCCGAGAAACAGCAGGAGCTGGACAACAACGCGCAAGGCATCCTCGGTTACGTCGTGCGTTGGGTCGACCAGGGCGTGGGTTGCTCCAAGGTGCCCGACATCCACGACGTGGGCCTGATGGAAGACCGCGCGACGCTGCGCATCAGCAGCCAGCACATGGCCAACTGGCTGCTGCACGGCGTGGTGACCCAGGCGCAGGTGCGCAGCACGCTCAAGCGAATGGCCAAGGTGGTGGACCAGCAGAACGCCGGCGACGGCGCCTACCGCAACATGGCCGGCCGCTTCGACGAGAGCGCCGCCTTCCAGGCCGCCTGCGACCTGGTGTTCAAGGGCACGGCCCAGCCCAGCGGCTACACCGAGCCCTTGCTGCACGCCTCGCGGCTGAAGGTCAAGGCGGCGGCCTGAAGCCCCAGCCGGCGCAAGCCCTGATACCCGAGGTCCGGCCGCGCGGCTATCGTGCGGCCGGACCTTGTGTTTTCAGGAGACCGCATGTTCAAGCGCCCCCTTGCCGTTGCCGCCCTGCTGGCGGCGGCGGCCGCCGCGCAGGCCGGCACGGTGACCGTCGTCACCTCGTTCCCGAAGGAGCTCACGCAGGCCTACAAGACCGCTTTCGAGAAGGCCAACCCCGGCATCAAGCTGGAGATCCTCAACAAGAACACGGTGCAGGGCATCGCCTACGTGCGCGAGCTGCCGGCGGGCCAGCGGCCCGAGGTGTTCTGGGCCTCGGCGCCCGATGCCTTCGAGGTGCTGGCGGGCCTGAAGCTGCTGGACAACGTGGCTGCGCTGGCCAACAAGTCCGCGCCCACCAAGGTGGGCAACTACCCGATCAACGACCCTCAGGGCCACTACCTGGGCCAGGCGCTGGCCGGCTACGGGCTGATGTGGAACACGCGCTACCTGGCGGCCAACAAGCTGCCGGTGCCGCGGCAATGGTCCGATCTGACCAAGTCGGTCTACTTCGGCCACGTGGCGACCAGCTCGCCCTCGCGCTCGGGCACCACGCACCTGACGGTGGAGACGCTGCTGCAAGGCGAAGGCTGGGGCAAGGGCTGGACGCAGCTGCTGCAGATCGGCGGCAATTGCGCGGCCGTCACCGAGCGCAGCTTCGGCGTGCCCGACGGCGTCAACAACGGCCAGTACGGCATCGGGCTGGTGATCGACTTCTTCGGCCTGGCGGGCAAGTACAGCGGCTTCCCGGTCGACTTTGCCTACCCCGACGTGACGGCCGTGGTGCCGGCCAACATTGCGCTGGTGGCCGGCGCGAAGAACCCCGACGAGGCGCGCAAGTTCATCGCCTACACCGTCTCGCAGGAAGGCCAGCAGCTGCTGTACGACCCCAAGATCTCGCGCCTGCCCATCCTGCCGCCCGAGGCGATGGGCGGCAAGACGCCGAAGGGCTACCCCAACCCCTTCGAGATCGCCAAGCGCGCCAAGGTGCACTTCGATTCGGAGTTGTCGGAGTCGCGCTACAACGTGGTCTCGGCGATGTTCGACCAGACCATCACCTTCCGCCTGAAGGAGCTGCAGGCCGCGACCAAGGCCATCCACGCGGCCGATGCCGCGCTGGCGCACAAGGCCAACCCCAAGGCCGCGGCGCTGCTGAAGGAGGCGCGTGAGCTGGCCTACACGCCCGTGGTCGACGCCGCCAAGGCGGCCGACAAGGAGTTCCTGGCCGTGTTTGCCGCCAGCAAGAAGGACGCCGCGGTCAACAAGCGCGTGACGGCGCTGGAAGACCACTGGAACAGCAGCGCGCGGGCCAACTACGAGCGGGCTCGCTCGCTGGCCGAGCAGGCGCTGGCGCTGGCCCGGTGACGCGCCGCGCGGGCGGCGGCGCAGCATCAGGCGTGCGCCGCGCTGGCGGCGGCGCAGGATCAGGCGTGCGCCGCGCTGGCGGCGGCGCCTGGGTGGCCGGCGCGCTGGTGCTGGCCTTCCTGCTGCTGTTCCTGGTGCTGCCGGTGGGGCAGGTGTTCGCTGCCGCCTTCGTCGAGTCCGACGGCGCGCCGACGCTGGGCCACTTCGGCGCCTTCTTCCAGCAGGGGCTGATGCGCGAGGCCTTCTTCAACAGCCTGCTGGTGGCGCTGCTGTCGGCGCTGTTCGCGGCGCTGATCGCCGTGCCGCTGGCCTACTTCACGGTGCGCTTCGAGTTTCGTGGCGCGTTGTTGATCCAGACGCTGGGCGTGCTGCCGCTGATCATGCCGCCCTTCGTCGGCGCGGTGGCGATGCAGCTGATCTTCGGCCGCTCGGGCAGTGTCAACCTGCTGCTGGGCGAATGGTTCGGCATCAACCTGCCGCTGATGGACGGCCTGGCCGGCGTGGTCTTCGTCGAGGCCATCCACTACTTCCCCTTCATCCTGATGAACCTCACCGTCGCGCTGCGCAGCATCGACGGTGCGATGGAGGAAGCCGCGCTCAACCTCGGCTGCCGCGGCTGGCGGCTGTTCTGGCGCGTGATCTTTCCGCTCGCGGCGCCGGGCTTCGTGGCCGGCGCCTCGCTGGTCTTCGTCAAGGTCTTCGACGACCTGGGCACGCCGCTGGTGCTGGGGCAGACCAACCTGCTGGCGCCGCAGGCCTACCTGCGCATCACCCAGGTGGGCCTGGAGGATCCGCTGGGCTACGTGATCAGCGTGATCATGATCGTGTTCTCGATCGCCGCCATGGCGCTCTCGGCCAGGCTGCTGGCCGGCCGCGACTACGCCACCACGCAAAAGGGCGGCACCGCGCTGCAGCGGCGCCGGCTGTCGCCGCTGGGCGCGCTGGCCGCCTACGGCTGGATCGGCCTCGTGCTGCTGATCGTGCTGTCGCCGCACCTGGGCGTGCTGCTGCTCAGCGTGGCCAAGGTCTGGAGCTTCTCGCCGCTGCCCGACGCCTACACGCTGGCGCACTACGCCACCGTGTTCCAGGACTCGGGCGGCATGATCAAGAACACGCTGCTCTACTGCGGCCTGGCCGCGGGGCTGGACGTGGTGCTGGGCGTCACCATCGCCTACCTGATGCTGCGCACCACGCTGCCGGCGCGGCGCTGGCTGGACTGGATCGCCACCGCGTCGCTGGCGGTGCCGGGCATCGTGCTGGCCATCGGCTACCTGCGCTTCTACAAGGGCGTGATGCTGCCCGGCAGCGACGTGCTGCTGACCGGCACCTGGGGGATGATCATGCTGGCCTACGCGGTGCGCCGCCTGCCCTATGCGCTGCGCAGCTGCGTGGCCGCGCTGCAGCAATTGCACGCCTCGCTGGAGGAGGCGGCCGAGAACCTGGGCGCGACGCCGCTGCGCACCATCCGCCGCGTCGTCGTGCCGCTGATGGCCGGCGGCATCCTGGCCGGCTTCGTCACCAGCTTCATCACCGCGGCGGTGGAGCTGTCGGCCACCATCTTGCTGACCTCGGCCGAGAGCCAGGCGCCGATGAGCTACGGCATCTACCTCTACATGCAAAGCGTGGCCGGCCGCGGGCCCGGCGCCGCGCTGGGGGTGCTGGCCGTCGCGGTGGTGGCGCTGGGCACGTATCTGTCGCACCTCGTCGTCGAACGCACGCAGGGCCGGCTGGCGCCCGCGGCGAGCAGGGGGTCCAACGCATGAGAGAAGTCAGCGTCGAATGCCGCGGGCTGCGGCTGTCCTACGGCGCCACCGAGGTGCTGCGCGACATCAGCCTGGTCATCCAGCCGGGCGAGTTCTTCGCGCTGCTGGGCCCGTCGGGCTCGGGCAAGAGCACGCTGCTGCGGCTGATCGCCGGCTTCGCGCGCGCGCAGGCCGGGCAGTTGCTGATCGACGGCACCGAGGTCTCGGCGCGGCCGCCGTGGGAGCGCAACGTCGGCCTGGTGTTCCAGAGTTATGCGCTGTGGCCGCATCTGTCGGTCTGGGACAACGTCGCCTTCGGCCTGGTGGAGCGGCGCACGCCCAAGGCCGAGCGCCAGCGCCGCGTGGCCGAGGCGCTGGAGCGCGTGGGCCTGGCCGGCTATGGCCAGCGCCGGCCCAACCAGCTCTCGGGCGGCCAGCAGCAGCGCGTGGCGCTGGCGCGCACGCTGGTGATCGAGCCGCAGGTGCTGCTGCTCGACGAGCCGCTGTCCAACCTGGACAAGAGCCTGCGCGTGCAGATGCGCCAGGAGCTGCTGAGCCTGCAGCGCCGGCTGGGCTTGACGACGATCTTCGTCACCCACGACCAGGAAGAAGCGATGACCACCGCCGACCGCATGGCGGTGCTCGACCACGGCGTGCTGCAGCAGGTGGGCACGGCCGAGCAGTTGTACGACCGGCCGGCCAACGCCTTCGTCGCCGGCTTCGTCGGCACGATGAATCTGCTGCCGGCCACGCGCGCGGCCGCCGGGCTGGAGATCGACGGCATCGGCCTGCAGCCGTGGCCGGCCGCCGCCGCAGCCGCGGGCGAGCCTTCAGGCCCGCTGCTGCTGGGCCTGCGGCCGCAGGCGCTGCAACTCGTCGAGCGCGACGGCTGGCCCGGCAAGCTGGAGGCGGTGGAGTTCCTCGGCGACCAGTGGCGCCACCACGTGCGCGTGGGCCCGCACCGGCTGCTGGTCGACCAGCCGCGCCGCCCCGGCCAGCCGCCATGGCGCGCCGGCGACGCGGTGGCGGTGCGGCCGGATCCGGCGCACGCGCATCTGTTCGCGCGCTGAGGCGGCGAGCTTCAGCTTGGGGTGGGAACCCCGGTCATGCGGTCGTACTTCAGAAAGTACTGGCGTGCCAGCGCGACGAGCTGGTTCTCGCTCGGATGGTCCACCACCTCATAACCGACGATCTGCTTGGCCCGCGCCGCGCGGTGCTTGCCCACGTAGTGCTCGAAGGCGGCGATGCCGGTCTTGGGGCCGACCACCAGCACCTCGGGGATGCCTTCCAGCGCATCGCAGACCTCGCCGAAGAACTCGTGCTCGGTGCGCACCGTGCTGCCGTGCTGGGCCGTGTGATGGGTGTGCGCCTTGACCTTGTGCGCCTGCACGTGCTCGGCGTCGAATTGCAGCAGTTGCGCCTTCTGATGGTCGATCCAGACCACGGCATGGAACATCGTCATCGGTGTCGTCCTTGTTGGGAGTGGAAGAAGCTGTCGAACTAACGGATTAGGTGCGACCGCCGCGCTCGCGCCGCGACTCGCAGGCCACGCAGCGCAGCGCCCAGGGCTCGATCGTCAGGCGGTCGAACGGGATCTCGTTGCCGCAGTCGGCGCACAGGCCGAAGTCGGGCTCGTGCAGCCGGCGCAGCGCGGCGCTGACGGCGCCGAGCTCCTGGGTCTCGATGTCGGTCAGCGCCAGGTCCATCTCGCGTTCGCTCTCGCGCTGCGGCGCGTCGTCGTCGTCCTGCAGCAGCACTTCGCGCGCATGCTCGGCGCGCGTCAGGCCGCCGGTGTGGTCGGCCAGGCGACGATCCAGTTGGTGCTGGCGCTGCACCAGCGCGGCTTCGAGCAGGGCACGCTGCCCGGCGGTCAGGTGGCTCATGGTGTCTCGTCCTTCTGCTTGGCCTTCGGCGTCACCGCCTCGGCGTCGATCATGCGCGCGAGCTTGCGCCATCGGCTTGAGAGGGGTCAAGTGGCAGGGCCGCTGCCTACAATCCCCGCGCGATGATTGAGGCTTCTTTTCCCCACCGCTGCGACGTCGCGGTGATCGGCGCCGGCCCCGCCGGCAGCGCGGCGGCCTGGCAGCTGGCGCGGCGCGGACTCGACGTGGTGCTGGTCGACCAGCAGGTCTTTCCACGCGACAAGGTCTGCGGCGACGGCCTGATCCCCGATGCCCACGCGGCGCTGCGCCGCATGGGCGTGCTCGACGAGGTGATGGCGCAGGCGCGCCGCGTCGGCCACGTGCGCTGCACCGGGCCGCGTGGCGGCCAGGTCGACGTGCCGGGCACGCTGGCCGTGCTGCCGCGGCTGCAGCTCGACCACATCCTCGTGCGTGCCGCCGAACGCGCCGGCGCGCGGCTGTGGATGCCGGCGCGCTTCGAAGCCCCGCTGCTCGACGACGGCGAGCGCGTGGGCGGCGTGCGCCTGCGCGTGGGCGAAGACACGCGCGCGCTGCAATGCCGCTGGGTGCTGCTGGCCACCGGCGCGCTGCCGCAAGGCCTGCTGGCCGCCGGGATGTGCGAGCGCCGCACGCCCAGCGGCGTGGCGCTGCGCGGCTACGTCAAGAACGAGGCGATGGTGGGGCGCATCAACACGCTGGAGATCTTCTGGCACCGGCGGCTCAGCGGCGGCTACGGTTGGATCTTTCCGGCGCCGGGCGGCCTCTTCAACATCGGCACCGGCCTCACCGGCAGCCACGCGGTGGAGCGCGGCGACGGCGGCTTTCGCATGCAGGACGTCAACCTGCGCCGCATGTTCGACGCCTTCTGCGAGGTCTACGCACCGGCAGCTGAGTTGATGCGCGGCGGCACGCTGCTGGCTGAGCTCAAAGGCGCGCCGCTGCGCTGCTCGCTGGGCGGCGCACGCTGGTCGCGCCCCGGCCTGCTGGTGACCGGCGAGGCCGCGGGCAGCACCTACGCCTTCACCGGCGAAGGCATCGGCAAGGCGCTGGAGACCGGGTTGCTGGCCGCCGACGCGGTCGACCTCGCGGCCGCCGACCACGCGGTGCGCCAGCGCTACGAAGCCGGCCTGCGCGCGCTGCAGCCGCGCTTCGGCCTCTACGAGAAGGCGGCCCACGTCAACCACCGGCCCTGGCTGACCGACCTCGTGATCTGGCGCGCCCGCCGCAGCCCCGGCATCCTGCGCCGCATGAGCGGCGTGCTGGAAGAGACGCAGAACCCCGGGCGGCTGCTGTCCTGGCGCGGGATCACGAAGCTGATGTTCGAGTGAGGGGCGCGGCCCGCGGCCGTGCGCCCGGCATCGCGGTTATGCTGCGTGCATGTCGTCGCGCATCGTCTTCTGGCCGGCCCTGCTGGCGCTGCTGATCCTTGGCTGCGGCGGCCGCAGCGATGATGCCGACTGGCCGGTGGCCGCCGATCTGCAGCGAGACATCGAGTCCACCGATCTTCGCGTCGACCTCGCGGCCCGCAGCGCCAGCGCGCAGATCGCTTTCGGCGCCAGCGCGACGCCGGGCGCCAGCCTGAACGTGGGCGACCTGCAGATCAGCGCCGTCAGCGTCGCGGGCCGGCCGATCGCTTACCAGCGCATGGGCAGCCGGCTCGACCTGGCCGTCGGCCCCGCGGCCGTCACCGTCGACATCGCCTACGCCTGGCAGGAGCACCCTGGCCAGGGCGGCGTGGCGACGGCGGGCAGCACGCTGACCTGGCCGCAGGCCTGCGGCAACCTGTTCCCCTGCCACTCGCTGCCGGTCGACGGCAGCCGCTTCACGCTGGCGCTCAGCGGCGTGCCGGCGGGGCAGGTGGCGGTCTACGCGGCCAGCATCCCCGCCGCGGCGCCGGCCTACCAGCTCGCCTGGTCGATCGGCCCCTACCGGCGCACGCCGCTGGGCCGCACCGCGGCCGGCACCGAGGTCGTGCGCTGGAACTTCGTCGAAGAGGAGGAGGCGGCAGCGCACGGCACCGCGCACCTCGTGGCGGCCTTCGACTGGCTGGAGCGCAACGTCGGCGCCTATCGCTTCGGGCGCGAGGTCGGCTCCGTCTCGGCGCGCTGGACCGGCGGCAGCGACGCCGGCGGCATGGAGACCCATCCGCTGTGGCAGGTGGGTGCGGCCTCGCTGGCCGATCCGCGAATGCACTTGCACGAGGCGGTGCACGGCTGGTTCGGCAACGGTGTGCGGCTGGCCTGCTGGGAAGACCTGGTGTTGTCCGAAGGCGCGGCCACCTACTACGAGGCGCGCCTGCTGGAAGAAGTGGCCGGTGCCGCCGAGGGCCAGGCCGCGTGGACGCTGCTGGAGGCCGAGGCCGCCGGCCTGCGTGCGCGTGGTGGCGGCGGCATCGCGCGGCCCGCGGGCTGCAACCAGTCGGCGCCGGCGGCGTTCTTCTCGCGCGCGCTCTACGTCAAGGGCGCGCTCTGGCTGCGGGCGCTGGAGCGCCGGCTGACGCGGCCGGCGTTCGACCGCAGCCTGCGTGCGCTGTACGCGCGCTTCGGCGGTCGCGCCGCCGGCGTGGCCGACCTCGTCGCGCTGGTCGCCGAGCAGACCGGCTACGACGCCGCCGCCTGCACGCGGGCCTGGCTGCAGAGCGCCGCGCTGCCCGACGACGAAAGCTGCCCCTGAGCGCCGCTGGCTTATCCTCACGGCCATGTGCCAGCTTCTGGGCATGAACGCCAACACGCCGACCGACGTGATGTTCAGCTTCACCGGCCTGGCCTGCCGCGCCGACGAGCACAAGGACGGCTTCGGCATCGCCTTCTTCGAGGACAGGGGCCTGCGCCACTTCATCGACCACCACGGCGCCCGCCAATCGCCGGTGGCCGATCTCGTCAAGCGTTACCCGATCAAGAGCGACAACGTCATCGCCCACATCCGCAAGGCCACGCAGGGGCGGGTGGCGCTGGAGAACACCCACCCCTTCGTGCGCGAGCTGTGGGGCCGCTACTGGGTGTTCGCGCACAACGGCAATCTCGAAGGCTTTGCGCCGCGGCTGCATGCCGCGTTCAAGCCGGTGGGCAACACCGACAGCGAGCGCGCCTTCTGCTGGCTGATGCAGGAGCTGGCCAAGTCGCACGCCGGCGTGCCCACGGTGCACGAGCTCAGCCGCACGCTGGCCGAGTTGCTGCCGGTGGTGGCGCGCTACGGCACCTTCAACCTGCTGCTGTCCAACGGCCAGGCGCTGTGGGCCTTTGCGACCACGAAGCTGTGGTCGCTGCAGCGCCAGCACCCCTTCGGCGCCGCGACGCTGGCCGACGAGGACCTGAGCGTCGACTTCGCCGCGCTGACCTCGCCCGGCGACCGCGTCAGCATCGTCGCCACCGAGCCGCTGACCACCGGCGAGCCTTGGGTGCCGTTCGCCTGCAAGGAGTTGCGGGTGTTCGTGCAGGGCGCCGCGCAGCACAATCTCTAGATGCCTTCCGCCATCCCCGTCCCCCGCTTCGACCAGTTCTACCGCCACCCCGAGCTCAGCCGCTTGCTGCAGGACTACGCTGCCGCGCTGCCGGGGCTGATCAAGCTGTCGTCGATCGGCAAGAGCCACGAAGGCCGCGACATCTGGCTGGTGACTATCACCAACAGCACCACCGGCCCGGCCGAGGACAAGCCGGCGCTGTGGGTGGACGGCAACATCCACGCCGCCGAGCTGACGGCGTCCACCGCCTGCCTGTACTTTCTGCACCAGCTGGCCACCGGCGCCGACGACCCGCGGCTGCGCCACCTGCTGGACACGCGCGCGGTCTACCTGTGCCCGCGGCTCAACCCCGACGGCGCCGAGCTGGCGCTGGCCGACCGGCCGCGCCACATCCGCTCCGGCACGCGGCCTTATCCGTTCGACGAGCCGCACATCGAAGGCCTGACCGTCGAAGACGTCGACGGCGACGGCCGCGTGCTCTACATGCGCGTCCCCGATCCGCACGGCGGCCACAAGAAAAGCGAGGCCGACCCGCGGCTGATGGTGCCGCGCGAGCCCGGCGAATTCGGTGGCAGCTACTACCGGCTGATGCCCGAGGGCACGCTCAAGCACTGGGACGGCCTGCAGATCAAGGTCAACAAGGACCGCGAGGGCCTGGACCTCAACCGCAACTTCCCCGCCTACTGGCGGCAGGAGTTCGAGCAGTCCGGCGCCGGCCCCTATCCCACCAGCGAGCCCGAGGTGCGCGCGATGGTCGACTTCATCGCGCGCCACCCCAACATCGGCGCGGCGGTGAGCTTTCACACCCACAGCGGCGTCATCCTGCGGCCCATGGGCACGCAGAGCGACGACGACATGACGCCCGAGGACCTGTGGATGTACAAGCGGCTGTCGGAGCTCGGCAGCAAGCTCACGGGCTACCCGGCGATCAGCACCTTCCACGACTTCAAGTACCACCCCAAGGAAGTCGTCACCGGCACCCAGGACTGGGTGTACGAGCACCTCGGCGCGCTGTTCTGGACCGTCGAGATCTGGGCCCCCAACAAGGAGGCCGGGATCGACGACTACCAGTGGATCGAGTGGTACCGCGACCATCCGCTGGAAGACGATCTCAAGCTGCTGAAGTGGAGCGACGAGCACTGCGGCGGCCGCGCCCACGCCGACTGGTACCCCTTCCGCCACCCGCAGCTGGGCATGGTCGAGCTCGGCGGCTGGGACCGCATGAACTACTGGCGCAACCCGCCGCCGCACCTGCGCGAGCGCGAGGCGGCGCGCTTTCCCGGCTGGCTGACGCAGCTGGCGCTGGCGCTGCCGCGGCTGGAGGTGCTGCGCACCGAGGTGCGCGCGCTCGGCGCCGACACCTGGCGCGTGCGCTTCGCGGTGGCCAACAGCGGCTACCTGCCCAGCAACGTGAGCAAGCGCGCCGTCGAGCGCAAGGTGGCGCGCGGCACCGTCTTCAACATCCACCTGCCGCCGGGCGTGAGCCTGGTCAGCGGCAAAGAGCGCGTGGAGGCCGGCCACCTCGACGGCCACGCACCCAAGACCACGCTGCAGGCCTTCTTGCCCAACCGCGAGGTGACGGCCGACCGCGCCGTCGTCGAATGGGTGCTGCACGGCCCGCGCGGCACCGCGGTGGCGCTGACGGCCAGTGCCGACCGCGCCGGCACCGTGCGCTGTGAAGTGACGCTGGACTAACCCGGCAGATCGGCGTCCCATGGCCAAGCCGCTGCAGCCCCTGGCCCAGCCGCGCGACGCGCTGGACCACGAGCTGCTGGCGCTGCTGGCCGTCAACGCCCGCGCCGCCACCGCCGAGCTGGCGCGCAAGCTGAAGGTGGCGCGCACCACGGTGGTGGCGCGGCTGGCACGGCTGGAGCGCGAAGGCATCGTCAGCGGCTACACGCTGCGGCTGCGGCACGACCTCGCGCAGCAGGGCCTGTCGGCCTTCGTCGGCATCACCGTGCAGCCGCGCGCCGGCGCCGACGTGGTGCTGCTGCTGCAGCGCCTGCCCGAGGTCAAGCAGCTCGATTCGGTCAGCGGCCAGTTCGACTACGTGGCCCTGGTGCGTGCCGACTCGGCCCAGCGGCTGGACGCCTTGCTCGACCAGATCCGCGCGCTCGACGGCGTGCAGCAGACCACCACGTCGATCGTGCTGTCGCGCCGCATCGATCGCACATGAACCCCGGCGGCGCCAGCGCCAACCCCTTCGCCGCGCTGGCCACGCATCCCTGGGCCTACCCGGGGCTGGAGGTGCTGCACATCGTCGGCATTGCGCTGCTGCTGGGCAACCTGGTCGCGCTGGAGCTGCGCGTCTGGGGCCTGGCCGCGGCGCTGCCGGTGGCGCCGCTGGCGCGGCTGTGCCTGGGGCTGTCGCTGGCCGGCTTCGGCCTCATCGCCGTCAGCGGGCTGTTGATGTTCGCCAGCCAGCCCGGCGAGCTGCTGGCCAACCGCGCCTTCACGCTGAAGATCGGGCTGGTGATGGTGGCCGGCATCAACGCCGCGATGTTCCACGCGCGCGGCGGCCTGCGCCGGCTGGATGCCGCGGCGCGGCTGCAGACCGTGCTCTCGCTGGGGCTTTGGATCGCCGTGATCATCTGCGGCCGCTGGATCGCTTACCGCTGAAGGAGCCTGCGATGCGAAGACGCCTGCTGATCACCGCGCCGCTGCTGCTGGCCTTGCCGGCCGCGCGCGCCCACCACGGCTGGAGCAGCTTCGACGTCGAGCGGCCGCTGTACCTGGAGGGCCGCGTGACCCAGGTGGCCTGGCGCAACCCGCATGCCGAGTTCGAGCTGGAGCTGCCCGAGCCGCCGCGCCTGCCGGCCGACCTGGGCCAGCGCGCGCTGCCGGCGCAGGCCGCCGCGGTGGACGGCGCGCGGCTGCTGAAGGAAGCCCGGCTGCCCACGCGCAAGGACCGGCGCTGGCACGTCGAGCTGGCGCCGATCTCGCGCCTGCAGGCCTGGGCCGTGGCGCCGCTGAAGGTGGGCGACAGCGTCGGCGTGCTGGGCTACACCGTCAGCGGCGAGAAGGGCGACGCCGTGTTGCGCGCCGAATACCTGTTTGCCGCCGGCAAGGCCTACGGGTTGCGCTCGTCGCCCGCCTGAGGCCACTGCGCCGGCGCCGTGCAGCGGTCAGGCTGCCGCTTCAGGCTTCCGGCGGCGGCGCCTCGTCCATCCACGATTCCAGCAGCATGTAGCCCACCGCCAGCACCACCGGGCCGACGAAGATGCCCACCAGGCCGAAGGCCAGCAGGCCGCCGATCACGCCGGTGAAGATCAGCAGCAGCGGCAGGTCGGCGCCCATGCGGATCAACACCGGGCGCAGGATGTTGTCCAGCGAGGTGAGCACCACCGTGCAGACGACCAGGAAGATGCCGCCGCCGATCGACCCGTCGTAGAACAGCCAGATCAGCGCCGGCACCAGCACCGGCGTCGGGCCCACCTGGGCGATGCAAAGCATGAACAGCAGCGCGCTCAGCAGCCCCGCGAACGGCACGTCGACGATGGCCAGCGCGATGCCGCCCAGCACCGCCTGCACCAGCGCGGTGACGCCCACGCCCAGCGCCACGCCGCGGATGGCGTCGCCGGCCAGCTTGACGGTGGACTCGCCGCGCTCGCCGGCCAGCCGTCGCGCGAAGCGGCGCACCTGGTCGGCGGCTTCCTCGCCGTTGCTGTAGAGGATGCCGGCGATCACCACCGTCATCAGGAACTGCAGCAGCAAAAAGCCGACGCCGCCGACCTCGGAGACGAACCACTTGGTCAGGTTGCCGGCATAGGGCGACAGCCGCTGCAGCACGCCGTCGACGCCGTTGCCCACCGCCTGCTCCCACAGCCGGCCCAGCCACGCGCCCACCATCGGCACGCCCAGCAGCCAGTCGGGTGGCTGGGTGCTGAGGCGATAACTGGTGAGCTGCTTGCCCCATTCGACCATCTGGTCGGCGTTCTGCACGATGGTGACGATGGCCACCACCAGCGGCACCACGAACAGCAGCAGCAGCAGCAGCGTCATCGCCGTCACCGCCACCCAGCGGCGGTTGCCGGCCAGGGCCTGGATGCGCAGCATCAGCGGCCAGGTGGCCACCACCACCATCGTGGCCCAGATCGTCGAGCCCGCGAAGGGCCGCAGCACCCACAGCGAAGCGCCGACCAGCAGCGCCAGCGTCAGCACGGCAAAGGTGTTGCGCGTGAGATCGTTGCCGGATCGTTTCATTCAGCGCGCCTTCTCGACATAGGGTTCGACCTTCAGCGCCTGCAGTTGGTAGCCGGCGGTTCCCATCAGCGAATCGACCTTCTGGCGCTTGAGCGTGCCGCTGACCCACACCGCATCCATCGAGCGCAGGCCCTTGGCCACGCTGCGCGGCAGGACGTGGATGATCTGGTTGGCCGGCGGCGGCGGCGAGTGGATGCAGGCGCCGAAGTAGGGCACCAGCAGGAACTCGGCGATGCCGTCCTTGCCTTCTTCCAGTGGCACCACATAACCTGGAATGCGAACGGCTTGGCCATCCAGCGCCGGGTTGGACGGCGCCTGGTCCCAGACCTCGCGCATCTTCTTCAGCAGCTCGGCCGCGCGCGGGTCGGCGTCGGTCAGGTTGCCGAGCTTGTGCAGATCCTTCAGGTCCTTCATCGGGTCCCAGCCGGGGGGCACCAGCTCGTCCCATTTGATCTCGCGAAAGCGCGGCGGCGGCGTCTGCGCCCGGGCGGGCAGCAGGGCGCCCAACGGCAATGATGAGATGAAGGTGCGGCGCAGCATCGCGGCATCAACTCCGTGGCGAAAGCCCGTCGGCCAGCGACAGGCGGTAGGCCCGCAGGCCCGGAATCAGGCCGGCAAGCATACCGGCCAGCACGACGGCGCCCCACAGCAGCAGCTGCCCGGCGCTGGGCAGCCAGCCGCTCTGCAGCGCGATGCCCCAGCGCATCTGCAGCCAGGGCGCGGCCAGCGCCAGCGCGCCCATGCTGGCCGCGGCGCCGAGCAGCGAGCCGACGAGCGTGACCAGCGCCGCCTCGATCGTCAGCAGCCCCAGCACGTGGCGCGGGCCGGCGCCGACGGCGCGCAGCACCGCCAGCTCGCGCCGGCGCTCGTTCAACCCGGCCAGCACCACGGCCACCAGCGAGGCCAGGCTGACCACGGCCACCAGCACCGACATCGCCTGCAGCGCCCGTTCGCCGGCGCCCAGCACCTCCCACAGCTCGGCCAGCGCCAGCCCGGGCAGCACGGCCATCAGCGGCTCGCCTTCGTAGGCGGCCACCCAGCGCTGCACCGCAAAGGCCGCGGCGCGCACCTTCAGCCCCACCAGCACGGCGCTGATCTGCTGCGGCTGCAGGTCGAACTTGCGCGCCTGCTCGGGCGCGATGCGCACGCCCGGCAGCGGCGCGCCGCCCTGCCAGTCGAGGTGGATGGCCTGCAGCGCCTGCAGGCTGACGTGCACCGTGCGGTCCACCGGCGTGCCGGTGGGCGCCAGCACGCCGACGATGGTGAAAGGCTTGTCGTCGTGGTCGGCCTCGCCGGCGGCGTGCACTTCGCCGCCGCCGTGGCTGAGCGTGATCGTCTGGCCGGGCCGGTAGCCGAGGTGTTCAGCCACCTCGGCGCCCAGCACCGCTTCGTACAGGCCGTCCAGCGTGCCGGCGAAGGCGCGGCCCTGGGCAAAGCGCAGCGGCTGGCGGTCGCCGTACTGGAAGCGCGTGAAGTACTCGGGCGTCGTGCCCAGCACCGGCCGCCCGTGGTGCGAATCGCCCAGCGACAGCGGCAGCGTCCAGGCCACCGCGCGGTTGGCGGCCAGCGCCCGCACGCTGTCCATGCGGATGCCGTTGCCGGCGGCGCCGAGGTGGAACACCGCGTGCAGCATCAGCTGCACCGGTCCCGTGCGCGGGCCGACGATCAAATCGGTGCCCGACACCGCCTGCGAGAAGCTGGTTCGCACGTCGGCGCGCAGCCGCTCCAGCGTCAGCAGCAGCCCGGTGGCCAGCGCGATGCACAAGGCCACCAGGCTGAGCGTCAGGCGGCGGTTCCAGGCGCTGCGCGCCGCGATGCCCAAGAGCGCCTTCATCGCGCGGCCGCCTCGTTCAGCGCCGGCAGCGAGAGCCGGCGCGCGAAAGGCGCGGCCAGCCGCTCGTCGTGGCTGACGAAGACCAGCGTGCTGCCCGCGGCCGCGCAGTGGCGCAGCAGCAGCGCCATGAAGCTGTCGCGCAGCGCGGCGTCCAGTGCCGAGGTGGGCTCGTCGGCGATCACCAGCTCGGGCGCGCCGATCAGCGCGCGCGCCGCGGCCACGCGCTGCTGCTGGCCGACCGACAACGCGTCGGCACGCCGGCCCCAGTGGTCTGGCGGCAGCTCCATCGCGGCCAGCAGCTCCTGCGCGCGCGCCGTCACGTCGCCGGCGCGCTGCGCGCGGCGCGTGGAGAAGCGGCATGGCAGGCGCACGTTGTCCAGCACGCTCAGGTAGGGCAGCAGGTTGAACTGCTGGAACAGGTAGCCCACGTGGTCGGCGCGCAGGCGGTCGCGCGCCGGGCCCGAGAGCTCGGCCCACGCGCGGCCCAGCAGCGCCACGCGGCCGGCCGTGGGCAACAGCACGCCGGCCATCAGCCCCAGCAGCGTGCTCTTGCCGCAGCCGCTGGGGCCGTGCAGAAACACCGCCTCGCCGGCGGCGACGTGCAGCACGGGGATGCGCAGCACCTCGGGGCCGGAGCGGGTCCAGGCGAAGCGCAGGTCTTGGATGTCGATCATCGCGGCGGCGCGATTGTGCCGCGCCCGGGTGCTTATCATGAGCCGATGCCCGCCAGCCTCGAAGGCCGCCTCGTCGTTGCGATCAGCTCGCGCGCGCTGTTCGACTTCGAGGACGAGAACCGCGTCTTCGAGGCCGCCGACGACCGCGCCTACATGCAACTGCAGCTGCAGCGGCTGGAGCAGCCGGCGCGGCCCGGCGTGGCGTTCTCGCTGGCGCACAAGCTGCTGGCCTTCAACCACGAAGGCGCGGCGCGGGTCGAGGTGGTGATCCTCTCGCGCAACGACCCGGTCTCGGGCATGCGCGTGTTCCGCTCCTGCCAGCACTACAACCTACCGGTCGAGCGCGGCGTGTTCACGCGCGGGCAAAGCCCGTGGCGCTACCTGAAGCCGCTGGCTGCCAACCTGTTCTTGTCGACCAACGAGGCCGACGTGCGCTCGGCGCTGGCCGCCGGCGTGCCGGCGGCGCGCGTCTACCCGCACAGCGCGCGCGCCTCCGACGCCCACCCGGGCGAAGTGCGCATCGCCTTCGACGGCGACGCGGTGCTGTTCTCCGACGAGGCCGAGCAGGTCTTCCAGCGCGACGGGCTTTCGGCCTTCCAGAGCCACGAGCGCGAGCGCAGCGCGGTGCCGCTGGCGCCGGGGCCCTTCAAGCCGCTGCTGCAGGCCTTGCACAAGCTGCAGCAGGCGCCGGCCGCGACGATGCGGGTGCGCACCGCGCTGGTCACCGCGCGCAGCGCGCCGGCGCACGAGCGCGCGATCCGCACGCTGATGGACTGGCGCATCGAGGTCGACGAGGCCATGTTCCTGGGCGGCCTGCCCAAGGGCGAGTTCCTGCGCGAGTTCGAGCCCGATTTCTTCTTCGACGACCAGACCGGCCACGTCGAGCACGCCGCCGGCCACGTGCCCGCGGGCCACGTGGCCGCCGGCATCGTCAACGCCGGCTAGGGTGCGCCGATGAAGAGGTAGGCGTTGACCACGCCGCTGGTCGAATAGGCCAGGCCCACGTAGACCGGGCCCACCGGCGTGTCGCCGCCGAAGTAGCCGGTCAGCGAGTTCAGCCAACCGGTGTGCCGCGTCGGCACGAAGCTGCCGCCGATGCGGCCCACCTCCAGCGCGCCGCCGATGCGCAGGTCGCCGCGCAGGCCCATCGGCATGGTGCCGACCACCCGCTCGGCGCGCACGTGGGCATAACGCGAAGAATCGCCGGCCACCTGGTTGGCCGAGAAGGCCGAGAGGTTGAGAAACCCGCCCAGCGACGCGCCGTCCCAGGCCGGCAGCGTGCCGCGCGGCGAGCCGGTCCACGCCAGCCGCGTGCCCAGCACCCATTGCGTCAGCGGCCAGGTGTTGCGCAGGTCCACGCTCGCGCGGGTGTAGGCGGCGATGCCGTTACCGTGGTTGTCGGTGGCCTGCACGTTGAGCGACCAGCCGTCGGTGGGGAAGAAGCGGCGGTTCAGGCGGTCCATCTCCAGCGTGGCCAGTAGCCCGTGCTGGTTGCTCGCGACGTCGGCCAGCAGCGGCAGCCCGGTGCTGAGCGAGGGCTTCCAGCGCGTCTCGTGCCAGCCCAGCCGCAGCTGGCCGAGATCGCTCACGTTGGCGCCGGCGGCCAGCTGCAGCCCGGCCTTCTGGATCACGTACTCGGCCACGCGGTCGTTGCTGGTGAACAGGTCCAGCCGCTCGCGCCGGTACAGCGCGCTGGTGTCGACGAACCAGGTGGGCGACCCGGCCAGCGGCTGGAACCACTCGACGCTGGCGCCGTTGGCGTTGCCCAGCTCGCCCACCAGCAGCAACTCGCCGCCCCAGGCGTTGAGCCAGGTGCGCTGCCAGGCCGCGCGCAGCGAGTAGCTGGCGCCCTGGCTGGCGGTGCTGGACAGCGCCAGCCCCAGGCGCAGGTAGTCGGGGCCCCAGCGCTTCTCGGTCGGCTGCACCTGCAGCACGTTGCGCTCGCCCTCGCGCAGCAGCCGGTAGTCCACGCCCTCGAAGTCGCCGTCGCCGTACACGCGCACCAGGTCGCGGCCCAGGCGCAGGCCGTCCAGCAGCTCGCCGGGCCGCTGGCGAAGCTGGCGCTGCACCGCGAACGGCGCCACCCGGCTGAGGCCCGCGATGCGGATCTCGTCGACCTGGGGCGGCAGCCGCGCGGTCTGCTCGAAGCGCTGCCGCCACTGCGCATAGGCCGCGGGCGGCAGCGCCAGCGCTGACAAGCGCTCGCTTGCCGCCTCGGCGGCGGCGCGGCCGCGGTCGGCGGCTTCGGCATGACGCTCGAAATCGCCGGCCCCGATGTCGTCCAGCGCCGGGCGCAGGTAGACGTCGCTGGGCTTGAGCGTGGCGATCGAGCGCTGCACGTTCTGCTCGGTCAGGATGTTGACCATCTGCGCGGTGACCGACAGCAGCCCGGTCACCTGCTCGGCCTTGAGCAGCGGCGAGCCCACGTTGACGGCGATCACCACGTCGGGCTGGCAGAGCTCGCGCACCACGTCCACCGGCAGGTTGTCGACCAGGCCGCCGTCGACCAAGCGGCGGCCGCCCACGTCGGCCGGCGCCATCAGGCTGGGCACCGACATGCTGGCGCGCATCGCCTGCGTCACCGGGCCCGAGCGGAACACCACGCGCTCGCCGCTGCCGATGTCGGTGGCGATGATGGCCACCGGCAGCGCCAGCGACTGCAGCTCGGGCTCGCCGAGGTCGGTGCGCAGCAACTGGTTGAAGAAGAGCTTGATGCGCTGCCCGGCGACCAGCCCCGCCTGCGCCGTGAGCCCCTGTGCGGTGAAGCCCAGCTCGGTGCCGGGCAGGAAGCGCTGCACGATGTGCTTGTTGCGCAGGCTCAGGTCGCGGTAGTCGGTGCTGTCGAGGAACAGCTCGCCCCAGTCGACCACGGTCAGCTCGCCGCGCATGCGCTCGGGGCTGACGCCCGCGGCCCAGGCTCCGGCCACCACCGCGCCCATGCTGGTGCCGGCCACGCAATGCACCGGCACGCGCAGCCGCTCCAGCACCTCCAGCACGCCGATGTGCGCCGCCCCGCGCGCGCCGCCGCCGCTGAGCACGAGGCCGATGCGCGGCGGTTCGGCGGTGGCGGGCTGGGTCTGGGCCAGGGTGGCGGCGGCCAGGAGGGCCAGCGCGGCGACCGCGCGCTTCAGCGGCAGGGCCGCGGTTGGCAGATCAGCAACGGGCATGAAAGGCGGGCGGCGGCAAGACTCCTTGCTGCGACTCTAGCCCGTCGCGCTGCTGGTGGGTGTCCATGCCGATCGGGTCAATCGAAGCGGCGGATCCAGCGCAGGGTTTCTTCCCTCTTGTCGACGCCCTGCGGCACGCGGAACAGCCCGCTTTCGTAGGCCTCGAAGCGGACGGGCTTGGTGAACCGGGCGACCAGCCGATAGGCCTCGGGAATCTCGCCGCGGCTACTGTCGCCGATGACCGGCTGCACGCCAGCCTGGATGACCACGCCGCCGAGATAGCGGTGCAGCTTGCACCAGGGCTCCAAGGCCGCTCGCATGGCCTGCAGGCCGCCCAACTCCGCCACAAGGTCGTCGGCCAGGATGGTCAGCCAGTTGACGCACTTGATACGGTTGTAAGTGATGCCGAGTTCCATGGAGACCTCGACACCGTCCTGGATGTCGAACCCCGGGAACCGGCGGATGAAAGACAAGTGATCGCGAGTGACCTGAAAGCTGTCGGCGACCAGCGTGAACCCCGCCGCCCCATGCCGGGGTCGCAACAACGCTGCCCAGTTCAGCACGCTGTCCAGCAGATCGGTGAATCGCGGGCTGGAATCACCGCCGCAGGTCTGAATCGTGGTGTTGACGAACGAGAGGCGATCTCGGGACTGTCGCCCCACCAGGACGTGCGCCTGGTAAGGCGGAACGAAGTCCTTGCCGGGCACCAGGTCCAAGTAGCCGAACAGCGAGCTCGAGAACCCGTCGTCAGATGGAAAGCGCGCGGCGTCGGCCCTGATCATCGCCAGCGGATCGCCCTTGAAGGGCTTGGCCTGACGGGCATCGCTCGCCAGGTACTCGTCGACCTGTGCCGCATGGCGCCGCCAGTAGTCGTGAAGAACGGCGATGCTGCGCTCGCGCATCAGCGTGCGATCGTCGTCGTGGAAATACAGCTCGGCGCCAAGGCCGAATTTCAGGGCCGGCCCAGGGTCGGGGCCGTAGGGGTGGGGCAGGTAGATCTTGTCCAATACGCATAGCCCGCCTTCGGCAGCGATGAGTTGGGCGACGGCTTCTTCGGCGGTCATGGATGGCTCTTTGATGGGATCAAGGGACGGGGACCAAGTTGCGTGCCGGAATCAACCGGGTGAGTTCTGAAACGACGAACACTGCCACCAGTGCGCCGCCAGCCAGCTTCAGGCCGGTGGACGCTTCCAATGCGCGGCCGAATTTGTCCAGAAGGCCTTCGGTCTGCGGCGCTTCCACGGGCACCGGGTGATCTGAGGGTGGCCCATCGCTGCAGTCGCAATTGCCGTCAACGCGGAACTCCTCGAAATTTCTTCTGCTTCCCGTCTGCCGCTGCGCAATCTCCTTGTATTCATCGGCGGCCTGCCTCGACAACGGATCCTTCCCGAACTTCATGTCAATGATCTTCCTCGGCAGCCCATCCTTGCCCAACTGCACGATGTCCAGCCGCCGCGAGTCGGGCCTGATGTAGTTGGACGTCGGCACGCCGGGGTTGGCCTTGCTGCCGATCATGTCCCAGCCGCTGGGGCGGTCGTAGGGCACCTCGCGCCAGAGCTTGGCGTCGGGCTTGGGGTACTTGCCGTCGTAGTACTTGTCGCTGATCTTCTGCTTCACGCAGTCCTGGAAGGTCTGGCCCGGCAGCAGCTTGCCTTTCAGCGCGGCGAGGCAGTCGCAGGCCATCTGGCACAGCTCATCGTAGAACGCCTGCTCGTCCTTGGGCAGGTCGCGCTGCTTGAGGCCGGCCATGTTCACCGTGTTGCGGTGGTTCATGAACAGCTTGTCGGTCAGCCGGCAGGCGGGCTTGCCCTCGAAGAAGACGTCGAAGGAATGCGTGATCCAGTCGGTCTCGGCCAGGTTCGTGCCCGAGACGATGCCGCCGAAGCGGCCACCTTCGTCGAAGACGCTGCGGCTGAACTGGCTGCCCAGGTTGGCGATGCTGTTGCCGCCGTCGGCGAACACCGAGCGCGTGCCGCGCACCAGGTCGCGCGAATAGGCCTCGTTCTCGTAGGGCAGCGGGATGCCCTTGTCCGGCGTCTTGCAGACGTCGGGCAGCGTGTTGTGGCTGATGCCGCCGCTGCCGCGGTGGCACAGCGTCAGGCCGTTGATGTTGATGCTGATCGCCATGGGCGGACCTCGGGGACCTCGTACAAGGGGCTGGGCGCGCGGGTGGCGCCGATCACGGCGGCGCCGCGCAGCGCGTCGTCGGAGCTGGCCAGCACCAGCCGGTGCGCGGCCGTGGGCCGCTGCTGCGCCGCATAGGCAGCCAGCGCCACGTGCGCCACCGCGCTGGCGGTGTTCAGGTCGCCGGTGGCCAGGGCCGGCAGGTCGTGCTGCCAGCCGTCCTGCAGGGTCTTGCCCAGGCGCAGCGCGGTGAAGCCGAACTCGTCGGCGCGGTAGGTCTCGCCGTTGAGGTCGACGAGCAGCCGGCCGATCGGGCCGGGTTGCCAGCGCTGCGCCTGCTGGTGCGCCTGCCGGGCCGCGGCGCCCAGCGCGGCGCCGGTGCAAGGTGTGCCGCGGGTGCGGGTGTGCGGCTCGTCGGCCGTGGCGCAGCCCAGCACCCGGGCCGAACTGCGCGCCGCCCAGCGCGGGTCGGCCGTCAAGGCGACGGCGGCGGCGCCTTCGCCGGGTGTGCGGCCGTGCGGCCGGCTGCCGAGGCTGCCGCCCGGGCCGTGGTGCAGCGTGCCGTGCAGCAGGCCTTGCAGGTCCAGGTGCAGCAAGGCCCGATGGCCGAGGCCGGATTCGGCGGCCAGCAGCACGGCCAGGTCCTGCGGCTGCCGGGCCAGGTGCTCGGCGGCCTGCTGCAGCGCCAGCAGCCCGGCGGCGTGGCCGCCGCGGACGACGTGGACCGACTGCCAGGGCCACCAGGGATGCAGCAGCGCGGCCTGGACTTGCGCTTCCAGGTCCGTGGGCAGCCCCTGGCGCTGCGCGTCCGGCAGCACCAGGTACAGCCGGAGGCGGGCCGCGCGCGTGGCCGGCGCGTCGTCGGGCAGGGCCAGCGTCAGCTGCGCCAGCGCCCAGCGGGCCAGCCAGGCCCAGCGCGCGGCATCGTCATCGGGGACGGCGGCTTCGTCGGCCAGTTGAAAGCGGCTGACGCGCACGCCGTCGCCCTCGGCGTCGACGTAGCTGGCATGACGGCGCCGCAGCGCCAGGCCGGCGCGCACTGCGGCATCGGCCAGCGCGATGGTCGGGCCCGGGGGCACGCAGCAGGCGGCGCTCACGATCCAGGGTGCGCTGTTCATGGCCGCCGCTCCAGGGGGCGCTGCTTGAGCCGGATGCGCGTGCGTTCCAGCAGGTTGACCTTGGCGTGGCATTCCAGGCTCATGTGGTGCACGACGCTCAGGCGCGGGTGGTCGGGTTCGAGGATCACGCTGTGGATCAGCGCGCGGCCGTGCACGGCACTGCCGTCGAGGAAGCGGGTGTGGAAATCCAGGCTCAGGCGCGGCAAGGCGCTGAGCAGCCGGCCCTCGGGCACGAAGCCCGGCGGCGTGAGGTGGATCAGCTCGATCAGCTCACCGCCGTTCAGATGCCCGGGTACCTGCTGCTCCGGCGGTGCCACCTGCCAGAAGCGCGGGTCCAGGTCTTCGGGCGGCAGCGGCCGGCGCTCGTCGTGCCAGCGCTGGTCGTAGGTGCCGGCATGGCGCCGTCGCACGGGGCCGTGCGACGGCAGGGGACCGAAGTCCAGCCAGCGGCCGTCGTTGGCCACACGCGCGCGGCGCTGCACCGGGCCCACGCGCCAGGCCACGTCCACCCACTTGGCCGCCGGCCCGCCGGGCGCGTGGGCGTGGCCCAGCAACAGCACATCGGTGCCGGGCTTGGCGGGGCCCAGGTCGGTCTCGTGGCGCAGCCCGTCCCGGCCGGCGTGGGGCACCGGACCCGTGTGCAGGGGCGGCTGCTCGGCCGCGACGCGCAGGCTGCCGTCGGGCAGCAGATCGTAGGTGGCCTTGACGGCGACGATCCACACTTCGGCGCCTTGCGCGTCGCGCACCCAGCCGCGGTCGGCGGCAAACGGCGTCTGGTTGTCCAGGCTCCACATGGCGGCGGATCAGTTCAGCTCGATCTGGCTGCCGGCGATGCGGTTGACGCCTTCGGCATCGCTGAGGATGTAGTCGCCCTTGAGCGCGATCCGCCCGTCGGGATGCAGCGTGATGCTGGCGCGGCCGCAGCGGATGGTGATGCGCTGTCGCGCTTCGATCAGCCACTCATCGGGCGTCGTCGGCGGGGCCGCTTCCGCTTCATCGGCAGCGGGCTTCAGCGCGGGGATGGGCATCGTGGGCTCCTTTCAGTCCAAGAGGGAAAGGCGGGCGTGTTGCTGCAGCGCCGGTAGCTCGGTGGGGAACAGCGGCCCGGCAGGTGTCAGGCGCTGCCGGTGCTGCGCCGCCAGTGCGCGCCAGGGCAGCGGGCCGCGGCGGATGACGTCTGCCAGCACGGCCGGCGACAGCGGCTGGCCGGCGAACCAGCGCTGCTCGGGCGCGAACCGCGGGCCGTGGCGGTGCCACCAGGCGTCGAAGCCTGCAGCGTCCAGCTCGTCGTCCAGGTTCAGCCCGGTCAGCAGCGCCAGCGCGTTAGCCGCGCTGCTGTAGGCGTCGCCGTCGCCGGTCTCGTCCAACGCATGGCGCAACTCGGGCACCGTGCCGGCGTGGCCTAGGCAGCCCAGCAGCCTGTGCCGCAGCGGGCGGTCTGCATCGGCCTGCAGTTCATGCAGCCAGGCCGGCGCCCGCTCCGGCGCGTGCAGCGCCAGGAACAGGCCGGCGCCCTCGCGCAGCGGTGGCGGGCCGTGCAGCAGCCCGTCGAGCAGCACTGCCACGGCTGCGCCGCACGGCTGACCCGGCAGCAGCGCCAGCAACGCGGCAGCGGCTTCTGATCGCAGCGCCGGATCGGTGTGTTCCAGCAGCGCCGGCGCTGCACCGGCAGCCAGGTCGGCGCGGCTCATCAGGCGGATCCAGCGCAAGGCCAGCGCCAAGTGGCCGGGCTCGGGCGGCAGCGATTGCAGCCATGCCCAGGTGCGCACTTCGCTGCCGGCAAAGTCCGCATGGTGCGCGGCGGCCAGGGCGACGCGCGGCCCGGGCGGCAGCGTCTCGACCGCGGCTCAGGCGGCAGCGGTCGCCGGCGCCCAGGCCAGCGCGCCGGCCCAGGCTGGCTGCAGCTCGGGCAGGGCACGGGCGATGGCCGCCAGCGCGTCGATCAGCTCGGCATCGTCCAGGTGCAGCGCGACGGCGGCCAGCGCAAAGCACTCGGCGCGGCGCAGCGGCTCGTGCAGCCGCTAGCGCAGCGATTCGCGCACCAGCGGGCCGAGTTGGACCAGCGCCTCCAGCGCGGCCTGCAGACGGCCGTCGAAACCGCACAGCTCGGCGAAGTCCACCCGCGGGTTGCGCAGCATCGCGGCCCGCCGCCGCCAGCCCAGGCCCAGGCGATCCAGGTGCTGCTCGGCCAGCGCTTGCAGTCCGGGCGCGAAATCCCGGCGCAGCAACTCGAAGGCGCCGTCCCTGAAGGCCATCTCACTCCCTCCACGCCAGCACTCTGAATCGGAGCGTTATGCATCGGAGTCGACAACATGACGTGTTAGCCTGAAGCCAATCCCTCCGCCACCGCATGAGGCACACCCATGACCACCGGCATCCCGCAGACCCCGCAGCAGTTCAGCCAACTGGCCGCGCGTCTTGAGCAGACCTTGAAACTGCGCGCACTGCCCTTCGCGATGAAGCGCTGCGCGAGCGTGGATGAGCTGCAGCAAGTGCCGCGCGTGCGCCGGCCGCAGGCCGTGCACACGCTGGACCAACTGGTGGCGCAGGCCGCGCGCCTGGGCTGGACCGTGGGCCTGACCGCGGCCGACCTGGTGGGCGACCAGTGTCGCGCCGTCGTGGGCCTGGGCGGGCAGGACGAGGAATGGTTCTCCGGCCGCGCGATGGCGGGCGTGTGGTTCGCCACCGTCGAGGACAGCGCGCGCCACCAGGCCGCGATGCAGGTGGTGCCCAACGGCACGCACGAGGCGCTGCTGATCGCGCCGCTGGCCAAGTGGGGCCGCACCGAAGGCGCCGCGGCCGCCGTGCCGCTGGACGCGCCGGAGATCGCGCTCTTCTACGCCACGCCGGGCGCGATGATCTACTTCATCAACGGCCTGCAATGGCGCGGCTACCAGCGCTTCGACTGGAGCGTGGTCGGCGAGTCGGCCTGCGCCGATTCCTGGGGCCGCGCGCTCAAGACCGGCCAGCCCAGCCTGGCGCTGCCCTGCTTCGCCGAGCGCCGCTACGGCGGCGTGCAGGACGACGAGATGCTGATGGCGCTGCCGGTGGCCGACCTCGTGCGCGCGCTCGACGGCATGGCCGCGCTGTCCGCCAATGGCCTGCGTTATCCGATCCCGCCCTACGGCATCCAGCAGGACGCGCGCGCCGGCTTGGGCGTCAGCTATGGCGGCAAATCCGCATAGCCTGCCAATGCCGCCGCAGGCCGACGCCGCGCTGGCCGCGCGCTTCCCGGGCGACTTCATCTGGGGCGTGGCCACCAGCGCGTTCCAGATCGAAGGCGCCGCGCGCGAGGACGGCAAGGGCGAGTCGATCTGGGACCGCTTCTGCCGCGTGCCGGGGGCGATCGCCGACGGCAGCAACGGCGACGTGGCCTGCGACCACGTGCACCGCCTCGACGCCGACCTCGACCTCATTGCCTCGCTGGGCGTCGGCGCCTACCGCTTCTCGGTCTCGTGGCCGCGCGTGCAGCCCGCGGGGCAGGGCGCGTGGAACGAAGCCGGGCTGCGCTTTTATGAGCGGCTGCTCGACGGCCTTGCCGCGCGCGGCATCGCGGCGCACCTGACGCTGAACCACTGGGACCTGCCGCAGGCGCTGCAGCAGCGCGGCGGCTGGGCGGCGCGCGAGACGGTGCAGCACTTCGTCGACTACGCGCGCGGCGTGGCCCGCCGCCTGGGCGCGCGCTGCGCCTCGATCGCCACCCACAACGAGCCCTGGGTGATCGCGGTGCTCGGCCACGAGCAGGGCGTCTTCGCGCCGGGCTTGAGGTCGCGCCGCATCGCCTGCCAGGTGGCGCACCACCTGCTGCTCAGCCACGGCCTGGCGCTGCGCGCGCTGCGCGACGACCGCTGCCCCGCGGCGCTGGGCATCGTGCTCAACCTGTCGTCCACCGAGCCGGCCAGCGACACGGCGGCCGACCGCGCCAAGGCCCGCCTCGAAGACGGCCTGAGCCTGCGTTGGTACTGCGACCCGCTGTTCCACGGCCGCTACCCCGACGACGTGGCCGCCGCGCTCGGCAGCGACGCCCCGGTGGTGCAGCCCGGCGACCTGGCCACGATCGCGCAGCCGCTGGACTTCCTCGGTATCAACAACTACACGCGCATCGTCGTCAGCGCCGCCGGGCCCTGGGATCCGGTGGTGCAAGGCCTGCCGGTCACCGACATGGGCTGGGAGGTCTGCCCCGACGGCCTGGCGCGGCTGCTGCGGCGGCTGCAGCGCGACTACGCTCCGGCGCGCATGCGCATCACCGAGAACGGCGCCGCGTTCAAGGACGCGCGGGTCGTCGATGGCGCGGTGCAGGACGACGACCGCGTCGACTACCTGCGCCGCTACATCGCCGCCGTGGCCGATGCGCGCGACGACGGCGCCGCGGTCGATGCCTACATGGTGTGGAGCCTGATGGACAACTTCGAGTGGTCCTCGGGCTACAGCAAGCGCTTCGGCATCGTGCACGTCGACTACGCCACGCAGCAGCGCACGCTCAAGTCCAGCGCGCGGTGGTACCGGCAGCTGCTGGCCGATTGGCGTGCGGCGTCGAAGCTCGCCGCGATTCGCTAGGGACCTCTCTCTAGCGAAAGCGCGCGGTTTCGGTTGGGCTCTCTAGAGCTTTGCGACCACACTGCGCTCCATCGACAACCCGAGAGGACGCTTTCCATGAGCACGCAAGACCTGAGCCGCATCACGATCGAGACGATGGCCAATTACCGCACCGCCGCCAGCGAAGTGGTGGCCGCCACCGGCGCCGGCAGCCGCCGCCTGGTGCGCCTGGTCGACGGCACGGTGCAGCAGCAGGTGCTGCCGCGCGCCACCCGCGTGGCGCCGCGTTCCGCCGAGCGCCTGGATGCCGTGCGCGGCCGCCTGAGCCAGTGGGCCGAGCAAGGCATCGACGTGGCGCAGCAGAGTGCCGAGGCCGGCATCACCCGCACCAGCGAGTTCGCGATCACGCAGCTCGGCAAGCTGGCCGAGCGCGCCGCCGAGGTGCAGACGCAGGCGATCAGCAATGGCCTGGACGCCGCGGCCAGCTTCAGCCTGCCGGCCGCCAACCTGGGCCTGATGCTCTCCGGCAAGCTGGCCGAAGGCGCGACCCAACTGGCCGACGTGGCCGGCGCGCATCCGGTGAAGAAGGCCGTGAAAAAGGTGACGAGGAAGGCGGGCAAGGCCACTGCCAAGGCCGGCAAGCAGCTCAGCAAGCAGGCCAGCACGGCCGCCCGCCGCACCCGCAAGGCCGTGGCCCCGGTGGTCGACGCGCCGGTGGTCAAGCGCGCGCGCCGCGCGGTGAAGAAGGCCGTCGCCTGATGTCGTGATGGCGCCGAGGCCTGGTGTGCCTCAGGCTGTGCGCTGCGCCTGCAGCCCCAGCTCGCGCACCATCGCCTCGCGCATCAGAAACTTTTGCGGCTTGCCGGTCACCGTGACCGGCAGCTCCGGCACGAAGCGGATGTAGCGCGGCACCTTGTAGTGCGCAATCTGCTCGCGGCAGAAGGCGCGGATCTCGTCCTCGCTGCAGTCCACGCCGGGCTTGGTGATGATCCAGGCACACAGCTCCTCGCCGTAACGCGCGTCGGGCACGCCGAACACCTGCACCGCGGCCACCTTGGGGTGGCGGAACAGGTACTCCTCCACCTCGCGCGGGTAGACGTTCTCGCCGCCGCGGATCACCATGTCCTTCACGCGGCCGACGATGTTGCAGTAGCCCTGCTCGTCCAGCGTCGCCAGGTCGCCGGTGTGCATCCAGCCGTCGCGCACCGCGTCGGCCGTGCGCTGGCGGTCGTCCCAGTAGCCCTGCATCACGCTGTAGCCGCGCGTGCACAGCTCGCCCGTCTTGCCCAGCGGCACCACGCGGCCGTCGATGTCGACGATCTTCACCGCCAGGTGCGGCAGGATGCGGCCGACCGTCGTCACGCGCTTGTCCACCGGGTCGTCGGTGGCGCTCTGGAAGCTGACCGGGCTGGTCTCCGTCATCCCGTAGGCGATGGTGACCTCGGTCATGTGCATGTCGCGTTGCACGCGGCGCATCACCTCGATCGGGCAGGGCGCGCCGGCCATGATGCCGGTGCGCAGCGTCGACAGGTCATAACGCCCGAAGTCAGGGTGATCCAGCTCGGCGATGAACATCGTGGGCACGCCGTGCAGCGCGCTGCAGGCTTCAGCCTGCACCGCGGCCAGCGTGGCGGCAGGTTCGAAGCCTTCGCCGGGGAACACCATCTTGGCGCCGGCGCTCACGCAGGCCAGCACCGCCAGCACCATGCCGAAGCAGTGGTACAGCGGCACGGGGATGCACAAGGCATCGGCCTCGGTCAGCCGCATGCAGCGCGCCACCGCGACCGCGTTGTTGACGATGTTGTGGTGCGTCAGCGTCGCGCCCTTGGGCGCGCCGGTGGTGCCGCTGGTGAACTGGATGTTGATCGGCTCGTGGCATTTGAAGCCCGCCGGCGCCGGCAGCGCGGCGACCTGGCCTTCGCCCAGCGCCATCAGCGCGCGCCAGTTCAGCATGCCCGGCGTGGCCTCGTCGCCCAGGCGCACCACCGTGCGCAACGGCGGCAGCCGGTCGCTGCGGCCGCTGGCGTCGACGCCCAGCGTCTGCAGCATGCCCAGGTAGTCGCTGCTCTTGAACGCCGCGGCCGTCACCAGCACGCTGACGCCGGCCTTGTTGAGCGCGTATTCCAGCTCGGCCAGCCGGTAGGCCGGGTTGATGTTGACCAGGATCGCGCCGATGCGCGCGGTGGCGAACTGCGTGATCACCCACTCGCTGCGGTTGGGCGACCAGATGCCGACGCGGTCGCCGGCCTTGACGCCGAGCTGTGCCAGACCGGCGGCGGCGCGCTCCACCTCGGCCTGCAGCCCGGCCCAGGTGAAACGTTGGCCTTGCTCGACGAAGACCGCGGCATCGCGCTGCGGCCAGCGGGCGGCGGTGGCGGCCAGGAACTCGAAGACCGTGGCGTCGGACAGCGGCTGGTCGCTGCGGCCGCGCACCTGCGACAGGCCTTGGACGGGGATGCGGGGATCGGGTTCGGTCATGGGGGCCTCCTGCGCGGCGCTGCGGCGCGACGGCGGTGTCGCGGGCCGCAAGCGTAGCGCGCCCCGCCGCCGCGCCAGCGCGACCGACCCTGCGGCGCGCCGGGTGTACCGACGTCAGCAGCGGTTGATTGCAGATGCAACGATTGCAGCTACAATCATCCCGATGAACCAGACCGCAGCCGGCCGATCCGCCGCGCGCCCGCAGGGCTGCACCAGCTTCAAGCTGCGCCAGCTCGGGCGCCGCGTCTCGCAGCTCTACGACCAGGAGCTGGCGCAGGCCGGGCTCAAGACCACGCAGTACTCGCTGCTGTCGCACGTGCTGCGCCTCGGCCCCATCCGCCCCGGCGACCTGGCGGCGGCGATGACCATGGATGCCTCGACGCTGACGCGCAACCTCAAGCCGCTGGCCGCCGCCGGCTGGCTGGAGCAGACGGCGGGCGACGACGGCCGCAGCCGCCAGGTGCGCATCACCGCGGCCGGCCGCGAGCAGCATGCGCTGGCGCAGCGCCACTGGAAGGCGGCGCAGCTGCGGCTGAACCAGCAGCTCGGCGCGGACACCGTGCTGGCGCTGCACGCGCTGGTCGACCATTCGCTGCAGCGCCTGGCGCTGGCCAGCGCAGCCGGCGACGGCGATGAGTAGCCGCGCGCCCGCCGAGGCGGCAGCCGCAGCAGCGCCGCCGCGGCCGTGGCCGGCCTGGCTGGTGCTGCTGGCGGCGGCCGGCGTCTTTGCGCTGACGATGGGCACGCGCCAGACCATGGGCCTGTTCCTCGGCCCGCTGAACACCGCCACCGGCCTGGGCCTGGGCAGCATCAGCCTGGCCTTCGCGTTCGGGCAGCTCTGGTGGGGGCTGACGCAGCCTTTCGCCGGCATGATGGCCGACCGCATCGGCACCGGCCGCGTGCTGCTGACGGGCATCGCGCTGGTCGCGCTGGGCACCTTTCTGACGCCGTTCATGACCACGACCGGCGGCCTGATCTTCGCGATCGGCGTGCTGGCCGCTGGCGGCGCCGGCATGGCGGGGCCGGCGGTGCTGATGTCGGCCACCTTGAGGCTGGTGGCCGCCGACAAACGCGGCCTGGCCACCGGCATCGTCAACGCCGGCGGCTCATTCGGCCAGTTCGCGATGGCGCCGATCGCCGGCGCGCTGATGATCGGCCAGGGCTGGGCCGGTGCGCTGCAGATCCTCGGCCTGATCGTGCTGCTGGCGCTGCCCGCGGCCTGGGTGCTGAGGGGCAACGCGCTGCAGGCCGCGCCGGCCGGCGTGCGGCCCGTCGGCACGCGCGCGGCGGTGCGCGAGGCGCTGGGCCAGCGCGACTTCCTGCTGCTGTCCGCGGGCTTCTTCGTCTGCGGCTTTCACGTCGCCTTCCTGGCCACGCACCTGCCCGGCGTTGTCGCTGCCTGCGGGCTGCCGGTGGCCTACGGCGCCTGGTCGCTGGCGCTGCTGGGGCTGTTCAACATCGTCGGCAGCGTGGCGATGGGCTGGGCCGTGGGCCGCTGGCGCATGAAGTCGCTGCTGTCGCTGGTGTACGCGGTGCGCGCGCTGGCGGTGCTGCTGTTCCTGCTGGCGCCGAAGACCGGCACCACGGTGCTGGTGTTCGCCGCGGCGATGGGCTTGACCTATTTGTCCACCGTGCCGCCCACCGCCGGGCTGGTGGCCCGCTTCTTCGGCCTGGCCAACATGGCCACGCTGTTCGGCGTGGTGATGCTGTCGCACCAGGTCGGCGGCTTCGCCGGCGCCTGGCTCGGCGGCCGCGTGCTCGACCTCACCGGCAGCTACGACGCGATGTGGATCGCCGACATCGTGCTGGCCATCGGCGCGGCGCTGCTGCACCTGCCGATCCGCGAGCCGCGCGTGGCGCGCGTGGCTGCCGCCGGTGCCGGCGCTTAGGCCGGCCCGGCCCGGCTCAGCGACGCGCCGCCGCGCCGTCGTCGACGAACTCCAGCGCCTCACTGCGCCCCTCGGCGCGCGCCGCGGCCTCGTTGCGGCGCAGCTCCACGCGGCGGATCTTGCCGGAGATGGTCTTCGGCAGCTCGGCGAACTGCAGCCGGCGGATGCGCTTGTAGGGCGCGAGCTTGCCGCGCAGGAAGTCGAAGATGCTGCGCGCCGTGGCCTCGTCGGGCGCGTGCCCCGGGCGCAGCACGACGAAGGCCTTGGGCACGGCCAGCCGCACCGGGTCGGGGCTGGGCACGACGGCGGCCTCGGCTACCGCGGCGTGCTCGATCAGCACGCTCTCCAGCTCGAAGGGGCTGATGCGGTAGTCGCTGGACTTGAACACGTCGTCGGCGCGGCCGACGTAGGTGATGTAGCCCTGCTCGTCGCGCCGCGCGACGTCGCCGGTGCGGTACCAGCCGTCGCGCATGACCTCGGCGGTCTTCTCGGCGTCGTTCCAGTAGCCGGGCATCAGCGCCAGCGGCGGCGGGTCCAGGCGGATCGCGATCTCGCCTTCGTCGACCTCGCGGTTGTCGGCGTCGATCAGCGCGATGCGGTAGCCCGGCAGCGGCCGCCCCATCGAGCCCGGCACCACCGGCTGGCCCGGTGCGTTGCCGATCTGCGCGGTGGTCTCGGTCTGTCCGAAGCCGTCGCGGATGGTCAGGCCCCAGCCCTGCTGGACCTGGTCGATCACCTCGGGATTCAAGGGCTCGCCGGCGCCGATCAGCTCGCGCAGCTTGAGCCGCGGCCGCGCGGCCGCCAGGTCCTGCTGGATCAGCATGCGCCACACGGTGGGCGGCGCGCACAGCGAGGTGACGGGGTGGGTGGCCAGCGTTTCGATCAGCGCCGGCGCGCTGAAGCGCGGCTGGTTGAAGATGAAGACGCAAGCGCCCGCGTTCCACGGCGCGAAGAAGCAGCTCCAGGCATGCTTGGCCCAGCCCGGCGACGAGATGTTCAAGTGCACGTCGCCCGGCTGCAGGCCCAGCCAGTACATGGTCGACAAGTGGCCCACCGGATAGCTCTGCTGCGTGTGCATCACCAGCTTGGGCTTGGCCGTGGTGCCGGAGGTGAAGTACAGCAGCAGCGGGTCGCTGGCCTGCGTGGGGCCGTCGGGCTGGAAGGTCTCGTCGCCGTCGAGCAGCGAATCGAAGGCGAGCCAGCCTTGCGGCACCGCGTTGCCGGTGGCGATGCGCGTGTAGCCGCCGGGCAGATCGTCGAAGCGCCCGGCCAGGCTGCCGTCGACGATGACGTGGCGCACGCCGCCGCGCTCGAAGCGGTCCTGCAGGTCGTCGCGGCTGAGCAGCGTGGTGGCCGGCACGACCACGGCGCCCAGCTTGATGCAGGCCAGCATCGCCAGCCACAGCGCCGGCTCGTTGCCCATCATCATCAGCACCACGTGGCCGCGCTGCACGCCCAGGCCGCGCAGGCGGTTGGCCACCGCGTTGGAGCGGCGGCTCAACTCCTCGAAGCTGAAACGCTGTTCGGCGCCGCCTTCGTCGACGATCCACAGCGCCGGCGCCGCGTTGCCGCGCGCCATCGCGTCGAAGTGGTCCAGCGCCCAGTTGAAGCGGGTCAAGACCGGCCATTGGAAGCCGGCGGCCGCGGCCGGCTGGTCCAGGCGATGGGCCAGCAGCCAGTCGCGGGCGGCCATGAAGGGGGCGGCGTCGTGGGTCATCAATGCACCTCCGAAGATGTGAGGACTCAGGCCGGCCGGTCGGGCCGGGACTCCCGAGCGTAGCGCGGCGCCGCGCGCTTGAGGTTGAGACTGTTGCCGCCGAGGATCAGCGCCACGCCGGCGGCGGTGAACCAGTCCAGCCGCTCGGCGTAGATCGCCCAGCCGGCCAACGCCGACAGCGGCACACGCAGAAAGTCCATCGGCACCACCACGGTGGCGTCGGCATGCTGCATCGCGCGTGCGAAGCAGTAGTGCGAGTAGGTGCCGCAGAAGGCCACCACCACCATCCAGCCCCAGACCGTGGCCGAGGGCCAGCGCCACACCGCCAGCGCCGGGATCAGGCCGATCGCGCTTTGCACCACCAGCATCCACAAGCTCAGCGTGATCGCGGCGTCGCTGCGCGTCAGCGACTTGACCATCACGACCGAGACCGCGAAGCCGAAGGCCGCGCCGAGCGCGATCAACTGCCCCGCGTTCAGCCCCGCGGCGCTGGGCCGAACGATCACCGCCACGCCGGCCAGGCCCAGCGCGACGGCGCCGAACTTGTAGCGGTCCAACCGCTCGCCCAGCAGCGCGGCGGCCAGCAGCGCCGACCACAGTGGCATCGTGAACTCGATCGCCACCACCTGCGCCAGCGGGATCAGCGCCAGCGCCGCGAACCAGCCGTACTGCGCCACGTAGTGCACCGTGTTGCGCGCCAGGTGCAGCGGCAGCCGCTGGGTCTTCAGCGCGCGCATGCCGCCGGCGGCGTGGATCAGCGGCCACAGCATCACCAGGCCCATCAGCGAGCGCATCAGCATCACCTGGAACACCGCCAGCTCGCGCATCGCCTCGCGGCCGGCGACCGCGATCACCACCATCAGCAGCAGCCAGCCGGCCATCCAGGCCGCGGCGCGGGAGACGGCGCTCATCGGGCCGGCGAAAGCGATGGGCGAGCCATGCGGGCAGGATAACCGGCGCTCGTCTTGCGCAAACCGCCAGCGCGCGCTGCCGCAACGCCAGCCCGCGGCGCCGCGGCTGACGTTCTGGCGCCTTGCCGTTGGGCCGTGCCGGCGCGCAGACTGCAGCCATCCGCGCATGGAGACCGCGATGACCGCATCCACACCCACCGCATCCACACCCATCTCATCCACGCCCAGCACGCACACCCTCTTTCTCGGCGCGCCCGAGTTGATCCGCCTGGTGCGCCGCCTCGGCCTGCCGCGCTGCATCGCCGCGGTGGCGGCGCGCATCGAGCAGGACTTTCGGCGCTGGGCCGAGTTCGACAAGCAGCCGCGCGCGGCCAGCCATTCGGCCGCGGGCGTGATCGAGCTGATGCCGGTCGCCGACGCGCAGCGCTACAGCTTCAAGTACGTCAACGGCCACCCCAGGAACACCGCGCTCGGGCTGCCGACGGTGATGGCCTTCGGCGTGCTGGCCGACGTCGACACCGGCGTGCCGCGCCTGCTGGCCGATCTGACGCTGGCCACTGCGATCCGCACCGCGGCCACCTCGGCGCTGGCGGCGCGCCACCTGGCGCGCGCCGGCAGCCGCACGATGGCGCTGATCGGCAACGGCGCGCAGGCCGAATTCCAGGCGCTGGCCTTCCGCGACCTGCTGGGCATCCGCGCGTTGCGGCTGTTCGACGTCGACCCCGCGGCCACCGCCAAGCTGCAGGCCAACCTGGCCGGCCAGGGCCTGGCGCTGCAGCGCTGCGCGAGCACGGCAGACGCGGTGCGCGGCGCCGACATCGTGACCACGATCACCGCCGACAAGACCCGCGCGACCATCATCACGCCGGAGATGACCGAGCCCGGCCAGCACTTCAACGCCGTCGGCGGCGACTGCCCGGGCAAGACCGAGCTGCACCGCGGCGTGCTGCAGGCGGCGTCGGTGTTCGTCGAGTTCGAGCCGCAGACGCGCGTCGAAGGCGAGATCCAGCAGATGCCGGCCGACTTCGCCGTCACCGAGCTGTGGCGCGTGCTCAGCGGCTTGGCGCCGGGCCGGCGCAGCGACGCCGAGCTGACGGTGTTCGACTCGGTCGGCTTCGCGCTCGAAGACCATGCCACGCTGTGCTGGCTGGCCGAGACCGCGCCGGCGCTGGGCCTGGGCACGCCGCTGGCGCTGCTGCCGGCAGCGGACGATCCCAAGAACCTGTTCGGGTTGCTGGCGCCGCCGGCAGCGGCCGCTGTTGCTAACGAGTTACGAGAACGTCATGAAGCGGCGCTGCCGCGATAAGCCAGCACCGCGGCGCACAAGTCTTCGAGCGCGCTGCCCACGGACTTGAACACCGTTCGCTCGGCCGCACTGCTGCGGCCCGGATGCTGGCCGCGGCACAGCGCCGCCAGCGTCGCGCGCAGGTCCTGCGGCGCGATCACGCCGCGCGACAGCGGGCCCAGCAGGTCGCCGCTCTTGCTCAAGGCCTCCTCGGTGTCGGCAAAGAGCGCGGCGCCGCGCAGGCAGTCGTCGTCGGCTTCGCGCATCTGCGGCGTGAAGCTGCCGATCAGGTCGAGGTGGCTGCCCGGTCGCAGCCACTTGCCATGCACCAGCGGCGCGGTCGCCAGCGTCGCGCAGCTCACGATGTCGGCCGCGGCCACGGCGGTCGCCAGGTCGGCCACGGCCTTCGCCGCAAATCCTTCGGCTTGCCATTGCGCGGCGAGCGCCGCCGCCGCTTGCGGCCGCCGCGTCCAGACGCTGACCTGCCGCAGCGGCTGCACCGCGGCATAGGCCGCCGGCAGCCGCGCCGCCACGCGGCCGGCGCCCAGCACCAGCAGGTGGGCGGCATCGGCGCGCGCCAGGAACGAGGCCGCCAGCGCGGACGCCGCCGCGGTGCGGCGCACGGTGATCTCGTCGCCGTCCAGCAGCGCCAAGGGGCGGCCGCTGGCGGCGTCGTGCAGCAGCACGCTCGCATGCAGCCCCGGCAGGCCGCGCGCCGCGTTGCCGGGCGCGATGTTGATGACCTTCACGCCGTAGAAACCCGGCGCTGCGGCGGTGGGCGCCTGCCACGCCGGCATCACCAGCGAGGTGACTTCGCCGCCGCGGCCGTCGCCCCAACGCAGCACCTGGCGCGGCGGCACCTCGCAGCCGGCGGCGAACATCGTGCGCAGCGCCGGCACCAGGCGCTCGAAGGGCAGCGCGGCGGCCACCGCGGCGGCGTCGATCCACTTCATCGGTAGGAGGTCAGCAGGATGCTGGTCTCGGTGTTGGCGATGCCCTTGATCAGCCGCACCCGCTCCAGCACCTGCGACAGCTCGGCCATGTCGCGGGCGCGGATCTCGGCGAGCAGGTCCCAGCGGCCGTTGGTGTCGTGCAGCGACTGCACGCCCGGCTCGCCCAGCAGCCCGGCGATCACCGCACGCGTCTGGTTGCCTTCGACCAGCACGCCCATCCAGGCGCGGATCTGCGCCGGCTCGGCGTCGGGCCGCAGCCGCAGGCCGTAGCCGACGATGACCTGCTGCTCCTCCAGCTTGCGCAGCCGGTTGCCCACCGTGCCGCGCGAGACCTTCAGCCGCGCCGCCAGCGTGGCCAGCGGCAGCCGCGCGTTCTGGCGCAGCAGCGCGATCAACTGGTGGTCGAGGTCGTCCATGGCGGGGGCGTCGTCCGGCGGTGCTGCGATGATGGCACCGCTGAAGGGCGGCCCTGCGGCGGGCCTGGCGGCCCTGGCCGCCGCTACCATGTCTGTCCGATGAACCTCGACCAACGCGCCGCCGGCGTGCTGCTGCACCTCACCTCGCTGCCCGGGCCGCACGGCATCGGCGACTTCGGGCCGGCGGCGCGTCACTTCGTCGACTGGCTGCAGCACTGCGGGCAAAGCCTGTGGCAATGGCTGCCCACGACGCCGATCGGTCCCGGCGACTCGCCCTACCAGAGCGTCTCGGCCTTCGCCGGCAGCCCGCTGATGGTGGCGCTGGAGCCGCTGGTTGCAGCCGGCTGGCTGCCGCCGCCCGAGCTGCCCGAGGGCGGCTTCGAGGCCCGGCGGGTGGACTTCGGGCGCGTCGGCCCCTGGCGCATGCGGCAGCTCCGCGCCGCCGCGGCCGGCTTCTTCGCCACCGCCGATGGCGATCATCTTCAGCGTTATGCCGCCTGGTGCCGCGCCAATGTCCACTGGCTGGTCGACTACGCAATGTTCATGGCGCTGGAGACGGCGCTCGCCGGCCGCCCCTGGTGGACCTGGCCCGAAGGCCTGCGCCGGCGCGAGCCGCATGCGATGGCGCACGCGCGCCAGCAGCACGCGGCCGAGATCGGTTTCTGGCAGTTCGTGCAATGGCAGTTCGACGAGCAGTGCAGTGCGCTCAAACGTTATGCCAACGAGCGCGGCGTGCGCATCCTGGGCGACCTGCCGATCTTCGTGGCCCACCACAGCGCCGACTGCTGGGCGCGCCCCGACCTCTACATGCTGGACGACGATTGCCTGCCCACCGTGGTGGCCGGGGTGCCGCCGGACCCGATGGGCCCGCTCGGCCAGCGCTGGGGCAACCCGCTGTACCGCTGGGACCGCATGGCCGCCGAAGGCTGGGCCTGGTGGATTGCGCGCGTGCAACGCATGCTGCACCAGGCCGACGCCTTCCGCATCGACCACTTCCGCGGCTTTGCCGGCTACTACGAGATCGCGGCCAGCGAGCCCGACGCCCGCAGCGGCCGCTGGCGGCCGGGCCCGGGGCGGCCGCTGTTCGACGCCATCGCCACCGCCCTGGGCGAACTGCCCATCGTCGCCGAGGACCTGGGCTTCATCACGCCCGACGTCCACGAGTTGCGCCAGGCCTTGGGCTTGCCGGGCATGAAGCTGCTGCAGTTCGCCTTTGCCGGCGACGGCGAGCACGAGTACCTGCCGCACCGGTACGAGCCGCGCTCGGTGGTGTATCCCGGCACCCACGACAACGACACCGTGCAGGGCTGGTGGGCCGCGGCGCCCGAGCGCGAGCGCCGCTTCGCCGGCACCTACCTCGCCTGCGGCGCGCACGACGTGCACTGGGCGATGATCCGCGCCGCCTTCAACTCGGTGGCCCACCTGGCCATCGTGTCGCTGCAGGACGTGCTGGGCCTCGGCAGCGAGCACCGCATGAACACGCCCGGTACCATGGGTGCGCCCAACTGGACCTGGCGCTTCGACTGGGCCATGGTGGGCGACGAACCCGGCCGCGTGCTGGGCCTGCTGACGGCCTGCAGCGGCCGCGGCCCCTTTGCCTTGCTGGGCGTGGGCGTGCCGGCCAAGGGCGAGCCGGCGAGCTACTGACGGTCGTCGCGGTCGGCACGGCCGGCGCCGGCTCTCAGCGCGACGGGTCGCCGTCCTACAAGCGCCGCCTGCGCCGTCCGATGCCGGCGCCAGGGTGTGCTGCCTAGAGTCCCGGTCATCGGATGCACAAGCAGCGCTGGTGCACCGAAGGCGATGCGACCGAGGTCGGCGCGCGCCGATCCACGTACCAGGCAAACACAGGAGAACCGAATCATGATCGCTCGCAACACCCTCGCCGCATTGATCACCGCCGTGGCCGCCCTCGTCGTGCTGCCCGGCTGCGCGGTCACGCGTGACCAGCAAAGCGTCGGCGCCTACGTCGACGACTCGGTCATCACCGCCGAGGTCAAGGCCAAATTCGTCGAGAACAAGCAGGTGGATGCCTCCGCCATCTCGGTGGAGACGCTCAATGGCGAGGTCATGCTGTCCGGCTTTGCCAAGAGCTCGGGCGAGCGCGCGTCGGCCGAGAGCATCGCGCGCAACGTCAAGGGCGTGAAGTCGGTCAAGAACCAGATCGTGGTGCGTAGCTGAGCGGCGTTGAGCCGGGCCGCCATTTCTTCATCCACCCCTGGAAAGGAACATTCATGAACTGGGAACGCGTCGAAGGCAACTGGAAGCAGCTCAAGGGCAAGGTCCGCGAGCAGTGGGGCAAGCTGACCGATGACGACATGGACGTCATCGCCGGCCGCCGCGAGCAACTGGCCGGCAAGATCCAGGAGCGCTACGGCATCGCCAAGGATGACGCCGAGAAGCAGCTCGCGAGCTGGGAGCGCGGCATCGGCGATCGCTGGGACAAGTGATCGTTGCTGGAGGCGGCGGCCCCTCGAGGCCGCTGACCGCAAATGCGCAAGCGCCGCGCGCTGATCGCGACCACCGGCATCGCCGCGGCACTGCTGGTGGGGCTGGGGCTGGCCGAATACCTCGGATGGCCCTTCCTCGCTGGCCCTGCCGCGTCGTATGCGGCCAAGCGCCTGGAGCGCAGCGTCGAGCTGGCTCCGGGCGCTGGCGCTTTCAGGCTGCACCTGCTGGGCGGCATCCGGCTGCGTCTGCAGCGGCTGGTCGTCGGCAATCCGGACTGGAGCCAGCTCGGCCCGATGCTCGATGCGCAGCAGCTCGAGCTGGACCTGCGCTGGCGCGACCTGTGGGCGGCCAGCGGCGGCCGGCCGCTGCGGCTGCAGCGCCTCGGCGCGCAGGCCTTGCAGCTTCAGCTCGAACGCCGGGCCGATGGCCGCGCGAGCTGGCAGTTCGGCAAGCCGCTGGCCAGCGGCGAGTCGGCGGCCGCGGCGCAAGACATCGAGGGCGTGCAGATCGGCGAGTTGTCGGTGGGCCAGGGCCGTTGGACCTTGCTCGACCGCCAGCAGGCGCTGCGGCTCGACGGCAACGTGGCCAGCCAGCCTCCGCCGGCCGGCGGTTGGCTGGCGGACGCCACCGGCACGCTGCGCGACGCGCCCGTCAAGGCGACGCTGCGCGCCGGCGCGGCGCTGACCGAACAGGCGCTGGGCGACCGCGGGGTGGCGCTGCCCGTCACGCTGGACGTGGAGGCCGGCGCGGCACGGATGCACTTCGAAGGCCGGCTGCAGGACCCGATGGGCGGCGCGCGGCTGGACGGCAGCTTCGGGCTCTCCGGCCCCTCGCTGGCTGCGGTGGGGCAGCCGCTGCAGATCACGCTGCCCACCACCGCGCCCTTCTCGATGCAGGGCCGCATCCAGCACAGCGGCACGCGCTGGCAGGCCACGGTGAGCCAGGCGCGCGTCGGCCGCAGCGACCTCGCGGGCGACTTCGTGTTCGACAAGCCGCCCGCTGCCAAGCCGGTGCTGACCGGCGAACTGCGCGGCCGCGCGCTGTGGCTGCAGGACCTGGGCCCGGCGATCGGCACGCGCGCACCCAGCGGCGCGGCGACGCCGCCGCACGGCGCCAAGGTGCTGCCCGACCGGCCTTTCGACCTGCCGTCGCTGAGCGCGATGCAGGCCGACGTGCGCATCGCGCTCGACCGCCTGGAACTGGGCCATCCCGGGCTGGACTCGGTGCAGCCGCTGCGCGCACACCTGGGCCTGAAGGACGGCGTGCTGCTGATCGACGAACTCGATGCCCGCCTGGCGCAAGGCCGGCTGGACGGCCATGTGCGGCTGGACGGCCGCGCCCGCCGGGCGCACTGGGACGTGGACCTGGGCGTGCGTGGGCTGGTGTTGGAGCAGTGGATCCACGCCCTTCAGCGCGGCGACAAGCAGCCGCCCTACGTGGCCGGCCGCCTGGCCGGGCGCGTGCAGTTGAAGGGCCAGGGCAACTCCACCGCCGAGTTGCTGGCCAGCGCCGACGGCCGCAGCTGGGGCGTGCTGAGCCACGGCAGCATCTCGCACCTGGCGATCGAGGTGGCCGGGTTGGACCTCGCGCAGGCGCTGGGCGTGATGGTGCGAGGCGACGATGCGCTGCGCATCGACTGCGGCGCGGCCGACCTCGACATCCAGCACGGCCGCGTGCTGCCGCGCGTGCTGGTGGTCGACACGCGCGACTCCACCGTGTGGGCCGAGGGCTCGCTGTCGCTGGCCGACGAACGGCTCGACCTCGTGGTCCGCGTCGAGCCCAAGGACTTCAGCCCGCTGGCGCTGCGCTCGCCCTTGCGCGTGCGCGGCACGCTGGGCGCGCCGCAGGTCTCGGTGGACAAGGCGCCGATCGCCCGCCGCCTGGTGCCCGCGGCGCTGCTGGCGATGCTCAACCCGCTGGCCGCGCTGCTGCCGCTGATGGACGCCGGCGACGGCGACGCCGAGCCGGCGGCGGCCGGCTGCCGCAAGGTGCTGGCCAGAAAGGGTGCAGGTTGAACCATGCCGCCGCCAGACCCGTGTAGGAGTCATCCGACATGAAACTCAGCGACACACCAGCCGCGCAGCGTGGAGAGCTGTCGATAATCGCGGCAGATCCCAACTCAAAAATGGCCACGCCTGCCATGCGCTGCTTCGTTGTCGAAGACAGCCCGCTGATCCGCCAGAACCTCGTGGCCACGCTGGAGGAAATGCTGGGCGCACAGATCGTCGGTCATGCCGAGGACGAACGCGGTGCGCTCGACTGGCTGCAGCAAGACACCGATTGCGACCTGATGATCATCGACATCTTCCTCAAGTCCGGCAGCGGGCTGGAGGTGCTGCGCGAGGCGCGCGCTGCGCGGCCACGACTGCAACTGGTGGTGCTGACCAACTATGCCACCGCCGACATGCGCCGGCGTTGCCTGCAACTCGGCGCCGACCGCGTGTTCGACAAATCGGCCGAACTGGAAGAACTGCTGGCCTACTGCGAAGACATCAGCGCCGCGAGGTCCGGCTGATGGGGGTGCCGGCGCGGCGGCTACTGGATGAGCCCGTTCTTCAGCGCGTAGTAGGTCAGGTCGCTGTTGGACGACAGGTTCATCTTCTCCATCACCCGCGTGCGGTAGGTGCTGACGGTCTTGACGCTCAGCGACATGCTGTCGGCCATGTTGCCGATGGTCTCGCCCTTGGCCAGGCGCAGGAAGACCTGGAACTCGCGCTCCGACAGCAGCTCGTGCGGCAGCTTGTCGGTGTCGCCGCCCAGCGTGTCGGCCAACAGCTCGGCCACCGCCGGCGTGATGTACTTGCGCCCGCGGTAGACGGTGCGGATCGCCTTGACGATCTCTTCCGGGTCGCACTCCTTGTTCAGGTAGCCGGCCGCGCCCTGCTTGAGCAGCGTGGTGGCGTAGTGCGTCTCCGGGAAGCCCGAGAGAATCAGCACCGGCAGGTCCGGCGCGCGCGCCTTGATCGCCGCCAGCGCGTCGACGCCGCCCTGGTCGGGCATCGACAGGTCCATCAGCAGCACGTCGACCTCGCCGCCGCGCACCAGGTTCAACGCCTCGCGGCCGTTGGCGGCCTCGCCGGTGACGCGCAGGTCCACCTGCTCCGAGAAAAACTGCCTGAGGCCGGTGCGCACGATCGCATGATCGTCGACGATTCCGATTCGGATCATGAGCGCTCCACCACAGCCGGCAACGGCAAGAACAAGTTCAAAGGAGTGTAGGCCATGGACGGCAGACTACTGGCGTTCATCGAGCGTGTGCGCCACAGCGCGCTGGCCATTCCCGCGGCCGTGGTGGTGGCCGCGCTGATGCTGGGCATCAGCGAGGCCGCCTACCGCGGCGCCGACAGCGGCCTGGTGCGCCTGGTCGACAGGGGCCAGGCGCGGCTGCAACTGGTGCAGATGCTGCAGCGGCTCAGCGCGGCCGAGTCGGGCAAGCGTGGCTTCCTGCTGACCGGCGGCGACGAGTACCTGCAGCCCTACCAGTCGGCGCGCGCCGACGTGCAGGCCATCCTGGGCAAGCTGGAGACGGCCTACATCCGGCTCGGTGACGAGCAGGCCGAGGCGCACCGCCGGCGCGTGGCCGAGCTGGTCAACGCCAAGCTCAGCGAGATGGAAGAGGTGCTGCGCCTTGCGCAGCAGGGCCGCCACGAGGCCGCGGTGGACGTCGTGCGCTCGGGCATCGGCCGCGAGCTGATGGAGCAACTGCTGAAAGAAGGCGAGGCGCTCACCGCGCAGCAGAACCAGCGCATCGCGCAAGGGCTGCAGAACGTGTTCGACACCCTGCTGCTCAACCGCATCGGCGTGGCCACGCTCACCGCGGTGAGCCTGATGGTGCTGATCCTCTTCGTGCGCCAGGGCCGCCAGCTCGACGAACAGCGGGGCGAGCGCCAGGCCGCCGTGCAGGCCGAGCGCGACCGCCTGGAGCAGGAGGTGCTGCGCCGCACCGCCGAGCTGACCGAGTTGGCCCGCCACCTGCAGACCGCGCGCGAGGACGAGCGCGCGCGCCTGGCGCGCGACCTGCACGACGAGCTGGGCGCGCTGCTCACCGCGGCCAAGCTCGACGTGGCGCGCATCCGGCCCAAGCTGCAGCAGTCGGCACCCGACCTGGTGCCACGGCTGACGCACCTGACCGAGTCGCTCAACAGCGGCATTGCGCTCAAGCGCCGCATCATCGAGGACCTGCGCCCGTCCACGCTCAGCAGCCTGGGGCTGATGCCGGCGCTGGAGATCCTGTGCCGCGAGTTCAGCGAGCGCTCGGGCATCGCGGTCGACGCCGCGCTGCAGCCGGTGCGGCTGGCGCCGGGCGCCGAGCTGACCGTCTTCCGCCTGGTGCAGGAGGCGCTGACCAACGTCGCCAAGTACGCCCAGGCCAACCGAGTGGAGGTGCATCTCGACGACTGCGACGGCCAGGTGCGCGTGAGCGTGCGCGACAACGGCGTGGGCTTCCAGTCCCGCGGCCCGCGGCCCGGCAGCCACGGCTTGCTGGGCATGCGCTATCGCGTCGAGGCCGAGCGCGGGCAGTTCCGGCTGCAGTCCGAGCCCGGGGCCGGCACCACCGTCAGCGCGCGGCTGCCCACCTTCGACGGCACGGCATCGACGCCGGCGTAGGACGCCGCCTACCGCGGCAGGCGGCGTCAGCCGCTGGGCGGCGCGTCCGGCGTTGGCTACGCTGGCGCGAACCCAGACGAGGCCTGCCGCCATGATGTTCCTGCACCCGCTGTTCAAGACCCTGGCGACGCGGCCGGAACTGCTGGCAGAGCACGCCGGCGCATACCTGGAGCTGGCTTCCGCCGAGGCCACCGAGGCGGCGCTGCGTCTGCGCCTGCGCTGCCTGTTGGCCGGCGCCGCGCTGGGCTGCGCGGCGTTGGCGCTGGTGCTGGGCGGCGTGGCCCTGTTGCTGCTGGCCGTGCTGCCGCTGGACCAGATGCCCGCGCCCTGGGCGCTGGCCGCCGCGCCGGCGGTGCCGCTGCTCAGCGCCGCCGGCTTGTGGACGGCGCAGCGTCGCCGGGCGCTGGACCTGTCGTTCGGCATGCTGCGCGAGCAGTTCGCGCTCGACCGCCAACTGCTGCAGCAACTGCCGCGGCGCGGCAGCTGAGCGTCAGCTCGCATCGCAGACCGCCAGCGCCGCGATGAAGGCCGCCACGGCGTTGGCGCCGGGGTCTTGCGCCAGCGTCGCCACGTCGTCCACCAGCGGCGGGTCGACGTAGCCGATCAGCCAGCGTTCGCCGGCCTGTGGCTCGCCGTCGCGGCTGCGATCCAGCAGCACGTCCTGCGGCCCCAGGGCCGGCGCAGCCTGCAGCAGCTTCAAGAGCGCGTCCACGGACGCTGGCGACCCCTCGAACAACTGCAACCAGCTCTCGCCGTCGAACAGCAGGCCGCCGGCCACGCCGACGCTGGCGCACTCGTGGCGGGCCTGCGCCAGCCAGCGCGGCAGCGCGCGGCCCGTGTCGGACAGGCCAAGCTGGCCGCGAATCATCAGTTGCCGGATCTGCTGCATCGAAACACCCCCGTCGGGGACCGATCGCGAGGCCGGCGACTCTAGGGGTGCCAAACGAGCCGCTCATGTCAAAAGATGGGAGCGTGTCGGCCTTGTCCGACAACCGGATCCGGCGCCGGACGATGGGCGCGACAGCGGCTGCCGCGGATCCTTCAGGCCATCGAAGCGAAGCTGGAGACATGCAGATGGAACGCCTCACCACCCGCCGCGTCCTGGCCCCGCTGGTCACGCTGCTCGTCACCCTCTCGGCCGTTGCCGCCGCCGCGGTGCAGCCCGAGGTGCATGGGATGCTCGACGTTGCGGCCGTGCAGGCCTCGCAGCAGATCTTCAGCGACGAAAGCTAGGCTTGCGGCTTGTCGAAGAAAGCGTTCAGCTCGCTGCCCGGCGCGGCGTCGGCAAAGCCGTCGAAGCGCCCCTGCTGCAGCGTCCGCGCGGCGCGCAGCAAGCCGCCCCAGGCCGCGCGCGCCAAAGCCCCGCCGACGCTGACGCGGCGCACGCCTAACGCACCGATCGAGTCCAACGTCAACTCGCTGCTCCAGCCGACCAGCAGGTTCAACGGCTTGGGTGCAACGGCCTCCACCACGCGGCGGATCTGCGCCGGCTCGCGCAGCCCGGGCGCATACAGACAATCGGCGCCGGCATCGGCATAGGCGCGCAGCCGCGCGATGATCTCGTCGAGGTCCGTGCGGCCCCACAGCAGGCCTTCGGCGCGGCCGACCAGCAGCGTGTCGCCGCCTGCGGCATCGATCGCGCGCCGCGCCGCCTGCATGCGCTGCCGCGCGTCGTCGACGCTGAACAGCGGCTGCGCCGCGTCGCCGCTGCTGTCCTCGATCGACAGCCCCGCGACGCCGGTGGCCACCGCCAGCGTCACGCTGGCGGCCACCGCGGCCGGCGTGGCGCCGAAGCCGTTTTCGAAGTCGGCGTTGATCGGCACGTCGGTGGCCGCCACCAGCGCGGCCAGGTGTTCCAGCGCCTGCTCGCGCTCGATGCGGTTGTCGGCCTGGCCGATCGACCACGCAAAGCCCGAGCTGGTGCTGGCCAGGGCCTGGAAGCCCATGCCTTGCAACATCAGCGCACTGCCCTGATCCCAGGGGTTGGGGATCAGGAAGCAGCCGCTGGCGTGCAGCGCATGGAATTGGCGGCGCTTGTCGGCGATGCTGGGGCGGGGCATGGCGGGTCTCCTGGCGAGTGGGTTGGGTCGTCGGTCCACGCAGTGTGCACCCGCGCGCCGGGCCGACGTTTCGATCGCGGTCCAAGCCTTGCTGCAGCCGCCGCACGCGGTGCTGCAGGCCTGTAGGCCTTCTCCGACCACCGTGGCCGCCGCCGTCCGATGGTGTGGCGCGGGCTGCGCGTGGATGATCGGCTGCACCGACGGCCCGAGATCAGGGCCGCGTTTTTGCAGGAGCTGCATCCATGAAGAACACCTTCCGCCGCTCAACCGCGCCGCGCGCCGCGCTGGCGGCGCTGAGTCTGGCCGCCCTCGCGCTGGCCGCCTGTTCCAGCGTGCCGCCGCCGCGTGAGCAGATGGCGGTCAGCCGCGCCGCCGTGGACCGGGCCAGTGCATCGGCCGCGGCCGATGCGCCGGTGGAGATCGCGGCCGCACGCGACAAGCTGACCCGCGCCAACCGCGCGATGGACGACAAGGACTACGCGCTGGCCCGGCAACTGGCCGAGCAGGCCGAGGCCGACGCCGCGCTGGCCGAGGCGCGCGCCCGCAGCAAGCGGTCCGACACCGCGCTGGGCGAGCTGCGCGAAAGCATCCGCGTGCTGCGCACCGAGCTGAACAAGCCCTGAAGACAGCCCCAAGGAGATCCCTCATGAACAAGACCGTCCTCAAGCTGTCGACCCTGGCCGCCGCCGCGCTGCTGGCCGCCTGCGCCAGCAACCGCCCGCCGCCGCCGGAACTGCTGGCCGCGCGCGACGCCGTGCAGCGCGCGCAGTCCAACGCCCAGGTGCTGAGCAACGCGCCGCTGGAGCTCAAGCGCGCCGGCGACAGCCTGCGTCGTGCCGACGAGCTCAACGCCAAGGGTGAAGCGCTGGCCGACGTGGAAAGCACCGCCTACGTGGCGCGCCGCCAGGCCGAGACCGCGATCGCGGTGGCCCAGGCCAAGCAGAACGAAGAGGCCATCAAGGGCGCCGAGGCCGACCGCGAGCGCGCCCGCGCCGACGCCCGCGCTGCCGAGGCGCGCCGCGCCCAGGCGCAGGCCGCGCGCGCGCAGGCCGATGCCAGCAGCGCGCGCCAGCAGGCCTCGATGGCGCAGCAGCAGGCCAGCAGCGCGCAGCAGCAGGCCGTGGCCGCGCAGCAGCAGGCCAGTGATGCGCAGGCCCAGGCCGACGCGGCGCGCATGCAGGCCGCCCAGGCCCAGGCCAACGAGGCCAGCGCGCGCCAGCAGGCGATGGAGCTGCAGCAGCAGCTTGCCGATCTGCAGGCCAAGGCCACCCCGCGTGGCATGCTGGTCACGCTGGGCGACGTGCTGTTCGAGTTCGGCCGCGCCGACGTCAAGCCCAGCGCACGGGCCTCGTTGCAGAAGCTGGCCGCCTATCTGCAGCAACACCCCGAGCGCAAGGTGCTGATCGAAGGCTTCACCGACAGCGTGGGCAGTGACAGCGCCAACCTGCTGCTGTCGCAGCGCCGCGCCGAAGCGGTGTCGTCGGCGCTGGTCGGCATGGGCGTCGAGCCGGTGCGCATCGCGGTGCGCGGCTACGGCGAGTCATACCCGATCGCCGACAACAACACCGACACCAACCGCGCGCTCAACCGTCGCGTGGAGATCTACATCTCGCAGGACGCGAACCCGGTGCGGGCCCGCGGCTGAGGACGCTGACGCGGCGCTGAATTCGAGGTCAGGCCTGCTTGGGCGCGTAGCCCAGCATGGCCTTGACTTCCAGGAACTCGCCGAACGCGTGGTCACCCCACTCGCGGCCGTTGCCCGACTGCTTGAAGCCGCCGAACGGCGCCATCAGGTCGGTCGGCGCGCTGTTGATGTTGACCTGGCCGGCGCGCAGGCGGCGCGCCACCGCGCGCGCCTGCTCCAGGTCGCTGCCCGAGACGTAGGCCGCCAGGCCGTAGGGCGTGTCGTTGGCGATCTGGATCGCCTGCTCGACGTCGTCGTAGCCGATGATCACCAGCACCGGGCCGAAGATCTCTTCGCGCGCGACGGTCATGCGGTTGCTGACGCCGCCCAGCACCGTGGGCTTGACGTAGTAGCCCTTGTCCAGCCCCGCGGGCCGGCCGGGGCCGCCGGCGACCAGCGTCGCGCCTTCTTCGAGGCCCTTGCTGATCAACGTCTGGATCTTGTCCCACTGCGCGGCCGAGACCACCGGGCCCAGCGCGGCGCCGCTCTCGGGCGTGCCCACCGTGGTGGCCTCTGCCACCTGCCGGGCGATCGCCAGGGCTTCGTCCATGCGGCTGTTGGGCACCAGCAGCCGCGTCGGCGCGTTACAGCTCTGGCCGGAGTTGGTCATCACGCTGCGCACGCCGGCCGTGACGGCGCGCTTCAAGTCGGCATCGGGCAGCATGATGTTGGCGCTCTTGCCGCCGAGCTCCTGGTGCACGCGCTTGACCGTGGGCGCGGCGTTGCGCGCCACCTCGATGCCGGCGCGCGTGCTGCCGGTGAACGACACCATGTCGACCTCGGGGTGTGCGCTCAAAGCGCTGCCGACGCCGGGCCCGTCGCCGTTGACGAGGTTGAACACGCCGGCCGGCACGCCGGCGGCGTGCAGGATCTCGGTCCAGATCTGCGCCGAGAAGGGCGCGATCTCGCTGGGCTTCAACACCATCGTGCAGCCCACGGCCAGCGCCGGCGCGGCCTTGCAGGCGATCTGGTTGACCGGCCAGTTCCACGGCGTGATGAAGGCGCAGACGCCGATCGGCTCCTTGCGGATCAGCGTGCTGCCGCGCTGCTCTTCGAAGTGATAGTCCTTCAGCACCGCCAGCGCGGTCTGCAGATGGGCCAGGCCCATCGCGGCCTGCGCCTTCTGTGCCAGCACCGCGGGGGCGCCCATCTCCTCGGTGATCGCGGCGGCCATGTCGGCGTAGCGCTTCTGGTATTCGGCGATCACCGTCTCCAGCAGGGCGATGCGCGTGGCCACCGTCGTCTGCGAGTACGAATCGAAGGCGCGGCGCGCGGCCTGCACCGCGCGGTCGGCGTCGGCCGCCGAGCCGATGCTGATGCGGCCGGCCACGGCCTCGGTGGCGGGGTTGATCACGTCCAGCGTGCGGGGCACGGCCGGGTCCACCCACTGACCGTCGATGTAGAACTTGAGGTAGTCGCGCATGGTCATCCTTTGCAGCGAGGGAAGAGAAACGATCGGCGACGATTCTAGGAGCGCGACCCGGAGGCCCTGGCCTCAGCGCAGGTTCATCACCCGCATCCCCATCAACTGGCCCTGCGGCCGGTCGAGCACCTGGATGCTGACCTGGCGCGGGTCCAGCCCCGCGGGCAGTGGGCGGCTGCCGCGCAGGCTGGCGTGGCGCTCGATGCGCACCGGCAGCGGCTCCAGCCGCGCGCTCGCATTCGCGTTGGCGCCGGCGCTGCCGCTCAGCACGAGCTGCAGCACGCCGTTCCAGGGCGCGGCGGCCGCGCGCGTGAGCACGATGTCGTAGAGCAGCCGGCCGCCTTCGGCGCGCAGGCGCGCGGCGCGCACCTGCACCGCGCCGCCGCGCGGGTCGGGCGGCAGGGCGTCGACCAGCGCGCCGAAGTCCTCGCGCAACGCGGCCAGCTGGCGCTGGCGAGCCTGATCGGTCTCGCCGAGCTGCTGCACCTGGCCTTGCGCCTGCTGCAGCCGGGCCTGGGTCTCGGCCAGCTGCTGGCGCAGCTGCAGGCGCTCGCGGTCGGCCTGGTCGAAGGCGCTGGTCAGGCGTGCCGACTCGGCGGCACTCAAGCGTGGCGGCAGCCAGCGCTGCTGCGCCAGCAACACGCCGGCGGCGCCGGCGGCGATGCCGGCCGACAACAGCAGCAGCCAGCGCGGCAGCTTCTTGCGCGCGCGGCGTGCGCTGTACGAATCGACGATGACGGAGGAGGAGCGGCCAAACATGCGGCCGACGCTAGCGCGGCTGCCGGCTGCCCCTGCAACACGATGTTGTCGCGATCCGCTCTACAGGAAACCGATCGAGATCCAGGGCACCGCGGCGACCACGATCACGCCGATCAGCAGCGCCAGCAGGTAGCCCAGGATGGGCCGGATGCCGCTGTCGGGGTTGGCGCGGCCGATCGCGCAGGCGGCGTAGTAGCCCACGCCCAACGGCGGCGCGAACAGGCCCAGGCCCATCGACAGCACCACCACCATCGCGTAGTGCACCTCGTGCACGCCGAGCTGGCGCGCGATGGGAAACAGCAGCGGCCCGAACAGCACGATGGCCGGGATGCCTTCCAGCACGCTGCCCAGCACCACGAAGGCCAGCACCGAGACCGCGAGGAACATCCCCTGCCCGCCAGGCAAGGCGCCCATCAGTTCGGCCAGCCAGCGCGAGAAGCCCGACTGCGTGAGGCCCCAGGCCATCGCGGTGGCGGTGCCGATGATCAGCAGGATCGCGCCCGACAGCGAGGCCGTGCCCACCAGCATCGGCCACAGTTGCCGCCAGTCGAACTGGCGGTAGACGAACAAGCCCATCAGCACCGCATAGGCGATGCCCAGCGTCGAGACCTCGGTGGCGGTGGCCACGCCTTCCACCACCGCGGTGCGGATCACGAAAGGCAGCGCCAGCGCCGGCAGCGCGATGGCGAAGCGCCGCGCCACCACCGCCCAGGCGGTGCGCTGCACGCTCGACAAGTCCTCGCCGCGGCTGCGCCAGCCCACCACCGCGCACAGCACCAGGCCCAGCACCGCGGCCGGCAGCAGGCCGCCGGTGAAGAGCGCTGCGATCGACACTCCGGTGACCGAGCCGATGGTGATCAGCACCAGGCTGGGCGGCACGGTCTCGGTCTGCGCGCCGGTGGCGGCCAGCAGCGCGACCAGCTCGCCCTCCTTGGCGCCGCGCTTCTTCATCTCCGGGAACAGCGCCGGCGCGATGGCCGCCATGTCGGCCGCCTTGGAGCCGGAGATGCCTGACACCAGGTACATCGCGCCGATCAGCACGTACGACAACCCGCCGCGCACGTGGCCCAGCAGACCGGACAGGAAGTCGACCATCGCGCGCGCCATGCCGGTCATCTCGATCAGCAGGCCCAGGAACACGAACAGCGGCACCGCCAGCAGGATGATGTGCGACATGCCTTCGTCCATGCGGCCGACGATCACCGGCAGCGGCGTGCCGGTGGTCAGCGCCAGGAAGCCGAAGGTCGACAGGCCGAAGGCGAAGGCGATCGGAATGCCGGCGAACACGCAGCCCGCGGCCACGCCGACGAAGAAGATCAGCAGGTTCCAGCGCCCGAGGCCATCGAACAACGGCCGCGCCAGCCAGAACAGCAGCACGATGGCTGCAACGGCGCCTAACGCCGCTGCTACGCGGCGCCAGGAGCCCACGCGTGCCAGCTGCAGCAGCGAGAACGCCAGCATCAGCACCACGCCCACCGGCAGCGCCGCGGCGCGCCAGGCGTTGGAGATCTCCAGCGCCGGCGTGGTGATGGCGGCCTCGTCGTAGGCGTACTCGAAGGCCGGCCAGCCCAGCATCAGCAAGAAGGCCAGGCAGGCGGCGATCGCCAGCGTCTCGTAGAAGGCACGACGCGGCGGCGCCAGCGCGGTCACCAGCGCCGTCATGCGCATGTGCTCGCTGCGGCGCAGCGCCACCACCGAGCCCAGCATCGCCAGCCACAGGAACAGCAGCGAGGCCAGCTCGTCGGACCACACCAGCGGCTTGTGCAGCACGAAGCGCGCGATCACGCCGGCCAACAGCACCACCACGTCGGCCAGCACCAGCGCCGCGGCCGGCACCTCCACCAGCCAGCCCAGCACGCGGTCGGCGCGCGCCAGCGCACCGCGCGCCGGCGGCGGCGCGCTGACGGCCTCTTGCTGCATGCTCAGCCCAGCTTGCCGACGCTGCGCTCGAGCAGGGCCCAGGCCTCGTCGCCGAACTTGCCCTTCCACTCGGCGTAGAAGCCGGCCTTGCGCAGCTGCTCGCGGAAGCTGTCGGTCTTGGGCTGGTTGAAGGCCATGCCCTTGTCGGCCAGCTCCTTCTGCAGCCCGGCGTTCAGCGCCGCGACGTCGGTGCGCTGCTTCAGCGCGGTGGCGTTGAGGTGCTTGGCGACGATGGCGCGCAGGTCTTCGGGCATCTTGTCCCAGGCGCGGCGGTTGGCCAGGAAGTGCCAGCCGTCCCACATGTGGTTGGTCAGCGAGCAGTACTTCTGCACCTCGTAGAGCTTGGCCACGCTGATGATGGCCAGCGGGTTCTCCTGGCCTTCCACCACCTTGGTCTGCAGGGCCGAGTAGGTCTCGCTGAAGTTGATCGAGGTGGGTGCGGCGTCGAAGGCCTTGAACATCGAGGTCCACAGCGGCGACGGCGGCACGCGGATCTTCATGCCCTTCAGGTCGGCCGCGGTCTGGATCGGCTTGACCGACGACGTCATCTGGCGGAAGCCGTTGTCCCACATCTTGTCCATCGCCAGCAGGCCGGACTTGGCGATCTGCGCGCGAACATAATTGCCGAGTTCGCCGTCCATGGTCTTCCAGACCGTGTCGTAGTCGGGGAACGCGAAGCCGATGCCCGAGATCGACGCCGCCGGCACCAGCGTGGCCAGGATCAGGCCAGACAGCGTGAACAGCTCGATGCCGCCCGAGCGCAGCTGGCTGAGCATGTCGGTGTCGCCGCCGAGCTGGTTGTTGGGGAAGATCTGGATGTCGACGCGGCCCTTGGTCTCGGCGCGGATCGCGTCCACCGCCTCCTTGCCGCGGATGTTCAGCGGGTGCGTCACCGGCACGTTGTTGGCGAACTTGTAGCTGAACTCGGCCTTCTGCGCGAAGGCCGCGCCGGCGCCCAGCGAGGCGGCGGCGCCGGCCCCGGCGGCGACCAGAAGTTGGCGGCGGGTGGTGGTCATCATCGGTCGATCTCCGTGTGGGTATGTTTGGGTGTGTTGTGAACTGGATGGCGACGAAAGCCCATTAGTATGACCTTGATGGCCTTTGTCGTCCGACACCCCCTCGCACCACGCCCATGAGCACCGCCGCCCCTGCTGCATCCAACACCCCCGTGGCCCTGGTCACCGGCGCCGCGCGCGGCATCGGCCTGGCCGTGGCCGAGTGGTTCCTGGCCCAGGGCCAGCGCGTGGCGATGCTCGACCGCGACGGCGACGAGCTGCGCCGCGCCGAGGCCGCGACCCAGGCCGCATGCGGCCGGCCCGACGCCGTGCTGGCGCTGCACGCCGACGTCTCGGTGCCCGAGCAGGTGGCGCAGGCCGTGGCCGCCGTCGAAGCGCGCTTCGGCCGCCTGGACAGCCTGGTCAACAACGCCGGCGTCGCGGTCTTCAAGACGCTGGGCGAGACCAGTCTTGCCGAATGGCGCGAGGTGATGGCGACCAACCTCGACGGCGTGTTCCTCTGCACCCAGGCCTGCGTGCCGCTGATGCGCCGCGGCGGCGGCGGCGCGGTGGTCAACATCGCGTCGATCTCCGGCCTGCGCGCCAGCACGCTGCGCGTGGCCTACGGCACCAGCAAGGCTGCCGTGATCCACCTCAGCAAGCAGCAGGCGGTGGAACTGGGCAACCTCGGCATCCGCGTCAACGTGGTGGCGCCGGGGCCGGTCGACACCGCGATGGCCAAGCTGGTGCACACCGCGGCGATCCGCGCCGACTACCACGACGCCATCCCGCTCAACCGCTACGGCACGCCCGAGGAGATCGCGCAGGTCGTGGGCTTCCTCTGCAGCCCGGCGGCCAGTTACGTCAACGGGCAACTGGTGGCGGCCGACGGGGGTTTCGATGCGGCGGGGATCGGCCTGCCGACGCTGCGGCGGATGGGCGCGGGGGGCTGATTCAAGGCTTGGCGTCTTCCGCCGCCGCCCGGTGCCCAGACACCTCGGCGCCGGCGTCCAGCGCCAGGCGGCGAAACAGCAGCGCCGGCAGCATCGCGAGCAGGCCGACCGCGACGAAGGCGCCCTGGAAGTCGGCGGCCACCAGTTGGCTGCGGCCGGCGCTGCCGCGCAGCAGGTCCAGCAGCAGCGCGGCCAGCGCCACGCCGCCGGCCAGCGAGAGCTGCTGCACCACGCCGACGAAGGCGGTGGCGCCGCTCATCTGCGGTTGCTCGATGTCGGCATAGCCCAGCGTGTTGAGGCTGGTGAACTGTAGCGAGCGGAAGAAGCCGCCGGCCAGCAACACCGCCACCACCAGCGCGTGCGGCGTGGCAACGCTGAACGTGGCCACCGCGGCCAGCAGCGCGCTGCTGATCACCGCATTGACCGTCAGCACGCGGCGAAAACCCCAGCGCCGCAGGATGGGGCTGGCCGTCAGCTTCATCGTCAACGCACCCACCGCGGCCGTGAAGGTCAGCGTGCCCGACTGGAAGGCCGTCATCCCGAAGCCGACCTGCAGCATCAGCGGCAGCAGGAAGGGGATGGCGCCCACCGAGACGCGGAACAGCACGCCGCCCACGAGCGTGATGCGAAAGCTCTCGATGCGCAGCAACCGCAGGTCCAGCAGCGGATGCGGACAGCGCCTGGCGTGCCGCACATAGGCCGCCAGCAGCGCCACGCCGGCGGCCATCAACAGCCATGCCAGCCGCGCATCACCGGCATGGCTGCCGGCCAGCGTGAAGCCGAAGATGGCCAGCGCCAGCCCGGCGCCGGCCAGCAGGAAGCCGCGTGCGTCCAACGGTTGAGGCGACTCGGCCTTGAGCTGCGGCACCCAGGCCAGCGCGGCCGCGAAGCCCAGCAGCCCCACCGGCACGTTGAGCCAGAAGATGCCGCGCCAGTGGTAGTAGGTGGTGATGAAGCCGCCCACCGGCGGGCCGATGATGGGCGCGAACAGCGTCGGGATGCTCAGCCAGGCCATCGCCGAGACCATCTCGCGCTTGGGGATCGCGCGCAGCAGCACCAGGCGGCCCACCGGCAGCATCATGGCGCCGCCCAGGCCCTGGCAGAAGCGGCCGATCACCAGGCTGCGCAGGTCCCAGGCCAGCGCGCAGCCCACCGAGGACAGCGTGAACACCGCCACCGCCCACGCAAACACGGTGCGCGCGCCGAAGCGGTCGGCCAGCCAGCCGCTGATGGGCACGAAGATCGCCAGCGCCACGTAGTAGGCGGTGAACGCGAGCTTGAGCGTCAGCGGGTCGACGTGCAGGTCCTGCGCCATCGCGGCCAGCGAGGTGGCGATCACGGTGCTGACCAGCGCTTCCATGAACAGCGCCGCTGCGACCACCAGGGTCAGCACGCGCGTGGAGGCGGCCAGGCGCTGGTGCAGGGTGGGGGGTGGGCTGCTCACGGGCGGCCGGCGATCCGTTTAAATGTCGAGTTAGGCATCACTTCGGTCACCTTGTTCTCGATGGGCTGGGAATTCCCAGCCACGAGATCCACCACAGCACAAAGACCACAGCGGCAATGATCGCGAGCGACAGGGTTCTGTCCTGGTTCAGCTTCGAGTTCTCGAAGCCGAACGCCTTCTGGTTTCGATCCGAGCTCATGAAGCTTGCATGGGCGCCTTGCAGCCTGACGGGGGTTGCACGGCTGATGCCGCCTGCGGCCTGCCAGTCGTTCCACAGGCCGATGCAGGCCAGCGCAACGAGGACTGCAGCGGCGATGACGTGAACAGGCGATCGTCGCCAGCCATCGGGGCGGGATGTTGGAGCAGCACGTGGCTTGATGCGCACGGTGTCGTCAGGCGCCGCTCGCCGGCCGCCAAAGCCTGAACGGCACATGGACGGCTGCGTGAACGAAGTCCTTGTCCGTGGAGAGCAAGGTCAGCTCATGCCGGCCGCAAAGCTGGATCAGCAGCGCGTCGATCGTGCCGACTTGAACGCCGGCCCGCCGGCAGGCGTTTCGTACTTCGGCGGCGGCGATGTGGTCCTGCCGGTCGGGGGCGATGATCGGTAGCGCCTGGAAGCGCTGGACGATGGCAGCCGCCGCACGCGGCCCGTTGAAGCCCTGCAGGAGTTCCTGCAGGATCAGGCCGGTCGTCACGACCGCATCCGAACCGGCCAGCGCCTCGTGGAGGACTCTCACTTCAGGCGCGTCCATCGAGCCGTCTCGTCGCAGCGCCAGGGACCAGACGCTGGTGTCGACCAGCAGGGTCATGGCCGGCTGCGCTCGGCCTTGTAGTCAAAGCTCGAGTCCCAGTCGAGCTTGCCGAACAGTTCCGCGACCTTCTTCTGCTCGCGGCGCGCCACGAACTCCTTCAGCGCCAGTGTGACGGCGGCCTTCTTGGTCGGCTCGCCGCTGAGTTCGAGCACCTGGTCGAGCAGTTGGGGGTCGAGCGCGAGATTGGTCGCCATGTGCGCCTCCGTGTGTGGGAGTCTACACAACTAGATGCCATTGCCGCCCCCCAACTGCGCCGTCAACTCCGCCGCCACCTGCCGCAGCAGCTTCGCCGCGGCGCTGTCGGGCCGCGTGTCCAGCATCGCCCCGGGGCCGATCACGGTCAGGCTCAGCACCATGGTGCCGGCGGCGTCGAATACGGGCGCAGCCAGCGCGCTGATGCCGGGTAGCGCGGAGTCGACCGCGTGCGCCAGGCCTTCGCGGCGGGCCAGTGCGCATTCGCGCTGGAACGCGGCCTCGGCGCGCGCGCTGGCAGGGTCGGCTGCCAGCGCAGGCCGCACCCGATCGGGCGACAGCCAGGCGGCGAAAAGCCGGCCCGACGCCGTGCCGCGCACGCTCATCACGGTGCCGTGGCGCATGTTGACGTGCACCGGCGACGGCGGCTCCTCGGTGCGCACGATGGTCGGCCCCTGGTTGCCCCAGACGGCGATGGCGACCATGTGGCCGAGCTGGCGCGCCAAGTCGGGCAGCCGCGCGGTGGCCAGGCGCACCGGGTCGTACTGCTGCAGGCTGATCAGCCCCAACTGCATCGCCAGCGGCCCCAGGCCGTAGCGGCCGCTGCCGGCATCCTGCGTCACCAGGCCCAGCTTGCCGAAGCTCACCAGGTAGGGGTGGGCCTTGGGCGCCGACATGCCGGCAGCCAGCGCCAGGTCTTTCAGCGCCAGCGGCCGGCCCGAGCCGGCCAGCGCCAGCAGCAGCCGGCCGCCGACCTCGATGCTCTGGATGCCGCGCTGCGGGCGGCTGTCTTCGTCGGCGTCGGCGAGCGCGCTGTCAGCGGCCATCCGTGTTTCTACTTAGTTGAATGGATTCGACACTATCAAACGCAGTGACTAAGATCAAGTCTTGAATTCATCCATAGCGAATGCGTTTGATTAACGCAAAGCCAGCCGGAGATCATCCGTGAGCGCCCAGACCCCCGCCAAAGCCTTTGCCAGCCAGGCCGACCTGCAGGAGAAGAAGGTCAGCTTCACCAAGCTGTCGGACCATGCCTATGCCTACACGGCCGAGGGCGACCCCAACACCGGCATCGTGATCGGCGACGACGCGGTGATGGTCATCGACACGCAGGCCACGCCGGTGATGGCCGAGGACGTGATCCGCCGCATCCGCGAGGTCACCGACAAGCCGATCAAGTACGTGGTGCTCAGCCACTACCACGCGGTGCGCGTGCTGGGTGCTGCGGCCTATGGCGCCGAGCACATCATCGCCAGCGAGGACACGCTGGCGATGATCAAGGAGCGCGGCGAGCAGGACAAGGCCAGCGAGATCGGCCGCTTCCCGCGGCTGTTCCGCAACGTCGAGAGCGTGCCGCCGGGCCTGACCTGGCCGACGCTGACCTTCAGCGGCAAGATGACGCTGTGGCTGGGCAAGCTGGAGGTGCAGATCCTGCAGGTGGGCCGCGGCCACACGAAGGGCGACACCATCGTCTGGCTGCCGGCCGAGCGCATCCTGTTCAGCGGCGACCTGGTGGAGTTCGACGCCACGCCCTACGCCGGCGACGCCTACTTCACCGACTGGCCGCAGACCCTGGACAACCTGGCGGCGATGAAGCCGGCGCAGCTCGTGCCCGGCCGCGGCGCGGCGCTGCAGACGCCGCAGCAGGTAGCCGCCGGGCTGCAAGGCACGCGCGACTTCATCGCCGACGTGTTCGCGGCCGTCAAGGCCGGCGCGGCGTCGGGCCAGGACTTGAAGACCGTCTACCAGCAGACGATGGCGGCCGTGCGCCCGAAGTACGGCCACTGGGTGATCTTCGACCACTGCATGCCCTTCGACGTGACCCGCGCCTACGACGAGGCCACGCAGTACCGCGACCCGCGCATCTGGACCGCCGAGCGCGACGTGGAGATGTGGAAGGCCCTGGAAAGCTGAACGGTACCGGTGATGTCGAACGTTGTTGACTACCAGCAGCTCGAGTTCGAGTACCGCAGGAGCCCGGACCAGGACGTGTCCGAACCGGCGCAGCACCCGCTGGTGGTGGTCGGCGCCGGCCCCGTCGGCCTGACGCTGGCGATCGACCTCGCGCAGCGCGGCCAGCGCGTGCTGCTGCTGGACAACGACCATCGCCTGTCCACCGGCTCGCGCGCGATCTGCTTCGCCAAGCGCACGCTGGAGATCTGGGACCGGCTGGGCGTCGGCCAGCGCATGGTCGACAAGGGCGTCAGCTGGAGCGTGGGCCGCGTCTTCTTCGGCAGCCAGGAGGTCTACCGCTTCGACCTGCTGCCCGAGGCCGGGCACGAGCGGCCGGCCTTCATCAACCTGCAGCAGTACTACGCCGAGGGCTTCCTGGTCGAGCGGGCGCTGGAGCTGCCGAATCTGGAGATCCGCTGGCAGAACAAGGTCACGGCGCTGGCGCAGGACGGCGCCGGCGTGACGCTCACGGTCGACACGCCCGATGGTCAATACACCCTCAAAACAAGTTATGTCGCCGCCTGCGACGGCTCGCGCTCGCCGCTGCGCGGCATGCTGGGGCAGGAGAGCAAGGGCCGCGTGTTCCACGACCGCTTTCTGATCGCCGACCTCCGGTTCGACGCCCCGCTGTTCGACAACGATGCCACCGAGCGCTGGTTCTGGTTCGACCCGCCGTTCCACCGCGGCTACAGCGTGCTGCTGCACAAGCAGGCCGACAAGGTCTGGCGCATGGACTTCCAGCTCGGCTGGGACGCCGACCCCGACGCGGAGAAGCAGCCCGAGCGCATCGTGCCGCGCGTGCAGCAGGTGCTGCGCCAGGGCTTCGGCCGCGAGCTGGGCTTCGCGCTGCAATGGGCCAGCGTCTACACCTTCGCCTGCCTGCGCATGGACCGCTTCCGCCACGGCCGCGTGCTGTTCGCGGGCGATTCGGCGCACGGCGTCTCGCCCTTCGGCGCGCGCGGTGCCAACTCCGGCGTGCAGGACGCCGAGAACCTGGCCTGGAAGCTCGACGCCGTGCTGCGCGGCCGCGCCGGTGACGCATTGCTGGATAGTTATGCGAGCGAACGCGAATACGCCGCCGACGAGAACATCCTCAACAGCACCCGCGCCACCGACTTCATCACGCCCAAGAGCGAGATCAGCCGCCAGTTCCGCGACGCGGTGCTCGGCCTGGCGCGCGACTTCCCGTTCGCGCGCCGCATCGTCAACAGCGGCCGGCTGTCGGTGCCGGCCACGCTCGACGGCTCCGCACTCAACAGCGCCGATGACGGCGGCTTCAGCCTCGCGCTGCGCCCCGGCGCGCCGGCCGCCGACGCGCCGCTGCTGAAGAACGGCCAGCCCTGCTGGCTGCTGCGCGAACTGGGCGCCGGCTTCACGCTGCTGGTCTTCGGCCCGGCGCCGGCCTGGGCGCAAGGGCTGGACCTGGAGGTCGTCGCGCTCGACGGCCATGCGCTGCACGACGCCCAAGGCCTGGCCGCCCGGCGCTACGACGCGGCCCCCGGCAGTGCCTACCTGCTGCGGCCCGACCATCACGTGGCCGCGCGCTGGCGCGTGCCCGATGCCGCCGCGGTGCGGCGCTCGCTGCAACAGGCGATGCAGCCATGCTGATCACCGACCCCAACCTCGAACGGCCCGACGACTTCTACGAAGCCCTGCTGGCCGCCCACCAGGGCCTGACGCCGGCGCAGAGCCAGGACCTCAACGCCCGCCTGCTGCTGCTGCTGGCCAACCAGATCGGCCGCCTCGACGTGCTGCAGGCCGCGCTGGCCGCGGCGCGCGCCAACCTCGAAGGATCGTCACGATGAGCGAGCTGCAATACCTCAGCGGCTTCGGCAACCAGTTCAGCAGCGAGGCCGTCGCCGGCACGCTGCCGCAGGGCCGCAACAGCCCGCAGCAGGTGGCCAAGGGCCTGTATGCCGAGCTGCTGTCGGGCAGCGCCTTCACCGCGCCGCGCGCCGAGAACCGCCGCACCTGGATGTACCGCCGCCAGCCCAGCGTGGTGGTGGCCGGCACCGCGTATGAGCCGCTGGCGCACGGCACCTGGAAGACCGGCGCCGCGATGGGCGTCGACACGCCGCCCAACCCCTTGCGCTGGCACCCGGCGCCGGTGCCGGCCGACCGCGCGCTGGACTTCATCGACGGCGTGCACACCGTCGCCGTCAACGGCGACGCCGATGCGCAGGTGGGCATCGCCGCGCACCTGGTGCTGGCCAACAAGAGCATGGACCGCGCCTTCGTCAATGCCGACGGCGAGATGCTGGTCGTGCCGCAGCAGGGGCGGCTGACCATCCGCACCGAGCTGGGCCTGCTGCAGGCCGGGCCCGGCGAGATCGCGCTGCTGCCGCGCGGCCTGGCCTTCCAGGTGCTGGTGGACGGCCCCACGCGCGCCTACGTCTGCGAGAACTACGGCGGCCCGTTCCGCCTGCCCGAGCTGGGCCCCATCGGCAGCAACGGCCTGGCCAACCCGCGCGACTTCCTGGCCCCGGTGGCGGCCTTCGAGGCCGACCCGCAGCCGATGGACGTGGTGCGCAAGTTCGGCGGCAGCCTGTGGCGCTCGCGCGTGGCCGCCAGCCCCTTCAACGTGGTGGCCTGGCACGGCAACCTGGTGCCGCTGAAGTACGACACCGCCCACTTCATGGTGATCGGCTCGATCAGCTTCGACCACCCCGACCCCAGCATCTTCACCGTGCTGACCAGCCCCAGCGACACGCCGGGCACCGCCAACTGCGACTTCGTGATCTTCCCGCCGCGCTGGATGGTGATGGAGGACACCTTCCGCCCGCCCTGGTACCACCGCAACGTGATGAGCGAGTTCATGGGCTTGGTGCAAGGCCAGTACGACGCCAAGCCCGAGGGCTTCAAGCCCGGCGGCATGAGCCTGCACAACGCGATGGTGCCGCACGGCCCCGACGCCGAGGCCTTCGACAAGGCCAGCCGCGCGCCGCTGGCGCCGCACAAGCTGGACCACACGCTGGCCTTCATGTTCGAGAGCCGCTGGCGCTTCCGCTGCACCGATTTCGCGCTGCGCGGCGGCGCGTTGGATGCGAGTTATGCCGACTGCTGGGCGCCGCTGTCCGACCACTTCCGAGGCTGAGCACGAAACTCGACACCATGGCCACACCGCCGACCCCACTGACCGACGCCACCCACGACCCCGCGCTCAGGAGCTGGGTCGCCAGCGCCAACGACGGCGCCACCGACTTCCCGATCCAGAACCTGCCCTACGGCCGCTTCCGCCGCGCGGGGACCGACGAGCCGTGGCGCATCGGCGTGGCCATCGGCGAGCAGGTGCTGGACTTGAAGCTCGCGCGCGAGCAATGCCCTTGGGACGAGCCGGCGCACGCGCTGCTGGCGCCGCTGGCGGCCGGTGACCTGATCGGCTTGATGGCGCAGGGCCGCGAGGCCTGGCGCAGCCTGCGTGCCGCGCTGTCGGCGGCGCTGGCCGAGGGCAGCCAGCAGGCGCCTTTCCTGGAGCTGTGCCTCGTGCCGCAGGCCCAGGCCGAGATGGCGCTGCCTTGCCGCATCGGCGACTACACCGACTTCTACACCGGCATCCACCACGCGGTGACCATCGGCAAGCTGTTCCGCCCCGACGCGCCGCTGCTGCCGAACTACAAGTGGGTACCGATCGGCTACCACGGCCGCGCGTCCAGCATCGGCCTGGGCGGCGACATCAGGCGCCCCAATGGTCAGACCAAGGCGCCGACCGCCGAGGCGCCCAGCTTCGGCCCCTGCCGCAAGCTCGACTACGAGCTCGAAGTCGGCGCCTTCGTCGGCCGCGCCAATGCGCAGGGCGAGGCGGTGCCGATGGCGCAGGCCGAGGATGCCCTCTTCGGCCTGTGCCTGCTCAACGACTGGTCGGCGCGCGACATCCAGGCCTGGGAGTACCAGCCGCTGGGGCCGTTCCTGTCGAAAAGCTTCGCCAGCAGCATCTCGCCGTGGATCGTCACGCTGGACGCGCTGGCGCCGTACCGCCGCCCCTTCACGCGGCCCGCGGGCGACCCGCAGCCGCTGCCCTACCTCGACAGCGCCTTCAATCGCGAGGCCGGCGCGATCGAGATGACGCTGGAGGTGTGGCTGCAGACGGCCGCGATGCGCAAGGCCGGCACGCCGGCGCTGCGGCTGTCGCAGTCCAACCTGACCGACGCCTACTGGACCTGGGCGCAGATGCTGGCCCACCACAGCAGCAACGGCTGCAACCTGCAGCCCGGCGACCTGCTGGGCAGCGGCACGCTGTCGGGCGCGGCGCCGGGCAGCTATGCCTCGCTGATGGAGCTGTCGTCCAACGGCACGCAGCCGCTGGCGCTGCCCGACGGCGAGCAACGCACTTTCCTGCAGGACGGCGACACCGTGACGCTGCGCGCCTGGTGCCAGCGGCCCGGCGCGGCGCGCATCGGGCTCGGCGGGGTCAGCGGGACGATCGTCGGCTGAGTTCGCCTTGCATGCTCGTGGCCGTCTCCACCACGACCTGCCGCAATGACGCGATGGTCGGATGGTCCGCGAGCCGCTGCAGCGCGAAGAAGCTCACAGGCGGCAGGTTCCAGCCGAGGCGGTAAGGCAGCGCGCCGAAGCCTCCGCTTTGCTCCATGTCCGCCACCGTGTCGCGCGGCAGGATCGCGACGGCGTTCGGTTCGTTGCGCAGCACGGTCTCCATGCTGCGCAGCGAGATCGTCTCCAACAGCGGCACCGGCGGTCGCACGCCGGCGCCTACGAAGATCGCGTTGTAGGTGCGGCGCATCGGTGTGTTGGGCGGCGGCAGAATCCAGTCCAGCGTGGCCAGTCGTGCCCAGTCCAGCGGGCCGCGTGACAGCCGCTTGACGCTGCTGGAGGAAACCACCAGGCAGGGCTCCTGCTGGTAGACCGCCTGCTGCATCAGCCCGGTCGCGTCACCATCGTATGAGCGGCCGATGATGCAATCGAGCTCGCGGGCGACCAGCAGGGACACCAGTTCGTCCGTCGTGCCTTCGCGCGCCATAACGGCCATGCGCGGGCTGCGGCCCAGGAGGTGCGTCAGCACGGCCGATATCAACCGTTGCGGCACATACTGGATCAGGCCCAGCCGAATATGGCCGCTGCGCCCCCCCTCGAGCGAGGCGAGCACGCGCGTGGTTGACTCCAGTTCCGCCAGCCAGCGCCGTGCGTAGTCGAGCACGACCTCGCCCGACGGAGTGGGCACCAGACCGCGGTTGGTGCGCTCGAACAGCGGATTGCCGAAGATGTCTTCCACCTCGCGCAAGGCCTTGGTGATGGCGGGCTGGCTGAGCCGCATCTCGGCCGCTACGCGGCTCAGCGTGCGGTGGCGGGCGATGCCCTGCAGCAAGGCGAGCTGGCGCAGCTTCAGGCGCGACAGCAGGGCGTGGTGCAACGCGGCGGCGGGGTCGCGGGAGCCGGCCATGGGCATCGACATGGGCATAAGCAAAGGGTTATCGGATCATCAGAATTTATTCCCGTTTGCTCAATGGTGATGCCTAGACTTTTCCCCATGCCCGCAACGACCGCCCCGACGCTCGCGACCTTCGCGGCACAGATGCTGGACGCGCTGGCCGAGGTGCGTAGCGCGGATGCCGCCTTGGGGCAGCTGAATCTGCTGCGCCGCAACGTCGCGGGCGACGGCATCTTCAGCATCCAGCAGAACGTGACCACCGGGCGTGACCCGGCGAACGAGATCCGACTGCGCCGCTTCTATTCGTCGGAGGCTGAGCGTTTCCCGGTGCAGGGCACCAAGCTCAAGACGCTCACGCCGTGGACCGAGCGCCTCTTCGTGCAGGGCCGGCCGTTCGTGGGCGAGGGCATCGACCTGCTGGCGCGCACGTTCGACGACTTCGAGCAGATGCGCCCGTGCGGCGTGCGCAGCGTGATCAACGTGCCGCTGCTGCAAGGCAACGTCTGCTATGCCACCTTCAACGTCTTCGGCAGCCGCGAGCAGTGGTCGCCGCAGGCGGTGCAGGGCATCCGCCTGTTGGCCCTGGCCGCTGCGCGCTGGGTACCACCCGCGCCGGGGCTTTCGTACCGCTTCACGGACGCCCCCGCCGGATCCTCCATGGAGGCTTGATCGCCATGCCCGTGACCGCCTTGCACCACTACACCATCCGCTGCACGCCGGATGAGTTGCCGCCACTGGTGGACTTCTACACCCGGGTCCTGCGCCTGCAGGTGGGCGCGCGGCCGGAAATCCCAGCGCCGGGCGCCTGGCTCTATGCGGACGGCCAACCCATCGTCCACCTGTACGCGCATTTGGTGCAGCCAGACCCGGCGGTGCAGCCCGTCACCGGCCATCTGGACCACATCTCCTTTCGTTCACATGGCTTGCCGGAGATGCGCCGGCACCTGGGCGCGCTGGGCGTGCCGTTCGCCGAGGCCCCGATACCCGGCTGGAACATCCAGCAGTTGTTCCTGCACGACCCGCGCGGAATGAAGATCGAGTTGACCTTCTGGCTGGCACACGAGGAGCAGACCGCATGACCGGGTTCGTGCAGGCCGGCGAGGTGCGCATCGCCTTCGACCGCACCGGCGACGGCCCGGCCTTGGTGCTGATGCACGGCGCCGAGGCATCGCGTCAGATGTTCGCGGCGCTGGTGCCGCGCCTAGCACCGCACTTCACCGTGATCGCCTACGACCAGCGCGATTGTGGCGAGACCGAGGGGCCGGACCGCCCCGCGACGTTGGCCGATCTGGCGCACGACGCGCATCGGCTCGTCAAGGCGCTGGGCTTCAAGCGTGCGCACGTGTTCGGTTCGTCCTTCGGCGGCCGGGTGGCGCAGGCACTGGCGCTGTTGCACCCGCAGACGGTGGACCGGCTGGCGCTGGGCAGCACCTGGCCGCTGCCGCGCGCCTACGAAGAGTTGTGCCCCGATGCCGGCCACCTGGCGGAGTTGCGCCGTGGCCTGCCCGGCACGGCGGAAGAGCTGGCGACCTGGTTCTTCCCGCAAGCGTTCCTGCAGCAGCAGCCCGAGCTGCTCCGCATCTTCGCCGCTGCGCGGCCGCAGTCCGACCGCTCAACGCGGCGGGCCGCGACGGTGGCGACGACGCTGGACAGCGGCGTCGCCGACATCGTGGCGCCGACGCTGGTGCTGGCCGGCGAGCTAGACCGCGTCGTGCCGGCCTCAGTGACCCTGGCCATGGCCGACCGCATCCGCCAGGCCGAGGCCGCCATGCTGCCGGCCATCGGGCACGTGACGGCGCTGCAGGCGCCGGAGGTGCTGGCGCACCACCTCGTTCGCTTTCTTCGCCCCATGGGAGTCGATGCATGACCGCCGCCCTGACAGAGGCATCCGCCGCACCGGCCCGTGCCCGCGACTACATCCGCATCGCCGGCCTGTCCAAGACCTTCGGCAACGGCCGCGACGGGGTGCTGGCACTGAAGGACATCAACTGCAGTATCGAGCAAGGCAGCTTCGTCACCATCGTCGGCCCCAGCGGCTGCGGCAAGAGCACGTTGCTGCGCATCCTGGCGGGCCTGCTCGACTACCAGGTCGGCTCGGTGGCGCTCGACGGCCAGGCGATCCGCGGCACCCGGCGCGACATCGGCGTGGTGTTCCAGAGCTCCATCCTGCTGCCCTGGCGCACCGTCCTCGACAACGTGCTGCTGCCCGCCGAAGTGCTGGAACTGGACATGAAGCAGGCGCGCGAACGGGCCATGCAGTTGCTGCACATGGTGCGGCTGCAGGGATTCGAGCACAAACTGCCGCGGCAGCTGTCCGGTGGCATGCAGCAGCGCGCCTCAATCGCGCGGGCGCTTCTGCACGACCCGAAGATTCTGCTGATGGACGAGCCGTTTGGCGCGCTGGACGCGATGACGCGCGAGCGCATGAACCTGGAACTCCAGCGCATCTGGATGGAAAGCGGCAAGACGGTGGTCCTGATCACCCACTCCATCCCGGAAGCCGTGTTCCTCGGCGACGTGGTCTTCGTGATGTCGCCGCGCCCCGGCACGCTGGAGCAGGTGATCCGCGTCGACCTGCCCCGGCCGCGCACCATGGCCGTGATGTCCGACCCCGTGTTCGCGCAAGCCACGGCCGGCATCCGCGAGCGTTTCGCCCACGCCGCTGCGTTCGATTGATGGAGCTTCGCGATGACGACTCCCATGCTCACCAAGTCCGCCTCCCCGCGGCTGGCCGACGCCGGCACGGCGCCCACAGAGGTACCGGCTCGCCGCCGCGACAACCCGCTGGCCTCCACGCGCGTGCAGTCGGTGCTGCTACTGATCGGGTTGCTCGGTTTTTGGGAAGCCGGCGTGCGGCTGTTCAAGGTGCCCAAGCACCTGATCCCGCCGGTTAGCGATATCGCAGTGGCGCTCTGGCGCGGCCTGGCAACCTCGCCTTTCGCCAAGGACGGCTTCTGGTATCACGGCGGCGTCACGCTGGCGGAGATCCTGCTCGGCTTCGCCGTCGGTAGCGGCATTGGGCTGGCCATCGGTGTCCTGATCTCGCAGATGCCCAGGCTGGAAGCCCTGGTGGGTCCCTATGTGGCGGCGCTGCAGAGCATGCCCAAGGTGGCGGTGGCGCCGATCATCGTCGTCTGGCTCGGCTTCGGCATCGCGTCGAAGGTTGCCATCATCTGCCTGCTGACCTTCTTTCCGGTGCTGGTGACCAGCATCGCCGGCTTCAAGGCGGTGGATCCCGACCGCGTCGACCTGCTGCGCTCGCTGTCGGCCACGCCCTGGCAGATCTTCCGCAAGGCCAAGTTCCCCAGCGCGCTGCCCTACATCTTTGCCGGATTGAACATGGCCGCGGCATTCAGCGTGGTGGGTGCTGTGGTCGGCGAATTCGTCGGCGCCCAGGCCGGCCTGGGCGTGCTGGTCTTGCAGATGGAGGCGCAGATGGACACCGGCGGCAGCTTTGCCGTGCTCATCGTGCTGTCGGTCATCGGCGTCGTGCTGACGGCGGCGTTGCGCTGGATCCAGCAACGGGTGCTGCACTGGATGCCGGCCGAGACGTCACAGCGCACGGTTAACGTGTGAATCGCCTTTGTGCGACGGGCGCCCATCGTCGCACGGAATGCTCTGAGCGCAGCCGGCCGCCTGCCGGCAAGGAGTGGATCATGTTGACGAGACGCGATGTCGGCCTGGGTCTGGGTGCCCTGGGATTCCTCGGCGCGCTGCCTGCCGTTGCGCAAAACGTGCGCGTGATGAAGGTCGCCAACACCGCCGCGGTGAACGATCCGCAGCAGTGCTTCATCACGGCGGGCCAGCACCCGCGGCTGAACTTCTACCGGTCGGCCGGTGTGGACGTCGAGTACGTCAACATGGCGAACATGACGCAGGCGCTGCAAAGCCTGCGCGGCGGCCATGTGGACTTTGGCCCGGCCATCCCCGGCATGCTGCTGCCGGCCATGGCCAAGGACCCGTCACTGGACCTGGTGAGCGTCTACAAATGGCTGCCGCGTAACGCGAATGTCATCGTGGTCAAGCCGGGCAGCCCGATCAAGAGCGCTGCAGACCTCGCGGGCAAGCGTATCGGGGTGCGCAGCCAGGGCGACGTCGGCATTGTGATCACCAAGACCATGCTGACCGAGTTGGGCTTGAAGGACGACCGCTGTGAGTACATCGGCATCGGCGATGGCGCACCGGCAGGTGCGGCGATCGACGGCGATCGCGTCGACGCTATGGTGACTTTCGATACGGCGGCGGCGCGCATCGAACTGGTCGGCACAAAGCTGCGCTACGTGCCGATCACGCCCAAGCTGGCGCAGGTGGGCTCCGGCTGGCTTTGCGTCCCGCGCAAGCTGTTGAAGGAAGAGCGCAAGGCGCTGGTGGCGCTGTTCCGCGGCATGGCCAAGTCCACCTTGTTCTCGTACACCAACCTGGACGCCGGCATCGACCTGCACTGGGCGGTATACCCGGAGAGCCGGCCCAAGGGCCGCAGCGAGGAAGAAGCGCGCAAGGAGTTGAAGTTCATCCTCAAGGACCGCAAGAACAACTGGATGCGGCAGCCTGGCGACCCCGACCAGCGCATGGGCGCTTCGTCGCTGGCTGAATGGGTCGCCAACGTGGAAACCACCGCCCAGACCAGCAACAACCCGGACCTGGCGAAGCAACTGGGCGATCCAAACCGGCTGTTCACCAACGAGCTGATCGATGAGATCAACGACTTCGACAAGCAGGCGGTGGTCCAGATGGCAAAGGGGTTCAAGTTGTAGCGGCTGCCGCTGGGGCAGCGCCGCATGTCTTTACGGACCGGCAGCAGAGTTTCAGGAGCGATTCCATGGATGTCCTCATCTCCGGTGCCAGCATGGCTGGCCTCTCGGCGGCCTACTGGTTCGCCCGCCTCGGCCACCGTGTCACCGTCATCGAGCGCGCGGACGGCCTGCGTCCCGGTGGCGCGCCCATCGACGTCCGCGGGCAGGCACTGGGGACAGCGCAGCGCATGGGCATCCTCGGCAGGATCATCGAGCAGAAGGTCGCCATCGGGGCGCCGGCTCCGGTGCTCGATGGCGCGGGCACGCAAGTCGCCACGCTCGACTTGCGGTGGTTCGCCAACGAGACCGACGAGGATGTCGAGATCACGCGCGACCGGCTCAACCAGATCCTGCTGAGCGTCGTCCCCGCCGAGGTTGCATTCCGCTTCAAGACCTCGATCGCGTCGATCGCCGACGGCCCCGACGGCGTTGACGTCGCGTTCACCGAGGGACCGCCGGGCCGCTACCACCTGGTGGTCGGCGCCGACGGCCTCCATTCCAGCGTGCGCAAGCTCGCCTTCGGGCCCGAGAAGGATTACGTGCGGCACTTCGGCTACTACGTCGCGCTGGTCGACCTCCCGACCGGCCGGGCGTGGGAGCGCGCCATGCTCAACGTCCCCGGCCTCACGGTCGCGGTGCGCGATGCGGGCGACGGGCCGCAGGGGATGATGCTTGCCGCCAGCCCCGAGATCGACTACGACTACCGCGACCTCAACGTGCAGCGCCGGATGATCGACGGCTTCCTCTCCCGCGTGAGCGCCTGGCAGGTGCCCGCGCTTCGCGCTGCTTTCACCGATCCCGCGGCACGTGGCTTCTACTTCGACTCGGTCAGCCAAACCCACATGCCGAATTGGATCAAGGGCAGGGTCGCGGTCATCGGCGACGCGGGCCATTGCGCCGCGCTGCTGTCGGGCATGGGCACGACGCTGGCGATGGTGGCCGCGGAGACCCTGGCCAACACCTGGACCGAGTACGGAGGCAACCTGGAACTTGCATCCACCGCCTACCACGAGCGCCTGCGCCCCTACGTCGAGCAGTGCCAGGCGTTCGCCCACGAGGGCGCGCCGATCATGGTGCCGGCGACGCAGGAGGCGCTCGACCGGCGCAATGCGATGTTCCGGACGTACGCAGCCGAATTTGCAGCCTGAAAGAACCGAGCGTCGTGGCTGCCAGCGGCCCGGCGCGGCCCGGCCCGGCGCGGCGCGCATCGGGCTGGGCGGGGTCAGCGGGACGATCGTCGGCTGAGGCTCAATCCGGCTTGATCTTCGCCCGCGCCACCACCAGCTTCCAGCGCGCCTGCTCGGTGGCGATGAACTTCGCGAACTCGGCCGGCGTGCTGCCGATGGCGATGGCGGCGTCGGCGCTGAGCTTCTCGTGCGCTGCCGGCTGCTTGACCGCGGCCGCGGCGGCCACCGCCAGCTTGTCGGCCGCCGCTTGCGGCAGCGAGGCCGGCGCCATCAACCCATACCACTGCGTCATCTCGAAGCCGGGATAGCCTTGCTCGGCGACGGTCGGCACCTCGGGCAACTGCGGGATGCGTTGCGTGGTGCCGGTGGCGATGCAGCGCAGTTTGCCGGCCTTGACGAACTGCAGCACCGCGGCGGCGCCGACCGAGGCGGCGTCCAGCCGGCCGGCCAGCAGGTCGGTCAACTGCGGGCCGGTACCGCGGTAGGGCACGTGCAGCATGAAGGTCTCGCTGACCATCTTCAGGTACTCCATCGCCAGGTGGCCGGCGCTGCCGTTGCCCGCCGAGCCGTAGTTCAGCTTGCCGGGGTTCTTCTTGGCCAGCGCGATGAATTCCTTCAGGTCCCTGGCCGGCAGGTCGGGCCGCACCAGGTAGAGGCTGGGCACCTTGGCCAGCAGCGAGATCGGCTTGAAGTCCTTGTTCGGGTCGTACGGTAGTTTGTCGAAGATGTAGGGGTTGACCGCCAGCGTGCCGATGTGGCCCAGGATCACGGTGTGCTGGTCGTCGGCGCGCGCCACTTCCTGCATCGCCACGTTGCCGGCGCCGCCGGGCTTGTTGTCGACGAAGACCGACTGGCCCAGGCTCTTGGACATCTCGGCAGCCGCCGTGCGCGCGACGATTTCGCTGCTGCCGCCGGGCGCGAAAGGCACGACGAAGCGGATCGCCTTGCTGGGCCAAGACGTGGCGGTCTGTGCGTGCAGCAGCGGCGGCAGCACCAGCGCGGCGGCGCCGCCGGCGCCGAGTTGCAGCAGGCGGCGGCGTTGCGGCGGGGTGGGGGCGTGTGGCATGCGCGCAGGGTAGCACGCGCACTTCGGGCGGCTTCGCCTGGCCGCTTGGCGCCGCCGTTCAACCTGAGACGCGACCGCCAGCCAGAGCCGCCAAGACCTGTGCTAGCCGCGACGCCGGCGACGCCGCAGCGCGCCGGCAGCACCGACCAGGCCCGCACCGACCAGCAGGATGCCCGCCGGCTCAGGCACTGAAGCGGCATCCGGCTCGAAGTTGAACACCGTTGCCTCGTTGTTATTGAACCCGAGCGTCACGTTGTCGACGGCACCGTCGAAAGACGTGCCGTTGTACCCGAATCCCATGAACGCGGTGACGGAGCTCACCGTGCCACTGTCGGCAAAGCACGCGGTGTTGAACTCCGCGAGCGACTGCAGCTGCCAGGTCCCGCTGCAGTAGGACCAGAACTTCTCGTTCAGGACGTTCGAGGTGTTCCACGTGTCCTGCGGCACGCTGCTGGAGAAGCCGTTGTACGCGGCTTCCCAGATGACGTAGCCGGACGTGTTTGCGCTTTCGACATAAAGCGCAAGCGCCGGGGCCGTGAAGGCGGGGGTGGTCGACGCACTCGACGTGTACCAGTCGAAGCCGAGCGCCGTCAGATTCGCCAGGGCGGCCGGTGTGGGCAGGGTGTAGTACCAGTCGGCCTCGCTCTGGCCTTCGTCCTGGAGCGTGATCTGCGCCGACCCGAGCCCGGACCGCGCATACGTCGTCGTGATGCCCGAAGACGCTCCGACCCCGGTGTTGGTGTAGCCGCCCGCGCCATCCGGGTACCACTGAACCGCTTCCCAGCCCTGGGGGTTCGATGGCGTCACGATGGCCATGGTCGCACCCGCATCCGCGGCGACGACCAGACTTCCGAGCAGCACCAACGCGAGTTTGTTCAGGCCGAGCCCTTCGCCAGCCAACCGGGACGGCTTCGTGCAAGACTTCAAGAGCTTCATGTCTCCTCCATGCACGACGCCACCGCGGCATCGCTGAGGCCCAAGTTAGCAATCGCCGTGCCACCAGTCCCTGTCGATTGGATTCTCTTTGCGTGTTAGCCACTTGCGTCGCACTGCCCAGCACGGCGAGGCGCTGCGATCCGCTCAAGTGTCAAGTTCTTCGACGCCTATCCCGGCGTCTCGAGCAGACGCCGGGTGCCGTTGCGGCAGGTCCAGGCCGTCAGCGCCGCAGCGGCTCGGCCGCCGTCTGCGGCAGCGCGCCGCGGCCCAGCGGCGTCAGGCTGCTGTCGAAACCGGCCTGACACATGTCGCGGCCCAGCAGGCCGAAGTCGATGCGCGCGGTGCTCAAGGCGGCGAGCTGGCCCGAGAGGTTGAGCTCGGGCGTCGTGACGTCCAGCGTGCCGGCCAGGCCGTTGGGCGCTGCGGCCTGGATCACGTTGAAGCCCGGGGTGTCGGGGCGGAACTGCGCAATGCGGTTGCCACCGATGAAGACCTTGCTGCCGTCGGGCACCAGCAGCGGCACCGCCATGGTCACCGTGCCGCCGCTGGCCTGGCCGGCCACGGTGTTGGCCTGCACGAAGCCCGACTGCAGCACCAGCGCGCGGCCGGCGATGCTGATGTTGCCGCCGTCGCCACCCGCCGCGCCATCGACCGAGGTCGTGACCGTCGTGTTATGCAAGCGCACGACACCCGCCGCATCCAGCGCGATCGGACCGCCGCGCCCGTCGTGCGCCGCGGTCTGCACCACGCTGTCCGACAGCAGCAGGTCGGCGCCCGAGCGCAGCGCGATGGCGCCGGCATCGGCATTGCGGCTGGAGGCCGCGGTGACCTCGGCGCCATCCAGCGCGATGCTGCCGGCCTGCACGCGCACGAACGAGGGCGCGCGGCTGGCGCCGGGCGCCACCTGCGCATCGTTGGCGATGCTGATGACGGCGTCGGGCGTCATCGTGAAGGCGCCGTCGACCGCGATCGTGATGCTGCCCGCGTCGCCCGCCGAGCCTTGCAGCGCGCGGCTGACGATGCGGCTGCGCTGGCCGTCGGCGCTGCTGCCGCCCAGCGTCAGCGAGCCGGCGCTGATGCTCACGCGGCCGGCGGCGCCGCTGCCGCCGCTGCTGGCGGCGACGATGCCGCCGTCGCTGAGGCCGAGCGCGCCGCGCGCCTGCAGTTCGATCGCCCCGGCGTTGCCGCTGCCGGCAGCCACCGAGGCCACGGTGCCGCCGCCGGCCAGGCTGATGCTGTCGGCGCTGATGCGCAGCGCACCGCCGCGGCCGGCATCGATGGCGCTGGTGGAGACCAAGCCTTCGCCCAGCACTTCGACGCGGTCGGCCTCGATGACGAGGTTGCCGGCCGCGCCGCGACTGCCGCTGGTGGTGGAGATGCCGGTCGAGGTCGCGGTGTTGCCGCCGCCGTCGACGTGCAGCGTGCCGGCCTGGATCAGCACGTTGCCGGCGTCGCGGCTGCTGTTGGTGGTGGACGAGATCGCGCCGCCCTCCAGGATGTCGACGCGGCCGGCCTGCAGCACCACCGAGGCGCCGGCGCCGACGCTCAGGGCGTCGCCGCCGATGCCGGTGAAGCTCTGCGCCGCGTGGCGGCCGTCGATCAGCACGCTGCCGGCGCGCACCGCGATGGCGCCGGGGTCGCCGCTGCCCAGCGTGCCGGCGACGATGGCCCCGCCGTCCAGCAGGCTCAGTTTGCCGGTCAGGTCGACCAGCACCACGCCGGCCGGCCCCCGGCCGCCGTAGGCGAAGGACTGGATGCCGCCGGCGCGGCCCTGGCCGTCGATCAGCAGCTCGTCGGCCTGCACGTGCACCGTGCCGGCGCCGGCCACGCTGTCCAGCGTGCTGGTGGAGATCGCGGCATCGCCGCCCAGCGTGATGCGGCCGGCGCTGACCGCGACGGTGCCGCCGGGCCCGGCGTTGGCGGCCAATGAGCTGCCGAAGATGCCGGTGACGAAGCCGGCCTCGTGGTTGCCCTGGATGTCGATGTGGCCGGCCACCACCGCCACGTCGCCGGCGGCGCCGCTGCCCAGCGTGTTGGCCGCCACCTGGCCGCCGGGCTGCAGCGAGAGCCGGTCGGCGACGACCAGCAGCACGTCGGCGCCGCGGCCGCTGCCGTTGTTGACGCTGCTGATGCCGGCCGTCTGCGCCTGGCCGTCGAAGCGCGCCTGCTGCGCCAGCACGCTGATGGCACCGGCCTCGCCGCCGCTGCGGTTGCTGGAGCCGATGCGCGCCGCGTTCAGCACGTCCAGCGTGGTCGCCGCGGCGACGTTGATCGCGCCCGGCGCGCCGCTGCTGCCGTAGGCGTTGATGCCGCCGTAGCCGACGAGGCCCAGCCCGTCGAGCCGGATCGCGTTGGCGCTGATGTCGATCGCGCCGCCGGCGCCGGGGCCGCTGGCGGCGCTGCTGATGTCGCCGCCGTTCAAGCCCAGCGCGCCGACCACGCTGAGCTTGATCGCCGGCCCCGGCGCGCTGCCGAAGCCTTGGCTGAAGATCGAGCTGAAGGTTTCGGCATCGGCGTCGACGCCGACGCTGCCGGCCTCGATGCGCGTGGCGCCGTTGGCCAGTGCCGACGCGCCCTGGTTGGTGATCTCGCCGCCGCCGGCCACCGTCAGCGCGCCGTTCAGTTTGATGGTTATACCGCCACCCTGCGCGCCGACGCCGGTCTGGCTGACGAGGCCGGTGCGCAGGCCGTTGGCGCCGCCGGCGATCGCCAGCTCCTGCGCCGTGATGTCGATGCGTCCCGCGGCGTCGGCCGTCGGCGCGGTGGCGGCCAGCAGGCCGCCGTTGCTCAAGTCCACGCGGCCCGCCGACTGCACGCGGATGCGCCCGCCGGGGGCCAGCAACAGCGCGTTGTCCACCGTCACGCCGGCGCCGCCGGCCAGCTCCAGCGTGCTGCCGGTGGCCAGTTGCAGGGCGGCGTCGCGCCAGCGCAGCGCCGCCTCGCCGCCCAGGAAGCCGAAGCTTTCCGGCGCCGCCACGCTCAAGGAGCTGGGCGCGCTGCCGCCGGTGGACCAGGTGCTGCCGTCGGCGAAGCGCAGCTGCGACGCGGTGGACAAATGCAGTCCGGCCGGCAGGTCGAAGCTGGCACCGGCCGTCACGACGATGCCCTTGGGGTTGAGCAGGAAGAAATCGGGCCTGGCGCCGCCCTCGGCCTTGAGTGCCAGCAGCCCTTGCAGCAGGCTGGCCTGGCCGCCGGTGACGCGGGCGATGACGTTGCTCACCGCCGCGCCGCTGAGGAAGGTGGCCGATTCGCCGGCCGCGATCGAGAACGTGCCGAAGCTGTGAAACAGGTTGCTGCCGCGCAGCGTGCCCAGGCTCTGCGGCACGGTGAACTGGCCCGACAGCGACTGCACGGCGCCCATCGTGCCGTCGGTCACCGCGGCGGCGTGCGCGCCGCCCCAAGCCGCCGCCAGGGCCAGCGCCAATGCGGTGTGCTTCATGACCAGTCTCCGATCAGGATGAAGGGCGCCCAGTAGAACGGGTGCTGGCGCTTGGGCACCTGCAGCAGTTCGAGCTGCGCTTCGCGCAGCGCCTGCACGCGAGACGTGGCGCCTTGCGCCAGCCGGCGGTAAAAGCTGGACATCACGCGGTTGGCGGCGTCGTCCGACACCGGCCACAGCGTGCCCAGGGCGCTGCGCGCGCGCGCCTTCAGCGCGGTGCCGCTCATGCCCAGCGGCGCGCGGTCGTCGCCTTCGGCGGTCTGGCAGGCCGACAGCGTCAGCAGCTCGATCGGCGGCTGGCCCGGGCGCTCGTCGCGCAGCAGGGCCTGCAGGCCGTCCAGCGTCAGCAGCTCGTCGTAGGTCATGATGAAGGTGGTGTCGGCGCTGTCGCCGAACACGCCGTGCGAGGCGATGTGCACCAGCGGGTCCTTGTGCGTGCGCAGCCGCTCCTTCAACGCCTGCAGCGTGAAGCGCTGGTCCAGCAGCACCTCGGCGGGCATGACCTTGGCGATGCTCTCGATCTCCTGCCTGACGCCGGGCAGCGCCAGGGCTTCACGCAAGGCGCTGCTGCGCGCCGCGCCGCGCACCTGGCGCGCCGGAGCGCCGGGCTCCAGCATGCTGTCGACCACGCTGTCGGGCAGCTTGTCGACCACGGGGCCGGGCTCGCTCATGCCGGCCAGCAGCACCTGCAGCGGCCCGCGCCCGGGTCGCGTCGTCGCGGTCATGCTCAGGCCCGGCACGGTGGCCACGGCCAGGCGTTGCAACAGGTAGCCGCGGCCGTCGTGCAGGCTGGCCAGCGGCAGCAGGCGCAGCACGCCGTCGGGCACGCTGACCAGGGTCTGCACGCGGTGCTGCGCCAGCAAGTCGTCCAGCGGCGCCACCAGCCAGCGGTACAGCGCTTCGGCGCGGGCGCGCAGCGGGTTGCCGTCGCGCAGCGCGGCCACGTAGTCCAGCACCTGCTGGCGCAGCGTCTCGGCGCCGACCTTGACGCTGCGGCGCTCGATGCCCTGGTCGGTCTCCAGCAGCAGCTCCAGCCGGTCGGGCAGGATGATGGGGTAGTAGATCGCGGTGCCCGGCGGCGGCACGTAGGCGGCGCCGCTGCGGGCCGCGCCGGCAACGCCGCAGCGGTCGCGCAAGTAATCTTCCAGTTCGGTCTGCTTGATCAGCTCGACCGTGTCGCGCGCCTGGCGCAACAGCGCCTGCTGCTCGGCGCCGCGCGCGGTGGCGGCGGCGCGCAGCAGCAGCAGGTCGGTCAGGCCCAGGTAGGTGGGCTCCAGCGTCTGCCGGAACGACGAGCGCCCGTCCAGGTACTGCACCGGGATGTCGCTGCGCACCGCCTCGACGTGATCCACCGCGCGGCGGTAGGCGGCCAGCGCCAGGTCGTCGCGGCCCAGCGCGTGCGCCAGGCGGCCGGCGCGGGCTTCCAGCGTCATCAGCAGATCGCGTGCGGGCACGCGCGCGGCCTGTGCGATGCCTTGCTCGGCGAGGCGCAGCGCGTCGTCGGGGCGCTGCTGGGCTTCGTACAGCGCCGACAGGCCGTCGTAGGCCTCGGCGGCCAGCCGGGCATCGGCCGCGGCCAGCGCCTCGCGGCGGCCTTGCTCGTAGGCGTCGAAGGCCAGCGCGCCGCCGCCGGGCAGCTCGCGCGCCTGGGCCGCGATGTTCAGCGCGTGACGGGCGCGCTGCGCCGCGTCGCCCAGGGCCGCGGCGCGCGGGGCGGCCGCCTGCAGCCGTGCCAGACGTTGGTCCGAGGACAGCAGCCGGATGCGGTTGAGCTCGGCGGCCAGCGCCAGTGCGGCGTCAGCGGGCTGCAGCGCCGCGGCGGCGGCCCACGCGGCATCGGCCTGCTGCGGCTGCTGGCGGGCCCAGTGCAGGCGGCCGAGGTCCATCAGCGCGGCAGCCCGGGCCGCCGGGTCGGCGGCGGTCGTGGCGGCCTGCCGCAGCAGCGGCTCGGCCTCGCCCAGGCGGTTCAGCCGCAGGTAGGTCTCGCCCAGGCGGCCGGCCGCGGCGGCGCGGGCAGCGGCATCGGGCGCGGCGGTGGCCGCGGCCAGCGCAGCCTGCTGGTCCTGCAACGCCAGGTGCAGCGAGCCCGGCGCCGCGGCGCAGCTCGCGTCGGCGGCGCTTGCGGCCGTGGCGCCGAGCAGCAATGCCAGGCCGAGGCCCGCCGCCAGCCTAGAACGGACGGACGCGCAGCGCGATGTGGATGCCATGGTCCTGCAGGTCTCCGCGGGTGTCGATGGGGCGGCGCTCCAGGCGGCGCCCGTAGAAGATCTCGGCTTCGAGCTCGGCCCAGTTCAGCACCAGGCCCAGGCCGGCCGAGGCCAGCTTGCGGCGCGCTTCGTTGTGGTTCCAGGCCTGGCCGGCGTCGACGAAGGGCACCAGCTTCAGCGCCGCGCGGCGCTCGTCGCTGCGCCACACGGGCCAGTGGTACTCGACGCTGGCGGCCCAGGCGTTGTCGCGCACGAGCGTGTTCTCGCGGTAGCCGCGCACGGTGTAGCGGCCGCCGATGGCCATCTGCTCCAGCGGCACCAGCCGGTCGGGGCTGTGCTGTGCCTGCGCGCGCAGCAGCCACTGGCGGCCGTCGTCGCCCGTCGCGATGGCGGCCTGCCCTTGCAACTGCCACAGCGTGTAGCGGCGCGGCGGCGTGTCGGGCAGCAGCGCCTCGGCCGGCAGGTTGTTGCGGCCTTTCAGCAGCGTGGCGCGCAGCGCCAGCACGTGGCGGTCCAGGCGCAGCGTGAGCTCGGGCTGCAGCCGCCAGGATTCGGTGCGCGTGGTGCCGGTGGTCTCCTCGGCCAACGCCGAGTAGGGCTCGCCGCCCAGGATCGTGGTCGCGTTGTGGCGCAGCGAGTGGGTCAGCGCGAGGCTCAGGCGCTGGCGCGCGTTGTCGATCAGCGGCTGGCTGATGCCGAACTCGCGCACGCTGACCAGGCTGTCGATGTCCAGCACCTGCACCGGCTCTTCCACCACCGAGGCATGCGTGCGCGCCAGCCGCAGCGTGGCCACGGTGCTGCGCGCGAACAGCGGCAGCGCCCAGCTCGCGTCGTGGCTGAGGTTGCCGCCGCGGCTGGCGTAGGCGGTGGCGGCCAGCGCGTCGCCCCAGCCGGTGATGTTGCGGATGCTGCCCTCGACGCCGGCTGCCACCGAGCCCACGGCCGGGGCGAGCTGGTTGTTGGCGAACAGGCTCAGGCTCCAGGGCCGTGCGCGCGTGACGTCGACGTCCAGCACCGCGCGGCCCAGGCCTTCGTCGGGCAGCAGCCGGGCGTTGAGGCGCTCGAACAGCGGGTCGGCCAGCAGAAGCTGGAAGCGCTCCTGCAGCGCGTTGAGGTTGAAGGGCTCGTCGGCGCGCAGCAGCCGCGACGACAGATAAGCCTCGTCCAGCCGCTCCAGGCCTTGCGCGCGCAGCCGCGTGATGCGGCCTTCGACGATGCGCAGCGTCAGCGTGCCTTCGGCGTCGACCGCCGGCTCGGCCAGCAGCGCGCCGGAGTTGACGAAGCCGCGATCGATCAGCGCCCGGGTGACGCGCTGGCGCAGCTCTTCGAGTTCCAGCGCGCGCAGCGCGCGGTTGAGGAAGGGCGCGGCCAGCGCTTGCAGATCGGCCGCGGGCAGTGAGCGCAAGCCCTCGAAGCGCACGCGCTGCACCTGCAGCGGGGCTTCGGCCGGCACCGGCGGCAGCGGCGGATCGGCGGCCTGGGCGGCCAGTGGGACGGCCAGTGGGGCGGCGAGGGCCGCCGTGCACAGCACGGCCGCCGCTGCCCGTGCGCGCGCCGAAAAGAGAAACCTCGTCCGGCGCTCGTGACCGCCTGCGCTTGCCATCCGCCTCCCGCTCCTGGTGGACCACGGCCGCCACCCGGCGGGCGGCCGCTTCGCGGCGACGATTCTCGCCCGGATGTCAGGCCGGACCGGCGGCAGCCGGGGGATTGACGGCCGCCGCCGGGCGTCTGCACGCTCAGCCGCGCGGGGTCGGCGCGCTGCTGCAGCTCGACCATCGCCGGGTTGCCGCCCGGCCTCACTCGTCCGCGACGCCGGCGAACTCCTGGTCGTGCATCCAGGCGGCGTGCTTGGGCGCGCGCTTGGTGCGGTTCCATTCCTCCAGCATGTTCCACTTCACGGCGTCCAGGCGCTGCTGCATCTCGGGCGTCGCGGTGTCGGCGGCCAGTTCCAGGCGGTGGCCGTTGCAGTCGAAGAAGTAGATCGACTTGAAGATCGTGTGGTCGGTGATGCCCACCACGTCGATGCCCTTGGCCTGCAGCCGCGCCTTGGTGTCCTCCAGCGCCTTCACGTTGTCGACCTTGAAGGCGATGTGCTGCACCCAGGGCGGCGTGTTCTCGTCGCGCCCCATCGGCGCCGAGTTCGGCAGCTCGAAGAAGGCCAGGATGTTGCCGCCGCCGGCATCCATGAACAGGTGCATGTAGGGGTCGGGTGCGTGGGTGCTGGGCACGCGGTCTTCGGCGATCGCCAGCACGAAGTCCATGCCCAGGTTGTCGCGGTACCACTCGACGGTCTGCTTGGCGTCGTTGCAGCGGTAGGCAACGTGGTGGATGCGCTGGATCTGCATGCGGGTCTCCGGTGATCTTGATCGTAACGAAGGTTACGATTGAATGCGAAGCCGGGCCGGCGCCGTCTTGATCCAGCGCAAGCTTGCACGCCGCCGCGCGCCAGATGCAGGGCAAACCCCGGGCTGTTCGACGCTTTGGCGGCGGGCAGGGCGCCGAACAATCTGGCGATGAAGCCCGACCCCGAGCGCGACGAACAGATCGTTGCCCGCGTGGTGGCCTGGCACAACCGCCACCCGCTGGCCACGCGCATCAAAGCCGACCAGGTCCACAGCGTGGGCGTGGTCAGCCTGCCGTTTGCCGTGCAGGGGGCGCAGGTGCAGGCGGTGGCGACGCCGCCGCAGGCCGACGCGGCATCAGAACCGCACGACGATCCGCCGGCCGAACCGGCACAGGCCGAACCGGCACAGGCCGAGCCGGCACAGGCCGAACTCCAACCCGAACCGCCGGCGGACTTGCCCGCCGACGCCGACGCCGACGCCGCACCGCCCGCCACCCGCGTGCCCCGCGTGCGTTGGCAGGTCTCCGGCTTGCCGCCGCGGCGCCCGCGCTGGCATCCGCTGGCCTGGGCCGATCGCCTGCGCGGCCGCGACCCCTACCGCGCGCTGTTCAGCGAGGACTTCATCGCGCCGCTGCGCCCGCCGCGCGTGGCGCGCTGGTCGGCGGCGCACGGCAGCGCCGACTGGCCGCTGGCGCCCGGCGCCGCGCAGCGCCTGGTGATGCTGGACCCGGCCTTGCGCCGCGCCGGCGACGGCGCCGCCGAGGTCGACCTGCACCTGGTCACCGCCGCGATCGCGATCGGCGACCAGCGCCTGCGCCTGCTGCTGGCGCCGGGCGCCGGTGGTGCCGTGCTGGGGCCGCGGCACTGGAGCCGGCAGCGGGCGCTCAGCGCCTTGCCGCTGCTGGCCGGGCTGCTGATCGCGGCCGGCGCGGTGTGGCAGTTCCGCACGGCCGGCTCCACGCCCGACACCACGCCCGACACCACTGCGCCACTGCTGGCGGCGGCTTCGGCGCCGGCGCTGCCGGAGCCGGCGCCGGCCGCGTCGGAACCCGCGGCGTCGCCGAAGACCGAGCCCGCGGCCGACGCCGCCTCGGCGCCGTCAGCCGACGAAGGCCAGGCAGCCGAAGCGCATGCCGCCGACGCGGCGCCGACTGCCGCCTCCGCGCCGCCGGCCGCCTCGGCAGCGCTTGCCACGTCCACACCGCTTGCCACTGCCGCACCGCTTGCCACTGCCGCACCGCCCGCCGCCGATCCGCGCCCCGGCACCGTCGAGTTGCCGCCGCTGGTGGCGCGCCTCGACGACGGCCAGCGCCGCGAGTTGCGCGCCGCCGGCCGCGCGCTGCGCCAGGAGCCGGCGGCCGCGGCCGTCAAGGCCTGGGCGCTGGTCACGCCGCTGCTGCGCGACCGCCGCCAGTCCGAGCGCGTGGCCGCGCAGTTGCAGGCCGTGGCGCTGCTGCAGCCGGTGGCGATGCGGACCGAACTGCTGCCCGCCGGCGCCGGCTGGCGCGCGGTGTTCTGGCCCTTCAGCAGCGAGCAGGACGCGCAGAAGGTGCGCCTGGCCCTGGCCGACAAAGGCCTACAGACCGAACTGCTGGAGTTCTGAAGCCATCGTGACATCCGTTACGATCGGCGCGTGCAACTGAGTCAGTTCCTGCCCTATCGCCTGGCCGTCGTGGCCGACGCCATCAGCCGCTCGATGGCCGCGGTCTACCACCAGCGCTACGAGTTGTCGCGCGACGAATGGCGCTTGCTGGCGGCGCTGGCCGGCAGCGGGCGCATCCAGGCGGCCGAGGCGGCGCAGCTCACCACGCTGGACAAGATGCAGGCCAGCCGCGCGCTGCGCAGCCTGCAGTCACGCGCCCTGGTCGACCGCCGCACCGATGAGAGCGACCGCCGCCACGTGATCGTGCAACTGCTGCCCGCCGGCCGCGCGCTGCTGCGCCAGCTCACGCCGATGGTGCTGGCGCGCGAGGCCTACCTGCTGGACGCCCTGGACGAGCAGGAACGAGCGGTGCTCGACCGCGCGCTGGGCAAGCTGCTGCAGCGCGCGCACGCCTTGCAGCAGCAGGGTTGAGCGCGGCGCGGCTGCTTCAATCGCCGTCGCCCGGGTTCACGTCGCGCCGCGCCGGCTGCAGCGGCTCAGACCAGCCCCAGCGGCGTGCTGGAGAAGTTGCCGAGGCCCGGCAGCACCATGGCCTGCTCGGCGGCGCTCAGGCCCATCCAGCCGCCCAGCGTTGCGGCGAGCTGGGTCACCGAGGTGCTGGGCAGCAGCCGGCCCGAGCCCGCGTCGTCGGCCGTGCCGGTGGCGGTGACGGGGAACGTGCCGTAGATGTCGCGCCCCTTCACCGCGCCGCCGGCCACGAAGTGGTGCGATCCCCAGCCGTGGTCGCTGCCGTCGCCGTTGCTGACCAGCGTGCGGCCGAAGTCGGACGCGGTGAACAGCAGCACGTTGTTCAGCAGCCCCAGCGACTGCAGTGCGCCGAGGAAGTAGTCCACCGACAGCGCCACCCGCGCCATCAGCGCCGGCTGCTGCGCCATCTGGCTGTTGTGGCTGTCGAAGCCGCCGATCGAGACCATGAACACCTGGCGCTGCATGCCGAGCTGCTGGCCGGCGCCGATCAGCCGCGCCACCAGCCGCAACTGCCTGGCCAGGCTCTCGTTGGCCGGCGTGATGGCCGGCGCCGCGCCCAGCGTGACGGCGGTGGTGGACAACGCGGGCACGCTGACGCCGGCCAGCGCCGTCTGCAGCGTGGCCGCGGTGTCGATCGAGCGCTGCATCACGCGGCCGTACTCGGTGTCGAAGTCGCTCTGGCCGCCGCGCGTGATCACCCGCTGCAGGATGGGCTTGAGCGCGTTGCTGCCGAACATCCACGACGCCGACAGCCCCTTGACGGCCACCGGCCCGTCGCCGCTGACCTGGTACTGGGTGACCTGGCTGCCGGACAGAAAGATTGCATTGCCGCTGGCCGACAGCGCGGTGAACACCGGGTAGGCGTTGGCCGCCATCAGCAGGTCGCCCATGCGCCCGCCCCAGCCGCTGGCCGCGCCCTCGGGGTACAGCGACTGCCAGGTCGACTGCTGGTCGTTGTGTGAGAACAGCTTGGGCGGCAGGTTGGTGCCGGCCTGGAACTCGGCCTTGGTCACCGGGCGCAGCAGCGGGCCGACGTTGGCCAGCACCGCGGCGCGGCCGGCCTCGTACCAGCTGCGCAGCGGCTGCAGCTCCACCGGCATGCCGAAGGCGCGGCCCGCGGCCTGCCGCGTGCTGCTGATGGCCTGCAGCCGCGCCACCGGCCACGCCAGGTCGCCGCGGGCGGCGCTGTACTGCGCGTAGCCGGTGGCGTCGATCGGCAGCACCCAGTTGTGGCTGTCGCTGCCGCCGTTCATGAACAGGCACACCAGCGCGCGATAGCCGCCGCCGGTGTTGGCCGCGCGTGAGGATTGCGCGGCCATCGCGGCCAGGCCGGCGAGGCTGAGCGACAGCGGCGCACGGGCGCCGGGCAGTGCGGCGGCCAGCGCGCCGGCGGCGCGCAGGAGTTGGCGTCGGGAGGCGTTCATGTCGAGCGTTAGCGTTGGGCCAGGAATTCAGGCGATGACATCAGCAGGTAGACCGCGATGCGCGCCCGGTTGAGGTGGCTGGCGGCGTCGTTGCCGCCGACGCTGCCGATGGCGTCGAGCACGTCGCGCCGCAGCTCGCCCGACATGCGGCCGGCCAGCAGCAGCACGTCGAGGTTCTGCAGCAGCGCCTCCACGTTGCCCGCCGCGGCCAGCGCCTGCTGCGTGGCGTAGGAGGCCACGGCGTCGGCGCTGCTGCCGTTCCAGCCCATGCCCCAGCCGGCCATCGCCTCGACCTGGTTGACCCAGGCGGCGCTGCTGCTCTCGTTGGCGAGCTGGAACTCCGGCGCCGTGGCCTTGCGCACCGCGAACGCCGTGCCCGGCGGCACGTAGCCGGGCCGGAACCAGCCGAACACCGAGGGCGCGCGCCAGATGCGCTGGCCTTGCGCGTCCAGCTCCCAGGCCAGCATGTACTGGCCGCTGGCCGACGTCGCGTTGAAGGCGCGCAGCCATTGCGTGACGCGCAGCACCGGCTCGCGCAGCTTGCCGGTCGTCAAGGCCGGGTTGTTGCGCGCCTCGGCGTCCAGCAGCACCGCGCGCAGCACCGCGGCCAGGTCGCCGCGCACCCCCTGGCCGTTGTTGTTGAAGGCCGCCGTCACGCGCGCGACGTAGGCCGGGCTGGGCGCGCTGGTCACGAACTGCTGGATCAACTGGCGGCCGACGAAGGGGCCGACGTTGGGGTGGTTGAACAGCGTGTCGAGCGCGACCTTCAGCTTGGGCGCTGCTTCGGTGCCGGCCGGAATCGTCACCGCCCAGGGCTTGCCGGTGAACAGCTTGACCTCGGCGGTCGAGCCCTGGCCGGGGTAGTACTTCATGCGCTGCAGGTCGATCTGCGTGTCGCTGCCCAGCTTGTAGTTGGGCGAGCCCCAGCGGAAGCGGTTGTCGGTGAGCTGGCTGTCGGGGAAGGCCCAGGACCAGCCGGTGAACACCTTGGCCAGCGCCATCACGTCGGCGTTGCCGTAGGTCTCGATCGGCCGGCCGGCGGCGTCCAGCTTCGGCGTGCCGTCGGCGTTGAGCTCGACGAGGCCGATCGTGAAGAGCTGCATCAGCTCGCGCGCGAAGTTCTCGTCGGGCACGCGGCCGCTGGCCGGGTCTTCCTTGCGGTTGCGCATGTGCGACAAATAGATGCCCATCGCCGGGCTGAGCGCGATCTCCTCCATCAGCTGCCGGTAGTTGCCGAAGGCGTACTGGTTCAGGATGTCCAGGTAGCGCGCGTAGGCGCGCGAGTGGTTGTAGAGGTTGGAGTCGGTCTGCGACGCCATCAGGATGTGGTGCAGCGCAAAGGCCATGCGCTTGCGCAACTGGTCGGGCGCCGTCGCCGCGGTGGCCCAGAAGCGCTCTCCCACCCAGCTGTCGGTGTACTTGCTGCCACCGGGGCGGTAGTCGGCGCCCTGGTCCCACTTGGCCTGCACGTGGCTGACGAAGTCGCTCTTGTGACCGATTGCCATCTGGCTGGCGATCCACTGCGCCGGCGTGCTGGCCACGAGCTGGTCGATGTCGGCCGGCGTCGGCCCGAAGCTGGCCTGCTGCAGGAAGCGCGCCGCTGCCGAGCGGGCCACGAGCGCGGTGCGGTCCAGCGCGGCCGCCGGCCAGGTCAGCCGCAGCGCGCCCGACCAGTAGATGCCCGACTGGCCGGCCACGGTGTCGAGCCCGTCGAAGGCCTTGGCGCCGCTGCCACGGTCGATCACCGCGCCGGGCAGCGTCGGCAGCACGGTGGTGATGCCGTCGCTGAGGGTCGCGACGTAGAGGTTGCGGTCCTGGCCGCCGACGGCGGCGTCGTTGGTGAAGACCACGTCGACCTTGGCGCCGGCGGCGAGGCCGGCCACGGTGAACACGTAGTCGGTGGGCACCGTCGACCCGACCGTGGTCTTGCCCAGCGAGATGCCGTTGACCCGCACTTCCATCTCGGGCCAGACGCCGCCGGCCACGCTGCCGTAGGCGCGCACCGTGAGCCGGCCGGTCGTTTGGGCCAGCGCCGGAGCGGCAAGCGCGGCCGTCCACAGACACACGGCGAGGCAAAGGCCGGGGCGGCGCGCCCGGCCGGGCAAGAGGGCGAGGGTCATGACGCGGGGCGCCGGCTGGGGCGGCGCGGGCAGCTTCAAAGGCCCGCGCATTGCAGCCGATCGCCGCCGCCTCAGGTGAAGAAATGCGTCGGCGTTGGTAAGCGCCCGTGTCGGCGCGTTACCGGCCGCCAGCCATCGTCAAGCGTGGGTCAGCCGATGCGACGCAACATCGCCGTCAGCCGCTGGAAGGTGCGGCCGTAGGGCGGAAACAGCAGCTTGGTGGCCGACCACGGGCTCTGGTGGTAGACCCCGGTCTCCTTGCTGAAGGTGCGGAAGCCCCACTCGCCGTGGTAGGCACCCATGCCGCTGGCGCCCACGCCGCCGAAGGGCAGGTCTTCCTGCACGATGTGCCACAGCGCGTCGTTGACGGTGACGCCGCCGGCGACGGTCTGGCGCAGCACCTGCTCGCGCTCGGCGCCGTCCTCGCCGAACCAGTACAGCGCCAGCGGGCGGTCGTGAGCGTTGACGTACGAGATCACCTCGTCGATGTGCTCGTAGGCCAGCACCGGCAGGATGGGGCCGAAGATCTCCTCCTGCATCACGCGCATGCCCTCGCGCGGCTGCAGCACCAGGTGCAGCGGCAGCTTGCGCGTGGCGTCGGACGGCCCTTCGGCGTGCGCCGGCAGCACCGTGGCGCCTTGCGCGCGCGCCTCGTCCAGCAGCGCCAGCAGCCGGCGGTAGTGGCGCTCGGTGGCGATGCTGGTGTAGTCGGGGTTGGCGGCCACCGCGGGGTAGAGGGCCGCGTGCGCGCGCCGCACCGCAGCCACGAAGTCGTCGACCTGCGCGCGCGGCACCGCCACGTAGTCGGGCGCGATGCAGGTCTGCCCGGCGTTGAGCAGCTTGCCGGCCACCAGGCGCTGCACGCTGCGCTCCAGCACGCAGCTCGGCGACAGGATGGCCGGTGACTTGCCGCCCAGCTCCAGCGTCACCGGCGTCAGGTTGGCCGCGGCGGCCAGCGCCACCTGCCGGCCCACCGCGGTGGAGCCGGTGAACAACAGGTGATTGAAAGGCAGCGCGACGAAAGCGCGGCCCACTTCGGCGTCGCCCGTGATCACCACCATCTCGTCGTCCGCGAAGGTCTGCGCCACCTGCTCGCGCAGCAGCTCGGCAAAGCGCGGGCCGATCTCCGAAGGCTTGACCATCACCCGGTTGCCGGCCGCCAGCGCGGCGATGGCCGGCGTCAGCGCCAGCATGCCGGGGTAGTTCCAGGGGCTGACGATGCCCACCACGCCCAGCGGCTGGCGCATCAGGCGGTTCCAGCCCGGGCGCTGCACCAGCGCGGTGGGCATGCGGCGCGTCTTCATCCAGCCGCGCAGGTGGCGCCGCGTGTGGCGCAACGCCATCTGCACCGGCAGCACGTCGGCCAGCCGCGTCACTTCAGCGGGGCGGTGGCCGAAGTCGTCGGAGATGGCCTGCAGCATCGCCGGCGCCATGCGCGTGAGCATCGTGTCCAGCCGCTGCAGGCGGTCCAGCCGCACCGCGAGGCTGGGGTCGCGCTCGGCCTCGAAGCCGGCTTGCAGGCGCGCGAAGGCGGCGCGCAGGGGCTGTTCCGAAGGGCTGGGCTGGAGTTGCAGGACGGCGCTCATGACGGCCTCGGCAAGCATTGCGGGCGAAGCGTTCATCATAGGTCGCCGATGGCCGCCGCACGCAGGCGCACAATCGTTTCAGGAGGTGCCGTGTAATGTCGTCAGGCAAGATCCTCGTCGCCCAGGGCGGCGGCCCCACCGCGGTGATCAACCAGTCGATGGTGGGCGTGGTGCTCGAAGCGCGGCGCTTGCGCGAGGTGACGCGCGTCTACGGCGCGCGCCACGGCGTGCGCGGCGTCGTCAACGAGGACTTCGTCGACCTGACGCAGGAGACCAGTCACAACCTGGAGCTGGTGGCCGGCACGCCGGCCGCGGCGCTGGGCAGCACGCGCGACAAGCCCGACCTCGCCTATTGCCAGGAGATGTTCAAGGTGCTGCAGGCGCACCGCATCGAGCACTTCTTCAACATCGGCGGCAACGACAGCAGCGACACCGTGCGCATCGTCGCCGACGAGGCGCGCAAGGCCGGCTACCCGCTGCGCTGCATCCACATCCCCAAGACCATCGACAACGACCTGGTGCACAACGACCACACGCCGGGCTTCCCAAGCGCGGCGCGCTTCGTGGCCCAGGCCTTCGCCGGCGCCAACCTCGACAACGCGGCGCTGCCCGGCGTCTACGTGGGCGTGGTGATGGGGCGCCACGCGGGCTTCCTGACGGCGGCCAGCGCCCTGGGCAAGAAGTTCCCCGACGACGGCCCGCACCTGATCTACGTCCCCGAGCGCGTGTTCGAGCTCGACCGTTTCCTGGACGACGTGAAGGCCATGCACGACCGCCACGGGCGCTGCGTGATCGCGGTCAGCGAAGGCATCCACGACGCCGCCGGCAAGAGCATCGCCGAGCAGCTGGCCAAGGACCTGGAGCGCGACGCCCACGGCAACGTGCAGCTCTCGGGCAGCGGCGCGCTGGCCGATCTGCTGTGCGACGAGATCAAGTCCAAGCTCAAGATCAAGCGCGTGCGCGGCGACACCTTCGGCTACCTGCAGCGCAGCTTCGTCGGCTGCGTCTCCGACGTCGACCAGCGCGAGGCGCGCGAGGTCGGCGAGAAGGCGGTGCACTACGCGTTCTGGGGCGACCGCAACGGCTCGGTGGCCATCAGGCGAACCGGCTTTTATTCGGCTGCCTACGAGTTGCTGCCGCTGGAAGCGGTGGCCGGCAAGACGCGCACGATGGAAGACGAGTTCATCAGCGCGTCCGGCACCGACGTGACCGACGCTTTCCGCCTGTACCTGCGGCCGCTGCTGGGCTCGGGGATGCCCGACGCCTTCAGGCTGCGGGCGGCGCGGGTGGACAAGGTGTTGAAAGGTTGAGCGCTGGGGTCGACGAGCGTTGGGCCATCGTGGCCGTTCGAAGCCAGCGTGAACGTGCTGCGACGGGGTCATGCGGCAGGGCGCACCGGTCAAGACCGGAAGGCGGGCAAGCGCTTGGCCAGGAAGGCGGCGATGCCCTCGCGCGCATCGTCGCTGCGCGCGCATTCGCGCAGCAGCGTGTGCTCCAGCGCCAGGTGCTCGGCCAGGCTGAGCTGCCCGGCGCCGTCGCACAAGGCCTTGATGGCGGCGGCCGATCCGCGGGCGCCGCGCGCCAGCCGCTCGGCCAGCGTCTGCGCGGCGGCGGCCAGCGCGTCATCGGCAACCACCGCGTCCACCGCACCGGCGGCCAGGCAGGTTTGCGCATCGACGGCCTCGCTCAGCAGCAGCCACTGCTTGGCGCGCTGCGAGCCGACGCGTCGTGCCAGCCAGCGCGAACTGCCGAGGTCCGGCGACAGGCCGATGGCGGCATACCCGGTGCGCAACTTCATCGACGCGCCGGCCAGCACGAAGTCGGCGCTGAGCGCCAATCCCACCCCGGCGCCGCCGACAGCGCCACCGACCGCGGCGACCACCGGCGCCGGCGACGTTGCCAGCCGCTCCAGCGCCGGGTGCACCTCGGCCAGGATGTCGTCGACCAGTTGGTCCAGGCCGGCGCCGGCCTGGCGGAACTCGTCGATGTCGCCGCCGGCGCAGAACACCGGCCCCTGCGCGGTCAGCAGCACCGCTTTCGGGGCGGCGTCCAGCACCGCGCCGATGGCGTGGGCCAGCGCGCGGCCCGCGGCCAGGCCCGGCGAATTGGCCCGCTGCGGGCGCCGCAGTTCGATGCGGCCCAGCGCGCCGTCGTGCCACCAGGCGATGCCGTCACGTTCGTTCATCGTCTTGCCTTTCATCGCAGCCAGCGCTTGCGCCGGCGATCGTGCCTGATCTCGCGGACGTTGCGGCGCTCGCCGCCGGCCTGGCGGCCGAGGTCGAACGCCTGGAAGTCCTCGTTGGCGCGCCATTGTCCGCGGCGGCCTTCCATCACCACGCGCCCGCCTTCGAGCACGACGCCGCGGCCCGCCAGCGAGACGTCTTCCAGCGCCGTGATGCCGCCGAAGCGCAGCGTCACGCCGTGGACGCTCAGCGCCGCGTCCGGTGGGCCGCGGGGCGTCATCTGGCCTCGGCCATGGCCGGCATCGAAATGGTGGTAGGTGAAGGACTGCTCGCCGTGCAGCAGCCTGGCCAGCGGGATCTGCAGCAGCCGCAGCAGTTCGTCGACGGCGCCCGAGTCGAGTTCCGCCGCGAACAGGAAGGTGGGCGGCGCCGGCAGGTCAGCATAACCGGCATCACGAGCGGCACCCTCATCGGTGTAGACGGGGTTGGTCTCGCCGATCGCCTTGGCACAGAACCGCAGCCGCGTGCGTTCGACGGGCAGCACCGAGCCGGCCAGCTCGTGGCCGATCCACTTCTTGTCGATCATGGCGCCTCCTTCAGCGTTGCTCGTAGAGCGTGACGACGCAGGCGCCGCCCAGTCCGAGCTTGTGTTGCAGCGCCAGCCGCGCACCCTGCACCTGCCGTGCGCCGGTGCTGCCGCGCAACTGCTGGACCAGTTCGATGCACTGCGCGAGGCCCGTGGCACCGAGCGGATGGCCCTTGGACAGCAGGCCGCCGCAGGGGTTGGCGACCACCCGGCCGCCGTCGCTGTTGTCGCCGTCGCCGACGAAGCGCTCGAAGGGGCTCGGCACGGCCGGTCCTTGAAGACGGCACCCAGTGCGCCGGGATTCATCTGCTCGAAGCCCAGCGCCAGCACGCAGTCGGCCGCGCCGCTGGCCACCGCCTGCCGCGCCAGGAACAGCGCGGTGGGGTCGCCATCGACGTAGCCCACGTCGGCCTGCTGCAGGTCGCCGTGGTCCAGGCCGGCATCGGCCAGCGCCAAGCGCACGGCCTGTGCTGCCATGTCGGGATACGGAGCATGGGCGGCGGGCTTGGCAAATGGGATCATCCGCACGCCAGCCGCGAGTGCGTCTCGGGCCATCGTCTGTCTCCTGCGTCGTCGGTGGCGCGTCACGGTTCGACCGCCGCTGCAGCAAATCCTAGGATCCCGAAGCGCTTGCCGCCATTGCGCATCCGGTCGCCGCCATGACAAAAAACAGCGACTTGCCGTCAGCGCCGAGAACGCGGCAACCCGTCAGCGCGTCGATGGCCTTCGTGCGCGGCATGGTCTCGGGCATCGACCCCGGCCTGCTGCTGCAGGACGACGTCGAGCTGCTGCCGCTGCGCGACGGCGGCCTGATCGGTGTGGGGCTGCAGTTCAGCGCCGGCAACGCCGCGCATCCCCGCTTCATGCACGAGATGATCTTGCGGACCTTCTGGCGCGTGCTGGCCTGGACGGTGGCCGTGCGCCTGCCGGCCGCGCGCTTCGACCTCGCCTTCGAATGTCCGCGTGATGCGGGCAGCGACCGCAACGTGCTGCCGGGCGAGATCCGCTTCGAACAGCCGCGCTCGGCGTTCTGGTTCGACGCGGACCTGCTGAAGCTGCCGATCCGCCGCGACGAGGACGTGAGCACGCGCGTGCGGCTGCACCTGCAAGGCAAGAGGCCGCGCTGGCCCGACCTGGCGATCAACTGCCTGACCACCAGCGCCGTGCCCGCGGCGGTGCCGGCGGCCGAGCGTGCCGGGATGCTTGCGCCATGCATCTGAAAGTCGGCGAGCTGGCGCGGCGCAGTGGTCTCACGGTGCGCGCGCTGCATCACTACGACCGCATCGGCTTGCTGCGGCCGTCGACGCGCTCCGACGGCGGCTACCGGCTCTACAGCCGCGACGACGTCGCCCGGCTGCACGGCATCCAGACCTTGCGCAGCATGGGCCTGTCGCTGGCCGAGGTGGCACGGCTGCTCGACGGCGAAGGCGAGGGCGGCGTCACGCTGCCGGCCATCCTGTCGCGCCACATCGGCGTGCTGGACCAGGAGATCGCGCAAGCCCAGGCCTTGCGCACGCGGCTCGGCGCGATGCGCAGCATCCTCGCCGGCGGTGGCCAGCCGGCAATCGGCGACTGGCTGGCCAGCTTGTCGATGATGAGCACCTACGAGCGCTACTTCAGCAGCGGCGAACTCAAGCTCGCCCTCGAGCGCTGGCAGCGTTGCCAGGCCGAGTGGCCGCCCCTGGTGCAGGCCGTGCGCGAGGCGATGCAGCGCGGCGTGGCGCCCGATTCGATGGCCCTGCAGCCGCTGGCCCGGCAATGGATGGACGTCTCGGCGCGCTGGATGAACGGCGACCTCGATTTCCTGCAGCGCTGGGGCAGCATGCTGCGCGAACAGCCCGGCCTGCCGCTGCCCGGGGGCATGGACCGGGCGCTGCTCGACTACATCGAGCAGGCGACCGCGCTGCGGCTGGCCGCACTGGTCCAACACATCGGTGCCGAGGGCCTGCAGCGCCTGGACAAGACGCTGGACCCCGAGTGGCAGGCGCTCGGCCAACGCGCCGAGCACTTGCTGGCCGCCGGCGCGCCGCCGCAGTCCGCGAGCGCGCGGCAGCTGTCGCGTGACTGGCAGGCGCTGCTGGACCGCGTCGTGCGGCACGACCCGCGGCTGCGCGAGGCCCTGCTCGCGGCCTATGAGAACGAGCCGCTGCTGCAGGCCGGCGCGGCCTTCACGCCAGCCGTGCGGCGCTACGTGCGGCAAGCCGCGGCGCTTGACCCTGACGCAAGGTCAGGGCTGACGATGGCGAATCGTCCGCAGCCGGAGCTTCAAGCCATGTCGTCGACACCGACCAACATCGTTCGCCAGGGCGAGCCCAGCCGCTCGGCGCTGAGCGTCGCCTCGCTGCGCGCCGTGCACCAGTTGCTGGACGAGCCGCTGGTGCTGCCGGATCCGATCGCGCTGCCCCTGCTGGGCGCGGCCGCCGAGGCGGCGCTGCGCGACGACCCGTTCGTGCTGAACGATCCGCTGTCGCGTGGCCTGCGCGGCGCGCTGGTCGCCCGCGGCCGGTTCGTCGAAGACGAGTTGCGGCGCTGCGTGGCGGCGGGCGTGCGCCAGTACGTCGTACTGGGTGCCGGCCTCGACACGTTTGCCTACCGCAATCCGTACCGCGACGAAGGGCTGCGGGTGTTCGAGGTCGACCATGCCGGCACGCAGCGCTGGAAGCAGCGGCTGCTGGCCGAGGCGCGCGTCGGCGTGCCGGACTCGCTGAGCTTCGTCGCGATGGACTTCGAGGGCGACGACGTGGCCGACGTGCTGCGACGGGCGGGGTTCCGCGCCGACCAGGCCGCCTGCGTCAGCTGGATGGGCGTGACCATGTACCTGACGAACGAGGCGGTGCTGGCGACGCTCGGCGCCGTGGCCGGCTTCGCCGCCGGCAGCTGCCTGTGCTTCGACTACCGCCTGCCGGCCACGATGCTCAACCCGGTCGAGCGGGCGGTCGACGACGTCATCGGGCGGCGGGCCGCCGCGGCCGGCGAACCCTGGTTGTCGGCCTTCGATCCGGCGCAGCTGCAAGCGCAACTGCTGGCGCTGGGTTTCAGCGCCGCCGAAAGCGCGTTGCCGGACGACCTCAACGCCCGCTACTTCGCGCGGCGCAAGGACGGCCTGCGCACGGGTGCTGCGGTTCGCATCATGTGTGCGAGCCGCTGATGCGCCCGCCGCGGGCCGCGGGCCGCGGGCCGGTGCCCGGCGCGCCGGCTCAAGGCTTCGCGGGTGCCTCCAGGATCGCCTGCGCCTTGAGCAGCAGGTCGATCCAGTAGCGCTCGTATCGGATGCCGGCTTCCAGCACCAGGTGCTGGAGCGCGGCCGCCCGGTCCTCAGGATCGCCGGGGAAGTCGCGCTGTTCGATCGCCTCGTAGCGCGCCAGCATGTCCTGGTGCAGCTTCAGGCGCTTGCGCACGTCCTTGGCCAGGCCCACCGGGCCGACCGCGGCCTCGGCCCGCAGGCGCACCATCAGCGCGTCGCGCAGCGGCGCCGGCTCCTCGGCCAGCGCAACCCAGCGCTTCAGTTCCTTGCGGCCGGCGGGCAGCAGCCGGTAGGCGCGCTTGCGCCCGCGGGTCGTCTCCTCGGGCAGCGATTCGATCCAGCCCTCGGCCTCCATGCGGGCCAGCTCGCGGTAGATCTGCTGGTGCGTCGCGTGCCAGAAGTAGCCGATCGAGCGATCGAAGCGGACGGCCAGGTCGGAGCCGGAACTGGGGCTCTCGACCAGCGCGGTGAGCAAGGCGTGTGGCAGCGACATCGACGGGGCCCGTGTCCTAAGGGTTTGCCCGGACTATAGCGTGTTCGCAACTGGTTGCATAGTCGGGTCTTCGTCAATGCAACTGGTTGCGCAGAGGTTCGAATGGATCACTTCCCCCATCTCAACCGTCCCTTGGACCTCGGCTTCACCACCTTGAAGAACCGGGTGCTGATGGGTTCCATGCACGTCGGCCTGGAAGAAGCGCCGAACGGCTTTCACCGCATGGCCGCCTTCTACGCCGAGCGCGCCCGCGGCGAGGCGGGCCTGATCGTCACCGGCGGCATTGCCCCCAACGAGCGCGGGCGCCCGCGAGCGGGTGGCGCGATGCTGATCGACGAGGGCGAGGCCGACCGTCACCGCGTCGTCACGCAGGCCGTGCACGCCGAGGGCGGCAAGATCGCCATGCAGATCCTGCACTTCGGCCGTTATGCCTACCAACCCGGGCTGGTCGCGCCCAGCGCGCTGCAGGCGCCGATCAACCCCTTCGTGCCGCACGCGCTGACGGCCGAGGAGGTGGAGCAGACGATCGCCGACTTCGTGCGCTGCGCGGCGCTGGCCCGGCACGCCGGCTACGACGGCGTCGAGATCATGGGCTCGGAGGGCTACCTGATCAACGAGTTCATCGCGGCGCGCACCAACCAGCGCGACGATGAATGGGGTGGCAGCTACCGCAACCGCATCCGCTTCCCGGTCGAGATCGTGCGCCGCGTGCGCGAACGCGTGGGCCGCGACTTCATCATCATCTATCGCCTGTCGATGCTCGACCTGGTCGAAGGCGGCTCGACGCTGGACGAGGTGATCCAGCTCGCCCAGGCCATCGAGGCGGCCGGCGCCACGATCATCAACACCGGCATCGGCTGGCACGAGGCGCGCATCCCGACCATTGCCACCAAGGTGCCGCGCGGCGCCTACGCGTGGGTGACGCAGCGCCTGATGGGCCAGGTCGGCATCCCGCTGGTGGCGACCAACCGCATCAACACGCCCGAGCTGGCCGAGCAGTTGCTGGCCGACGGCGCCTGCGACATGGTGTCGATGGCGCGCCCCTTCCTGGCCGACGCCGAGTTCGTGCGCAAGGCGCGGCTGGGGCGCGCCGACGAGATCAACACCTGCATCGCCTGCAACCAGGCCTGTCTGGACCACACCTTCGCCGGCAAGATCACCTCGTGCCTGGTCAACCCGCGCGCCTGCCATGAGACCGAGATCGTGATCGCGCCCACCGCAAGGCCCAAGCGCATCGCCGTCGTCGGCGCCGGCCCGGCGGGCCTGAGCTTCGCCGTGACGGCGGCCGGGCGTGGGCACACGATCGACCTGTTCGAGGCGGGCTCCGAGATCGGCGGGCAGTTCAACGTCGCCAAAAAGGTGCCCGGCAAGGAGGAGTTTCACGAGACGCTGCGCTACTTCAGGCGCCAGATCGAGCTGCGTGGCGTGCGGCTGCACCTGAACCAGCGCGTCGACGCGGCCACGCTGGCCGAGGGCGGCTACGACGAGATCGTGCTGGCCACCGGCGTCACGCCCCGGCAGCCCGCCATCGACGGCATCGACCACCCCAAGGCGCTGGGCTACCTCGACGTGCTGCGTGACGGGCGGCCCGTCGGCGCCAGGGTGGCCATCGTCGGCGCCGGCGGCATCGGCTTCGACGTGGCGGAAGCGCTCACGCACACGGGGACGAGTGCCGCCTTGGCGCCGGCGCAGTTCCACGCCGAGTGGGGCGTCGACACCGCCTATGGCGAGCGCGGCGGGCTGCGCCCGGCGCAGCCGCAGGCCTCGCCGCGCGAGGTGCATCTGCTGCAGCGCAAAGCCAGCAAGGTCGGTGACGGGCTCGGCAAGACCACGGGCTGGATCCACCGCACCGGCTTGAAGGCGCGCGGCACGCACATGAGCTCGTCGGTGGCGTACCGGCGCATCGACGACGCCGGGCTGCACGTCACGGTCGACGGCGAGGACCGCACGCTGGCGGTCGACCACGTCGTCATCTGCGCCGGCCAGGAGCCGCTGCGCGAGCTGCACGACGGCTTGATGGCGGCGGGCTGCCGCGTCCACCTCATCGGCGGCGCCGACGTCGCCGTCGAACTGGACGCCAAGCGCGCCATCCACCAGGGCACGACGCTCGCCGCGGCGCTCTGATCGATCGCCCCGAACCCCGTTGCAACCCCGAGGACAACCGACCATGTCTCCTTTGCCTGCCCACGTTCCTGCAGCCGTCGCGACATCGCTCGCCGCCTGGCACGCGATGATCGAGCGCCGCAACCTCGACGCACTGGAGTCCATCGTGCATCCGGACGCCGTGTTCCGCTCGCCGATGGCGATCAACGCCTACCGCCCGCGGCCGGCGCTGCTGCTCGTGCTGAAGACCGTGCTGACGATCTTCAAGGACTTCACCTATGACCGCCAGTTCGCCAGCGCCGATGGGCTGAGCGTGGTGCTGGAGTTCAGCGCCGCGGTGGGCGACAAGCAGCTCAAGGGCATCGACATGATCCGCTTCGACGACGCCGGGCGCATCGTCGAGTTCGAGGTCATGGTGCGGCCCTTGAGCGGCTTGCAGGCACTCGGCGCCGAGATGGGGGCGAGGCTGGGCCAGACCCTGCCGGCGTTCAAGTTCAAGGGCTGATACCGCGCGAGCCCCTCGCGCGCCCGCCCGTCACCGCTTCACGGTCGCGCCATCAAGGCTCCACCACGTTGAACATCGGATCGAATTCGTCGAGCGCGTCGATCAGCTGGCGCAGCAGCTCGACGCGGCCCTGCGCCCGCAGCGTGCCGGCGTCCAGCGCGGTGGCCATCGCGCTGCGGCCGCCCGAGATCGCCACCAGCTCGCGCCGCGTGCAGTGGATGGTGACATCGGCCGTGCCGGCATGCCGCCCTGGCTGATGGTTCAGCGCGCCGTTTGACAGGGTGATGCGCTCGGCTTCCGGCGGGCGCTGCCCGTTGTCCAGCACCCAGTCGATGCTTGCGCGCAGCGCCTGCGCCTTCGGCCCATTGACTCGGATGGCGAGGTAGTCGAGAAAGCTGCCCAACGGCAGGATGGCGACCACGTCGGGACTGATCGACACGTTGCGCGGCGCGGCAGCGCGCCCACTGGCGCGCAGTTCGCGCGCGCCGAGCAAATAGGCATTGCGCCAGGTGGCGGACTCGGCCTGGTAGCCGAGCTGCTCCAGCGCATCGGCGCCCAGGGCGCGAGCGGCGGCGTGGTCAGGCTGCGCGAACACAACCTGATTCATCACCTCGGCCACCCAGCGAAACTCGCCGCGCCCGAAGTCGGCGCGGGCGCGCTCGACGACGGCGTCGGCGCCGCCCATGTAGGCCACCTGCTTGCGCGCGGCGTCGACCGGCGGCAGCGTATCCAGCCGCGCCGGGTTGCCTTCGTAGGGCCCCAGGTAGTGGGCGTAGACGGCGTGCACGTTGTGCGCCACCGCGCCGTAGTAGCCGCGCGCGAACCATTGCTTGGACAGGGCGTTGGGCAGCAGCAGTTCGGCGGCAATCTCGGAGGGCGTGAGGCCGTGGCTGGCCAGGCGCAGGGTCTGGTCGTGCAGGTAGCGGTACAGGTCGCGCTGGCCGGCCACGTAGTCGGCGATGCGCGCAGGCTGCGCGTCGCTGTTCCACACCGGCCAGTGGTGCTGCACCACCAGCACGTCCGCGTCGGGCACGAAGGTGGCCAGCGCCTCGTCCAGGTACTTGGCCCACGCCAGCGCGTCGCGCGTCTTGGCGCCGCGCAGCGGGCACAGGTTGTGCATCGTGTGGCAGGCGTTCTCGGCCAGGTTGAGCACGCGCAAGCCGGGGAAGTGCAGGTTCATGTCCGCCGGCGCCTCGGTGCCTGGCGTGAGCTGGAAGACGATCTCCACGCCGTCGATGACGTGGCGCTCGCGCGGCGCGCGGATCAGCAGCGTCGGCGGGATGAAGCCGTCGCCGCCGCCGCCGACGGCCTTGCCGAGGCCGCTGTCCACCTGCGACATCGGGCCCGGCGGCAGCCCCCAGCCGAACTGGAACATGGCGCGTCGGCGCATCGGCACGCCGGCCAGCATCGACTCGGAGAACGACTCCTCGGTGAATCCGAACGGCGCGATCACCGGCAGGCCGCGCGCGATTTCGGCCTCGTCGATCACGCCGCGCACGCCGCCGTAGTGGTCACGGTGGCTGTGCGTGTAGATCACCGCGCTCACGGGCTTGTCGCCGCGATGCGCGCGGTACAGCGCGATCGCCGCGCGGGCGTGCTCGGTGAACTGCAGCGGGTCGATCACGATCACGCCGCGCTCACCCTCGACGAGGGTGACGTTGGCCAGCGAAAAGCCGCGCACCTGGTACACCTGTTGCGTCACCTGGAACAGGCCATGCTCGGTGTTGAGCTGCGCCATGCGCCACAGGCTGGGGTTGACGGTGTCGGGCGCCTCGCCGCGCAGGAAGGCGTAGGGCGTCATGCTCCAGGCCACGCCGCCTGCGTCGCTGGCGATGTGGGCGTCGGGCAGCGTCGCGATGAAGCCGCGCCGCGCGTCGTCGAAGTCCTGGCGGTCGCTGAAGTCGAGCTCCGCGCGAACGCGCGCGTGCGACGCCAGCGTGGCCGGGTGGGCGGGCTTCATGCGCGGATCACTCCGCCTTCAGGTCGATGGACTTGGCCAGCCCTTGCCAGCGCTGGATGTCGGCCTTCACGGTGGTCGCGAACTGCTCGGCGCTCTTGTTGGCCGGCAGCAGCATGTTCTGGGCGGCGAAGCGCTGGCGCGTCTCGGGCGCGGACAGGGCCTTGTTGATCTCCTCGTTCATGCGGTGAACGATGGGCATCGGCGTGCCCCCGGGCGCGAAGACGCCGAACCAGCCTTCGGCATCGAACTTGTAGCCCTGCTCGGCCAGCGTGGGCACGTCGGGCAGGGCAGGCCCGCGCGCCGAGCCCGTAGCGCCCAGGGCCACCAGCTTGCCGGAGCGGATGTGCGGCAGCGGCGAGGCGATGTCGGTGAAGGCCACGGGCAGGTTGTCGCCCATCAGGTCCAGCACCTCGGCGGCCGTGCTCTTGTACGGGATGTGCGGCATGGAAATGCCGTATTGACGCTTGATGCCCTCCATCACCAGGTGGCCGGTGGAGCCGTTGCCCCAGCTGCCGTAGCTCAGCTTGCCGGGGTGCGCCTTGGCGTAGGTCACCAGGTCCGCCAGCGTCTTGAAGCCGGTGCCTGGGTTGGTCATCAGCAGGATGCCGCCGGCGCCCATCTGTGCCACGGGAATGAGGTCGCGTTCCGTGTCGTAGGGCATCTTGGCCACCACCAGCGGGTTGATGGCGATCGACGACGAGGCGGTGAACAGGAAGGTCAGCCCGTCCTTGGCTGCCTTGGCCACCGCGTCGTTGCCGATCAGGCCGTTGGCTCCGGGGCGATTGTCCACCACCACGGCCTGCTTCAGGCTGGCCTGCAGCTGGGTGGCGATCAAGCGGACGAAGGTGTCCATGCCGCCGCCAGGCGGCCCGGCGACGATGAAGCGGATCGGTCGCTCGGGCCAGTTGCCGGTACCCTGCGCGAACGCAAGGCCCGCGGTCATCGACAGCGAGGCGCCGAGCCAGGCGCGGCGCGTGATGCTTGGTGAAGCCGTCATCGAAAGTCTCCTGATCAGGCAGTGCTCACAGCACCGCAGGGGTGGCGCCGCCGTCGACGAGCAGCGATTCGCCCGTGATCCAACGCGAGTCGTCGCTGGCGAGGAAGAGCGCGGCCGAGGCCACGTCGTCCACCTCGCCCAGGCGGCCCAAAGGCGTGCGCGCGAGGCGCTTTGCGGCCATCGCCGGGTCGACATTGATGCGCACGCCCTCGGTCTGGATCGACCCCGGGCAGACCGCGTTGACGCGGATGTGCTGCGCGCCGAGTTCCACCGCCGACGCGCGCGTGAGGCCCAGCACCCCGGCCTTCACGCCGGCGTAGATCATTGCGTTGGGCATGCCCAGGAAGGCGGCGGCCGAGGCAATGTTGATGATGCTGCCGCCGCCGTTACGTGCCATCACCGGCGCTGCGCACTGGATGCCCCAGACGACCGAATCGAAGCCGGTGGCGGTCATGCGGCGAAGCATCTCGGGCGTGACCTCGGCCACCGGCGTGTAGCGCACCCAGATCGCGTTGCTCACCAGCACGTCGATGCGGCCGAAAGCCGCATCGAGCCCGGCCACGGCGTCGGCAAGGGTTGCGCGATCGGCCACGTTGCCGGCGTACGCCGCCACCCGGGCGCCGGCAAACCTTGCCCGCACCTCCGCGGCGGCGGCCTCCGCCCGCTCGGCCTTGAGGTCGAGCATGCCGACCGCGGCGCCCTCGCTGACGAAGCGCTCCGCGATCGCGCGGCCGATGCCCTGCGCGGCCCCGGTCACCAGAGCCACCTTTGCTTCAAGACGTCCACTCATCTGCTCGATTCCCCTTGATGGCGATCGGCGGCGCGGTGCCTAGACTCGCCGCCATGACCGCTGATGCCACTGTTCAGTCCCTGCTCGATCGCGAAGCGATCCGTGAGAGCGTGTTCCGCTACTGCCGCGGCATCGACCGCGCCGACGAATCGGCCTTGCGGGCCAGCTACTGGCCCGACGCCAGCGACAGTCACGGCGCCTTCAAAGGGCCGGCCAGCCGATTCATCGACATCGCGCTGGCCAAGCTGCTCGACGGTGAAGGGCCGCGCATGGTTCACCATGTCGGCAACCTCTCCATCACGCTGCGCGGCACACAGGCGGCGGTGGAAACCTACTTCCTGGCGTGGCAGCGCGATCGCGCTGCCGACGGCGGCGTAGAGGAGACCTTTCTCGCCGGCCGCTACGTCGACCGCTTCGAGAAGCGCGGCGATGAGTGGCGCGTCGCCGCGCGCGTCGTCGTCTACGACTGGGTGCAGCCGCTGGGTGCCGCAGCCGCGGCGTCGGAAGCGGAGCGCTTCGGCGCGCGCACGCCGATCGGCGCGCGCAAGCCCGACGATCCCTGGTACGCGCTGCTCGCGCAACTGGGTTGAGCGCATCAGCGTCCCCACGCGGACTGGGTCAACGACGGCATCAGCGTGTGGACCAGCCCTCCATCCACCACCAGCTCGTGGCCGTGGATGTAGGCCGCGTCACGGCTGACCAGCATCGCCAGCGCCGCCGCCATGTCGTCCGGCTGGCCCACGCGGCGCAGCGGGATGCGGGCCGCGCGGCTTTCGCGCGCGCGGGGGCGCTCGTAGGCAGCGGCGGTGCCGGGCGTCTCCGTGAGGCCGGGTGACAGCGCGTTGACGCGGATGCCGTCGGGTCCCCACTCCACCGCCATCTGCTTCATCAGCATGATCTGCGCGGCCTTGCTGGCGCTGTAAGCGGCCAGCGGCGGCGAGGCCTGCGAGCCCGAGATGCTGGTGGTGAGCACCAGGCAGCCGCGGGCGCGCGCCAGCAGCGCATGCGCCGCGCGGCCCAGCAGCCAGGCGGCGCGCACGTGCACGGCGAACACGCGGTCCCAGTCGTCGACTGCGGCCTCCAGCAGCGGGGCGGGCTTGGCAAAGCCGGCATTGCTGGCCACCACGTCGAGCGCGCCGAAACCTTCGGCGGCGGCCACGATGCGCGCCGGCTCGTCCGGGTCGCCGAGGTCACCCGCCTGCACGATCGCGGTGTGGCCTTGCGCGCGCAGCTCAGCGGCCAATGCGTTCAACTCGTCCGCATGCTGGTCGGCGATCACGAGTTGCGCGGCTGCGTTCTCGCGGCCAACGGCATCCGCCGCCAGCCGCAAGGCCATGGCGCGGCCGATGCCGCGCGCTGCTCCGGTGACGACGGCTCTCATGGCGCAAGCCAGCGGATGGCGGTGGCCATCGGTTTCATGCCGAGGCCTGCTTGCCGCGCGCGCCGCGACCTTTGCGGCGCTGCCGCCAAGCCTGCCATTCGCCGACCACGCCGCGGCGGAAAACCAGTACGACGACGATGAACACCAGCCCCTGCAGCATCAGCACCACCTCGGCGAAGGACGCGAAGTAGTTCTGCATCGTCACCACCACCAGGGCGCCCGCCAGCGGCCCGGCCAGCGTTCCCACGCCGCCGACGATCACCATCAGCAGCGCCTCGCCCGAGGTCGTCCAACTGACGTCGGTGAGCGTGGCAATCTGGAAGACCAGCGCCTTGAGCGAGCCGGCGAGCCCGGCCAGGGCGGCCGACAGCACGTAGGCCACCAACTTGTAGCGCGCCACGCGGTAGCCCAGCGAGACGGCGCGCGCCTCGCTGTCGCGGATGGCGGCCAGCACATGGCCGAAGGGTGAGTTCACCGTGCGGTAGATGAGCCAGAAGCCGAACGCCACCGCAGCCAGCACCACGTAGTACAGCGTGGTGTTGTCGGCCAGCGGCAGCAGGCCGAGCAGCTTGCCGCGCGGAACCTCCTGGATGCCGTCCTCGCCGCCGGTGAAGGGCGCGCGCAGCGCGATGAAGTAGACCAACTGCGCGATGGCCAGCGTGATCATCGAGAAGGCCGTGCCCAGGCGACGGATGGCCAGCACGCCGCCGGCCAGACCGATGAAGGCGGCGCATGCCGTGCCCGCCAGCACGCCCAGCAGCGGATCGAACCCCCACACCTTGACGGCGTGGGCGGTGAGGTAGGCGGCCGAGCCGAAGAACATCGCGTGGCCGAAGGACAGCAGCCCGACATGGCCGACCAGCAGGTTGAGCGAGGCCGCCAGCAGCGCCCAGCACAACAGCTTCATCAGGAACACCGGGTAGGCCACGAAGGGCGCCACCAGCGCGAGCACCAGCACGGCCAGCAGCACCGCGCGCGACGGGCGAGCAAAGCCTTGCATCACAGGTCTCCCTTGCCGAACAGGCCCGCAGGCTTGAAGCTCAGCACCAGCAGCATGACGATGAAGACGACGATGCCGGCGTAGTCGGGCGCGAGCAGCCGGGTCATGCCCTCGACCACGCCGAGGCCGAAGCCCGCGACGATGGCGCCGATGATCGAGCCCATGCCGCCGATCACCACCACGGCGAAGACGACGATGATGAGGTTGCTGCCCATCAGCGGGTTGACCTGGTAGATCGGCGCGGCCATCACGCCGCCCAGCCCTGCCAGGCCCACGCCCAGGCCGTAGGTCAGCGTGAGCAGCAGCGGCACGCGGACGCCGAAGGTGCGCACCAGCTGCGGGTTCTCGTGCGCGGCGCGAAGGTAGGCGCCGAAGCGCGTGCGCTCGACAAACCACCAGGTGGCCAGGCAAACCACCAGCGAGGCCGCGATCACCCACACGCGGTAGGCCGGCAGGAAGGCGAACGGCAGCCGGATGCCGCCTTCCAGCGGGCTGGCGTAGGGCTGGCCGGTGGCGCCGAACTTCAGCCGGAAGGCGCCTTCGAGCAGCAGCGCCAGCCCGAAGGTGAGCAGCAGCGCGTAGACCGGATCGAGCCCGTGCAGCCGCCTCAGCATCGTGCGTTCGATCAGCATGCCGAGGCCCGCAGTGACCAGCGGCACGATGGCCAGCGCCCACCAGTAGCCCAGGCCCAGGTATTCCAGCATCGCCCAGGCGATGAAGGCGCCCAGCATGTACTGCGCGCCGTGCGCGAAGTTCACGATGTGCAGCAGGCCGAAGATGATGGCCAGGCCCAGGCTCAGCAGCGCGTAGAACGAGCCGTTGATCAGGCCGACCAGCAACTGGCCGACGATGGCGGCGGGAGGGATGTCGAGCAGGCTCATGGCGGTGGGGTCAGACGCCCAGCAGGACCTCGACGCGCGCAGCGTCGCGGCGCAGCGTGTCGCGGTCGATCTCCTCGACGACGCGACCGTCGTCGATGACGTAGAAGCGGTCGGCCAGGCGGGAGGCGAAGCGGAAGTTCTGTTCGACCATCAGGATCGTGAAGCCGCGCTCGCGCAGCTTGACGATGGTCTGGCCGATGGCATGCACGATCACCGGGGCCAGGCCCTCGGTGGGCTCGTCGAGCAACAGCAGCTTGGCGCCGGTGCGCAGGATGCGAGCGATGGCCAGCATCTGCTGCTCGCCGCCCGACAGCTTGGCGCCGCCGCTGTGCCGGCGCGCCTGCAGGTTGGGAAACAGCTCGTAGATCTCGGCGATGGTGAGGCCGCCCGGCGCCAGCACGGGCGGCAGCATCAGGTTCTCCTCCACCGACAGGCTGGCGAAGATGCCGCGCTCCTCCGGACAGTAGGCCACGCCCAGCCGCGCCACCTTCTCGGGCACCAGACCGAGCGCGTCGTGCCCGCCGATCGTGACCCGGCCCTGCGCGCGTTGCAGCAGGCCGACGATGGCGCGCAGCGTCGTCGTCTTGCCGGCACCGTTGCGGCCCAGCAGGCAGACCACCTCGCCCGCGCGCACCTCGAGGTCGATGCGCTCCAGCGCCTGCGTCTCGCCGTACCACGCGGCCAGGCCTTCGACCTTCAGCACCAGCTCGGATCGTTCAGGCATGGGCGCCTCCGACGTAGGCGTCGAGCACGCGCGGGTCTTTGGAGACCACGTCGTACGGGCCCTCGGCCAGCACCTCGCCCGACTGCAGCACGGTGATGCGGTCGCACAGATCGGCCACCACCTTCATGTTGTGTTCCACCATCAGCACGGTGCAGCGCTTGGCGACGTCGGCGATGAGCTGCGTGACGGGGCCGATATCCTCGTGGCCGAGGCCGGCCATCGGCTCGTCCAGCAGCACCAGGCTGGGGGCCAGCGCCAGCGTGGTGGCGAGTTCCAGCGCGCGCTTGCGGCCATAGGGCAGGTCGGCCGCGGTGTGGCCGCGCCAACGGGTCAGGCCCACGGCCTCCAGCAGCTCATCGGCGCGGGCGTTGTAGCGATCGAGCGCCGACGACGAACGCCAGAAGGCGATGCTGCCGCCGTCGTGCGACAGCAGCGCGACGCGGACGTTGTCGAGCACGCTGAGCTGGCGGAAAACGGCCGAGATCTGGAATGAGCGGACGAGGCCGAGCCCGGCTACGCTGGCGGCGTCCAGCGGCGTGATGTCGCGGCCGCCGAAGACGATGCGGCCGGTGGTGACGGGCAGGAAGCGCGTCAGCAGGTTGAAGCAGGTCGTCTTGCCGGCGCCGTTGGGGCCGATCAGCGCGTGCACCGTGCCGCGCCGCACTTTCAGGTTCACGCCCTTGACGGCGTCGAAGCCGCGAAAGGACTTGCCCAGGTTCTCGGCCTGCAGGATGTAGTCGTCGGATGTGCTCATGGCTGCTGGCGGTAAGGCACCTCGGGCAGCCCGCGCACGCCCAGGCCGGTGATCTCCACCAGCGCGCCGGCGGCGGGCGCGTCGCTCTTCAACACGTTGCCGCTGTCGCGCAGGCTGGTGAGGTAGATGGTGTCCAGCGCGGGCCCCCCGAAGCAGGGGCACGTGGGGTAAGGCACCGGGACCTCCAGCACGCGCTGCAGCCGGCCGTCTGGTCCATAACAGGCCAGCTTGGCGGCCAGCACCAGGGCCACCCAGACCCGCCCCTGCGCATCGACGGTGGCGCCGTCGGGCCCGGAGCCGTCGGGACGGGTGTCGACGAACACGCGCTCGTGCGACAGGCTCCCGTCCCGGCCGTAGTCCCAGGCGCGGATCACGCCGGCCAGGCTGTCGGCGTGGTACAGCGTGCGGCCGTCGGGGCTGAAACAGGTGGCGTTGGCCACGGCGGTGCCGCCGGCGATCAAGGTGGTCACGCGCCCGTCATGCTCCAACCGATACAGCGAGCCCTCGGCATCGCGCCGGTGCAACACCATCGAGCCGCAGACGAAGCGGCCCTCGCGGTCGGTGCGGCCGTCGTTCAGGCGCATCGGCGAGCGCGGGTGCACCACCTCGGCCAGCGGCCTGATGCTGCCGCTGGCCAGGTCGAGCATCGAGAAGCCGTCGGCCAGCGCCAGCAGCAGCTGGCCCGCCGCGGACAGCGCAATCGAGCCCACGTCCTGCGGGGTCGTCCAGCTGCGAAGACGACCGTCCGGCGCATGGCGTTGCACGCGCCGACCACGGCTGTCCACCCAGTACAACGCGTCCTCGCGCGCATCCCAGACCGGGCTTTCGCCCAGCAGGTCGCGCTCCGGCCGCAACAGGCGCAGGCTGGTCGTCACGCCGCCGGTCCTACTTCTTCACGAAGTCGCAGCCGCCTTCGGCCAGCGGGCGGAACACCTGCTCGGCGGGCAGTTCGCCCAGCACCTCGTAGTAGTCGGACTTGCCCTTCATCTGGCTGGGCGCCTTGACGCGGATGGAGTACAGCGGGCGCATGGCCTGGCCGTCCTCGCGGATCATCACGTTCTTCGACGTCATGTCGTTGATCGGCGTGGCCTTCATCTTCGCCATCACTGCCGGGCCGGCGTCGGTGCCGCTGGCCTGCACGGCCTTCAGGTAGTGCGTGACCGCGCTGTAGGTGCCCGCCATGATGTAGGTGGGCGGCTGGTTGTTGTAGCGCGGCATGAAGCGCTGCGCCCACTGGCGCGACTCATCGGTGCGGTCCCAGTACCACGGGTTGGTGAAGGTCAGGCCCTTGGCGACGTTCTGGCCCATCGCGCTGACGCTGTTGATCGTCATGCCCACCACTGCGACGGCCTGGCCGCCTTCCGCGATCTTGAACTCCGCGGCCTGCTTCAGCGCGTTGGAGAGGTCCAGGCCGGCGTTGAGGATGAGGATCGCCTTGGCGCCGCTGGCCTGCGCCTGCAGCAGGTACGAGGAGTAGTCGGTGGCGCCCAGCGGGTGCTTCACCGCGCCGACGATCTTGCCGCCGCCTTCCTCGATGAATTTGGTGGCCGCTGCTTGGTAGGCGGCGCCGAAGGCGTAGTCCACCGTGATGAAGAAGAACGACTTGATGCCCTGGTTGAGCAAGGTCTTCACCGACGATTTGGGCAACGCGTAGGTGTCGACCAGGAACTGGATCGACATCGGCGAACAGTTCTTGCCCGTCAGCAGGTCGGTGACGGTGCCCGCGATCAGATAGGGCTTTTGCTTCTCCTTCATCAGGCTTTGCACGCCCAGCGCGATCGACGAGGCCGAGCCACCGACGATGACGTCGACCTTGTCGACGTCCAGCCATTTGCGCGCCGCGTTCAGGCCGACGTCGGGCTTGTTCTGGTCATCGACGACCAGCAGTTCGATGGGCTTGCCGTTGACCTTGCCGCCGAAGTCCTCGATCGCCATGCGCGCGGCCAGCACCGAGCCCGGGCCGCCGTTGCCCGAGTACGGGCCCGCCATGTCGCTCATGATGCCGATGCGCACCACGTCGTCGGAGATCTGCGCATGCCCCGGGGCGGCCAGCGTGGCCGCGGCGGCCAGGGTCAGCATGAGCGTCAGGGAAGGGGCTTGCTTCATGTGGATGTCTCTTTCCGGGTATGAGTCGGGGTCAATCGAGGTCGGTCGGCAGGCGATGGGCCTGGAACTGCTCGCGCAGCGTTCGCTTCTGCAGCTTGCCGGTGGCGGTGTGCGGCAGGCTCTCGACCAGCTGCACGTCGTCGGGCTTCCACCAGCTGGCCACCTTGCCGTCGAACCAGGCCAGCAGGTCTTCGCGCGTGGCCCGGGCGCCGGGCTTCAACTGCACCAGCAGCAGCGGGCGCTCCTGCCAGCGGCGGTGGAACACGCCGATCACGGCGGCCTCCTGCACGGCCGGGTGGCCGACGGCGATGTTCTCCAGCTCGATCGAGCTGATCCATTCGCCGCCGGACTTGATCACGTCCTTGGCACGGTCGGTGATCTGGATGAAGCCGTCGGCATCGACCGTGGCGACGTCGCCGGTGGAGAACCAGCCGTCGACGTCGATGGCGGGCTCGCCGAGGCCGAAGTAGCCCTTGGCCACCCAGGGCCCGCGCGCGCGCAGCTCGCCGAAGGCCACGCCGTCGTGCGGCAGCGCCTTGCCGTCGTCGCCGAAGATCTCGATCTCCACGCCGAACAGCGGCCGGCCGGCCTTGCACTGCACGTCGTGGCGCGCCGCGCCCTGCAGGCCGTCGTGCTTGGCGAGCAGGCGGCCCACCGTGCCCATCGGGCTGGTCTCGCTCATGCCCCAGGCGTGGATGGCGAAGGCGCCGAACATCGCATCGAACTTCTCGATCAACGCGCGCGGCGCGGCCGAGCCGCCGATCACCACGCGGTCCAGCCGCACCTGCGACAGGTCCAGCTCGGTCCGGTGGCGGTCGATGTACTCGAACAGGCCCAGCCACACCGTGGGCACGCCCATCGTGAAGTTGCAGCCCTCCTCGACCAGCAGCCGGTAGATGGCCTCGCCGCTGAGGTTGGCGCCCGGCAGCACCAGCTTGGCGCCGACCATGGCGCTGGTGTAGGGCACGCCCCAGGCGTTGACGTGGAACAGCGGCACCACGAGCAGGATGCTGTCGCGGGCGCTGAGGCCCAGCCCATCCGCCGCGGCGGAGGCGAAGGCGTGCAGCACCGTCGAGCGATGGCTGTAGAGCACGCCTTTGGGGTTGCCCGTGGTACCTGAGGTGTAGCACAGCGACGAGGCCTGGCGCTCGTCGAGCGATGGCCAGGCGAAGTCGGGCCTGGCCGCGGCGAGCAGGCTTTCGTAGTCCAGCACCTCGATGCCGTCGATGGCCGGCGTGTGTTTCGCGTCGCACAGCGCCACCCAGTGCCGCACCTTGGGGCAGCGCGGCGCCAGCGCCTTCACGATGTCGACGAAACCCAGGTCGAAGCACAGCACCTCGTCGCCGGCGTGGTCGACGATGTAGGCGATCTGGTCGACGTGCAGGCGCGGGTTGACCGTGTGCAGCACCGCGCCCATGCCGGGCACGGCGAAGTAGAGCTCCAAGTGACGGTGGGTGTTCCAGGCCAGCGTGCCGACGCGGGTGGCCTCACCTTCCTTGGACGCGACACCGAGCGCCGCCATCGCATGCGCCAGGCGTTGCGCGCGCGCGCCGATGTCGCGCCAGCAGCAGCGGTGCTGCGTGCCGTCGGGCAACTGCGAGACGATCTCGCGCTCGCCGTGGTAGTTGACCGCGTGCGCCAGCAGCGTGGAAATCAGCAGCGGGCGGTCTTGCATCAGGCCGTGCATGGGGCGGAGAGGGGCATCACGGGTTTGAGAAATTTACCGGCCGGTTAGTGAATGAATGCTAAGCCGGGCATTGGCCTGCTGGCAACTGGGAGATACCGAGGGTTTTCCAGAGCAACATTCGGGGCCTGTGATCAAGATAGTTGCAAGGAAACACGCATTTCGCTCGCCTCGGGCGTCCTCCATATAAACCCTAGCTTGAGCAATTAACCTGTCGTTTAGTAAAGTGGCGTCATGACCGCCGGCACAGCCTCCGCCACCGACGCCACAGCGCTGGTTGACTACGACGCCTTCCGGCGCGAGGTCGACGAGTTCGCCCGCACCCAATGCCCACCGGCGCTGCGCGAGCGCGTGCGCAGCAACGCCAAGATGCGCCGCGAGGACTACGCCGCCTGGCAGCGTCTGCTGCACGCGCGCGGCTGGGCAGCGCCGGGCTGGCCCGTCGCCTTCGGCGGCACCGGCTGGGACATGCGCCAGCGCTACCTCTTCGAGTCGGTGATGGCCGAGCGCGACTGCCCGCCGCAGTACCACCACGGCCTGGGCCACATCGGGCCGGTGTTGCTGCACTTCGGCAGCCCCGAACAGCATGCGCGCTTCGTGCCCGGCATCCTCGACGGATCCGACTGGTGGTGCCAGGGCTACTCCGAACCCGGCGCCGGCTCCGACCTCGCGTCACTGAAGACCCGCGCCGTGCGCGATGGTGACCACTACGTCGTGAGCGGCCAGAAGATCTGGACCTCGCACGCGCAGGAGGCCGACTGGATGTACACGCTGGTGCGCACCAGCAGCGAAGGGCGCAAGCAGGCCGGGATTACGCTGCTGCTGATCCCGCTGTCCACGCCCGGCATCCGCATCCAGCCCATCCGCACCATCGACGCCTGGCACCACGTCAACGAGGTCTTCCTCGACGAAGTCCGCGTCCCGGTGGCCAACCGCCTGGGCGAGGAAGGCGGCGGCTGGACCTGCGCCAAGTTCCTGCTCGACCGTGAGCGCCTGGCGCCGGCCATCGTCGTGCGCCTGGAGCGCCTGCTGCAGCAGGTGGCGGCGCAAGTCGAAAGCGGTTCGCAGGAGCGGGCCGCCTTCGCCGAACGCCTGCTGCTGGCCGAGGCCGAGATGCGCGCCGCGCGCGAGCTGCTGCTGTCGGCCATCGACGACGACATGAAGGGCCGCCTTCGCGCTTCCAGGAGCTCGGCGCTGAAGCTGCACTGCTCGGAACTCGCGCAACGCATCATCGGCATCGCGTTCGACGCGCTGGGCCCGCACCGCGCCGCGCGCTTCGTGCCGCTGGCCGACGACGGCTCGCTGCAGGTCGCCGAGGACGACCAGAGCAACATGATCCACAACTACCTCTTCTACCGCTCGCGCACCATCGCCGGCGGCACCAGCGAAGTGCAGAAGAACGTGATCGCGCGCGAACTCTTCGGCGCCTGAGCGAGCCACACGACATGTCGTTTGCTGCCGCCACGATGTTCCCCGGCGACCTCTTCGAGGCCGCCTCCCGCTTCGCCGCCGATTCACGGGCCGCCCATCCCGCCGATGCCGATCTGCAGCCGGTGTGGCGCGATGCCGCCGCGATGGGCTGGCCGGCGCTGCTGGTCGACGAGGCCCGCGGCGGCGCCGGTGGCACGCTGGCAGACCTTGGCGCCGTGATCGAAGCCTGCGCCCGCACGGCACTGGGCCTGCCGCTGGTGCGCCGCTGCGCCCAGGCGCCGGCCCTGCTGATGGCGGCGAGCAGCGCCGCCGCCGACGACGCGCTGCGCGCACTGTGCGCGGGCGAGCTCGACCTCGATGTCGTTGACGGTGCATCGCTGAGCGCAGCGCCGCTGTCCGGTGGCGGCGTGCGGCTGGCCGGCACACTGGAAGGCGCGGATGCCGGGCTGCCTTTCACCCACGTCCTGGTGGCCGCGGGCGAGCATGTACTCCTGGTGCCGCAGGCTGCGTTGCCGGCCGCGTCTTCGCGCCACGTCGGCATCGATGGCGCACGCATCGCCGACCATGCCGTCACCGGGATCGAGCTGCCCGCCGCCGCCGTGCTGCAGACCGGCGACGCCGCGCGCCGCGCCGGCGCCACCGCGCAGGACCTCGCCATCTTCGCCACCACGTTGGACATGGCGGCCACGCTGGGCGCCGCTATCGAGCACTGCATCGCCTACTTGAGCACACGGGTGCAGTTCGGCGTTGCGCTGTCGACCTTTCAGGTGCTGCGCCACAAAGTGGTCGAGCTCTACGTCGACTACGAGAGCGCCAGCGTGCTGCTGGCACGGTTGGTGGCCGACACCGTGGCCAGCGGCCGGCTCGCGTCGCGCGACGCGGCGCTGTGCAAGCTCTACCTCAACGACCTGGCGCGCCGCGCCGCTGAGGCCACCATCCAGCTCCACGGCGGCATGGGCATGACGGCCGAACTGCCGGCCGCGCGCCTGGCGCGCCGCCTGCTGTGCGCCGAGTTCGAGCACGGCGATCGCTTCGCGCAACTGGCGCGTCTGCAAACGCAGCCCACGGCGGCGCGGGCATGACATCCATCGGCGCGATGCACTCGCTGCAGCCCTTCTTCCATCCGCGCTCGATCGCCATCGTCGGCGCGTCGTCCGACCCCGAGCGCATCGGCGGCCGGCCACTGCGCTTCCTGATCGAAGCCGGCTTCGCGGGCGCGCTCTTCCCGGTCAACACGGCGGGCCACGCGGAACTGCAGGGTCGGCGCGCCTACGCGAGCGTGCTCGACATCGCAGCGCCCGTCGACCACGCCATCGTCGCCGTGCCGCTGCCCGCCGTCGAACAGGCGGTGGCCGACTGCGCACGTCAGGGCGTGAAGGCGGTGCAGGTGTTCACCGCCGGGTTCGCGGAGGCGGGCGCCGAGGGCGCGGCCCTGCAACGGCGGCTGGTCGACATCGCGCGCGCCGCCGGCATGCGCCTGATCGGCCCCAACACGCTGGGCCTGATCAACCCGTCCATCGGGCTCTTCGCCACCTTCTCCACGCTGCTCAACGGCCTCAAGCCAATGGCCGGCCGCATCGGCCTGGCCACGCAGAGCGGCGCCTTCGGCAGCGCCACCTACGGCGCGGCCGCGCTGCGTGGCCTGGGGCTGTCGGTGGCCGTGGCCACCGGCAACGAGGCCGACGTGGACGTGGCCGAGTGCATCGCCTACCTGGCCCAGGACGCCGGCACGCGCGTGATTTGCACCGCGCTGGAAGCCTGCCGTGATGGCACCGCCTTGCGGGCCGCGCTGCTGGCCGCCGCCGACGCGGGCAAGCCCGTCATCGCGATGAAGATCGGCCGCTCGGCATTGGGCGCCGCGGCCGCGGCCACCCACACCGGCGGCCTGGCCGGCAACGACGCGGTGTTCGACGCCATCCTCGAGGAATGCGGCGCCGTGCGCGCGGCCAGCATCGACGAGATGCTCGACATCGCCCAGTACTGCGACGCAGCCGCGCAACTGCAGGGCCTGCCGTCAGGCCCGCGCATCGGCGTCGTCACCGGCTCGGGCGGCATCGGCGTGCTGATCGCCGACGAGGCCGAGCCGCTGAACCTGTCGCTGCCGCCGCTGTCCGAGCGCGCGCAGCGCACGTTGCGCGAGATCCTGCCGTTTGCCGTGGCCGCCAATCCGTTCGACACCACGGCGCAGGTCACCTCGGTGCCGCAGGGCATCGAGCGCACGGTGGAGGCCATGTTGGCCGAAGGCGGCTGCGACACCGTCATCGCCTACCTCGCGCATTCGGGGCTGTCGCCACAGCGCTTCGCCGGCACCGAAAGCGCACTCGCGGCACTGGCCAAGCAGTACCCGCTGCAGCAGCTGATGGTCGTGATGCTGGCCACGCACGAAGTGCAGCAGCGCCTCGCCGCAGCCGGCGTGGTGGTGTTCGCCGACGCCAGCCGTGCCGTGCGCGCGCTCGGCGCGGCCTGGGCGCTGCGGCAGCGGCGGGCGGCGCTGCATCGCGTGCGGCCGCCGCTGCCCTCGGCGACGCCATTGCCGGAGGTCGCCACCGAGGCCCAGGCCAAGGCCTGCCTGGCGGCGGCCGGCCTGCCGGTGCCTGCGGAACACGCTTGCGCGACCCGTGACGCCGCCGTGCGCGCCGCCGACGCCATCGGCTACCCGGTGGTCGCCAAGATCCTGTCGGCCGACATCACGCACAAGACCGAGGTCGGCGGCGTGATGCTCAACCTCGCCGATGCGGCCGCCGTCGGCGCCGCATTCGACGAGTTGATGCACCGCGCCGCCCAGCACCGCCCCGACGCCCGGCTCGACGGCGTGCTGATCGCGCCGATGCTGCGCGGCGGCGTCGAGACCATCGCTGGCGTGGTGATCGATCCCGCCTTCGGCCCGATGCTGATGTTCGGCCTGGGCGGCATTGCCGCCGAGCTGTTCCGCGATGTCGCCTTCGCATCCGCGCCGCTCACCAGCGCGCGCGCGCACGCGCTGATCGACCGCACCCGCGCCCGCCAGCTGCTGGCCGGCTGGCGCGGCGCGCCAACGGCCGACCGCGAGGCGCTGGCACAGGCGCTGGTTCGGCTGTCCGAATTCGCTGCCGCCCATGCCCACGAGCTGGCGGCGGTGGACATCAACCCGCTGGTGGTGCGCGAGCACGGCTGCGCCTGCCTGGACGCCGTGATCGAACGCCGGCCCGCCGAAACCCAAGAACTGTCTGCTGGAGACCTTGCATGAGTGACTGGAAGACCCTGCTCGTCGACGTGGCCGACCGCGTCGCCACCGTGACCCTGAACCGTCCGCCGGTGAATGCCCAGAACGGCGAGATGCGCGACGAGCTGACCGCGCTGTTCGACGAGCTGAGTGACCGCGATGACGTGATGGCCGTGGTGCTCACCGCCCAAGGCAAGATCTTCTCGGCCGGTGCCGACATCCGCGAGCGGCCCAACCTGGGCGCCACGCCGGGCGCCTACGGCCGCCACAATCGACGCGTGCGCGAGACGCACAACGCGATCACCGAATGCAGCAAGCCCGTGATCGCCGCGGTCAACGGGCCGGCGCTGGGCGCGGGCTTCGGCCTCGTCATGGCGTCCGACATCTGGGTCGCCAGCGACAACGCCGTGTTCGCGATGCCTGAGATCAACGTGGGCCTGGCCGGCGGGGTGTCGTTCCTGCAGCGCATCTTCGGCCAGTCGCGCGCACGCCGAATGTTCTTCACCGGCTACCAGGTCACGGCGCAGGAGATGTACCGCCTGGGCCTGGTCGAGGCCTGCCTGCCGGCCGACGAGCTGCTGCCCTACGCGATGGCCATCGCGCATGACATTGCCGGCAAGTCGCCCGTGGCCGTGCGCCTGGCCAAGGAAGCCGCGCGCCTGACCGAGGTGATGCCGCTGCGCGACGCCTACCGCTACGAGCAGGGCAACACCGTGGCCCTGTCGAAGACCGAAGACGCACGCGAGGCGCAGATGGCCTTCCTCGAAAAGCGCAAACCCGTCTACAAGGGACGTTGAGCGCGGGCGAAGATCGCGGCCATGAGCATCGACGCCCTCACCCCCGAGACCACCCCCGGCCTGGCCGACGGCCGCGAGGCGCAGCTGCTGGCGATCGCCCGCCGGCTGTTCGCGCGCAACGGCTTCGACGCGACCTCGCTGCGCGACATTGCCGAGGCCGCGCAGATCACCAAGGCCGCGCTGTACTACTACTTCCCGAACAAGGACGCGCTGTACGAGCGGGTGGTGATCGAGTCGATGGATTCGCTGCTTGCCGAAGTGCAAGCCGCGGTGAGCCGGGCGCCCACGCCGACGCAGAAGATTCGCGCCTTCCTGCATGCGTCGGCGGCGTCGATGGAAGAGCGCCGTGACCAGTGGGTCGCGGGCTCGAACGCCTTCTGGCAGGCCGGCGCCACCGGCCGCCGCGGGCTCGCGCTGACGCAGCGCGATGCCTATGAACAACTGCTGCGGCAGTGCATCGGGGACGGCATCGCCTGCGGCGAGCTACGACCGGTGGACCCGGCGATCGCCGGCCGGCTGCTGCTCTCGGGCCTGAACCAGATGTCGCGCTGGCATCGCACCGGCGGCCGCCTCACGGCGGCGGAGGTGCTCGACCAGTACCTGGACATCGTGCTGCTGGGCCTGCTCAACCGTGGCGGCCCGCCGACCGCCTGATCCGCCGCCCTTCCAGACAAGGAATTGCCCGTCATGTCCGCACCTGATCGTCCGCTGCTCGACGTCGTCGTCGTCGGCGCCGGCTTCGGTGGCCTGTACGCCACCTACAAGTTCCGCGAAATGGGCCTGTCCCTCCAGAGCTTTGAAGCCGGCGGCGACGTGGGCGGCGTCTGGTACTGGAACCGCTACCCCGGTGCGCGCGTGGACCTGCCGAGCATCGACTACAGCTTCGGTTTCTCCAAGGAGATCGAGCAGGAGTGGACGTGGTCGGAGTACTTCGCCGCGCAGCCCGAGCTGATGCGCTACTTCGACTTCGTGGCGACCCGGCTCGACCTGCGCAAGCACTACCGGTTCAATACCCGCATCGAGCGCGCGCAATGGGACGCCGGGCGCAACCGCTGGGTGCTCACCACGCAGACGGGCGACTCGGTCGAAGCGCGCTACTGTGTGATGGCCACCGGTCCGCTGTCGGTGCCGCGCGACCCGGACATCCCCGGCCTCGACCGCTTCAAGGGAGAGCTCTACCGCGCTGCCAAGTGGCCGCACCAGCCGGTGAGCTACGCCGGCAAGCGCGTGGCGGTGCTGGGCACGGGCTCCACCGGCATCCAGATCGTGCAGGACATCGGCCCGCAGTGCGGCGAGCTCTTCGTGCTGCAGCGCACGCCGAGCTTCACGATGCCGATGCGCAACCACCCGCTCGAGCCCGAGTACGTGGCCGAGGTCAAGCGCCACTATCCGGCGCTGCGCGAGAGCGCGCGCAACAGCCCGGCCGGCGGCCTGCGCCCGGCCAGCACGCGAGCCTTCTTCAGCGTGAGCCCCGAAGAACGCCGCAGCCTGCTGGAAGACGCCTGGAAGCGCGGCGGCCTGGCGATGCTGGGGACGTTCTCGGACCTGCTCTTCAACGAGGAGGCCAACGGCCACGTTGCCGAGTTCATCCGCGGCAAGATTGCCGAGGTGGTGAAGGACCCGGCCACCGCCGAGGCGCTGAAGCCCAAGGGCTACCCCGTGTTCGCGCGCCGGCCCTGCCTAGACTCGAGCTACTACGAGACCTACAACTTGCCCCACGTCCACCTGGTGGACCTGAATCAGGAGCCCATCGTCGAAATTACCGAGCATGGCGTGCGCACGGCCACGCGCGAGATCGAGCTCGACATGCTGATCCTGGCCACCGGCTACGACGGCCTCACCGGCGCGCTGACCGCATTCGACGTCGTCGGCCGCCGCGGTGAGACCGTCAATCAGAAGTGGAAGAACGGCGCCTGCTCCTACCTGGGGCTGATGATGGAAGGCTTTCCCAACCTCTTCATGACGACCGGCCCCACCGGCCCGGCGGCGCTGGCGAACATCGTGCGCATCAGCGAGAACGATGTCGACTGGATTGCCGCGCTGATGATGCACATGGACCAGCACGGCCTGGCCACCGTAGAACCGACCAAGGCCGCCGAAGACGCGTGGATGCAGATCGTCGACAACCTCGCGCAGCGCAGCCTGCTCACCAAGGCCAAAACCTGGTACATGGGCACCAACGTGGCCGGCAAGGCACAGGGGTTGACGCTGTTCACCGGCGGCTTCCCGAAGTACCGCGAGTACTGCAACGCCGCGATGGCCAACGGCTGGCGCGATCTCACGTTCGAGCCGGTGCGCGAACACGCCGCGGCCTGACGCGGCGCGGCGTATGACGCAGGACTTGCGGCCGCTCGTCGAGGCTGCGTTCGAGTACGCGCTGCCCCTGCACGTCATCGCCAGTACCCGCTGGCGGGCGGTCGGCGATGCCGACAACCCGGTGCGGCACGCCCCCAACACGCTGCGGCACATCCGCCACTTGAGCGACCACCGCAGTCGCTGGATCACCGCGCCCAACAACGACACGCTGTACTCCAATGCCTGGCTCGACCTGAGCGCTGCCCCGCTGCGCTTGAGCGTGGCCACGCAACCGGCCGGCCGCTATTGGTCGGTGGCGCTGATGGATGCCTTCAGCAACCACTTCGCCATGCTCGGCCAACGCCGGCACGGCAGCGGTCCGGTGGCCGTGACCCTGGCGGGCCCGCGCCACCATCACCTCGATCTGCCGGGGCGCGTGATCCGTGCACCGGGTGATGATGCGTGGCTGTTCGCTCGCTGCCTGGTCGACGGCCCGGCGGATCTGCCCGCGGCGCACGCGATGCAGGACCGCCTCGCGCTGCAGCCCATGTCCGACGCGCTGCCGCCGCCGTCCGCGCCCGGCGAGGTCACCGACCCGGCCGCCTTTCTCGCCGTGGTCAACGACGCGCTGCGACGCAATCCGCCGCCCGCGGCCGATGCGCCACTGCTCGCGCGCTGTGCGGGCGTGGGCCTGCGACCTGGCGCGACCGACGCCTGGCGCACGCTGGCCGACGACACTCGCGCCGCCTGGCGCGAGCACATCGTCGGCGCGCTTGAGCGCGTGCGCCAGTTCGGCAACCGCGGCCGGCGCGAGGTCCAGGGCTGGATCGTCTCGGCAGCCGACATCGGCAACTTCGGCGTGAACTACGCGCTGCGCGCTTCGGTGGCGCTGGGCGGCCTGGGCGCGCTCGAGCCCGACGAGGCGATGTACTTCGTGCGCTATGCCGACGACGAGGGCGCGCCGCTCGATGGCGCGCACGACTACCGCCTGCAGGTGCCCGCCGGCGGCATCCCGACCGATTCGTTCTGGTCGTTCACGATGTACGAGCCCACGGCCGACGGCCGCCGCTTCTTCGTCGACAACCCGATCGAGCGCTACTCGGTGGGCAACCGAACGCCGGGCCTCGACGTGGCGGCGGACGGTTCACTGGCATTGCGCGTGCAGCATGCCGCGCCCGGCGGCGATGTCGACCGATCGCACTGGCTGCCGGCGCCCGCAGGGCGTTTCCAGATCGCCTTGCGCTGCTACCTGCCACGGCCGGAGCTGCGTGACGGCCGCGCGACCATGCCGCGCCTGATCCGCCTGCCGGCCTGAGCCCTCACAGCACCGCCGTCGTCAGCCCAGCCGCCGCTCGGTGTTTCCCTGCTCCCCGCAGGACAGCCTTGGGCGCGCATCATCGGCCCCTCGCCCTGCTGCCACCGGAGGATCTGCCATGCCGCGTCTGAACGTCAACGGCAAGTCGCTCGACTACGAGGCCGACGCCGACACGCCGCTGCTGTGGGTTCTGCGCGAGCAGCTCGGCCTCACCGGCACCAAGTACGGCTGCGGCATCGCGCAGTGCGGCGCCTGCACCGTGCACGTGGACGGCGCGCCGGTGCGCAGCTGCGTGATGCCGGCCGCGGCGCTGCAGCCGACGCAGAAGATCGTCACCATCGAAGGCCTGTCGGCCGACGGCTCGCACCCGCTGCAGAAGGCCTGGGTCGCGCTCGACGTGCCGCAGTGCGGCTACTGTCAAAGCGGCATGCTGATGGCCGCCGCGGCGCTGCTGACCGAAAAGCCCAAGCCCAGCGACGCCGACATCGACGGCGCGATGACCAACATCTGCCGCTGCGGCACCTACAACCGCGTGCGCGCAGCCATCAAGGTGGCCTCGGGCCAGGCGCCGCGCAGCGCGGGGCTGGACATCGTGCACGTGGTCAGGAGCCAGGCATGAGCGCGACGATCGCTGAACTCTCGCGGCGCGGCTTCATCGGCTCGGCCGCGGCGCTGTCGGGCGGCTTCATGCTGGGTTTTGCCACCCGCGCCACGGCGCAAGGCGCCGCGCCCGAGATCAACGCCTGGGTGGTGGTGCAGCCCGACGAGCGCGTGATCATCCGCATCGCGCGCTCCGAGATGGGGCAGGGCACGTTGACCGGGCTGGCGCAGCTCGTCGCCGAGGAACTGGGCTGCGACTGGACGCGCGTCAGCACCGAGTACCCCACGCCGGGCCAGAACCTGGCGCGCAACCGCGTCTGGGGCAACTTCTCAACCGGCGGCAGCCGCGGCATCCGCGAGTCGCAAGACTACGTGCGCAAGGGCGGTGCTGCGGCGCGCATGATGCTGGTGCAGGCCGCGGCCGACGGCTGGCAGGTGCCGGCCGCTGATTGCCGCGTGGCCGCCGGCGTGATCACGCACCCGGCCAGCGGCCGCCGCACCAGCTACGGCCAGGTGGCCGCCGCCGCTGCCAAGCTGGCGCCGCCGGCCGAGGTGCCGCTGAAGGACCCCAAGGACTGGACCCTCGCCGGCAAGCGCCTGGCGCGGTTGGACACGGTGGACAAGACCACCGGCGCCCAGGTCTACGGCGCCGACCTGCGGCTGCCGGGCATGCTCAACGCCGCCATCCGCAAGTGTCCGGTGTTCGGTGGCACCGTCAAGGGCTACGACGCCGCCGCGGTGCTCAAGCGCCCCGGCGTCAAGAAGGTGTTGACGGTCGACGGCAACGCGGTGGCCGTGGTGGCCGATACGTGGTGGCGCGCCAAGACCGCGCTCGACGCGTTGGCGATCGACTGGGACCTGGGCGAATACGCCAAGGCCTCGTCCGCGGCCTTTGCCCAGGTGCTGAAGGCCGGGCTCGATGCCGACGGCGCCGCGGTCGGCAACCGGCACGGCGACGCCAAGGCGGCGCTGGCCGGCGCGGCGCGCGTGGTCAGCGCGGTCTACGGCTATCCGCACCAGAACCACGCGACGATGGAGACCATGAACGCCACCGCCAAGTGGACGGCCGGCCGCTGCGAAGTCTGGACCCCCACGCAGAACGGCGAGGCCGCGCTGGCCGCCACCGCCACGGCCGCCGGGCTGCCGCCGGCGCAGTGCGACGTCTACAAGATCCACCTCGGCGGCGGCTTCGGCCGCCGCGGCGCCGTGCACGACTGGGTGCGCCAGGCGGTGCTGATCGCCAAGGAGCTGCCGGGCACGCCGGTCAAGCTGCTGTGGTCGCGCGAGGAGGACATGGCCCAGGGTGCCTACCACCCGGTGACGATGTGCAAGCTGCAGGCGGCGCTGGACGCCAACGGCGATGTTCAAGGGCTGCACATGCGCATCTCGGGGCAGTCGATCCTGGCGGGCATCTTTCCGCAAAGCATCCGCGACGGCCGCGACCCGGTGGTCTTCCAGGGCCTGAACGACGGCGGCGGCGAGGCGATGATCGGCTACACGGTGCCGAACCTGCTGATCGACCATGCGATGCGCAACCCGCACGTGCCGCCGGGCTTCTGGCGCGGCGTCAACCTGAACCAGAACGCGATCTACCTCGAATGCTTCGTCGACGAGATCGCCCACGCGACGCGGCAGGACCCACTGGCGCTGCGGCACAAGCTGATGGCCGGTTTTCCGCGCCACCGCGCCGTGCTGGACGCGGTGGCCGAGCGTGCCGGCTGGGGCAAGCCGGCGCCCGACGTCGGCGGGCAGAAGGTGTTCCGCGGCCTGGCGCAGACCCATGGTTTCGGCAGTTATGTGGCGGCTTGCGCCGAAGTGTCGGTGTCGCCGCAGGGCGAGCTGACGGTGCACCGCATCGTCGCCGCCACCGACTGCGGCCACGCCGTCAACCCGCAGCAGATCGAGGCGCAGATCGAAGGCAGCTTCGTCTACGGCCTGTCGGCGGCGCTGTACGGCGAATGCACGGTCAAGGACGGCGCGATCGAGCAGAAGAACTTCGACAGCTATCCGGTCATGCACATGGACCGCATGCCGCGCGTCGAGTTCATCGTGATGCCCTCGGGCGGCTTCTGGGGCGGCGTCGGCGAGCCGACGATCGCGGTGGCCGCGCCCGCGGTGCTGAACGCCATCTTCGCGGCGACGGGCAAGCGCATCCGCGAGCTGCCGCTGAAAAACCAGTTGCAGCGTGCGTGAATGGATGCTTTGCGGCCTGCTGCTGGCGCCGCTGCTCGCGGCGGCGGCGGGTGCCGACGCGATCGAGCAGCCGCTGACCGCGACGCCCGGCGACCCGGCGCGCGGCCGCGCGATCGTCGGCAACCGGCAGCAGGGCCTGTGCCTGCTGTGCCACCGCGGACCGTTCCCCGACGAGCGCATGCAAGGCACGATCGCCACCGACCTGGCCGGCGCCGGCAGCCGCTGGAGCGCCGGCCAGCTGCGCTTGCGCATCGTCGACAGCCGGCGCTTGAATCCGGACGGCGTGATGCCGCCTTTCCATCGCACCGATGGCCTGCAGCGCGTGGGCCGCGCCTGGCAGGGCAAGCCGGTGCTCGATGCGCAGCAGGTGGAGGACGTGGTGGCCTTTTTGCTGACCCTGAAGGATTGAGATGAGGCTCGATCGCCGCCAGGTGCTGGCCATCAGCCTGCTGCCAATGGCATCGGCCCGGGCCACGCCCGAATCGCTGCAGGCCGCGGTCACGGCCTACACCGGCGGCGCGCCGGTGCGCGATGGCCGCGTGTCGATCGAGATGGCCGAGCTGGTGGAAAACGGCAACGCGGTGCCGCTGGCCGTGCAGGTGCAAGGCGTGGCGGCCGATCAACTGCGCAGCATCGCCGTCTTCACCTCGCACAACCCGCAGCCCGAGGTGGCGGTGTTCCACTTCTCGCCGCGCTACGCCGGCCGCGCGCGGGTGGCCACGCGCATCCGGCTGGCCACGTCGCAGCGCGTGCTGGCGCTGGCCACGCTGGCCGACGGCAGCATCTGGCGCGCGCAGGCCGACGTGCTGGTCACCTTGGCCGCCTGCGTGGAGGGTTAGCATGGCCACGCGCGCGCTCGTCCACCTGCCGGCGCTGCTGCGCCGCGGCGAGCCTTTCGAGGTCCGCACCACGCTGCAGCACCCGATGGAGACCGGCTACCGCCGCGACAGCGACGGCCGCATGCTGCCGCGCGACATCGTGCGCCGCTTCGAGGCGCGGCTGGCCGACGAACTCGTCTTCGCCGCCGACTGCTTCCCCGCGATCGCCGCCAACCCCTACCTCGCGTTCTGGCTGCGGCTGGACGAAGGCGGCACGCTGGCGCTGCGCTGGACCGGCGACCGCGGCTTCCAGCACGTGGAGACGGTCGCGATCGTGCTGACATGAAGCGCCGCCTGCTGCTGCTGGTGCTCGGTTGCGCCGCTGGGGCGGCCGGCGCGACCGGCGCCGACGATCGCCGCTCCGGCTTCGACGACATGACGCCGGCGGTGCAGGCCTTGCAGCGCGACGACGCGCTGAACCCGGCGATGCTGTGGGTGCGCGGCGGCGAGGCGGCCTGGGCCGAGCGCGCCGGCGCAGCCGCCAAGGCCTGCGCCGACTGCCACGGTGCCGCGGCGCAGACGATGCGCGGCGTCGCGGCGCGCTACCCGGCCTTCGACGAGCCAGCGCAGGCGCCGCTGACGCTGGCCGGCCGCATCAACGCCTGCCGGCAGCGCCACCAGCAGGCGCCGCCGCTGGCGCCCGAGAGCGACGCCTTGCTGGGCCTGGAAGCCTTTGTTGCGCTGGCCTCGCGCGGGCTGCCGATCGCGCCGCCGGCCGATCCGCGGCTGGCACCCTGGCGCGCGCAAGGCGAGCACTTGTTTCGCCAGCGCATCGGCCAGCTCGACCTGTCGTGCGCGCAATGTCACGAAGGCCTGGCCGGCAAGCGGCTGGGCGGCAGCGTGATCCCGCAGGGCCAGGCCACCGGCTATCCGCTTTACCGGCTGGAATGGCAGGGCCTGGGCTCGCTGCAGCGCCGGCTGCGCGGCTGCTTCAGCGGCGTGCGCGCCGAGGCGCCTGCCACCGGCAGCGCCGATCTGCTGGCGCTGGAGCTGTACCTGATGCAGCGCGCCGCCGGCATGGCGCTGGAGAGCCCCGCGGTTCGGCCCTGAACCGCCCGTGGTCGCCGGTGCAGGCCGGGCAGCAGAACCGGCCGACAGGGCCATCGCGTGCCTGTCGTCGACACCGCCGACGCGGTGGGGCGGCGGCGTCGGCGCGCTGTTCAGCGCCTGCCCGCCGGCTCGTCTGCGCCTTCCGCCAGCAGCCGCTTCGCCAGCGCCGCGTCGGCGGCTTGCACCGCGGCGGCGGGTTCGGCCTGGCTGCTCTTCAGGCTGCGCCAGTACAGCGCGCCGCCGATCAGCAGCAGCAGCGCCGGGCCCAGCCACAGCAGCAGCGTGGTGGCCTTGAACGGCGGGCGGTAGAGCACGAAGTCGCCGTAGCGCTGCGTCATGTAGTCGAGCACCTCGCGCTCGCTGCGGCCGGACCTGAGCTGCTCGCGCACCTGGTTCTTCAGGTCGACCGCGAGGTCGGCGTGCGAGTCGGCAATGCTCTGGTTCTGGCAGACCAGGCAGCGCAACTCTGCCGTGAGTGCGTTGACGCGCGCTTCCAGCGCCGGGTCGGCGGCGATGTCGGGCGCATCGGCGGCAGCGGCCAGGCCGGTGGCCAGGCAGGCCAGCAGGATCAACAACCAGCGCTGCAGCAGCATCGCGATCAACCCTTGAGCTTGTTGAGCAACGGCACCACGTCGCGCGTCCAGTCCTCGGCCGTCAGCGGGCCGATGTGCTTGAGGCGGACGATGCCGTCGCGGTCGATCACGAAGGTCTCGGGCACGCCGTAGACGCCGTAGTCGATGCCCACGCGGCCGTCGCGGTCCACCGCCACGGCCTGGTAGGGGTCGCCCAGGCGGCGCAGCCAGTCTTCGGCGGCGCGGCCTTCGTCCTTGTAGTTGAGGCCGACGATGGGCACGGTGCCCGGCTGGCGTGCAGCGGCCACCAGCACCGGGTGCTCTTCGCGGCAGGGCGCGCACCAGCTGGCCCAGACGTTGAGCACCCAGACCTGGCCTTTCATCTGCGCCGGGTCGAAGTCGGGCTGGCCGGCCTTGAGCTGTGGCCGGCTGAAGGCCGGCGCCGGCTTGCCGATGAAGGGCGAGGGCACCTCGCGCGGCTTGAGCGTCAACCCCACCGCCAGCAGCAGCGCCAGGCCGATGAAGGCGATTAGCGGGACGAAGAAGCGCGCGCGGCCCTTCATCACGTCGCGGCCGGCTGCTGTTGCTGCGGCCGCTTGCCTTTCGGCGGCTCGCCGGCGGCCGACGCCGGCGGCAGTTCCACCGCCTTCACGGCCACGCGGTAGCGGCGGTCGGACAGCGCCAGCAATCCGCCGACGGCCATCACCAGGGCGCCGCCCCAGATCCAGTCGACGAAGGGCTTGTGGTAGACACGCACGGTCCAGGTCTTGTCGGGCAGCATCTCGCCCAGCGAGACGTAGAGGTCGCGCGTCAGCCCGGTGCGGATGGCGGCCTCGGTCATCGGCATGTTTTGCACGTTGTAGATGCGCTTCTCGGGGTGCATCTGGAAGACGGCGCCGCCGCTTTCGGCCTGCACGTCCAGCGTGCCGCGGCCGGCCACGTAGTTGGGGCCCTGCACTTCGTGCACGCCGCGGAAGGTGAAGCGGTAGCCGCCCACCACCACGCTGTCGCCGACGGCCATCTTGACGTCGCGCTCGGTCTCGTAGCCGCGCACCAGGGTCACGCCGATGATGAACACGCCGACGCCGACGTGCGCGAGCACCATGCCCCAGAAGCTGCGCGACTGGCGCCGCAGTTGGCGCCAATCGGGCCGTGCACGCTGCAGCACCAGCACCACACTGGTGGTGAAGATCCAGGCCGCCAGCAGCAGGCCCAGGGCGACCATCGGGCTGAAGCGGCCGGCCCACAGCGGCAGCGCCAGCGCCGCCGCCACGCTGGCCAGCGCCGGCCACTTGAGGCGGCCGGCCAGCTCGGCCGCGCTGGCCTGCTTCCAGCGCGCCAGCGGGCCGATGCCCATCAGCAGCACCACGGGCGCCATCAGCGGCACGAACACGGCCTCGAAGTAGGGCGCGCCGACCGAGAGCTTGCCGAGGCCGAAGGCGTCCAGCGCCAGCGGGTACAGCGTGCCCAGCATCACCGCGCCGCAGGCGGCCACCAGCAGCACGTTGTTGGCCAGCAGCAGCGATTCACGCGAAAGCTTGTCGAAGCGTCCGGCGAAGCCCACGTGCGAGGCGCGCCAGCCGAACAGCGCCAGCGAGCCGCCGATCACGAGGGCCAGGAAGATCAGGATGAAGCTGCCGCGCGTGGGGTCGGTGGCGAAGGCGTGCACGCTGGTCAGCACGCCCGAGCGGACCAGGAAGGTGCCCAGCAGCGAGAGCGAGAACGCGGCGATCGCCAGCAGCACCGTCCAGGCCTTGAAGGCGCCGCGCTTTTCGGCCACCGCCAGCGAATGGATCAGCGCGGTGCCGGCCAGCCAGGGCATGAACGAGGCGTTCTCCACCGGGTCCCAGAACCACCAGCCGCCCCAGCCCAGTTCGTAGTAGGCCCACCAGCTGCCGAGCGCGATGCCCACCGTCAGAAAGGCCCAGGCCGCGGTCGTCCAGGGCCGCGACCAGCGTGCCCAGGCGGCGTCGAAGCGGCCCGACAGCAGCGCTGCCACCGCAAAGGCAAAGGCCACCGCGAAGCCGACGTAGCCCATGTACAGCAGCGGCGGGTGGAAGACCATGCCGGGGTCCTGCAGCAGCGGGTTGAGGTCGCGGCCGTCGGCTGCCGGCGGCAGCAGGCGCTGGAAGGGGTTGGAGGTCAGCAGGATGAAGAGCAAAAAGCCCACGCTGACGAAGCCCATCACGCCTAGCACGCGCGCCACCATGGGCAGCGGCAGCCGGCGCGACAGCAGGCTGACCGCGCAGGCCCAGCCGCTGAGCATGAAGACCCACAGCAGCATCGAGCCTTCGTGGCTGCCCCAGGTGGCGGCGATGCGGTAGGGCAGCGGCAGCTCGCTGTTGGAGTTGGTGGCCACGTTGACCACCGAGAAGTCGTTGCCGACGAAGCTGGCCATCAGGCAGCCGAAGGCCACCGCGATGGTGGCGAACAGCGCCTGCGTGGCCGGCCGCGCCAGCGACATCCAGGCCGCGTCGTTGCGCGCCGCGCCGATGACCGGCAACGTGGCCAGCGCCAGCGAGATGAACAGCGCCAGCACGAGCGCGAACAGGCCGATCTCCGGAATCATGGCTTGACCCCTTGCAGCGTGGTCTTGGACTCCTGCGCCGCCTTGTGCGCGCGCTCCACCGCGGTGGCGGCCTCGGGCGGCATGTAGTTCTCGTCGTGCTTGGCCAGCACTTCCTGGGCGCGGAAGACCTCGCCTTCGAGCTTGCCCTGGGCGACCACGCCTTTGCCCTCTTTGAACAGGTCGGGCAGGATGCCGCGGTATTCCACGGGGATGGTCTTGGCGGTGTCGGTGACGATGAAGCGCACCGTCACGCCGTCGGCCTGGCGCTTGACGCTGCCGTTCTCCACCATGCCGCCGAGGCGGAAGGTGCGATCACGCGGCGCCTGCTGCGCGGCGATGTCCGACGGGCTGTAGAAAAACACCAGGTTGCTGCGGAAGGCATTGACCACGAGGGCCACCGCCACCGCGGTGCCGCCCAGCACGGTGGCGGCCAGCAACAGGCGTTTATGGCGTGGGGTCATGAGCAGGGTCTCCGTTCAACAGTCGCCAGCGGCGCACCTCGTCCAGCGCCCGGCGCCGGCGCTGGCGCAGCGCCAGCAGTTCCCAGCCCAGCGCCGCGGCCGTCAGCCCGAACGAGCCCCAGACGTACAGGCCGTAACCTCCCATCGAGAGGAAATCAGACAGCGAGTTCCAGTACAGCATGGATGTGTGGTGCCCTAGCGGGATTCAGGCAGGGCCTGCACCCACTCGGTGTCCTTCTCGCGCTCCAGGATCAGCGAGCGCACGCGCGACAGTGTCGCCGCAATCGCATAAGCCCAGAAGGCGAACACCATCAGCAGCATGCCGGCCAGCATCGGCGTGGCCATGCTGGGCGCGCGCGTCAGGTTGATGCTGGAGCCCTGGTGCAGCGTGTTCCACCACTGCACCGAGAAGTAGATGATGGGCACGTTGACCACGCCCACCAGGGCGACGATGGCGCCGGCGCGGTCGGCGCGGCGCGGGTCTTCGGCGGCGGCCTGCAGCGCCAGGAAGCCCAGGTACAGGAACAGCAGCAGCAGCTCGCTGGTGAGGCGCGCGTCCCACACCCACCAGGTGCCCCAGGTGGGCTTGCCCCACAGCGCGCCGGTCCACAGCGCGATGAAGGTCATCAAGGCCCCGGTGGGCGCCAGAGCGCTGGCCATCATCGAGCTCAGGCGCGTGTTGAGCACCAGTCCCAGCCCGGCCCAGAAGGCCAGCGCGACGTACATCAGCATCGACATCCAGGCCGCCGGCACGTGGATGAAGATGATGCGGTACGAGTCGCCCTGCTGGAAATCGGTCGGCGCGACCAACAGCCCCACCACCAGCCCGGCCACCCCCAGCAGCACCGCCGCGGCCCAGAACCAGGGCAGCAGCCGCCCCGCGAGCGGGTAGAACGGCTGCGGCGCGGCGAAGCGGAACCAATGGATCCGCGGGCTGGCGATGACGGTGGCGGGCATCACGGAGCGTGACTCTAGCGCCTGATTCACATCAATTCCTTGATCTACCCACAGGGCCCGGCGTCGGGGTGGCTACTCGCACGCGATGCGCATCGCCTGGGCCAGCGCGAAGGGGATGCCGACCAGCCCCAGCACCAGGATGGCGCCGAGCAGCGAGAACAGCCCGGCCAGCGGCATGCCCGCCATCTGCGCCTGCACCGCGCCGCTGCCGAAGATCAACAGCGGTGCGTTCAGCGGCAGCACGATCAGCGCCGTCAGCACGCCCGAGCCGCGCAGCCCCAGCGCCAGCGCCGCGGCCACCGCGCCCAGCAGGCTGAGCATCGGCGTGCCGACCAGCAGCGACAGCATCAGCACGCCGATGGCGTCGGCCGGCAGCCCGTACTGCAGCCCCAGCAGCGGCGACACCAGCACCAGCGGCAGCCCGGTGGTCAGCCAGTGCCCGGCCACCTTGGCCAGCGCCAGCAGCGGCAGCGGATGCGGGCGCAGCAGCAACTGCTCCAGCGTGCCGTCGGCATGGTCGGCGACGAACAGGCGCGGCAGCGACAGCAGGCTCGCCAGCAGCGCCGCCACCCACACCACGCCGGGGCCGATCTCGCGCAGCAGCCGCGTCTCGCTGCCCACGCCCAGCGGAAACAGGCTGGCGACGACGACGAAGAAGACGAGCCCGGTGACGGCGTCGCTGCGGTGGCGCGCGGTGACCAGCAGGTCGCGCCGCAGCGTGGCGCCCAGCGCGCGGCGCAGCGATGGATCCTGGCGCTCGATCATGAAGCCAGGCGAACCGACTGCATCTGCGCCGGCGCGATCGGCAGCGCCATGTGGCTGGTGACCACCGCCAGCCCGCCGCGGGCCAGGTGGCTTTCGATCTGGCGGCCGAGCGCGGCCACCGCGTCGACGTCCAGCGCGTTGAAAGGCTCGTCCAGGATCCACAGCGGCGCCGTCGTCACGTTCAGCCGCGCCAGCGCGGCGCGCCGCTTCTGGCCGGCCGACAGCACGCGCAGCGGCAGCGCGGCCTGGCGCGCTAGGCCCCAGTGATCCAAGGCTGCCGTCAACGCAGGCGCGGGCGCGGGCAGCCCGCACAGATCGGCCTCGATGCGCAGGTTCTCCAGCGGCGTCAGCTCGTCCTTCAGCCCGCCCAGGTGGCCCAGGTAGAACAGCGCCTGGGCGTAGGCCTCGCGCTGGCGGCGGATCGGCCGGCCCTGCCAGCGCACCTCGCCGGCGGCCGGCAGCGCCAGCCCGGCCAGCAGGCGCAGCAGGCTGGTCTTGCCGCTGCCGTTGGCGCCTTCCACGCGCAGCAGCCGGCCCGGCGGCAGGCTGATCGACAGTTCGCGGAACAGCCGGCGGTCGCCGCGCAGGCAGGCCAGGTCGTGGGTGGACAGCATCGAGTGGGGGCGTGGAGGACGGCGGCGATTGTCGCTGCCTGACATCCAGCAGGGCCGTTGCGGCGGGCAGCGACAATGGGCGCCTATGTTGATCTTCTGGTTGTTGGCGGCGCTGCTCGTGGCCGGCGCGCTGCTGCTGATGCTGCCGGCGCTGTGGCGCCCCAAGGTCGCTCCCCAAGGCCAGGCCGGTGGCGCCAACGTGGCCGTCTACCGCGACCAGTTGCGCGAGGCCGAGCGCGACCTGGCGGCCGACCTGATCTCGCCCGAGCGCTACGAGCAGCTCAAGGCCGAGATCCAGCAACGCGTGGTCGAAGACACCCGGCTGGCCGCCCAGGGGCCGGCCGCCGTCGGCCACCCGGCGCGGCGCAGCGCGCTGGCGCTGGCGCTGCTGATCCCGGCCGCCAGCATCGCCACCTACCTGCTGCTGGGCCAGCCCGAAACGGCGGTGCCGGGCTTCGTGGAGCGGCAGGCGCAGGCGCAGCAGCAGGTCACCCCCGAGCAGATCGAGCGCATGGTGTCGACGCTGGCCGAGCGGCTGAAGGCCGAGCCCAACAACCCCGAGGGCTGGCGCATGCTGGGCCGCAGCTACGCCGTGATGGAGCGCTATGCCGACGCCGCGGCCGCCTACCGCAAGGCGGCCGAGCTGATGCCGCCCAGCGCCGATGTGCTGGCCGACCTGGCCGACGTGCTGGGCATGAGCCAGGGCCGCAGCCTGGCCGGCGAGCCCACCCAGGTGCTGCAGCGCGCGCTGGCGATCGACCCCCAGCACGGCAAGACCCTGGCACTCGTCGGCAGCGCCGCCTTCGAGCGCAAGGACTACGCGGCGGCCCGCGGCTACTGGGAGCGGCTGCTGGCGCAGTTGCCGGCCGACTCGGAGGCGGCGCGCTCGGTGCGCGCCAGCATCGACGAGGCCGCGCAGCTGGCGGGCGGCGGCGCGACGCCGCTGGCCGCGGCGCCGGCGGCAGCGCCAAGCCCTGCGGCGTCGGCCCCGGCCGGCGGCGCGGTGATCACCGGCGAGGTCCGCCTCAGCCCGGCGCTGGCCGCGCGCGTGGCTGCCGGCGACACGGTCTACGTCTTCGCCCGCGCGCCCGAGGGCCCGCGCCTGCCGCTGGCCATCGTGCGCCAGGCGGCGGGAGAGCCGGGCAGCTGGCCGCTGCGCTTCAAGCTCGACGACTCGATGGCGATGGCGCCGCAGTTCAAGCTGTCCGGCACGCCGCGGGTGGTGGTGGGCGCGCGCGTGTCCAAAAGCGGCGACGCCACGCCGCACAGCGGCGACCTGATCGGCCAGACCGAGCTGGTGGCCAACAATGCGCAGGGGCTGACGATCGTGATCGACAAGGTGCAGCCGTAAGCGCAGGCACTGGCGCAGCCACTGGCGCAAGGGCAAGCCCGATCGGCAGCGGCGGCTGCCGCGCCAGGCAATCCTGCACGACTTTTGTGCGACGAAGCATATTCCTTGCGGCAACGCAATCGGGTTTCTCCCAGGGTCGCGCCCACTCGCCTATGCTCGCCGCGGTCTGGTCACTGTCAAGAGGGTCCCGCTGATGGACCGCCACATCCTCAACCCGCTGTTCGCCCCGCAATCCATCGTCGTCTTCGCCGGCAACCCCGACCGGCCCGAGGCGCCCACGCCGCTGGCCGCCACGCTGCGGCGCGAGCTGCGCGAAGGCGGCTACGCCGGCCAGATCACCTGGCTGGACATCGACATGAGCGGCACGCTGGCCGAACTGGCGCATTCGCGCGCCGACCTGGCGCTGATCGCGCTGCCGCATGACCAGGTGACGGCGGCGCTGGAGATCGTGGGCCGCATCCGCTGCCGCGCCGCGCTGGTGCTGTCCACCGGCCTGCCGCCGGCGCTGTGCAACGAGCTGCACCAGATCGCGCGCCGCCACGGCGTCAGCCTGCTGGGGCCCAACAGCCTGGGCTTCCAGCGCCCGCAGCTCAAGCTCAACGCCAGCGTCCTGGGGCCGCTGGCGGCGCCGGGGCAGCTGGGGCTGATCTCGCAGTCGGGCGCGCTCACCGCATCCATCCTCGACTGGGCGCGCCACAACGGCGTGGGCTTCTCGGCCGTGGTCTCGCTGGGGCCCAACACCGCGGTCGAGCTGCCGCAGGTGCTGGACTTCCTGGCCAACGACGCCGGCACGCAGAGCATCCTGGTCTACATGGAAGGCATCCGCAACGCGCGCCGCTTCATGAGCGCGCTGCGCGCCGCCGCCTACGCCAAGCCGGTGGTGGTGATGAAGGCCGGCCGGCGGCCCGCGGGCACGCGGGCGGCGCTGACGCATTCGGCCAGCATCGTCGGCAGCGACGACGTCTTCGACGCCGCGCTGCGCCGCGCCGGCGTGGTGCGGGTGCGCGCCTTCACGCAGCTGTTCTCGGCCGCCAAGTGCCTGGCCAGCCGCTTCCGGCCGGTGGGCCGGCGGCTGGCCATCGTCAGCAACGGCGGCGGCCCCGCGGTGCTGGCGGCCGACTGGGCCGGCGAGATCGGCCTCGACGTGGCGCAGCTCGCGCCGGCCACGTGCGCCCAACTGGCGCCGCAGCTCGCGCCCACCGCGTCGCTGGACGGCGTGATCGACCTCGGCGAGGATGCCGGCGGCCCGCAGTACCGCGCGGCGCTGGAGGCCTGCCTGAAGGACCGCGGCGCCGACGGCGTGCTGCTGATCTACAGCCCCAAGGCCGACGGCAACCCGGGCGAGATCGCGCAGGCCGTGCTGGGCGCCTTCGCGCCATCGGGCAAGCCGGTGCTGGGCTGCTGGATGGGCGACGCCACCGTGCGCGAAGGCCGCGCCGGCTTGGCGCAGGCGCTGCTGCCGACCTTCCGCACGCCCGAGGCCGCGGTCGACGCCTTCAACAGCGTGGCCAGCTTCTACCGCAACCAGCAGTTGCTGCAGCAGACGCCGCCGCCGCTGTCGGACCTGGCCGCGCCCGACACCGAAGGCGCGCGGCTGCTGATCGAAGGCGTGCTGGCCGAGCGCCGCAAGGTGCTGACCGAGATGGAGAGCAAGGCCTTGCTGGCCGCCTTCCACATCCCGGTGACGCGCACGATGCTCTCGCGCAGCGCCAACGAGGCGATGTTGATCGCCAGCCAGCTCGGCTACCCCGTCGCGCTGAAGATCGACTCGCCCGACATCAGCCACAAGTCCGACGTGCAGGGCGTGCTGCTCAACGTCGGCTCGGCCGCGCAGGTGCGCGACGCCTACAACGACATGCTGGATGCCGTGCACCGCGCGCAGCCGCAGGCGCGCATCAACGGCGTCACCATCCAGCCGATGGCCGGCCTGCGGCGCGGGCGCGAGGTCTACATCGGGCTGACCACCGACGACCCCTTCGGCCCGGTGATCACCTTCGGCGCCGGCGGCACGATGATCGAGCTGGTGGCCGACCGCGCGATGGAGCTGCCGCCGCTCAACCAGTTCCTGGCCCGGCGGCTGATCGAGCGCAGCCGCGTCTTTGAAACCTTGGGTGAATGGCGCGGCGCGCCGGCCGCCGACGTGCAGGCGCTGGAGCGCGTGCTGCTGCGCGTGTCGGAGATGGTCTGCGCGCTGCCGCAGCTGCGCGAGATGGACATCAACCCCATCATCGTCGACGACAGCGGCGCGCTGGCGGTGGACGCGCGCATCGTGATCGAGCATGCGCCGCAGGCGCCCGGTGCCTACAACCACCTGGCGATCCTGCCCTACCCGACGGCGCACGAGCGCGAGTGGCCGATGAAGGGCGGCGGCCTCTACACCATCCGCCCGATCCGCCCCGACGACGCCGACATGCTGCAGGCGCTGGTGCGCGGGCTGTCGGAGGAGAGCCGCTACTTCCGCTTCGCCAGCACCATGCCCGAGCTGCCGGCGCGCATGCTGGCGCGCTACACGCTGATCGACTACGACCGCGAGATGGCGCTGGTGGCGGTGCACAAGGCACGCCACGTCAAGGACGACGGCAGCTTCAGCGAGACCGAGCGCATCGTCGGCGTCAGCCGCTACATCACCAACCCCGACCAGACGAGCTGCGAGTTCAGCCTGGTGGTGGCCGACGACTTCAAGGGCCAGGGCCTGGGCTCGCGGCTGATGCTGTCCATCATCGACGCCGCGCGCGCCAAGGGCCTGGCCGAGATCGACGGCCTGATCCTTGCCAACAACACCAACATGCTGCGCCTGATGAAGAGCCTGGGCTTCACGATCGGCGCTTTTGCGGAGGATCCGGACTTCAGGCTGGCGAGCCTGGCGTTGTAGCCATCGCCGTCACCGCAGCGGAATCGGCGTGGCCCGGTCCACCGGCACCGCGGTGACGCTGTTCTGCGGCGAGCCTTCGATCAGCCGGTCGGAGTACGTCAGGTAGACCAGCGTGTTGCGGTTGGCGTCGACCATGCGCACCACGCGCAGCCGCTTGAAGACCAGCGAGATGCGCTCGCTGAACATCTCCTCCTGCTTGCGCAGCGGCTTCGGGAAGCTGATCGGCCCGGTCTGCCGGCAGGCGATCGAGGCTTCGGCCTTGTCTTCCGCCAGCCCCAGCGCGCCCTTGACGCCGCCGGTCTTGGCGCGCGAGACGTAGCAGGTGACGCCCTGCACGCCGGGGTCGTCGTAGGCATCGACGACGATCTTGTGGTCGGGGCCGATCAGCTTGAACACGGTGTCGACCTCGCCCACGGGCTCCGCGCGCAGCGCGGCCGGCGCGGCCAGCGCCGCGGCCAGGCAGGCGAGGGGCAGGGCCTTCACGCCGGCAGGCCCGCCGCGTCGAACAAGCCGTCGAACAGCACCGTGCTGAGATAGCGCTCGCCGGAATCGGGCAGCACCACGACGATGGTCTTGCCGGCGTTCTCGGGCTTCTTGGCCCAGCGCACCGCGGCCACCGCGGCGGCGCCGCAGGAGATGCCGCTCAGGATGCCTTCCTCGCGGGTCAGCCGGCGCGCCATGTCCAGCGCCTCGTCGTTGCTGATGGTCTCCACCGCATCGATCAGCGACAGGTCCAGCACCTCGGGGATGAAGTTGGCGCCGAGGCCCTGGATCTTGTGCCCCGCCGGCTGCAGCGGCTGGCCGGCGCGCTTTTGCGTGATCAGCGGGCTGGCCGCCGGCTCCACCGCGACGCTGACGAGCGGCAGGCCCTTGGTCTTCTTGAGGAAGCGCGAGACGCCGGTGATCGTGCCGCCGGTGCCCACGCCGGCCACGAAGATGTCGACCTTGCCGCCGGAGTCGTCGAAGATCTCGGGCCCGGTGGTCGACTCGTGGATGGCCGGGTTGGCCGGGTTCTTGAACTGCTGCAGCAGCACGTAGCGGCTCGGGTCGGAGGCCGCGATCTCCTCGGCCTTGGCCACCGCGCCGTTCATGCCCTTGGCGCCCTCGGTCAGCACCAGCTTGGCGCCGTAGGCCAGCAGCAGCTTGCGGCGCTCGACGCTCATGGTGTCGGGCATGGTCAGCGTGATCGGGATGCCGCGCGCGGCGGCCACGAAGGCCAGCGCAATGCCGGTGTTGCCGCTGGTCGGCTCGACGATCTCCTTGCCCGGGCCCAGCAGGCCGCGCTTCTCGGCGTCCCAGATCATCGCGGCGCCGATGCGGCACTTGACGGAATACGCCGGGTTGCGGCCCTCGATCTTGGCCAGCACGGTGGCCGCCGCGCCGTCGGTCACGCGGTTCAGGCGCACGAGCGGCGTGCGGCCGATGGACAGACTGTTGTCGTCGTAGGTGCGGGTCATGGGGTATCCCTTCGAATGCAACGTGACGGACGATTGTGCCCAGACACGGCCGCGGCACCCGCGGTCGGGGCCATCGTGCCCATTGCCCCTGTCGACGTGTCGGCGGCGCTGACACCGTGCTGGCTCCGACGTTGCCGTTCCATGGCAACTTATTGATTCTTCTGCGAAAACCAATCTGGCCCGGCGATTGCTTGCGAATCTTTCCATATCACATGACGTGATACATCTCAAGGACTAACCGGTCATGAAACTTCACACCCTTGCAGCCGCCGCCGCCCTCGTGGGCTTGGCTCTTCAGGCGCAGGCCGCGCCGCTGCCCGTGGGCTGGATGGTCAGCAGCGGCGGCAACGCCGGTAGCTTCAGCGCGGCCGATGGCGACGTGACGCTGGCGCCGGGCTTCGGCTCCTACGTCTGGTTGTCGACTGCCAACACGCCGTCCGGCGGCGGCAAGCTGCCCGTGGGCGCGACCGGGCAAGAAACCAACGGTACGACCGTTGCAGCACCGTCGATCACCGTCGCGGCCGGCGACAAGCTGAATTTCTACTTCGACTACATCAGCTCTGACGGTGCTCAGTACACCGAGTACGCCTGGGCCGGCCTGTTCGACGACACCGACACCCTGGTGTCGTATCTCTTTACAGCCCGCACCACCACCTCGGGCAACACCGTGCCGGGCAACGGCCTGCCGGGCCTGGGGGCTGGCGTCACCCTGAATCCGGGCACCTCGGTCATGAATGCCGGCGCCACCAACTTCTCGCCGCTGGGCGGTGATTCCGGCCAATGCTTTGCGGGCCTGGGCCAGGGCTGCGGCAGTACCGGCTGGATCCAGATGAACTACAACTTCGTCACGGCCGGCACCTACACGCTGAAGTTCGGCGTCACCAACGCGCTGGACACCGCCTACGACTCGGCCTTCGCGATCGCCGGCGTGGCGATCAACGACGTGCCGATCGACCCGAACCCGGGCGTCCCCGAGCCGGCCAGCCTGTTGCTGTCGGGTTTGGCGCTGGCGGGTCTGGCGGCTGCCCGTCGCCGCCGCGGCTGATTGGGCGTTCTGCGCTGAACGACAAGGCGGCCTGCGGGCCGCCTTTGCTTTGGGGCGCCGCGCCCCGCGGCGGCCCTCAAACCGCCGGTTGCGGCAGCCCGCGCACGCTGGACACGCCGGTGATCGCCGCCAGTGCGGCCAACACCGCGGCCGAAGGCGCGCTGTCCACGTCCACCAGCGTGTAGGCCATCTCGCCGCGCGACTTGTTGACCATGTTGTGGATGTTGAGCCCGGCCTGCGCCATGGTGGTCGAGATCTGGCCCAGCATGTTGGGCACGTTGGCGTTGGCGATCGCCACCCGGAACGGCGACTCGCGCTCCATGCTGACGCTGGGGAAGTTCACCGCGTTGACGATGTTGCCGTGCTCCAGGTAGTCGCGCAGCTGGTCCACCACCATCACGGCGCTGTTCTCCTCGGCCTCGCGCGTGGAGGCGCCCAGGTGCGGCAGCGCCACCACGCCGGCGCAGCCGGCCAGCCGCGGCGACGGAAAGTCGCTGACGTAGTGCGCCAGCCGCCCGGCGGCCAGCGCGTCCTGCACGGCGGCGTCGCTGACGATCGCGTCGCGGCTGAAGTTCAGCAGCACCGCGCCCGGCCGCATCAGCCCGATGTTGGCGTCGTTGACCAGGTGCCGCGTGCCCTCGGCCAGCGGCACGTGCAGCGTCACGAACTGCGCCTGCCGCAGCACGTCGTTGACGCTGGCCGCGCGCCGCACCTGCGAGGGCAGGCTCCAGGCGGCGTCCACGGTGATGTGCGGGTCGTAGCCCAGCACCTGCAGGCCCAGCTTGATCGCCGCGTCGGCCACCAGGCAGCCCACCTTGCCGAGGCCGATGACGCCCAGCGTCTGGCCTTGCAGCTCGTAGCCGGCGAAGACCTTCTTGCCGTCCTCGATGGTCTTCTCGGCCCCGGCGGCGGCCAGGTCGAGCGCGGCCACGAACTGCAGCGCCGGCGCGAGGTTGCGTGCGGCCAGCAGCAGCCCGGCCAGCACCAGCTCCTTCACGGCGTTGGCGTTGGCGCCCGGGGCGTTGAAGACCACCACGCCGCGCGCGCTCATCGCGTCGACCGGGATGTTGTTGGTGCCGGCGCCGGCGCGGCCGATGGCGCGCACGCTGGCCGGAATGTCAAACGCGTGCAGGTCGGCCGAACGCAGCAGGATGGCCACCGGGTCGGCGACGTCCTTGCCGACGCGGTAGCGCTCGGCCGGCAGCCGCGACAGCCCGGCCGCGGCGATCTGGTTGAGCACCAGCACGGGCAGCCGCTCAGCCATGGCGGCGCTCGAAGTCCTGCATGTAGGCCACCAGCGTCCGCACGCCCTCGACCGGCATCGCGTTGTAGATCGACGCCCGCATGCCGCCCACCGAGCGGTGGCCCTTCAACTGCACCATGCCGGCGGCTTGTGCGCCTTTCAGGAAGGCCTCGTCCAGCGATTCGTCCTTCAGCTTGAACGGCACGTTCATCAGCGAGCGGCAATCCCGCGCCACCGGGCTGCGGTAGAAGGCGGTGGTCTCCAGGTAGTCGTACAGCAGCGCCGCCTTGGCACGGTTGTGCGCTTCCATGGCCGGCAGGCCGCCCTGGGCCTTGATCCAGTTGAACACCAGCCCCGCGATGTAGATCGCGTAGGTCGGCGGCGTGTTGAGCATGCTGTCGGCCTCGGCCTGCAGCTTGTAGTTGAAGGCGTCGGGCGTCAGCGGGTGGGCGCGGCCCAGCAGGTCCTCGCGCACGATCACGATCGTCAACCCGGCGGGGCCGATGTTCTTCTGCGCGCCGCCGTAGATCAGCCCGTAGCGGGCCACTTCGACCGGGCGCGACAGGATGTCGCTGGACATGTCGGCCACCAGCGGCACGCCGCCGACCTCGGGCGTGAAGTGGTATTCGACGCCGCCGATGGTCTCGTTGCTGCAGATGTGCACGTAGGCCGCCTGCGGGTCGAGCTTCCAGCTCGCGCGCGGCGGGATCGTCGTGTAGCCGCTGTCGGCGGCGCTGGCGGCGACGTTCACCTTGCCGTACTTGCGGGCCTCCTTGATCGACTTCTTGCTCCACTCGCCGGTGTCGATGTAGTCGGCGCTGCCGCCGCTGCCGCTGCTACCCATCAGGTTCAGCGGCACGATGGCGTTCTCGCCGATCGCGCCGCCCTGCATGAACAGCAGCTTGTAGCCGGCGGGCACCGCCAGCAGCTCGCGCAGCAGGCGCTCGGCCTCGGCGTGGATCGCGATGAACTCCTTGCCGCGGTGGCTCATCTCCATCACCGACATGCCCGAGCCGTGCCAGTCCAGCATCTCCTCGGCCGCCTGGCGCAGCACGGGTTCGGGCAACGCGGCAGGGCCGGCGCTGAAGTTGAAGACGCGGGTCATCGGGTGGGCTCCAAGGGTTGCGGTCGGGCGGGGCGACGGCGACCGCCTGCGCCCCCTGGCGGTCGATTATCCCGGGCGGCGCAGCGGCCGCCAGCCGCTAGCATCGCCAGCTTTGGCCTGCCTGACCGCGCCTGAACGGGTGCCGGACAGCCCGCCTGACAGCCCGCGTGAAATCCCGCCCGAAAGCGCATCACTTGCCTCAAACCCCCGTCCGCTGCCGACCCGGCCGGCGCCTGACGCCACGCCAGCGCGTGTTCGCGGCCTTCTTCCTGTACGCGTTCTCGTTCGGCGGCTTCTTTCCGCGGCTGGCTGAGCTGCAACGTTCGATGCAACTCAGCGAGAGCGAGCTCGGCCTGGGCCTGGTCGGCCTGGCCAGCGGCACGCTACTGTCGCTGAGCCTGGCCGGGCCGCTGAGCGAGCGCCTGGGCCACCGCCGCGTGCTGCTGGTCGGGCTGCCGCTGCTGCCGCTGTTCCCGGCGCTGGCCGCGCACGCCGGCGGTGCGGCATCGCTCTTCCTGTGCCTGCTGCCGGCGGGGCTGGTCATCGGCGCGATCGAGCTGGTGACCAATCTCGAGGCCGACCGCGTGGAGCACCTGAGCGGCACGCGCCTGATGAACCGCGCACATGCGTTCTGGAGCTTCGGTTTCTTCGGCGCCGGGGCGCTGGGCGCGCTGGCCGCGCACGCGGGCCTGTCGCCGCAGTGGCATCTGGCCGCGGTGCTGCCGCTGTCGGCGGCGCTGGTCGCGCTGCTGCTGCGTGGTTTCGAGGCCGCCCCGCGCCGCCCCGGCGTACCTGACGCGCCGGCGCAGCGCCTGGCGCGCCCCACGCTGGCGATCGGCGGCCTGGTGCTGTTCTCGCTGTCGGGCCTGGTGCTCGAAGGCGCCGGCGTCGACTGGTCGGCGATCTTCATGCGCGACGTGTTCGGCAGCGCGCCTTTCGTGGGCGCGCTGGCGGTCACCGTCGGCGCACTGGCACAGGGCGCGACGCGCTACGGGGCCGACCCCTGGGTCGAGCGCCACAGCCCGCGCCGCATCGCGCGCGTGCTGCTGGGCGTGCTGGGGCTGGGCGCTGCGCTGGTGGCGTTGGCGCCGGCGCCGGCGGTGGCGCTGGCTGGTTTCGCGCTGATGGGCGTGGGCACCAGCGTCATGTTTCCGCTGGCGATGTCGGCCGCCGCGCAGCGCAGCGACCGCCCGGCCGCCACCAACGTGGCGGCGCTGGCGCAGATCTCGTTCGTGAGCTTCCTGCTGGCGCCGCCGCTGCTGGGCCTGGTGGCCCAGCACTGGGGCATCCGCTGGACCTTCGCCCTCGGCCTGCCGCTGGTGCTGCTGAGCGCGCTGCTGTCGTCGAGCCTGAGCGCGACGCGGGGCCCGGCGGCGGCCGGGCCAGCCGAGGCCTGAGCCGCGCGGGTCGCACGGCCGGCCAGCAAACGGCGACCACTCCGCATCAAAACCCTGATCTCCATCAAACTTTCATATTGAGAAGGATTCGTATTAGCGATATAGTCCATCTCGCTCGGTTCAGTCATCAAGGCCCGCACGATGATCGTCTGCCTCTGTCACCGCATCTCCGACCGCGACATCCACGTTGCGGTGCAGCAAGGTACGAGCTGCTTCGAAGTGCTGCAAGACGACTTGCGGGTCGCCTCGTCCTGCGGCTGCTGCCACGACTGCGCGCGCGAGACGTTCGACAGCGCCTGCGCCGCGCGCCAGCAGTCGTCGGCGCTGTTCGAGGCGGCAGCGCAGGCCTGAACGGGCCTGCATGCCTCCTCCCATCTCTCCCTTCACACTGCAGCGCCAGCCCACGGGCCGCGCTGCCACCGTCGAGCGCGTGGTGGCGCCGGGCCACGCTCCCGACTGGGCGCTGCGCCTGGCCGAGCTGGGCTTCATTCCCGGCGAGCGCGTGATGATCACCGCCCGCGGCTTCCCCGGCGGTGACCCGTTGGCGGTGCGGGTGGGCGATTCCACCTTCGCGCTGCGCCGCGCCGAAGCGGCCTGCGTGCACCTGGCGCCCGAGCTGCGACCGGCGTCATGACTGTGGCCGTGATCCACGTCCACCGGGGCGGCCCGCTGGTCGCACTGGTCGGCAACCCCAACTGCGGCAAGACCGCGCTCTTCAACCTGCTCACCGGTAGCCGGCAGAAGGTGGCCAACTACGCCGGCGTGACGGTGGAGCGCAAAGAGGGCCGGCTGCTCACCGCCGCCGGCAAGACGCTGCGCGTGCTGGATCTGCCCGGCGCCTACAGCCTGAACCCGCGCTCGCCCGACGAGAAGGTCACCGCCGACGTGCTGTTCGGCCGCGCCCGCGGCGAGAAGCGGCCCGACCTGGCGGTCTGCGTGGTCGACGCCACCAACCTGCGCCGCCACCTGCGCCTGGTGCTGGCGGTGCGCCGCCTGGGCCTGCCTTGCGTGGTGGCGCTGAACATGACCGACCTGGCGCGCCAGCGCGGGCTGACGGTCGACCCCGAAGCGCTGTCGCGCGAGCTGGGCCTGCCGGTGGTGGCGACGGTCGGCGTCAAGGCCGACGGCGACCAGGCGCTGCGCCGGCTGCTCGACGAGCCCGCGGCCTGGAAGGCCTTGAGCAACAGCGCCACCGCGGCGGCGGCCGCTGCCGCGCAAGGCGCGCCGGCCGTGCACGACAGCACCGCCGCCGACCACGAGGCGGTGGCCCGCATCCTGCAGCGCCTGGGCCTGGACCAGGCGCTGCCGCAGACCGGCAGCGACCGCATCGACCACGTGGTGCTGCATCCGGTCGTCGGCCCGTTGCTGCTGGCCGTGGTGCTGTTCCTGGTCTTCCAGGCGGTGTTTGCCTGGGCCGAACTGCCCAAGGGCTGGATCGAGGGCGGCATGGCCTGGCTGGCCCAGACCGTCAACGGCGTGCTGCCCGAAAGCCTTCTGCGCAGCCTGCTGGTGGACGGGCTGATCGCCGGCGTCGGCGGCGTGCTGGTGTTCCTGCCGCAGATCCTGATCCTGTTCTTCTTCATCCTGGTGCTGGAAGAGTCGGGCTACCTGCCGCGCGCGGCCTTCCTGCTGGACCGGCTGATGGGCAGCGTCGGGCTCTCGGGCCGCTCGTTCATTCCGCTGCTGTCGAGCTTTGCCTGCGCGATCCCCGGCATCATGGCCGCGCGCACCATCGCCAACCCGCGCGACCGGCTGGTCACGATCCTGATCGCGCCGCTGATGACCTGCTCGGCGCGGCTGCCGGTGTACGCGCTGCTGATCGGCGCCTTCATCCCGGCGCGCACCGTCGGCGGCTGGTTCGAACTGCAGGGCCTGGTGCTGTTCGGGCTGTACCTGGCCGGCATCGTGGGCGCGCTGGCGGTGGCCTGGGTGCTCAAGCGCTTCACCGCCGAAGGCCGCCAGGTGCGCAGCCTGATGATGGAGCTGCCGGCCTACCACTGGCCCACGCTGCGCAACGTGGCGCTGGGGCTGTGGCAGCGCTCGCTGATTTTCCTGCGCCGCGTGGGCGGGGTGATCCTGACGCTGACCGTGCTGATGTGGTTCCTGGCCTCGTTCCCGTCCACGCCGATCGAGAACAGCTTCGCCGGCATGCTGGGCCGCGCGCTGCTGCCGCTGCTGGAGCCGGTGGGCTTCAACTGGCAGATCGCGATCGCGCTGGTGCCGGGGCTGGCGGCGCGCGAGGTGGTGGTCAGCGCGCTGGGCACCGTCTACGCGCTGTCGGCCACCGGCGTGGATACCGAACAGGCGCTGGCGCCGCTGATCGCCAGTCAGTGGGGCCTGGCCACCGGGCTGTCGCTGCTGGCCTGGTTCATCTTCGCGCCGCAATGCCTGTCGACGCTGGCCGCCGTCAAGCGCGAGACCGCCGGCTGGCGCATCCCGCTGGTGATGCTGGCCTACCTTTTCGTGCTGGCCTGGGTGGCGTCGTACCTCACCTATCACGTGGCCTTGGCGTTGGGCGCCTGAGGCGGCTGAGGCGGCTGAGGCGACTGAACCGGCCGCCCCAGGCTGGCCAGCCACAGCCCGGCCATCGTGATCGCGGCGTTGACCAGCAGCAGCTCCAAGCCGATGCGGTAGTCGCCGAACCAGCGCGCCTGCTGGCTGTCGATCAGCGCGCTCAGGGCTGGCGCGGCCAGCGCCACCACCGGCACCCAGGCGTCGCGCGGGCGGCGGCGGCTGAGCAGGCCGAAGGCGAACAAGCCCAACAGCGGCCCGTAGGTGTAGCCCGCCAGCTTGAGGATCAGCAGCACCATGCTGGCGTCGTCCAGCCAGCGAAAGCCCAGCACCAGCAGCAGGAACAGCGCCGCGAAGCCGAGGTGAACCTGCTTGCGCACACGGATGCGGCGGGCTTCGCTCCAGGCGCTGCGCTGCTGCAGGCCCAGCAGGTCGATGCAGGTGGAACTGGTCAGCGCCGTCAGCGCGCCGTCGGCGCTGGGGAACAGCGCCGAGATCAGCGCGAGCACGAACAGGATCTGCACCCACGGCGGCAGGTGGCCCAGCACCACCGCGGGGAACAGGCGGTCGCCGCCGGCTTGCAGCCCCACCGTCGGCGCGAACATCGCCAGCAGTGCACCCAGGTACAGGAACAGCGCCACCACCGCCAGCAGCGCCAGCGACATCAGCACCATGTTCTTCTGCGAGCCCGCGAGCGTGGCGACCGAGAGGTTCTTCTGCATCATCTCCTGGTCCAGCCCCGTCATCGCCACCGCGATGAAGACGCCGGCCAGCACCTGCTTGAGCCAGAAATCGCGGCTCATCGGGTCGTGGCCGAACACCGTGGCCAGACCCTCGCGCTGCATGCGCGCCAGCGCCTCGGCCGGGCCCTGGCCGGTCAGCCATAACAGGTAGCCCACGCAGACCAGCAACCCGGCCAGCATGCCGGCGGTCTGCAGCGTGTCGGTGAAGACGATGGTGCGCACGCCGCCTTCCAGCGTGTAGAGCAGGATCATCGCGATGATCACCGCCGCGCTCAGCCAGAAGGGGATGCCCAGGCGGTCGAGCACCGTGTCCTGCAGCACCCGCACCACGAGGTACAGCCGCGCCGTCGCGCCCAGCGTGCGCGAGACGATGAAGAGCGCCGCGCCGGTGCGGTGCGAGGCCGGGCCGAAGCGCTCGGCCAGGTAGCGGTAGATCGAGGTCAGCCTGAGTCGGTAATACAGCGGCAGCAGCACGAAGGCGACGATCAGGTAGCCCAGCACGTGGCCCAGCACGATCTGCAGGTAGTGGAAGTGGCCGCTCGCCACCGTGCCCGGCACGCTGATGAAGGTCACGCCCGAGAGCGAGGTGCCCACCATGCCGAAGGCCACCAGCGCCCAGTGGCTGCGCCGCCCGCCGATGAAGAAGGCCTCGTTGTCGGCCCGGCGCGAGGTGCGCCAGGCCACGGCAAGCAGCAGCACGAAGTAGCCGAGCACGAAGCCCAGCAAGGCCAGCGGTGACATCGGGGGGCGATTCTGGCAGCGGCTACGATGGGCGCCGATATGAGCACCAAGGTCCTGTTCGGCTTCCATGCCGTCACGGTGCGGTTGAAGACCGCGCCGGCGTCGATCGCCGAGATCCACCTCGACGCCGCGCGGCGCGACGCCCGCATGCGCCAGTTTGCCGAGCGCGCGCAGGCCGCGGGTGCGCGCCTGGTCGAGTCCGACGACGAACGTTTGACGCGACTGGCCGGCACGGCCCGCCACCAGGGCGTGGTGGCGCGCGTCACGCCGCTGGCGCCGCGGCATTCGCTCGACGAGGTGCTGGAGGCGCTGGAGGCCGAGGGCCGCGGCCCGGCGCTGCTGCTGGTGTTGGACGGCGTGACCGATCCGCACAACCTGGGCGCCTGCCTGCGCGTGGCCGACGGCGCCGGCGCGCACGCGGTGGTGGCGCCTAAGGACCATGCGGTGGGCCTCAACGCCACCGTCGCCAAGGTGGCCAGCGGCGCCGCCGAGACCGTGCCCTACCTGATGGTGACCAATCTCGCGCGCAGCTTGAACGAGCTGAAGGAGCGCGAGATCCGGGTCATCGGCACCAGCGACGATGCCGAGCGCACGCTCTATGACGCCGACCTGCGCGGCCCGGTGGCGCTGGTGCTGGGCGCCGAAGGGCCGGGGATGCGCCAGTTGACGCGCAAGACCTGCGACGAGCTGGTGCGCATCCCGATGGCCGGCGCGGTGGAAAGCCTCAACGTCTCGGTCGCCGCCGGCATCTGCCTGTACGAGGCGCGGCGCCAGCGCGGCTGATCGACGTCGAACGGGCGGCCCGGGTCAGAGCTTGTCGAGCGCGCCGCGCAGGCCGTCGAGATAGGCCTGGAACTGCTGCAGGTCGTTGTGGCCGGCCTCGGGCAGCGCCAGCACGCGCGCCTGCGGTGCCAGCGCGGCCAGGCGCTCGCTGTGCGAGAACGGGATCAGCTCGTCGCGCCGGCCGTGGATCAGCAGCAGCGGGCCCTGGATGCGCGGCAGCCACCGGTCGCTGCGCAGCGGGTAGCGCAGCAGGGCGCCCGGCACCCAGGGGTAGATCTCGCCGGCCAGCGCCTGCAGGCTGAAGTAGGGCGAGACCAGCACGGTCAGGTCGGGCTGCACTTCAGCGGCCAGGTCGGCCGCCAGCCCGCTGCCCAGCGAGCGGCCGAAGATCACCAGCCGCTTGCCTGCATAACGCGGTAAAACAGCGGCCAGCGCGGCGCGCACGTCGGCCTGCAGTTCGGCCTGGCTGCCGATGCGGCCGCTGCTCTTGCCGTAGCCGCGGTAGTCGATCATCAGCAGGTCGAAGTTGGCGCGGCGCCAGAAGTCGGCGTCGATGAACCAGCTCTGCAGGTTGCCGGCGTTGCCGTGCAGGTAGAAGACCAGGCCCTTGGGCGCCGGCAGTTGAAGATGCAACGCCGACAGCCGCGCGCCGGGCACCTCGAACCAGCGCTCCTGCACGTCGGCGCCGAAGTCGAAGCGGTGTGTCGCCGGCAGCGGCTCGGGCTGGAACAGCAGCCGCTCCTGGCCCCACCACAGCAGCGCCAGCAGCGCGAGGTAGCCGCCGCCGGCCAGCGCGGCGACGACCAGCAGGGCCTTGGCGAGCGCGTTCAACCCAGCGCCCCCAGCGCGCCGACGATGGCGCCGACGGCGATCGGCCACAGCGGGCTCAGCCGCGTGAAGCGCATCACCGCCACCGCCATCAGCACCAGGCCGGCGGTGGCCCCATAGCCGCGCAGCGGATCGGTCAGCACCCAGCCGGTGGCCAGCAGCATGCCGATGGTCAGCGGCGCCATGCCGCCCTTGAACGCGCGCAGCAGCAGCCGGTCCTGCCGCTGCTGGCCCCAGCGCGTGGCCGCCAGCGCCAGCGTGGTGGACGGCAGCAGGCTGCCCAGCATCGTGGTGGCCACGCCGGCCAGCCCGGCGATGTTCCAGCCGACCACCGCGACGAACAGCAGGTTGGGCCCCGGCGCCGATTGCGCCAGCGCCACCGAGGTGGTGAACTGCGCGTCGGTCAGCCAACCGCGCTCGCCTACCACCCAGCGCTGCATCTCCGGCGTGGTGGTGATCGCGCCGCCGATGGCCAGCACCGACAGCAGCATGAAGTGCACGAACATCGCCCACAGGTCGGCGGCGCTCAGCAGGCCCGGGCCCCAGAGGATGTCGTGCATCACGCCGCCCATCACGCCGCCCATCACGCCGCCCATCACGTCACCCGTCGCGCCGCTGCCCGCTGCAGCCGCCAGGCCGCCAGCGCCATCGAGACCGAGCCCAGCCCCAGCACCACCCATACCAGCGGCACGCGCCACCAGCCGATCAGCAGCGTGGTCAGGCCCACCATCGCGGCGGCCAGCGGCCGGCCCAGCGGACTGTCTTTCAGCGTCGGCAGCACGCGCACCGCGGTGCCGATGATCAGCCCGGCCGACACCGCGCCCATGCCGCGCAGCGCGCCGGCCACCGCGGGGATGCCGGCGAACTGGCTGTACAGCGCCGCCAGCAGCAGCACGATCAGCAGCGGCGCGGCCAGCAGCCCGCCCAGCGCCGCGGCGGCGCCGCGCAGGCCGAGGAAGCGGTCGCCGATGATCAGCGCCATGTTGACGATGTTGGGCCCCGGCAGCACCTGGCCCAGCGACAGCGTCTCGACGAACTGTGCCGGGCTCAGCCAGCGCTGGCGGTCGACCAGTTCGCGCTGCGCCACCGGCAGCACGCCGCCGAAGCCCTGCAGTGCCAGCCGGTTGAAGGCATAGAACACCTCGCCCGCCGACGCCGGCCGGCGCAGCGGCGCGTCGGCCTCGTCGTCGCCGCCGTCGCTGCCGTGACTCAACGCAGCACCCGCAGCGCGTCGGGGTTGACGATGTTGCTCGGGTTGTGCTGGATGAAGTTGATCACGTTGTCGAAGGCGGCGCCGAAGTACAACTCGTAGCTGTCCTGTTCGACATAACCGATGTGCGGCGTACACACGGCGTTCTCCAGCCGCAGCAGCGGGTGGCCTTGCAGGATGGGCTCGCTCTCGAACACGTCCACCGCGGCCATGCCGGGGCGGCCGCGGTTGAGCGCAGAGACCAGCGCGTTCTCGGCCACCAGCTCGGCGCGCGAGGTGTTGACGAACAGCGCGGTCGGCTTCATCAGCGCCAGGTCTTCAGCGCCGACGATGCCGCGCGTCGTCTCGTTCAGCCGCAGGTGCACGCTCAGCACGTCGCTGCTGGCAAAGAACTCCTGCTTGCCGGCGCAGGCCTGGTGGCCGTCGGCCAGCGCCCTGGCGCGCGAAGCCTCGCTGCCCCACACCTGCACCTGCATGCCGAAGGCGCGGCCGTAGCCGGCCACGATCTGGCCGATGCGGCCGTAGCCCCAGATGCCCAGCGTGCGGCCGCGCAGCAGCAGCCCGATGCCGAAGTTGGGCGGCATCGAGGCCGACTTCAGCCCCGACTGCTGCCAGGCCCCGTGCTTGAGCGTGCCGACGTACTGCGGCAGCCGCCGCATCGCGGCCATGATCAGCGCCCACGTCAACTCCGCCGGCGCCACCGGCGAGCCCGCGCCCTCGGCCACCGCAATGCCCAGCCGCGTGCAGGCCTCGATGTCGATGTGCGGCCCGGCCTTGCCGGTCTGCGAGATCAGCTTCAGTCGCGGCAGCTTCTCCAGCAGCGCCTTCGGGAAGTGCGTGCGTTCGCGGATCAGCACCAGCACGTCGGCGTCGCGCAGCCGCACCGAAAGCTGGCCGATGCCTTTGACGGTGTTGGTGAAGACTTTGGCGTTGTAGGGTTCCAGCCGCGCGGCGCAACGCAGCTTGCGCACCGCGTCCTGGTAGTCGTCGAGGATGATGATGTTCATGGCGTCAGCCGCCGATTCTGCCCGCGCTGCAGGCCGCGGCCGGGGCGGCTAGGATGCCCGGCCCTTCGCACCCTCAATCCGACGGAGACCTTCGATGAGTATCTCGATGTACGGCGCCAGCGTGCCCGTGTTTGTGCGCAACCTCAACAACCTGCTGGCCTGGCTGGACAAGGCACAGGCCTTCGCCGAGGCGCGCAAGTTCGACACCGCCAACTACCTGGGCCTGCGGCTGGCGCCCGACATGCTGCCGTTCAGCAAACAGATCCAGATCGTCAGCGACACCGCCAAGGGCTGCGCGGCGCGGCTGGCCGGCAAGGAGATCCCGAAGTGGGACGACAACGAGGCCACGCTGGACGATCTGCGCGAGCGCATCCGCCGCACGCTGGACCATCTTCAGTCGCTGCCCGCTGCCGCTTTCGAGGGCAGCGAGACGCGCGAGGTGGCGCTGCCGATGCGCAGCGGCGAGACCTATCGCTTCAGCGGCCAGCGCTACCTGGAGCACTGGGCGGTGCCCAACTTCTACTTCCACATGACCACCGCCTACGCGCTGCTGCGCCAGGCGGGGGTCGAACTGGGCAAGCCGGACTACCTGCGCGGCGCGGTCGAAGCCTGAGCGTCGGCCGCCGCGGCCAGCGGCGCCGGCGGCAGCCCGTCGGCGTGGCGCTGCATCATGCGCAGCAGCAGCGCCTCGAAGTCGCGCGTGAAGCGCAGGCTGTCGAACAGCGCCGAATCGGCGCGCGCACGCACGAGCTGCGCGCGCATCGCCGCCACGCGCTGCGGGTCGTGCGCCAGCTCGACCACGGTGCGCGCGTAGTGCTCGATGTCGCGGCAGGCCAGCTCGCCCAGGCCCACCGCGTGCAGCAGGCTCGCCGCCACGCGTGACGCGAAGGTCTCGCCGGTGAAGGTGACCACCGGCACGCCGGCCCACAGCGCATCGCTGGCGGTGGTGTGGGCGTTGCACGGCCAGGTGTCGAGGAAGAGGTCGGCGAGCTGCATGCGCGCCATGTGGTCGGCCGGCTTCAGGCGCGGCGCCCAGACGATGCGCGCCGGGTCGATGCCGCGTGCCGCGGCCTCGCGCTCCAGGTTGGCGCGCGACTGCGCGTTCCAGTCCAGCAGCCACAGCACCGCCTGCGGCAGCGCGTCGAGCAGCACGCACCAGACGTCGAACACCTGCGCCGAGATCTTGTATGGCTGGTTGAAGCCGGCCAGCACCAGGCGGTCTTCGGGCAGCCCGGCCTCGGCGCGCGTGGGCGCCGGCGGCAGCGCGCGCTGGCGGTCGTTGGGCTGGTAGCACACCGGCATCTGCGCCAGCTGCTCGCTGTAGAAGGCCGCATGCGCCAGCGGCGTGACCACCGGGTCGCCGATGAAGTAGTCGATGTAGTCGGCGCCGGTCGAGCCCGGAAAGCCCAGGAAGGTGGCCGTCACCGGCGCCGGCTTCCATGCGAAGACGCCGACCTTGTGGTCGCGCGTGTAGCCCTTGAGGTCGATCAGCAGGTCGCAGCCGTCGGCGTGGATGCGCTCGGCGATGTCGCCGTCGCTGCGCCCGCGCAGGTCCACGAAGTGCTCGCACGCGGCCTCGATGCGGCGGCGCATCGCGCTGCCGTCGTCCCTGCCGTGCGAGTACAGCGTGACCTCGAAGCGCGCGCGGTCGTGCTGCTCCAGCATCTCGGCCATCAGGATGCAGGTGGCGTGCTGGTGGAAATCGGCCGACAGATAGCCCACGCGCAGCCGGCGCGGGCCGTCGGGCCGCCAGTCGCTGCGCCGCGGCGCAAAGGGCCGCGCGTTGGCCGCCAGGCTGCGTGCCAGGCTGCGCGCGGCCTTGAGCTGGGCCGCGGGGTCGTCCAGCAGCGTCACGTGCGCGAAAGGCGCGGTCACCACCGCGGCGTCGTCGGGCAGCGCGTCCAGCGCGTGCTGCAGCGCGGCCAGGCCCTGCTCGGCGCCCACCCAGTTGCAGGCCTCGCGCTCGAAGTACGACAGCAGCGCGCGCACGCCCAGCTCGTTGCTGCCGACGCCCATCGACAGCGCGGTCTGGAAGCACTGCGCGGCTTCCTCCTTCATCGACAGGTCGTTCAGGCACAGGCCCAGCTGGTAGTGCGTGTTGGCGTCGGTGATGTTGAGCGCCAGCGCGTTCATGTAGGCGTTGACCGCCTCGCGCGGCTGGCCGCCGAGCTGCAGCGCGCGCGCCAGCGTGAAGTGGTAGTCGTGGCCGCGCGGCACGTCCTCGGGCAGGTGCAGCAGCACGCGCGCGGCATCGCGGAAGCGCTTGCCGTCCATCAGGCAGCGCGCGGCCAGCGCGCAGGCCACCGCGTTGTGCGGCTCCAGGTTGAAGGCGCGCACGGCCTCGGCGGCGGCCTCGTCGTGGCGGGCTTGGGCCAGCAGCGCGCGCGCCAGGTTCAGCGCGTAGACCACGTCCTGCGGCGCCTGCCGCGCCGCGGCCTCGAAGCTGCGCACGGCCTGGCGCCAGTCGCCGCGCTTGGCATGGGCCTGGCCGGCCTGCCAGGCGGCGCGCGCCGACCCGGGGACGGACTTGGTGCTGGCGGCAAACGTGGCGGATTTGGCGTCGCGGACGGCGTGTTGCATGGGCAGTGGCGGTGGCAGATGTGCTAGTCGAGCGCACGGCCAGCACGGCGCAGCGTGCGGAATTGCGCGCATGGCCGCTGGCTGGCCCAGTCTAGGCAAGGGCCGCTCAAGCCAAGCCCGGAACTGACCGATAAGTGCCCGCCAGATCGCTTTGATCACGGTTGCCGGCCTTGACAAGACTCGAATAAGGGGCGCTCAAGTTTGCATTTCCGGCCGTCGATAAGGCACCCAACGGGGCACGAAAGACGCTCCGCGGTCCGGTTGGCGGCCAGCAAGCCGAGCAGCGAAAGCTGCACGACAAGAGGGTGCCGGCGTCGGGCGCTGTGACCCCGAGGGCGACAACGCCCGAAGGGCTGCAGACGAAGGTGCGGTGGGCTCATTTCGAGCTTGCCCACCGCATCGGAGTCACGCCGGCGTTGGGCCGGGAATGTTTGAAACGCTTAGGAGTGCAACATGTCTGCCACCATCAACACCAACATCGCTTCCATGAATGCGCAGCGCAACACGAGCGCTTCGCAACTGTCCCTCACCACCTCGATGCAGCGCCTGTCCTCGGGCCTGCGCGTCAATTCCGCCAAGGACGACGCCGCCGGCCTGGCGATCGCCGAACGGATGAACGCGCAGGTGCGCGGCATGAACGTCGCGATCCGCAACGCCAACGACGGCATCTCGATGGCGCAGACCGCCGAAGGCGCGCTGTCCAAGGTGGGCGATGCGCTGCAGCGCATGCGTGAACTGGCGGTGCAGTCGCGCAACGGCACCAACAGCGACAGCGACAAGAACTCGCTCAACAAGGAGTTCCAGGACCTGCAAAAGGAAATCAACCGCGTGCTGGGCGGCACCGCCTTCAACGGCAAGAAGATCCTCGGCGCGCAGGGCACCAACATCAGCTTCCAGGTCGGCGCCAACACCGATGCCGAGGACACGATCACGGTCAAGTTCGAGAACATGGTGAGCAACGCCGAAATCTCGACCGTCACGGTCTCGACCGCCGGCATCGGCAGCTCAGCCGACATGAGCGCGATCGCCTCGGTGATCGCCAACATCGACACGGCGCTGGACACCATCAACGACAAGCGCGCCACCTTCGGTGCCACGCAGTCGCGCTTCGAGGCCGTGATCTCGAACCTGCAGGTGGCGGTGGAGAACCAGTCGGCCGCGCGCAGCCGCATCGTCGACGCCGACTTCGCGACCGAAACGGCCAACCTGTCGCGAGCGCAGATCTTGCAGCAGGCGGGCAACGCGATGATCGCGCAGGCCAACCAGTTGCCGCAGCAGGTGCTGCGCCTGCTGCAGTAAGCCACCCGCGGCCCCGCGACAAGGGGCCGGTTCGATGGCCCCCACGCCGCCCCCGCCTTGTCGGGGGCGGCGTTGTTTCGTCGGCGCGCGCAGCGACAATGCGCCCTTCCAGTCGCCAACGAACGCTTTTCAGCATGGACAAACAAACCCTGTCGTTCCAGGCCGAGGTCAAGCAGATCCTGCACCTGGTCACGCATTCGCTGTACTCCAACAAGGAGATCTTCCTGCGCGAGCTGATCTCCAACGCCTCCGATGCCTGCGACAAGCTGCGCTTCGAGGCACTGGACAACGCAGCGCTGTACGAAGACGCGCCCAGCCCCGAGATCCGCGTCTGGTTCGACAAGGACAAGAAGACGCTGACCATTCGCGACAACGGCGTCGGCATGAGCGCCGAAGAGGCGGTGCAGCACCTGGGCACCATCGCCAAGAGCGGCACGCGCGACTTTCTGGCCGCGCTGGAAGGCGACAAGAAGAAGGACGCCAACCTGATCGGCCAGTTCGGCGTGGGCTTTTATTCGGGCTTCATCGTCGCCGACCGCATCACGGTGGAAAGCCGCCGCGCCGGGCTGCCGGCCGCGCAAGGCGTGCGCTGGAGCAGCGAGGGCACCGGCGAGTTCGAGGTCGAGACCATCGAGCGCGCGCAACGCGGCACCGACGTCACGCTGCATCTGCGCGAGGGCGAGGAGGACTTCCTGTCCGCCTGGCGCCTGAAGTCCATCATCAACAAGTACTCCGACCACATCTCGCTGCCCATCCTGATGCCGCAGGAGAAGTGGGACGAGGAGAAGAAGGAGCAGGTGGCCACCGGCGAGTGGGAGGTCGTCAACAAGGCCGCCGCGCTGTGGACGCGCCCCAAGAGCGAGATCACAGACGCCGAGTACCAGGCCTTCTACAAGCAGCTCAGCTACGACAGCGATCCGCCGCTGGCCTACACCCACAACCGCGTCGAAGGCCGCACCGAATACACGCAGCTGCTGTACGTGCCGGCCAAGGCGCCGGTCGACCTCTGGAACCGCGACAAGCGCGGCGGCGTCAAGCTCTACGTCAAGCGCGTCTTCATCATGGACGATGCCGAGGCGCTGATGCCCGTCTACCTGCGCTTCGTGAAGGGCGTGATCGACTCGGCCGACCTGCCGCTGAACGTCAGCCGCGAGCTGCTGCAGGAAAGCCGCGACGTCAAGGCCATCCGCGAAGGCAGCACCAAGCGCGTGCTGGGCCTGCTGGAGGAGGTGGCCGAGAACCAGAAGGACAAGTACGCCGAGTTCTGGCGTCAGTTCGGCGCCGTGCTCAAGGAAGGCGTGGGCGAGGACTTCGCCAACCAGGAGCGGCTGGCCAAGCTGCTGCGCTTCGCGTCGACGCACGCCGACGAAGGCGTCTCCTTCGCCGACTACGTGGCGCGGATGAAGGAAGGCCAGGAGGCGATCTACTACGTCACCGCCGACAGCCTGGCGGCCGCGCGCAGCAGCCCGCAGCTCGAGATCTTCCGCAAGAAGGGCATCGAGGTGCTGCTGCTGACCGACCGTGTCGACGAGTGGATGCTGTCGCACCTGTACGAGTTCGACGGCAAGCCGCTGCAAAGCGTGGCCAAGGGCGGCGTCGACCTCGGCAAGCTGCAGGACGAAGACGAGAAGAAGGCTGCCGAGGCCACGGCCGAGGCCTTCAAGCCGGTGCTGGAGCGGCTGAAGGCCGCGCTGCACGACCGCGCCAAGGACGTGCGCACGACGACGCGGCTGGTCGATTCGCCGGCCTGCATCGTGGTCGACGAAGGTGACGTCAGCTCGCACCTGGCGCGCATGCTCAAGCAGGCCGGGCAGAACGCGCCCAAGGCGCTGCCGATCCTCGAGGTCAACCCCGAGCATCGCCTGGTCAAGCAGCTCGGCGACGATGCGCGCTTCGACGACCTGGCGCAGGTGCTGTTCGACCAGGCGCTGCTGGCCGAAGGCGGGCAGCTCGAAGACCCGGCGGCCTACGTCAGGCGCGTCAACCGCATGCTCGGCGGCGCGGCCGATTGACGAGATCGGCCCCGCCGGGCGCGGCCTTGAGCGGTCTCAGGTCGCGTCTCTGGGGGCCACCTAGAATGCCGCCATTTCTGACGCCAGGTGCCCCGCAACCGATGGAGCTTCGGCAGCCGCTGAACGTATTGATCGTCGACGATCACGACATCGTCCGGCTGGGTGTGCGCCAAATCCTGCAACGCCTGCCGCGGCCTTGCCGCGTGCGCGAGGCCGCTTCGGTCCGCGAAGCGCTCGTCGGGCTGGCCGACGAGCCGCCCGAGCTGCTGCTGCTGGACCTGGGCCTGGGCGACGAGCTGGCGCTGGCGGCACTGCCGCGCTTGCGCGATGCGGCGCCACGGGCCCGCATTCTGGTGCTGACCTCGATGCCCGAGGACTTGTACGCCCAGCGCTGCCTGCGCGCCGGCGCCGACGGCTTCGTCGCCAAGTCGGCGCTCTCGGACACGCTGTTCGATGCCGTGCAGGCCGTGCTGGCGGGGCAGATCTGGGTCAGCCCGGAACAACGCGAGCTGCTGCTGCGCCGCGCCACCGGCCGCGGCGCGGCCGCCGCGACCGACCGCCCCGAACTCTCGACGCGCGAGCTGGAAGTGCTGCGCCTGGTGGCCGCCGGCCGCAGCACGCGCGAGATCGCCGAGCAGCTCAACCGCAGCGTGAAGACCATCGAGACCCACAAGCAGTCGCTCAAGCTCAAGCTCGACGCCGATTCGCCGGCCATGCTGGTGCGCAAGGCGATCGCCTTCCTCGGCGAAGGCCATTGATGAAATCTGTTCGAGCGTTAGCCCCTTGCTGGCTGCTGGCCGCGCTGCCGCTGGCCGCGGCGGCCGCGACGGCGCCGCCGCCCGAGCGCAGCGAGCCGGTGCACGAGTACGTCGTGCAGCGCGGCGACACGCTGATCGGCCTCGGCCGCCGCTTGCTGATCGACCCGGCGGCCTGGGCCGAGCTGGCGCGCAGCAACCAGCTGCGCGATCCGCGCCGCATGCCGGTGGGCCGCACGCTGCGCATCCCCTTGCGGCTGATGCGCACCGAGCCGGCGCCGGCCACCGTGCTCAGCACCAGTGGCGCCGTGCAAAGTGGCGGCGCTGCGCTGAGCGGCGGCCAGAGCGTCGCCGAAGGCGCCGTGGTCAGCACCGGCGCCGACGGCCAGGTCACGCTGCGCCTGGTGGATGGCACGCTGCTGCGGCTGCGCCCGGCCGGGAGCGTGCAGATCGAGGAATCGCGCCGCGTGCTGGGCACCGACGGCGTGCGCGCCGGCGTGCGGCTGGAGCAGGGGCGCGTCGAAGTGCAGGTCAAGCCGGCGGGCGGCGGCCAGCCGGGCTTTCGCATCGGCACGCCGCAGGGCGTGCTGGCGGTGCGCGGCACCGAGTTCCGCGTCAACGTCGACCCCGCTGCCACCCGCGGCGAGGTGCTGCACGGCACGGTGGCGGTCAGCGGTCGTGCGGCCGAGTCCGAACAGCGCGTGGCCGGCGGCCACGGCACGCTGGTCGACGCCGCCGGCCAGGTGGCGCCGCCGGTGGCGTTGCTGCCGGCGCCTGATCTGTCGGCGCTGCCGGCCGTGCAGGAGCGGCCGCTGGTCCGCCTGGTCGTGGCCCCGCTGCCCGGTGCCGTCGCCTACCGCGCGCAGGTGGCGCGCGACGAAAGTTTCGACGTGCTGCTGGCCGACGTGCAGTCGGCCACGCCCGAATTGCGCATCGCGGGGCTGGACGACGGGCGCTATGCCATCCGCCTGCGCGCCGTCGACGCGCTCGGGCTGGAAGGGCTGGACGCACGCGGCACGCTGCAACTCAAGGCCCGGCCAGAGCCGCCGCTGCCGCGCGCGCCGGCGCCGCGCGCCGTGATCCGCGGCAGCAAGGCCGACTTCGGCTGGGCCGCCAACAGCCAGGCCGCGCGCTACCGCTTGCAGGTGGCGCGCGCCGATGCCGCCGCCAAGCCTTTCGAAGCGCCGCTGCACGACGTGCGCGACATCGCCCAGCTGGACCAGACGATCGAAGGGCTGGCACCCGGGGCTTACCTGTGGCGGCTGGCCAGCGTCAAGGGCGATGGCGACCAGGGGCCGTTCACCGACCCGCTGCCCTTTGAAGTCAAGCCATTGCCGCCGCAACCCGGGCCGCCGGGTCCGCCCACCGTCGGCGACGACAGCGTGCGCCTGTTCTGGCAGGGTTTGCCGGGCCAGCGCTTCGACTTCGAAGTGGCCACCGACGAGGCCTTCACCCGCCTGATGGCCCAGCTCGCGCTCGACGCCACCGAGATCGACCTGCCGCTGAAGGGCGCCACCGGCCGCTTCTACGTGCGTCTGCGCGCCAAGGATTCCGACGGCTTCGTCGGCCCCTGGTCGTCGACGCAGCACTTCGACGTGCCCAACTGCGTGCGCGACACGCAGCGCGGCTGCGTGCAGGTGCAGGGCGGCTTGCTGCTGCTGCAGTGATGGCGCAGGGCGCGGCGCCGCGGGCCTGGCGTCGCGATGACGTGGCGGTGGCGCTGATGCTGGCGCTGCTGGCCTTCTTCAGTGCCGCCGGCGGCTGGCTGTGGCGCGCCGACCGCCTGGTCTACGACGCCGGCCTGTCGCTGTGGAGCCGGCCGCCGCCCGACGACGTGCTGATCGTCGCGATCGACGACGCCAGCATCGAGGCCATCGGCCGCTGGCCCTGGCGCCGCGGCGTGCACGCCACCTTGCTGCAGCGGCTGGCCGAGGCACGGCCGCGCGCCATCGTGCTCGACTTGCTGTTCAGCGAGCCCGACCCCGACCCGCAACAGGACGAGGTGCTGGCCGCCGAGCTGCGCCGCGCCGCGCCGGTGGTGATGCCGGTGAGCTGGCAGTCCGGCCTCGGCGAGCCGCTGCGTCTGCTGGAGCCCACCGCCGCGCTGCGCGCCGCCGGCGTTCGCCTCGGTGCCGCCGAGCCCGCGGTGGACGACGACGGCGTGCTGCGCCACGCCTTCCTTGAGGCCGGCCCACCGCACCAGCGCTACCCGAACCTGGCGCTGGCCGCGCTGCGCGCCGGCGGGCAGGATCTGAATCCGGCGCTGGCCGTCGACCGCGTCGCCGCGGCCGGCGACGATTGGTCGCGCCAGGGCCGCTTCCTGATCCGCTACGGCGGCCCACCCGGCCACGTGCGCCGCGTGTCCTACGTCGACGTGCTGCGCGGCGCCGTCCCGGACAGCGAGCTGCGCGGGCGCTACCTGCTGGTGGGCATGACGGCGCAGGGCCTGGGCGACACGCTGGCCACGCCGGTCAACGCGCGCCAGCATGCGATGCCCGGCGTGGAGGTGCTGGCCCACGTGCTGGACACGCTGCGCAGCGGGCAGGCGCCGCGCGCCGTGGCGCCGTGGCTGGCGGGGTTGCTGTCGGCGCTGGGCGCCGCCAGCCTGGTGGCCGGCTTCGTCTGGGCCGGCACGCGCGCGGCCATCGTGCTGGCGCTGGCCTCGCTGCCGCTGGCGCTGCTGCTCAGCCTGGGCCTGCTGGCGGCGGGGCGCTGGTGGAGCCCGGCGCCCTTCATGCTGGCCGCGGTGCTGGCCTACCCGCTGTGGAGCTGGCGCCGGCTGGAACGCGGCGTCGCCGACCTCGACCGCGAGATCGCCCGCCTGGCCATCGAGCCCGGGCTGCTGGCGCCGGCGGCGACGATCGATCCCACGCTGGCGCGCGACCGCCTCAGCCAGCGCCTGGCCGCGCTGCACACCGCGGCCGAGACGCTACGCTCGGCGCGGCGCTTCCTGGCCGACGCGCTGGCCGGGCTGCCGACCGCGATGCTGGTCGACGACGGCCGCGACCACGTGCTGCTGGCCAACCCGCCGGCGGCGCGGCTGTTCGAGATCGAATCGGCCGACGAGATGCAGGGCCTGGACCTGGCGCGGCTGCTGGCCGAGTTCGACTGCCAGCCCGCGGTGGACTGGCCGGCCGCGCTGGCCGAGGTGCGCCAGCGCCAGCAGGCGCTCGCGGTGCAGGCGCGGCTGGCCGGCCAGGGCGACCATGTGATCCACGCCCATGCGGTGCCGATGCACGGCGGCACGCGGCTGATCGTGGCCATCGCCGACATCGCGCCGATCAAGCGCGCCGAGCGCGAGCGCGAGGAACTGCTGGCCTTCGTCTCGCACGACCTGCGCTCGCCCGCGACCTCGATCGCGCTGCTGGCCGAGATGCAGCTGAGCGGCCGCGGCACGCCCGACATCGAAGCGCTGATGCGCGAGATGCGCCGCCTCGCGCAGCGCACGCAGTCGCTGGCCGACGACTTCGTGCGCGTGGCGCAGGCCGCGCAGCGCCCGCTGCAGTGCGAGTCCGTGGTTCCGGCGCAGATCCTGGCCGAGGCGCTGGCCGACCACCGCCCGCAGGCCGAGTCCGCCGGCGTGGCGCTGGCCACGACGGCCGAGGCCGTGCAGCCGCCGGCGCCGGTCTCGATGGACCGCGCGCTGGTGTTGCGCGCCTTGGGCAACCTGCTGTCCAACGCGATCAAGAACAGCCCGCCGGGCGCCGCGGTCACGTTGTCCGCCGCGGCCACGCCGGCCGGCGGCCTGGTGTTCCGCGTTGCCGACCAGGGCCGCGGGCTGGCCGCGGCCGACCTGGAGCGGCTGATGCAGACCCACGAGGGCCTGGTGCCGGTGGACGGGCGCGGCGTCGGCTTCGGGCTGCTGTTCGTGCAGCGGGTGGCGGCCCGCCACCGCGGCGCGGTGCGCGCGCGGCCCCGCGACGGCGGCCGCGGGGTGGTGATCGAGCTGGAGATCAGCCCCGCGGGCGTCGACACCCCGGGGAATCCCTGAGCCGCGTTCAGGGCCCGTCCCGAGCCGGCTTTCAGCCGCCGCGGGATGGGCTGCAGGCCCCTCGCGGCCTAGCCTCGACGTCGTCGCTCCAGGCTTCTGCACACCACCTCGATGATTGCCGCCAGACCCTTGCGCCGAGTCCTCAGCGCCTTGCTGCCAGGCGGCGAGCCCCGGCGTCGGGCGCTGGTGGTGCAGCACCTGGGCTTCGAGTGCTCCGACCTCGACACCTTGCCCGCGATGCTGGACGAGGTGGGGCGCGAACTGGGCGTCGACCTCAAGCTCAACGGCGTCGGTGGCGACGTGGTGCTGGCCAAGCAGGCCTTCGTCTCGCGCGTGGCGCCGCAGGTGCTGAATGCTCTTCTCGAAGACCGCCCGCTGTTGACCATCACCGGCGTGCGGCCCGCGGTCAAGGCCAACGGTGGCAGCCGCAGCGCCGAGGCCAGGCGGCTGCACACCGAGCTGGTGGGCCAGTTGCAGAACGTGCAAGGGCTGCAAAGCCTCAACGAGATCCGCCGCGCCGACGCGTCCGAGCCGCCCACCGCGGTGCCGGCGTCGGGCTTCGACTCGCAGTTCGACAGCCGCCAGCATGCCGAGCAATTGTCGCAGGCCGACCTCGATCCCGACCGCGCCCAATTGCTGAACCTGCTGCGCCGCGGGCTGGTCGACCCCGGTCAGGCTTGCTTGAGCGCCGGCTACGGCCCGCAGGCGGCGCTGCTGATCGACTTCGCCACCGGCGTGGCGCTGGTCGACGAGCTGGCCGACCAGCGGCTGCGCGTGACGCGCGACGTGCCGTACCTGGCGCGCGGCGCCACGCCCGGGTCGCGCGCCAAGACGCGCGAACTGGACCTGGTGGTGTGGGACATCGCGCTGGCCGCCGGCGGATTTCGCCTGCTGCACTCACCGGTCAACTGGTGGCACGCACCGCTGATGGCGCAGCCGCAGCTTGACGTCTCGCGTTACACGCTGCTGCCGCAGCACCTGGAGATGGCGCGCCGCCTGAGCGAAGGGCCGATCTCGCCGGCCGACTTGCGCCGCCGCTGCCGCGTGAACCTGACCGGCCTGCGCGGCTTCCTGCAGGCCGGACTCTTTCTCGGCCTGCTGCACTGGCTGCCGTCAGCCCAGAACCGCAGGCCCTGAAGCGGCAGCCGCGCTCATCGCCTCCACCTGCTCGCGCAGCTGCGTGGTCTGCTGCGACCAGTACGCCGGCGTGCCGAAGTCGACGAAGGCGGCCGGGAACGCGGGGTCGATCCAGCGCTCGGCCAGCCAGGCGCTGTGGCGCAGCATGCGCAGCGTGCGCAGCGGCTCGATCAGCCGCTGCTCGCGCGGATCGAAGTCGCACCACTCCGTGTAACCGGCGAGCAGGCGGCTGAGCTGCGCCGCCATCGTCGCCGCGTCGCCCGAGACCAGCATCCACAGGTCCTGCACCGCCGGGCCCATGCAGGCGTCGTCCAGGTCCACCACGTGCGGGCCGGCGTCGCGCCACAGCACGTTGCCGAGGTGGCAGTCGCCGTGCAGGCGCAGGCGCTGCAGCGCGCCATGGCGGTCGAAGGCGGCCAGCAGCGCGTCGAGCGCGCGCTGCGCTGCGTCCACCCAGGCCGGCTGCTCGTGCGGCGTCAGCACGTCCAGCGCCAGCACGCGCTGCAGCGCCGCGGGGCCGTCGCGCGCCGGGTCCAGCGTCACCCGGTGCTGGAACGCCGCGCGCTGGCCCACCGCATGCAGGCGGCCGATGAAGCGGCCCAGGCGGTGCAGGGTCTCGGGCTGCTCCAGCTCGGGCTCGCGGCCGGCGCAGCGCGGCGAGACGCTGAAGCGGTACGCCGGCAGCTCCGGCGCCGGCTGCCAATGGGCCAGCGTCGTGCGGCCGCCGGCGGCCGCACCAGCATGTAGCGCCTGCAGCAGCAGCAGCGGCGCGATCACCGGCACCTCGGCCGCCGCCAGCTCGAGCGCGAAGGCGTGCTCTTCCAGGATTTGCTCGTCGCTCCAGCGGCCCGGGCGGTAGAACTTGGCCACCACGGCCTGGCCGTCTTCCAGGAAGGCCTGGTAGACGCGGTTCTCGTAGGAGTTGAGCTGCAGCAGCCGGCCATCGGGCCGCAGGCCCGCGGCGTCGAGCGCGTCCAGCACCAGCGCCGGGGTCAGCGCCTGATAGCCGGGGCGGGCGGCGTTCAATGCCGCACCGGAGGCGGCGGCGCCCCCGGCGGCTCGAAGGGCCTCGGCGTCGAGTCGCCTGCCGGCGCATCGCGCTCGCGTGCCGGCGGCAGCGGCGTGCCGCGCAGCGCGCCGAAGTCGCTGCTGGCCATGTCGTTGCGGGTGTCGGAGCCGAAGAACGAATCGTGGAAGAAGCTCGAGTCCTGCCACAGCGCGTTGCGCTCGCGGCGACGGCCGGCGACGGCGTTGCTGAGCGAGTCGCGCGCCTGCACCATGGTCGGCGCGGCATGCGGGCCGCGCGGCTGGCTGCTGCTTTGCGGCACCAGCAACTGCAACTCGGGGATCGATGGCAGGTGGTCCACCGGACAGCGCAGGTAGCGGATGCGGCAGGCGCCGAGCACGGCCTGCTTGGTCTGGATCGCGCGCCGCGAGGGGTTGCGGTCGGCATCGAGGTCGATCGCCGCCAGCACGCGGCCGTTGGCGCTGCAGATCGCGAAGGTGACGTTGATCGAGCCCAGCAGCTGGTACCAGTAGCGCGTCTCGGCCGGATCGTTGGGCTGGCAGAAGCGCACCAGCGGCAGCTTGGACAGCACGATGTGGTGCGGCAGCGCTTCGCGCAACTGGCGGTAGACGCGGCGCTCGTCGGTGTTGAACACCGGCCGCGGATTCAACGCCCACTCGGTCGGCAGCGCCTGCGGCTGGCCGCGGCCGCGGCTGCGCCACCACAAGGCCGTGGCCGCGATCAGCAAGATCGCCGACAGCGAAGCCAGCAGCCAGGGCAGCACTTCCAACATGAGGCGAGGGGCCGACACGTGGCAAGCACTGCGGCGTATCCCGACGAAGAGGACAGGGATATTACCGCGCGCGGCGCGCCGTCTTCATCCCACGCCTTGGGTGCGGAATGCACTGACAGCCCCTCGATGCGTGGGGCTGCCGGGCACTTTCTCAGTCGCCGGCGGGCCAGGCGCCGGGCATGAAGTCGCGCATCTGGCGCACCAGGCGGTCCAGCCGCACGGCGTGCAGCTTGAAGCCGTAGTCGATCTCGCCGGCCTGCGTCTCGACGAGCTGCGACCAGTGCGAGCTGAAGTCCTCGGGCGGCAGCTTCAGGATCGCGGTGGCGTCGGCGCCGTCGCGGCCCAGCGTGGCACCGGCCTGGCGGGCGATCTTGAGCATGGCGACGTTCTCGCTCAGCGCGTGCACGATCAGGTGGTCGATGCCGCGATTGCGCGCGTGCAGGCAGGCGCGCTCGAACAGCCGCGCGCCGATGCCGCGGCCGCGGCCGCGCGGCAGCACCGAGACGCCGAACTCGGCGCTGCTGGGCTGGCCGCCGCTGCCCAGGTAGGCCAGGTGCGCCATGGCCACAAGTTCCAGCCGGCGGTTGAAGACGCCGAACACCTCGTCGTGGTCGAAGTCTATCTGGTCGACGTAGCGGCCGATGTGCTCGTCGGACGCCACGTAGCCGAAGCGCAGGTAGCGATCGTCGGCGCTCAACTGCAGCAGGTGGGCTGCAATGCGCGACCGATGCCGCGGGCCGAGGGCGCGGATGGGCAGCCATTGGAAGCGGGACGGCGATTCATCTGACACGGTCATGTCGACCTCCCAGGGTCGGTGCAAACGCCGCCATGGTAGCGATTGAATCTAGGGTTAACCCTAAATTGCCTTCGGGTTTCCCGTCCAAAGTCACGGGCTCCCAGGCTCGCATCCCGGTATAGAATCATCGGCTCCCCTGAAATCGGCCGGGGGACACCCGCCCTGAGAGGCCGCCGATCGATTCCGATCCTACAAGCGGCACCGAAGCGCAGGCAGCCAGAGCCGAAACCCCCGAAAGACCCTCATGAAGACCTTCAGCGCCAAGCCGGCCGAGGTGAAGCACGAGTGGTACGTGATTGACGCCACCGACAAGGTGCTCGGACGTGTTGCCAGCGAAGTGGCACTCCGTTTGCGCGGCAAGCACAAGGCCATCTACACGCCTCACGTCGATACCGGCGATTTCATCGTCGTCGTCAACGCCGACAAGATCCGCGTCACCGGCTCCAAGGCCACCGACAAGATCTACTACCGCCATTCGGGCTACCCGGGCGGCATCTATGCCACGCCGTTCAAGGACCTGCAGGCCAAGCACCCCGGCCGCGCGCTCGAGAAGGCGGTCAAGGGCATGTTGCCCAAGGGCCCGCTGGGCTACGCGATGATCAAGAAGCTGAAGGTCTATGCCGGTGACAGCCACCCGCACGCCGCCCAGCAACCCAAGCCCCTGGCCCTGTAAGGAGCGGCGATGATCGGACAGTGGAATTACGGCACCGGCCGCCGCAAATCGTCGGTGGCCCGCGTGTTCATCAAGAAGGGCTCCGGCCAGATCGTCATCAACGGCAAGCCGATCGAGGTTTACTTCGGCCGCCAGACGTCGATCATGATCGTCAAGCAGCCGCTGCTGCTGACGGCCAACGAAGTGGCCTTCGACGTCAAGGTCAACGTGCACGGCGGCGGCGAGTCCGGCCAGGCCGGCGCGGTGCGCCACGGCATCACCCGCGCGCTGATCGATTACGACGTGGCGCTCAAGGGTGACCTCAGCCGCGCCGGCTTCGTGACCCGCGATGCCCGCGAGGTCGAGCGCAAGAAGGTCGGTCTGCACGGCGCCCGCCGCCGCAAGCAGTTCAGCAAGCGCTGATGTCGTCCGGCGGAGCCTGCGCGCGGCGTGGGTTCCGCGGGCTCGGCCGGCGACGAACTTCATTTTCGGATGCGCTGGAAGCTGCTGCGCCGTCGCCTGTCGGTGAGTGCACCGCGGATGATCGTGCGCAGCCATCTGCCGTGGCCGCTGCGCTGGGCCGTGGTGGCGCTGATGATGGGCTTCTCGGCTGCGCTGGCCTTGTGGGCCTTTGAGTTCGGCAAGGAGATTGCCGGCCTGGACCGCAGCTCGCGCCAGGAACTGGCCAAGTTGCGCGTGGAAGTGGCGTCGCTGCGTGCCGAAAACGAAAGCGCGCGCTCACTGGCCGCGAGCGCCGACAGTCTGATCAAGGCCGAGCGCACCGCCCAGGAACGGCTGGCGCAGCAACTGCGCCAGATCGAGGCCGACAAACAGGCCTTGCAGGCCGACTTGGGCTTCTTCGAAGGCCTGATGCCGGTGGTCGGCGAAGGCCTGCAACTGCGCGGCCTGCAGGCCGACGTCCGCACGCCCGGCGAGTTGCGCGTGCAGTTGCTGCTGATGCAGGCCGGCCGCGCCAGTGTTGACTTCCAGGGCCGCTACGAACTGCTGCTGGTTGGGCTGCTGGACGGCCGCCCCTGGCAGTTGAGCCGTGCCGGCGAGCAGGCCTTGAGGTTCCGCCAGTATCTGCGTGTGGAAGGCCGCGTCGAGCTACCGCCCGGCGCCGTGCTAAAAACGGTGCAGGCCAAGGTCTACGACCAGCAAGGCGGGCTGCGCGCGCAACAGACCGTCAAGCTCTGAAGCCGCGCTGACCCGGACGCCCACGACGATTCACGAGGAGACTTCCATGTGGTTTGCCAAACGCAAGGCGCCGCCGATCCGCAGCCTGGTCGGCGAAGGCACCGTGGTCCACGGGCAGATCGGCTTTGCCGAAGGCCTGCGCATCGATGGCGAGGTGCATGGCGACGTGATCGCCACCACCGCCGCCAGCCTGATCGTGATCAGCGAAAAAGCCCGCGTCCATGGCGAGGTGAAGGGCGCGCATGTGATCATCAATGGCGAAGTCAGGGGTCCGGTTCAGGCCACCGAACTGCTGGAACTGCAACCCAAGGCGCGGCTGACCGGCAACGTGCGCTACGAGGTGCTGGAGATGCACCCCGGCGCCTTGATCGACGGCGAGTTGCGGCCCTTGAAGGCCGGCGAAAAGCCCGCATTGATATTGGCAGCGTCCAACGAATGACGGCCACCGAACACCACCCCATCCATCCGACCTGGAGCCCCGCATGAACGCCATTGCCGAACCGCTGCAATCGCCCGCCGACGAGATGCCGCCGCCGCTGATCTTCACCGACAGCGCGGCCGCCAAGGTGGCCGACCTGGTGGCCGAGGAAGGCAACCCCGACCTCAAGCTGCGCGTCTTCGTGCAGGGCGGCGGTTGCTCGGGCTTCCAGTACGGCTTCACCTTCGATGAAGCGGTCAACGACGACGACACGCAGATGAGCAAGAACGGTGTGACGCTGCTGATCGATGCGATGAGCCTGCAGTACCTGGCCGGCGCCGAGATCGACTACAAGGAAGATCTGCAGGGCGCGCAGTTCGTCATCAAGAACCCGAACGCCGCCACCACCTGCGGCTGCGGCTCGTCGTTCTCGGCCTGAGCGGCCTGAGCGGCCTGAGCGACATTTCCAGACTCAACCCGGCGCGGCGTACACCGCGCCCAGCACGCGCCTCGCGCGCGCGCCGGTGACGGCCGGCAGGCTGGCGCCGCGGCCGGCCAGCCGGCACGCTGCCAGCCACGCGAAGGCCAGCGCCTCCACCTGATCGGGCGGCACGCCGTCGGCAGCCGTCGTCGCGATGTCGACGCCGGGCAGCAGCGAGCGCCAGCGCGCCATCAAATGGCCGTTGAAGGCGCCACCGCCGCAGACCCGCAGCCGCCGCGCCTGCGGCAGCTCGCGTTGCAAGGCTTCGACGACGCTGCGCGCCGTTAGCTCGGCCAGCGTGGCCATCACGTCCGCGGCCGGCACTGCAGCGCAGCCTGCGGCCTGCAGCCGCGCATCCAGCCACGGGGCATGGAACAGGTCGCGGCCGGTGCTCTTGGGCGGCGGCAGCGCGAAATAGGGCTCGGCCTGCAAGGCCGCGAGCAGCGCCGGCAGCACCCGACCTTGGGCCGCCAGGCGGCCGTCGGCATCGTAGGGCTGGCCGCCCGTGCGGCGCATCCACAAGTCCATCAGCACGTTGCCGGGGCCGGTGTCGAAGCCGCGCACCGGGCTGTCGTCGGCGGGCAGCAGGCTCAGGTTGGCAATGCCGCCGACGTTGAGCACGGCCGAGGCTTCCGGCGCCGCGAAGCAGGCCGCGTGGAAAGCCGGCACCAGCGGCGCGCCCTGGCCGCCGGCGGCCAGGTCGGCCGAGCGGAAATCGCAGACCACGGTGAGGCCGCTCAGCTCGGCCAACCACGCACCCGGCAGGAGTTGGATGGTGTAGCCCGGCCCGCCGAAAGCCTGCGGCCGGTGGCGCACCGTCTGGCCGTGGGCGCCGACGGCGGCCACCTCGTCGGCTCGGCGCCCGCTGCCATCGAGCAGCTTGCTCAGCACCTCGGCGTAGACCACCGCCAGCGCGTTGCCGGCCAGCGCGCCGCGGTGCAGCTCGTCGGGGCCGCTCTGGTTGAGCGCCAGCAGCTCGGCGGCCAGCGCCTCGGGCAGCGCGGCGTGCGCATGCGCCAGCACCTGGCGCGGGCGCAGCGACTGCGGCTCGAAGTCGGCCAGCACGCCGTCGACGCCGTCGAGCGAGGTGCCCGACATCAGCCCCGCGAACAGCGTCATGGCCGGCGCTCGGTGCGGGTGCGCTGGCGCGCGTCTAACTCGTTATTCGAAACGACCGCGCACGCCGCCCATGCTATGCGCCACCTGCAGCCGCGCGTCGACGGCGAGCGCCTCGGCGCCGAAGCGGCGGCGGTCGTCGGCGTCCAGCGCGACCGACTCGGCGTTGCGCGCGATCAGCAGCGGATCCTGGTGCTTGCCGTCGACGCGGAACTCGAAGTGCAGGTGCGGGCCGGTAGCCCAGCCGGTGGCGCCGACGGCACCGATGTGGTCGCCCTGCTGCACCTTCTGGCCCTTTTGCACGTCGATGCGGCTCAGGTGCGCGTACAGCGTCGTGCGGTCCTTGTCGTGGCGCACCTCGATCACGTTGCCGTAGCCGTTCTGGCGGCCGGCGAACTGCACCACGCCGTCGCCGACCGAGCGCACCGCCGTGCCGCTGGGGGCGCCGTAGTCCACGCCCAGGTGTGCGCGCCAGCTCTGCAGCAGCGGATGAAAGCGCATCGCGAAGCCCGAGGTGACGCGCGAGAACTCCAGCGGACTGGCCAGGAAGGCATGGCGACGGCTGCGGCCGTCGGCCCCGAAGTAGCCGCCACGGCCCTGCGCATCGACGAACCACAACGCCTTGTACGTGCGGCCGGCGTTGACGAACTCGGCCGCCAGCACGCGCCCGGCGCCTTCGTTCCAGGGCACCAACTCGCCGTCGGCCAACAGCGACTCATAGACGACCGAAAAGGTGTCGCCCTTGCGCAACTCGCGGTGGAAATCGATGTCGGTGGCGAAGATCTCGGCCACCTGGCTGGCCACGGCGTCGGGCAGGCCGGCTTCGTCGGTGGCGGCGAACAGGCTGCTGCGGATGCTGCCGCTGCCCAGGCGCACGCCGGTGACCAGCGGCGCCGTCTCGACCTTCGAGAGCCAGCGGCCGTCGACCTTGTCCAGCGTCAGGCGCGTGAAATGGGTTTGGCGCTGCTCGCTGGTTTCGGCCGGGTAGCGCGCGACGAGCTGCTGCAGATGCCCGCTGGCGTCGGCCGTGGCCTGCACCAGCTTGCCGCCGCGGCCCTGCACCAGGCGGCGGGCCAGCGCGTCGCTGCGGATGAAGGCCGAGGCCGTGCTGTCGGCCACGCCCAGGCGCAGCAACAGGCCATCGGCGCTGTCGGTCCCGCGGCTGATCGTGCTGCGGCGCAAGGACAGGTTCTGCGTGCCCAGCGCGTCGAGCTGCGGCTCCAGGCCTTCGGGCTTGACGGTCTCGACGAGCTGGCGCACCGGCAGAGCCGAGGCGTCGGGCATCATCGGCGCGATGCCGAAGGCGGTGACGGTGAATCCGCCCATGCCGATGACCGCCGCTGCAACGATGCGACGACGGTGCCGGGCGGCGAACTCAAGGATTTGCGCGCGCGACGGCACGCTGAATTGGTTCAGCAACAAACGGTCTTCCGAAGCGGGGCGCTCTAGCCGAGGGCTGCAGCGCATTTCGGGAGGCCGGCCCGCCAGGAGCCGTCCACTAGAATCCACCGAAGGTCGCAGCCAGTGGCTAAGACCCTTCCGACGGGTAGCGCGAGTATAGCCAAGGCTCCTGGCCTGACGTACGCGAAAACCCGCAAGCTCCGACCGCATCCGCTCCCTTTTTTTCCCATTCCTGCTCCATGTCAGAAGCTCCTGACGCCGCGCCGCCGCATCCGGTCACCGACCGCGTGCGCGAGGCGATGGCCCTGACCCTGCGCCACTGCGAAGAACTGCTGCCCGAAGCCGAATGGCTGGCCAAGCTGGCCCGAGCCGAGGCGACCGGCACGCCGCTGCGCATCAAGCTCGGGCTCGATCCGACGGCGCCGGACATTCATATCGGCCACACCGTGGTGCTGGACAAGCTGCGCCAGCTGCAGGACCTGGGCCATACGGTGATTTTTCTCATCGGCGACTTCACCTCGACGATCGGCGACCCCTCGGGCCGCAACAGCACGCGCCCGCCGCTGACGCGCGAGCAGATCGAGGCCAACGCCGCCACCTACCGCCGCCAGGCCGAGCTGGTGCTGGACCCGGCGCGGACCGAGCTTCGCTACAACAGCGAATGGAGCGATGCGCTGGGCGCGCGCGGCATGATCCAGCTCGCCGCCAAGTACACGCTGGCGCGCATGCTGGAGCGCGACGACTTCACCAAGCGCTTCAAGGCCGGCAGCCCGATCAGCATCCACGAACTGCTGTACCCTCTGATGCAGGGTTATGACTCGGTGGCGCTGAAGAGCGACCTCGAGCTCGGCGGCACCGACCAGAAGTTCAACCTGCTGGTCGGCCGCGCGCTGCAGCAGGAGTACGGCCAGGAGCCGCAGTGCATCCTGACCATGCCGCTGCTCGAAGGGCTGGACGGCGTCGAGAAGATGTCCAAGAGCAAGGGCAACTACGTCGGCATCACCGAGCCGGCGAACACCATGTTCGCCAAGGTCCTGTCGATCAGCGACGAGCTGATGTGGAAGTACTACCGGCTGCTGTCGCACCGGCCGGAGGCCGAGATCGCGACGCTGAAGGCCGAGGTCGACGCCGGGCGCAACCCCAAGGACGCCAAGGTGCTGCTGGCCAAGGAGATCACCGCGCGCTTCCACAGCGCCGCGGCGGCCGAGGCGGCGCACGAGGACTTCCAGCGCCGCGCCGCCGGCGGCGTGCCCGACCAGATCCCCGAAGCGGCGCTGACCGGCGCGCCGCTGGCGATCGGCCACGTGCTGAAGAACGCCGGCCTCGTGCCGTCCACCAGCGAAGGGTTGCGCATGGTGGAGCAGGGCGGCGTGCGCGTCGACGGCGGCGTGGTCTCCGACAAGGGCCTGAAGCTGGCGGCCGGCACCTACGTGGTGCAGGTGGGCAAGCGCAAGTTCGCGCGCGTCACGCTGGCGGCCTGACGCGTGAACTGAATCTGCCGTGCAACTTGCCGGTTATCTGAAGCTCTCGATCGCGGTGGCGCTGGCCACCATCGCGCTGAAGACCGGCGCCTGGTGGGTCAGCGGCTCGGTCAGCCTGTTGTCCGACGCGCTGGAGTCGCTGGTCAACCTGGCCGGTGCGATGTTCGCGCTGGCAATGGTGGTGATCGCGGTGCGGCCACCCGACGACAGCCACCCGTACGGCCATCACAAGGCCGAGTACTTCTCCAGCGGCTTCGAGGGCGTGCTGATCTTCGCCGCGGCGCTGGCCATCGTCTGGGCCGCGGTGCAGCGCCTGTTGCACCCGCAGCCGCTGGAGGCGGTGGACTGGGGCATCGCGCTGACGGTGCTCAGCTCGGTCCTCAACGGCGCGCTGGCGCGCGCGATGCTGAAACAGGCGCGCCTGCACCGCTCGATGGCGCTGGAGGCCGACGCGCGCCACCTGTTCACCGACGTCTACACATCGGCCGGCGTGATCGTCGGGCTGCTGGCCGTCATGGCCACCGGCTGGACCTGGCTCGACCCGCTGGTCGCGATCGGCGTCGCGCTCAACATCCTGCGCGAGGGCTACGGCCTGGTGCGGCGCTCGGTCGACGGGTTGATGGACCGCGCCGTCGAGCCCGAGGTGCGCGCCGAGATCGACCAGGTGCTGGCCGGCTTCGCGCACCAGGTCATCCGCATCGACCACGTCGCCACGCGGCGCGCCGGGCAGCGGCGCTTCGTCGACCTGCACATGCACATGCCCGCGGGCTGGAGCCTGGGCCGCGCCGCGGCGCTGCGCACGGCCGTCGAGCAGGCGCTGATGGACGCGGTGCCGGGCCTGCGCGCCAGCATCCAACTGCTGCCGATGGACGTGGAAGCGCACCTGGCCGACGCGGACCCCAGTCCCGCGCCGGCGCAGCGGCCGTGATCGCGCTGCTGCAGCGCGTGGCCCGGGCGCGGGTCGAGGTGGCCGGCCGGGTGGTCGGCGCGATCGACCAGGGCCTGCTGGTGCTGGTCTGCGCCGAACCGGCCGACACGCCGGCGCTGGCCGCGAAGCTGGTCGACAAGCTGCTCAAGCTGCGTGTCTTCAGCGACGAGGCCGGCAAGATGAACCGCAGCCTGCAGGACGTAGGCGGCGGCCTGCTCGTGGTCTCGCAGTTCACGCTGGCCGCCGACACCAGCGGCGGCAACCGGCCCGGCTTCAGCGGCGCGGCGCCGCCGGCGCTGGGCCGCGCGGTTTACGACGAAGTGCTGCGCGTGGCGCGCGACAAGCACCCGCGGGTGCAAGCCGGCGTCTTCGGCGCCGACATGCAGATCGAGCTGGTCAACGACGGGCCGGTGACGATCCCGCTACGCTTGAACTGAGCGTTAGTCAATCCGCGTATTGCCCGGCGGCCTTGATCGCCGGGCCCCACTTGTTGATCTCGGACTCGACGAACTTCTTGTGCTCGGGACCGTTGACGCGGTTGTCGGTGACGATCACCGCGCCCAGCGCCTCTTCGCGCTTCTGGAAGTCGGGGTCCTTCAGCGCCTGCTTGAGCGCACTGTTGATGGTGTCGACCACCGCCTTGGGCGTGCCCTTGGGCGCGTACAGCGCGTGCCAGATCGTCACGTTGAAGCCCTTCAGCCCCGACTCGTCCAGCGTCGGCAGCTTGGCCAGCGCCGGCGTCGCCAGCCGCTTGTTGGTGGTGACGGCGAAGGCCTTGATCTTGCCGGACTCGATCTGGCTGGTGGTGTTGGTGGTCTGGTCGCACATCAGGTCGACCTGGCCGCCCAGCAGGTCGGTCATCGCCGGCGCGGTGCCCTTGTACGGCACGGTGGTCATGTCCGTACCCAGCGCCTGCTGCAGCAGCAGCCCGCACAGGTGCGAGGCGGCGCCCAGGCCGGCGTTGGCGAGGTTGATCTTGCCCTTGTTGGCGGTGATCCAGGTGCGCAGTTCGGCCCAGTTGTTGGCCGGCAGGCTGGCGCGGCCGACCACGGTCATCGGCACCTCGTTGATCATGCCCAGGTACTCGAAGTCGTCCAGCGTCTGGTACGGCAACTTGCGGTACAGCGCCGGCGAAGTGGCCATGCCGATGTGGTGCAGCAGCAGCGTGTAGCCGTCGGGCGCTGCCTTGGCCACCTTGGCCGCGCCCAGCGTGCCGCCGGCGCCGCCCACGTTCTCGATGATCACCGTCTGGTTGTGCAGGCCCTTGCGCAGCACCTCGGCGAGGTCGCGCGCCACCTTGTCGGTCGGGCCGCCGGCGGCGAAAGGCACGACGATCGTGACCGGCTTGTCGGGGTAGGCGGCCAGGACGGGCAGGGCGGCGGCGAGGGCCAGGGTGAGCAACGACTTCTTCATCATGGGCGGTCTCCGTCTAGAGGGGCAGGTCGGGTGGCGTGCGATGGTAGGAGCGAAGCCGTGCATCGGCGCCGTGGGAACTACTTAGCCGTCACTCGCGTGAGGTTTGTGCCGGCACCACGCAGCGGCGCGTTCAGCCGATCTTGCGCAAGTCTTCGATGACCTTGCCGTCGTTGGGCAGGCTGCCGGGCGCGCACAGCTCGACGTCGCCGCGCAGCTTGGTCACGTCGCGCAACGTGGCGGCCACGGCCGCGGCCAGGCCGTCGGCGGCGGCAGCGGCTTCAGCCTTCAGCGTCATGCGGTCATTGGCCATCTCGCCGTCCACCACCAGGCGGCCGCGGCCCAGCTCGGGGTGGCGGCGCAGCACCTCGGCCACCTGGCTGGGGTGCACGAACATGCCGCGCACTTTGGCCGTCTGGTCGGCGCGGCCCATCCAGCCCTTGATGCGCCGGTTGCTGCGCCCGCTGGGGCAGCGGCCGGGCAGCACGGCGCTGAGGTCGCCGGTGCCGAAGCGCACCAGCGGGTAGTCGGGGTTGAGCACGGTGACGACGATCTCGCCGACCTCGCCGTCGGGCACCGGGTCGCCGGTGCCGGGGCGCACGATCTCGACGATCACGCCTTCGTCGAGCACCAGCCCTTCGCGGGCCTCGGTCTCGTAGGCGATGAGTCCGCAGTCGGCGGTGCCGAAGCTCTGGTAGGCCTGGATGCCGCGCGCGGCCAGCCAGTCGCGCAAGCTGGGCGGAAAGGCCTCGCCGCCGACCGAGGCCTTGGTGATCGACAGCGGCTGGCCCAGCTCGGCCGCCTTCTCGACCGCGATGCGCAGAAAGCTGGGCGTGCCGGCGTAGGCCTCGGGCTTGAGCTCGTCCATCGCCTGCAGCTGCAGCTCGGTGTTGCCGACGCCGCCGGCAAACACGGTGCAGCCGATGCGCTGCGCGCCGCCTTCCATCATCGCGCCGGCGGGCGTCAGGTGATAGCTGAAACTGTTGTGCACCAGGTCGCCGGCGCGCAGGCCGGCGGCGAACAGCGCGCGGCCGAAGCGCCAGTAGTCGGCCGCGGCACCTTCGGGCTCGTAGATCGGGCCCGGCGACTGGAAGACGCGGCGCGCCGGCTTGAGCCCCAGCGCGCGCCAGCCGATGGCCGAGAAGCCGCCGAACGGGCGCGCCGCCTTCTGGCGCTCCAACAGCTCGCTCTTGCGCGTGACCGGCAGCGCGGCCAGCGCGGCGCGCGAGGTGACGGCCGCGGCGTCCACGCCGGCCAGGATGGTGCCCAGCGCCGGCGTGCCCTGCGCCGCGGCAATCTGCTGCGGCAGCGCGGCCAGCAGCGCGCGCTCGCGGGCGTCGGGGTCGCGCGTTTCCAGCGCGTCGTAGTACTCAGTCATCACGGTCGCTCCAGCCGGCGAGCCTGCGCTTCAGGTCGGCGACGAAGTCGCGCACGTCGGCACTGTTCTTCAAGGTCTTGCTCTGCCATTGTGGGCTGTTGCGCGAGGGCTTGTGCACCACGGCGACGGCCAGCGCAGCGCCGTCGAGCGCCGCCTTGGCGATGGCGCTGCCGCGCCGCTCCCAGATGCCGGCGCGCTCGGCCAGGCCGAGTTCGCGCAGGCTGCGGCGCAGGCCGGCCAGCGCCTCGTCGGGCTTGAAAGGCGGGGCGGCGAAGCCCCAGTCGTCGTCACTCATCAGCGTCGGCTCACGACAGCCAGCGCTTGCGGCGCTTGTAGCTCTTGACGTCGCGGAAGCTCTTGCGGTCGCCGCCGCCCACGCCGAGGTAGAACTCCTTGACGTCCTCGTTCTCGCGCAGCGCCTTGGCCTCGCCGTCCATCACGATGCGGCCATTCTCCAGGATGTAGCCGTAGTCGGCGTAGCGCAGCGCGATGTTGGTGTTCTGCTCGGCCAGCAGGAAGGTCACGCGCTCCTTGGTGTTGAGGTCCTTCACGATCTCGAACACCTCCTCGACGATCTGCGGCGCCAGGCCCATGCTGGGCTCGTCGAGCAGCACCATCTTCGGGTTGGCCATCAGCGCGCGGCCGATGGCGCACATCTGCTGCTCGCCGCCCGAGGTGTAGGCGGCCTGGCTGCCGCGCCGCGTCTTCAGGCGCGGGAAGTAGGCGTACACCTTCTCCAACGTTCGAGACACGGCGGCCTTGCCGTCGGTGCGCGTGTAGGCGCCGGTGAGCAGGTTCTCCTCGATCGTCAGGTGGGCGAAGCAGTGGCGGCCTTCCATCACCTGGATCACGCCGCGCTCGACCATCTGCGCCGGCGTCAGTCGTTCGATGCGCTCGCCGCGCAGCTCGATCGAGCCCTTGGTCACGTCGCCACGCTCGCCCGCCAGCAGGTTGCTGACGGCGCGCAGCGTGGTCGTCTTGCCGGCCCCGTTGCCGCCCAGCAGTGCCACCACCTTGCCTTCGGGCACCTGCAGCGAGACGCCCTTGAGCACCAGGATCACGTGGTTGTAGATGACCTCGATGCCGTTGACGTTGAGCAATGGCGCCCCTCGCCCGGTGGGTACACCGGGCGATCCCCCGAGGGGATGCGGGCCGGCTTGGGGCGGCCCGGCGCTCGGCCCGCTCGCGTCTTTCGTCACGGCCTCAGCTCTGGCAATCAGCGGGCGCGCGCCGCGTCAGCTTCTTCTCGGCAGCGTACTTGTCGGCCGCGGCGCGGACCATCGGCTTGATGATCTGCTCGTCGGCCTGGTACCAGTCGGACGAGAAGTTCCACTTGGCGCCGTCCCAGGTGTGGACGCGCGCCCAGGTCGAGCCCATGTGGTCCAGGCACGAGGTGCTGACCGGGCGCACCAGGCCGGTGAGGCCCAGCTTGTCCAGCGCCTTGGCGTCCAGCGACAGGTTCTCCAGGCCCCAGCGCATCTGCTCGCCGCTGATCACCTTGCCCTTGCCGAAGCGCTCCTGCGCGCGGCGCATGGCCTCGATCATCATCGCCTGCATCACCACGCCGCGCGTGTACAGCACCGAGCCCACCTCGTCCTTCGGGCCCGTGCCCTGGCCCTTGTCGTGCACGAACTTCAGGATGTCCTGCATCACCTTGGCCTGCGTGCCGTAGCCGTTGAGCGCCAGCGCGTGGTAGCCCTTGGCGCCTTCGCCCACGTCCTTGACGTCGGGCTCGGCGCCCGACCACCACACGCCGTACATCTTGTCGCGCGGGTATCCGGTGGCCTGCGCCTCCTTCAGCGCGGTGGAGTTCATCACGCCCCAGCCCCACAGCAGCACGTAGTCAGGCCGGCTCTGGCGCACCTGCAGCCAGGCCGACTTCTGCTCCACGCCGGGCGCGGTGACCGGGATCAGCTGCAGCTCGAAGCCGTGCATCTTGCTGCGCTCCTGCAGCAGCGGGATCGGTTCCTTGCCGAAAGGGCTGTCGTGGTAGACGAGCGTGATCTTCTTGCCCTTGAGCTTGTCGAGACCGCCGTTGGCCTTGCCCAGGTGCTGGATCAGGATGTCGGCCGCGGTCCAGTAGCTGCCCATCAGCGGGAAGTTCCACTTGAACACGCCGCCGTCCTGCGACGCGGCCAGCCCGTAGCCCATGGTGACCAGCGGGATCTTGTCGGCCGGCACCTTGTCGGTCAGCGCGAAGGTGATGCCGGTGGCCTGCGGGTCGAACACCGTCGCGGCCTTGCCCTTGAGGCGCTCGTAGCACTCCACGCCCTTGTCGGTGGCGTAGCCGGTCTCGCATTCCTCATAGCTGATCTTGACGCCGTTCACGCCGCCGTCGCGGGCGTTGATCATCTTGATGTAGTCCTGCTTGCCGTTGGCCCAGGGCGTGCCGTTGGGCGCGTAGGGGCCGGTGCGGTACACCAGCAGCGGGAAGAACTGCTCCTTGGCCTGCGCGAAGGCCGGCGACGTTCCGAACAGGCCGCCGGCGACGGCCAGGGATACGAGGGCGAGGGTCTTGAGCTTCATGTCTGCCTCCGGGTGGGTTGAAGCGGGTCGGTGCGGTTCAGTGAGGGAAGGGCCACAGCCGCAGCTTTTCCTTGGCGGTGGACCACAGCCGCGCGATGCCGTGCGGCTCGACGATCAGGAAGAAGACGATCAGCGCACCGAAGATCATGAAGGTCAGGTGCGAGGCGAGCGCGGTGTCGATGGGGATGCCGAACCACAGCGGCAGGTTGTCCAGCAGGATGGGCAGCATCACGATGAAGGCGGCGCCGAAGAAGCTGCCCATGATCGAGCCCAGGCCGCCGATGATCACCATGAACAGCAACTGGAACGAGCGGTCGACCGAGAACGCCGCCGGCTCCCACGAGCCCAGGTGCACGAAGGCCCACAGCCCGCCGGCCACGCCGACGATGAAGGAGCTGACCGCAAACGCGGTGAGCTTGGCGTACACCGGCCGGATGCCGATCACCGCGGCGGCCACGTCCATGTCGCGGATGGCCATCCACTCGCGGCCGATGCGCGATCGCACCAGGTTCTTGGCCAGCAGCGCGAACACCAGCACGAAGGCCAGGCAGAACAGGTACTTCTGCACCGGCGACTCGATCGGCAGCCCCAGCACGTTGAGCCCGGCCACGCTGACCGAGCCCGACGACGAATCGTTGGTGAACCACTTGATGCGCAGGAAGGCCCAGTCGGTGAAGAACTGCGCCGCCAGCGTGGCCACCGCGAGGTACAGGCCCTTGATGCGCAGCGAGGGGATGCCGAACAGCACGCCCACCAGCGTGGCCGACAAGCCGCCGAGAATCAGCGCCAGCACCAGCGGCATGCCGTCGATGCGCACGAAGGCGTTGTAGGCCATGTAGGCGCCCACCGCCATGAAGCCGCCGGTGCCCAGCGAGATCTGCCCGCAGTAGCCGACCAGGATGTTGAGCCCCAGCGCCGCCAGCGAGAGGATCAGGAACGGGATCAGCACCGCGCGGAACAGATACTCCGGCGCCAGCAGCGGCACGCCCACCACGGCCACGGCGATCAGCGCCAGGATCGCGATGCGGTCCTGCAGGATCGGGAAGATCTGCTGGTCGGCGCGGTAGCTGGTCTTGAACTGGCCGTTCTCTCTATAGATCATGATGTTCTAGACCCGATCGATGATCTTCTCTCCGAACAAGCCCTGAGGCCGCACGAGAAGAAAGACGAGCGCCAGCACGTAGGCGAACCAGATCTCGATGCCGCCACCCAGGTAGGGGCCGATGAAGACCTCGGACAGCTTCTCGCCGACGCCGATGATCAGCCCGCCGAGGATGGCGCCGGGCACGCTGGTCAGGCCGCCGAGGATGACCACCGGCAGCGCCTTCAGCGCCACCAGCGACAGCGAGAACTGCACCCCGAGCTTGCTGCCCCAGATGATGCCGGCCACCAGCGCGACGAAGCCGGCCACGCTCCAGGTGATCACCCAGATGCGGCTGAGCGGGATGCCGATGCTCTGCGCGGCCTGGTGGTCGTCGGCCACCGCGCGCAGCGCGCGGCCGGTGCCGGTGAACTGGAAGAAGGCCGACAGCAGCGCCACCAGCGCCGCCGCGATCACCGCGGCCGCCAGGTCTTCCTGGCTGACCAGCACGCCGCCGGGGAACAGGCCCTCGAACAGGATCATCGGGTCCTTGGGCATGCCGACGTCGATCTTGTAGATGTTGGAGCCGAACAGCGTCTGGCCGAAACCGTCCAGGAAGTAGGTGATGCCCAGCGTGGCCATCAGCAGCGTGATGCCTTCCTGGTTGACCAGTTTGGCCAGCACCAGGCGCTCGATCAGCCAGGCCACCGCCACCATCACCGCCATCGCGGCCAGCAGCGCCAGCACGTTGGCGGCGAGCTTGCTCTGCAGCCCCAGCCACTGTGGGAACCACTCGGAGAAGCGCGCCATCGCCAGCGCCGCGAACAGCACCATCGCGCCCTGCGCGAAGTTGAAGACGCCGCTCGCTTTGAAGATCAGCACGAAGCCCAAGGCGACCAGCGAATACAGCATGCCGGTCATCAGGCCGCCGATCAGGGTTTCGAGGAAGAAGCCCATGGTGTTGCAGTCTCAGTGCGGTCTCAGTGAGAGGTGCCGAGGTAGGCGGCGATCACTTCGGGGTTGGCGCGCACCTCGTCGGGCCGGCCGTCGCCGATCTTCTTGCCGTAGTCGAGCACCACCACGCGGTCGGAGATGTCCATCACCACGCCCATGTCGTGCTCGATCAGCACGATGGTGGTGCCGAACTCGTCGTTGACGTCGAGCACGAAGCGGCACATGTCCTGCTTCTCCTCGACGTTCATGCCGGCCATCGGTTCGTCCAGCAGCAGCACCTGCGGCTCCATCGCCAGCGCGCGGCCGAGGTCCACGCGCTTTTGCAGCCCGTAGGGCAGGCGGCCGACCGGCGTCTTGCGGTGCGCCTGGATCTCCAGGAAGTCGATGATGCGCTCGACGAACGCGCGGTTGGCTTCCTCTTCGCGCCGTGCGGCGCCCAGGCGCAGCGCCTGCTGGAAGAGGTTGCTCTTCATCTTGAGGTTGCGCCCCGACATGATGTTGTCGATGACGTTCATGCCTTTGAAGAGCGCCAGGTTCTGGAAGGTGCGCGCCACGCCCATCTCGGCCACCTGGCGGCTGTTCATGTGGCCGAAGGTCCGGCCGCGGAAGGTGATGCTGCCTTCCTGCGGCGCGTAGACGCCGTTGATGCAGTTGAGCATGCTGCTCTTGCCGGCGCCGTTGGGGCCGATGATGGCGCGGATCTCGTGCTCGCGGACGTTGAAGCTGATGTCGGTCAGCGCCTTGACGCCGCCGAAGCGCAGCGAGATGTTGCGCACGTCGAGGATGACGTCGCCGGTGTCCCGCGCGCTCATCTAGGCGGCCTTTCGCATCGCGGGGAAGGTCTTGGCGTCGACGATCTTCAGCGTCGCGGCCACGCTGCCGCTGCGCCCGTCCTCGAACTTGACCGCGGTCTCGATGTACTGCTCGGTCTTGCCGGCGTACAGCGCGTCGACCAGCACCTGGTACTTGTCGTTGATGAAGCCGCGCTTGACCTTGCGCGTGCGCGTCATCTCGCCGTCGTCGGCGTCCAGCTCCTTGTGCAGCACCAGGAAGCGGCTGACCTGGCTGCCGGCCAGCTTGTCGTCGTGCGCGAGGTCGGCGTTGACCTTCTCCACGCACTCGCGGATCAACTCCAGCACCTGCGGCTTGGCCGCCAGGTCGGTGTAGCCGGCGTAGGGCAGGTTGCGCCGCTCGGCCCAGTTGCCCACGGCCTCGAAGTCGATGTTGACGAAAGCGCAGACCTTCTCGCGCCGGTCGCCGAAGGCCACCGCTTCCTTGATGTGCGGGAAGAACTTGAGCTTGTTCTCCACGTACTTGGGCGCGAACATCGCGCCGTCGTGCGGTCCGCCGGCCAGGCGGCCCACGTCCTTGGCGCGGTCGATGATCTTCAGGTGGCCGCCGCCGTCCAGGAAGCCGGCGTCGCCGGTGTGGTACCAGCCGTCGGCCGTCAGCACCTCGGCGGTGGCCGCCGGGTTCTTGTAGTACTCCTTCAGCAGCCCGGGGCTCTTGACCAGGATCTCGCCGCTGTCCGACAGCCGGATCTCCACACCGTCGATCGGCACGCCCACGGTGTCGGCATGCACCTCGTGGTCGGGCTGCAGGCAGACGAAAACCGCGGTCTCGGTGCTGCCGTAGAGCTGCTTGAGGTTGACGCCGATCGAGCGGTAGAAGCTGAAGAGGTCGGGGCCGATCGCTTCGCCCGCGGTGTAGGCCACGCGCACGCGCGAGAAGCCCAGCGAGTTGCGCAGCGGCCCGTAGACCAGCCAGTCGCCCAGGCGGTAGGCCAGGCGGTCGGCCAGCGACACCGACTTGCCGTCCAGCAGCGCCGGCCCGACGCGGCGCGCGAGCGCCATGTAGTGCTGGAACAACCCGCGCTTGAGGCGCGAGGCGTCCTCCATGCGGATCATCACGCTGGTCAGCAGGCCTTCGAAGATGCGCGGCGGCGCGAAGTAGTAGGTGGGGCCGATCTCCTTGAGGTCGATCGTCACCGTGCTCGCCGACTCGGGGCAGTTGACCACGTAGCCGCAGGCCAGCCACTGCGCGTAGCTGAAGATGTTCTGCCCCACCCAGGCCGGCGGCATGTAGGCCAGCACTTCCTCGCGCTCGGTCAGCTTGTCGAAGCTGCGGCCGGCGGCGGCGCGGTCCAGCAGCGAGAAATGGGTGTGCACCACGCCCTTCGGGTTGCCGGTGGTGCCCGAGGTGAAGAACATCGCCGCCACGTCCTGCGGCGTGGTCTTGGCCACCTCGGCGTCGAAATGACCGGGCTGCGCGGCGGCGAAGGCGCGGCCGGCTTCGATCACCGCGTCCAGCGACAGCAGGCCCGGCTCGTCGTATTTGCGCAGGCCGCGCGGGTCGTCGTACCAGACGTGGGCGAGCTGCGGGCATTGCTCGCGCAGCTCCAGCATCTTGTCGACCTGCTCCTGGTCTTCGACGACGGCGAATTTCACGTCCGCGCTGTTCAGCGGGTAGACGTATTCGGCGGCGGCCGCGTCCTGGTACAGCGGCACCGGCACCGCGCCCAGCGCCTGCACGGCCAGCATCGCCGCGTACAGCCGCGGGCGGTTCTCGCCGATCACCACCACATGTTCGCCGCGCGCGAGGCCGTGCGCGGCCATGCCGCAGGCCAGCTCGCGCACCAGCGCGGCCAGCGCCGACCAGCTCAGCGTCTGCCAGATGCCGTATTCCTTCTCGCGCAGCGCGGGTGCGTCGGGCCGCGCTTGGGCGTGCTCGAGCAACAGGCGGGGGAAAGTGGTCTGCACCGGAACGTCTCCTCGGCGATGCAGCAGCAGCGCCGCATCAACCTCGGCATTGTGGGCAAGGCTTTGACGCCAGCTTGTCGTTGTGACGACAATCCTAGGGTCGCCACTGACAGGCGTTTCACGGATGCCGTCGACAAGCTTCCCGTCAGCCTCGCATGCCTCGACGGTGCGGGTCTCGCGCTCGCGCGGCATCCTGCCGGAGGAGTTGCGCGGCATCCCCTGGCTGGACCGGCTGGACGACGAGGAGCGCGCCCGCGTGCGCGAAGACCTGCGCGTGGTGCAGGTCGGGCCCGGCGAGCTGGTGTGCCGCGTCGGCCGCCCGGTGACCTACTGGTTCGGCGTGCTGGGCGGGCTGCTGAAGATGAGCAACGACACCGCTTTGGGCATGCCCATCACCTTCACCGGGCTGCCGCCGGGCGGCTGGTTCGGCGAGGGCACGGTGCTCAAGCGCGAGGCCTACCGGTACAACATCCAGGCGTTGCGCAACAGCCTGGTCACCGGCATCACGGTCGACACCTTCCACTGGCTGCTGGACCGCAGCATCGGCTTCAACCGCTACGTGATGATGCAGCTCAACGAGCGGCTGGGGCAGTTCATCGCCGCGCGCGAGATCGACCGCCTTGGCAACGTCAACGAGCGCGTGGCGCGCAGCCTGGGGGCCCTGTTCCACCCGGTGCTGTACCCCGGCGTGGGCGACCTGCTGCGCATCACCCAGCAGGAGCTGGGCTACCTGGTGGGCCTGTCGCGCCAGCGCGTCAACGAGGCGCTGCAGGCGCTGCAGGTGGCGGGGGTGATCCGCATCGAGTACGGCGGTTTGCGCGTGCTGGACCTCGAGGCGCTGCGGCGCTACCGCGACCACGCGGCGGCGCAGTAACAGCGCGGTAACGCGGCGCCGGCTATATCGCGAGGTCAGCCGCGCACCGCCGGCGAGCCCGGCCCACTCTGGCAGACACTCACCGCATGCAAGGCACCGCGTCCCGCTGCGCTGCGCCGGCCGCCGGCCGGCGCTGGGAGCTGCGCCTGCTCGGCCCGCCGGCGCTGGTGGCGCGCGACCCCGACCGGACGCTGGCGCTGCGCCCCAAGGACGCGGCGCTGCTCGCGCTGGTGGCGCTGGCGGCGCCGGTCAAGCCCGGGCAGATCGCCGCGATGCTGTGGCCCGCGGCCAGCGCGCGGCAGGCCGACGCCAGCTTGCGCCAGCGCATCTTCCGGCTGCGGCGCGAGACCCAGGCCACGCTGGTCAGCACCGGCGCGCTGCTGCAGTTGGCCGGCGACCTGGCCGCCGACCTGGACGCCGCGCTGGCGCGGCTGCGCGACGACGAGCACGCGGCCGCCGGCGAGCTGCTGGCCGGCCTCGACTTCGACGACCTGCCCGAGCTGGCGGACTGGCTGCGCGCCGCGCGCCGGCGCTGGCGCGAGCAGCGCCTGCAGGCGCTGGCCGAGGCCGCTGCGGCCAGCGAGCAGCAAGGCGCGCTGGCCCGCGGCCTCGTCTACGCGCAGCGCCTGGTCGACGCCGACCCGCTGGCCGAGCATGCGCAGCGCCGCCTGATGCGTTTGCATTACCTGCGCGGCGACGGCGCCGCGGCGATCGCCGCCTTCGAGCGCCTGGAGCAGCGGCTGAAGGACGAGCTGGGCGCGCGCCCCTCGGCCGAGACCGTCGAGTTGGTGGCCACCATCGAGCGCGCCGCCGCGCGGCTGCCGCAGCGCCGTTCGGTGGCGCCGGCCAGCCTGCTGCGGCCGCCGCGGCTGATCGGGCGCGAGCGCGATCTCGAACGGCTGCACCAGGCCTGGTCAGCCGGCCGCGTGTTCCTGCTCAGCGGCGAGGCCGGCATCGGCAAGACCCGGCTGCTGCACGACTTCGCGGCCGGCCGGCCCGGCGTGATCGCGGTGCAGGCGCGGCCCGGCGACGCCGGCATCGCCTATGCGGTGCTGGCGCGGCTGCTGCGCGCGGTGCTGGCGCTGCCGGCCATGGCGCCCGCAGGCGAACGCCGCGCCGAGCTGGCGCTGGTGCTGCCCGAGCTGGGCGCGGCGGTCGACGCCGCCGGGCCGGCGCAGCGCTGGCGGCTCGGCCGTGCGGTGGAAGCGACGCTGGCCGACGCCGCTGCGCAAGGCCTGCAGGCGGCCATCGTCGACGACCTGCACTTCGCCGACGCGGCCAGCCTGGAGTTCCTGCACGCCCTCGCGGAAGCCGAGCCGCTGGCCGCGCTGCGCTGGGGCTTCGCGCAGCGCGCGGCCGATGCCGGCGCGCCACTGGCGCAGTTGCGGCGCGCACTGGAAGAGGCCGGCCGCATCGAGACCGTGACGCTGCAGCCGCTGGACCTCTGCCAACTCGGCGCGTTGGTCGAATCGCTGGGCCTGCCCGAACTGGACGGCGCCCAACTCGCGCCCGCGTTGCTGAGGCACACCGGCGGCAACCCGATGTTCGCGCTGGAGACGCTGAAGGACCTGGTGCTGTCGGCGCCGGATGCTGTGGCCGGCGCCCAGCCGGGCCCGGATGCTGCGGCCGGCGCCCATCTGGGCCCGGATGCGGCAGCCGGCCCCGCGCCAGGCCCGTCTGCGCGGCTGCCGCAGCCGGCCACCGTCGGCGCGCTGGTGCAGCGGCGCCTCGCGCAGCTCTCGCCGCCGGCGCTGCGGCTGGCGCGCACCGCGGCGCTGGCCGGCGCCGACTTCAGCGCCGAGCTGGCGGCCGCGGTGCTGGAGGTGCACCCGCTGGACATCGCCGAGCCCTGGCGCGAGCTGGAGGCCGCGCAGGTGATCCGTCAGCAGGCCTTTGCGCACGACCTGATCTTCGAGGCCACGCTGGCCTCGGTGCCGCAGCCGATCGCACAACTGCTGCACGGGCGCATTGCCGCCTGGCTGGCGAGCCGCGACGCGCCACCCGAGCGCCTGGCGCCGCACTGGGCCGGCGCCGCCGACTGGCCGCGCGCCGGGGAAAGCTATGCCGCGGCGGCGCGGCGCGCGCAACGCGCCTCGCAGCGCAGTCACGAGGTGACGTGCTGGCGCCTGGCGGCCGAAGCCTTCGACGCCGCCGGCCTGGCCGAGCACGCCTTCGATGCGCGCTGCGACAGCGTGGACGCGCTGATCGTCGTCCAGGGCGTGACGCGGGCCCATGCGGTGATCGACGATCTGCTGGCCGCGGCCGGCACCGACGCGCAGCGCGCCGCGGCCTGGACGGCCAAGGCCAACGCCGCGCTGATGGCCGCCGACCCCGCCACCGGCATCGCCGCCGCGGCGCAGGCGCAAGCGCTGGCCGCGGCGCTGCCGTCGCCCTGGCCGCGCTTCCAGGCGGCGCGGCTGCAGGCCGTGGGCCTGGCGCTGGCCGGGCGCAGCGCCGAAGCGCTGGCCGTCATCGAGCCCTGGCGCGAGCCCGTACAGGCCGCCGCCGACCCCGAGCAGGGCGGCCGCTTCTGGGCCGACTACGCCTACGTGCTGAACGCCGCGCGCCGGCTGCGCGACACCGCCCAGGCGCTGCAGCAGGCGATCGAGCATGCACAAACGCGCGGCGACATCGCCGAGCTGGCGACGCTGACCTCCAACCTCGCCACCGTGCGCGGCAACCTCGGCCAGGTGCCCGCGGCGCTGGCCCTGGCGCAGCGTTCGCTCGCGCTGCAGGCGCAGCTCGGCGCCACCGACGGGCCCGAGGGCGCGGCGGTGCAGACCTACGTCGGCCTCTACTGCGGCATGGCCGGCCGCTACGCCGAGGCGCTGCAGCACCTCGACGCCGCGATCGCCTGCTTCGCGCGCGACCGGCAGTTGCTGTGGACCGCGGTGGCGGCCAACTACAAGGCGCAACTGCTGATCGACCTCGGCCAGTTCGCGCGCGCGCAGCAGGCGCTGGCCTACGAGCCGCCGCCGATCGACCACGTGCGCTCGCGCGGCGCCACCATCGCGGCGCGCCTGGCACGGGCCAGCGGCCGCAGCGGCGACGCCAAGGCCGGCGAGGCGCTGGCGCTGCTGGCCGGCGGCGGCGACCCGCACGTGCGCATGCACGCGCTGCTGGAGCATGCGCACGGCGACCGTCACGCCGTTGACTTGAAGCGTTATGACGAGGTGCTGCAGATGGCGCAGCAGCTTGAATTCGCCGGCGTCGCGATGAAGGCCGGGCTGCTGCGAGCGCTGGCGCAAAGCCGCAGCGGCGACCGCGCCGCGGCGGCCGCGCAGATGCGCGAGCTCGTCGCGCGGCTGCCCGAGGTGCAACCGGCCGACCTCTACCTCGGCGAGGCCTGGTGGATCGCCGCTCGCGTGTTCGACGCCAACGGTGACGACGACGACGCGCTGCTGGCGCTGGCGCACGGCATGCAATGGGTGCGCCGCCAGGCGCTGCCGCAGGTGCCCGAGGCCTTCCGCGACAGCTTTTTGCAGCGCAACGCCAGCAACCGCGCGCTGCTGGCCGCGGCCGACCGCCGGCTGGCGCGGTAACTGCGCAGTAACAGCCCCGGCCTTAGCTTCGCCCTCCGAGGCCGCAGTCCCGCTCAGGGCCGCCGGTCGTCCCGCTTCGGAGGGCCTGAAGATGACCGTGTACTGTGGAGAGATCAAGCACGTCGGCGCCACCACCGGCGGCGGCTACGTGGCCATGGGCCGCGAAGACCGCCACGGCAACGTCAGCGTGCCCATCGGCGGCCTGGTCCGCGTGGCCACCGTGATCCCGCTGCTGCAGATCGGCGACACCACGCTGAAGAACGTGCGCCTGTGCATGGGCGAGGTCGCACCCTACCTGCGGCAGGGCGACCGCGCCTGCGTGTATGCCTTCGGCCATCTGCTGCGCAAGCAGATCATCATCGGCGTGAAGTCGCAGACCGGGCCGTCGTGGACCATGAGCTCGGGCCGCTTCGTCGCGACCTTCATCACCTACCTGACGCTGTGGCCCTTCCTGGTCGGCCTGGCGGGGGCGCTGATCGGCGCTTTGGTCGGCATGCTGTTCGGCAACACCGGGTCGACCATCGGCCTGGTGCTGGGCGTCGCCTACGGCATCGGCATCTCGCTGCTGAGCGCGGTGCGGCTGGCCATCGCGTACTCGCAGATGCGCGCCCCCGGGCCGGCGGGCGCGCCGGCCGCGGGCTGAGCCGCTTGCGCTTCAGCCGCGCAGCGCTGCGCGCGCGGCCTGCAACGTGGCGTCGAGCTCGGCGTCGCCGTGCGCGGCGCTGACGAAGCCGGCCTCGTACAGCGCCGGCGCCAGGTACACGCCGCGCTCCAGCATGCCGTGGAAGAAGCGGTTGAAGCGTGGCTGGTCGGTGGCCAGCACGGCGCCGTAGTTCTGCGGCAGCGTCTGGGCGAAGAAGAAGCCGAACATGCCGCCTTCGCCATCGGTGGCCAGCGGCACGCCGGCCTCGCGGCCGGCGGCGGCCAGGCCTTCGGTCAACTGGCGCGTGCGCGCCGACAAGGCCTCGAAGAAGCCGGGCTTGCGGATCTCGCGCAGCGTCGCCAGCCCGCAGGCGGTGGCCACCGGGTTGCCGCTGAGCGTGCCCGCCTGGTAGACCGGGCCCAGCGGCGCCAGCTGGCTCATCACCGCGCGCGTGCCGCCGAAGGCCGCCAGCGGCATGCCGCCGCCGATGACCTTGCCGAACACGCTCATGTCGGGCTTGAAGCCTGGGATCAGCTTGGCATAGACCGCTTGCGCGCCGCCGAGCGCGACGCGAAAACCCGTCATCACCTCGTCGAACACCAGCAGCGCGCCGTGCTGCGTGCACAGCTCGCGCAGGCGCCGCATGAAGGGCACGCTGGCGCGCACGAAGTTCATGTTGCCGGCGATCGGCTCGATCATCACGCAGGCGAGCTCGCTGCCGTGCTGCGCAAAGGCCGCTTCGAGCTGCGCGACGTGGTTGTATTCGAGCACCAGCGTGTGCTGCACCACCTCCGGCGGCACGCCGGCGCTGGTGGGGTGGCCGAAGGTGGCCAGGCCCGAGCCGGCCTTGACCAGCAGCGCGTCGGCATGGCCGTGGTAGCAGCCTTCGAACTTGATGATCTTCGGCCGCCCGGTGGCGCCGCGCGCCAGGCGCAGCGCGCTCATCGCCGCCTCGGTGCCGCTGCTGACCAGGCGCAGCTGCTCGACCGTCGGCACCAACGCGATGATGGCCTCGGCCAACTCGGCCTCGGCCTCGGTGGGCGCGCCGAAGCTCAGGCCCTGGCGCGCGGCGCGGGTCACGGCGTCCAGCACCGCGGGGTGGCCGTGGCCCAGGATCATCGGCCCCCAGGAGCCGATGTAGTCGATGTAGCGCCTGCCTTCGATGTCCCACAGGTACGCGCCCTCGGCGCGGGCGATGAAGCGCGGCGTGCCGCCCACCGCGCGGAAGGCGCGCACCGGCGAGTTGACGCCGCCGGGGATGACGCGCTGGGCGCGCTCGAACGCCGCCTGGTTGGTCGATTCAATGGACACGGCGCGGCACTCCGGCCTTGGCGGCGCTGGGGTCTTCGTCGGGGCCTTCGCCCTCGCCGTCGGCGCCGGGCTCGCCGTCGTCTTCATCGGGCGGCGGCAGGGCCCAGAAGAAGCGGTCGGGCAGCACGTGGCCCATGCCGGGGCGGAAGCCCGAATCGAGGCTCTGGTCGAGGAACGACAGCGCCTCGCCGACGGCGGCCTGCAGCTCGCTGCCGGCGGCCAGCAAGGCCGCCAGCGAGGCGGCCAGCGTGTCGCCGGCGCCGACGAAGGCGGTCTCGAAGCGCTCGAACTTCTCGCCGGTCAGCGCGCCCTGCGGCGAGGCCAGCACGTTGTCGATGAACTGTTCGGCGCCCTTGGTCGGCAGCATCACGCCGGTGACCAGCACGTAGCGCGTGCCGTGCTCGCCGGCGGCCACCGCCAGCTCGCGGGCCGAGGGCGGGCGCTCGCTGTCCCAGTCGGGCAGCAGGAAGTCGGTCAGCGTCTTGTGGTTGCCCACCAGCACCTCGGTGGCCGGCAGGATCAGCTCGCGGAAGGCTTCGAGGTAGGGCTGCAGCTGGTCCTCTTCCAGCCACGACAGCGCGGGCACGTAGCTGACCAGCGGCACGTCGGGGTAGTCGGAGAGGATCTCGGCGACCGCGCTGACCGCCTCGGCGCTGCCGAGGAAGCCGACCTTCCAGCCGGCGATGGTCACGTCTTCCAGGATGGCGCGCGCCTGCTGGGCCACGACGTCGGCGTCGATGGGCTGCTGGTCGAAGACTTCGGCGGTGTCGCGCATCACGATCGCGGTGACCACCGGCAGCGCGTGCGCGCCCATCGCGGCGATGGTGGCGATGTCGCCGGCCAGGCCGCCGGCGCCGCTGGGGTCGCTGCCGTTGAAGGCCATCACGCAGGCTGGCGCCGGCGGTTCGGCGCCGGGGTCGGCGGCGGAGTCGGCCTCGGAGGCCGTGTCGGGGGAGGACTTCATGGCGGTGGGGGGAAACGGGGCGGGAGGGGTGCGTTCCGGTGGCGGTGCCTGGCCGCCGCCGAAGCGCGAGAAAACATGAGGCGCTACCTTAGGACTGTGGCGTAGGTGCGCACAAATCCTTGCTTTTTCCTGGATACGCGTGGCTACAATCGGCGTTCATTGTAGTGATCTGACTGTATAAACGTGAGCGAGCCTCGTACCTGGATGTGCCTGATCTGCGGCTGGATCTACGACGAGGCGGCTGGCGATCCCGATCACGGCATCGCGCCCGGCACGGCCTGGGGCGACGTACCGATGAACTGGACCTGCCCGGAATGCGGGGCGCGAAAGGAAGACTTCGAGATGGTGGCGGTCTGAAGCCGCCGCCGCGGGCGCACCCGGGGTGTTGAGGAGAGCAGCGCGTGGAAGGTGCGAGCAGCGAGTCGGCGGCAGCGGCGGTGACCAAGGTCCTGGTCATCGACGACAGCAACACCATCCGGCGCAGCGCCGAGATCTTTCTGCGCCAGGGCGGGCACGAGGTGGTGCTGGCCGAGGACGGCTTCGATGCGCTGTCCAAGGTCAACGATCACGATCCGCAGCTCATCTTCTGCGACATCCTGATGCCGCGCCTGGACGGCTACCAGACCTGCGCGATCATCAAGCGCAACCCCCGCTTCGCCCACGTGCCGGTGATCATGCTGTCGTCCAAGGACGGGCTGTTCGACAAGGCGCGCGGCCGCATGGTCGGTTCCGAGGACTACCTGACCAAGCCGTTCACGAAGGAACAGCTGCTGCGCGCCGTCGAGACCTTCCGCCGGAGCGGCGCCTGAAGCCGGCGCCCGCAGGGCAAGCCGCGGCCCGCCTGATCCGAACCCGAGGACCCCTCATGGCGATTCACAAGATCCTGGTCGTCGACGACTCCAAGACCGAGCTGTACCACCTGTCGGAGCTGCTGGGCAAGCGGGGCTACAGCGTGCGCACGGCCGAGAACGGCGAGGAGGCGCTGCGCCGCCTGACCGAGGACAAGCCCGACCTGGTGCTGATGGACGTCGTGATGCCGGGCCAGAACGGCTTCCAGCTCACGCGCACGATCACGCGCGACCCGCGCTGGGCCGACGTGCCGGTGATCATGTGCACCAGCAAGAACCAGGAGACCGACAAGGTCTGGGGCATGCGCCAGGGCGCCAGGGACTACATCGTCAAGCCCGTCAACGCCGACGAGCTGTTGTCCAAGATCCGCGCCTTCGACGCCGCCTGAGGGCCGCGTCGCGGCATCACCTTATGGCCAAGCGCGAAGCCCTCCGAGAACTGCAGAACCGGCTGGCCGAGCGGCTGCAGGCCGCGATGACCGAGCTGCCCGGCGCTTCCTGGCTGGCCGTGCAATGCGCCGGCCGCGGCCTGATCTTCCCGCTGCGCATGGCCGGCGAGATCTTCACCGCCGCCGGCGTGCTGCCGGTGCCGCACACCCAGCCCTGGTTCCTGGGCGTGGCCAACCTGCGCGGCGGCCTGCACGGCGTGGTCGACCTGGGCAGCTTCCTGGGCCTGCGCGAGCGGCCGCTGGCGCTGGACAACCTGCACGACCAGGCGCGGCTGCTGGCGCTGAACCCGGCCATCGGCGCGCACTGCGCCTTGCTGGTCGACCGCCTGGCGGGATTGCGCAACGCCGGCCAGTTGACGGCGCTGCCCGACGAGGCGGCGCAGCGCCCCTCGTTCGCCGGCGCCCGCTACCGTGACGACCAGGGCCAGGTCTGGCAGGAGATCGACCTCGCCGTACTGGCCCAGCAGGAGCAGTTCCTGGGTATCGCCGCATGAATCGCTGTGCGTCGCCGTCGCCCTTGCTGCGCGCGCGCGCCGAACCGGAACCGATGAGGACCTCATGAGCTTCCTGGACAAGATCACCGGAGCGCCGCGCAAGGCGGACCTGCATTTGCCGTCGATCGACGACGAGCAGACGCCGCCGCACGCGGTCAACCCGATGGAAGAGACCATGCGGCTGGGGCCCGGCTCGGTGCTGCCCGAGTCGCTCAGCAGCCGCGGCGATTCGTCCATCATCTCCGAGGCCGCGCCTTCCGAACTGGCCGCCGAGTTCAGCGAGACCCGGATGGCCGGCGAACTGGACGACGGCAGCGCGTCGGGCCTGCCGCTGATCGGCGGCTGGCCGGCGGCGCGCCAGCAGCGGCTGCTGTTCATCCTGTTCTTCGTCGGCTTCGTGCTGCTGGTGCTGATTGCCGCCACCGCGCTGGTCAGCTCCTCGCGCAGCGCCACCCAGGTGGCCGCCGCCGGCCAGGCGCAGACGCAGTCGCAGCGGCTGGCCAAGTCGGTGTCGCAGGCGCTGCTGGGCAGCACCGCCGCCTTCGGCGAGGTGAAGGACAGTGCCGAGGTGCTGGCGCGCAACGTGCGCAGCCTGGCCAATGGCGAAGGCGGCGTGCCGGCAGCACCCGGCGCGCTGCAGGACGACGTGGCCAAGCTGCTGCCGCTGGTCGACCGCGCCGAGAAGAGCGCGGCGCTGGTGCTGGCGCAACAGAAGACGCTGACCCAGGTGGGCCAGTCGCTGAAGGCCATCAACCGCCAGTCGGTCGACCTGCTGGAGCTGGCCGAGACCGTCTCGTCGCTGAAGCTGCAGCAAGGCGCGTCGGCGGCCGAGGTCTCGGCCGTGGGCCAACTCGTGATGTTGACGCAGCGCATCGGCAAGAGCGCCAACGAGTTCCAGACCATGGAAGGCGTCAGCCCCGAGGCCGTGTTCCAGCTCGGCAAGGACTTGAATTCGTTCAAGGAGATCGCCGACGGCCTGCTCGGCGGCAACGCCGAGTTGCGGCTGCCCGGCACCCGCGACGGCGCGGTGCGCGAACGGCTGCAGCAGCTCATCAAGCAGTACGACGAGACCCGCGGCCAGGCCACCGCGATCCTGGCCAACCTGCAGGGCGTGGTGGCGGCGCGCAATGCGCAGACCGTGATCGTCGGCGACAGCGAGCCGCTGCGCCGCGACCTCGGCGCGCTGCAGGACGCGCTGTCCAAGGCCGGCGAGTTCGGCGCGTTGTCGATGATCGGCACGCTGCTGGCCGTGGCGCTGATGCTGGCCGGCGGCCTGGGCCTGCTGCGCCTGTTCGTGGTCGACCAGACCGCGCGCTCGCAGGTCGCCGAATCACAGCGCCTGGAGGCCGAGCGCCAGGAGCACGAGGCCAAGCGCGTGAACGACGCCAACCAGGCCGCCATTCTTCGCCTGATGAACGAGCTGCAGACGGTGGCCGAGGGCGACCTGACGCAGCAGGCCACGGTGACCGAGGACATCACCGGCGCCATCGCCGACTCGGTCAACTACACCGTCGAAGAGCTGCGCTCGCTGGTGGCCGCGGTGCAGAACACGGTGGCGCGCGTGACCGAGACCACGCAGCAGGTGGAGCAGACGTCCACCGAGCTGCTGGCGGCGTCGACCGAGCAGCTGCGCGAGATCCGCGAGACCGGTGAATCGGTGCTGCAGATGGCCGGCCGCATCAACGGCGTCTCGGCGCAGGCGCAGCAGACGGCGCAGGTGGCGCGGCAGTCGCTGGAGGTGACCGGCTCGGGCCTGACCGCGGTGCAGAACACCATCGGCGGCATGAACTCGATCCGCGACCAGATCCAGGAGACCGCCAAGCGCATCAAGCGGCTGGGCGAGTCGTCGCAGGAGATCGGCGAGATCACCGAGCTGATCTCCGACATCACCGAGCAGACCAACGTGCTGGCGCTCAACGCGGCGATCCAGGCCGCGTCGGCCGGCGAGGCGGGCCGCGGCTTCTCGGTGGTGGCCGAGGAAGTGCAGCGCCTGGCCGAGCGCTCGGGCGACGCGACGCGACAGATCGCCGCCATCGTGCGCACCATCCAGACCGACACCCAGGACGCGGTGGCCGCGATGGAGCGCAGCACGCAAGGCGTGGTCGAGGGCGCCAAGCTGTCGGACGCCGCCGGCTCGGCGCTGGCCGACATCGACCGCGTGACGCGCCAGCTGTCCGACCTGATCGGGCAGATTTCCGAGCAGGCCTCGCGCGAGGCCGAGTCGGCCAACGTCGTGGCGGCCAACATCCAGCACATCTTCGCCGTCACCGAGCAAACCGGCGAAGGCACGCGCTCCACCGCGCAGATGGTGCGCGAGCTGTCGCGCTCCGCCGAAGACCTGAAGGCCTCGGTGGCCCGGTTCAAGGTCGCCTGACGCGGCCCCCGGCAAGCATCGGGCAAGCACCCGTCAACCACCCAAGCAGGACCGCCGTGGCCGACACCGCCGACCCCAAGCCGACCGACGACCTCAGCGCGCTGGCGTGGGTGCACAACGAGCTGCGCCGCTCGCTCGAAACCGCCAACAAGGCGTTGCGTCGCTACCTGAAGGAATCGGAGTCGGCCGCCCGCTCCGACCTCGACACGCTGGACCCGGCGCCGCTGCGCGCCGCGCGCACCCAGCTGCACCAGGGCGTGGGCGCGCTCGAACTGGTCAACCTGCCGGCCGCGGCGCGCGTGCTGCGCGCCACCGAGGCCGCGGTGCAGCGCATGCTGGGCAAGCCCTCGCTGGTGGACGAGGCCGCGGTGCACACCGTCGAGCGCGCCTCGTTCGCGCTGCTCGACTACCTGGGCCGGCTGCTCGCCGGCAAGAAGGTCTCGCCGGTGGGCCTGTTCCCGCAGTACGCCGCGGTGCAGGCGCTGGCCGGCGCCGACCGCGTGCACCCGGCCGACCTGTGGGAGGCCGATTTCGCCTGGCACGAGTTGCCCGTCGAACCCGGCGTCGCCGCGCGCGCCGCCGACGACGCCGCGCGCGGCACGATGGAAGCCGTCGTGCTGCGCCTGATGCGGCGCGCCGACCCGCTGGCCTGGACGCGGCTGTCCGATCTCTGCGCCGAGCTGGGCGCCGGCGAGCCCGGCCGCGGCGCCACGCTGTGGCGGCTGGCCGCCGCCTTCGCCGAGGCCGAGGCCGCCGGCCTGCTGCCGCAGGGCGACGTCATCACCAAGCGCGTGGCCGCGCGGCTGCTGGCGCAATTGCGCCTGAGCGCCAAGCGCCAGGACGAGCCGTCCGAGCGGCTGGCGCAGGACCTGCTGTTCTTCTGCGCCCATGCCCGCGCCGGCGACCAGCCCACGCCGCGGCTGGACGCCGTGCGCCGCGCCTGGCGGCTGCCGCAGACCGCGCCGCTGGACTACGAGCACGAGCGCCTGGGTCGCTTCGACCCGGCCTGGATCGCGCAGGCGCGCAAGCGCGTGGCCGGCGCCAAGGACGTCTGGTCGGCCGTTGCCGGCGGCGAACTGCACCGCCTGCCGGGTTTGAGCGAGCAGATGGCGCTGCTGGGCGATTCGGTCGAGCGCCTGATCCCGGCCGGCGCCGAGCTGAGCAAGGCCTTGCAGGACACCGCGCAGCGCGTGCAGGCCGCAGGCGACGCGCCGCCGGCGCCGCTGGCGATGGAAGTCGCCACCTCGGTGCTGTACCTCGACGCCACGCTGGAAGACGGCGAACTCGACCAGCCTGGGCTCGAAGACCGCGTGCGGCGGCTGGCCCAGCGCATCGGCGAGGCGCGCGACGGCGCCGAGCCGCAGCCGCTGGAACCGTGGATGGAGGAGCTGTACCGCCGCGTCTCCGACCGCCAGACCATGGGCTCGGTGGTGCACGAACTGCGGGCCTCGCTGTCCGAGGTCGAGAAGCAGATCGACCAGTACTTCCGCGACCCCGCGCGGCGCGAGTTGCTGATCCCGGTGCCCAACCAGCTCTCGGCGATGCGCGGCGTGCTCTCGGTGCTGGGCATGGACCAGGCCTCGCAGGCCGTGCTGCACATGCGCGACGACGTCGACGCGCTGGCGCAGACCGAGGTCGACCCGCAGCAGGCCGTCAAGGCCGGCACCTTCGACCGCCTGGCCGACAACCTGGGCGCGCTGAGCTTCCTGATCGACATGCTCAGCGTGCAGCCGCAGCTGGCCAAGTCGCTGTTCCGCTTCGATCCGGTGGAAGGCAGCCTGAGCGCGGTGATGGGCCAGAGCGAGCGGCCGTCGGCCTTCGGCGGCCTGGAACCCGAGGCCGCGGCCGCGCCGCTGGCCGACCAGGCGCGCGCGCTGGTCGACACCTTGTCGGCCGAGCCGCAGGCCGACCACGGCGCGGCGCTGGAAGCGCTGAGCCAGCGCGCGCTGGCGGCCGACCTGCCCGGCGTGGCCGGCGCCGTCAGCAGCGCGCGCCGTGCACTGGCCCTGGCCACCGACGAGCAGACGCGCCAGGCCGTCAGCGCCGAACTGGCGCAGACCGTGGGCCAGATGCTGCCGGCCGCGCCGCCGCCGCTGCCGACCCCGCCGCCGGCGCCGCTGCCGGCGACGACGGCCGACAACCTGGAAGACGACGCCGAGATGCGCGACATCTTCCTGGAAGAAGCGCGCGAGGTGATCGACGCCGCGCGTGCCTCGCTCGATGCGCTGGCCGGCGCGCCCGACGACGTGGGCGAGCTGACCACCGTGCGCCGCGCCTTCCACACGCTCAAGGGCAGCTCGCGCATGGTGGGCCTGCGCGACTACGGCGAGGCCGCCTGGGCCTGCGAGCAGCTCTACAACGCGCGCCTGGCCGAGGCGCCGCGCATGGACGCCGAGCTCGACGCCTTCACCCGCGACGCGCTGGACCACCTGGCCGGGTGGACCGATGCGATCGCCGTCGGCCAGGCGCGCACGCAAACCCCGGGCGCGATCGTCGCCGCCGCCGACAGCCTGCGTCTGCAAGGCGTGCGCATCCCGATCGGGGGCCTGCCGACCGCCGACGCGACGCTGCCGCTGGCTGCGCCGGCGCTCGAGTCCGTGCCCACGCGCGCGCCGCAGCCGTTGCCAGAAGTGGTGGACATGCTGCCCGCGCTGCCTGCGGTCGACGCCCTGCCGGTGCTCGAGCTACCGGTGCTGCCCGAACTGGACTTCGGCCACAGCCTCGCCGAACGCGTGCCCGACCTGCCGCTGGCCGCCGACCTCGATCTCTCGCCGCCGCCGGTTGCGGCGCCGGGCCTGGCCGAGGAAGCGCCGACCTTCGAGCTCGACCTCGGCGCCGAGCCCGAGGCGATCGAGCTGGCGCCCGAGCCGCTGGCCCAAGCGCTGCCTGAGCCCTTGGTGGCCGAGTCGGCGCCGGCGTTGCCCGAGTTGGCCGAGGTCGTCGAGATCGACTTCGGCGACTTCAACCTGGTCGAACAGACCACGCCCCTCGAACCCATGGCGGCCGCCGAACCGGAGTCCGACCCGCTCGGCATCGGCGAAGTCACGCTGCCGCTGGACCGCGCGCTGGACGAGGAGCGCGAGGCGGCGCGGCAAGCACCCGCCGGGCCCACCGTGCCCGACCTCGCGCTCGACTTTGGAGCGGCCGCCAACGAGCCGGCGCCGGCCGTCGAGATCGAGGCCGACGCCGAGGCCGAAGCCGACGAGCAGGTCAAGGTGATCGGCCCGCTGCGCATCCCGATCCCGCTGTTCAACATCTACCTCAACGAAGCCGACGAGCTGTCGCGCCGGCTGTCGACCGAGCTGGCCGAGTGGAGCGTCGAGCACGAGCGGCGCCCGATCGCCGAAAGCACCATCGTGCTGGCGCATTCGCTGGCCGGCAGTTCGGCCACGGTCGGCTTTGCCGAGCTTTCGACGCTGGCCCGCGCGCTGGAGCACGTGCTGATGCGCTCGGCCGCCGCCGGCCCCGGCCCGGCTGCCGATGCCGCGCTGTTCAACGAGGCCGGCGACGAGATCCGCCGCCTGCTGCACCAGTTCGCTGCCGGCTTCCTCAAGCCCATGGTGCCGGGCCTGCTGGAGCGCCTGGCCGAGGCCGAGCGCCGGCTGGAGCAGCAACTGGCTGACCGCCCGGCCGCCGCCGCGGCCGCCGACGGCCTGGAGGCCGCGCTGGAAGCCGCCGCCGAGCCTGAGCCCGAGGTGCTGCAGACGTTGCCGCTGGCACCGCCGGTGATGGCCACCAGCTTCGCGGCGCTGGAATCGCTGCCCGAAGTCGCGGCCGCAGTGCGGCCGGCGCCGGCCGAGGCCTTCGACGACGACGAGGACATCGAGGCCGTCGACGCGCTCGATGCCGAGCTGTTCCCGATCTTCGAGGAAGAGGCCGAAGAGCTGCTGCCGCAGCTGCAGTCGCGCCTGCGCGACTGGATGCTGCAGCCCTCCGACGACGATGCGCCGGCGGCCTGCATGCGCACGCTGCACACCTTCAAGGGCGGCTCGCGCCTGGCCGGCGCGATGCGCCTGGGCGAGATGGCGCACCGGCTGGAGACGGCGGTCGAGCATCTGGCCGCCGCCGCCCACCCCGAGGCCTCGCAGATCGAGCCGCTGATCGGTCGCGCCGACAAGATGGTGGCGGCCTACGAGGCCTTGCGCAAACCGGCGACCGCCGGCCATGCCGCGCCGGCGCTGGCGAGCCCGCCGGCGCAGCCGGTGCCGATGGAGCTGCCGGTGGCGCTGGCCGTTGCGCCGCCGCTGCCGGCCGCCGCCGCGCCGCTCGCCGCCGCAACTAGCGCCGGCGCCGAAGCGGCGGCCGCCGAAGGTCCGGCCATCGACTGGTCGCGCTTCAACGACCGCCGGCTGCAACAGCCGGTGGCCGCCGAGCCGCGCGCGGCCGCCGGTGGCGCCGCGGTGCGCGTGCGCGCCGGGCTGCTGGACCGCCTGGTCAACCACGCCGGCGAGGTCTCGATCACCCGCGCCCGCATCGACACCGGCATGCGCCAGTTGCAAGGCGCGGTGGGCGACCTCAGCGACAACCTCGACCGCCTGCGCAGCCAGTTGCGCGACATCGAGCTGCAGGGCGAATCGCAGATCGCCTCGCGCATCGAGGCCGCCAAGGCCGCGTCGCAGGCCTTCGATCCGCTGGAGATGGACCGCTTCACGCGCTTCCAGGAACTGACGCGGATGATGGCCGAGTCGGTCAACGACGTGGCCACGGTGCAGCGCAGCGTGCAGCGCACGCTGCAGTCGGCCGAAGATGAGCTGGCCGCGCAGGCGCGACTCACGCGCGAGCTGCAGGACGACCTGCTGCGCACGCGCATGGTGGAGTTCGAGAGCCTGGCCGACCGCCTGTACCGCGTGGTGCGCCAGGCCGCCAAGGACAGCGCCAAGCAGGTCAAGCTCGACATCGTGGGCGGCTCGATCGAAGTCGACCGCGGCGTGCTGGAGCGCATGGTCGGGCCCTTCGAGCACCTGCTGCGCAACAGCGTGGCGCACGGCGTCGAGGCGCCGGCGCAGCGCCAGGCCGCGGGCAAGGACCCGACCGGCGAGATCCGCATCACCGTCACCCAGGAAGGCAACGAAATCGGCGTCGACTGCCGCGACGACGGCGCCGGGCTCGACCTGGCGCGCATCCGCCAGCGCGCCGAGGACCGTGGCCTGCTCGCGCCCGGCCAGGCGGCCGGCGACGCCGAGCTGGCCAACCTGATCTTCCGCCCCGGCTTCAGCACCGCCACCGAGGTCACCGAGCTGGCCGGCCGCGGCGTCGGCCTGGACGTGGTGCGCTCCGAGGTCAACGCGATGGGCGGCCGCATCGAGACCGCCAGCACCCCGGGCCAGGGCACCAGCTTCCGGCTCGTGCTGCCGCTGACCACCGCGGTCACGCAGGTCGTGATGCTGCGCTGCGGCGAGCTGAACGTGGCCGTGCCGTCGACGCTGATCGAGGTGGTGCGCCGCGTGCCGACCGATCAGGTGGAGCAGGCCTATGCGCAAGGCACGCTGGCGGTGGGCGACCAGGCCGTGCCGTTCTACTGGCTGGGCGGGTTGCTGCAGCACAGCCAGCGCGGGCCGGCGGTCGGCCGCAGCCAGGCCGTCGTGGTGGTGCGCAGCGCCGCGCAGCGCGTGGCGCTGCACGTCGACGAAGTGCTGGGCAACCAGGAAGTGGTGGTCAAGCACGTGGGCCCGCAGCTCGCGCGGCTGCCTGGCCTGGCCGGCGTGACGCTGCTGCCCTCAGGCGCCGTGGCGCTGATCTACAACCCGGTGGCGCTGGCTGCGCTGTTCGGCGAAGCGGTGCAACGCCGCGCGCAGGGCGTGCCGGCGGTGCAGGCCGCGGCCGTGGTCGACGAAGCCGAGGTGGCCGCGGCGCGCGCGCCGCTGGTGATGGTGGTCGACGACTCGCTGACCGTGCGCCGCGTCACCCAGCGCCTGCTGGCGCGCGAGGGCTACCGCGTCGTGCTGGCCAAGGACGGCATGGACGCGGTGGAGAAGCTCGCGCTGGAGCGCCCGGCGATCCTGCTGTCGGACATCGAGATGCCGCGCATGGACGGCTTCGACCTCGTGCGCAACGTGCGCGCCGACGCCCGCCTGGCCGGGCTGCCGGTGGTGATGATCACCTCGCGCATCGCGCAGAAGCACCGCGACTACGCGGCCCAGCTCGGCGTCGACCACTACCTCGGCAAGCCGTACTCGGAGGACGAGCTGCTGCAGCTCGTCGCCCGTCACGCGGGCGTCGCGACACCGGCCTGAGGCGCTGATGCCCGAAGTCATCGACCATCTCGCGGAGCTGACCGGCTTCCGCGACCGCGACGTGGTCGACGTCACGCTGGTCGGCGCCTTCCGCGACCTGCTGCAGCCCGAGTGCGTGGCCATCTACCGCCCGGTGGGCGAGGGCGGCGCCCAGCGCTGGCTGACGCGGGCGCGCCAGCGCGCGCAAGACAGCGCGGCCAGCGCCGATTCGATCTGGGCCGACATGGACGAGCTGCCGGCGCTGGCCGCGCTGCCGCTGCACCAGCGCTGCCTGCAGCAGCAGGCGGCCGTCAGGGCCGACGCCGACGGCCAGGCGCTGAGCCTGTTTCCGCTGGCCACCGAGCGCGACGCCGGCGGCGTGCTGGAGCTGCGCACGCGCGAGCCGCTGACGCCCGAGCAGGCGCGGCTGGTGGGCAGCATGCTGCGGGTCTACCGCAACTTCCAGGGCCTGCTGGACTACAGCGAGCGCGACACGCTGACCGGCTTGCTCAACCGCACGACTTTCGACGGCTCGTTCCTGCGCCTGGCCACGCCCGGCGCACCGGCCGTGGCCGATGCCGATGCCGATGCCGATGCCGTCACGACAACGGCCGACGGCGACGCCCGCCGCGCCAGCGGCCCCGAAGGCGCCTGGCTGGGCGTGGTCGACATCGATCACTTCAAGGCCGTCAACGACAGCCACGGCCATTTGATCGGCGACGAGGTGCTGCTGCTGATCGCGCGGCTGATGCGCAGCAGCTTCCGCTTCCACGATCTGCTGTACCGCTTCGGCGGCGAGGAGTTCGTGGTGCTGATGCGCGGCGGCAATGCCGTGCAGGCGGTGGCCGCCTTCGAGCGCTTGCGCGCCAACGTGGCCGGCTATGCGTTTCCGCGCGTGGGCCGCATCACGGTGTCGGTCGGCTTCACCGCGCTGCGCAGCGGCGACTCGCCGTCGGCCGCCTTCGAGCGTGCCGACCGCGCCGTCTACGCGGCCAAGCAAAACGGACGCAACCAGGTGGCCCACCACGCCGAGCTCATCGCGCGCGGTCTGCTGGTCGACCAGTCGCGCACCGGGGACATGGAGCTGTTCTAGCTGCCCGCTGGCCACCCGCTCGCCGGCCGCGAGCCGCCGGCTACGCGCGCGTCGCCGGCCCCTTCACCACCGCATACCGCTCCAGCGTTCGCATCCGCGCCGCCTCGTGCGGGACGATGCGCTCGGGGTAGTTGCGGCCCAGCACCACGCCGGCGGCGGCCAGGTCCACCGGGCGGGCGGTCCAGGGCGCGTGCAGCAAGGTGTCGGGCAGCGCGGCCAGCTGCGGCAGGTAGCGGCGGATGAAGCGGCCTTGCGGATCGAACTTCTCGCTCTGCGCCACCGGGTTGAAGATGCGAAACCACGGCTGCGCGTCGCAGCCGCTGGAGGCCGCCCACTGCCAGCCGCCGTTGTTGGCCGCGAGGTCGAAGTCGTTGAGCTTCTCCGCGAACCAGGCCTCGCCGCGCCGCCAGTCGATCCCCAGGTCCTTGGTCAGGAAGCTGGCCACCACCATGCGCAGCCGGTTGTGCATGTAGCCGGTCTGGTTGATCTGGTGCATTGCCGCGTCGACCAGCGGGTAGCCGGTGCGGCCCTGGCACCAGGCGGCGAACCATTCGTCGGCGTGCTTGCCGTGCTCCCAGCGGATGCGGTCGTACTCGGGCTTGAAGGCATGGCCGACGACGTGCGGGTGGTGATGCAGCACCTGATGGTAGAAGTCGCGCCAGATCAGCTCCGACAGCCAGACCTCGGCGCCGCGCGAGCCCTGGCGCATGCGCCGGTGCGCCTCGGCCGCCAGGCGGCGGATGGACACGGTGCCGAAGCGCAGGTGAGTGCTCAAGTAGCTGGGGCCTTTGAGCGCCGGGAAGTCGCGCGTCTGGTCGTAGCGGTCGATGCGGCCGAGAAAATCGTTCAGCAGTTCGGCCGCGCCGGCCGGCCCGCTGGGCAGCCGCAGCTGGTGCAGGTTGCTGGGCACGAAGTCGATCTCCGACAGCGTCGGCACGCCGCTTGTGCCTGCCGGCAGCGCAGCCAGCGCCGCCGCGTGGCGGGCCACCGGGTAGGCGCTGAGGTAGAAGTCGTCCACCTTCTTCAGCCACGCGGTCTTGTAGGGCGTGAACACCGAGTAGGGGCTGCCGGCCTGCGTCAGCACCTCGTCGCGCTCGAAGATCACGTGGTCTTTGGCGGTGTGCAGCACCACGCCGGCGTCGGCCAGCAGGCCGCGCACGCGTGCGTCGCGCGCCAGCGATTCGGGCTCGTCGTCGTGGCTGGCGTAGACCGCCTGCACGTTGAGCTGGCGCGCCAGCGCGCCGATCTGCTCCGGCGCCTGGCCGTGGCGGACGATCAGCCCGCAGCCCGCCACGCCGTGGGCGGCGCCGGCGGCGCGCAGCTCGGCGTCGACGCCGACCAGGCTGTCGCGGATGAACTCGACGCGGCGGTCGTCGCGCGGCAGCGGGTCGAGGATGCGGCGGTCGAAGACGAAGGCGCACCACACCTGCCGCGCCGCGCGCAGCGCGTGGTACAGCGCCGCGTGGTCGTCGACGCGCAGGTCGCGCCGCAGCCACACCAGCGCGCGGTCGAAAGGCCGGTTCACGCCCGCAGTGTGCCCGAGCCGCCGGCCGGGCTGACCCTAGAATCTCCAGCCATCATGGCCGCCAGCTCCCACATCGACCTGACGAATCAGTTCCTGATCGCGATGCCGGGCATGGCCGACGACACCTTCAAGGGCAGCGTGGTCTACCTGTGCGAGCACAGCGAGCGCGGCGCGCTCGGGCTGGTGATCAACAAGCCGATCGACATCAAGCTGAAGAACCTGTTCGAGAAGGTCGAGCTGCCGCTCGATCGCCGGGAGCTGGCCGAGCAGCCGGTGTTCTTCGGCGGCCCGGTGCAGACCGAGCGCGGCTTCGTGCTGCACGAGAAGCAGGGCGCGGGCGAGAGCCCCTACACCTCGACGATGTCGGTGCCCGGCGGGCTGGAGATGACGACCAGCAAGGACGTGCTGGAAGCCATGTCCAACGGCGCCGGCCCGCGCCGCGTGCTGATCACGCTGGGCTGCAGCGGCTGGTCGGCCGGGCAGTTGGAAGACGAGATCGGCCGCAACGGCTGGTTGACCGTGGGCGCCGACCCGGCCGTGATCTTCGAGACGCCGATCGAGCAGCGCTACGAGCGCGCGGTCTCGCTGTTGGGCTTCGACCCGCGCATGCTGTCGCAGGAGGCGGGGCACGCATGACGCTGCCGCCGCCGCAGGCCCCGGCGCGCGAACGCTCGTTCCTGGCATTCGATTTCGGCGTCCGCCGCGTGGGCGTGGCCAGCGGCAACCGGCTGCTGGGCCGCGGCCAGGGGCTGCAGACCATCGCGGCCGAGGGCGATGCGCGCTTCGCCGCGATCGCGCGCCTGGTCGACGAATGGCGGCCCGATGCGCTGGTGGTCGGCGTGCCGCTGCACCCCGACGGTGCCGAGCACGACAACACGCGCCGCGCGCGTCGCTTTGCGCGCCAGCTGCACGGCCGCTTCCGGCTGCCGGTGCACGAGGTCGACGAGCGCTACAGCACCGTCGAGGCGCTGGCCGATGGCGCGCGCGACGCCGACGCTGCCGCCGCGGCGATCATCCTCACCCAATACCTGCACGGCCTGACGGAGGACGACGATGCTGCAGCTTGACGCCGAGGCGCTGTATGGCCAACTGCGGCAGGGCGTGAGCGCGCTGCTGGCGGCGCGCGCGCCCGACGCGGTGCTGGTGGGCGTCTGGTCGGGCGGCGCCTGGCTGGCCGAGCGGCTGCAGGCCGACCTGCGGCGCCCCGGCAAGGCCGGCGTGATCTCCAGCGCGCTGCACCGCGACGACTTCGGCTCGCGCGGGCTGGCCGCGGGGGCCGATGCGACGCAGCTGCCGTTCGAGATCGAGGGCCGCCACATCGTGCTGGTCGACGACGTGCTCTACACGGGCCGCACGATCCGCGCGGCGATCAACGAGCTGTACGACTTCGGCCGCCCGGCCAGCGTGACGCTGGCCGTGCTGGTCGACCGCGGCGCGCGCGAGCTGCCGATCGAGGCCGCGTACGCCGCCGCGCGCATCGCGCTGCCGGCGGCGCAGATGCTGGCGCTGGCGCGCGATGGCGACGGCCGCCTGCACTTCACCGTCGAGGAGAAGGCCTGATGCTGACCGGGCGCAACCCGCAGCTCAACCGCAACGGCGAGCTCATCCACCTGCTGTCGATCGAGGGTCTGCCGCGCCCGGTGCTGACGCAGATCCTCGACACCGCCAGCACCTTTCTCAGCGTCAACGAGCGCGAGGTCAAGAAGGTGCCGCTGCTGCGCGGCAAGAGCGTGTTCAACCTCTTCTTCGAGAACAGCACGCGCACCCGCACCACCTTCGAGATCGCGGCCAAGCGGCTGTCGGCCGACGTGCTGAACCTCGACATCGCCAGGAGCAGCACCGCCAAGGGCGAGAGCCTGCTCGACACCATCGCCAACCTCTCGGCGATGCATGCCGACATGTTCGTCGTGCGCCACGGCGAGAGCGGCGCGGCGCATCTGATCGCCCAGCACTGCGCGCCCCATGTGCACGTGGTCAACGCCGGCGACGGGCGCCACGCGCACCCGACGCAAGGGCTGCTGGACATGTACACCATCCGCCACTACAAGCGCGATTTCTCGCAGCTCAGTGTCGCGGTCGTGGGTGACATCGTGCATTCGCGCGTCGCGCGCTCCGACATCCACGGCTTGACGGTGCTGGGCGTGCCCGACATCCGCGCCGTCGGCCCCAAGACGCTGGTGCCGGGCGATCTGCGCGAGATGGGCGTGCGCGTCTGCCACGACATGGCCGAGGGCATCCGCGGCGCCGACGTGATCATCATGCTGCGGCTGCAGAACGAGCGCATGAGCGGCGCGATGCTGCCCAGCGCCGGCGAGTTCTTCAAGAGCTACGGGCTGACGCCGGAGAAGCTGGCGCTGGCCAAGCCGGACGCCATCGTGATGCACCCGGGGCCGATCAACCGCGGCGTCGAGATCGACTCCGCGGTGGCCGACGGCCGGCAGAGCGTGATCCTGCCGCAGGTGACCTTCGGCATCGCGGTGCGCATGGCGGTGATGTCGACGATTGCGGGGAACCAGGCATGAGGATTGCGATTCGCAACGGGCGCGTGATCGACCCAGCCTCGGGCCGTGATGAGGTGGCCGATCTCGCGATTGCCGGCGACCGCATCGTCGCGATCGGCGACAAGGCCGCCGGCTTCGAGGCCGAGCGCACGATCGACGCCGCGGGCCTGGTCGTCGCGCCGGGCCTGGTGGATTTGGCGGCGCGGCTGCGCGAGCCCGGGCAGGAGCACGAAGGCATGCTGGAAAGCGAGCTGGCCGCCGCCGCGGCCGGCGGCGTCACCAGCCTGGTCTGCCTGCCCGACACCGACCCCGTGCTGGACGAGCCGGGGCTGGTGGAGATGCTCAAGTTCCGCGCCCGCAAGCTCTCGCGCTGCCGCGTCTTCCCGCTCGGCGCGCTGACGCGGCGGCTGGAAGGCCAGGCGCTGACCGAGATGCTGGAGCTCACCGAGGCGGGCTGCGTCGGCTTCTCGCAGGTCGACGTGCCGGTCTGCGACACGCTGGTGCTGCAGCGCGCGCTGCAGTACGCATCGACCCACGGTTATGCCGTCTGGCTGCGGCCGCAGGACGCCTGGCTGGGCAAGGGCGTGGCCGCCAGCGGCGCAGTGGCCACGCGGCTGGGGCTGTCGGGCGTGCCGGTGGTGGCCGAGACCATCGCGCTGCACACGCTGTTCGAGCTGGTGCGGGCCACCGGCGCGCGGCTGCACCTGTGCAGGCTGTCCAGCGCCGCCGGCGTTGCGCTGCTGCGCCAGGCCAAGGCCGAAGGGCTGCCGGTGACGGCCGACGTCAGCATCAACTCGCTGCACCTGACCGACGTCGACATCGGCTACTTCAACGCCGACATGCGGCTGACGCCGCCGCTGCGCCAGGGCGCCGACCGCGCGGCGTTGCAGGCGGCGCTGGCCGACGGCACGATCGACGCGCTGGTCTCCGACCACAACCCGGTGGCCGAGGACATGAAGAACCTGCCCTTCGGCGAGGCCGAGCCCGGCGCCACCGGGCTGGAGCTGCTGCTGCCGCTGGCGCTGCGCTGGGGTGCCGACCGCGGGCTGTCGATGGCGCAGAGCCTGGCACGCGTCAGCTGCGAGCCGGTGCGCGTGCTGGGCGAGGTGCTGGGCTCGCTGGCTTCCAGCGCCGGACGGCTGGTGGAAGGCGGCGTCGCCGACATCTGCCTGTTCGACCCCGAGGCCGAGTGGCGCGTGACGCCCGACGCGCTGAGCAGCCAGGGCAAGCACACGCCGTTTGCGTTTGCGTCCACCGGCATGGGTTTGCGCGGCCGCGTGCGCACCACGCTGGTGGCCGGCACGATCGCCTACGACGACCGCCGTTGATGCCCCCCGCGCTTCGCGCGGCCCGGCGCCCATGGCGCGCGGCCTGGCGCCTGCTGCGCGCCGTGCTGCACGCGCTGCACGGCGTGGCCGTCGTGCTGCTGCGCTTTCCTTCGCTGGACCGCCAGGGCCGGCGCGAGCGCGTGCGCTGGTGGGCGCAGGGCATGCTGCGCGCCTTGGGCTTGCAGCTGGCGGTGCAGGGCCGCTTCAAGCCCGGCGCCAAGATGATCGTCGCCAACCACGTGTCGTGGCTGGACATCATGGTCGTGCACGCGGTCTGCCCCGAGGCGCGCTTCGTCGCCAAGGCCGAGGTGCGCGGCTGGCGGCTGGTGGGCCGCCTGGTGGCCGCGGCCGACACGCTGTACATCGAGCGCCAGCGCAAGCGCGACGCGATGCGCGTGGTGCACCAGAGCGCCGAGGCGCTGCAGGCGGGCGACACCGTCGCGGTGTTCGCCGAAGGCACCACGGGCCCGGCGCCCGACGGCGGCCTGCTGCCCTTTCACGCCAACCTGCTGCAGGCCGCGGTGGCCACCGGCGCCGCGGTGCAGCCGGTGGCGCTGCGCTATGCCGACCGCCGCCATGCCATCAGCCCCGCGGCGCTGTGGCTGGGCGAGACCACGCTGGCGCAGACGCTGTGGCGGCTGGCCGCCGCCGACGGCCTGGTGGCGCAGTTGCAGGTGCTGCCGCCGCGCGGCAGCCGCCATGCCGACCGCCGCGCGCTGGCGGCCACGCTGCGCGCCGACATCGAGGCGGCGCTGGCGGCGATCGACGCCGCGCGTGATCAGCGTTAGCCGCCGCTCAGCCCGCCTTGCCCTGGCTGGCCACCGCCGCGGCGGCCTTGGCCGCGGCTTCGGCGTCGCCCAGGTAATCGCGGCGGATGGGCTTGAGCGCCTCGTCCAGCTCATAGACCAGCGGGATGCCGTTGGGGATGTTGAGGCCCACGATGTCGGCATCGCTGATGCCGTCGAGGTACTTCACCAGCGCGCGGATGCTGTTGCCGTGCGCCACGATCAGCAGCCGCTGGCCGTCGCGGATGGCCGGCGCGATGCGCTCGTGCCAGCAGGGCAGCACGCGCGCCACGGTGTCCTTCAGGCATTCGGTCAGCGGGATCTGCTCGGGCGCCAGCTTGGCGTAGCGCGGGTCGCTGCGCTCGCTGCGCGCGTCGGCGGGGTCCAGCGGCGGCGGCGGCGTGTCGTAGCTGCGGCGCCAGATCAGCACCTGCTGGTCGCCGTACTGCCGAGCCATGTCGGCCTTGTTCAGGCCTTGCAGCGCGCCGTAGTGGCGCTCGTTGAGCCGCCACTCGTTGACCACCGGCAGCCAGGTGCGGCCCATCTGGTCCAGGCCATGCCACAGCGTCCAGATCGCGCGCTGGAGCACCGAGGTGTAGGCGAGGTCGAACTCGTAGCCCTCGGCCTTCAGCAGCCGGCCGGCGGCCTGGGCCTGCGCGACGCCGGTGTCGGTCAGCGGCACGTCGGTCCAGCCGGTGAAGCGGTTCTCCAGGTTCCAGGTCGATTCGCCGTGGCGGATCAGGACGAGCTTGTGCATGGCGCGGGGCACGGGGCTGCCGGGGCTTGAACGAAACCGCGAATTGTATGATTCGCGCCCTTTTGCAACGCCGCTTGTCGCTGCCGTCCGCCGTGAGCTTCATCCTCCAGAACTGGGTCCTGATCCTGGCCGCCGTGACCTCCGGCGGCCTGCTGCTGTGGCCGATGATCGGCAAGGCCGGCGGCGGCGCCGTGACCACGGCCGAGGCGGTGCGCCTGATCAACCGCGAGAAGGCCGTGCTGCTTGACGTGTGCGAGCCGGGCGAGTTCGCCGCCGGCCACGCGGCCGGGGCGCGCAACGTGCCCTTGGGCTCGCTGCAAGGCGCCAAGGAGCTGCCGTCGAACAAGGCGCTGCCGGTCGTGCTGCTGTGCGCCTCCGGCGCGCGCGCCGGCCGCGCCGCGGCGCAGCTGCGCAAGGCCGGTTACGAGCGCGCGGTGTCGGTGGCCGGCGGCAACGCGGCCTGGCGCGATGCCAATCTGCCGATGGCCAAGAATGCGTGATGCCCTGCAAGGGCTTGCGCGGCGCGGGACAATCGCTGCCATCTCAAGCCATGCAAGGTTTCGCATGAGACACTCTGTGTCAGTTCGCGCGGGCGGGCCGAGCGCCGGGCCGCTCCCAAGCCGGCCCGCCATCCCCTTGGGGGCTCGGCCGATGTACCCATCGGACGAGGGGCAGCCATGAGCGCCGTGCGCATGTACACCACCCAGGTCTGCCCGTATTGCCTGCGCGCCAAGGCGCTGCTCAAGCAGCGCGGCGTGGAGCAGATCGAAGAGATCCGCGTCGACCTCGACCCCGAGCAGCGCGACCACATGATCCAGATCACCGGCCGCCGCACCGTGCCGCAGATCTTCATCGGCGACACCTATGTGGGCGGCTGCGACGAGCTGATCGCGCTCGACCAGCAGGGCGCGCTCGCGCCTTTGTTGGCAGCCTGAGCGGGCCGCGCGCCACGCAGCGCGGCCCCATAATCGCTCGTTTGCCTGCCGCCGTCTGCGGCTCACCCTCGAAGAGACTTTCATGGCCGACGAAGCGACTCCCGTGTTCCAGATCCAGCGCATGTACCTGAAGGACTTGTCGCTGGAGCAGCCCAATTCGCCGCAGATCCTGCTGGAGCAGCAGCAGCCACAGGTCGACATCAACCTCGCGGTGGGCGCCGAGCAGATCAGCGACGGCGTCGTCGAGGTGACCGTCACCGCCACCGTGACCACCAAGGTCAAGGACAAGGTGCTGTTCCTGGTGGAAGCCAAGCAGGCCGGCATCTTCGAGATCCGCAACGTGCCCGAGGAGCAGATGCCGGTGCTGATCAGCGTGGTCTGCCCGCAGATGATCTACCCCTACCTGCGCGCCATCGTCTCCGACGTCTGCACCCGCGCCGGCTTCCCGCCCATCCTGCTGACCGAGGTCAACTTCCAGGCGATGTTCCAGGCGCAGCAGGAGCAGGCAGCGCAAGCGGGCAACGGCTCGCGAATCATCACCGGCGTGAATTGATCCACCCCCGAAGCGCCTTCGGCGCCTCCGCCTCTAGGGGGCGCCGCCGGCGGACCGGCAAAGCCGGATCCGCAGCGGCCGCTTGGGGCCAGGAGCTGACAGCCAGCGCGTCGTCGCGATGAACCTCAGCGTGCTCGGCGCCGGTGCCTGGGGCACGGCGATTGCCGCGGCCGCCGCGCCGCGCCATGCCACGCTGCTGTGGGCGCGCGACCCGGCGCAGGCCGCCGCGATCGGCGCCGCGCGCTGCAATGCGCGCTACCTGCCCGAAGTGACACTGCCGTCGGCATTGGCGGTTAGCAGCGATCTCGACGCCGCGTTGCGCCACGCCGGCGGCGGACTGTTGATCATCGCAACACCGATGGCCGGCCTGCGCGGCCTGCTGCAGCGGTTGCCGCCGGCGCAGCCGGCGCTGTGGCTGTGCAAGGGCTTCGAGGCCGGCAGCGGGCTGCTGGGGCACGAGATCGCGCGCAGCCTGCGGCCGCAGGGCGCCTGCGGCGTGCTCTCGGGGCCCAGCTTCGCGCTCGAGGTCGCGCGCGGCCAGCCCACCGCGCTGGTGGCGGCCAGCGACAGCGAAGCCCTGGCCGCTGCCGCAGTGGAGGCCTTGCACGGCGACACGCTGCGCATCTACACGTCGAACGACATCGCCGGCGTCGAGGTCGGCGGCGCGCTGAAGAACGTGCTGGCCATCGCGACCGGCATGCTCGACGGCATGGCCACCGCCGCCGGCGGGCCCGGCCTCAATGCCCGCGCGGCGTTGATCACCCGCGGCCTGGCCGAGATGACGCGGCTGGGCCTGGCGCTGGACGCGCGCGCCGAGACCTTCATGGGGCTGTCGGGCCTGGGCGACCTCGTGCTCACCGCCACCGGCGACCTGTCGCGCAACCGCAAGGTCGGCTTGCTGCTGGCCCAAGGGCTGGCGCTGCCCGACGCGCTGGCCCGGCTGGGCCACGTCGCCGAAGGCGTCTACACCGCCCGCGTGGCGGCCGACCGCGCGCAGCAGCTGGGCATCGAAATGCCCATCACGCAAGCGGTGGTGCAGGTGCTGGAAGCGCGCCTGAGCCCGCAGGAGGCGATGACGCGGCTGATGGCGCGCCAGGCGCGCGCTGAAACTGAAGGTTAGACCTGAAGGTTAGACCGCGCCGTCGAACCCGAGCTGCCGCCAGGCCTCGAACACCGCCACCGCGACGGCATTGCTGAGGTTCAGGCTGCGCTGGCCCGGCCGCATCGGCAGCCGCACCTGATGCTGCGCGTCGAACTCCGCGCGCCACGACGGCGGCAGGCCGGCGCTCTCGCTGCCGAACACCAGCCAGTCGCCAGGGCGCCAACACACGAGATGGTGCGCCTGAGCGGCGCGGGTGGTGAAGGCGAAGCAGCGCTCGCGCTCGGGTGCGCAGGCGGCCTGCCACGCCGCCCAGCCGGCGTGGCGCTGGACGGCGGCGTACTCGTGATAGTCCAGCCCGGCGCGGCGCAGCAGACGGTCTTCCATCGCAAAGCCCAGCGGCTCGATCAAGTGCAGTTCGCAGCCGCTGTTGGCGGCCAGGCGGATCACGTTGCCGGTGTTCGGCGGGATCTCGGGCTGGACCAGCACGATGCGCAACATCGCCGGTGCCGCCCGCGTCAGTCCAGCGCCGGCGCCGGCGTGCGCGCCACCACCCACAAGTCCACCTGGCGCGCGCCGGCCGCCCGCAGCGTGGCCGCGGCCTCGAACGCGGTGGCGCCGGTGGTCAATACGTCGTCCACCAACGCGAGGTGGCGGCCCTGCACCTGGGCTTGCGCGCCGGCCTGCACGCGGAAGGCGCCGCGCAACTGGCTCAGGCGCTCGCGGCGCGACAACTCGGCCTGGGGGCGGCCGTCGAAGCAGCGCTGCAGCCAGCCGCCTTGCGCCGGCCGCTGCAGGCGGCGGGCGAGCTGCCGCGCGAGCTGCCAGGCCTGGTCATAGCCGCGCTCGGCCAGGCGGTGGTCCGACAGCGGCACCGGCACGAAGGCCTCGGGCAAGGGCAGCGCTTCGCGCCGCGCCGCGGCCGCCAGGCAGTCGGCCAGCAGCATCGCCAGCTCGGGTGCCTGGTGATGCTTGAAGCGCAGGATCAGCCGATCCCAGGGAAAGCCGTAATCGGCCACGCACAGGCAGCGCTGCACCGGCGGCGGCTCGCGCAGGCATTGGCCGCAGACCGCCTGGCCGCCGGGCAGCCGCAAGGCGCAGTGACGGCAGCGCGGCTGCGGCGCGGCATGGTGCCCGCGGCAAGGCGGACACAGCCGCTGTTGGGTCCAGGTGCCGCAGACCTCGCAACTGCCGGCGAGCGTCAGGCCCGTGAAGCCCAGGCTGCGTGTCACGCCGTGCAGGCGCTCACCGATGCGCAGGCCGGGATTCATCGCGTCAATATACTGCCCGCGACGTGAGTGACACCGCCGCCACCGCCACCGCCCGCCCCGACGTCGACCGCCCTGCGCTGCAGCGCCTGCGCCGCCGGCTCGACCAGGCCGAGGCGCTGCCTTGGCTGCACGCCGAAGCGGCGCGCCGCATGGCGGAGCGCTTGCCGCTGATCAAGCTGCAGCCGCAGCGCGTGCTCGATTGCAGCGGCGCTGCCGGCGCCAGCGCTCCCTGGCTGCTGCAGGCCTACCCCGAGGCGCAGCACCGGGCGCTGGCCGACCAGGCCGGGCCAGCAGCGCCGCGGCGCTGGTGGCAGCGCCGGCCGCAAGCGCCGCAGGCCGTGACGGCCGACCAGGTGACGCCCGGCAGCGCCGACATGCTGTGGTCCAACATGCGGCTGCACCTGCTGGCCGAGCCGCAGGCGGTGGTCGAGCGTTGGCAGCAGGCGGTGGCCGTCGGCGGCTTCCTGATGTTCTCGACGCTGGGCCCGGGGTCGCTGCCAGAGCTGCGCGAGATCTACCAGGCCAACGATTGGGGGCAGCCGTTCGCGCCTTTCGTCGACATGCACGATCTCGGCGACATGCTGATGCACGCCGGCTTCGCCGACCCGGTGATGGACCAGGAACTGCTGACCCTGAGCTGGCCCGACGCCGATGCGCTGCTGGCCGAGCTGCACAGGCTGGGTGCTAACGTTTCAAGCAGGCGGCTGCAAGGCCTGCGCACGCCGCGCTGGCGGCAGCGGCTGGCCGCGGCCTTGCAGGCGCGCGCGGGCCCGGGCCGGCCGAGCCTGAGCTTCGAGCTGGTCTACGGCCATGCCTTCCGCGCCGCGGCCAAACCGCGGGTGCAGGCCGAGACGCATGTGCCGCTGGAGGATCTGCGCGCGATGGTCCGTTCGCCGCGGCGCTGACGCCTTCAAATTTTGATCTACGATAATGTTCAGTCAGCGGCAAACGCCGAGCGGGCGGGGCTTGCAGCTGAGCTAGAATTTCTGGGTGTTGATTCAGCTCAGCGTCCGTTCGAATAAAGCGGATGCCTGCAGCCAAGGTCGCCGGACCGGCGCCCCAGCCTTTGCAGCCTTGTGTCGATGAACCCCGCCACCTTGCCCGAAATCTGGGCGCCCGCCGTGCCTGCCGCCCCGCGCATGCCCGAGCGGTCAGCCGATGGCGATGCAAAGAACGAGCAAGCCCGGGTCGAGCCGGCAACGGCAATGCCCACGCAGTGGTCGCTGCAAGCCAGCTGCTCGCTGACGCCGCGCCAGTTCGGCTTGTGTTTCGCGGCGCTGGCCCTGGTGTCGATGCTGGTGGCCTCGCTGTTCTGGTGGTTGGGGGTGCCGTGGGTGGCTCCGTTCAGCGGCGTCGAAGTGCTGCTGCTGGCCGTGGCCTTTGGCTGGCACGCGCTGCACGCGGCCGATGGTGAGGCGCTGTCACTGAGCGGCGGCCGGCTGCGGGTCGTGCATCGTGCCGGCCTGCGGCAGTGGCGGTCGGCGCTGGAACTGCAAGGCCTGCGCGTCGCCGAGACCGACGACGGCCGCATCGAACTGCGCTCGCACGGCCAAGCCTTGAGGGTGGGCGGCCGGGTGGCGCCTGTGCGCCGGCAACAGATCGTCGCCGAGCTGCGCCGCCTGGCGCTGAACTGAAGCATCTTGTTGGAGCTGATGGGACGATGAACACGAAGAACACTCTGCGGCCCCGCCTGGCCCGAGCGGCATCAGGCCTGGCGCTGCTGGCCACGGCACCCTGGGCGATGGCGGTCAACAGCCTGCCCGGCGGGCCGGCGGTCTATCAGATCGACCTGCCCCCGCCGGTGACCCGCATCGCCGAGCAGCAGCAGCTGCTGCACAACATCATGCTGGTGGTGTGCCTGGTGATCTTCATCGGCGTGTTCGCGGTGATGTTCTATTCCATCCTCAAGCACCGCAAGTCGCTGGGCGCCAAGCCGGCCCACTTCCACGAGAGCGTGGCGGTGGAGATCGCGTGGACCGTGGTGCCCTTCGTGATCGTCATCGGCATGGGCGCGATGGCCACCAAGACCGTGGTCGCGCAGAAGGACACCTCCAACGCCGACCTCACGATCAAGGCCACCGGTTACCAGTGGAAGTGGGGTTATGACTACCTCAAGGGCGAAGGCGAGGGCATCAACTTCCTGTCGACGCTGGACGTCGCGCAGCGCGAGATGTCCAACTCCGGCAAGCCCGCCGGCGACGACTACCTGCTGAAGGTCGACAACCCGCTGGTGGTGCCGGTCGACCGCAAGGTGCGCATCGTGACCACGGCCGGCGACGTGATCCACGCCTGGATGGTGCCCTCGCTGGGCGTCAAGCAGGACGCGATCCCCGGCTTCGTGCGCGACACCTGGTTCCGCGCCGAGAAGACCGGCGATTTCTACGGCCAGTGCGCCGAGCTGTGCGGCAAGGAGCACGCCTACATGCCCATCCATGTGAAGGTGCTGAGCCAGGCCGACTACGCCGCGTGGGTGGACGTTCAGAAGAAGAAGATGGCCGCGGCGGCCGACGATCCGAGCAAGGTGTGGAAGCTCGAAGACTTGATCGCCCGCGGCGAGAAGGTCTATGCCGCCAACTGCGCGGTCTGCCACCGCCCCGACGGCAAGGGCGCGGGTCCGATCAAGCCGCTGGACGGCTCGGCCATCGTGCAGGACGCCGACAAGGGCAAGCAGATCGCCATCGTGCTGCATGGCGCGGCCAACGGCGCCATGCCGTCGTGGAAGCAGCTCTCCGACACCGAGCTGGCCGCCGTCATCACCTACACCAAGAACCACTGGAGCAACAACACCGGCCAGCTCGTGCAGCCCGCCGATGTGCTTGCGGCCCGCAAATAAGTCGTCGAATCGAAGGAAGAAGCCTCATGAGCGCAGTTCTCGACCACCACGGCGACCATTCGCACGACCACGACCATTCGCACGGCCACCCGCACGGCTGGCGGCGCTGGGTCTTTGCGACCAACCACAAGGACATCGGCACGATGTACTTGTTGTTCAGCTTCACGATGCTGATGATCGGCGGCACGCTGGCGATGGGCATCCGCATCGAGCTGTTCGAGCCGGGGCTGCAGTTCGTGAACCCCGAACTGTTCAACCAGTTCACCACGATGCACGGGCTGATCATGGTGTTCGGCGCGATCATGCCGGCCTTCGTCGGCTTCGCGAACTGGATGATCCCGCTGCAGATCGGCGCGGCCGACATGGCCTTCGCGCGCATGAACAACCTCAGCTTCTGGCTGCTGATCCCGGCGGCGCTGATGCTGGCGGGCTCGTTCTTCATGCCCGGCGGGGCGCCGGCCGCAGGCTGGACGCTCTACGCGCCGCTGACGCTGCAGATGGGCCCCAGCATGGACGCCGCGATCTTCGCGATCCACATCATGGGCGCCAGCTCGATCATGGGTTCGATCAACATCATCGTCACGATCCTGAACATGCGCGCGCCGGGCATGACGCTGATGAAGATGCCGATGTTCGCCTGGACCTGGCTGATCACCGCCTACCTGCTGATCGCGGTGATGCCGGTGCTGGCCGGCGCCATCACGATGACGATCACCGACCGCCACTTCGGCACCAGCTTCTTCAACCCGGCCGGCGGTGGCGACCCGATCATGTACCAGCACATCTTCTGGTTCTTCGGGCACCCCGAGGTCTACATCATGATCCTGCCGGCCTTCGGGATCGTCAGCGCGATCATCCCCACCTTCGCCCGCAAGCGGCTGTTCGGCTACACCTCGATGGTCTACGCCACGGCGTCGATCGCGATCCTGTCGTTCATCGTCTGGGCGCACCACATGTTCACCACGGGCATGCCGGTGACGGGGCAGCTCTTCTTCATGTACGCGACCATGCTGATCGCGGTGCCCACCGGCGTGAAGATCTTCAACTGGGTGGCCACGATGTGGCGCGGCTCGATGAGCTTCGAGACGCCGATGCTGTGGGCCGTGGGCTTCATCTTCGTGTTCACGATCGGCGGCTTCACCGGGTTGATCCTCGCGATGGCGCCGATCGACATCCAGTTGCAGGACACCTACTACGTCGTGGCGCACTTCCACTACGTGCTGGTGGCCGGCTCGCTGTTCGCCCTCTTCGCCGGCGTGTACTACTGGGGTCCCAAGTGGACCGGCGTGATGTACTCCGAAACGCGCGGCAAGATCCACTTCTGGGGCAGCCTGATCACGTTCAACCTCACCTTCTTCCCGATGCACTTCCTCGGCCTGGCCGGCATGCCGCGCCGCTATGCCGACTACCCGATGCAGTTTGCCGACTTCAACATGATCGCCTCGATTGGCGGCATCGGCTTCGGGTTGATGCAGGTCTACTTCTTCCTGTTCGTGGTCGTGCCGATGATGCGCGGCCATGGCGAGAAGGCGCCGCAGAAGCCCTGGGACGGGGCCGAAGGCCTGGAATGGGAAGTGCCCTCGCCGGCGCCCTGGCACACCTTCGAGACGCCGCCCAAGCTGGACCCCAGCGCGACGCACGTGATCGGCTGAAGCGCTGACGCTTGAACGCCATGGCAACGAGTGAAGCCCAGCGCAAGGCCAACGTGAGGCTGGCGCTGATCCTGGTGACGGTGGTCGCGGTCTTCGCGCTCGGCTTCGTCGCCAAGATCTGGCTGCTGGGCCCCACCTGAGCGGGACCGCCGGGCCATGCTCTCGACATTGGGCACCACGGCCAACCGGCGCATGCTGGGCAAGCTGCTGCTGGTGGTGCTGGTGATGTTCGGCTTCGGCTATGCGCTGGTGCCGATGTATCGCGCCATCTGCGACGCGCTGGGCATCAACGTGCTGTCGCTGTCGGAGCAGCGCGCGCAAGGCTGGACGGGCGCGCGCAAGAACACGGCCGCCAACAGCCAGATCGACCGCTCGCGCACGATCACCGTCGAGTTCGACGCCAACGCCCGCGGCCCCTGGGACTTCAAACCCGCCCAGCGTTCGCTGCAGGTGCACCCGGGCGAGCTGACCACGGTGATGTACGAGTTCAAGAACGTGCAGAACAGGACGATGGCCGCGCAGGCCATCCCCAGCTACGCGCCGCGCGAGGCGATGCCGCACTTCAACAAGCTGGAGTGCTTCTGTTTCAACGAATACACGCTGGCGCCGGGCGAGAGCAAGCAGTGGCCGGTGGTCTTCGTGATCGACCCCAAGCTGCCGCGCGACGTGACCACCATCACCTTGTCGTACACCTTCTTCGAGGTGGGCGGCAAGGTGCCGGCGGCGCCGCCTGGCCAGTTGGAACCGCAACGCGCCGCCGCGGTGCCTGGCAAGGGCGGTCCGGCATGACGGCCGGCCGCCCTGATTCGCCGCTACAGCGCAAGGCCAGCCTCGGGCAGACGCTGCGCGCGGTGGCCTGGTCGTTCTTCGGCATCCGCGGCTCGGCCGACTACGAGCGCGACGTGCAGCGGCTGAACCCGGTGCACGTGATCATCGCTGGCGTCGTCGCCGCGGCCGCCTTCATCGCCGTGCTGGTGCTGCTGGTGCGCTGGGTGGTCGGCAGCGGCGTTGCCGGCTGAAGCCTGCGCAGCAAGAAAAACCACCTCAGAAAGCCGTTTCAGGAGAACCGTCCCGATGTCAGCCGCAACCCCCGCGGGCAGCACGCCCTACTACTTCATCCCGTCGCCGTCGCGGTTTCCGGCCCAGGTGGCATTCGGCATGCTGTTGGTGATCTTCGGCGGCAGCCAGTGGATCAACAGCCACGACTGGGGGGCCTGGGTGCTGCTGCTGGGCCTGGTGATCTGGCTGTCGGTGCTGTTCCAGTGGTTCTCGCAGGCCATCCACGAAAGCGAGAGCGGCCTGTACTCCGACCGAATCGACGCCTCGTTCCGCTGGAGCATGAGCTGGTTCATCTTTTCGGAGGTGATGTTCTTCGGCGCCTTCTTCGGCGCGTTGTACTGGGCGCGGGTGCACTCGGTGCCGATGCTGGGCAACTTCGACCACCAGTTGCTGTGGCCCGACTTCAAGGCCGTCTGGCCCAGTGTGGGCGCCGCCGTCACAGCCTCTCCGGCCGGCACGGTGGAGCCTTTCTCGCCCATCGGCCCCTGGCCGCTGCCGACCGTCAACACCGCGCTGCTGCTGACCTCGGGCGTCACGCTGACGATCGCCCACCACGCGTTGATTGCCAACCATCGCCGCAAGGCGATCGTGCTGATGTGGATCACCGTGTTGCTGGGTGCCACCTTCCTGGTCGTGCAGGGCTACGAGTACATGCACGCCTACCGCGACCTGAACCTCAAGCTCAGCTCGGGCATCTTCGGCTCCACCTTCTTCATGCTGACCGGCTTCCACGGCTTCCACGTCTTCGTGGGCATGCTGATGCTGCTGTTCATCACGCTGCGCCTGATGAAGGGCCACTTCACGCCCAAGCGCCACTTCGGCTTCGAAGGCGCAGCCTGGTACTGGCACTTCGTCGACGTGGTGTGGCTGGGGCTGTACTTTCTGGTCTACTGGCTCTGATTCGCTGCCTGGTCCCCGGCAACGCCGCCTGCGGGCGGCGTTTTCACTGGGGCTTCAGCGCTGTCATCAGCGGCCGACCGGAAAACCCGTGGGCTTGATCCAACCCATCCACCAGCTCAGCATCACGAACAGGAACAGCGCCACCGACAGCGCCACCCGCACCGCCAGCGCGCGCGCCATCTGGCGGTCGGCGTCCTCGCCGTCCTTGCGCTTGCGCAGCATGAACACGCCGGCGCTGGCCAGGGCGACGAGCACGAGCACGAGCATCAGCACCATCACGATCTTCATGAAGCGAGCGTACTGCATTGCCGGCGCCGCGAGGCTCTCGCGGTGACGGCGCGGCGCGGCTGGATCGTGCTGCTGGCCGCCGTGCTGGGCGCGGCGCTGACGGCGCGCCTGGGCTTCTGGCAGCTCGACCGCGCGGCGCAGAAAACCGCGCTGCAGCAAGTGCAAGAACAACGCGCGCGGCTGCCGGCGCTGGGTGCGGCCGATTTGTCGATGGACGCCGACGCCGATGCCGCCCACTGGCAGCGCACCGTCGTCGTCGAAGGCCGCTGGATGGCCGACGCCACCGTCTATCTGGAGAACCGCGCGATGAACGGCCACGCCGGCTTCTTTGTCGTCACGCCGCTGGTGCTGGACGACGGCCGCGCCGTCGCCGTGCAGCGCGGCTGGCTGCCGCGCGATCTGGCCGACCGCACCCGCATCGTGCCCTACCGCAGCGCTGATGGGCGGCTGCGCGTGCGCGGCCGCATCGCCCCTGAAGCGTCCAGGCTCTACGAGATGGGCGCCGCCGCGTCGGGCGCGCTCCGGCAGAATCTCGACCTGGCGGCCTACGCGCGCGAAATCCGCCGTCCGCTGCTGCCACTGGTGATCGTGCAGAGCGACGATGGCGATGGCGGCGGCGATGCCGACGGGCTGTTGCGGCAGTGGCCGGCGCCGGCCGTCGATGTACACAAAAACTACGGTTATGCCTTCCAGTGGTTCGGCCTTAGCGGCCTGATCGCGTTCTTGTATGTCTGGTTCCAAATCATCCGCCCCCGACGCCGCCGCAGCGCCTCTGGACACGCTTGATCCGCTGCGCATGACGGTCTACGAGCTGGGCGAAGGTGCGGCCGCCGAGCCGCAGCGCCGCACGCGCATGGGCCGCCTCAAGATGTTGCTGGTGCTGGCGGTCTGCGCGGCGCCGGTGGTGGGCTCGTACCTGGCCTATTTCTTCGTCCGCCCCGAAGCGCGCGCCAACTACGGTGATTTGATTCAGCCCACGCGCAGCCTGCCGGCGCTGACGCTGCAGACCCTGGACGGCCGGCCGGTGGACGCCGCGTCGCTGCGCGGACAGTGGCTGCTGGTGGTGGTGGCGCCGGCCAGCTGCGATGCGGCCTGCGAGCGCCGCCTGTATGCCCAGCGCCAGTTGCGCGAGATGCTGGGCCGCGACCGCGACCGGCTGGACAAGGTATGGTTGGTCACCGACGCGGGGCAACCCAGACCCGAGCTGCGCGCCGCCGTGCAGGCCGACCCCGAGGTGACCGTGCTGCGCGCACCGCGCGGGCAAGTCGAGCGGTGGCTGGCGCCGGCCGCGGGACATGCGCTGGACGATCACCTGTATCTCGTCGACCCGATGGGCGAATGGATGATGCGCTTCCCGGTCGATTTCGAGCCGGCCAAGGTCAAGCGCGACCTCGATCGCCTGCTGCGGGCCTCGGCCTCGTGGGACCGCGCGGGGCGCTGACGCCGCGCAGGCCTTGCCTAGAATCCTCATTTGCCCCGCGCCATGGCTTCGTCCGTTGCTGTCTCCGCCCGAGCGTCCACCCGATGGTCGCAGTTCTACGCACTGACCAAGCCGCGTGTGGTGCAGTTGATCGTGTTCTGCGCGGCCATCGGCATGCTGCTGGCCGAGCCGGGGCTGCCCGACCTCACGAAGGTGCTGCCGGCGGTGGTCGGCATCTGGCTGGTGGCGGCCGCCGCCGCGGCCTTCAACTGCATCGTCGAGCAGCGCATCGACGCGCGCATGGCGCGCACCGCCTGGCGCCCCACCGCCAAGGGCCAGCTCAGCCATTGGCAGACGCTGCTGTTCTCGGCCGCGCTGTGCGGCCTGGGCAGCGCGCTGCTGTACTGGGCGGTCAACCCGCTGACGATGTGGTTGACCTTTGCCACCTTCGTCGGCTACGCGGTGATCTACACCGTGGTGCTGAAGCCGCTGACGCCGCAGAACATCGTGATCGGCGGCGCCTCGGGCGCGATGCCGCCGGTGCTGGGCTGGGCCGCGGTCACCGGCGAGGTCGGCACCGAGGCGCTGCTGCTGTTCCTGATCATCTTCCTGTGGACGCCGCCGCACTTCTGGGCGCTGGCGCTGTACCGCACCGAGGACTACCGCAAGGCCGGGTTGCCGATGCTGCCGGTGACGCACGGCTCGGCGTTCACGCGGCTGCAGGTGCTGCTGTACACCGTGGTGCTGTTGCCGGCGACGCTGCTGCCCTTCGTCTACCGGATGAGCGGCTGGCTGTACCTGGTCGCGGCGCTGCTGCTGGGCGGTCGCTTCATCCAGCTCGCCTTCCGCCTGTGGCGCGACTACAGCGACGCACTGGCGCGGCAGACCTTCCGCTTTTCGATCTGGCACCTGTCGCTGCTGTTCGCCGCGCTGCTGCTGGACCATTACCTGATGCCATGGCTGCATTCACTCGCCGAGCGATTCTGATCACGGCGGCCGCATTCAGCGGCTGTGACCGGCTGGCCAGCGTCGCCGGCGCCGGCAAGCCCGCGTTCAAGGGTGTCGACATCACCGGCGCCGACTACGCGAAGGAGTTGAACCTGCGCGACGCCGACGGCAAGCCGCGCAGCCTGGCCGACTTCAAGGGCAAGGTGGTGGTGGTGTTCTTCGGCTACACGCAATGCCCCGACGTCTGCCCGACCACGCTGGCCGAGCTGGCCGCGGCGCGCAAGCTGCTGGGTGCCGACGGCGCCCGGGTGCAGGGCGTGTTCGTCACCATCGACCCCGAGCGCGACACGCCGGCGCTGCTGAAGGCCTACGTCGGCAATTTCGCCGGCGACTTCGTGGCGCTGTGGGGCACCCCCGAAGAGATCAAGGCCGCAGCGCGGCAGTTCAAGGTCTTCTACGCCAAGGTGCCGGGCAAGACCGACACCAGTTACACGATGGACCACACCGCCGGGTCCTACATCTTCGACACCGCCGGCCGGGTGCGGCTGTTCACGCGCTATGGCATGGGCGCCGAAGCGCTGGCCGCCGACCTGAAGCTGCTGCTGGCCGAGTCGGCGGCCTGAGCCGCGGCAATCAGGCGCTGACCTCCAGCGCCTTGCGCATCTTCTTCATCGCCGCCACTTCGATCTGGCGGATGCGCTCGGCCGAGACGCCGTATTCGGCCGCCAGTTCGTGCAGCGTCATGCCGCCCGAGCTGTCGTCGTTGACCTTGAGCCAGCGCTCCTCGACGATGCGGCGGCTGCGCGGATCCAGCGCGCCAAGCGCGTGGCCGATGCCGTCGCTGGCCAGCCAGTCGCGGCGGCGGGCCTCCAGCGCCCGCGTCGGCTCGTGGGTCTCGTCGGCCAGGTAGGCGATCGGCGCGTAGCTCTCCTCGCCGTCGTCGACCTGCGGCTCCAGCGCCACGTCGCCGCCGGCCAGCCGGGTTTCCATCTCGACCACTTCGGCCGGCTTGACGTTGAGCTCGCGTGCCATCGCTTCGACCTCGGCGGACGTCAGCGTTGAGCGGTGCGTTTCGCCATCGGGCGCTTCGCCCTTCATGCCCTGCTTCATCGAGCGCAGGTTGAAGAACAGCTTGCGCTGGGCCTTGGTGGTGGCCACCTTCACCATGCGCCAGTTCTTCAGGATGTACTCGTGGATCTCGGCCTTGATCCAGTGCAGCGCGTAGCTGACCAGGCGCACGCCCTGTTCGGGGTCGAAGCGCTTCACCGCCTTCATCAGGCCGACGTTGCCTTCCTGGATCAGGTCGCCCTGCGGCAAGCCGTAGCCCAGGTACTGGCGCGAGATCGACACCACCAGCCGCAGGTGCGACAGCACGAGCTGCCCGGCGGCCTGGATGTCGCCATCAGCGCGCAGGCGCTTGGCCAACGACTGTTCTTCCGCCTGCGACAGCATCGGCAGCCGGTTGACGGCAGTGATGTAGGCGTCGAGGTTGCCCAGCGCGGGCACCAGGGCCCAGGGGTTGCTGACCGACAGGGCATTGGAAGGAGCGGTATTCATGCGGATTGGGATCCCTTGTTCGGCTCCAAAGTTCCCCCATATTAGCACTCGCCGTCCGAGAGTGCTGATGGAGTCAAAACCCTTGAACGGTGGGTGATCTTACGTCAGCAAGCGCTAACTCAAACATTGAACAGGAAGTTCATCACGTCGCCGTCCTTGACCACGTACTCCTTGCCTTCGGCGCGCATCTTGCCGGCGTCCTTGGCGCCCTGCTCGCCAGCGAAGGCGACGAAGTCGTCGTAGGCGATGGTCTGGGCGCGGATGAAGCCGCGCTCGAAGTCGGTGTGGATCACGCCGGCGGCCTGCGGCGCCGTGTCGCCGACGTGGATGGTCCAGGCCCGCACTTCCTTGACGCCGGCGGTGAAGTAGGTCTGCAGCCCCAGCAGCTTGAAGGCGGCGCGGATCAGCCGGTTCAGGCCCGGCTCGTCCTGGCCCATCTCGGCCAGGAACATGGCCTTGTCGTCGTCGGCCATGTCGGCCAGGTCGGCCTCGGTCTTGGCGCAGATCGCCACCACAGGCGCGTTCTGCTTGGCTGCGTAGTCCTGCAGCCGCTGCAGCAGCGGGTTGTCGTGGAAGCCGGTCTCGCTGACGTTGCCGACGAACATCGCCGGCTTGGCGGTGATCAGGCACAGCGGCTTCAGCACCGCCTGCTCTTCCTTGCTGAAGTCGATGCCGCGCACCGGGCGCGCCTCGTTCAGCGCCGCCTCGCACTTCTTCAGCACGTCCACCAGGCGCTGCGCCTCCTTGTCGCCGCCGGCACGGGCCTGCTTGCCGTAGCGCTGCAGGCTCTTTTCCACCGTGGCCATGTCGGCCAGGCACAGCTCGGTCTGGATGACCTCGATGTCGGCGATCGGGTCGACCTTGCCGGCCACGTGGATCACGTTGTCGTCCTCGAAGCAGCGCACCACGTTGACGATGGCGTCGGTCTCGCGGATGTGGCTGAGGAACTGGTTGCCCAGGCCCTCGCCCTTGCTGGCGCCGGCCACCAGTCCGGCGATGTCGACGAACTCGACGATCGCCGGCAGCACGCGCTCGGGGCTCACGATGGCGGCCAGCTTGCCCAGCCGCGGGTCCGGCACCTCCACCACGCCGACGTTGGGCTCGATGGTGCAGAAGGGATAGTTCTCGGCGGCGATGCCGGCCTTGGTGAGGGCGTTGAAGAGGGTGGACTTGCCGACGTTGGGCAGGCCCACGATGCCGCACTTGAGGCTCATGACGGGGCTTTCGGGGGGACGTTTTGCGAAGGGGGCGCTGGCGCGCCGAAGGCCGCGATTGTCCTATATGGACCTGATCAGAAGCCCCAGCTTGCCGTGCCCGTCTGCCCGGTCCGCAGCACGCGGTCGATGCCGTCCAGGATCACCGCGTTCATGGCGAAGGTGATGCCGCCCCCCACGCGCGCGTCGGCGCGGAAGCCCGCCAACGTGTCGCCCGGCTCGTGGCCGACCTCGGCCGTCTGCAGGTCGATGTTGGGCATGATGCAGCGCGCGCAGGGCTTGACCAGCTTCAGCCGCACCGGCCCGTCGTCGGCCGCCAGGCTGATCTCGTCGAGCTGGTCTTCGTCGAAGGCCTGCAGGCCGTCGAGCACCAGGTTGGGCCTGAAGCGCTCCATCGCCACCGCGCCGTGACCGCCCGCCGCCAAGCGCTGGTTGAGGTCGGCCAGCGAGGCGCTGGACGCCACCAGGAGCGGAAAGCCGTCGGAGAAGGCGTTCTCCGCCGCCAGCTCGCCGGTCCATTTGCGGTCGGACAGGCGCTTTTGCTCGGGGTCGAAGCGCACCAGGCGCAGCGGGCGGCCGAGGAAGTCGCTGAACCACTGCGCCGCGAGCTTGCCCATATCGTAGGCCTTGACCTCGTCCTTCCAGACGCGCGCGCGGGTGGGTGCTTCCACCGCGTCCAGCGAGACGTGCAGCGCCAGCATGCCGGGCGCGCGCAGCACCATGTCGTCGCCGCGCAGCGTGGGACGCACCAGCGCCATGCGCGGCAGATCGCGCTGGGTCAGCATGCCGCCTTCGGCGTCCACCACCATCCAGGCGCGGTCGAGCTGCAGCCCGGTCTCGATCAGCAAGGCCTCGTCGACGGCGATGCCGGCGCAGGACTTGATGGGGTGCAGGTAGAGGGCGGCGATCGAGCAGTCGACGGGGTCTGACACGGCTTCCATTTCAGCGGCGGCGAGCAAGGCGGCGGATTGTCCGCCATCGCTGCGTCGCGCACGGCCGCTCCCTACAATCCGTCGGATGTCCGCCTTCGATGTCTGCGTGCGGGGTTCCGGTGCGGTGGCGATGGCCGCCGCGCTGGCCTTGTCGCGCCTGGGCCTGGCGGTGGCCTGGACCGGCGCGCGCCATCCCGGCGCAACGCCCGACGTGCGCGCTTATGCGCTGAATGCCGCCTCGGTGGCGCTGTTGACGAGCTTGAAAGTCTGGGACGGCCTGGCCGCCGACGCCCGCACCCCCGTGCTGGACATGCGGGTCGAAGGCGACGCCCCAGCCGCCGCGGCGCACTTCTCGGCCTGGTCGGTGGGCGCGGCGCAACTGGCCTGGATCGTCGACGCCGCCGAGCTGGAAGCGGCGCTGGCCGCCGCGCTGCGCTACGCGCCGCACGTCAGCACGGTGGCCGACGGCGCCGATGCCGCGCTGCAGGTGCTGGCCGAAGGCCGCGATTCGGCGGCGCGCCAGCGGCTGGGCGTGCAGATGCCGGTGCACGGCTATGGGCAGCGCGGCCTGGCCGCGCGGCTGCGCGCCGACCGGCCGCACGGCGGGCTGGCGCGGCAGTGGTTCCGCTCGCCCGACGTGCTGGCGCTGCTGCCGTTCGACCGCCCGGCGCCCGGCGCTTCGTACGGCCTGGTGTGGTCGCTGCCCGACGAGCGCGCGCAACAACTGCAGCAGGCCGATGCCGCCGCCTTCGAGGCCGCGCTGGCCGAGGCCACCGGCGGTGCCGCGGGCCCTCTGCAACTGGATGGCGAGCGCGCGAGCTGGCCGCTGGCCATGGCGCAGGCGCAAACCGTCTGCGGGCCGGGTTGGGTGTTGCTGGGCGACGCCGCGCACCTGGTGCATCCGCTGGCCGGCCAGGGGCTGAACCTGGGTTTTGCCGACGTCGCCGAACTGGCGCGCCAACTGGCCGCGCGCGAGCCCTGGCGCAGCCTGGGCGACGAACGGCTGCTCAACCGCTACGCCCGCGCGCGGCGGCTGCCCACGCAGGCGATGGAGTGGCTGACCGACGGCTTGCTGCATTTGTTCGCGCACCCGGGCGGCTGGGCGCGGGAACTTCGCAACCGCGGCCTGAATCTGGTCGATCACCTGCCGCCGCTCAAGCGTGCGCTGGTGCGCCGAGCCATGGATGCCTGATCGCCTGGCCCTGCCGCCCCGCCCCCAAGTCCCGAGGACCCCGTCATGACCCGTTCCATCCTTCTTCGCCGGCTGCCGGCGGCCCTGTTGCTGGCCTGCGCGCTGCCCGTGGTGGCGCAGGAGGCCGTGCTGCGCAAGAACCTGGCCGAGCGCATCCCGCAGCTGCCCAAGATCGACGAGGTCACGCGCACGCCGATCCCCGGCCTCTACGAGCTGCGCATCGGCACCGACATCTATTACGCCGACGAGAAGGGAGACCACCTGATCCACGGCTCGCTGATCGACACCCGCACCAAGGTCAACCTGACCGACGCGCGCATCGACAAGCTCACCGCGGTGGCCTTCGCCGACCTGCCGCTGAAAGACGCGGTGGTCATCAAGCAGGGCAGCGGCCAGCGCCGGCTGGCCGTCTTCGTCGACCCCAACTGCGGCTACTGCAAGCGCTTCGAGCGCGACCTGCAGGCGGTGAAGGACGTGACGATCTACACCTTCCTGTACCCCATCCTGGGGGCCGATTCGGCGGTCAAGGCGCGCGACATCTGGTGCGCCAAGGACGCGGCCAAGACCTGGCGCTCGTGGATGATCGACGGCGCCACGCCGGCCAAGACCATGGGCAAGTGCGACACCACGGCGCTGGACCGCAACCTCGAGTTCGGGCAGAAGTACCGCGTGCAGGGCACGCCTGCCGTCTTCTTCGAGGACGGCACGCGCAAGCCCGGCGCGCTGCCGCTGGCCGAGGTGGAAAAACTGCTGGCGGCCGCAAAGAAGGGCTGAGGCCTGAAGGCCGGGCACCCTTCGCTGCGCCGCCTGGCCGGCGGCCGCGCGCGCGTCGGCTGGGTGTTGCTGGCGCTGGCCGTGCTGGTCGTCCACGCCTGGGTGCTGGGCTGGGTGGCCGAGTTGGCGCCGGCGCTCGGCGACGGCAGCGGCGCACGCGGGCCGCAGCGGCTGAACGCGCAGTTCATCGTCGACCTGCAGCCCACGGCGCCGCCGGCGGCGGCGCCACAGCCCGCGCCGGCGCCGCGGCCGCGGCGAGTGGCGGCGGCGCGGCCGCTGGCCGCGGCTTCGGCGGCTTCGACGGCTGCGATGGCATCTGCAGCGGCCGCCGAGGCGGCAGCGTCCGCGGCCTTGGCCGCATCGGCTGCGGCTGAGCTCGCGCAAGCCACGCAAGAACCGCCGCCACCGGAGCCCGCTGCGTCAGCCGCCAGCGAAGCCGCGTCAGCCGCCGTGCTGGCCGCTGCCTCCGCGCCGGCTGACGCGGCGCCGCCGCCCGTCGCCGCCGAAGCGCCGGCCCCGGCAACGCCGCCGACCGTGGCCGCCGCCGCCTCGGCCGCCGCTTCGGCACCCACCTTCGAATGGCCGCGCTCGACGCGATTGAGCTACCGCCTCAGCGGCTACTACCGCGGCCCGGTGGAGGGCCAGGCGCGCGTGGATTGGTTGCGCGAAGGCAGCCGCTACCAGGTGCACCTGGAGGTCAGCGTCGGCCCCTCGTTTGCGCCGCTGATGAGCCGCCGCATGTCCAGCGACGGCCGCATCGTCGACAGCGGCCTGCAGCCGCAGCGCTACGACGAAGAAACCCGGGTCGCGCTGCGCAGCCCGCGGCATCTAACGATGAATTTCGACGGCAGCACGGTCACGCTGGCCAACGGCAACCGCGTGCCGCAGCCCGCGGGCGTGCAGGACACCGCCAGCCAGTTCGTTCACCTGACCTGGCTGTTCACCACCCAGCCGCAGCGGCTGCGCAGCGGCCAGTCGGTGCCGGTGCCGCTGGCGCTGCCGCGGCGCGTCGACAACTGGGTCTACGACGTCGGCGAGGCCGAGCCGCTGTCGACGCCGGCCGGCGTGATCCAGGCCTGGCACGTGCGCCCGCGCCGGCCGGACAAGCCCACGGGCGAGCTGACGGCCGAGGTCTGGATCGCGCCGACACTGCAGTACCTGCCGGTGCGCATCCTGATCCGCCAGGATGCCGAGACCTTCGTCGACCTGCTGCTCGACCGCCTGCCGCAGCAGGCCGCTGCCGAGACGTCGCCTGCGCCGCCGCCGCGCTGAGATGGCGCGCTGAGATGCCGTGCTGAGACGCCGCGGGCCGCCCGTATAGTCGTCCGCGACTGACCACGGAGACCCAGACCATGTCCGACGCCCTGATCCTGACCGAAACCCATGGCGACGGCGAGCGCCGCACCGCGTTGATCCGCCTCAACCGGCCCAAGCAGCTCAATGCGCTGAACGACGCGCTGATGGACCAGCTCGGCGCCGCGCTGCTGGCCTTCGACCGCGACGACGGCATCGGCTGCATCGTGATCACCGGCAACGACAAGGCCTTTGCCGCCGGCGCCGACATCAGCGCGATGGCCAAGTTCGGCTACATGCAGGTGCATCGCGACGAGTTCATCACCCGCAACTGGGAGACGTTGCTGCAGGTGCGCAAGCCGGTGATCGCCGCGGTCAGCGGCTTCGCCTTGGGCGGCGGCTGCGAGCTGGCGATGATGTGCGACCTGCTGATCGCCGCCGACAGCGCCCGCTTCGGCCAGCCCGAGATCAAGATCGGCATCATCCCCGGCGCCGGGGGCACGCAGCGGCTGCCGCGCGCGGTGGGCAAGGCCAAGGCGATGGACCTGGTGCTGACCGGCCGCCTGATGGACGTGCACGAGGCCGAGCGCGCCGGCCTGGTCTCGCGCATCGTGCCGGCCGACAAGCTGCTGGACGAGGCGCTGGCCACCGCGGCGACGATCTGCGCCCTCAGCGGCCCCAGCGTGGCGCTGGCCAAGGCCTGCGTCAACAAGGCCTTCGAAGGCGGGCTGCGCGACGGCATCGACTACGAGCGCCGCGTCTTCCACTCGCTGTTCGCGACCGAGGACCAGAAGGAAGGCATGGACGCCTTCCTGAACAAGCGCGCGCCGGCGTTCAAGCAGCGCTGACGGCGCTCCGCCGATCCCGTCTCGCCTGCTGACGAGCAGACGGCCGACTCGTTCGCGCAGCGGATGCCCGCTGCGACCTCGATGCCCAGACTGCGGCACAGGTTGCGGCGGGCTTGCATCCGCCGGCCGCGGCCCAAGTGCCACCGGATGCGTCGAGGAGTCGATCATGTTGCAGTCCCGCCGACTGGCCGCGCTGGCCGTCCTGCTGTCCGCCGCCACGGCCGCGCTGGCCGAGGGCCCGCTGTGCTATCCCGATCCTGATACCGCCTGCGCGGCATCCAAGCCGTTGAACTCCGGCCGCACGCGTGCCGAGGTCATCGCCGCGATCAACGCCCCGGGCTACGTCGAGCCGGTGTCGACGCTGACCCGCGCCGAGGTGCTGGCCGAGTTCTACCGCGTCCGCGACCGCGGCGAGCTGTCGCTGTTCGACGAGGACAGCGGTGCGACGTGGCTGGCGCTGCAGCGCGCGCGCGGCGCCGCGCCGACCCGGCTGGCCGCGGTGCGGCTGCTGGCGGCGCGTTGAAGAAGACGGCCTGACGCGAGATCCGGCGCTGGACCCGGTGCTTGTTTCAGGGCACCAGCCAGCGCCGGCCGTGCGCGTCGAAGCCGGCGCGGCGGTGGCCCTCGGCGTGCAACTCCAGCCAGTCGATGCCGTCGACCACGGCCGTCAGCACGCCGAAGTGCTGGCGGCTGCCGCGCTCGGGCAGCGGCGTCTCGACCGGGCTGCCCGGCGGCAGCGGCGACAGGTAGTCCTGCGCGCCGGGCATCATCTTCAGCCGCGCCCAGCGCGACGAGACGGCCAGGCCGCTGGTCTGCACCGCCAGCGTCACGCGCAGGCGCAACTGCCAGCTCAAGGCCTGCGACCACAGCACCAGCGTGCCCTGCGGCCGCGCCTGGATCTGCCGCACCTTGGCCGAGCGGCTGTCGGCATAGACGATCAGCGCCTTGCGCGCGGGGTCCACGTCGCGCAGCACCACGCTGCGTGCGTCGGCGCCGCTGCCGTCGGCGGTGGCCAGCACGCCGATGCGCCAGCCGTGGCCGCGCTCGCGCGGCGCGCGCTCCAACTGCAGCCACAGCTCGGCCTCGATCGCAGCCAGCTCGTGCAGCCGCTGCAGCGCCATGGCTTCAGCCTTCGCGTCGCAGCGCCGGGAACAGCACCACGTCGCGGATGCTGGGGCTGTCGGTGATCAACATCACCAGGCGGTCGATGCCGATGCCGCAGCCGCCGGCCGGCGGCATGCCGTACTCCAGCGCGCGGATGAAGTCGGCGTCGTAGTACATCGCCTCCTCGTCGCCGGCCTCCTTGTTGGCCGCCTGGGCGGCAAAGCGCGCGGCCTGGTCCTCGGCATCGTTCAGCTCCGAGAAGCCGTTGGCGTACTCACGCCCGGTGATGAAGAGCTCGAAGCGCTCGGTGATCGCGGGGTTGCTGTCGGAGGCGCGCGCCAGCGGCGAGACCTCCACCGGGTAGTCGATGATGAAGGTGGGCTGCCAGAGCTTGTCTTCGACCGCGGCCTCGAACAGGCCGAACTGCAGCTCGGGCAGCTTCCAGTGCGCCGGCGGCTCCTCGCCCAGGGCTTTCAGCTTGGCGTGGATGGCGGCCGGGTCGTCGGCCTCGGCGGCGCTCAGGCCCGCGTGGGCCACCAGCGCATCGCGCACCGACAGCCGCGCGAAAGGCTTGTCCAGGTCCACCGGCCGGCCGCCGTAGCTGAGTGCTGCGCTGCCGGTGGCGGCGCGCGCGGCGTGGCGGAACACGGCCTCGGTGAAGTCCATCAGATCATGGTGCGTCCAGTAGGCCGCATAGAACTCCATCATCGTGAACTCGGGGTTGTGGCGGACGCTGATGCCCTCGTTGCGGAAGTTGCGGTTGATCTCGAACACGCGCTCGAAGCCGCCCACCAGCAGCCGCTTGAGGTACAGCTCGGGCGCGATGCGCAGGAACATCTCCTGGTCCAGCGCGTTGTGGTGGGTGACGAAGGGCTTGGCATTGGCGCCGCCCGGGATGGGGTGCAGCATCGGCGTCTCGACCTCCAGGAAGCCGTGCTCGACCATGAAGTTGCGGATCGAGCTGACCGCCTTGCTACGCGCGACGAAGCGCGCGCGCGCCGCATCGTCGGTCATCAGGTCCACGTAACGCTGGCGGTATTTCTGCTCCTGGTCGGTCATGCCGTGGAACTTGTCGGGCAGCGGGCGCAGGCTCTTGGTCAGCATCCGCACGCTCGTCGCGCGCACCGACAGCTCGCCGGCCTTGGTGCGGAACAGCAGGCCCTCGCAGCCGAGGATGTCGCCGAGGTCCCAGCGCTTGAAGGCCTCCAGCGTCTGCGCGCCCACGCCGTCCAGCGTGACGTAGAGCTGGATGCGGCCGCTGCCGTCCTGCAGCGTGGCGAAGCAGGCCTTGCCCATCACGCGCTTCAACATCATGCGGCCGGCCACCGCGACCTTGATCGCCTGCGGCTCCAGCTCCTCGTTGGACACCTGGCCATGGCGGTGATGCAGGTCGGCCGCGTGCTGCGTGGGCTTGAAGTCGTTGGGAAAGGCCACGCCCGCGGCCCGGATGGCCTGCAGTTTCTCGCGCCGTTCGGCGATCAACTGGTTCTCGTCCAGGGCGACGGTCTGGGGGGGCGTGGGGACAGGGGAGGTCATCGGTCGACTCGTTGAAGCTGCTGCAATTTTAGGCGCCGCCCGGGCGTCGAAACGGACCCCAGCCTTACAATCGCGCGCTTTGCCGCCGCAACGCCGGCTGCCCTGAGCGTCCCGTTGAACGCCCCCTTGAACGCCACCTTTCCCATCGTCGACCGCCCGGTCCGCTTCGCGCTGGTGGGCTGCGGCCGCATCTCGGCCAACCACGTCGAGGCGCTGCGCCAGCACGCCGGCCGCGCCGAGCTGGTGGCCGTGTGCGACAACCGGCCCGAGGCGCTGGCCGCCGCGGTGGCGCGCACCGGCGCGGCGGGCTTTGCCGCGCTGGACGCGCTGCTCGCCGGCTGCGACGCCGACGTCGTGGTGCTGGCCACGCCCAGCGGCCTGCACCCGCGCCAGGCCATGCGCGCCGCGCAGGCCGGGCGCCACGTGCTGACCGAGAAGCCCATGGCCACCAAGTGGGACGAGGGCATGCAGATGGTGCGCGTCTGCCGCGAGGCCGGGGTCAAGCTCTTCGTCGTCAAGCAGAACCGCCTCAACCCGACGCTGCAACTGCTCAAGCAGGCGGTGGACGGCGGCCGCTTCGGCGCGATCTACCTCAGCACCGTCAACGTCTTCTGGACGCGGCCGCAGAGCTACTACGACGACGCCCGCTGGCGCGGCCGCTGGGACCTCGACGGCGGCGCCTTCCTCAACCAGGCCAGCCATTACGTGGACATGGTGGACTGGCTGGTCGGCCCGGTCGACAGCGTGCACGCCTACACCGCCACGCTGGCGCGCGACATCGAGGCCGAGGACACCGGCGTGATGAGCCTGCGCCTGCGCCGCGGCGGCCTGGCGTCGATCAACGTCACGATGCTCACGCACGGCAAGAACTTCGAAGGCAGCATCACGATCCTGGGCGAGAAGGGCACGGTGCGCATCGGCGGCGTGGCGGTCAACCAGATCCAGCACTGGGAGTTCGCCGACAGCCGGCCCGAAGACGAGCAGGTGCGGTCGGCCAGCTACGCCGCGCCCAGCGTCTACGGCCCCGGCCACCCGCTGTACTACGACAACGTGATCGGCACCCTGCGCGGCGAGCAACACGCTGAGGTTGACGGTTATGAGGGCCTGCGCTCGCTGGAGGTGGTGATCGCCGCCTACCGCAGCGCGCGCGACGGCGTGCGCGTCGGCCTGCCGCTTGTCTTCTAGATGTCGGCCATCGTCCACCCCAGCGCCATCGTCGACGACGGCGCGCAGCTCGGCGACGGCACGCGGGTCTGGCACTTCGTGCACGTCAGCGCCGGCGCGCGCATCGGCGAACAGTGCTCACTGGGGCAGGGCGTCTACGTCGGCAGCGACGTGACGATCGGCCGCAACGTCAAGATCCAGAACAACGTCTCGGTCTACGACGCGGTGACGCTGGAAGACGACGTGTTCTGCGGCCCGAGCATGGTCTTCACCAACGTCCACAACCCGCGCTCGGCGGTGCCGCGCAAGAACGAGTACCGCCGCACGCTGGTGAAGCGCGGCGCGACGCTGGGCGCCAACTGCACCATCGTCTGCGGCAGCACGATCGGCGAGCACGCCTTCGTCGGCGCCGGTGCGGTGGTCAGCCGCGACGTGCCGGCCTACGCGCTGGTGGTGGGCGTGCCGGCGCGCCGCATCGGCTGGGTCAGCCGCCACGGCGAGCGCCTGGCGCTGCCGTCGCAAGGGCAGGGCGAGGCGGCGTGCCCGGCCACCGGCGAACGCTACCGACTCGACGGCGAAGTCCTGACGCTGCTATGCAATTCACCGACCTGAAGACACAGTACGCGGCGCTGAAAGACCGCATCGCGGCGCGCATGCAGCGCGTGCTGGACCACGGCCAGTACATCATGGGCCCCGAGGTCGCCGAGCTGGAGCAGGCGCTGGCCGCCTTCACCGGCGCGCGCCACTGCATCACCGTGGCCAGCGGCACCGAGGCGCTGCTGATCGCGCTGATGGCGCTCGACCTCAAGCCCGGCGACGAGGTCGTCACCACGCCCTTCACCTTTGCCGCGACGGCCGAGACCATCGTGCTGCTGGGCGCCGTGCCGGTGTTCGTCGACATCGAGCCCGATACGTGCAACATCGACGTCAGCCGCGTCGAGGCCGCCATCACGCCGCGCACGCGCGCAATCCTGCCGGTCAGCCTCTACGGCCAGGTGGCCGACATGGCCGAGCTCAACGCGATCGCCGCGCGCCACGATCTCGCGGTGATCGAGGACGCGGCGCAGAGCTTCGGTGCCGTCTACCAGGGCCGGCGCTCGTGCGCGCTGTCGACGTTCGGCGCCACCAGCTTCTTCCCCAGCAAGCCGCTGGGCTGCTACGGCGACGGCGGCGCGCTGTTCACCGACGACGATGCGCTGGCGCAAGCGGCGCGCGAGATCCGCGTCCACGGCCAGAGCCAGCGCTACCGCCACACCCGCGTGGGCGTGGGCGGCCGCATGGACACGCTGCAATGCGCCGTGGTGTTGACCAAGCTGGAACGCTTCGACTGGGAGTTGCAGCGCCGCGCCGACTTGAGCGCGCGCTACCAGCGGCTGCTGGCCGAGGCCGGCGTGCGCCAGGTGGCGGTGCGGCCCGACCGCAACTCGGTGTGGGCGCAGATGACGGTCTTCGTCGATCACCGTGCCGCGGTGCAGGCGGCGCTGAAGGCGCAGGACATCCCGACCGCGGTGCACTACCCGATTCCGCTGCACCAGCAGCCGGTCTATGCGCAGCTGGCGCCGGCCGGCGGGCTGCCGCAGTCGGAGCGCGCCGCCGCCCAGGTGCTGAGCCTGCCGATGAGTGCCGACCTGAGCGAGGCCGACCAGGACCGCGTGGTGCGCGCGCTGGCCGCCGCGCTGCGGCGCGCGCCGGTCGCGCCGGCGGCGTGAGGCGCCGCGGCGGCGCGCGCATGCCGTCTAGCCGCCGATGAGCCGCCGCGACAGCGTTGCCCGCGGCACGCTGATCAACCTGGCGACGCGGCTGCTGGGCGTCGCGCTGGTGCTGGCGATCACCACCGTCAGCGCGCGCCTGGGGCCGCAGGCGCAAGGTGCCTTCGCACTCTTCACCAGCGTCGAAGGCCTGCTGCTGGCGCTGCTGTCGGGCTTCGGCATCGCGCTGGCGCGGCGCGTCTCGCACCATGGCGAGCAGCCGCGCGCGCTGGTGGCCGCCGCGGTGCTGGCCTGCCTGGGCCTGGGGCTGCTGGCGTCGCTGGCGCTGTGGGCGCTGTCGTCGTGGGGGCCGCCCGCCTACCGCTGGCTGTGGCTGCTGGCCTTGGGTGCGCCGGCGCTGCTGCTGGCGCCCAACCTGCAGGGCTTGTGGCTGGGCGAAGGCCGCATGGGCCCGATGGCGCGGCTGACGCTGGCGCCGCCGGCGCTGACGCTGCTGCTGTTGATCATCATCGGCCTCGCCGGCGCGACCAGCCTGGGCGCGGTGCTGGCCAGTTGGGTGGCGGCCAAGGTCGTCGTCGGGCTGCTGGTGCTGTGGCTGCTGTGGCGCGGCGCGCGGCTGGCGGCGCCGGACTGGCTGGCGCTGCGGCGCGAGCTGCCGTTCGTCGCGACCATCGGCGCGAGCAACCTCGTCGCGCTGCTGAACTACCGCGTCGGCCTGTTCGTGATCGAGCGGCTGCTGGGGCTGTCGGCCACGGGCGTCTATTCGATCGCAGTGGTCATCGCCGAGCTGCTGTGGTTCGTGTCCGGCTCGCTGACGCAGGCGGTCTACGCCCGCATCGGCACGCCCGACCGCGCCCACGCCGCGGCCACCACGGTGCGCGTGGTGCAGCTCGGCGTGGCGGCGCTGCTGCTCGTGGCGCCGCTGCTGTGGCTGGCGGCGCAGTGGCTGCTGCCCCGGGTGCTGGGGCCGGCGTATGCGGCCAGCCTGCCGCTGCTGGGGCTGCTGCTGCCGGGCGTGCTGCTGTTCGGCGGCGCCTCGGCCTTGTCGGCCTACTTCACCAACCACGCCGGGCGGCCGCAGGTGCCGGCGCAGGTGGCGCTGGTCTCGCTGCTGATCAACGCCGCGCTGGCGCTGGCGCTGGTGCCGCGCTGGGGCATGGCCGGCGCCGCGGTGGCGGCCAGCACGGCCTACGCCGCCAGCGTGCTGCTGCTGGCCTGGCGCTTTGCACGCCACGCCGGCTGGCCGCTGGCGCGGGTGCTGCTGCCGGGGCCGCAGTTGTGGGCCGACCTGCGCGCCGTACTAGCATCCCGCCGAGGAGGTGGCTGATGCGGGAATGGCTGCAGCGCTGCTGGCGCGCCTGGGTGGCGCCGCGCATGCTGTACGGCTGGCGCGGCGCGGATGGCCGCTGGCTGGCGCACACGCGCATCAGCAGCGGCACGCGCATCGAATCGCCCGAGCGGCTGTTCATCGCCGACCATGTCTACGTCGGCCCCTTCAACCTGCTGGACGCCTCGGGCGAACTGCACATCGGCGAAGGCGTGCAGATCACCACCCACTGCGCGCTGCTCACGCACAGCAGCCACCAGGCCGTGCGGCTGGCCGGCCGCAGCTACTGGGGGCACCCCGAGCCGCCGGGCTTCGTGCGCCGCGCCACGCATGTCGGCGCCTACAGCTTCATCGGCCCGCACAGCGTGCTGATGCCGGGCAGCCGCATCGGCCGTGGCGTGATCGTCAAGGCCTACAGCTACGTCGACGGCGAGGTGCCCGACTTCGCGATCGTCGGCGGCCAGCCGGCCGTGGTGCTGGGCGACACCCGCGACGCCGACCGCGCCTGGCTCGACGCCCACCCGGCCGAGCGCGCGCCCTACGACGCCTGGGCCGGCGGGCCGCCGCGCTGATGCGCGTGGTGCTGATCGGCGACGGCGAGAGCCCGCACCTGCTGAAGTGGGCGCGGGCGTTGGCGGCAGTGCCTGACGTCGAACTGTGGGCCTTGTCGAGCCGCGGCTTCGCGGCCGGCTTCGACGACGCCTTGCTGCCGGCCGCGCGCTGCCTGGCGCTGCAGACGCGGCCCGCTGCCGGCGGCGGCAACCTCGGGCTGCTGCGCGAGCTGCCGCGCGCCGCGCGCTGGCTGCGCGGCGTGCGCGCCGACTGGCTGCACGCGCACTACCTCACCTCGCACGGCAGCCTGGCCTGGGCGGCGCGCCACCTGTGGCGCGTGCCGGGGCGGCTGGTGGGCTCGGCCTGGGGCAGCGACATCCTGCTCACGCCGCAGCGTGGCCTGGCCTGGCGCGCGCTGACGCGCGCCGTGCTGCGCGACTGCACGCTGGCCACCAGCGATTCGCAGGTGATGGCCCAGCGCATGCGCGAGCTGGGCGCGCGCGAGCTGATGGTCTTTCCGTTCGGGCTGGACGCGCTGCCGCCGCCGCCCGGCCCCAAGGACGTGGACCTGGTGTTCGCCAACCGCGGCCTGGAGCCCCTGTACCGACCCGATCGCGTGCTGGGCACCTTCGCGGCCTGGGCGCGCCAGCGGCCCGCGCTGCGGCTGGTGGTGGCCAACGACGGCTCGCTGCGCCCGGCGCTGCAGGCCCAGGCAGCCGCCCTGGGGCTGGCCGGGCGCGTGCAGTTCGTCGGCCGCCTCGACGCGCAGACCCAGGCCGGCTGGTATGCGCGCGCGCAGTGGTATGTGTCGCTGCCGCGCAGCGATTCGGTCGCGGTGTCGGTGCTGGAGGCGATGGCGCACGGCTGCATTCCCATCCTGTCGGACCTGCCGGCCAACCGCGAGCTGGTGACGAGCGGCGACAACGGGCTCATCCTGCCCGAGGGCGAGGCACAGCCCGATGCTGACCTTCTGTTGCCCTTGCTGCGCCGGGCCGACACGATCGCCAGCGACAATCGCGCCTGGGTGTGCCGGCACGCCCTGTTCGGGCCTGCGGTGCAGGCCTTCGTCGAGCGCCTGCGCGCGCTGCAGGCCGACCGCCCGGCCGCATGAACATCCTCTACCTGAACCACTACGCCGGCACGCCATCGCTCGGGATGGAGTACCGCCCCTACTACCTGGCGCGCGAATGGGTGCGTGCGGGGCACCGGGTGCAGATGGTGGCGGCCGACTTCTCGCACGTGCGCTCGCGCCAGCCGGGCGCCGGCGACGAGTTGATCGACGGCATCCACTACCACTGGGTGCACACGCCGCCCTACCATGGCAACGGCGTCGGGCGGGCGCGCAACGTCTGGACCTTCTTGTCGACGGTGTGGCGCGACGCGCCGCGGCTGGTGCAGGCCTTTGCGCCCGACGTCGTGATCGCCTCCAGCACCTATCCGATGGACATCTGGCTGGCACGCCGCCTGGCGCGGCTGGCGCGCGCGCGCTGGGTCTACGAGGTGCACGACCTGTGGCCGCTGTCGCCGCGCGAGTTGTTCGGCATGCCGCGCTGGCACCCCTTCATCGTGCTGTGCCAGGCCGCCGAGGACACCGCCTACCGCGAGGCCGACCTCGTGGTGTCGATGCTGCCCAAGGTGCACGACTACATGGCCTCGCGCGGGCTCGACCTGCGGCGGCTGGCCATCGTGCCCAATGGCATCACGCTCGACGAATGGCATGGCGAGCCGGAAGGCCTGGGCCCGGCGCTGCAAGCCACGCTGCAGACGGCACGCGAGCGCGGGCGTTGCATCGTCGGCTACGCCGGATCGCACGGCGTGCCCAATGCGCTGGACACGCTGCTCGACGCCGCCGCGCTGCTGCGCGACGAGCCGCTGCAGTTCGTGCTGGTCGGCGACGGCCACGAGAAGGCGCGGCTGCAGCAGCGCGTGCGCAGCGAAGGGCTGGCCGACCGCGTGAGCCTGCTGCCGGCCATCCCCAAGGCGCAGATCCCCAGCTTCCTGCGTGCGATCGACATCGCCTACATCGGCTGGCAGCGGGTGCCGATCTACCGCTTCGGCATTGCGCCCAACAAGCTGATGGACTACATGATGGCCGGCTGCCCCGTGCTGCACGCGGTGGAGGCCGGCAACGACCCGGTGGCCGAGGCCGGCTGTGGCCTGACGGTGCCGCCGGAGTCGCCGGCCGCGGTGGCCGAGGGCCTGCGCAAGCTGGCCGCGATGCCCGCCGCCCTGCGCCGCGCGACGGGCGAGCGCGGCCGCGCCTTCGTGCTGTCGCACCACACCTATCCGGTGCTGGCGCAGCGGTTCTTGCAGGCCATCGAGGACATTCGTGACTGAGCCCCGGGCGGTGGCCGAGCGCTACGCGCGGCGCGCCGACGGCGACCGCTACAGCCCGCTGCGGCCCGAGGTGCAGCGGCTGCTGCAGCAGCGCCAGCGCGCGCTGCGGGACTTCTTTGCGCGCGCCGGCATCGGCAACGCCGCCGAGCTGCGTTTGGTCGAAGTCGGCTGCGGCAGCGGCGGCAACCTGCTGGAGCTGCTGCAACTCGGCTTCGAGCCGCGGCACCTCACCGGCATCGAGCTGCTGCCCGAGCGGCTGGAGCAGGCGCGCGAGCGGCTACCCGCGGCGCTGACGCTGCTGGCCGGCGATGCCTGCGCCGCCCCGCTGGCCGATGCCAGCCAGGACCTCGTGCTGCAGGCCACCGTCTTCTCCTCACTGCTCGACGACGGCTTCCAGCAGGCGCTGGCCGATGCGATGTGGCGCTGGCTGAAGCCGGGGGGTGCGGTGATCTGGTACGACTTCACCGTCGATAATCCGCGCAACCGCGACGTGCGCGGGGTGCCGCTGGCGCGGCTGCGCCGCCTGTTCCCGCAGGGGCGGGTGACGGCGCGGCGGGTCACGCTGGCGCCGCCGCTGGCGCGCGCCGCCTGCCGTGTGCACCCGTTCGTGCATGACGCGTTGAACCTGCTGCCCCTGCTGCGCACCCATGTGCTGGCCTGGGTGGCCAAACCACGATGAACACGCCTGCCAAGCCCTTTTTGCCCTTCGCGCTGCCCGAGATCGGCGACGAGGAGATCGCCGAGGTCGCCGACACGCTGCGCTCGGGCTGGATCACCACCGGCCCCAAGGCCAAGCGCTTCGAAGCCGACTTCGCCGCCTTCCTCGGCGACGAAGGCCTGCAGTGCATCGCCGTCAACTCGGCCACCGCCGGCTTGCACCTGGCGCTGGAGGCGCTGGGCATCGGCCCCGGCGACGAGGTGATCACCACCACCCACACCTTCACCGCGACCGCCGAGGTCGTGCGTTATCTCGGTGCCGACGTGCGCCTGGTCGACATCGAACCGGCCACGCTGTGCATCAGCCCGGCGCAGGTGGAAGCGGCGATCACGCCGCGCACCAAGGCCTTGCTGCCGGTGCACTACGCCGGGCTGGCGGCCGACATGCCGGCGCTGCTGGACATCGCCCGCCGCCATGGCCTGAAAGTGGTGGAAGACGCCGCGCATGCGCTGCCCAGCACGGCGGGCGGCCGCCTGGTCGGCACGCTGGCCAGCGACGCCACGGTCTTCAGCTTCTATGCCAACAAGACCATGACCACCGGCGAGGGTGGCATGCTGGTCACCCGCGACGCCGCGCTGGCCGCGCGCGCGCGCGTGATGCGGCTGCACGGCATGAGCCGCGACGCCTTCGACCGCTTCACCGCCAAGGTGCCGAGCTGGTACTACGAGATCGTCGCGCCGGGCTTCAAGTACAACCTGACCGACATCGCCGCAGCCTTGGGGCTGCACCAGCTCAAGCGCGCGCGCGGCTTCCAGCAGCGCCGCGCGCAGATCGCCGCGCGCTACGACGAAGCCTTTGCCGGCTTGCCGCTGGTCACCCCGCCGCTGCCGGCCGCGGGCGACCTGCACGCCTGGCATCTGTACGCGCTGCGCCTGGGCGACGGCGCCGGCATCGCGCGTGAGCGCTTCATCGAATCGCTGTTCGAGCAGGGCATCGGCTGCAGCGTGCACTACATCCCGCTGCACCTGCACCCCTACTGGCGCGATCGCTACGGGCTGCAGCCGGCGCAGTTCCCGCACAGCCAGCACGCCTACGAGCGGCTGGTCAGCCTGCCGATCTACACGCGCATGAGCGACGCCGACGTCGAGCGCGTGATCGCCGCGGTGCGGCAGGCCTTGCAGGCCTGAACGGCACAATGCCGCAACGGAGGTGATGCCATGGCCGTGCCTGCCACCCAGCTCAGCTTGACGGAATACCTCGACTGGGAGAACCAGCAGCCCGACAGGAACGAGTTCTATCGCGGCGAGGTGTTCGCGATGGTGGGGGCGCGGCGGGTGCATGGCTGCATCGTGTCCAACCTCAACCGCCGCCTGGCCGAGCAGTTGGACGGCACGCCATGCCGCGTGTTCACCGAGGGCATGAAGCTGCAGATCGCCGACGACGCGATCTTCTACCCCGACCTGCTGATCACCTGCGACCAAGCCGACCTGGCCACCGAGATGATCTTCCGCTCGCCCATCGTGGTGATCGAAGTGCTGTCGCCCAGCACCCAGGCCTACGACCGCGGGCTGAAGTTCGCCACCTACCGGCGGCTGCCGTCGTTGAAGGAGTTCATCCTCGTCGACCCCGACGCCCGGCGCGTCGAAGGCTACCGCCGCACCGAGCAGGACCAATGGCTGTTCTTCGACATGAGCGAAGGCCCTACGCTCGACGCGCCCAGCATCGGCTGCCGCGTGCCGCTGGCCGAGGTGTTCGACGGGCTGGACCCGCCGCCCGCGTCCTGATGGGCAAGCGTCTGTTCGACCTGGCCGGCTCGGCGCTGGCCCTGCTGCTGCTGGCGCCGCTGCTGGCGCTGATCGCGCTGCGGGTCAAGCTCGACTCGCCGGGGCCGGTGTTCTTCCGCCAGGAGCGCGTGGGCCGCGGCGGGCGGCCGTTTCGCATCCACAAGTTCCGCACCATGGTGGCCGACGCGCCGCAGCGCGGCCCGGCGCTGACGGTGGGCGCCGACCCGCGCATCACCGCCAGCGGCGCGTGGCTGCGGCGCACGCGGCTGGACGAGCTGCCGCAGCTCATCGACGTGCTGCAAGGCCACATGAGCCTGGTCGGCCCGCGCCCTGAAGTGCCGCGTTATGTGCGGCACTACCCGCCGGGCCTGCGCGAGCGCGCACTGGCCGTGCGGCCGGGCATCACCGATCCCTCGTCGCTGGCGCACCTGGACGAAGGCGAACTGCTGGCCGCCGCGGCCGACCCCGAGCGCGAGTACATCGAGCGCATCCTGCCGCGCAAGCTGCAAGCGGCTGCCGACTACGCCGAGCGCGCCAGCCTGTGGACCGACCTGCGGGTGATCGCCCGCACGCTGCTGCTGCTGGTGCAACGCGCATGACGACCGAACGCGACCCCCGCCCGGGCCCGTGGCAGCGGCTGGACCGGCTGCTGGCGCGCCTGCGGCCGCACCGGGTGCCGCTGTCGCTGCTGATCGACGGCGTGGTGGTGGCGCTGTGCTGGAACGCGACCTACCTGTTCCGCCTGGGCTTCGAGCGCTGGATCAGCGCGCGGCCGGCGTACGACGGCTGGGTGCTGCTGGGCGTCGTCGCGCTGTACCTGGCAGCCCTGAGCGCCTGGCGCATGCCGCAGAGCCTGTGGCGCTTTTCGGGCTTCGGCGAGGTCAAGCGGCTGACCGTGGCCTGCGCGGTGGCCGGCGTGCTGGCCGCGGCGGTGGTGATGGCGCTGGGCCTGCGCAAGGTGCCGCGCGCGGTGCTGGCATTGCACCCCATCGTCACGCTGATGGGGCTGACGCTGGTGCGCATCGTCTACCGCATGGTCTACGAGCACCTGCGCTCGCGCCTCAGCGGCAGCGCGGCCGATGCGCGGCGGGCGATCGTGATGGGTGCCGGCGCTGCCGGCCGCCTGCTGCTGGCCGGCATCCACGAGCAGGGCTGGACCGTGCTCGGCCTGCTCGACGACGACCCCGCCAAGCGCCGCACGCGCATCGGCTCGGTGCGCGTGCTGGGGCCGCTGGAAGCCATCCGCGACAAGGCGGTGCGCGGCACCGCCACCCACGTCGTGGTGGCGCTGCCCTCGGCCACGCCCGAGGAGCGGCGGCGTGCGCTGGACCTCGCCGGCGGCACCGGCCTGCCGGTGCTGACGGTGCCGACGGTGGACGAGCTGCGCGAGGGCAAGAGCCGCATCGAGCGGCTGCGCGACATCGAGCCCGAAGACCTGCTGGGCCGCGCGCCGGTGCAGCTTGACGAAGCCGGCATCGGCGAGACGCTGCGCGGCAAGGCAGTGCTGATCACCGGCGCCGGCGGCAGCATCGGCAGCGAGCTGTGCCGCCAGGTGCTGCGTTATCGCCCGGCGCGCCTGGTGCTGCTGGAGCAATGCGAGTTCAACCTCTACTCGATCGAGCAGGAGCTGTCGCAAAGCCATCCGTCGATCGAACTGGTGCGCCTGATCGGCGACGTGAAGGACCTGCCACAGCTGCGTGCCGCCTTCACCGCCTGGCAGCCGCAGGTGGTGTTCCATGCCGCGGCCTACAAGCACGTGCCGCTGATGGAAGACCACAACGCCTGGGCCGCGCTGCGCAACAACACGCTGGGCACCTGGCACGCCGCGCTGGCCGCGGCCGAGGTCGGCGTCGAGCGCTTCGTGCTGATCAGCACCGACAAGGCCGTCAACCCGACCAACGTGATGGGCGCCAGCAAGCGCGCCGCCGAGATCGCGCTGGCCACGCTGGCGCGGCGCCACCCGGGCACGCGCTTCATGGCGGTGCGCTTCGGCAACGTGCTGGGCTCCAGCGGCAGCGTGATCCCGAAGTTCAAGGAGCAGATCGCGCGCGGCGGCCCGGTGACGGTGACGCACCCTGACATCATTCGTTATTTCATGACCATCCCGGAGGCCGCGCGCCTGGTGCTGCAGGCCGCGGCCATCGGCGACAGCGGCCAGGTGCTGGTGCTGGACATGGGCAAGCCGGTGCGCATCGTCGACCTCGCGCGCGACCTGATCCGCATGGCCGGCCACACGCTGGACGAGATTCCAATTGTCTTTTCGGGCCTGCGCCCGGGCGAGAAGCTCTACGAGGAACTGCTGGCCGACGCCGACGCCACGCTGGCCACGCCCTTCGATCGCCTGCGCATCGCGCGGCTGGCGCCGCAGCAGGGCTCGATCGCCGAGCTGCTGGCGCTGGCCGCGCGCGCGCAGCCCCTGCCGGGCGATGACGAGGTGCGCCAGGCGCTGCGCCGCGCGCTGCCCGAGTTCAGGCCAGCGGCGCACGCCGCCTAGAATCGCAGCCCGCGTTCGCCCGTTGCCTCGCGTTGCCGTGGACACCCTGATCGATCTGTTCACGAACCGGCTGGCACTGCCCTGGTGGCAGCAGGTCAAAGCCTATGCACCCTGGATGCTGTTGATTTTCGTGCTCGAACGGCTGTACCGCGCCCGCCGGCCCGCTGCCGGCGCCGCCTGGTTCAACCTGCGCTTCATCGGCGTCGCCATCGCCATCAGCCTGTTGCAGATGGCCGCGGGCCAGCAGTTGCTGCAGCCGCTGGTCACGCCGCTGGCAGCCTGGTCCGCGCCGCTGCGCGCGGCCGTGCAGCAGGTGCCGGCGTGGCTGCAGCTGCTGCTGCAGATCGCGGTGCTGGACTTCTTCTACTACTGGACGCACCGCGCGCAGCACCGCTTTGCGCCGCTGTGGCGCGTCCACGAGTTGCACCATTCCGATCCCAGCTTCAACGTCACGACGACGCTGCGCGTGCATTGGCTGGAGGACCTGATGAAACTGGTCACGGTGCTGATCCCGGCGTCGCTGCTGGTGCAGGCACCCGCGGGCGCGCCGCTGCTGCTGGCCTGGGCCGGCGCGGCCTGGCTGTTCTTCATCCACGCCAATGCGCGCATCTCCTTCGGCCCGCTGGACCGGGTGCTGGTCAGTCCGGCCGTCCACCGGGTGCACCATTCCTTGCAGCCCGAGCACCACGACAAGAACTTCGCGGCCTACTTCAGTTTTTGGGACCTGCTGTTCGGCACCTACGCCGCGCCGCCGCCGGGGCAATGGCCCGCCGTGGGCACCGCGGGTGCGCCGCCGGCCACGGTGTGGGCGGCGCAGTGGCGGCCCTTCAGGCGCGCAGGGACGGGTGAGCGATGGCTGGCATGACGGCCCGCAAGCGCGAGTTCCCGCTCGGCTATTCCGCTTCGCTGGACGGCGCGCGCGGCCTGATGACGCTGGGCGTGCTGGCCGCGCACCTGCACTATCACTGGTATCCGGGTGCCATCATCTTCATGGACACCTTCTTCCTGATGAGCGCCTACCTGATCACCTCGCTGCTGATCAAGGACCAGGACGCCGCGGGCCGCGTCAACTTCCGCCGCTTCTACCAGCGCCGCGTGCGCCGGCTGTTCCCGGCGCTGCTGGCGATGCTGCTGGTCTACACGCTGGCCGTCCTGTGGCTCGGCCGGCCGCGCACGCCGGAGTTCAGGGCCATCGGCGCGACGCTGTTCTATTTCATGAACTGGGCGCGCGCCTTCGAGTGGCCGATGTCGCCGTATCTCGGCCATGCCTGGTCGCTGTCGATCGAGGAGCAGTTCTACGCGCTGTGGCCGCTGCTGTTCACGCTGCTGATCCTGTGGCTGGGCCGACGAAGTGGCCACTGGCGGCTGATGGCGGTGCTGCTGGTGGTGGGGGCGCTGGCCTCGGCCGCGTGGCGCTGCTGGCTGGCCACGCAGGGCGCCGGCTTCGCGCGCCTGTACAACGGCACCGACGTGCGGCTGGACGGGCTGTGCCTCGGTGCGGCGCTGGCCTTTTATCGCCGCTCGCAGGCCGACGGGCTGTCGCCGGCGCTGCGCTCGGCGCTGGGCTGGGCCACGCCGCCGGTGGCCGCGGTGCTCTTCGTCTGGGGCTTCAGCGCCAGCTACTACGACCGCGCCTGGTACCTGTGGCAGTCGCAGGTCTGCATGGTGCTGTCGCTGCTGCTGGTGGCCGGCCTGGTGCTGGGCCGGCGCAGCTGGCTGCACCCGCTGCTGGAGGCGCGGCCCACAGTATTCCTGGGCAGCATCTGCTATGGCCTGTACATCTGGCACCACCCGATCCTGCTGATCATGGAAGACCACTTGAAGCTCGGCCTGACCACGCGCGTGCTGGTCGGCGTGCCGCTGACCTTCGCAGCGGCCATCCTCTCGTACCATCTGATCGAGCTGCCCTTCATGACCCGCAAGCCGCGGGCCGTCGTCGCCCCTGCCCATGTCCACTGACGCCGCGATCATCAACCCCGCCGACCAGCGCCTGGGCGACAGCCTGGTCGCCGCGGCCAAGCTGGGCCCGCGCGACCTCGAGCGCGCGCAGGCCGCCAGCGCCGAGCTGGCCAAGCGGCTGCCCGACGTGCTGGTGCAGCTGGGCCTGGTGTCCGAGGCCGACATCGCCGCCACCCGCGCCCAGATGCACGGCCTGCGACTGCTGGGCAGCGACGACTTCCCGGCCGAGCTGCCCGAGGTGCCGGGCCTGCAGCGCGGCTTTCTGCTCGGCCACCACGTGCTGCCGCTGGCGGTGGACGAGCGCGGCCTGAGCGTGGCCCTGCCCGACCCCGACGACGCCTTCGTGCAGAAGGCGCTGCGCCTGGCCACCGGCCTGCCGCTGCAGGTGGCGGTGGCAGCGCCGGGCGAGATCGACAAGGCGCTGGCCGACCGTGCCGCCGAAGCTGCGGCCGACGACGGCGCCGCGGGCGACGACGACGTCGACAGCGGCGAGTTCGTCGAGCACCTGCGCGACCTGGCCAGCGAAGCGCCGGTGATCCGCATGGTCAACACGCTGATCGGCCGCGTGATCGAGCTGCGCGCGTCGGACATCCACCTCGAGCCCTTCGAGGATGGCCTGCACCTGCGCTACCGCGTCGACGGCGCGCTCGACACCGCCGAGGTGATCCCGCCGCGCCAGGGCGCGGCCGTGGCCTCGCGCATCAAGCTGCTGGCGCACCTGGACATCGCCGAGCGCCGGCTGCCGCAGGACGGCCGCATCCGCACCCGCGTGAAGGGCCGCGAGCTGGACCTGCGCGTCTCCACCGTGCCCAGCGTGCACGGCGAAAGCGTGGTGATGCGCGTGCTCGACCGCACCGCGGTGCGCCTGAGCCTGGAAGACATGCGCATGCCGGCCGACACGCTGGCGCGCTTTGCCGAGATGCTGGCGCGGCCGCACGGCATCCTGCTCGTCACCGGCCCCACCGGCGCCGGCAAGACCACCACGCTGTACGCGGGGCTGGCGCGGCTGGACGCCGGCACGCAGAAGATCGTCACCGTCGAGGACCCGGTCGAATACCAGCTGCCCGGCATCGTGCAGATCCAGGTGCATGCGCAGATCGGCCTCACCTTTGCCAACGCGCTGCGCTCCATCCTGCGCCAGGACCCCGACGTGGTGATGATCGGCGAGATGCGCGACGGCGAGACCGCGCAGATCGCCGTGCAGGCCGCGCTGACCGGCCACCTCGTGCTGTCCACGCTGCACACCAACGACGCCGCCAGTGCCGTGATCCGCATGGTCGACATGGGCGTCGAGCGCTTCCTGATCACGTCAACCGTCAACGGCGTGGTCGCGCAGCGCCTGGTGCGCAGGCTGTGCGAGCACTGCAAGGCGCCCGAGACGCCGGACCCGGCGTGGCTGCGCAGCACCGGGCTGCAGCGCTACGTTGCGCCCGGTGCGCCGGTCTATCGCGCGGTGGGCTGCGGGCAATGCCGCGGCAGCGGCTACCGCGGCCGGCTGGGCATCTACGAGCTGCTGGTGGTCGACGACGCGACGCGCCGCGCCATCGCCGAAGGCGCCGACGCCGGCGCGCTGCAGACGCTGGCGGTCAAGGGCGGCATGCTGTCGCTGCACGAAGACGGCCTGCGCCGCGTGGCCGCCGGACTGACGACGATCGAGGAAGTGCTGCGCGCCACGCAGGACGCCGGCGATGCCTGAGTACGACTGGCGTGCCGTCGAAGCCGCCGGTGGCCGCATGACCAGCGGCCGGCTGGAAGCGGCCAGCCCCGAGCAGGCGCTGCGCCAGCTGCAGCAGCGCGGCCTGGTGCCGGTGGCGGTGCAGCCGGCCGGCGCCGGCGCCACGGCGGCGGCGCTGGCCGGTGCGCCGGCCGCGCGCCGGGCCCCTTGGTGGAACCGCAAGCGCGGCGTCACGCGCGCCGACGTGCTGGCCGCCACCCACGAGCTGGCGGTCATGCTGCGCGCCGGCCTGCCGCTGGCCTATGCGCTGCGCATCCTGGTCGAGATGAGCGCCAAGCCGCCGGTGCAGGCCTTGCTGCAGCAGGTGCTGGACGACGTCAAGGGCGGCGCGCCGCTGAGCCGCGCGCTGGCCCGTCACGGCGCGGTGTTCGGCGACTTCTACGTGCAGATGGTCCGTGCCGGCGAGGCCGCGGGCCAGTTGCCGGCCACGCTGGAGCGCCTGGCCGAGCACCTGGCGCGCTCGGCGGCCTTGCGCGAGAGCGTGATCTCGGCGGCCACCTACCCGGCCATCCTGCTGGTGGTGGCGCTGCTGTCGCTGGTGGGCATGATCGGTTTCGTCGTGCCGCAGTTCGAGAAACTGTTCGCCGACATGGGCGACGCGGTGCCGTTGCCCACGCGCATCGTGCTCGCCTTGAGCCATCACGCGCGCGACTGGGGCTTGGTCTGGGTCGGCGCGCTGCTGCTGCTGGCGGTGGCCTTCACCGCCTGGCGGCGCTCGCCGGCGGGCCAGGTGCGCTGGCAGGCGCTGCTGCTGCGGCTGCCGTTGCTGGGTCGGCTGCTGCACGGCTTCCAGCTCGGGCTGTTCGCGCGCACGCTGGGCACGCTGGCCAGCAGCGGCGTGCCGCTGCTCGCGGCGCTGGACATCGCGGTCGACACCGTGTCCAGCCAGCCGGTGCGGCAGGCCCTGCGCGGCATGGTGATGCCGGTGAAGTCGGGCACGCGCCTCGCGCAGGCGATGGCCGACACACACCAGTTCGAGCCACTGGCCGTCAACCTGGTGCGCGTGGGCGAGGAGACCGGGCGCCTGGGCCCGCTGCTGCTGGAGCTGGCGCGCATCGCCGACCAGCGCGTGGAGACCGGCCTCAAGCGCATGCTGGCGCTGCTGGAGCCGCTGCTGATCGTCGTGCTGGGCGTGCTGATCGCCGGCATCATCGTCTCCATCCTGCTGGGCATCCTGTCGGTCAACGAGATCGCGGCATAATTCGCAGCCCTTTTTGCCGGCCGCCTCACCGAGGCCCCAAGCCCTTGTCTTCCCTCGCTTCCCCACCCGCCGCACGTCTGCGCCGCGCGGGTTTCACGCTGATCGAACTGCTGGTGGTGCTGGCCATCCTGGCGCTGCTGGCCGGCCTCGTCGGCCCGCGCGTGCTCAGCCAGCTCGGCGGCGCCAAGTCCAAGACGGCGCAGGTGCAGATCGCCGACCTCGACAAGACGCTGGAGCTGTTCAAGCTCGACGTCGGCCGCTTCCCAACGCCCGAGGAGGGCCTGGCCGCGCTGGTCGCCAAGCCGGCCAGCGTCAGCAGCGGCTGGAACGGCCCCTACCTCAAGGGCGGTGTGCCGAACGACCCCTGGGGCCGGCCCTACAAGTACGGGCTGAAGGCCGACGGCTCGACCGAGATCATCTCCTTGGGTGCCGATGGAGCCCCGGGCGGCGACGGCGAGAACGCCGATCTGCGCAACACCCGCTGAGCCCCGGCCGCGCGGCGCGCGCGGCTTCACGCTCATCGAGCTGGTGGTGGCGCTGGCGCTGGCGGCGCTGATGGTGGCGCTGGTGCCGCCGGCGCTGGAAAAGCTGCGCGACGGCATGCATTACCGCGACACCGTGCGCGCCATCGTCACCGGCCTGCGCGCCGCCCGCGAACAGGCGCTGACCCAGGGCCGCGAGGTGCGCTACCTCGTCGACCTGGCGGACCGCCACTTCGGCCCCGACGCCGGCCCGCAACGGCCGCTGCCGCAGCCCTTGCAACTGCGGCTGACCGTCGCCGGCATCGAGTGGAGCCCCGACCAGGTGGGCGCGATCCGCTTCCTGCCGCACGGCGGCGCCACCGGCGGCAGCGTGGACGTGCTGCGCGCCGACGGCAGCGGGGTGCGCATCACGGTCGACTGGCTGTCGGCGGCGGTGTCGCAGACCGCGATCGAGCGCTGATGAAGCCGGCGCTGCGCGGCTTCTCGCTGCTGGAGTTGCTGGTCGCGATGGCCGTGCTGGCCCTGTCGCTGACGCTGCTGTACCAGGTCGACGCCGGCGTGCTGCGCGGCCTGGGCGACCAGTCGCAACAGGAGCGCGCCACCGTGCTGGCGCAGTCGCTGCTGGACGCGCGCGAGGCCGTGCCCGCCACCGGCTGGGCCGAGCAGGGCCAGGGCGCCGGCTTCGAATGGAGCGTGGCCAGCCGGCCGCTGCCGCTGCCGCCGGGGCTGGACCTCAAGACGCCGCTGCTGCACGAGGTGCGCATCGCGGTGCGCTGGCAGGGCCGCACCGGCCCGCGCCAGGTCGAGCTGGGCACGCTGCTGCCGCAAGCCGTGCCGCAGGCGGGAGACAAGCTGCCGTGAACACGCGCGCCGCTCTGCCCCGCAGCGCCGGCCTGACGCTGGTCGAGGTTGTCGTCGCGCTGGCCGTGCTGTCGCTGGTGGTGCTGGCGCTCGGCGCCTCGCTGCGCGGCCTGGCGCAATCGGCCACGCGCGTGGACGAGCGCATCGAGACGCTCGACGAACTGCGCGTCGGCGCCGCCTTCTTGCGCGAGGTGTTCGAGCGCACGCTGCCGCTGCGGGCCGTTGGTCCCGAGCGGCGGCTGCTGTTCGACGCCCAGCCGCAAGGCGTGGCCTGGGTCGCGGTGATGCCGGCGCGCTTCGGCGCCGCCGGGCGCTTCGCCTTCCGCCTGGCCCTCGAGCCGGCCGACGACGGCAGCCAGTCGCTGGTGCTGCGCTATGCGCCGCTGGGCGTGCCGGCCGGGCAGTTTCCGGACTGGGCGCAGGCCGAGCACCGCGTGCTGGCCCGCCGCGTCGAGACGCTGAGCCTCGGCTACGGTGGCGAAGGCCTGGCCGCCGGCTGGCAGCCGCAGTGGACCGACGTCGAGCGCGTGCCGCCGCGCCTGCGGCTGGACGTCGCCACGGCGGCCATGGCCTGGCCGCCGCTGGTGCTGGCCGTGCGCACGCCGCTGCGGCCGGGCGGGCGCTTCGTGATCGGCGGGAGCGCGCCGCCGTGACGTCGCGCGCCCAACGTTCCACGCGAGGCGTCACGCTGGTCATCGTGCTGTGGATGGTGGCGGCGCTGACCATCCTGGTCACCGGGCTCGTGTCCACGCAGCGCAGCGAGCTGCGCCTGGCCGGCGCCGCGCGCGCGCAAGTGCTGGCTGCCGCCGGCGGGCGGGCGGCCGCGCAGCTGGCGCTGCAGCAGCTCGCCGGCGTGACGCCGGCGCCCAGCGGCACAAGCCGCCGCAGCTTCAACGTCGACGGCCGCGAGATCGAGGTCTTGCTGATGCCGCTGACGGGCCTGGTCGACCTCAACAGCGCGCCGCCGCCGTTGCTGGCCGACGTCTTCCGCCTGGCCGGCGGGTTGGACGAGGCGGCCGCGCGCAGCCTCGCCGCCGCGGTGCAGGAGCGCCGCCAGCGCCCGGCCAACGGCGAGCAGCCGGCGCGCTTCGAGCTGATCGAGGAACTCCTGTCGGTGCCGGGGGTCGATGCGGACCTGTTTGCTAAGATCGCGCCCCTCTTGACCACCGATTCCGCCGGCAGCGGCAAGGTCAACCCGCTCGCTGCACCGCCCGAGGTTCTGTTCATCCTGGCCCGCGGCGACGCCGTTCTGGCGCAGCGCATCGCCGATCAACGCGAAGCCGGTGCGATCGACACCACCCGACTCGAGGCCAATTACATCGATGCCACGGTCAGCAGCCGCTACCGAATCACCGCTCTCGTGCCCGAGTCGGACGGCTCGCAGTGGGCCGTGCAGCGCGACGTCGACCTGCGCCTGGCGACGCCCGGCGGCCCGCCTTGGCGCACGCTGCGCACGTCGGTCCGCCGCCTGCCCGCGCCGAGCACCGCCGCGGTGAGCGCACTGCATGTCGGTGGCTGATTCCGCGGCGGCCGGCCGCCTCGACGCGGCGGCGCTGGGCGCCTTGCTGCTGCAGCCGTGGCGCGAGCTGCCGCGGCTGCCGGCCTTCGCCTGGCTGGCGCCGCAGCCGGCGGTGCGGCTGCTGCAGGCCGACGGTGCGCAGTCGCTGTGGGTCGGCGAACGGCGCCGCGTGGCGGCCGACGCGCGCGAACTGCTCGCCGCGCCTTTCACGGCCGTCGAGTTGCCGGCCGACCAGGTGCTGGAAAGCCGCGTGATGCTGCCGCCGGCCATGGCCGCCGCCGACCGCGACGATGCGCTGGCCTTGCAGGTCCGCCTGGCCAGCCCTTTCGATCCGGCCGACTTGGTCTGGGGTGCGCGCGAAGGGCAGACGCCCGGCGAATGGGTCGCGCTGCTGGCTTCGCGCCGCGCCGTGCAAGGCCGGCTGGAGACGGTGGCGGCCGAGTTGGGCCGTGGCGGCGCGCCCGAGGTCTGGGCCTTCGACGGCCAGAACCTGCCGGTCGTGCTGCGCGGTTTCGGTGAAGCGGCGCGCCAGCGCCGCAGCGGCCGCGGGCGCGGGCTGGCCTTGGCGCTGCTGCTGCTGGCCTTGCTGCTGCTCCTGGCAGCGGCCGTCACGCCCGTGCTGCAGTTGCGCCTGAAAGCCCAACAGGCCGAACGAGCCGAAGCCGAACTCCAACAACGCCTGGCGCCGGTGCTGGCCCAGCGCGAGGCGCTGGCCAAGGCCCAGGCCCAACTGGAGGCCTTGCGCGAACTGATGGCCGAGCGCGTGGATCCGCTGTCGGTGCTGGACCTGGTGACCCAGGCCGTGCCCGACGACAGTTGGTTGCAGCGCTTGCAAGTGCAGGGCGCGCGCGTCACGCTCAGTGGCCAGACGCCCAACGCCGCGGCGCTGATGAACCGTCTCAGCAGCCAGCCGCAGGTGCGCGAGGTCAGGGCGCCGGCGCCGGCCACGCGGGCCCTGGGCGGGCGCGAGAACTTCACGATCGAGTTCAGCCTGGCGCCCGAGGCGCTGCGACCGGTGACGGCGGCGGCAACGGCGGCATCGGCCACGACATCGACGGCCGCGGCGCCGGCAGCGTCGGCACCCGCCGCGGGCACTGCGGTCGCTGCGGTCACTGCGGCCTCGGTGCCTGCAGCCGCTTCGGCTGCGGCGAGCGGAGCGCGCCCGTGATGCCGGAACGCGCCGTCCGCTGGGCCGCGGCCTTCTGGCTGCTGCTGATCGCCGCGCTGCTGGCCTGGGGTGTGCAGGCGGTGCTGGACCAGCGCCGCTCGGCGCAAGGGCGGCTGGAGACTGCCGAGCCGCGCTACGCCCGCCTGGCCGGGCTGGCGGCCGATGGCGGCCGGCTGAAGGAGGCGGCGGCGGCTGCCGAGCGCATCGTCGAGCGCCATGCCTATCCGTCGACCCGCGACGCCAGCCAGGCCGGCAACGATGCCCAGCAGCGCGTGCGCGAGGTCTTCAGCAAGGGCGGGCTCGACGTCGTCAGCATCCAGGTGCTGCCGGCGCGCGTGCACAAGCAGTTCGACCGCATCCCCATCAGCCTGCGCGCCGACGGCGAGCTGGCCGCCATGCAGGCCACGCTGGCGGCGCTGCCCAGCCTGAGCCCGAGCTTGTTCGTCGAAGGCTTCAACTTCAGCGGTGCCAGCACGTCCGACAACGCGCCGGCACGGGTGGTCGGCGAGCTGCAGCTCTTCGTGCTGCGGGTGCGGCCATGAGGGCTGCCGTGAGGACGGTCTCGTGAGGCGCTGGACGCTGCTTCTGCTCGCGCTGCTGGTGCTGGGGCTGGCCGCAGTCCTGGCCTGGCTGTGGCTGCGGCCCGACGGCCACGGCGCCGCCCTGCGCTGGCAGGCGCCGGCGCCGCTGCGGCCCGCGCTCGAAGCGCCGGCCGCGCTGCCGTCGCCAGACGTCGATCTAAGCCGTTATGTCGCCACCCTCGACCGGCCGCTGTTCGTGCCCTCGCGGCGGCCGCCGCCACCGCCGCCGCCGCCCTCGGCACCGGCGGTGGTGGTCGACACGCCGCCCGATCTGCGCGTGCTGGGCATCTATGGCCGGCGGGCCGAAGGCGGCAGTGCCGACAGCAGCGGCGGCATGATCGCGCGCGTCGACGGCCAGGTGAAGCGCGTGCGCATCGGCGAGGCCGTGGGCCGCTGGACGCTGAAGACCTTGCGCCCCGGCGAGGCCGTGCTGGCGCTGGGCGACACCGAGCAGGTCTACCCGCTGCGCCGGCCGGCGCCCGACGAGCCGCCAGCCGCGACAGCTGACAATGCGAAGCCCGGCAACGAGCCGGCGGCCAGGCCGGCCGGTGTCAACCCGCAATTGCAACGCCAGATCGAGGAGGCCCGGCAGAACCTTCGCCGCGTCAATGCATTGCGCGTGCGCAATGGCTTGCCTCCCTTGCCGGAACCCTGAGCAGACCCGTGATGCCCGATCTCCGAAAACGCTTCAATGCCCTGGCGGCCTTGTTGGTCCCGTTGGCGCTGCTGCTGCCGCTGGCTGCGCCGGCCCAGCCCGCGGCAGCGCCGGCCGCTGCCGCGCCTGCCGCATCGGCCGCCGATGGCAGCGACGGCCAGCCGCGCCTGCTGCGCGGCAACGACCGCGTCTACGCGACGCCCCCCGCGCCGCCCGTGCTGCAGGGCGCGCCGGTCGATCTGCGGTTCGAGGACACGCCGGTGCGCGAGGTGGTGCACGCGATCCTGGGCGACCTGCTCAAGCTCGACTACATGCTGCACCCGCCGGTGGAGGGCCGCGTGACGCTGGTCACCTCGTCGCAGGCGACGCCGGACACCGCGGTCTTCCTGCTCGAATCGGCGCTGCAGGCCAACGGCCTGGTGATGGCGCGCGATGCGCGCGGCGTGTTCCATGTCGGCAAGCCCGACGCGCTGAAGGCCATCGTGCCCGGCATCCGCCTGGCCGCGGTCGGCGAGCCGCTGCCGCCAGGCTATGGCGCGATCGTCGTGCCGCTGCGCTACATCGGCGCGGCCGAGATGGCCGCCATCCTGCGCCCCATGGCCCCGCCCGAGGCCATCGTGCGCGTGGACAACGTGCGCAACCTGCTGGTGCTGGCGGGCAGCCGCGCACAGGCCGAGGGCTGGCTGAGCATGGTCGCCACCTTCGACGTCAACATGCTGGCCGGCATGTCGGTTGGCGTGTTCCCGCTGAAATACGTGACCGTGCGTGACGTCGAAGCGGCGATGCAACTCTTCACGCCGGCGGCCGCCGCGCCGCGCACCGGCACGCCGGCACAGCAGCAGGCGGCTGCCGCCGCGGCCACGGCGGCCGCCGCGGAATCGCAGCCCTTGTTCGGCGCCTTGCGCGTGCTGCCGATCGAGCGGCTGAACAGCGTCATCGTCGTCACGTCGCGCGCCGCCTACCTCGACGAGGCCCGGCGCTGGATCGAGCGGCTGGACCGCCCGGGCAGCAGTGCCTCGGAGCAGCGGCTGCACGTCTACCCGGTGCGCAACGGCTCGGCGCGTCATCTGGGCCAGGTGTTGGGCAACATCTTCGGGACCGGCCAACAAGCGGGCGCGACGCCGGCCACCGGCGTCGCGCCGGGCCTGGCCAGCGTCACCAGCAGCAGCGCCTTGCGCGGCACTGGCGCGTCGGGCGGCGGCGTGACGATCAACCCGCAGGCCAGCAGCCAGACGGCCCGCGGCGGCGTGCCGGGGCAGACCGCCAGCGCGGTGCCCTTCGACGGCAATCTGCGCGTCGTGGCCGATGAGCTGAACAACGCCATCCTGGTCTACGGCACCACGGCGCAGTTCGAGCGCATCGAGGACGCGCTGCGCCGCCTGGACCTGCCGCCGACGCAGGTGTTGATCGAGGCCAGCATCGTCGAGGTGACGCTGACCGACGAGACCAGCTACGGCCTGCAATGGACCTTCAGCGACCGGCGCGCCAGCGGCGGTACCGGCACCAGCGTGCTCAGCACGGCCGGCGGCGGTGTGCTCGGCGGCGCGCTGGCCGGCTTCTCGTACACGCTCAAGAACTCGGTCGGCAACGTGCGCGCGGTGCTCAACGCGTTGGCCGAGAAGTCGCTGGTACGCGTGCTGTCGTCGCCGTCGCTGATGGTGCTGGACAACCACACGGCGCAGATCGCCGTCGGCGACCAGGTGCCGGTGCAGACCAGCGAGACGGTCAGCGCCGAGAGCACGACGCGCACGACGACCATCCAGTACAAGGACACCGGCGTCGCGCTGGCCGTCACGCCCTCGGTGGGCGCCGGCGACATGGTGACGATGGACATCAATCAGGCCGTCACCGACGTCGGCGCCGAAGACTCGGTGAGCGGCCAGCGCCGCTTCCTGCAGCGCCAGATCGCCAGCAAGGTGGCCGTGCGTTCCGGCGAGGCCGTGGTGTTGGGCGGCCTGATCCGCGAGAACAACACCAATGGTTCAGCCGGCGTGCCGCTGCTCAGCGAGATCCCGGTGTTCGGCGCGCTGTTCGGCACCAAGACGCACAACTCGAATCGCACCGAGCTGCTGGTGGTGATCACGCCGCGCGTGGCGCGCTCCGACGAGGATGCACGCGCCATCAGCCGCGATTTGAAGGAACGGCTGCGGGGGCTGCAGCCGCCGCCGGTCGAGCCGCCGTCGATGAATCCGGTGCCAGAATCGCTGTCGCCTGGCAGCGGCAATCCCCCGCTGTGAGCGTTTTCACCCGGAGTTTGATGTCGAAGATGAGTGCACTTTCCTCAATGCCGTTGCGTCGGCGGGTCGCCCGCGGCGCCGTGCTGCTGGGCCTGCTGTCGCTGCTGTCGGCCTGCGCCGGGCTGGCGCCCAGCACGCCCGAAGAAGCCGTGCGCGCGCGCGCCCAGGCACGCTGGAACGCCATGCTGGCCGGCGACCTGCAGCAGGCCTACCAGTTCCTCAGCCCGGCCAGCCGTGCCGTGATGAGTTTCGAGAACTTTCGCGCCCGTTTCGGTGCCATGGCGAGCTGGAAGTCGGCCGAGGTGTTCAAGGTCACGTGCGAACAGCCCGACCACTGCCTCGCGACGATCAAAGTCACCTACCAGCCGCTGCTGCCTCGCGGTAGCATCGGCACCATCGAGACCAGTGTCGACGAAGTCTGGCTCTTGGAATCGGGTCAGTGGTGGTTGCCACAGAAGCTCTGAGGCCTCATGCCCATCGTTCGTTTGTCTAGAAATCAGGAGGACCCCGCCTATCGAGGTGAACAGGACGAACGTCTGTTGCGAAATCTCAACACACAGGGCTTTCGGCGTGCTTGCCCTCTGGTAGCCCCAAGACCCTGTGCTACATTGACGGGAGCGTGATTGCTTCCGTTGCGCTAATCAATATCTACCCCGGAGTCAACGTAATCATGAAGAGAACCCTTGTTGCCCAGTGCGCCGCGGCCGTGCTCACCGGAGCCGCCCTCGTCGGCGCGAACGCTGCTGTGGTCGGGCCGGTTGCGAATAACGCGATCGACGGCGTGAATGTCGCGGACCTCCTGTACGCCAATAAGGAGGGCATCGGCCACATCGTCGTCGTGCCTTACTTCTCGGCGGCCAGCGGCAACGATACCTACCTCAGCATCACCAACACCGACATGCGCAACGGCAAGGCGGTGAAGGTTCGCTTCCGCGGCGCGTCGAACTCTGACGACGTGTTCGACTTCACGCTCCTGATGTCGCCCGGCGACGTCTGGACCGGCACCATCACGAAGGACGCCACGACCGGCTTGGCCAAGTTGCTGACCGCCGACAAGAGCTGCACGATCCCCAACGCGATCAACGGCTCCACCTTCGTGACCGGTCGTCTGGCTTCGTATCAGTCGGCCGACGCCAAGGCCAAGGAAACGCTGGAAGGTTATGTTGAGATTCTCAACATGGCCGACATCTATCCTGGTGATGTGCCTGTCATCGGCGATCCCTTCACGGCTCGCCTCCTCCCGGCCACGGCCGATATCAACCCGCTGTACGCGGCGACCAAGCACGCCAGCACCGGCACGCCCCCGGGTTGCGCGGAAACCACCCCGGCGATCGCTGCTCTGGCGACCATTCCGGTGTCCCGCAACACTGCTCCCGCCGGCTCCGCCGCGGTTCAGATGGGCTTGGACGTGCCGACCGGCGGTCTGACCGCCACCTGGACCATCATCAATGTGCCGCTGGCCACTTCGTACGCTGGCGTGGGTGATGCCGTCGAGGCCTATGACACGACCAGCAACCGTCCCGGCTATGGCAACATCGTGTTCTCGCCGCAGCTGGCCAATCCGGTGCCGGTTGCCACCGCCCGCAACGAGACGGCAGACCCGCTGCTGCGTGGTGCCTTGGCTGACAGCGAAGGTGCTGTCCTCGCCGCCCGCGGGATCCCGGTTCTGCCGACGACTGGTGTCACGAGCTACGTTGCGCCGGCGCTGTACGATTTCCCGGATCTGTCCACGCCGTATCTGTTTGCCGACCTGGGCGCGCTCACCAACGGCGTTGCGACCAAGCGGCAAGCGTCGCGTCTGACTGACGCATACGCCGTGTCTTCGGTGATGAACGAGTTCGTCACTGACGCGGGCCTGCTGGCCAAGACCGACTGGGTGTTCTCGTCGGCCACCCGTCGCTACAACGTTGCACGTAACTACGGCACCAGCGCGGCGGCGGCCACAACGGTGTTCACCGATCTGGAATACAGCGATACCGCCGCCTCTGTCGGTGGCGCCAGCAACCGTTACGCGGTGGCCAACACCACGGCTGAAGGCAACCTGATCTGCGTCACCGGCGTCGGTACAGCTGCCGGTCTCACGTCGCCGGTGCCGAACAACCGGAAGACGGCAGTCAATGCCAACCGCGAAGAAAACTTCGTTGGTTCCACCAGCCAGTTCGTGATCTCTCCGGGAACCCCGACCGCGCCGCTGACCATCTGCGGCGAAGTCAGCGTGCTGACCTTCAACAACGCCAGTGGTGGTGGTGCTCTGGGCGCCCAGCTGACCAAGAAGGATCTGACCGGTGTCAACGTGAATGGCTGGGCCCGTCTGTCCACGCCTGGTCTGGCCGGTACCGCACCGGGCCCGGTCGCGACTGAACTCGGCCTGCCCATCGTTGGCGGCTCGTTCATGCAGCTGACCAACGGCGCCGTTTCGGCTAACACGTCGGGCAACTACGGGATCACGTTCCCGCACCGCACGACCCGTTTCTGATCGGGATATGGGGTAGCAATGGGGGCGGGGCAACCCGCCCCCTTTTTGCGTTCTCGCTTTCTGCGAAGCCGCAGCCGGTCCAGCACCGCCTGCGGCATTTCGTTTTGTTTGCCTCGCCACTGAACCCTTGGCGAGGTCAGCCGTCCAAGCCGGCTTGTCGTCCACTTCCATCCGTTCCACCCATGGCGTCTATTCGTTCCTGCACTCTCGCTGTCACCCTCGTCCTGGCTTCGGCCATCGCATTGCCGTCGCTTGCCCAAGGCCCCGCGCCTCTGGTCACGGGTGAGCACGGCGTCACCGTCACCCGCGCCGACATCGAAGCCGCAATGGAAGCCGTGCCCGAGGCCTCGCGTGCCGCCGTGATGGCGCGCGTGGACAACCTGTCGCGCCAGGCCGAGCAGGTCTACATCCGCCGCGTGCTGGCGACCGATGCCCAGAAGTCGGGCCTCGACAAGTCTCCTGAGGTTGCCGCTGCATTGGCCCAGGCGCGCGAGCGCATCCTGTCGGACGCACAGATGCGCGCAATCCAGCAAGGCGTCAAGCTCAGCGACGAGACGGTCAGCGCCTATGCGCGCGACGTCTATCGCACCAACCCCAAGCGCTTCGAGGCGCCGGCGCAGACGCGGGCCAGGCACATCCTGATCGGCGTCAGCCCCGACGGCAAAGCCAAGGACCGGGCGGCTGAACTGCTGGCCAAGATCCAGGGCGGCATGCCTTTCGAAGAGGCCGCCCGACAGTTCTCCGGCGACTACGCCAGCGCCGCCAAGGGCGGTGACCTGGGTTGGTTCTCAGCCGGCACCATGGTCAAGCCATTCGAGGACGCGGTAGCCAAGCTCGGCAAGCCGGGTGAGATCGGGGCCAGCCTGGTCGAAACGCAGTTCGGCTTTCACATCGTCCAGCTCGTCAGCCGTCGTGACGCCGGGATCCTGCCGTTCGACGAAGTGCGCGAGATGCTGGAGAGGGAGGTCCGCGCCAAGGCCCAGAACGAAGCCCGGCAGACCCGCGTCGAGGCCATCTCTCGCAGCGCCAAGGTCGACGTGCCGGGCCTGGAAGCGATGGCGGCCGAGTACGCCAAGAAGACCAAACCCTGATCCCGGCGGACGGCGCTCGCCCCAGGCCGATGCGGCTGGACGTTGTGATCGTCGTCTACCGGCCGCGGCTGGCCGAGCTGCAGGCCGCTCTGCGGGCCATCGCCCAGGCCCGCGCGCCGGGCTTCGCCGTCACCGTGCACCTGTGGCACAACGACGAAGGGCCGCAGGCCACGCCGGGGTTGACGCCCGCGGTCGACGAGTTGCGAGCCGCTGGCGTAACGGTACAGATCGCCGGCAGCCGCGGCAACCTCGGCTTCGGCCGCGCGATCAATGCCGTGCTGTCGGGCGTGACCGCGCCCTTTGTGCTGCTGCTGAACCAGGATGCCATTCCCGAGCCTGGCGCGCTGCAGCGGCTGTCGCAAACCGCCCAGCTTGACGACGCAAATGTCGCCGCCTGGGAGATGCGCCAGATCCCCTACGAGCACCCCAAGGACTACGACCCCGTCTCCGGCGACACGGGCTGGTGCAGTGGTGCCGCGGTGCTGCTGCGCCGTGACGCGCTTCGCGCGGTGGGCGGCTTCGAGCCACGCTTCTTCATGTACTGCGAAGACGTGGACCTGTCGTGGCGCCTGCGCTGCGCCGGCTGGCGGCTGCGTTATGTGCCGGGCTGCGCGGCCGTCCACCGCACCTATGAGCACGTGGGGCAGGTCAAGCCGCTGGCCGCGCTGCAGGGCCAGTACGCCAACCTGTGCCTGCGCACCCGCTTTGCCGGCCGGCGGCACGTCGTTAATGGCGTGCGCCAGTTGCTGCGCGGCCTCCGGGGGCCGCAGGCCTTTCCGGGGCAACGCCGCGGCATTGCCCACGCGCTGCTGAAGTTCGCGCGCAACTATCGCTACTTCCGCCGCACGCGTTGCGCCGGGCCGGGCTTCGAGCCTCTGTTCAACGGCTGGGACTACGAGCAGCGGCGCGAAGGTTCATTCCACGCCTTCCTGGCCCAGGCCGAGCGCCCCGCGCCACTGCCGCAGGGTTCGGTCGTCGTGCGGGCCAGCGGCAGCGCCGAGGCGCTCGGCGAGTTGCTCGCCTGCCTCGCACAGCAGACGCATCCGCCGCTCGAGGTGATCGTGGTCGGCGGCACGGCGCGCACCCTGCAGGCGGTGTGCGCGCCGTGGGCCGGGCGGCTGGCGCTGCGCCCCCTGGCCGCCAGCCCGGCAGCGCTTGACGAGGTGGCGGCCGTTCACGCGCAGGCCGACTGGTGGCTGCTGATCGACGACGATCGGCTGCTGCCCTATGCCGACCACCTGGAAGTGCTGCTGCAAGCCGCGATCGACCAAGACGCGCAGGCCGCCGCCGCGCTGACCTGGCTGATCCAGGCCGGCCCTGGACGACGCGAGCAAGCGCATCGGCTCCACGCAGCGCGCACGACGCTTGCCGGCGCGCCCGCCGAACGGCCGACGCGCTTGCTGCATCGGCCAGCGGCCGGCGCTGCTGGGACGCCGTTTGCCGACGTCGCCAAGACGACCGCGGTACGCTATGTCGGTGGTTAGCCCACGGCGCCGTCGACGCCGTCGACGCGCCAGCGAGTCCTGAAGCGCGCCCTCAGCGCTCGACGGCCGCAAGTTCGCCGAGCTGCGCCATCACCCGCTGGCGATCACGCTGGGCCGGGTCGCGGGCGACGAAGTCCTGCACGATCGCCTCGTACTGCGGATGCAGCCGCCGCATCGCCGCCAGCGCCTGGGCCTGCAGTGTCTGCTGACGATCGCTGAAGCTCGCACCGCCGGCGTGGTAGACGAACACGTCCAGCGCGTGCAGGTGTCGCCAGCCGCGCGCGCTGGCGCGCAGGCAGAAATCGTTCTCCTCGCCGTAGCCGGCGCCGAAGGTGGCGGCGTCGAACTCGCCGACGTCGTCCAGGCAGTCGCGGCGGATGTACATGCAAAAGCCGACGGCGGTGGGGATGTCCACGCTCTGGCCGTCGAGCGTGCGCGCGAACAGGGCCTGCAGCGTCGCCACGTTGTGTCCGGACGGCAGCTCGTTGGCCTCGCAAAAGCGCGGGAACGAGCAGATGGTGGCGTTGTTGGAGAACGGCGTCACCGTGCCGGTGCGCGCATCGCGCCAGGCAGCGGCGCGCAGGCGGTCGAGCCAGTCGCCGCTGACCTCGGTGTCGCTGTTGAGCAGCACCACGTCGCGCCGGCCCGCCAGCCGCATGCCGAGGTTGACGGTGGCCACGAAGCCGAGGTTGCGCGCGTTGGTGAGCACGCTCACGCCAGGGTGCAGCGCTGCCAGCTGGCGCAGCCAGGCGCCTACGGCCGGGTCGGGGCTGGCGTCATCGATCACTGTCAAATGCCACGGCCGTTGGCCCAGCGAGCCCAGCACGCTGGTCAGGCAGCGCCGCACGTGCGGCAGGCCGCCATAGACCGGCACCACGATCTCGACGGTTTCGTCACGGGGCAGGCGCACGCCGGGCCCGAGCGCGTCGCGCAAGGCCAGGTAGTCGGCCGACAGCGGCCAGCCGCAGTCGATCTCCAGCCGCCAGGAAGCGCCGTTAGCCACTGCCACGCCCGGCGGCAAGGCCAGCGGCAGCGTGATGCCGGGCTCGTTGCCGGTGAGCAGCAGCCGCAGTGGTGCGCCCGCTTCGGCCGCAGCATCCCCCACCTCGACTTGCTGGCGGTGCGCGGCGCGCAGCAACGCTGCCGCGCCGGCGGATTGAGCCTGCCATTGCGCCACCGGCTGCCCGCCGGCGTCGAGCAGGCGCAGCGCGTAGAGGTGCAGGTAGCCCGGGCGGTCGGCGGGCTGCCAGTACAGCCCGGCTGCGGGCGCGGCATCGGCCATCGGGGCAACGTCGGCAGTGGTGGCCATGGCCGCAAGGGCATCGCCCGGGATGTCGAACGCCAGCGTCTGCGGCGAGCGTCCGACGCGGCCCAGCGCCGCCAGCCGCCGTGACGCGCCGTTTTGTCCGCTCAGCACCAGGGTGCTGGCAAACACGGCCACGTGCACCGCCGGGTCGGCTGGCGGCACGCTTGCCGGCGCTGACGCGGCCGCGGTGGCACCCGGCCGCTGCGCGGCGAACACCAACTGGTAGGCCGAGGCGTCGGGCTGCGCCAGCAGGTAGCGCGCCACGGCCGGCGGCAGGTGGTCGAAGGGCGTCCAGAACTCGGTGTAGTACCACGTCAGTTCGATCGGCTCCACGCGCTGCACCTGCCAGCCTTCGGCGTGCAGCAGCCGCTCGAACGACCGCCGCGTGAAGAAGCGCAGGTGCGTGCGGTCGAGCAGGCCTTCGGGGCCATATGTCCAGTCACCGTGCATCAGCTCCAGCACCATGCCGGCGTAAGCCACGTTGGGCACCGAGGCCAATAGCCAGCCGTCGGGACGCAGCAGCCGCTGGCAGGCCTGCAGCACGCGCTCCGGTTCGCGCAGGTGCTCCAGCACGTCGGCGCAGACGATGCAGTCGTAGTCGCCAGGCGCGAAGCGGGCCTCCCAGCCGGGCTGTTCGAGATCGAGCCGCTCGATGCGGTCGTAGCCGTCGCGCGCGGCCTCGCGCTCGGCCTCGCTGATCGTCACGCCGTCGACGCTGCAGCCGCGCTGCGTGCGCAACAGGCGGCCGAGCGCGCCGCTGCCGGTGCCGAGGTCGAGCACGCGCGCGCCCGCTGGCACCAGGCTGGCCAGCACGCTGAGCGATGAGCGCTGGGCCATGTCGATCTCGCGCCGGTAGACGTGGCCGCTGGGCGTCGTCGGCCGTCCGCCGGGCCAGCCGGCGTACAGCAGCGCGCATTCGCCGCGCGCGGTGGGCGCCAGCACCTCGACCCAGGGCTGCCGGCCCTCGGGCGGCAACTCGAGCTCGAAGCGCCAGCCGGCGTCGAGCAGTCGGTCGTCGGCGAATGCATCGCGCACGTCGGCACGGCGCCGGCCGGTGGCGCAGGTGTGCGTCGCGCCGTCCACCCGCACCGTCACCGCGGGCAGGGCGCCGTCGTCGATCGACGCCGCCCAGCCGTCGAGCACCAGGCGTTCGCCGACCACGCGGCGCTCGTCGGCCCAGCCCCAAGGGCCGCGCCGAAAGGCGGCCAAAGCGGACAGGTCGCGCTGCGGGTCGGCGGCGACGACGTAGATGTCCTGTTCGTGCGCCAGCGCCTTGCGGATGCGGTGCGGCTGCCGGCCGTCGCCGGTGGCGCGCGCGATGGCGCTGCGCACGAAGGCTTCGCTGACGTAGGTGGTGCCGTAGGCCTCGGCGTCGAGCGCCGCGTTCTCGCTCTGCGGTCTGAACAGCAGGCCCTGCGCCGGCAGCGGCTCGTCGCGCGGCGCCAGCACTTCGTCGTGCACGCTGAAGCACAGCACGCCGCGCGGCGTCAGCAGCCCCAGCAACTGCTTCAACCAGCGGTGAAACAAGCCCTCGGGCAGGTGCGAGAACAGCGACGCCACCCAGATGAAGTCGAAGCGGCGGCCCGGCTGGAAGTCCTCGGGACGCATGCTCGACGGCAGCGGCTCGGCGTCGAAGCTGGCGGCAACGTATTGCAGCGCGTCGTCCTGGATCTCGGAGGCGCTCAGGTGCAGATCGCGCCCGCAGGCCGACAGAAAGCGCAGCAGCCGCCCGAAGCCGCAGGCGAAGTCCAGCAGCGCCACACGGCCGGCGGCAGGCGGCAGCACGGTGTCGAGGATCTGCCGCGCCGCCTGGTACTGCTGCAACGCGACGTTGTAGTACTGGCTGACCGCGGCGTTGGCGTCGCGATGATGGCGCAGCGAATGCAGCAGCATCTGGTCGGCCGGGTGGATCGCCAACTGCAGGCGGCTGCCGGCTTGTGCGCTGAATTCGGGCCAGTGGGCCTGCAGCAGCGCGCGCAGGCGGGGGTCGCGGCACAAGGCATCAGCCTCGGCCTGCAGCGCGGCCAGGCCGGGATCGTCGGCGGTCATGGCGCCGATTCTCGCCGCGCGTCACCGGCCGGCGGCGTGCGGCTGGCACCCCAGGCCAGCGCCGACAGCAGCAGCAGCGGCAGCGCGAACTTGGCGTCGCGCAGCACCACGTTGAAGAGGCCCGCCCAGCACAGCGCGACCAGCAGCAGCAGCGCCGGCACGCCCGCCTTGTCACGCTGGGCCACGCCGCGGGCGGCGCGCAGCACCAGCAGCAGTCCTGCGGCCCAGGCCACCAGGCCGCCTTGCACCAGCAGCAGCAGGTACTCGTTGTGCGGCGTGGTGTTGACCTCCAGCGCGGTGCTGCCGGCCACCCGCGGCCGCCACTGGCTGACCCAGCTGCCGACGCCGTAGCCGACGATGGGGTGCTCGGCGGCCATCTGCATCGTCACCTCGAACATGCGGGCGCGCATGCCCCAACTGGTGGTGACGTCGCCGTCGGAGTGATAGGCCCGCAGCTCGCCCAGGCCCTCGTCCAGCCGCTGCTGCACCGTGGGCACCCAATGCCAGGCGGCGACGGCCGCGGCGGCGATCAGCAACAGCAGCAGCGCGCGCTGGCGACCGCGGTGCAGGTGCGCGAGGCTCAAAGCCGCCAGCAGCACCGGCGCGGCGAGCATGCCGGTGCGGCGGTCCTGCAGCGCCAGGCCGACCAGGCACAGCACCGCGGCGGCCACGAACCAAGGCTTGCGGTCCTGCTGCTGCAAGGCCAGGTGCAGTGCCAGTGCCGCTGCCAACGCGAGCTGCAACGAAAAAGCGATGCGCTGGTTGCCGCTGACGTCGACGAAGGGCCGCCAAGCCCAGCTTGCCGGCAGCGCGCCGGCGGCGTTGAGCGTGACCAGCAAGGCCAGCAGGCACGACGCAGCGATGAAGTGGCCCAGCGCGCGGCGGCCGGTGGCGGCGCCGCAGGCATGCGCCATCGGCGCCACCCACAGCATCAGGCTGTAGGTCCATAGATGCGAGACCAGCGCCGACCGCGGCGCGCTCGACCAGGCGCTGGACAACGCCAGCCAGCCCCACAGCAGCACCGCGGCCCTGAACACCGGATCAGCCGCCACCGCGCGCAGGCGGCCGGCGCGGTGCAGGCTGCGCAGGGCCAGCAATCCGCACAGCACAAAGGCCAGGTACTGGCAGCCCAGCGGCAGATACGGCGACCACGCCGCCGCGCACAGCAGCGCGGGCAGCATCCTTTCGGGCGCCGCGGCGGCCGCCGGCGCCTCGCGGGTGGCGATCACCGGGCTCATCGGCGAGCGGCCCGGGCCGGCATCACCAGGCCCTGGCCGATGCCGCGCAACAACGCGGCCAGCTTGGGCGCCTTGCGGTCTTCGGCGATGGCAATGCCCACCGCCTCATACGCCAGGCGCAGCAGGCACAGGGCGGCGAAGGCCGGCTCGCGCCAGGCCCAGCAGCGCGCCAGCCACATGGTGTTGCGGCCGATCAGCCGGCGGCGCTGCGGCCCGTGGCCGCCGGCCTGCAGCTCGCGGCCCAGCAGGCGGTAGCGGCGGCGCTCGCCGATCGCGTGGGCGAACTCGTGGTCGCCATGCACCCACACCGAGAGGCTCATCGCGCGTGCGCGCAGGCAGTACTCGGTGTCCACGTGGTCGATGGCCAGCGCCTCGTTGAACGGCCCGATGCGCTGCATGGCCTGCGTGCGCCAGACCGACATCGAGTTGATCACGAAGGCCACCGGCCGCAGGCCGGCAAAGCGCCGCGGCAGGTGGTGCAGCCGCCAGCGGCCCAGTTCGATGTAGCGGCCGCGCAATCCGGTCGCGCGATCGCAATAGGCGGGCGACACGGCGGCGACGTCGGCGCGGTTCAGCAGCGCCTGTACCTGGGCGTCGGCCAGGAAGCGGGCCAGCACGGCGGGGTCGGAATCCTGGTCGACGAAAACGACGGCCGCCGGCAGGCCTGCAGGCTGCGCGCGCAGCGTCTGCAAGGCCAGGTTGTAGGCGCCGGCCAGGCCGCCGCGGTTGGCGTTGTGCAGCAGGCTCAGGCCCGGCGTCGCCGGCAGGGCCAGCGGTTCGGCGTTGTTGTCGACCACCACCACGCGGCCGACCACCGACCGCAGGCCTTGCAGCGGCAAATCACCGACGCGGCCGTGCAGCACGAGGACCGCGGCCATGGACGCTGGAGGCGGGGTTGGGGGCGGCCCGGAATCTGGCAAGAGAGGCAACTGGCGCGGCGCGCGCCCGTCAGTGGGACGCGGGGCGCGAGCGTACTACAGCGGGCACAGGGCCACGAAGGCGGCGCAAGGGGCAAGGGCCGCGAACGCGGCCCGAGCTGGCGGCTACAAGCGGTTGATCAGCGCGGCCACCGCCAGGCCCAGATTGCCCAGCGCCGTCTGGCGGAAGATGCCGGCCCGTTGCAGGCCGATCCAGCGGCCCAGCGCGTGGCGGCCGCGGGCGGCGATGAAGGCGTCCAGCACCCGCTGGTTCTCCGCCGTCATCAACGGGCGCACGCCTTCCAGCGCGCGCAGGTTGAGGTCCACCCAACCGCGGAAGCGCCCTTGCAGCAACAGCCGCGCGCGCCGCAATTGCGCCACCGCGTCGGCATTGGAGCCGAACTGGTTGGAACCATGCTGCCGATAGCGCACGGTGGGGTAGGCGTCGTAGTGGACCTGGCCGCCGCAGCCGGTGACCAGCATGTAGGCCCACCAGTCGTGGGTGACGGCCTCGACGTTGTCGCCAGCCCGGCGCAGCAGGTCGCGCGCCGCGCGGTTGAAGACCATCGTGTTGCCGCCGGCGATGCTCTGCACCAGGGCATTGCGGAAATCGGGCTCGCGCTCGAACAGCGGCGAGTAGCCGATGTGCTGGTTGCGCGCGTCGACCAGCAGCGTGCGCGAGCCGTACAGCGCCGGCACGTCCTCGGGCACGGTCTTCAGCCAGTTGACGGCGCGCTCCAGCTTGTCGGACTCCCACACGTCGTCCTGGTCGGCATAGGCGAAGTAGTCGGCGTCGATGTCGGCGCGGCAGGTCAATGACAGGAAGTTGGCCGTCGAGCCTTCGGCCGGCCCGGCGTGGATCGAGATGCGGTCCTCACCCCAGTGCGACTGGTAGTACTCCAGGATCGCGTGGGTGTGGTCGTCGGAGCCGTCATCGGAGGCCCAGATCGCCCAGCGCGGATGCGTCTGGGTGGCGATCGAATTGAGCTGCTCGGCCAGGAAATGCTGACCCTGCATGGTGCACATGAGCACCGCCACCTTGGGCACCGATGGGTGAGCGCCCAGCAGCAGCGATTTCAGCGAGACCAGCGGAATGACGCGCCGGAACTCCTCCCAAGGCGCGAGAAGCTGATCAACCGTCGACCGCTTGCTGCGGCTACTGCGGGCCTGCGAAGGCTCGGAGGCCTTTTCTGTTGTCAAAGCCATGTTGTGACGAATTCTAGGGCAGGACGGTGGGTATCCCGAGATCGACTGTTACCGTGTTTGTTGCACTGCATCAGCCCAAGTTGCGCCGAATCGTTCTCGAAGTCTGGCCCTCGCGCGGTGAGGAATTGCGTCAACTCGTCAATCCGTCGCAGGAGATGTTGTTGAACAGCAACGTACGGCGCTCGGAAGGGCTCCAAGTGCCGCCTTCAAGCGCCGGCCAGAGGGCTGCACGATAATCCGCGGGTGAACCCAACCCCAGAAATTGCGCCGCCGGCACGCTTTGACAGCCTGGCGCTCGATCCGAAACTGTTGCGCGCCGTCGCCGAGTCGGGCTACGAGTCGATGACGCCGATCCAGGCCAAGGCCATTCCGGTCGTGCTGGCCGGCCGCGACGTGATGGGTGCCGCCCAGACCGGCACCGGCAAGACGGCCGCCTTCTCGTTGCCGCTGTTGCAGAAAATGCTGCGGCACGAAAACGCCAGCATGTCGCCGGCCCGCCACCCGGTGCGCGCGCTGGTGCTGGCGCCCACGCGCGAGCTGGCCGACCAGGTGGCCGCCAACGTCAAGAACTACGCCAAGTTCACCCAGCTGCGTTCGACGGTGGTTTTCGGCGGCATCGACATGAAGCCGCAGACGCTGGCGCTGAAAGCCGGCGTCGAAGTGCTGATCGCGACGCCGGGGCGGTTGCTGGACCACATCGAGGCCAAGAACGCGGTGCTGAATCAAGTCGAGTACGTGGTGCTCGACGAGGCTGACCGCATGCTCGACATCGGTTTCCTGCCCGACCTGCAGCGCATCCTGTCGTACCTGCCCAAGGAGCGGCAGACGCTGTTGTTCTCGGCCACCTTCTCGCCCGAGATCCGCCGCCTGGCCGAGAGCTACCTGCAGGAGCCGGTGACCGTGGAGGTGGCGCGGCCCAACGCCACGGCTGCCACGGTGGAGCAGCGCTTCTACAACGTGAGCGACGACGACAAGCGCGCCGCGGTGCGCCAGTTCCTGCGCCAGCGCGAGCTGTCGCAGGCCCTGGTCTTCGTCAACTCCAAGCTCGGCGCGGCGCGCCTGGCGCGGGCCTTCGAGCGCGACGGCCTGAGGACGGCCGCGTTGCACGGCGACAAGTCGCAGGACGAGCGTCTGAAGTCGCTGGCGGCGTTCAAGCAAGGCGAGGTCGAGTTGCTGGTGGCCACCGACGTTGCGGCGCGCGGACTGGACATCGCCGACCTGCCGGCGGTGTTCAACTTCGATGTGCCTTTCAATGCCGAAGACTACGTGCACCGCATCGGCCGCACCGGCCGCGCCGGCGCGTCGGGCCTGGCGGTGACGCTGGTGACGCGCGACGACGCGCGGCTGATCGGCGACATCGAGCGCTTGATCAAGAAGAAGCTGGAGATCGAGCCTTTCGAGTTGGAAGACCTGCGCCCGCGCCGCCCGCCGCGCCGCAGCCGCGACGACGACCGCGAGCCGGCCGCCGAGCGCTACGAGCACGCCGCTCGCCGCAGCCCGCCGCCGCCGGCGGTGTCGGCCGATCCTTTCTTCGACAAGCCCTACGAAGCCGCCGCGTCCGACTTGGCGCCCAGCTGGGAGCGGACCAAGGCCGAACCGCGGCCCGGCAAGACGCCCAACATCAGGCCCAAGAAGAAGCTGGCGGCATTGCTCGGCGGGCACTGAAGCTGCCAGCACTCAAGCGGCCAGCAGGGCGAACACGGCCGGCAGCCGGTCCGACAGCAGCGGCGGCGAGTGCCGCCACTGCGCCACCGTCGACGTGCGGCACCAGCCGCCAGCCAGCGTCAGCCCCGAGCTGATCGACAGCTTCGTCTGCGGCTGTAGCGTGGCCAGCAGCGCCGCCGCCAGCGCGGCGTTGCGATAAGGCGTCTCGATGAAGAGCTGCGTCTGCTGCCACTGCCGCGACAGCACTTCCAGCTCGCGCAGGCGACGCGTACGGCCCTCGGCCTCCTGCGGCAGATAGCCCACGAAGGCGAAGCTCTGGCCGTTCAAGCCGCTGGCCGCCAGCGCCAGCAGCAGCGAGCTGGCGCCCGCCAGCGGCAGCACGGGCAGGCCGGCGACATGGGCCGCGGCGACCAGCGCCGCGCCGGGGTCGGCCACCGCCGGCAGTCCGGCTTCGGACAGCAGGCCCAGGTCGTGCCCTTGCAGCGCGGGCTGCAGCAGCAGCGCCCACTGCGCCGGGTCGACGCCTTCGCGGCTGCCCTTGCGCGGCCGCGGCAGCTCGCTGATGGCGATCTGCTGCAAGGGCAGGGCCAGCGGCACGCGCTCGGCCACGCGCTTCAGGAAGGCGCGGGCGCTGCGGGCGTCTTCCACCGCCCAGTGCGCCAGCGCGGCGGCCTGCTGCAGCACGCCGTGGGCGATCACGGCCTCGATGGCCTGCGGCTCGCTGCCGTGGTCCAGTGTGTTGGGCACCAGCAGCAACCGGCCCGTGGGCTGGGCGTCGCTCATCGGCCGGCGTGGGCGATCGGGTCCAGCCCGGCCTGGCGCAGCAGCTCGCAGGTGCGGATCAGCGGCAGCCCGACCAGGGCGGTCGGGTCGTCGCTGTCGATCGCCTCCAGCAGCGCGATGCCCAGCGCCTCGGACTTGGCGCTGCCGGCGCAGTCGTAGGGCTGTTCGAGTTCGAGATAACGCTCGATCTCAATGTCCGTGAGCCGCCGCACGCTCACCCGCACCGGCGCCAGCAGCGCCTGCTCGAAGCCGGTGGACGGCCGCAGCACGGCCACGCCGGTCTGGAAGACCAGGCGGCGCCCGCTCATGCGCCGCAGCTGCCGGACGGCGCGCTCGTGCGTGCCGGGCTTGCCGATGGCCTCGCCGTCGAGGTCGGCCACCTGGTCGGAACCGATCACGATGGCCTCGGGATGGCGTGCCGCCACCTCGCGCGCCTTCTCCAGTGCCAGCCGCAGGGCCAGCGCGGCCGGCGCTTCGCCGGGCCGCGGCGTCTCGTCGACCTGCGGCGCCACCACCGTGAACGGCAGGTGCAGCCGCGACAGCAGCTCGCGCCGGTAGCGCGAGGTCGAGCCGAGGATCAGGGCGGGGGCGGTCATCGGCGTCGATTGTTCCATCGCCTGAGCGGCTCAGGTCCGCCGCTACACTGCCTCGCATGGTGCGCCATGAATTGCCGCTGTATGTCGACATGGACGGCACCCTGATCCGGACCGACACCCTCAAGGAGGCTGCTCTGTCGCTGCTCCGGCGCAGCCCCTGGTTCTTGCTGCTGCTGATGGCCTGGCTCTGTCGCGGGCGCGTGGCCTTGAAGCGCGAGATCGCGTCGCGCGTCGTGCCGGCGCCCGATGGCCTGCCGATGCACCAGGCCTTCCTGGCGTTCCTGCGTGACGAGCATGCCCGCGGGCGCACGCTGGTGCTGGCCACGGCATCCGACGAACGGGTGGCCAGCGCCGTTGCTGCGCACGTCGGGCTGTTCTCGCAGGTCCTGGCCACCCGCTCGGTCAATCTCTCCGGCCCGCAAAAACTGCAGGCCATCCGCGCGCACGCACGAGGCCCCTTTGCCTATGCAGGCAACAGCCGCGATGACCTGCCCATCTGGCAAGCCAGCGCCGAGGCTTTGGCCGTCTGTCCATCGGCCGGCGTGCGGCGCCGTCTGCAGCGGCTGCATCCGCAGGCCCGGATCTTCGAGCGCCAGACGGCGGTGGCGTGGGCCTTGCTCAAGGCGATGCGCCCGAGCCAGTGGAGCAAGAATCTGCTGGTGTTTTTGCCGCTGGTCACGGCCCATGTCCGGAATCCCGATCAATGGTGGCACGCGGCGGCGGCTTTCGTTGCGTTCGGCCTCTGCGCTTCGGCCTCATACCTGCTCAACGACTTGTTCGACCTCGAAGCCGACCGTGCCCATCTGCTCAAGCGCCATCGTCCGCTGGCCAGCGGCGAACTGGGGCTGGGGCTGGGGGCCTCGTTCGCGTTGCTGTCCGGCGCCGCCGGGCTGCTGATCGCCGCCAGCCTCTCTCCCTCGCTGCTGGCGATGCTGGCCGGCTACGTCGTGTTGACGTTGGCGTACTCCAGCCGGCTGAAGACGATGCCCGTCGTCGACGTCCTGGTGCTGGCGGTGCTGTACGCCTGGCGGGTGCTGGCCGGTGCGCTGGTGGTGGCAGTCCCGCTGTCGAACTGGTTGCTGGGATTCGCGTGGTTCCTGTTCCTGAGCCTGGCGCTGGTCAAACGCTGCGCCGAACTGCAGCGGGCGTCGATTGGCGCCAAGGCCCTGCTGCCCGGACGCGGCTATGGCGTCGAAGACCTGCCCATCCTGCGTGCCATGGGCGTGGCCAGCGGCTTTGCCGCCGTGCTGGTGCTAACGCTGTACATCGACAGCCAGAACGGCAAGGCGCTGTACCCTTCGCCCGGCTGGCTTTGGGGGCTGATTCCGCTCCAACTGGGATGGACCATGCGGATCTGGCTCACGGTGGCACGAGGCAACCTGTCCGGTGAGGACCCGGTGAGCTTCGTCCTCGGCGACGGCTACAGCTGGTTGACGCTGGCCGCCATGGGCGCGTGCGCCTTCGCGGCAGCCGGCGCTGGATGAACGTCGAGCCGCTTGACCGCCGCTGGGCCACCCGGGCGGCCATCGCGGTGGCCTTGCTGGGCCTGAGCCTGATCGTGAGCCTGCACGCGCGCAGGGCCGAGTTCTTTCTCGACGACCATCTCATCGACGCCATCGTGCGCAGCACCGACGACCCCTTGTGGTTCTTCGGGCATCGGCATTTCTTCACCGAGCACCTGCACCGCCCGATGGGCTTCGCCACCTGGTGGCTGCTGAGCGCCATCGGCCCCGGCGCAGGGCCGCAACTGCTCGGCAACATGCTGTTGCTGGGGCTTAACGGCACCTTGCTGGCGTGGCTTCTGTGGCGCTGGCAGGTCCCAGCGCTCGTGGCGGGCTTGACCGCTGCATGCTGGATCACGCATCCCGGATCGGTGGTGTTCGCGAGTTGGTCGGCCAACCGGTTCGAACTGCTGGCGACCGCCTTCGGCCTGGCCTGCCTGAACAGCTGGACCGGGTTCCTTGGCGAGACCCGGCCACGACGGGCCGTGCAGATGGCCGTGCTGAGCGCGATGCTGGCCGTGGCGGCGCTGCTGTCCAAGGAATCGGCCGTCGTGCTCGCGCCGGTCCTATTGGTGATGGCAGCCACCGCGCGGCCGGCAGGCGGCCTGCCGCGGCGGCGGCTGTTGGGCGGCACGGCGCTGGCCGTCGCGGTGGTCCTCGCGGCCTATGCCGGCTACCGGCGCTGGCTGCACGTCGGCCTGCCGCAGGAGGTGATCGAAGCCAACGGCAATTTCGCGTGGCTGGCCGGCATCGGCAAGTGGTGGCGGCATCTGCCCGAGTTCATCGGCACCACCGCGGCTTTGCCGCCGGCGGCCGGCTGGCTGGTGCTGGCCTTGCTGCCCGCCACCGTGCTGGCGTTGTCGGCCTGGGCCTGGCACCGGTCCCGCAGCGGCCGTGACGCGCCATGCTCGCAGTGGCCGGTGCTGGTCGGCGGGCTGCTGGTGCTGTCGATGCCGGTGATCCAAGTGGGCCACCTCAGCCTTGCCACGATGGCCTTCGTCGACCCGGCCGGCAGGATGACCGGTTTGTTCGTCGAGCGCTTCTACTTCCAGGGTGGCATGGGACTGCTGATGATCGTTGCCGGGCTGCTGAGTGCCGGGCTGCGCCGAGGCGCGGGCGGTCTCGGTCGCACGACGCCCGCGACCTGGGCGGTTGCCGCCTGCATGCTGGCCGTGGTGCTCTATCAGGGCCACCGCAGCCGGGTGACGACCGACCGCTGGCCCGAAACCACGCGCGACATCGTTCGACTGGCCCGCGCGGCTGCCGATGCGCTGAGCGCCTCGGACGTCCGCCTTCGCCCGCACTGCCGCGTGCGCTTCACGGGCGCGCCGAGTGCGGTGTTTGTCGCCTTTGCCGAAGGCATGGTCAAGTCCATGGCCGGCGCCGACCCGGCCTTGAGCCGCTGCATCATCGAAACCGAAACGCGCCCGATGATCTCGATGACGCACGCCTCGCGCCTGGGCGACTATCCATTGCTGAAGGCGGCGGCCGAACTGCCTCGCGTCGGCGATTGGGTCTTCCTTCGCCCGACGCTCGCCGACGATTCGACGGCGCCCGTTGCGCAGACCTGGCGCTTCGACCCGTCGAGCGGACAGTTCCGGGCAAACGACGTGCCCTGACATCGGCGTACGGCCCCTCATCGGCCTCGCTACACTGGCTTCATGAAAGCGCGCGACTTCGATGTCCGCCGGCTGGACGTGCCGGCCTTTGCAAAGGCCGCGGCCGAGCGCGAGGGCGATTGGCCCTTGCAAGGTTTCCGCCGGCTGCGTGATCTGCTGGCGCCGGTGGCCGACGGCGAGCCGCCACCCGAAGTCCACTGGGCCTTGCGCGGCGAAGAGCGTCGGCCGCGCGCCGTGCAGCCCGAAATCTGGCTGCGGCTGGACGCCCAGACCGTGCTGCCGCTGGTCTGCCAGCGCTGTCTGCAGCCGCTGCGGCTGCCGCTGGCGCTGCAGCGGCAGTTCCAGTTCGTGAGTGACGAGGACGCCGCGGCCAAGCTGGACGGTGAGGTCGAGCACGAGGTGCTGGCCATGACGCGCGAACTCGACGTCCACGCGCTGCTGGAAGACGAGCTGTTGCTCGACCTGCCGCTGGTGCCGCGCCACGAGGTCTGCCCGCAGCCCTTGCCGGTGGCGGCAGACGCCGAGCCGCGGGACGAGCATCCCTTCGCCGCACTGGCCGCGTTGCGCCGGCCGGAAAGCTGAGCTGCTACACTAGCAGGCTTTGCGCCGCGCCCCCAGGAGATCATCATGGCTGTTCAGCAGAACAAGAAATCGCCGTCCAAGCGCGGCATGCACCGTTCACACAACGCAATCGCCGCCCCCGGCACCGCGATCGAGCCGACCACCGGCGAAGTGCACCTGCGCCACCACATCAGCCCGACCGGCTTCTACCGCGGGCGCAAGGTCCTGAAGACCAAGGCCGACGCCTGAGCCACGGCGCTGCGGCGTCCTGCCCCGGTGCCTGCCTGCGCAGGTGCGGCGCTTGGCACCTGATTCGATGACACCGACGTGTCTCGCGGTCGACTGCATGGGGGGGGACCACGGTCCTGCCGTGACCCTGCCGGCCTGCCGCGCCTTTCTTGATCACCATCCCGACGCCAGCCTGGTGCTGGTGGGTTCGGCCGATGCCTTGTCGGCGGCCGCCGGTTGGCCGCGCTGCACGCAGGTCACGGCCTCACAGGTCGTGCTGATGGACGACCCCATCGAGACCGCGATGCGCCACAAGCGCGATTCGTCGATGCGGGTGGCGATCAGCCAGCTCAAGTCCAAGGACGGCGCCGCACCCGTGGCGCAGGCCTGCGTCTCCGCCGGCAACACCGGCGCGCTGATGGCGGTGGCGCGCTACGTGCTCAAGACGATGGAAGGCATCGAGCGCCCGGCCATCGCCTACGCCATGCCCAACCAGGCGGACGGCACGACCACCGTGCTGGACCTGGGCGCCAACGTCGACTGCACCGCCGAGCACCTGTTGCAGTTCGCCGTGATGGGCAGCGCGCTGGCCGCGGCGATGCACGCCGACGAAGGCGAGATCGAGCCCACCGTGGGCCTGCTCAACATCGGCGAGGAGATGATCAAGGGCGGCGAGACCATCCGCCGCGCCGGCGAACTGCTGCGCGCGGCGCAGGCGGCCGGCCACCTCAACTTCATCGGTAACGTCGAGGGCAACGACATCTACAAGGGCACCTCCGACGTCGTGGTCTGCGACGGCTTCGTCGGCAACGTGCTGCTCAAGACCTCCGAAGGCCTGGCGACGATGATCACCGAGTTCATGCGCCAGGAGTTCACCCGCGGGCCGCTGTCCAAGCTGGCGGCGCTGGCGGCGCTGCCGGTGCTCAAGCGCTTCAAGAAGCGGGTCGACCCGCGGCGCTACAACGGCGCGGCACTGCTGGGGCTGCGCGGCCTGGTGTTCAAGAGCCACGGCTCAGCCGACGCGCTGGCCTTCGAACAGGCCTTGCGCCGCGCGTATGATGCGGCGCGCAACCGGCTGCTCGATCGCGTTCACGATCGGATCGCCGAGACCATGCAATCGATCCCCGCCGTGACCGAAGGCCTGCCACCCGTCGATCCGGCCCGCCGCGCCGCATGAATCCCAGCCCTGCGAACTTTTCGCGCATCACCGGCACCGGCAGCCACCTGCCCAAGGCCCGCCTGAGCAATGACGAACTGGCCGCGCGGCTGGCCGCCGACGGCATCCAGACCAGCGACGCCTGGATCGTCGAGCGCACCGGCATCCGCGCCCGCCATTTCGCCGACGAAGGCCAGCTCTCCAGCGACCTCGCGGTGATCGCCGCGCGGCATGCGCTGGAGGCCGCCGGCCGCCGGCCCGACGAGATCGACCTGATCATCGTCGCGACCTCGACGCCGGACATGATCTTCCCGTCCACCGCCTGCATCGTGCAGCGCAAGCTGGGCATGCACGGTGGCGCGGCGTTCGACCTGCAGGCCGTCTGCACCGGCTTCGTCTACGCGCTGGCGACGGCCGATTCGATGATCCGCAGCGGCCTGGCGACGCGCGCGCTGGTGATCGGCGCCGAAGTGTTCTCGCGCATCCTCGACTTCAAGGACCGCGGCACCTGCGTGCTGTTCGGCGACGGCGCCGGCGCGGTGGTGCTGGAAGGCAGCGACCAGCCGGGCCTGCTGGCCAGCGAACTGCACGCCGACGGCCGCCACGCCGAGATCCTGTGCGTGCCCGGCCAGGTCAGCGGCGGCGCGGTGACCGGCGACCCCTTCCTGCGCATGGACGGCCAGGCGGTGTTCAAGCTGGCGGTGGGCGTGCTGGACAGCGTCTCGCGCTCGGTGCTGGCCAAGGCCGGCCGCGCGGCCGACAGCGTGGACTGGCTGATCCCGCACCAGGCCAACATCCGCATCATGAACAGCGCGGCGCGCAAGCTGCGGCTGCCGGCCGAGCGGCTGGTGGTCACGGTCGACGAGCACGGCAACACCTCGGCGGCGTCGATCCCGCTGGCGTTCGACGGCGCGGTGCGCGACGGGCGCATCCAGCGCGGCGACTCGGTGCTGCTGCAAGGCGTGGGCGGCGGCTTCACCTGGGGCGCGGTGCTGCTCGACTTCTGACCCATCCATTGCCGAACCCGAACGCGGATCTCCAACCGATGCCTTCCTTTGCTTTTGTCTTTCCCGGCCAGGGCTCGCAGAGCGTGGGCATGCTCGACGCCTGGGGCGACCACCCCGCCGTGCGCGCCGCGCTGGCCGAGGCCAGCCAGGCGCTGGGCGAGGACGTGGGCGCGCTGATCCACGACGGCCCGGCCGACAAGCTGGGCCTGACCGAAAACACCCAGGTCGTGATGCTGACCGCCGGCGTGGCCTGCTACCGCGCCTGGATCGCGGAAGGCGGCGCCGCACCGGGCGCGGTGGCCGGGCATTCGTTGGGCGAGTACAGCGCGCTGGTGGCCGCCGGCGCCTTGAGCCTGGCCGATGCGGTGCCCCTGGTGCGCCTGCGCGCCCAGGCCATGCAGGCCGCGGTGCCGGTGGGCGCCGGGGCGATGGTGGCGGTGCTGGGGCTGGAGGCCGACGCGGTGCGCGCCGCCTGCGCGCAGGCCAGCGCCGAGGTCGGCGAGCCGGTGTCGGCCGCCAACTTCAACGAGCCCAAGCAGATCGTCATCGCCGGTACCAAGGCCGCGGTGGCGCGCGCCGGTGAGCTGCTCAAGGCCGCCGGCGCCAAGCGGGCGCTGCCGCTGCCGGTCTCCGCGCCGTTCCATTCGGTGCTGATGAAGCCGGCGGCCGAGCGCCTGGCCGCGCGGCTGAAGGACGTGCCGATCCAGCCGCCCGCGATCGCCGTGGTCAACAACATCGACGTTGCGGTCGAGTCCGACCCGCAGCGCATCCGCAATGCGCTCTATCGCCAGGCGTTCGGCCCGGTGCGCTGGGTGGAGGTGATCCAGGCGCTGCAGGCTCGCGGCATCGGCCATGTGGTGGAATGCGGGCCGGGCAAGGTGCTGTCGCGGATGGTGCCGCGCATCGTGCCGGAGCTGGGGGCCGGTGCCTTGTTCGATCCGGCCTCGCTGGCCGAAACCAGGGGACTGCTGTCGTGAGTACTGCCGAAGCACAGGTCGCCTTCGTCACCGGCGCGTCGCGCGGCATCGGCCGTGCCATCGCGGCGGCGCTGGCGGCGCAGGGCTACCAGGTCGTGGGCACCGCCACCAGCGAGGCGGGCGCCGCGGCCGTCACCGCGGCGCTGGCCGCGCACCCGGGCTGCAGCGGCGTGTGCCTGAACGTCAACGACGGCGCGGCGGTCGACGCCGCCATCGACGCCGTGGTCAAGCAGCGCGGCGGCCTGCACGTGCTGGTCAACAACGCCGGCATCACGCGCGACGGGCTGTCGATGCGCATGCGCGACGAAGACTGGGACGCCGTGCTCGACACCGACCTCAAGGCCGTGTTTCGCACCTGCCGCGCCGCGATGCGCACGATGATGAAGCAGCGCTACGGCCGCATCATCAACATCACCTCGGTGGTCGGCGCCAGCGGCAATGCCGGCCAGTCCAACTACGCGGCGGCCAAGGCCGGCGTGGCCGGGCTGACGCGGGCGCTGGCGCGCGAGCTGGGGCCGCGCAGCATCACGGTCAACTGCATCGCGCCGGGCTTCATCGCCACCGACATGACCGATGCGCTGACCGACGCGCAGAAGACCGCACTGCTGGGCGTGATCCCGCTGGCGCGGCTGGGCAGCCCGGAAGACGTGGCCCATGCGGTGACGTTCCTGGCTTCGCGCGAGGCCGGCTACATCACCGGCGCCGAGCTGCACGTCAACGGCGGCATGTACATGAGTTGAGCGCCGTGACCGCCGGGCGGCCCGCGAGGGTCGCATCGGTAGAATCGTGTGCTGTTTTTCCGATACCACTCCTGGAGGAGTCATGAGCGACATCGAAGCACGTGTCAAGAAGATCATCGCCGAGCAACTCGGCGTGCCCGAGGCCGACGTCAGCAACGAGAAGGCTTTCGTCGCCGACCTCGGTGCCGACTCGCTCGACACGGTCGAACTGGTGATGGCCCTCGAAGACGAGTTCGGCATCGAGATCCCCGACGAAGAGGCCGAGAAGATCACCACGGTGCAGCTCGCGATCGACTACGCGGTCGCCCACCAGAAGGCCTGAGCGCGCGCATGAGCAAGCGCCGCGTGGTCGTCACGGGGCTGGGCATCATCAGCCCGGTCGGCAACACGGTGGCCGAGGCCTGGGCCAACCTGGTCGCCGGCCGCTCCGGGGTCGGGCCGGTCACCAAGTACGACGTCTCGGCGATGAATTCGCGCATCGCCGGCGAGGTGAAGAACTTCAGCGTCGAAGGCGTGTTCCCGGCCAAGGAAGCGCGCCACGTCGACACCTTCATCCACTATGGCGTGGCAGCAGCGCTGCAGGCCGTGGCCGATGCCGGGCTGCCGCACGGCGAGACCCTGGGTGAAGACGGCGCGCAGCGCATCGGCTGCCTGATCGGCTCGGGCATCGGCGGCTTGCCGATCATCGAAGCCAACTACAAGGAATACCACGAGCGCGGCGCACGCCGGATCTCGCCGTTCCTGATCCCGGCCTCGATCATCAACATGATCTCGGGCCACGTCTCGATCCGCCTCGGCTACACCGGCCCCAACCTGGGCGTGGTGACGGCCTGCACCACCGGCCTGCACGGCATCGGCCTGGCGGCGCGGCTGATCCAGTACGGCGATGCCGACGCGATGCTGGCCGGCGGCGCCGAATCGACGATCTCGGCGCTGGGCGTCGGCGGCTTCGCCGCGGCGCGCGCGCTGTCCACCCGCAACGACGACCCGGCCGGCGCCTCGCGCCCCTGGGACCGCGGGCGCGATGGTTTCGTGATCGGCGAAGGCGCCGGCGTGCTGGTGCTCGAAGAGCGCGACTACGCGCTGCGTCGCGGCGCGCGCATCTACGCCGAACTGGTCGGTTTCGGAATGAGCGGTGACGCCTTTCACATCACCGCGCCCAACGTCGACGGGCCGCGGCGCTCGATGCAGGCGGCGTTGCGCGACGCCGGCCTCGCGCCCGACGCGGTGCACTACCTCAACGCGCACGGTACCTCCACGCCGCTGGGCGACGTCAACGAGACCAATGCCATCAAGGCGGCCTTCGGCGACGCCGCCAAGAGCGGACTGGTGGTCAACTCCACCAAGTCGATGACCGGGCACCTGCTGGGTGGCGCCGGCGGCATCGAGTCGGTGTTCACGGTGCTGGCGCTGCACCACCAGGTCTCGCCGCCGACCATCAACCTGACCGACCCCGACCCCGAGTGCGACCTCGACTACTGCGCCAATGAAGCGCGCAGCATGAAGATCGAGGTGGCGATGAAGAACAACTTCGGCTTCGGCGGCACCAACGGTACGCTGCTGTTCAAGCGCGCCTGAGCATCATGCGCGCCGCGCCGCCGGTGCAGATGGCCTGCGGCCGCGATGCACGGTGGAGCGCCGCCGTCGCGGCGCTGACGGCCTTGTCGGCGGCCACCGGGGTGGCTTGGGCCGGCTGGCAGGCCGCCTGGCCGCCGGCCCTGCAGTGGGCCCTGGCAGCAGCCATCGCCGCTGCGCTGGGCGGCTGGACCTGGCGCCGGCTCGAACGCCAGCCGCAGCGGCGGCTGGTCTGGAACGGCAGCGCCTGGGCGCTGGATGAAGTACCGGCCAACGTGGAACTGATGATCGATCTCGGAGACTGGCTGCTGCTGCGCGTGACGACCGCGGCAGGCGGCCGCGCGCTTTGGCTGCCGCTGGGCTTTGGCAATCGCGGCGCCTCGCCGTCGACCTCGGCCCGTCACCTGTGCCGCGCGGCGCTGCTGGCGCATGCCGGCCACGCTGCCTTGAAGGCGTGACGGCGCGCGATGGCTGATACCGACGCCGACGCCCTGCTGGTCGACCGCGCGCGCCGCGGCGACACGGCGGCCTTCGAGATGCTGGTGGTCAAGTACCAGCGGCGCATCGAGCGGCTGATCTCGCGCATGGTGCGCGATTCCGACCTCGTGCAGGACGTGGCGCAGGAAACCTTCATCCGCGCCTACCGCGCGATGCCGCAGTTTCGCGGCGACAGCGCCTTCTACACCTGGCTCTACCGGATCGCGATCAACACCGCCAAGAAGGCGCTGGTCGAGCTCAAGCGCGACCCCCTGGTGCCCGAGTCCAGCCTCATCCGCGGCGAGGATGGCGAGGAAACTTCCCGCGTCGAGAACGAACTAACCGACGGCGAAACACCCGAGGCCTTGATGGCCAGCAAGGAAATCGCTGCTGCGGTGAACTCGGCCATCGAGGCGCTGTCTGAGGATCTGCGGCAGGCGATCACGCTGCGCGAGATCGAAGGCCTGAGCTACGAAGAGATTTCCGACGTGATGAACTGCCCCATCGGAACCGTCCGCTCCCGCATCTTCCGCGCCCGCGAAGCGATCGCCGCCCGCCTGCGGCCCTTGCTCGACACCCGCGACGGCGAACGCTGGTAGCCGCCGGCCCCATTGCCTTGAAAGCCCCTCGCGCATGACTGCCCCTCTCACCCCGGATCCTGCCGCGCAACATCTTTTGCGCGAGCAGCTGTCCAGCTTCGTCGACGGCGAATGCCAGCCGTCGGCAGCCGACGAGGCCTGCCGCCGCTGGCGCGACGACGAAGCCTGGCGACGCCAATGGCACGCCTATCACCTGATCGGCGACGTGTTGCGCGCCGATGACCTGCACAGCTCGCGCCGCGGCGATGCGGCCTTCCTGGCCGCGCTGCGGGTGCGCCTGGTTGCCGAGCCGGTGCCGCTGGCGCCCACGCCGCTGGCCACGGCGCCGCAGCGCGAGGCGAACCACGCACGGCGCTGGCTGCGGCCGGCGGCCGCAGTGGCCGGCGTGATGGCGGTGGGCGTTGCCGTCGTCGCGTTGCGTCCCGAGGCCAGCGGGCCCAGCGGCTGGGATCAGCGCATCGCCGCCACATCGCCGGCCGACAAGCCGTTGGCCCGCCGCGTCGAAAGCGCGGCCGCGCCCGCGTCGGCCCGCATGCTGGTGGTCGATGGCCAGGTGATCCGCGACGCCCGGCTCGATGCCTACTTTGAAGCCCATCGCGGCGCCACCGGCGTCGTGCCCTCGGCCGTGCCGGGCGGCGCCTTGCGCAGCGTCGAGATCGTGGTGCCGCAACGGTGAGGGCCTTGCTGCGCCCGCTGCTGCACGGGCTGGCGCCCTGTTGCGTGGCTGCCGCGCTGCTGCCGGCCTGGGCCGGCCCGCTGGCCGACGCCAGGCCAGCGACCGCGCCGGCCAACGACGCCAGGGCCTGGCTGGCGCGCATCCACACGGCGGCCAACACGCTCAACTACCAGGGCGTGATGGTCTTCAGCACCGAAGGCGTGTTGCGCAGTTCGCGGGTGGCGCACTTCAGCGTCGCCAACAACGTCTATGAGCGCATCGAGGCGCTGGACGGCAAGCCGCGGCAGGTCTACCGCTACAACGACAAGGTGCACACGGTGTGGCCGCAGTCGGGGCTGGCGGTGGTCGAGACGCGCTCGATGCTGACCAGTCTGCCCTCGTCCACGCAGTCGGTGGACCCGCGGGCGCTGGAGCAGTACGAGTTGCGCGCCGAAGGCCAGGAGCGCGTGGCCAACCGCCAAGCCTACGTCTTCTTGCTGCAGCCGCGCGACGAATGGCGCTTTGCGCAGCGCGTCTGGGCCGACGCGGCAACCGGGCTGATGCTGCGCTCCGAGGTGATCGACCCCACGCGCAAGGTGCTGGAGTCGGCCGCCTTCACCGAAGTGGAGATCGGCGTGCGGCCGCAGCCGCGCAGCGTGGAGGAGCCCATCCGCAAGCTCGAAGGCCTGCGCGTCGTGCGCCCGGCCTACCAGCCCACGCGGCTGGAAGAGCAGGGCTGGGAGCTCAGCCAGCCGGTGGTGGGTTTCCGCCTGGCCAACTGCGTCAAGCGGCCGGCTGATCTGCAGGCCAGCGTGGCCGCCGGCGGCGCCGAGCCGGTAGCTGAGGTCACGCAGGCGGTGTTTAGCGACGGGCTGACCCATGTCTCGCTGTTCATCGAGCCTTTCGATCCGGCACGCCACCGCAAGGACATCCAGGCCCAGTTTGGCGCCACGCATTCGATGACCGGGCGCAAAGGCGACTACTGGATCACCGCGATGGGCGACGTGCCGCCGGCCACGCTGCGGCAGTTCATCGACGCGCTCAAGCGTCGGCCCTAAGTCACTTGTTCGTCATTCGTTCTTTTCGTCAGTGGAGCTTTTCCAGATGCGTTCCTTGCCCTCCCGTGCGCTGCACCTTTGGACCCTGTCGGCCGTGCTGCTTGCCGCGCTGAGTCTGGCCCCGGCGCAGGCGGCCCATGCCCAGGGCGGCAGTGCCGGCAGCATCGCGCAGCTGCCCGACTTCAGCGAGCTGGTCGAGCGCGTCGGCCCCGCGGTGGTCAACATCCGCACGCTGGAGCGCGGCCGCACGGCGGCCGGTGGCGGGCTCGACCCCAGCGTCGAGGACTTCTTCCGCCGCTTCGGCATTCCGCTGCCCGGCGGGCGCGGCGACCCGCGTCGCACGCCGCGCGGTGACGGCGCCGACGAAGAGCCGCAGCAGCGCGGCGTCGGCTCGGGCTTCATCCTCAGCGCCGACGGCTACATCATGACCAACGCGCACGTGGTCGACGGCGCCGATGAAGTGCTGGTGACGTTGACCGACAAGCGCGAGTTCAAGGCCCGCATCATCGGTGCCGACAAGCGCACCGATGTCGCGCTGGTCAAGATCGACGCGACCGGGCTGCCGTTCGTGAAGATCGGCGACAGCAACAAGGTCAAGGTCGGCGAATGGGTGATGGCCATCGGCTCGCCCTTCGGGCTGGAAAACAGCGTCACCGCTGGCATCGTCAGCGCCAAGGCGCGCGACACCGGCGACTACGTGCCCTTCATCCAGACCGACGTCGCGATCAACCCCGGCAATTCCGGCGGCCCGCTGATCAACCTGCGCGGCGAGGTCATCGGCATCAACTCGCAGATCTACAGCCGTTCGGGCGGCTTCATGGGCATCTCGTTCGCGATCCCGATGGAAGAAGCGATGCGCGTGTCCAACCAGTTGCGCACCAACGGCCGCGTGATCCGCGGCCGCATCGGCGTGCAGATCGCGCCGGTCACCAAGGACGTGGCCGAGGCGATCGGCCTCGGCAAGGCCGCCGGCGCGCTGGTGCAGAACGTGGAGTCGGGTCAGCCGGCCGAAAAGGCCGGGGTCGAGCCCGGCGACATCATCGTCAAGGTCGACGGCAAGCCGGTGGAGAAGTCGAGCGACCTGCCGCGCATCATCGGCAACCTGCAGCCGGGCTCGAAGACCTCGCTGCAGGTCTTCCGCCGCGGCAGCACGCGCGACCTGACGGTCAGCATCGGCGAGCTCGAAGCCGAGCAGCCGACGCGCCGCGCGCAGCCCAGCCAGCCGGGTGCCGCGCCGCCGGCCAAGAGCGCGTTGGGCCTCACGGTGATCGACTTGAGCGATGCGCAGAAGAAGGAGCTGCATGTGCGCGGCGGCGTGCGCGTCGAGGCGGTGGACGGCGTCGCGGCGCGCGCCGGGCTGCGCGAAGGCGACGTGATCCTGTCGCTGGACAACACCGACATTACCGACAGCAAGCAGTTCGCGACGGTGGCCGCACGGGTCGAGAAGTCGCGCACCGTCAGCGTGCTGGTGCGCCGCGGCGACGCGGTCAACTATCTGGTGATCCGGCCGACGCGCTGAACCCGCCACCCGCCGCCGACAGCCTAGCGCGGCGGCGGGTCTTTCCGCTTGGCGAAATCCGGCAAGTTTCGGGCCACAGCCGTTCGCCCGGAAGCCTTGTCGGCAATAAGTTAGCTATCGTTTACTTCGATCGGCCGGTTCTGCGGGATTAGTAATCCGTCAGTCTAGAATCGAGCTCTTCCGGGCTGCTTTTACCAGCATCCGGACCTTGGAGATCTGACGCTCCGGCTTGCCGGGCATGGCGTTGATCAACTTGTTGATAAGCTGTTGATAGTTTTCGCTGTTGGAGGGCTGCAACGGCCGGAAAACAAGCACTGGCGCGGCTTCTGACGGGATCCTTTTGGCTACAATGAAGTCCCAACAAGCAGTTGCCAAACGTTCTGTTGGAAGGCACGTCACCTCTTCGACGTGCCTTTTTTTTGACTGCGGCACGGCCCTTCGGGCCTTCACATCGCTTCGCGATATGAGCCTTCGTCGCAGCGGCTTCGCCGCTGTAGCCACAGCACGAGGCTCGCGCGGTCCCATCGCATGAACCACATCCGAAACTTCTCCATCATTGCCCACATCGACCACGGCAAGAGCACGTTGGCCGATCGGATCATCCAGCGCTGCGGGGGCTTGAGCGATCGCGAGATGGAAGCGCAGGTGCTCGACTCGATGGACATCGAGCGCGAGCGCGGCATCACCATCAAGGCGCAGACCGCGGCGTTGCAGTACACGGCGCGCGACGGGCAGGTCTACAACCTCAACCTGATCGACACGCCGGGGCACGTGGACTTCTCCTACGAAGTCAGCCGCTCGCTGTCGGCCTGCGAAGGCGCACTGCTGGTGGTCGACGCCAGCCAGGGCGTCGAAGCGCAGACGGTGGCCAACTGCTACACCGCGCTGGACCTCGGCGTGGAGGTGGTGCCGGTCCTCAACAAGATGGACCTGCCGCAGGCCGACCCCGAGAACGCCAAGGCCGAGATCGAAGACGTGATCGGCATCGACGCCAGCCACGCCATCGCCTGCTCGGCCAAGACCGGCATGGGCATCGACGAGATCCTGGAAGCGGTGATCGCGCGCATCCCCGCGCCGCGCGGCAACCCCGAAGGCCCGCCGCGCGCGATGATCATCGACAGCTGGTTCGACAACTACGTGGGCGTCGTGATGCTGGTGCGCGTGGTCGACGGTTCGCTGGCCAAGGGCGAGCGCATCCGGCTGATGGCGACCGACGCCGTCTACGGCATCGAGCAGATGGGCGTGTTCACGCCCAAGTCGGAGCCGCGCGAGCGGCTGAACGCCGGCGAGGTCGGCTTCATCATCAGCGGCATCAAGGAGTTGCACGCGGCCAAGGTCGGCGACACGCTCACGCTGGAGAAGAAGCTGCCCAACAACGCCGGGCCGGCGACCGAGCCGCTGCCGGGCTTCAAGGAGATCAAGCCGCAGGTCTTTGCTGGGCTCTATCCCACCGAGGCCAGCGAGTACGACTCGCTGCGTGACGCGCTGGAGAAGCTCAAGCTCAACGACAGCAGCCTGCGCTTCGAGCCCGAGGTCAGCCAGGCGCTGGGCTTCGGCTTCCGCTGCGGCTTCCTGGGCCTGCTGCACATGGAGATCGTGCAGGAGCGGCTGGAGCGCGAGTTCGACCAGGACCTGGTGACCACGGCGCCCTCGGTCGTCTACGAGGTCGAGTTGAACGACGGCACCGTGCTGCAGGTGGAGAACCCCAGCAAGATGCCCGACCAGGGCCGCATTCGCGAGATCCGCGAGCCCATCGTCACCGTGCACCTGTACATGCCGCAGGACTCGGTGGGCCCGGTGATGACGCTGGCCAACCAGAAACGCGGCGTGCAGATGAACATGGCCTACCACGGCAAGCAGGTGATGCTGACCTACGAGCTGCCGCTGGCCGAGATCGTGCTGGACTTCTTCGACAAGCTGAAGTCGGTCAGCCGCGGCTACGCCAGCATGGACTACGAGTTCAAGGAGTACCGCGCCGCCGACGTCGTGAAGGTCGACATCCTGATCAACGGCGACCGCGTCGACCCGCTGGCGATGATCGTGCACCGCGCGCAAAGCCAGTTCCGCGGCCGCGCGGTGGTGGCCAAGATGCGAACGCTGATCCCGCGCCAGATGTACGACGTGGCCATCCAGGCCTCGATCGGCGCCAACATCATCGCGCGCGAAGACGTCAAGGCGCTGCGCAAGAACGTGCTGGCAAAATGCTACGGCGGCGACATCACGCGCAAGCGCAAGCTGCTTGAAAAACAAAAGGCCGGCAAGAAGCGCATGAAGCAGATCGGCACCGTCGAAGTGCCGCAGGAGGCCTTCCTCGCCATCCTGCAGGTCGACGACTAATCTTTCACGAGACCGCATGAGCTCACTCACCGCTGCGCTGTACGGCGCGCTGATCGTCTACCTGGGCGGCTGGTTCCTGGGCTACTGGACCGGCAACTTCTCGCTGCTGCTGCTGCTGCTGACCGCGATCACGCTGGCCTACTGGCTGGCCGAGCGCTTCCGCTTCCGGCCCGCGCGCGAGGCGGCCGCCATCGAACTGGAGCGCCAGGACGGCGAGCGCCGCGCCGGCCTGGCCAAGATGGGCATCGACAAGGTCGACGGCAACGTGCAGGAGGCCAAGGCCAGGCTGCTGATGCAGCCCTGGTGGCTGGACTGGACCGCGGGCCTGTTCCCGGTGATCCTGATCGTCTTCCTGCTGCGCAGCTTCCTGTTCGAGCCCTTCAAGATCCCCTCGGGCTCGATGATTCCCACGCTGCTGGTGGGCGACCTCATCCTCGTCAACAAGTTTCACTACGGCGTGCGGCTGCCGGTGATCAACAAGAAGATCATCGCCAACCACGATCCGCAGCGCGGCGACGTGATGGTGTTTCGCTACCCGGTGGACCCGCGGCAGGACTACATCAAGCGCGTGATCGGCATCCCCGGCGACGAGGTGAGCTACATCAACCAGACGCTGTCGATCAACGGACAGAAGGTGCCCACCGTGCCCAAGGGCGAGTTCTACGACGAGGACAGCCTGCGCTACACCCCGCAGTTCAGCGAGAAACTCGGCGCCGTCGAGCACAACATCCTGGTCGATCCGCGGCGGCAGGCCTACTATGGGCCCGACCCCAAGAGCTTTCCGATGCACGAGAATTGCCGCTACAGCGCCGAAGGCCTGACTTGCAAGGTGCCGCCGGGGCATTACTTCATGATGGGAGACAACCGCGACAATTCGCAGGACTCCCGCTTCTGGGGCTTCGTGCCCGACGAGAACATCGTTGGCCGCGCGTTCTTCGTGTGGATGAATTTCGGCAACCTCGGGCGCATCGGCTCCTTCCACTGAAAGGCCTTGCCCGCGCAGGAGACAGGACCAAGATGACGATGCCTTCGACGAGCCCCTGGCACCGCCAGCGCGGTCTCACGCTGTTCAGTCTGCTGTTCTGGGCCATCGTCGTCGGTGCCGCCGCCTATCTGGTGCTGCGCGTCTTCCCCACCGTCAACGAGTACCTGACGATCAAGCGCACCATCGAGAAGGTGGCGGCCTCCAGCCCCAACACGGTGGCCGAGGTGCGCGCGGCCTTCGACCGCCAGAAGGAGGTCGAATACTCGATCAGCACCATCGGCGGCAAGGACCTCGAGGTGACCAAGGAGAACGACAAGATCGTGATCGGCTTCGCCTACGACAAGGAGATCCCGATCTACGGCCCCGTCTTCCTGCTCATCAAGTACGCAGGCCGGTCGAGATAGTTTTCTTCCGGCGCCGATCCCCGCTCGCATGGAACCCCGACTCGACGCGCTGCAGCAGCGCCTGGGCCACCGCTTCAGCCAGCCCCGGCTGCTGAGCCGTGCGCTGACGCACCGCAGCGGCAGCGCCGAGCACAACGAGCGGCTCGAATTCCTGGGCGACGCGGTGCTCAACCTGGCCGTCTCCGGGCTGTTGTTCGAGCGCTTCTCGGGCTCCGACGAAGGCGACCTGACCCGTGTGCGCGCGCACCTGGTGCGCGAGGAAAGCCTGCACCGCCTGGCGCTGCAGCTCGGCCTGCCCGAGGTGCTGCGGCTGTCCGAAGGCGAGCAGCGCGGCGGCGGCGCGCAGCGGCCCTCGATCCTGGCCGACGCGCTGGAAGCCATCATCGGCGCCGTCTATCTCGACGGCGGCTTCGAGCCGGCGCAAGCCGTGGTGCAGCGCCTGCTGGGCGATCTGATCGGCGGCTCCGAGGTCGACGCCTGGAGCAAGGACGCCAAGACCGAGCTGCAGGAATGGCTGCAGGCGCGCCGCATCGCGGTGCCGGCCTATCGCATCACCGCCACCCGCGGCCAGGCGCACGCGCAGACCTTCGAGGTCGAATGCGCCGTCGCCGCCTTGGGCATGAGCGAGAACGGCGAAGGCAAATCGCGCCGTGCCGCCGAGCAGGAGGCCGCGCGCCGGATGCTGGAAGCGTTGAAAGCCAGCGACCGCCCCGGCGGCCCGCTTCGGTCATGAGCGCCGCCCGGCCGCTCCGAAGGCGCTTGCTCCCCCTCGGGGGGACGGCCCGAAGGGCCAAGGAGGCGGCATGAGCGAGGCGGCCAGCGCGCCACAGCGCTGCGGCCTGATCGCCATCGTCGGCCGGCCCAACGTCGGCAAGTCGACGCTGCTCAACGCGCTGGTCGGGCAGAAGATCAGCATCACCTCGCGCAAGGCGCAGACCACGCGCCACCGCATCACCGGCGTGCGGACGCTGGGCGCGGCGCAGTTCGTCTTCGTCGACACGCCCGGCTTCCAGACCAGCCACGCCACGGCGCTGAATCGCAACCTCAACAAGACCGTGCAGGCGGCGTTGGGCGACGTCGACGTGGTGCTGTTCCTGGTGGAGGCCGGCCGCTTCGGGCTGGACGATGCCAAGGTGCTGGCGCTGCTGCCGCCGGACAAGCCGGCGCTGCTGATCGCCAATAAGCTCGACGCCGTCAAGCGCCGCACCGACATCCTGCCCTGGCTCAAGAGCATGCAGGACCGCCACCCCTTCGCCGAGTTCGTGCCGATGTCGGCCACGCGCGAGGCCGACGTGCAGCGCCTGCTCGGCATCCTGGAGCCGTACCTGCCGCAGCAGCCTTGGCTCTACGACGAGGAAGCGCTGACCGATCGCAGCGACCGCTTCCTGGCCGCCGAGATCGTGCGCGAGAAGCTGTTCCGGCTGACCGGCGACGAGCTGCCCTACAACGCCACCGTCGTGATCGACCAGTACGAAGAGCAAGGTGAGCTGCGCCGCATCGCCGCCACCATCGTCGTCGAGCGCGAGGCGCACAAGGGCATGGTGATCGGCGAGGGCGGCGAGCGGCTCAAGCGCATCGGCAGCGAGGCGCGGCAGGAACTGGAGAAGCTGCTGGGCGCCAAGGTCTTCCTCGAACTGTGGGTCAAGGTGCGCTCGGGCTGGGCCGACGACGAGGCCCATCTGCGCAGCTACGGCTACGAATAGTGGCGAGTGTCGCGCGCAAGCCGGCCGCGGCGCCGCTGTCGGCCTACGTGCTGCACCGCTGGGACTGGAGCGAGTCCAGCCTGATCGTCGAGCTGTTCACGCGCGAGCGCGGCCGCCTGGCGGTGGCGGCCAAGGGCGCCAAGCGGCCTTATTCGCAGCTGCGGCCGGTGCTGATCCCGTTCCAGCGCCTGTGGGTGCAACTCGGCAAGGCGCCGGCCGACGAAGCGGCCGAAGTGCATCTGCTGCGCAGCGCCGAGCGCGCCGACGGCCCGCCCATGCCGGGCGGCGGCGCGCTCTTTGCCGGCTTCTATCTCAACGAGCTGCTGCTCAAGCTGCTGGCGCGGCAGGATGCACATGCCGCGCTGTTCGACGCTTATGCGCAGGCCGTGGGCGCGCTGCACGGTGCCGACGAAGCGGGCCTGCAGCTCACGCTGCGCTGCTTCGAACTGCTGCTGCTGCGCGAGCTGGGCGTGCTGCCCGAGCTGGGCTGCGTCACGCTGACGCAGCAGGCGCTGGCCCCGGCGGCGCGCTACGGGCTGCACCCGGAGTCCGGCGTCGTCGCCGCGGCCGCCGCCGAGCCCGGCATCGCCGGCAGCGTGCTGGTGCTGATCGAGGCCGCACTGACCACCGGCCGCGTCGACGCGCTGCGCGAGGCCGCGGCGCCGGCCACCGCCGCCTTGCGCGCGCCTTTGCGCCAGGTGCTTCACTATCATCTGGGCTCGCCCCTGCTGCGCACCCGCCAGGTGATGCAGGACCTGCACAAGCTCATCGACCGCGAGGCCTCCCGCTCATGAACCCCCTGGTGGCCGATGAGGCCGGATCCGGCGGCCAGCGCCACGACGGGCGCACCGCGCTGTCGGTCAACGTCAACAAGGTGGCCTTGCTGCGCAACAGCCGCCACCTGGGCATCCCCAGCGTGCTGCGCGCCGCCACGCTGGCGCTGCGCGCCGGCGCCGACGGCATCACCGTGCACCCGCGGCCCGACGAGCGCCACATCCGTGCGCAGGACGTGCGCGAGCTGGCCGCGCTGTTGAAGGACTGGCCGCAGGCCGAGTTCAACATCGAAGGCAACCCGTTCCACAACCTGCTGCCGTTCGCGCGCGAGCTGCGCCCGCAGCAGCTGACCTTGGTGCCCGACAGCGAAGGCCAGTTCACCTCCGATCACGGCTGGGACCTGGTGGCCGACGGCGAACGCCTGCGTCCGTTGATCGCCGAGATCCGGAGCCTGGGCGTGCGCGTCAGCCTGTTCATGGACCCGCTGCCCGAGGCGATGGCGCTGGCGCGCGAGGTCGGCGCCGATCGCGTCGAGCTGTACACGGAGCCCTATGCGGCGGCGCATGCCGCTGCCATGACTGATGCCACGGCGGCGCATGCCGCTGCCATGACTGATGCCACGGCGGCGCATGCCGTCGCCATGACGGATGCCGCGGCGGCGCAGCGCAGCCCGCGCCAGGCCGATGAGCTGGTGCGCTTTGCCGCCGCCGCGCGCGCCGCGCAGGCCGCGGGCTTGAGCGTCAACGCCGGCCACGACCTCAACCGCGACAACCTGGGCGATTTCCTGCGTGCCGTGCCCGGCGTGCTGGAGGTCTCGATCGGCCACGCGCTGGTGGCCGACGCGCTGGAGCTGGGCATGGCGGAGGCCGTGCGCGAGTACCAGCGCTGCATCCGCGCCGCTGCCGCTCGATGATCTACGGCATCGGCACCGACGTCTGCGACGTGCGGCGCATCCGCGCGACGCTGCAGCGCCGCGGCGAGCGCTTTGCCGAGCGCGTGCTGGGCGCGCGCGAGCTGGCCGTGTTCCGTGCCCGCCGCGCGCGCGCCGAGGTGCGCGGCGTCGCCTACCTGGCCACGCGCTTCTCGGCCAAGGAGGCATTTTCCAAGGCCATCGGCCTGGGGATCCGCATGCCGATGACCTGGAGCGCCTGCGAGATCCTCAACGAGCCCAGCGGCAAGCCCTACGTGCGGCTGAACGGCGAGCTGGCCGCGTGGTTCGAGGCCCGCGGCCTCCAGGCCCACGTCACCGTCAGCGACGAGACCGACTACGCGGCGTCGTTCGTCGTCGTCGAAACGAGGGAGACCCTGTCATGACCGCCCTGATGGACCACGCGGACCACGCGAACCACGCGGAACACGCCCCGGTGATCATCGACATCGCCGGTCTGGCGCTCGATGCCGACGACCGCCGCCGACTGCAGCATCCGCTGACCGGCGGCCTGATCCTCTTTGCCCGCAACTGGCAGGACCGGCGCCAGCTCGTCGCGCTGACGGCCGAGATCAAGACCATCCGCGACGACCTGCTGATCTGCGTCGACCACGAAGGCGGCCGCGTGCAGCGCTTTCGCAGCGATGGCTTCACCGCGCTGCCGCCGATGCGCGTGCTGGGCGAGGCCTGGATGCGCGACGCGCTGGCGGCCACCGACGCGGCCACCGCCGCCGGCCACGTGCTGGGTGCCGAGCTGCGTGCCTGCGGCGTCGACCTCAGCTTCACGCCGGTGCTGGACCTGGACCACGGCGGCAGCCGCGTGATCGGCGACCGCGCCTTCCACCGCGACCCGCGTGTCGTCACGATGCTGGCCAAGAGCCTGATGCACGGTCTGCTGCGTGCCGGCATGGCCAACTGCGGCAAGCACTTTCCGGGGCACGGCTTCGTCAAGGCCGACTCTCACCACGAGATCCCCGTCGACCGGCGCGCGCTGCGTGCGATCCTGGCCGACGACGCCAGGCCCTACGCATGGCTGAGCACCACGCTGAGCTCGGTGATGCCGGCGCACGTGATCTACCCGCGCGTCGACGATCGGCCGGCGGGCTTTTCCGAGCGCTGGCTCAAAGAGATCCTGCGCGGCGAACTGGGCTTCACCGGCGCGGTGTTCAGCGACGACCTCAGCATGGCCGGCGCACGCCGCCTGCACGGCCGCGAGCTGACTTATGTCGAAGGCGCCGCCGTCGCGCTGTCGGCCGGCTGCGACCTCGTGCTGCTGTGCAACCAGTCGCTGGACGGCGGCGCGGCCGTCGACGCCTTGCTCGACGGCCTGGGCGACGCCGCGGCGCGCGGCCTGTGGCAGCCCGACCCCGACAGCGAGGCGCGCCGCCTGGCCCTGCTGCCGGCCAGCCCGCCGCTGCCCTGGGACGAACTGATGCAAGACCCGGCGTACCAGCACGCGCTGGAACGCCTGCCCTGAAGGTCGAGCGTTAGCTCGGGCGGCCGGCGGCCTGCTCGAACGGCAGGTGCATCTGCGCCAGGTCCTTGCGCGTCTCCACCAGCACCAGCGGGCCTTCGTCGACGATCACCACCAGCCGCGGCTCGCGCGGCACGCGCACGGGCTTGGGCTCGGCGGCCATCGCCTCCTGCGCGGCGCGGATCTTGTCGGCGTCGCTGTTGACCCACTCCAGCCCGACGCCCGCGGCCAGGCCGCGCAGCTGCTCGATCGGCAGGTCGTAGGGCTCGACCACGGGCCGCACGGGGCGCGCGGGCGGTGCCGGCGGCGCCGGCAGCGCCAGGACCGGTGCCGCGGGCACCGCCACAGCGGCGGTCGTCACCACGGCCGCCGCCCTGTCCGGCACGGCCGCCGCTGCGGTCGCGCCGGCCTCGGCTTCGGCCTCGGCGCTCAGCGGCAGCGCCTCGCCGTCGCGCGGCTCGCGGCGCACGCGGTCGCGGCCACCGCGGCCACGGCGGCGTCCGCCTTCGCGCTCGGCGGCGCCGTTCGCGTCGTCGGCGGCCAAGGCGCCTTCGGGCATCGTGGCTTCGGCGGCTTCGCCGGGCTCGGCGGCCGCGTCGGCGGGCACGGCCGGCAGCGTGTCATCGGCCCGGCCTTCGCCGCGGTCGCGGCCGCCACGCCGGCGGCGGCGCCGGCTTTCGCGCTCGGCGTCGTCGGCCGCCGCGAGGCCGCCTTCGGCGCCGGCCAGCGACAGGGCGTCGGTCGACGCCAGATCGGCGTTAGCCGGCGTCGCCGCCTCGCCGCGCGGGGCGGCGCTGCGCTCCGGCCGCGGGCCGCGGCGGTCGCCGCGCGCGCCGCGCTCGTCGCTGCCGCGGGCCTCGCGGGACTCGCGCACTTCACGCGTTTCACGCGCCTCGCCGCCGGCGGCCTCGTCGCGCGGCGGGCGGTTGCCGCGGCCTTCGCCACTGCGCTCGCCACTGCGCTCGCCGCCACGCTCGCCACGCTCGCCGCCACGGCCACCGCGATTACCGCCGCGCTCGCCGCGGCCGCCGCGGTCACCGCGCCGGCCGTCGCCACGGTCACCGCGCTGGCCGCGGTCACCACGCTCGCCACGGCCTTCACGCTTGTCGCCGGTCGCAGGCGCTGCCTTGGCCTCGACGGCTGGCACGGCCACCGGCGCCGGGGCCGGCGGCTCGCCGCCGAAGAGCTTGCGCACCCAGCTGAAAAACCCGCTGCCGGCCGCCGCTGGCACTGGCACCGGCGCGGCAGGCACGGCCACCGGAGTCGCCGCCACCGGCGCGGGTGCGGGCGCCGGTGCCGGCGGTGGCGGGGCCGGCTGGTCGGGCAGCACGCCCTTGATGATGGGCTCCTGGCGCGCCTTGGCCTTCTCGCGCCGGGTGATGCCGACCTCGTCGTCGGGCTCCTCGATCATCGTGTAGCTGGCCTGCAGGTTCTCCAGCCGCGGATCGTCGTGGCGCAGACGCTCGAGCTTGTAGTTGGGCGTCTCCAGGTGCTTGTTGGGCACCAGCAGCACGGTGACGCGCTGCTTGAGCTCGATCTTGGTGATCTCCGTGCGCTTCTCGTTGAGCAGGAAGCTGGTCACCTCCACCGGCACCTGCACGTGCACGGCGGCGGTGTTGTCCTTCATCGCCTCTTCCTGCACCATGCGCAGGATCTGCAGCGCCGAGCTTTCGGTGTCGCGGATGTGGCCGGTGCCGTTGCAGCGCGGGCAGGTGATGTGGTTGCCTTCGGACAGCGCCGGGCGCAGCCGCTGGCGGCTCATCTCCAGCAGGCCGAACTTGCTGATCGAGCTGAACTGCACGCGCGCGCGGTCGTTGCGCAGCGCATCGCGCAAGCGCTGCTCGACCTCGCGCCGGTTCTTGCTCTCCTCCATGTCGATGAAGTCGACGACGATCAGGCCGCCGAGGTCGCGCAGCCGCATCTGGCGCGCGATCTCGTCGGCGGCTTCGAGGTTGGTGCGGGTCGCGGTCTCCTCGATGTCGCCGCCGCGCGTGGCGCGTGCGCTGTTGACGTCCACCGAGACCAGCGCCTCGGTGTGGTCGATGACGATGGCGCCGCCGCTGGGCAGGTTGACGGTGCGGCTGAACGCGGTCTCGATCTGGTGCTCGATCTGGAAGCGGCTGAACAGCGGCGCGTCGTCGCGGTAACGTTTGACGCGAGCCGCCGTCTCCGGCATCACGTGGTTCATGAACTGCTGGGCCTGATCGAAGATGTCGTCGGTGTCGATCAGGATCTCGCCGATGTCGGCGGTGAAGTAGTCGCGGATCGCGCGGATGACCAGCGACCTCTCCTGGTAGATCAGGAAGGCGCCCTTGCCCGCCTTGGCGGCGCCGTCGATGGCGTCCCAGAGCTTGAGCATGTAGTTCAGGTCCCACTGCAGCTCGGCGGCACTGCGGCCGATGCCGGCGGTGCGCGCGATCAGGCTCATGCCCTTGGGGTAGTCGAGCTGGTCCATCGCGTCCTTCAGCTCCTCGCGCTCCTCGCCCTCGATGCGCCGGCTGACGCCGCCGCCGCGCGGGTTGTTGGGCATCAGCACGAGGTAGCGCCCGGCCAGGCTGACGAAGGTGGTCAGCGCGGCGCCCTTGTTGCCGCGCTCTTCCTTCTCCACCTGCACCAGCAGGTTGTCGCCTTCCTTCACCGCGTCCTGGATGCGCGCGTTCTTGACGTCGGCGCCGTCGCGGAAGTAGTTGCGCGAGATCTCCTTGAACGGCAGGAAGCCGTGGCGGTCTTCGCCGTAGTCGACGAAGCAGGCTTCGAGCGAGGGCTCGACGCGCGTGATCACCGCCTTGTAGATGTTGCCCTTGCGCTGCTCGCGCCCCTCGATCTCGGTCTCGAAGTCGAGCAGCTTCTGGCCGTCGACGATCGCCAGCCGCCGCTCTTCGGGCTGCGTGGCGTTGATCAGCATTCTTTTCATCTCGTGCACTCCAAAACGGCGCTGCCGCATGCGGCAGCGCCGGTCTCCAGCAACCGATGCACGAGAAAAGCGCTGAACCGTTGGCGCGAAATGCCCTGGACTGCAAGCCGAGCCGCGACCGCGAGGTCGAGGTTCAGGCCCGCAGCGTTGGCGCTGGCGAGCCGGCGACGATCGTGCCGATCACCCCGACACCGTGCTTCAGCCGCGAGCCGCGCGGCACACACCCGGCCACGCAGCAGGCCGCGCCGGCGAGTTGCCGGGGCCTTGACGGGGCGGGTTGAAGCAGGATGGACAAGGGGCTGGGGCCGCGAAAGCGTTGCCGGTCGCTGTCGGGCCAGACGGCATCGTGGACGCCGTCTGGCCCTTTGAATTCTTTCGGTGCGGCTGCCTCGACGCCTGAAGCATCGTGCGGACCGCTGGGTTCTTCGTCGTTCTCTGCCGCCGGTTGCCGTCTTGCCGCCGGGCCGCTTTGGGGCCCCGGCCTGCAAGCTGCTGCCGGCGTTGCATCACCTTCGAACACGCGGGCCGAAAACCCTCGTGTGCTGCCACGCCGTTTGTTCAGTGCCGGCTAAACTTCGAAGAATCAAGCACTTATCGCACGAACGTGGAGCGGCAGATTATAGGGGCCAAAGCTGCGCCAGCGGTCAGGCAGGTGGTGGTGGACGAAGAGTCCGACGGCCAGCGGCTGGACAACTTCCTGCTGCGGCTGCTCAAGGGCGTGCCCAAGACGCACGTCTACCGCGTGATCCGCTCGGGCGAGGTGCGCGTCAACAAGGGCCGCGCGGCGGCCGACACCCGCTTGGCGGCGGGCGACGAGCTGCGCGTGCCGCCGGTGCGCGTGCCTGAGCGGCGTGCCGACACCGCACTGCCGCCGCCGGCGCGCGAGTTCCCGCTGCTGTACGAGGACGAGCAGCTACTGGCCATCGACAAGCCCGCCGGCGTGGCGGTGCACGGCGGCAGTGGCGTCAGCTTCGGCGTGATCGAGCAGTTGCGGCAGGCGCGTCCACAGGCGCGCTACCTGGAGTTGGTGCACCGCCTCGACAAGGAGACTTCGGGCGTGCTGCTGCTGGCCAAGAAGCGCAGTGCGCTGACGGCCTTGCAGGACCAGTTCCGCGCCCGCGAGACGGCCAAGATCTACCTCGCGCTGGTGCAGGGCGCATGGCCCAAGGGCCTGAAGGTGATCGACCAGCCGCTGCACAAGACCTTGGACGCCGCCGGCGAGCGCCACGTGCGCGTGGTCTCGCCGGCGCACGAGCAGGGCCGGCGCTCGATCACGCTGATCCGCAAGGCGGTGGCGCGCGGCCCCTTCACGCTGCTGGACATCAGCCTGAAGACCGGCCGCACGCACCAGATCCGCGTGCACCTGGCGCATGCCGGCCACGCCATCGTCGGCGACCCCAAGTACGGCGACTTCGCGCTCAACCGCGAGCTCGCGCGCGGCCCGCAGCGCTTTGCGCGCATGTTCCTGCACGCCGCCGAGCTGGCCTTCGACCACCCCTCGACCGGCCAGCGCATCACCCTGTGTGCGCCGCTGCCCGCCGAGTGCGCGACACTCCTGGCCGCATCATGATGACCCGCAGCCGCCGTTTCGACCTGATCGCCTTCGACTGGGACGGCACGCTGTTCGACTCGACGGCGCTGATCAGCCGCTGCATCCAGGACGCCTGCCGCGACGTGGGCGTGGCCGTGCCCAGCGACGCCGACGCGGCCTACGTGATCGGCCTGGGCCTCCACGACGCGCTCAAGCATGCGGCGCCGGGGCTGGATCCTGAGCGCTACCCGGAACTCGGCGCGCGCTACCGCCACCATTACCTGGCGCGGCAGGACGAGTTGCTGCTGTTCGACGGCACGCTGCCGATGTTGCAGGACCTGAAGGCGCGCAACCACTGGCTGGCGGTGGCCACCGGCAAGGGCCGGCGCGGGCTGGACCAGGCGCTGGCGCAGTCGCGCTTAAGTCCCCTGTTCGACGCCACCCGCACCGCCGACGAGACCGCCAGCAAGCCGCACCCGCGCATGCTGCTGGAACTGATGGCCGAGTTCGGCGTCGATCCGGCGCGCACGCTGATGATCGGCGACACCACGCACGACCTGCAGCTTGCCGCCAACGCCGGCACGCCGCGCGTGGGCGTGAGCTTCGGCGCCCACGACCACGCGAGCTTCGAGCCTTTCGAGCCGCTGTTCGTCGCCCATTCCACGCGCGAGCTGCACGACTGGCTGCTGCGGCATGGCTGAGGCGGCGGCGTCGCCGGAGCTGCCGCTGTGCCGGTCGGCCGACCTGGCCGAGCGCGGCAAGGCCTACGTCTGGGACATCCTGCAATGGGGCCAGCCGGCCACCGCGTTCGCGCTGCGTTTCGACGGCGCCGTGGTGGCTTACGTCAATCGTTGCGCGCACGTGCCGACGCAGATGGACTGGCAGCCCGGCGAGTTCCTCGACCTGGAGCGGCGCTGGATCCTGTGCTCGCTGCACGGCGCGATGTATGAGCCGGCCGACGGCCGCTGCGTCGGCGGCCCCTGCGGCCGCGGGCGGCTGTCGCCGGTGCGGGTGCAGGAGCGCGACGGGCAGGTCTATTGGTATCCTTCCCGCGACATCGGCCCCAGCCCTTCCGATGATGCGGCCGTCGCGCCGCGGAGCCTTTGATGAACCCCCAAGACGAACCGAACCCGCCGGCCGTGCCGCCGGAACCCGCGCCCACGTCCGTGGCGGCAACGGCCGCGGCGCCCAGTGCAACATCGTCGTCATCGCATGCGCCGGAGCTGCGCAACAGCCTGGCCGGCTTCGAGACCCTGGCGCGCGAGCTGCTCAAGCAGCAGCGCAACGACCGCCGCTGGCGCATCTTCTTCCGGCTGGCCTGGCTGGGCCTGGCCGTGGCGGTGATCTGGGGCGTGGTCACGCAGCGCCAGCACGCGGCGGCCAGCGCCAAGCCGCACACGGCGCTGGTGGAGGTGCGCGGCGAGATCGCCGCCGACAGCGAGGCCAGCGCCGAGCAACTGGTCGCGGCGTTGAAGTCGGCCTTCGAAGACAGCACCGCGCAGGCCATCGTGCTGCGCATCAACTCGCCCGGCGGCAGCCCGGTGCAAAGCGGCATCATCAACGACGAGATCCTGCGCCTGAAGGCGCTGCACAAGAAGAAGGTCTACGCGGTGGTGGAAGAGATGTGCGCCTCGGGCGCCTACTACATCGCGGTGGCGGCCGACGAGATCTACGTCGACAAGGCCAGCATCGTCGGCAGCATCGGCGTGCTGATGGACGGCTTCGGCTTCGTCGGCGCGATGCAGAAGCTGGGCATCGAGCGCCGGCTGCTGACCGCCGGCGAGAACAAGGGCATGCTGGACCCGTTCTCGCCGCAGAACGAGCAGCAGGTGGCCTATGCGCAGGCGATGATCGACCAGGTGCACCAGCAGTTCATCGCGGTCGTCAAGAAGGGCCGCGGCCAGCGCCTGAAGGAGACGCCCGAGACCTTCTCGGGGCTGTTCTGGAACGGCGAGCAGGCCATCAGCCTGGGCCTGGCCGACAAGCTGGGCAACCTGGACTACGTGGCGCGCGAGGTGGTCAAGGCCGAGGACGTGGTGGACTACACGCCGCGTGACAACGTCGCCGAGCGGCTGGCCAAGCGCTTCGGCGCTGCGATCGGGCAAGGCGCAATCAAGGCGCTGCGCGAGCTGCCGCGGTTGCAGTGATGACGACCCCCGGCCGCCTGGCGGCCGCCCCTCCGAGGGGGGCAACCAAACCCGACCGGCAAAGCCGGATCGGGTTTGGCGCGCTGACACCGCCGCTCCCCCTGGTCGCCTGCGGCGACCTGTCCCCGAGGGGGCGTTCCGCCGGCGTGCCGCATGTCTGACCGGCTGGCGGTGCTGCCGCAGTACCTGCTGCCCAAGCAGGCCTTGACGGTGCTGATGGGCCGCTTGGCCGGCGCCCGCGGCGGCGCGCTGACGACCGCGGTGATCCGCTGGTTCATCGGCCGCTACGGCGTCGAGATGGCCGAGGCCACGCCCAGCGACCCGGCCGCCTACGAGCGCTTCAACGACTTCTTCACCCGCGCGTTGAAGCCCGGCGCGCGGCCGCTGGCCGACGCGCGCTGGCTGTGCCCGGTGGACGGCGCGATCAGCCAGTTCGGCGCGATCGCCGGCGATCGCATCTTCCAGGCCAAGGGCCACGACTACAGCAGCGCGGCGCTGCTCGGCGGCGACGCCGAACTGGCGCGCGCCTTCCACGGCGGCCACTTCGCGACGCTGTACTTGAGCCCGCGCGACTACCACCGCATCCACATGCCGGCCGCCGGCCGCCTGCGCCGCATGCTGCACGTGCCGGGCGCGCTGTTCTCGGTCAATCCCACCACCGCGCGCGGCGTGCCGGGGCTGTTTGCGCGAAATGAACGCGTGGTTTGCCTGTTCGACGGCGAGGACGGACCTTTCGCGGTGGTGCTGGTGGGCGCCACCATCGTCGGCAGCATGGTCACCGTGTGGCACGGCGTGGTCAACCCACCGCGGCCGGGCCGGCTGCGCGAGTGGCGCTACGACGATCGCGAGCTGCGCCTGGACCGCGGCGCCGAACTGGGCCGCTTCCTGTTGGGCTCCACCGTCGTGCTGCTGCTGCCGCCCGGGCCGCTGCGCTTCAACCCGCGCTGGGCGCCGGGCGCGGCCATCCGCATGGGCGAGGCGATGGCCGATCGGCCGTGAGCACGGCCGCGGCCGCCGTGCCGGCCCATCGTATCGCGCAGATGCTGATGTGGGTGGTGCCGGCGCTGTGGTCCAGCAACTACCTGATCGCCCGCGCCGCCGACGGCGTGATCGGCCCGCACCTGCTGGCCAGCGGCCGTTGGGCCTTGGCGGCCTTGCTGCTGTTGCCGCTCACCGCGCGCGGCCTGTGGGCCCGGCGCGCGGCGCTGCGCCGCGAGTGGCGGCAACTGCTGGTGCTGGGCGGCTTGGGCATGTGGATCTGCGGCGCCTGGGTCTACCTCGGTGGTCAGAGCACCAGCTCGACCAACATGGCGCTGATCTACGCGGTGTCGCCGATCGCGGTGGCGGTGGTCGGCGCGCGGCTGCTGCACGAACCCATGCACGGCCGCCAGTGGGCCGGCGTGGCGCTGTCGCTGGCCGGGCTGCTGCTGGTGATCGCCAAGGGCGACCTGAGCCATCTGCTGGCGGTGCGCTTCAGCGCGGGCGACCTGTGGATCGTCGCCGCCACGATCTCGTGGACCGCGTATTCGGTGCTGCTCAAGCACTGGCGCAGCGAGCTGGGTCCGGCCGAGCGCCTGGTGGGCACGATCGCCGGCGGCCTGCTGTGCCTGCTGCCGTTCACGCTGTGGGAGGCGTGGCACTCGCCGCCGCCGGCCGAGCCTTGGCGCGCCGCGGCCCTGGTGCTGGCGGCCGCCGTGCTGCCGGGCGTGCTGTCGTACGGCGCCTTCTCGTACCTGCAGCGCGAGCTGGGCGCCGCGCGCACGGCCTTGATGCTGTACCTGACGCCGGTCTACGCGCCGCTGCTGGCCTGGGCCATCCTGGGCGAGGTGCCGCGCTGGTACCACGCCGCCGGCGCGGCGCTGATCCTGCCCAGCATCGCGCTGGCGACGCGACGCTGAGGCGCGGATTTCGGTTTCAGAGGGGCGGGATGCGCAGCATCTGGCCCGGATAGATCTTGTCCGGATGGGTCAGCATCGGCCGGTTGGCCTCGAAGATCACCGGGTACTTGTTGGGGTCGCCGTAGAACTTCTTGGCGATCTTGGACAGGTTGTCGCCCGAGACCACGGTGTGCCATTGCGATTCGGGCTGCGGCGAGCTGACGGTCAGCTGGTCGTTGACCGCGGCCACGCGCTCGACGTTGCCGCAACACAGCACCACCTTCTCGCGCGTGGCCTGGTCCTCGACGACGCCGGAGACGGTGACCGTCCCGGTGTTGGCGTCGAAGCCCACGTCGAGGGCGTCGACCTTGAGCCCCTGCGCCCGGATGTAGTTGGCGATGGCGTCGCCGGCGGCCTTGCTCAGCGCGGCGACGGTCTCCGGCGACGGCGCAGCGGCGGCGGCGTCCTGCGCGGCCTTGGCCTCGCCCTTGCCGAACAGCTTCTCGCCGGCTTCCTTGATGAACGACAGCAGTCCCATGGGTGGCTCCTTGGTCAGGTCAGAAGTGACCCGTCAACTGTACGTCAGGGCGCGATGCCCGTTTCGACCAGCAGGCCGCGCCGCTCGATGAAGTCCACCACCGCGGGCAGGCCTTCGCGCGTCTTCAGGTTGCTCATCACGAAGGGCTTGCCGCCGCGCATGCGTCGGGTGTCGGCGGACATCACGTCCAGGCTGGCGCCGACGTGCGGCGCGAGGTCGGTCTTGTTGATCACGAAGAGGTCGCTCTTGGTGATGCCGGGGCCGCCCTTGCGCGGGATCTTCTCGCCGGCGGCGACGTCGATCACGTAGATCGTCAAATCGCTCAGCTCGGGGCTGAAGGTGGCGGCCAGGTTGTCGCCGCCGGACTCGATGAAGACGATGTCGGCGTCGGGAAAGCGCTCGAGCATGCGGTCCACCGCTTCGAGGTTGATCGAGGCGTCCTCGCGGATCGCGGTGTGCGGGCAGCCGCCGGTCTCCACGCCCATGATGCGCTCGGGCTCCAGCGCGCCGGCCACGGTGAGCAGCCGCTGATCTTCCTTGGTATAGATGTCGTTGGTGACGACGACCAGGCTCCAGCGCTGGCGCATGGCCTTGCACAGCATCTCCACCAGCGTGGTCTTGCCCGAGCCGACGGGCCCGCCGACGCCCACGCGCAGCGGCGGCAGCCGCTTGTTGCGGCCCGGGATGGCATGCAGCCGGTTCGTCGTCATCGGCGCGATGATGCAGCAGGCCGGCCCGGTCAAGACCTGAAGAGGCGCGAGTACTGTGCCTCGTGCCGCGCCGAGAGGATGGCCAGCCCGGGGCTGAAGGCCTGCCGGTCGTCGTCGGCCAGCGCCAGCGCTTCATCGACCGCGGCGGGGATCGCCCGTGCCAGCGCCGCCAGCATGCGCTGGCCGGCGCTCTGGCCCAAGGGCACGGCCTTGACGGCGGCCTGCACCTGGTTCTCGGCCCAGCCGAAGGCCATCGCCAGCAGCGCGCCATGCAGCCCGGCGCCGCTGCGCGCCGCGGCCAGCGCAAACACCAGCGGCCACGCCGGCGCCGGGCGCAGCGCGGCCAGATGGGCGACGCGCGCGTCGTCTTCGCCGGCGGCGCGCTGGCGCAGCCAGTCGGCCAGCGAGCGGCCCATCTGCTCGGCCTGCTGGCGCAGCTCGGCGCTTTCGCGCGTGCTCAGCAGCCAGGTGTTGAGCGCGTCGATGCGCGCCAGGTCGTGCGCCTGCCAGGCACGGAAGGCGGCGGCCATCGCCGGCAGCTCGCTGCGCGCCTGCGCCAGCCGCAACTGGTCCAGCAGCCATTGCTGCGCGCGCGCTTCGTCGTCGGCCAGGCCGGCGTCGACCGCGGCCTCCAGCCCTTCGGAGTAGCTGAAGCCGCCCACCGGCAAGGCCGGCGAGGCCAGCCAGATCAACTGCAGCAGCGCGGCCGGCGGCAGCTTCACGGCGAAGGGTCAGTGATCGTGGTGGTGGTCGTCGTGGCCGCCGTGGCCGTGGTCGCCGTGGCCGTGGCCGTGGTGATCGTGACCATGGTCGTGCGCGTGGTCGTGGTCATGAGGGTGGTCATGCGCGTGGTCATGCGCGTGACCGTGCTGGTGCGCATGGCCATGGCCGCCGCCGGCCGCATAAGCGCCGCCCTCGGGCTCGAAGGCCGCCCGTTCGTCGCTGACGATCAGGTGCATCGCGTCCAGCATCTGCGCCAGCACGTGGTCTGGCTCCAGCTTCAGGTGGTCGGGCGCCAGCTGCAGTTGCACGTGGCGGTTGCCCAGGTGGTAGGCGGCACGCAGCAGGTCGAAGGGGCTGCCGTGCTGCGCGCAGGGGCGCACCACCAGCACCGGTTGCGGCGCGGCCAGCACGCGCACCAGCGAGCCGTCCTCGGCCACCAGCACGTCGCCGCCGCGCACCACGCGGCCGCGCGGCAGGAACACGCCCAAGGCGCGGCCGCTGCTGTCGGTGGCGTCGAAGCGGCTCTTGCTGCGCACGTCCCAGTCCAGCTCGACGGTGGGCGCGCGCTTCAGCAACGCGGCGGCCAGGCCCTGGCCTTGAGGGATGAGCTTGTTGATCGTCAGCATGGCAAGGCGCGGTAAGTCTGTGTTGGCGGAGGAAGTGGGTTAGTATAACGTTTGTTATAACGACGATGGAACGGCCATGACTGCGCTCAAGCTCACCCAGATCGGCAACTCCGTCGGCCTCATCCTGCCCAAGGAGGTGCTGGCGCGGCTGAAGCTGGAGAAGGGCGACACGGTGTTCGTCACCGATGCGGCCAATGGGGTGATGTTGACGCCCTACGACCCCAGCCTGGACGAGCAGCTCGCAGCGGGGCGCGAGTTCATGCGCGAGTTCCGCGACACCTTTCATCAGCTGGCGAAATGAGCGCGATCCGGGTTCCTCCCCGGCCGCGCTCGCTCCCCGCTGGGGGGACGGGGCGTAACCCCAAGGGGGTTGACGCATGACCTGGCGCTGGATCGCCCGCCCCGCGCTGGAGTTGCTGCACGACGAGAGCATTGCCGAGCACGGCGGCGCGGCGGGGCTGCGCGACGAGGGGCTGCTCGAATCGGCGCTGGCGCGGCCGCTCAACCTGGCGGCCTATGGGGAGCCTGACCTCGCCGAGCTGGCCGCGGCCTATGGCGTCGGGCTGGCCAAGAACCATGCCTTCGTCGACGGCAACAAGCGCGTGGCCTTCCTCGCCGTCGGCCTGTTTCTGGCGCTGAACGGCCACCGGCTGGTGGCCACGCAGGCCGAAGCGACGCTGACCATGCTCGCCGTCGCCGCCGGCCAGATGGACGAAGCCGCCTTTGCCGCCTGGCTGCGCGAGCATGTTCAGCCGAGGTGATCCGGCTCTGCCGGGCACCTCGATCCCCTCGGGGGGCGGGCCGGGCAAGGCCCGGACCTTGGGGCGTCAAAACAGAAAGTAGCGCTGCGCCATCGGCAGCACCGTGGCCGGCTCGCAGGTGAGTAGCACGCCATCGGCCCGCACCGCATAGGTCTGCGGGTCGATCTCCATCGCCGGCAGGTAGCCGTTGTGCACCATGTCGGCCTTCTTCACGCTGCGGCAGTTCTGCACCGTCGCCAGGCGCTTCTTCAGGCCCAGCTCGTCGCCGATGTCGCCGCGCAGCGCCGCCTGGCTGACGAAGCTGAGCGAGCCGCGCCCCACCGCGCCGCCGAAGGCGCCGAACATCGGCCGGTAGTGCACCGGCTGCGGCGTCGGGATGCTGGCATTCGGGTCGCCCATCGCTGCCCCGGCGATGAAGCCGCCCTTCAGCACCAGGCTGGGCTTGACGCCGAAGTAGGCCGGCTTCCACAGCACCAGGTCGGCCCACTTGCCGATCTCGACCGAGCCCACCTCGTGCGCGATGCCGTTGGCAATCGCCGGGTTGATCGTGTACTTGGCGACATAACGCTTGACCCGGTTGTTGTCATGCCGCTCGGAATCCCCGGGCAGCGCGCCGCGCTGGGCCTTCATCTTGTGCGCCGTCTGCCAGGTGCGGATGATGACCTCACCGACGCGGCCCATGGCCTGGCTGTCGCTGCTCATCATGCTGATCGCGCCCAGGTCGTGCAGCACGTCCTCGGCGGCGATGGTCTCGCGGCGGATGCGGCTTTCCGCAAAGGCCAGGTCCTCGGCGATCGCCGCGTCGAGGTGGTGGCAGACCATCAGCATGTCCAGGTGCTCGTCCACCGTGTTGATGGTGTAGGGCATCGTGGGGTTGGTGCTGCTGGGCAGGAAGTTGGCTTCGCCCACCACCTTCAGGATGTCGGGCGCGTGGCCGCCGCCGGCGCCTTCGGTGTGGAAGGCGCACAGCGTGCGGCCGTGCGTCGCGGCGATGGTGTCCTCGACGAAGCCGCTCTCGTTGAGCGTGTCGCTGTGGATCGACACCTGCGTGTCGGTGGCCTCGGCGATGTCCAGGCAGTTGTCGATCGCGCTCGGCGTCGTGCCCCAGTCCTCGTGCAGCTTGAGGCCGATCGCGCCGGCCGCAATCTGCTGGCTCAAGGCCTCGGGCCGGCTGGCGTTGCCCTTGCCCAGGAAGCCCAGGTTCATCGCAAAGGCGTCGGCCGCCTGCAGCATGCGGTGCAGGTTCTCGGGCCCCGGCGTGCAGGTGGTGGCAAAGCTGCCGGTGGCCGGGCCGGTGCCGCCGCCCAGCATCGTGGTGATGCCTGAATACAGCGCCTCGTCGATCTGCTGCGGGCAGATGAAGTGGATGTGGCTGTCGATGCCGCCGGCGGTGACGATCAGCCCTTCGCCGGCGATGATCTCGGTGCCGGGGCCGATCACGATGTCCACGCCAGGCTGCACGTCGGGGTTGCCGGCCTTGCCGATCGCGGCGATGCGGCTGCCCTTGATGCCGATGTCGGCCTTGACGATGCCCCAGTGGTCGACGATCAGCGCGTTGGTGATCACGCAGTCGCAGGCCAGGTCGTGGTCGGGGCCGTTGACGCGCTGGCCCTGGCCCATGCCGTCGCGGATGGTCTTGCCGCCGCCGAACTTGACCTCTTCGCCGTAGCCGCCGGCGGCCAGCGTGAAGTCGCGCTCGACCTCGATGACGAGCCCGGTGTCGGCCAGGCGCAGCCGGTCGCCGACGGTGGGGCCGAACATCTCGGCATAGGCGCGTCGCCCGATCCTGGCCATGATCTACAGGCCTGCCTGGATCTCGCCGCGGAAGCCGCAGACCCGGCGCTCGCCGCCGTAGGCCACCAGTTCCACCGTGCGCTGCTGGCCGGGCTCGAAGCGCACCGCGGTGCCGCTGGCGATGTTCAGCCGCATGCCGCGCGCGGCCTTGCGGTCGAAGCGCAGCGCCGGGTTGGTCTCGGCAAAGTGGTAGTGGCTGCCGACCTGGATCGGCCGGTCGCCGCCGTTTTCCACCACCAGCGTCAGCGTCGCGCGGCCGGAGTTCAACTCGACTTCGCCTGCTTCGGGCAACAGTTCACCGGGAATCATCTGGTGCCTTTCCTTGCCGGTCATGCAATCGGTTGGTGCACGGTCACCAGCTTGGTGCCGTCGGGGAAGGTGGCCTCCACCTGGATCTCGCTGACCATCTCGGGCACGCCGTCCATCACCTCGGCGCGCGACAGCACCTGCTTGCCCTCGCTCATCAACTGCGCCACGGTCTTGCCGTCGCGCGCGCCTTCCATGATGGCCGCGCTGATCAGCGCCACCGCCTCGGGCACGTTGAGCTTCAGGCCGCGGGCCTTGCGCCGCTCGGCCAGCAAGGCGGCGGTGAAGATCAGCAGCTTGTCCTTCTCACGCGGCGTCAAGTCCATGCGCTCGTCCTCGGCACGTTCGATGCCATGTTAGCGGCGGCGGCGCGAAGCCGGTCGATGCAATGCAGATCAGTCGGTCGTATGGCCATCGAGGCCCGCATCGCTCAGCGCCGCAACGCCACCCCCGTCACCGCTTGGACCTCATCGAACGCCAACCCCGGCGCCAGCGCCAGCAGTTGCAGGCCTTCGGCCGTGACGTCCAGCACCGCCAGGTCGGTGTAGATGCGGCTGACGCAGGCAATGCCGGTCAGCGGGTAGCTGCATCGGGCGACGATCTTGGGGCGGCCGTCCTTGCTGACGTGCTCCATCATCACGAAGGTCTTGCGGGCGCCCACGGCCAGGTCCATCGCGCCGCCGACGGCGGGCACGGCGTCGGCGGCGCCGGTGTGCCAGTTGGCAAGATCGCCGGTGGCCGAGACCTGGAAAGCGCCCAGCACGCAGATGTCGACGTGGCCGCCGCGCATCATCGCGAAGCTGTCGGCGTGGTGGAAGAACACGCCGCCGGGCAGCAGCGTGACGGGCTGCTTGCCGGCGTTGATCAGGTCGTAGTCCTCACGGCCCGCGGGCGGCGCGGGGCCGAAGCCGATGACGCCGTTCTCGCTGTGCATCATCACCTCGCGGCCGGCCACCAGGTGGTTGGCCACCAGCGTCGGCAGCCCGATGCCCAGGTTGACCACCGCGCCGTCGGGGATGTCCTGCGCCACACGCGCCGCCATCTGCTCTCGGGTCCACTTGTTCATGCGTTAGCCTTCGCGCCGCCGGCCGGGGTCTTGGTTCGTTCGACGGGCACCACGCGTTGCACGAAGAGGCCCGGCGTCACCACGCTTTCCGGGTCCAGCGCGCCGAGCTCGACGATCTCGTGCACGCTGGCGACGGTCACGCGGGCGGCCATCGCCATCACGGGGCCGAAGTTGCGCGCCGTCATGCGGTAGGTGAGGTTGCCCCAGCGGTCGCCGCGCTCGGCCTTGATCAGCGCGTAGTCGGCGTGGATCGGCGTCTCGAAGACCTGCCAGCGGCCGTCGAGAAAGCGCGTCTCCTTAGCCCGGGCCAGCTCGGTGCCGTAGCCGGTGGGCGTGAAGAAGCCGCCGATGCCGGCGCCGGCGGCGCGGATGCGCTCGGCCAGGTTGCCCTGCGGCACCAGCTCCAGCTCGATGCGGCCCGCGCGCCAGGCGCGGTCGAAGTGCCACGAATCGCTCTGGCGCGGAAAGCTGCAGATGATCTTGCGCACGCGCCCGGCGCCGATCAGCGCCGCCAGCCCGCTGTCGCCGTTGCCGGCGTTGTTGTTGACGATGGTGAGCTCGCGCGCGCCCTGGGCGATCAGCGCATCGGTCAGCGCATCGGGCAAGCCGGCGGTGCCGAAGCCGCCGATCATCACCGTCGCGCCGTCGGGCACGTCGGCCACCGCCTCGGCGGCGCTGGCGACCACCTTGTCGATCACGCTCAGTCCACCTGCGCGCCGGAACGCTTGACCGCCTCGCCCCAGCGCGCGATCTCGGCCGGCCCGAAGGCGGCCAGCTCGGCGACGCTCATCGAACGTTGTTCGACGCCCAGCTCGGCCAGCTTGGCCGCCGTGGCCGGCTGCTTCAGCGCGCGCGCCAGGCCGTCGCGCAGGCGCGCCAGCTCGGCGGCCGGCGTGGCCGCCGGGGCGTAGATCATGAACCAGGCGACGAGGTCGAAGTCGGGCACGCCCTGCTCCTGCAGCGTGGGCACGTCGGGCGCGGCCGCGCTGCGGCGCGCGCTGCTGGCGCCCAGGGCGCGCAGCTTGCCGGCCTTGATCTGCGGCAGCACCGCGGCCGGGTGATAGAACATGAACTGCGCCTGGCCGCCCATCACGTCGGTCATTGCCTGGCCGCCCTGGCTGTAGGGCACGTGCACCATCTTGCCGCCCAGCCGCGCGCCCAGCAACTCGCCGGCCAGGTGCCCCGAGGTGCCGTTGCCCGCCGACGCGAACGTCAGCCCCGCCGGCGTGGCGGCCGCGGCCTTCAGATCGGCCAGCGTCTTGATCGGCGAGCCGGCGGCCACCACCAGCAACGTGGGCGTGAAGCCGACCAGGCCCACGGGCACGAAGTCGCGCGTGGCGTCGTAGGGCAGCTTGCGGTAGAGCGTGGCGTTGATCGCGTGCGTACCCACGGTGCCCATCACGAGGGTGCGGCCGTCGGGCGCGGATTTGGCCACCAGGTCGGTGCCGATGGTGCCGCCGGCGCCGGCCTTGTTGTCGACCACCACGGTCTGGCCCAGCACCGAGCCGAGCGACTGGCCGACCTCGCGCGCGACGATGTCGGTGGTGGTGCCGGGGCCGAAGGGCACGACCAGGCGGATCGGCTGGGTCTGCGCCGGCGCGGCGCCTGCCGTGGCGGCCAGCGCGGCGGCCAGCAGCGCGCGGCGGGTGATGTCAAACGTCATGATGGCGTCCTCGGGTTCCAGGGTGAGCGGCCTTCGCGCAGCGACTCGTCGTGGTCGCCCAGCAGCGGCGGCGCGCTGACCTGCAGCGCGCGCTCGCCGTCGAAGCTGACGGGCGAGCGCACCGTCGTCCAGCGGCCGCCGGCCGGGTGCTCGGTGTCGACGAACAACTGCAGGTGCCGGGCCTGCGCGTCTTGCGGCACTTCGTCGGTGCCGTACATCGGCGCGTGCGGCACGTCCTCGGCCAGCAGGCGGCGGCACCATTCGTCGCGGCCGTGGCGGGCGAAGCGCTCGCGCAGCAGATCGATCAGCGCTTCCTGGTGCTCGATGCGCGCCTCGCGCGTGGCGAAGCGCGGGTCGTCGAACAGCGCCGGCCATTCGATCGCGCGCGCCAGGCCTTGCCAGAACTTGGGCGGGCTGGACATGTGCAGCGCAATCCAACGGCCGTCGGCGCAGGGCAGCACGTAGCTCTGCGAGACGCGCGGCCGGCTGTACGGGCCCATCACCTCGCCTTCGGAGAACAAGTGCGTGAAGGCGTCGAGATTGAAGTGCGTCATCGCCTCCAGCATCGAGACCTCGACGCGGCGGCCGTGGCGGCGCGGTGGTGTGCTGCCCGCCTTGTCGCGCTCGTACAGCGCGCCCAGGATGCCGTAGGCGGCATAAAAGCCGGTGATCGCGTCGGCCAGCGCCGGGCCGACGACGCGCGGGTTGGCCGGATTGATCAGCAGCTTCAGGAAGCCGCTGGCCGCCTGCGCCACGGTGTCGTAACTCGGACGTTGAGCGGCCGGCCCGTCGGCGCCGAAGCCGCTGATCGCGCAGTAGATCAGCCGCGGGTTGAGCGCGCGCAGCCGCGCCTCGCCGGCGCCGATCTTGTCGGCCACGCCGGGGCGGAAGTTCTGGATGTAGACGTCGGCCTCGGCCAGCAGGCGGTCGAACTGCGCCAGGTCCTGCGGCTTGCGGGTGTCCAGCCGCACGCTCTTCTTGTTGCGGTTGTAGGTCTGGTAGTGCGGGCTGTAGCTGCCGCCGCGGAAGGCGCGGAACGGGTCGCCGTCGGGCTGCTCGACCTTGACCACGTCGGCGCCCAGGTCGGCCAGCAGCATGGCCGCGGCCGGGCCGGTGATGAAGGTGCCGTGCTCCAGCACGCGCACGCCGTCCAGCACCTTGGCGGCCATCAGTGCCCGTCCTTGGGCTTGAGCGTCACGCCGGCCGGCAGCGCGCCGGTGTAGACCTGCTCGCGCGTGGCCTGGTAGCTGAGCGCAAAGCCGATCGGCTGCGCCAGCTCCTCGGTCAGGTGGGCGATCAGCCCGGCGCAGCGCGCGAGGATGGGCACGCCCTTCAGCGCCTCGGCCGGGAAGCCCACGTCCAGCAGCACCGCGGGGATCGCGGCCGAGACGTTGAGCCGCAGCTCGCGCCCGGTGATCGCCGGCAGCACCTGCTCAACGGTCTCGGCGATGCGCACGAAGTGCCCCGGCGTGCCGGCCTCCTGCGCCACCTCGAACAGCCGCGCCACGCGCGGGTCGCGCGCCTTGTGTTGCGGGTGGCCGTAGCCGGGGATGGCTTGCTTGCGCGCGCGCAGGTCGCGCACGACCTCGGTCGCGGCGTCGGCCAGCGGCAGGCCCTTGTCCTTGGCCAGCGCGTCGATCTGCAGGAACAGCCGGCCCGCCGTTTCCGACGCACCGAGGATCACCGAGCCGCAACCCAGGATGCCGGCGGCCACCGCGCCTTGCAGCGCGTCGGGCGCGGCGGCCAGCGTCATGCGCGCGGCCTGCACGCTGGGCACCAGCCCGTGCTCGGCGATGGCCACCAGCGTGGCGTCGAGCACGCGGCCGGCGGCGGCATCGGGCGCGCGGCCGGTGACCAGCAGCCAGAAGTAGTCGACGAAGTTGACGCGGCCGATCAGCTCGCGGCACAGGTCGCGCCCGCGCACGACGATGGTCTCGTCGTCGCTGGCGCAGATCGCCGATTCGGCAACGGTGTGGCGGCCGATCTTCATGCCGCAGCCTCCTCGGCGGCCGTGGCCAGCACGAAGTCGTAGCTCGTGCTGTGCCAGGGCTTTTCGAGCTTGCGCCCATCGGGCGCGGTGCCGGGCTCGTGGCGGTCGTAACGCACGATCAGGCTGTCGCGCACGCCGAACACCGCATCGCTGTCGAGGTAGGGGCTGTCGTGTGCGAACAGGTGCGTGGTCACCGGCACGTAGCCGTCGTGGTAGACCATCATGTGGATGTGGCCCGGCCGGTTGGGGTGGCGGCCCATCGCGCGCAGCATGTCGCCCACCGGGCCGTCGGCCGGCACCGGGTAGTAGTAGGGCTTGATCGACCAGAAGTGATAACGCCCGTCTTCATCGGTGTGAAAGCGCGCGCGCAGCCGCATCTCGTCGCCGTTGCCGATCTGCATGTCGTAGATGCCTTCGCCGTCGCCGGACCAGACGTCGAGGCAGCAGTTGGCGATCGGCTTGCCATGCGTGTCGGTGATGCGGCCGCTGTACCACGCCGGCTCGCCGGGCATGCCCTGGCCGATGTCGCTGCCCAGCGGCAGCACCGGCGAGCCTTGCCAGTAGAACGGGCCTTGCACCGTGGCTTCGGTGGGCTTGGCGCTGGCGCTGCCGTCGGCCAGCGCGGCCTGCGACCGGCGCGCCTGTTCGAGCTGCACCACCAGCATCGACAGGCCCAGCGTGTCCGACAGCAGGATGAACTCCTGCCGCTTGGCGTCGCAGGTCTGGCCGACGCGGGTGAGGAACTGAATCGCGGCCATCCACTCGTCGGGCTTGAGGTCGACCTCGCGCGCCAGCGCGTGCGCGTGCTGCACCACCGAGGTGATGATCTGGCGAAAGCGCGGGTCGCAGTCGTCGGCCAGGCGTGCGAGCACGGCCTGGGTGATGTCGGTGGTCTGGTGCTCGCTCATGGCGTCTCCTTGCTGGGAATCTCGTAGTCCACTTGATGGCGCTCGCTGCGCAGGTCGCCCAGCGCGCGCCGCACGCGTAGGTGCTCAGGGTGTTCGGCGTAGCCGGCCAGCGCCTCGCGCGACGCGAAATCGCTGACCAGCACCACGTCGCAGGCGTAGTCGATGCGGCTGACGTCGACGCCGACCTCCAGGCGCAGCAGCCCCGGCACGCGGCCGCGCATCGACTCGAACTCGGCCTTCACGCGCGCCACGTTGGCAGCGTGGCCGGCGGCGTCGTCGCCGCGCACGCGCCACATCACGATGTGCCGGATCATGCTGCCGGCTCCGTCAGACGCCGAGGTAGGCACGGCGCACCTCGTCGCGTTGCATCAGCTCGTCGGGCGTGCCTTCGGCCACCATGCGGCCCTCTTCCAGCACGTAGGCGCGGTCGGCCACGCGCAGCGCGGTGGCCACGTTCTGCTCCACCAGCAGGATGGCGGTGCCTTCGCGGTGCACGCGGCCGATGGCGTTGAACATCTCGCCGACGATCAACGGCGACAGGCCCAGCGACGGCTCGTCCAGCAGCAGCAGCCGTGGGCGCGCCATCAGCGCGCGGCCGATCGCCACCATCTGCTGCTGGCCGCCCGACAGCTCGCCGGCGGCCTGCTCCAGCTTGGGCTCCAGCGCCGGGAACAGCGCCAGCACCGAATCCATCGTCTGCCGGCGCCGCGCCTTGGCCGCGGGCAGCAGGCTGCCGATCTCCAGGTTCTCGCGCACGCTCAAGGTCGTGAACAGCCGCCGCCCCTCGGGCACGATGGCGATGCCGGCTTCGCAGAAGGCGTGCGGCGGCAGCGCGCGCAGCTCGCGGCCCTCGAACACGATGTGCCCGCCGCGCGCGCGCAGCATGCCGGCCAGCGTGTTGACCAGCGTGGTCTTGCCGGCGCCGTTGGGTCCCACCACGCACAGCAGCTCGCGCGCGCGCAGCTCGAACGACACGCCCCACAGCGCCGGCGCGGCGCCGTAGGCCACCTGCAGGTCGCGCACCTCAAGCATGGGCCGGCTCCCCACTGCCGAAGGCCGGCCCCGGCCCCGGCCCCGGCGTGCCCAGGTAGGCCTGCATGACCTCGGGCCGCTGCATCACTTCGGCCGCCGGGCCGGCGGCCAGCACGCCGCCCTGGTCGAAGACGACGACGCGGTCGGTCAGCGCCATCACCGCGCGCATCACGTGCTCGACGAAGACCACGGTCGCGCCCTGGTCGCGGATGCGGCGCACCAGCGCGACGGCGTCATCGATCTCGGCCGGCGTCAACCCGCATAACACCTCGTCCAGGAGCACCAGCCGCGGCCGCGCGGCCAGCGCGCGCGCCAGCTCCAGGAACTTGCGCTGGTGCAGGTTCAGCGCGTCGGGCAGGGCGTTGGCCTTGTCCTGCAATCCGGTGAAGGCCAGCCAGCCCATCGCCTCGCGCCGCGCGGCGTCGGGCGAGGCCACGCCGCCGCCGAACATCGTCGCCAGCGCCACGTTGTCCAGCACCGTGAAGTGGCCGAAGGGCCGCGGGATCTGGTAGGTGCGCGCGATGCCGCCGCGCGCGATGCGGTGCGCCGGCTCGGCGCAGAGCTCGCGGCCCTCGAACTGCAGCTGCCCGCCGCTGGCCACGTAGTGCCCGCTGACGACGTTGATGAAGGTCGACTTGCCAGATCCGTTGGGGCCCAGCAGGCCCAGGATCTCGCCGCGCCGCACCTGCAGGTCCACGCCGGCCAGCGCGCGCACGCCGCGGAACGACTTGGCCAGCCCCTGCGCCTGCAGCAGCACGCCGCCGTCGGGCGACGCCGCTGCTGCCACGACGGCCACAGGCACCGGCGGCACCGGCGGCAGCGGCGCCGGGTGGCGCCGCGCCCAGGCCTTTTGCAGGCGCGGCAGGATGCCTTCGGGCATGAACAGGATGGCGGCGATCAGGATCACGCCGATCATCGCCTTGCCGGCCAGCGCGTGGTCGGCCGCGGTGAAGCCGTACAGCAGCAGCGTGATCGCCACCGCGCCCACGGCCGGCCCCGCCCAGTGGCGGGTGCCGCCGAGCACGCTCATCAGCACCACGGTCAGCGGCACGGCGATCGTGAAGACCTCGCCGACGGTCACGTAGTTGAGGAACAGCGCGTGGATGCCGCCGGCCATGCCGGCCAGCGCGCAGGAGATGCCCAGCGCCGCCAGCTTGTAGCGGTAGGTGGGCACGCCGATGACCTCGGCCGCATCCTCGTCGTCGTGGATCGCGAACAGCCCGGCGCCGAAGCGCGACTGCGCAATCCACCAGGCGACCAGCAGCGTCAGCGCGGCGGCGGCCAGCGCCAGCAGGTAGAAGGTGGCCGAGGGCGTGGGCCCGAGCTGCGGCACCGGCACCGCGGCCAGCGAGACGCCGTTGCCGCCGTCGATCGGCGTGTTGACGATCAGCGTGCCCAGCACGAAGGTGACGGCCAGCGTCAGCAGCGCGAATACCTCGCCGCGGATGCCCTTGACGCGGAACACGATCGCGCCCACGGCCAGCCCCAGCACGCAGGCCAGCAGCGCGGCGGCCGGCAGCGTCCACAGGAAGGGCCACTCATAACGCGCCATCAGCGTTGCACTGGTGTAGAGCCCGGCGCCGAAGAAGGCGCCGTGGCCGAACGAGAAGTAGCCGCTGTAGCCCGAGAGGATGTTCCACGAGGTGGCCAGCACCACCCAGTGCAGCACGAGGTACAGCAGCGAGTCGTAGAAGGCCGGCAGCCCGAGCCGGGGCACGAAGGCCAGCGCGATGGCGACGGCGATGATCGCCAATGGCGTCTTCTTCACGCGGCTCTCCCCGGGCGCAGCAGGAGGATGCCGATCAGCAGCGCGAACGACACCAGCGGCGCCCACGAGGGCGCGGTGATGGCCATGGTCAGCGCCTCGCTGACGCCGATCACGATGCCGGCCAGCAGTGGCGCCAGCGCGCGGCCCAGGCCGCCCAGCATCACCGCGGCGAAGACGACGCCGATCCAGGCGTAGATCTGCGATGGCGCCAGCGTGTGGCCGAGCGCGAGGCACACGCCCGCCACCGCGGCCAGCGCCGAGCAGGTGCCGGCCAGCAGCAGCGCGTTGCGCTGCTGGCGGATGCCGAAGGCGGCGGCCACCGCGGGGTCTTCGGCCGAGGCGCGCAGCGCCTTGCCGAGATCCGTGTATCGCAACACGGCCCACACCGCCAGCGAGAGGCCGGCGGCCAGCGTCAGCGTGATCAGCTCGGGCAGCGGCAGGTACAGCGGGCCGAGCTTGAAGTTGTGCTCGCCATAGCTCGATTCGAGCTTGCGGAAGTCGGCCGTCCAGATGGCCTGGATCAGCGCTTCGACGATGCCCGTCAGCCCGAAGGTCAGCAGCAGCGAGTTGAAAGGCGTGATGGCGAAGCGCGCCATCAGCGCGTGCAGCGCCGCGCCCACCGCGAAGAAGACCGGCACGATCAGCGCCAGCGACAGCAGCGGGTCGACGCCTTTCGTCGACAGTTGGTAGCAGATGTAGGCGGCGAGGAAGGCGAACGCGAAGTGCGCCAGGTTGATCTGCCGCAGCAGCCCCCACGACAGGCTCAGCCCCAGCCCGAGCAGGCCGTAGAGGGCACCGACGAACACGCCCGACAGCACGCTTTGCGCCAGCAGCGTGGCGCTGGGCATCGCGAAGCCCGACATCAGTTGGCGCGGATGGTGTTGCCGGCCGCGTACTCCTTGGGCCAGACCACCTTCCAGTGGCCGTCCTGCACCTGCTTCACGCGCATCAGGTCGTCGCCGTAGTTGCCGGGGCCGTCGAAGCGCAGCCTGCCCTGGATGGTGTCCACGGGGTTGGCCTTGAGCCAAGCGCCGATGGCCTTGTCGTCCAGGCTCTTGGTGGCCGTCACGCCGGCCTCCAGAATCTGCCAGGCCGTGTAGCTGGCGCCGGCCTGCACTTCCACCGAGGGGTCGGGCAGCTTGGCGGCGGTGGCGCGCTCGCGGTACAGGCGCGCAAACTCGGCCGCCACCGGCGAGTTGGTGAACGGCGGCTGGTCTTCGAAGATCGTCACCGAGAGCGCATTCTTGGCCTCGGGCAGCGAGACCAGCGGCCCCGGCGCGGGGTAGAGGTAGAAGTGCTGCGGCGGCACATAGTCGATCTTCTTCATCGCGTCGAGCAGCAGGTTGCCTTCGAGGCCGATCGCACCCACCCACACGAAGTCGGGCTTGGCGTCCTTGATGCGGTTGGCGATGGGCCCGAAATCGCGGTTGCCGAACTCCCATTCGAGGAACAGCACTTCGGTCAGGCCACGCTTCTTGAGCACCTCGCGCGCGCCGGCGCTCATGAACTGGATCGACGGGAACTTGCTGGTCACCACCGCCACCGTCTTGGGCGGCTTGGGGCCGGCAGCCAATGCGTCGAACACCGTGGCCGGCACGGTCGCCTGCGGGTTGGCACCCAGCGACCAGGCCGGGAACGCCAGGTCGTACTTGGACAGCGACGGGATGCCGAAGGTGTGGTGCACCAGCACCTTGCCGTAGCGCTGCGCGACGCCCATCGCCGACAGGATGGCGCCGGTGGCGTAGGGGCCCATCAGCAGGTCCACCTTGTCGGCGGTGACGAGCTGCTCGTACAGCGTGCGTGCGAGGTCGGGCTTGCTCTGGTCGTCCTTGAGCACCCACTCCAGCGGCCGGCCCAGCCAGCCGCCGCGCTTGTTGACCTGCTCGATGTAGATCTCGCCGACCAGCTTGTGCACCTGCGCCGTGGCGGCCAGCGGCCCGGTCAGCGCCAGCGTGCTGCCGATGCGGATGGGCTTGGGCTGCGCCTGCGCGCCGGCCGGGATGCCGGCGGCCGCGGCCACGCCGGCGGCCAGCAGGTGGCGGCGGTTGAGGGCGTTGGGGGTCATCGCTTGTCTCCTTGTGGTCGTCGTCGTGGGAAGGGTCAACGGGATGGGCGCGGGCCGGCGGGCTCCAGCACGAAGTCGAAGTCGACGCTGTAGAACGGCCGCGCGCTGACGCTGCCGTCGTTCATCGGGCCGGGCTCGTGGCAGCACCACTCGGCCACCAGCGAGCGGCGCACGCCGAAGGCGGCGTCGCCGTCGAGCTGCGGGTCGCCGCGGCGGAACAGCTGCGTGCGCAGCGGGCGGTAGCCGGCAGCCTGCACCTGCACCGCCAGGTGCGCCGGCCGGCCGGCGCTGCGGCCTAACGCTTGAAGCAAGGCGCCGGTGGGGCCATCGGTGGGCAGCGCCTGCGCCGCCGCGGCCTGCGCCAAGCCCTGGAAGCGGCCCTGCTCGTCGGCCTGCAAGCGCGTGCCGGCGGCGCCCAGGTGCAACTCGGCGCCGGGCAGCGCGCGGCCATCGGTGCCGCGCACCTGGCCGCGCACGAAGCAGGGCTCCTGCAGCAGGCCAGGGTCGGCGGCATGCGTGGATCCGGTCGGCGCCCCGACGGTCGTGGCCTCGGTGGCTTCGGCGGCGTCAGCGCGGCCGGGTCCGCGGCGCGGCGCCATCGCGGCCACCAGCGTCGACAGCCCCAGCGCGTCGGACAGCAGCGCGAACTCGTGCCGCGGCCCCTGGCTCAGCCGCCCGGCCTCGGCCAGGAAGCGCAGGCCGGCCTGCCACTCGGGATCGGTCAACCGCACCTCGCGCGCGAAGGCGTGCAGGTGCTGCACCAGGCTGGTCATCAGGTCGCGCACGCGCGGATCGGCCGCCTGCGCGTGGCGGGCGATCACGGCCTGGGTGATCGTGTCCTCGTCGATGGGCTGCATGGCATGCGGATGGGCGGGCGGGCGCAGCGGCTGAAGCTGCCGCCAGCGCGGCGACTCTAGACTCGCGTTGCCGCCGCATAAAGCGCGGCGCCGCAAAGGACTGTTCCGCGCGCCGGAAAACTTCGGGTAAACATGGACCGCTGGACCGAGATCGAACTGTTCGTGCAGGTGGCCGAGCTGGGCAGCCTGACGCGCGCGGCCGAGAGCCTGAGCTTGTCCAACGCCGCCGCCAGCCGCCACCTGGCGGCGCTGGAGGAGCGGCTGGCCGCGCGGCTGGTGCAGCGCAACACGCGGCGGCTGTTTCTCACCGAGGTGGGCGAGGCCTACTACCGCCGCTGCAAGCCGCTGCTGGCCGAGCTGCGCGACGCCGAGAGCGCCGTCAACGAGGCGGTGCTCAAGCCCACCGGGCTGCTGCGCGTGACGGCCTCGCTGTCGTGCAGCATGATCGTCATCGCGCCGCTGCTGCCGGCTTTCATCGAACGTTACCCGGGGCTGCGCGTGGAGATCGTGGTCTCCAACCGCTACACCGACTTGCTTGACAGCGGCATCGACGTGGCCATCCGCAACCGCGAGTTCGAGGACGACTCGGCGATCACCGTGCGCCGCCTGGCCGAGACCAAGCGCGTGCTGGCCGCCAGCCCGCAGTACCTGCAGCGCCACGGCACGCCGCGCACGCCCGACGAGCTGGCGCAGCACCGGCTGCTGATCTACAACCTGGCCAACCAGCCGCACCAGCTGCGCTTTGCGCGCAACGGCGCCGTCACCACGCTGACGGTGCAGGGCCTGCTGGAGGCCAACGACGGCCAGGTGATCCGCGCCGCCGCGCTGCGCCACCTGGGCATCCTGATGCAGCCGCTGTACATCATCCACGACGACATCGTCGGCGGCCGCCTGGTGCCGGTGCTGCAGGACTGGGAGCTGTCGCGCCTGGTGATGAACATCGCCTACCCGACGCGCCGCCACCTGCCGGCCAAAGTGCGTTGCTTCGTGGACTTCCTGGTCGAACAGTTCGCCGACCGCGAGTTCGAACGACGGTGGACGGCGTGAGCGGCGGCGCGTCGTCGGCCCAGCGCCGCGCGATCCGCGTGATCGCCGCGGTCGAAGCGGCCAAGGGACTGGCGGTGCTGCTCGCGGCCAGCGGCCTGCTGGGCCTGTTGCACAAGGACCTGCACGCGCTGGCGGTGCGCCTGATCGAGCACTCGCACCTGAACCCGGCGTCGAAGTATCCGCAGATCTTTCTGGATGCCGTCTCGCACGTGGGGCAGTCCAACCTGATGTGGCTGGCGCTGGGCGCGGCGGCCTATTCGGCGCTGCGCTTCACCGAGGCCTACGGCCTGTTCCGCGAGCGCGCCTGGGCCGAATGGCTGGCCGCGCTGAGCGGCGGCGTCTACCTGCCGCTGGAGCTGGCCAACATGGTGCGCCACTTCTCTGCCCTGGGGCTGGCGCTGATGCTGGTCAACGTGGGCGTGGTGGCGGTAATGGTGTGGGCGCTGCTGCAGCGGCGGCGGGTGGGGGCGGCGTGAGAGGGTGCGCGCCGGTCAGCCCATCATCGCCCGCACCGCCCCGAGCAGCGCTGCCGCCAGCAGCACCAGGCAAGGCAGCATGCTCAGCCCGAAGCCCAGGCTGCGGCGCTTGGGGTCGCGCATGTAGCTCTGCTGATAGACCACGCGGCCCACCAGGTAGACGACGCCGGCGATGGCCGCCGGCAGCGGCGCCCAGTAGCGGGCCGCGAGGTACAGCACGGGGATGAAGATGATCAGCAGTTCCAGCGTGTTCATCTGCACGCGGTAGGCGCGCTCGAACATCTCGTGGCCGGTGACGGCCGGTGCCTTGACGCCGTAGCGGCCACGGGCGCGGCCCGCCAGCGCGCCGAAGACGAGGAACTGCAGCAAGGCGAGCAGGGCAATCAGGTCGATCAGCGGCATGGCGGTGGCAGGGGGTTGAAGTGGACGACAGGCCCGCAATGATGAGGGCTGCTGCGCTCAAGGGTCGGCAAACTCGCGCCGCAGCAGCTGCGCCGCGGCCACCATCGCGCGCAGCTTGCCCACGGCCACCTCGCGCGGCAAATACTTCATGCCGCAGTCGGGCGCCAGGATCACGCGCTCTTTGGCGACGAAGGGCAGCGCGCGGCGGATGCGCGCGGCGATCTGCTCTGGCGTCTCGATGGTCATGTCCGAGAGGTCGATGCAGCCCACCATCACCTGCTGGTCGTCGCGCAACTCGGCCAGCACCGCGCAGTCGAGCGCGCTTTGCGCGGTCTCGATCGACACCTGGCGGCAGCTGCAGCCCCGCAGCTCGGGCAAAAAGCTGTAGCCGCTGGGCCGCTGCTGCACCATCGCCGCGTAGCCGAAGCAGATGTGCACCGCGGTCGTGCCCTCGACGCCGGCCAGCGCCGCGTTGAGCGCGCGCAGCCCGTAGCGGCGCGCCTTGTCGGGCTGCGCCTGCATCCAGGGCTCATCGATCTGCACCACGTCGGCGCCGGCCGCAAAGAGGTCGGCGATCTCGCCGTTCAGCGCCTGGGCATAGGCCATCGCCGCGGCCTCGTCGTCGGCATAGAAGTCGTTCTGCGCCTGGCAGCTCATCGTGAACGGGCCCGGCACGGTGATCTTGACGCGGCGCGTGGTGTGCGCCTTCAAAAAGCGCAGGTCGTCCACCTCCACCGCGTGGCGGCGGCGGATGGCGCCGACGATGCGCGGCACCGGAATCGGCAACCCCGAGCGGTTCATCACCGTGCCGGGGTGGTCGAGGTCGATGCCGTCCAGCGCAGTGGCGAAGCGGTTGCTGTAGCTCTCGCGGCGGATCTCGCCGTCGCTCACGATGTCCAGCCCCGCGTCTTCCTGCGCGCGGATGGCCAGCAGCGTCGCGTCTTCCCAGGCCTGCTGCAACTGCGGCTCGGCCACGCGCCAGAGCGCGCGCATGCGCACGCGCGGCGGAAAGGTGCCGGCCAGCCGCTCGCGGTCGATCAGCCAGTCGGGCTGCGGCAGGCTGCCGACGACGGTGGTGGGAAAGAGCATGGCCGGCATTGAACCATCGCCGCCGCCGCGCCCGCCCCCGGACCATCCCCAGCGCCGCGCCGCCGGCGGCGGAAAACTGTGTTCCATCGCGCTGCCTGGCAGATGTGCCGCGCGCTGTGGACACTCGCGCCGATGACTGCCTTCGCGTCCTCTTTCATTTACCAAGCGAACCCGGTGCGCGTAGTCTTCGGCGCCGGCACGCTGCAGCAGTTGCCGGCCGAGCTGGACCGCCTGGGCCTGCAGCGCGCGCTGGTGCTCAGCACCCCGGGGCAGGCGGCGCTGGCCGGCCGCGCCGCGGCGCTGCTGGGCGCGCGCAGCGCCGGCGTGCTGGCCGGCGCGGTGATGCACGTGCCGATCGAAGCGGTGCAGCAGGCGCGGGCCGAGGCCGCAAGGCTGGGCGCCGATGCGCTGGTGGCGATCGGCGGCGGCTCCACCACCGGGCTGGCCAAGGCCGTCGCGCTGGACTCGGGCCTGCCGATCGTCGCCGTGCCCTGCACGTATGCGGGCAGCGAGATGACCAGCATCCACGGCATCACGCAAGGCGGCGTCAAGACCACCGGCCGCGACGCCCGCGTGCTGCCGCGCACCGCGATCTACGACCCCGAGCTGACGCTGGCGCTGCCGCTGGCCGTGTCGGTGACCAGCAGCTTCAACGCGATGGCCCACGCCGCCGAGGCGCTGTACGCGCCCGACGGCAACCCCATCGTCGCGCTGATGGCCGAGGAAGGCCTGCGCGCCTGCGCCGCGGCGCTGCCGCGACTGCTGGCCGACCCGCGCGACGCGGCCGCGCGTGCCGACGCGCTGTACGGCGCCTGGCTGTGCGGCACCGTGCTGGGCGCCGCGGCGATGGGCCTGCACCACAAGCTGTGCCACACGCTGGGCGGCAGCTTCAATCTGCCGCACGCCGAGACGCACACCGTGCTGCTGCCGCACGCGCTGGCCTACAACGCGGCGCAGGCGCCGCAGGCGCTGGCGCGCATCGGCCGCGCGCTGGGCCTGGCGCCGCAGGCCGACGCGCCGCGCGCGCTGCAGGACCTGGCGCGCCGCTGCGGCGCGCCGCCGGCGCTGCGCGAGATCGGCATGCCGGCCGATGGGCTGGAGCGCGCGGCCGATCTCGCGGCGGCCAGCCCCTATCCCAACCCGCGGCCGCTGGACCGCGCGGCGCTGCGCGCGCTGCTGCAGCGGGCGTGGGAGGGCGCGGCGCCGCAGGGCTGATGCTGCGGCCGCTCAGACACCCGGCGCCGTCGCCGCGACCGCCGGCGCTGGCCGGCGCCGTGGCGCCGAGATCACGCCGGCGCGATAAGCCGTCAGCAACGCGCGCGCTTCGTCGTCGGGGCGCGCGGCCACCTTGCGGTAGTCGGTGCAGTCGCTCTTGCGCGTCATCAGCCGATGGTCGATCAGCTCGCGGCGCAGCGTCACGTGGTCGCCGAAGGCGTTGGCCTGGCGCAGGATCGCGTTGACCTCGCGCTCGGTGTAGCTGCGCTTGGCCTCGAAGCGCGTCCACAGCACCCACATCGCCAGCCGCTGCACCGTGAACTTGGTCGGCCAGCGCAGCAGCCGGCCCTGCTCGTCGAACTGCTGCAGCGTCTTGCGCGCGTTGGCGCTCAAGGGTGGCGAGGCCGGTGCGGGTGCGGACTCCGGTGCCGGCTGGGCGGCAGGCGCCGGCACGGCCGGCGCCGACAGCGCCGCCGCCTGCAGCGCCTGCAGGTTGCGGTGCCCGGCGGCGCGGGCAATCAGGTTCAGCAACTCCAGATGCCCGGGCGGCGTGGGCTTGCGGGTGTGTCGCTCGGCGAGCGAGCGGCCCAGCGCGCGGGCAAAGCCGGACAGATCCGCAAGCTGCAACGGCAGCGCGGGGCGGGACGAGGTAGCGGTTCGGGCCATGGCGGCATCCTGTTCACGAGATCAGGGCATGCGCTCGGATTGCGCCGTGCACGAGGTGCGGGCGCTGCCGGGGGTCGCCGACTTGCCGGGCCGAGGCACATGCCGCTAACGATGAGCGTGCAGGAACCACAAGAAGGCCAGGTGATAACGAATGGCAGGTTTAGCTCGCGGACCGTGCCGCGCGGCGACGCCTGGGTGAACTGCCGACCGGGGGGCGCAGTGTAGCGCCGTGCCCGGGTCGGCCCTGTCGGATCGGCCCTATCGCCCTACTTGCAATTCAGCGCCTGCTGTGTGAGGTCGCCGCTCATCCGGGCCGACGCGCAGCGCGCCGAACGCGAAGACTCTTCTGATTTCCGCAGGTTATCGGCCAATCCCTTGTCGGAGTTGGCGAGCCGTTCGATCTGCTCCGGTGCGATCCAGCCGAACGGGTTGGCCCGGAACAGGTGCTCGATTTCGTTGCCGTTTTGCGTTTTCCACGCATTGATGCCGCTCATCGCGGCCAGCGGGCTTGAGCCGAGGCCGGCCGTTCCCAGGCCGCGCAAGAAGCCGGTCATCCAGACCCGGACGCGACAGCGGAAGCCATCGCCGATCTTGCGGCAGCCGATCTTCTGCACATCGACGATGCGCACCACCACCAAGGTGGGCAGTCCCGGCACCGAGGCGCGCTGCGACTCGTAGGGCCGCGTCTGCTCGCCCAGCACCAGCGACAGCGTGCGCAGCAGCGCCAGGCCCATTTCGGTCTCGCTCGGCTCGCCCCAGGAGGCGAACTGTGTGGGCTGGTTCGCCTCGCGCGTGGAGTGCTGCAGCTCGGTCGTCCGGTCCATGAACAGCTTGCGGCCCTGCTGGCGCAGCGGCTGCGCCACTTGCCAGGTGTCGCGGTCGGCCACCCACTCGTTCATCTCGTCGGTGGGCAGTTCGAGGCGGGTGCCTTCGGGCAGCCGGCCCTCGAAGAAGGCCTGCCTCACCTCGGGCGTGCGGGCGGCGCGCAGGTGCGCGTCGATCAGGCCCTTCTGCTGCGCGGCAGCGGCCGTCAGCACGCTGCGCGCCGCATCGGACATCGGCGAGTTGGCGGTCAGCAGCGGCACGAGGTTGAAGATCGGCCGGTACTTGCCACGCAGCAGCTCGATGGCGCCGATGGCGGCCAGCGGCTCGGCCGGCACGCGCTGCGCTTCGATCTGCACCGACCGCACCAGCGGGCGCAGCGTCAGCACGCGGTTGTCGGTGCTGCGCGTGCGGTTGCCCTTGAGCAGGGCCTCGCGCTGCGAGGCGCATTCGTAGGCCTTGTCGCTGGGGTTGCGGAAGTTGCGGTTGTTGGGGTCGCAGGCGGGGATGGTCCGCAGCTCGTGGATGCGCGCCATCGTGTCGTCCATGCCGCCATCGGCCGCGACGGCTGCGGCCGCCAGCTGGCGGATGACGTCATCGCTCAGCGGCTCGGTCATCGCGTCGACGTCGATCTGCGGCGGCGCTGCGGCCGCCGCGGCATCGCCGCCACGCCGGCCGCCGCGGGCCGTCGGGCCTTCGCGCCCGGCGCCCGGGGTGTCGGTTTGGGCGGCCGGGGCCGCAGCCGGGCCCTGGTCGCACTGGGCCCGCTTGTTGGCGCAGCCCTGCACGCAGCTCTGGCCCATCTCGCGGTTCATGCGGCCGACCAGCGTGCAGGTGGACATGCACTGGCGCTCGCGCAGCGCGCAGTCGGTGTTCTGCGCGAAGGCCGCCGGCGCAGCGGCACCCAGCAGGGCGAACAGCAGCAGCAGAGACCGGCTGAGGCGAATGCGGGCAAGTTGCATGGCGTGGAGGGTCGGGTTGGCTGTTCAGGCGGCCGGGCGCCGGTGCCGGCGGCGGATCTGCAAGCCGGCGGCGCCGGCCAGCACCAGCAGCCAGGTGGCGGGGACGGGCACCGTGTTTGCGTCTGCGTCGACCACGTTCACGTTGATCGTGGTGCCGGTGACTCGCTGCCCGTCGACGAAGGCATCGAGGCTGATGGTGTAGAGCCCCTCGGCGTTGGGGTCGAACGCGTGCGTGGCGTCGGTGAACCAGCCGAGGTTCCACGAGTTCTGCACCCGGGTGTTGGTCCACCCGTCCAACTGGAACAGATAGCCTGCGTTGCTGCCGGCCTCCCAGCCGTCGGCACCCGTCGGCGGGATGTAGCCGCTGCTGAAGCTGTGGTCGAAGTAGCCGCCGGGCAGGCCCCAGGTCGCGTAGTCCCAGATGAGATCGAACGCCTGGTTGTTGCCGGTGCCCGTGCCGGGGTCGTAGTCGATCGTCAGGCGGTAGGTGAAGCGGTCGAACGGAAGGTTGCCCGGCGTGGACATCGACCAGTCGAAGTTCCAGCTCGCCAGGGGACCGCCGGCGGCCCCGGCGGAGGTGTAGCCGCCCGTGGCCTGCGTGTAGGTGCTGCCGCTCAGGGGGCTGAACGCGTTGGTCGGCGTGGGAAAGCGGGTGCGGGCGCGCAAGCCGATCTCCAGATAGCCCTGGGTGGCCTCGTCGTTGAGCGTGAAGTTGCCGTCGGCAACCCCCGATCCGAAGATCACACCGCCGACGTAGTCCGCCATCGAGGCGCCGGACGCCAGGCACAGCGTGGCCGCGGCAACATAGTTCTTCATCGACATCGGTGAAATCTCCAGCGGGGATGGAATGGATCAGCAGGCGGCCGCGTCGCTCAGCAAGCGACTGGCCCGATCAGGTGCGGCCCCACCCGCTGGGCGGCGTCTTGCGGCCAAGGCCGCAAACAAAGCCAGTGGCAGCAACGTCAATGCGGTGGGTTCGGGTACCTGGGTGGCCGGCCCACCGACCACATCGAGATTGATGCGCACGAACGACGCTGCGTTGAAGGCCAAGCTCTCCACGTTGACGAACAGTCGGTTGCCGCTGAAGGTCACATCGGCATCGGAGAGGCCGAGTGTGGTCATGGTGTCGTCGAGATGGGCTCCGACGATCGTGGCCAGTGCTGCGCTGTCGAACTGGAAGACGTAGGTGTTCTGGTAGGCGCTGACAAAATGCCCTGACCCGGCCTGGTGGAAGTCGATCTCGATGTAGTCGTCGCCTGCATCGATCCAGGTATTGACCAACGACCCGAAATTTGGCGGCTTCGGGTCATTCGGGTTGAACAGGCTGGCCACGTTCGGAAACTCGACGGTACTGGCGCTGACCAGCGCCACCCGCGGAAACGACGACTCGAACGACGCGTCGGCCGGTGTCGCCTGCAGCAGCGTCGACAGTGTCAGTTCGGTGCCGATCAAACCGGCATGGGCCGGCAGGCTCAACGCGCTGGCCAGCACGGCCGTGGCGATGGGGAGCTTCAAGTTCATGTTGCGTTTCCTGGTTGATTGGGGCTTGCGCCCGAAGGGACACTTCATTGAGTTGGCCGGCATGTCTGCAGTCACTGGCGGTGCCGGTGTTGGCGTTCAGCCGCGTGCCTGTGTCCATCGAGTTTCATTGGGGCGACGCGAGGCTGTCGTTGCCTGAACGGGCAAGGCTTGGCGTCAACTCGCCCCGCGTTCGCGGGGTGTCCCGGACGGGTGTTCATGCCAGGTCCCGGCAGGCCACGCTGCCGCGCAGCAAAGCCACCAGCGCCGCCTGGCGGCCGGCGCCGGTCTTGGCGAGCACGCGCTTGAGGTGCGCGGCGACGGTATTGGGCTGCACGCCCAGGCGCGCGGCGATCTGCGGCGGCTGCCAGCCGGCGGCCAGCAGCGAGGCAACGGTGGCCTCGGCGTCGGTGAGGCCGAACAGGCCCTGCAGCGCCGCGGGGTCGACGTCGATGGCGTGCGGGTCGCGCAGGCGCAGCCGGGCCTGGGTGTCCACCGGCGTGGGGGCGGGCGTCGTGGCCGACGTCACGGCAGCGGTCAACGGCAGTTGGTCGGCGCGCGGCAGCACCAGCCATGCGGGCTGCCCCTGCTGCTGTGCCCGCTGCAACGCGGCGCGCAGCCGGGCCTGATCGGCGCTGTCGAGGCTGGCGAGCAGCCGGCGCGTGCTGCCTGCGGGGGCGGTCATCGCGGTGTCTCCCTTGGCGGCCCGGTGTGCCGCGGTGGAAGCCACCTTATCGGGCAGGGCGTGACTGCAGCGTTGCATCGGCCGCAACGCCGCGCCTGCGGCGCCGCTCAGCGCACCAGCGGCAGCAGGCGCATGCGTCGCTTGCGCGGGTCAAGCGTCATCAGAACGCCCTGCTCGATGTGCGGCATGGCCGCCACCAGCGCGGGGATGACCCAGGCAGCGCAACTCGTGGGGCGGATATCCTCTTCGCGCATTGGATCACGCTGGGCGCTCTCGCGCCGGTCGCGTGGAGCAGGGCGCCGAAGTCGAGGTCGTGCGTGAAGACCGCGAAGCCCTGTTCTCGCGCCCAGGCCATGATGGCCTGGTCATCAGCGTCGTGACGACCGACATCCTTCCAGTGCCGTGCGCTGATGCCCGCGGCCGCCAGCGGGGCGATCCACGCCGGCGGGATGTTCATGTCGAGCAGGAGCTTCATCCCGCGGGCAGCGGCACTTCCCTCTCTTCGGCGCGCCAGGTCGCATAGGACAGCGCGGCCCGGATGTCAGCGGCCGCTATGTAGGGGTAGAGGTCGAGAATTTCTGGTTCGCTGGCGCCGCTGGCAAGAAGGCCGGTGATCGTTCCCACCGTGACGCGCGTGCCGCGGATGCACGGCTTGCCGCCCATCACTGCGGGATCGAGGACGATGCGTTCAATCTGCGGGAATTGCATGGAACGATCTTAGGGCAAAGACCTGTCGCATGGGCTTTCCTGCCAAGGCCGACAGGGCCGTGCCGGTGCACGGCGCGCTACAGGGCAGCGCCGTTCAGCGTGCCGTTGCGCACCGAGCGGTAACGGCGGGCGTAGCAGCAGTCACGTCAGGTGCAAAGCATCGGCTGAGGGGCTGCCTGGGTCGCTGGCCGCCGCCGCGTGCCAGCGGCCGCGAGGAAGCCGCCGCCGAGCAGCAGCCAAGTGGCGGGCAACGGCACCACGTTGGGGTCCGGGTCCGGCGTTGCTGCGGGCGTGACGGTGACCGTGAAGTTATCGTGCAAGAAAGTGATCGTGCTCGTCGCCGTCACGTTGGAGTTGTTGATGAAGCCGGCGCCGGTGCCAAAACCGAAAACCATCAGAGCACCGAAATCCGGGTGTGCACCAGGGTCGGTCTGCAACCTGGCCATATCCATCAGCACAAAATCTTCCGCAACAAGGCCTACATCCCCGATGGTCTGCCAGACGCCTGCTTGCAATGAGGAGACCTGGCCGTAATGGAAATACATCTGCAGGGACCCGCCAACCATTTGCGCAATATAGAACGCGGCGCTTTCGCCTTGTCCGCCGTTGGCACCCGTTTGGTTGACGAGGACGTCTCGAGACCAAGCAATTTCCTTGACGGGACTTGCCTCGCCGTCATGCACCGTATTTGGACTGAGCACGATCCCGACGGAAGCATTGGAACCGTGCGCAGGGGCGGTGATCGAGGTCGAGAATTGCAACGCCTTGCCAGGGTTCCCGGCGTTCGATAGCGAGAAGCTCGAAACCGTGTTCGGGAGCGGAAGGATAAAGGCCAATGTAGCCAGCGCGTCCGTCCAATCGGTCTCCGTATAGACCGCCGCCGCATTCGCGGTGCCGGCGGCCATCAGTGCCAAGGCCATGAGGCCCTGCTTTCCACACCATTTGCTCATCATTCCCTCCAGGTTGCAGTGATGACAACGAAACACATCAGTCGCTGGCGCCGAGTCGGGCCGGGCTGAGGTTCACCTTAAGGGGCGGTGCGTGACTGCAGCGTTGCATCGACCGCCGGCGGTGGGAGACTGATAATCGAGCGATGCAAGCCCGGCTGGCCCCGCCACTGATCGACCGCCGCAGCGAGATCGAAGGCTTGTGCCGTGCCTACGGCGTCGAGCGGCTGGAGGTCTTCGGTTCCGCGGCCGATGGCCGCTTCGACCCGGTGCGCAGTGACTTCGATTTCATCGTGCGCCTAGCGCCGCGCCCACACGAATCGCTGGCGCGGCGCTACCTCGGCTTTGCCGAAGCGCTGGAAACGCTGTTGGGCCGCCACGTGGACCTGCTGCTCGACGGGCCGATCGAAAACCCCTACCTGCGCCGCTCGGTGAACGCCACGCGCCGCGTGCTGCATGACGAACCGGCTGCCCAAGCACCTGCATGACGCGCTGTCGGCGGTCCGGCGTGCGCGCGAGTTCCTGGGCGAGCGCGATAGCGCAGACTACGCCGCGAATGCGCTCGTACGCTCCGCGGTCGAGCGGCAACTGGAGATCCTGGGCGAGGCCGGCAGGCGCGCCCTCGACGAAGCGCCCGAGTTGCGTGATCGCATGCCCGATCTCGGCCTTGCGATCGGCTTGCGCAATCGGCTCATCCACGGCTACGACCAGGTGATCGACGTCATCGTCTTCGATGTCGTCCGTCACGACCTGCCCCGGCTGCAGGGGCTGCTCGAAGCCGAACTGGGGCGTCTTCCTCTTCCCTGACCAGGGGCGGCGCCCGCCGCTACGGCGTGCGCAAGCCCTGGGCCTGCCGCCGCAGCGCCGCGTGGACGCGGTTGCGCTCGTCGAAGCTGGCGCGGAACGGCGCCGGCAGCGTGGCGCGCGCCGCGTCCAGCCAGGCGATCGCCTGTGCCACCACGGCGTCGGCGGCTGCCGTGTCGCCGCCGGCGCGCAGGGCCTGCTGCAGCACATGCAGCACCTCGGGCCACCAGGCGTCGAAGGGCTGGTGGCCTTGCAGGTCGCGCCACAGCGCGCGGGCCTCGGCGGCCGTGGCCGCGGGGTCGTCGAGGCGGTGCAGCGCAGCGACGATGCCGACGCGGGCGTTGAACCAGGCGGTGTGCAGCGTCATCGCCTGCGCCTCGGCGGCCACCGCGCGGCATTCGTCCAGGCCGGTCGCAGCCGGCAGCGTGCCGGCGCGTTCCAGCCGGGCCGACAAGGCCACCGGCAGCTCGACCGTGACGTCCAGCCAATCGTCAGGCCAGGGGCCGGCGGCCACGCCGCACAGCCGGGCCAGGCGCTGGCGCAACGACAGCCGGCGCGCGGCGATGGTGCGCGGCAGGCCGTCCAGCGGCGCGGCCACGATGCGCTGCGCGCGCGCCACCTGGCCCACCGCCATCCACAGGAAGGCGAGGTTGTGCTCGGCGATCAGCCGCCAGGCCTCCAGGCGGAGCGCCTGCAGGCCGTCGGCCGCGGCCTGCAGGTCGTCGAAGCTGGTGCGGAAATCGCCGCACAGGCCGGCAAACAGGCCCAGGTGCACGCGTAGGATCTGGCCCTGGTAGCCCTGCATCTGGCCGATGCGTTCACCTAACGCGGCAGCCTGACGGATCTCGGGCAGCGCCTCGGGCAGGCGGGCCAGCTTGCCGAGCACGCTGGCGTGGTTGTTCTGCAGCGTCATGCGCTCGGTGTCCTCGCCCAGCGTGCGCGCCAGCGCGATGGCCTGCGCCAGCACCTGCTCGGCTTCGGCATAGCGGCCGCTTCGGTCGAACACATAACTCTTCAGTTCGAGCACCTCCAGCGCGTTGCGGTCCTGGCGCCGGCCGGCCGCCAGCGCTTCGGCCTCGGTGACCCATTGCAGGCTCTCCTGCAGCCGGCCGATCTGCGCCGCGGCGCCGCCGGCCAGCAGCAGCGCCTGCACGCGCACCGCATCCAGCCTGGCGGTAGCGGCGGCCTGTGCAGCGGCCAGCGCTTCCTGCAGCGCGCCGGCCCAGCCGGCCTGGCGCATCAGCACGTGGGCCAGCGCGCGGCCGCTGCGGGCCTGCTGCGCCGGCTCGCTGGCGGCCTCGCGCCAGCGGCGGGCGATGGGCAGGGCTTCGTCGGCGCGCCCGCCGGTGGTCAGCGCGACGGCGTGTTCGGCGCCGGCGTCGACGGCGGCCGCGGCGTCGCCGGCCTGGTCGAAGGCGTCGGCGGCCGCGGCCCAGTGCGCTGCCGCTTCGAGCGTGCGCGAATGCGCCTCGGCCGCGCGCGCGGCCTCGGCATGGCTGTGCGCCGCGCGGGCGGCATCGCCGGCGGCGGCCCAGTGCAGTGCGCAGCGCGCCGGCACGCCGCCGCGGGCCTGCAGGTGCTCGGCGATGCGCCGGTGCAGCGGCTGGGCGGCGGCCGCGGGCAGCGCGGCGAGCACGGCCTCGCCGACCAGGTCGTGCACGAAGCCGCGCTCGTTGCACATCTGCGCGGCCTGCAGCTCCAGCCAGACGTCCAGCACCGCGGCGGGCGGCTGCTGCAGCGCGTCGGCGGCCAGCGCGGCGTCGAAGTCGCCGCCGGCCAGCGCGCTGACGCGGGCCAGCGCACGGGCGCCGGCCGACAGCGCCTGCAGGCGCTGCTCCACCAGTTGCTGCATCGGCGCGCTGACCGGCAGCGCCGCCGGCGGCGGCCCGGAAGGCGGCGGCTGGCGCAGCAGCGCGCGCATGGTCTCCAGCAGCAGCTGGGGGTTGCCGCCGGTGTGGCGCAGCAGCGCGGCGGCCCAATCGGCGGCCGGCTGCAGCGGCAGCGCCAGCGTGCGCATCAGGTCGGCGATGCCCTGCTCGTCCAGCGGCGGCAGCGCCACGGTGGGCAGCGCCTGCGGGTCGCGCGCCCAGTCAACCAGCGCCGGCGGCTGGTGCTCTGGGCGCGCCGCCAGCAGCGCCTGCCGCGGCGGCACCAGCAGCAGCGGCAGCAGTTCGACGCTGGCGTCGTCGGCGTGGTGCAGGTCGTCGATGGCCAGCGCGTCGACGCCGTCCAGCAGCGCGCCGAGGGCGCGCGCCAGCCGCAGCGGCTGCAGCGGGCCGGCGGCGGCGCTGCCGAAGGCGGCGTCGAGCCGGGCCAGCTCGGCGCGCAGGTCGGCGTCCAGCGCGGCGGCCTGTTGGGCGCGCGCCTGCAGCAGGCCGGCCAGCAAGGCGTAGGGCAGCCGCGCCTGGCCGCGCTGCGCGCGCAGGCGCAGCGCGATGCCGTGGGCATCGGCAAAGTCTTCCAGCAGCCGCGTCTTGCCCATGCCGCCGGGCGCGCACAACAGCACGCTGCGGCCGTCGGCCCAGGCCTGCTGCAGCTGCTGCCATTGCGCCAGGCGCTGCAGGCGTTGCGGCGGCCGGCGCAACTGCGCGAGCTGCACCGCGCTGGGGCCGGCCGGGGGCGCGGCGGCCGGGGCGGTGGGGCTGCTGACGGGGCCGTGGCCATGGCCGTCGCCGCCGTCACCGCGCTCGCCGCTTTCGATCAGCGCCGCCAGCTTGCGGGTCTCGGCGCCGGGGCTGCTGCCCAGTTCCAGCCGCAGCCGCTCCACCAGCTCGGCGTGGACGGCCAGCGCGGCGCCGGGGTCGCGGCGCAGGTAGTGCAGCCGCATCAGCCGGCGCTGCGCGTGCTCGTGCAGCGGCTCGTCGGCGGCCAGGCGGCGGGCATAGGGCAGGGCCTCGGCGATGCGCTGCTGCTGTTCCAGCGTCTCGGCCTGCCGGGCCCAGTCGCCGTGCCATTGCTCGCGCAGCCGCCCGCGCGCCCGCGCCACCCAGTCGGCCAGCTCGGGCAGGTCGTCGTAGTGGCCAGCGCCCAGCAGCACGGGCGTGGCGTCGGTGGGCAGCGGCAGCGCGCCGTCGAGGTCATGTCGCACGCCGGCGGCCAGCGCGACGGTGTCGCCCTCGCGGTTGAACAGCGCGGCGCCGGCGCGCTCGTCCAGCCGCATCAGGCGCTGGCGCAGGCTGCCGCGGCGGCCGGCGGCGGGCAGCTCGGGCCACAGCCAGGCGGCCAGGCGCTCACGCGTGTGGGCGCCGTCCAGCGCCAGCAGGGCCAGCAGCGCGGCGTCCTTGGGCTGCAGCGGGCCGCTGCTGGCGCCGTGCAGCCACGGCGGGCCCAGCAGCACCAGGCGCGGGCCGGCCGCGGTGTCCGCGGCGTCTCGGTTCGTCATGCCTCCCCTCCCGGAGGCTCCGACTGTAGCCGCCGCCCACCCTGCGTCAGATCAAGCCCAGACGCCTGAGCTTGGGCCGCACGATGGGTACCGTCAGCACGGTGCTGCCCAGGGCCATCAGCAGCAGCGCGGTGAAGGTCTCGTTCGTGATCATCGACTTGTCGAGCAGGATGTTGCAGAAGATGATCATGATCAGCGCCTTGGTCTGCAGCAGCCAGCCGATCAGCGAGGCCTCGCCGGGCGCCCAGCCCAGCCAGCGGCCGGCCAGGTGGGCGCCGGCCAGCTTGCCGGCCACTGCGGCCAACAGCAGCCAAGCCGCAGCGCCGAAGACCGCGAGGCCACCCACGTCCCACTGCGTGCGCAGCCCGGTGGAGAGAAAGAACACCGGCATCAGAACCAGCAGCACGTGGTGGCGCAGCAGGTCCATCTGGGCCTGGTCGAACCACTCGGCTTCCATCACCGCGCCGGCGAGGAAGGCGCCCACCATGTAGTGCAGGCCCGACCAGTCGGCGCCGAAGGCGCTGGCGGCCAGCCAGATCAGGCCCGCGGGCCAGCGGTCGCGCGGCTGCAGGCGCTGCATCAGCCGGCGCAGCGCCCAAGCCGCGGCGGCGAAGGCGAGCAGAAAGCCGAGCTGGCGGCCGACGCGTGTCCAGTCCAGCAGGATCACCGCCAGCACGCCCCAGATCGCCACGTCGTCCAGGCTGGCATAGCGCAGGATGCGCTGGCCGATGGGCTGGCGCAGGATCTGCAACTGCTCCATCAGCAGGATCAGGATGGGCAGCGCCGTCACCGCGCAGGCCATGCCCACGCCCAGCACGAACTGCCAGCTCTGCGCCTGCGGGCCGCGCCAGCCGCTGGCCTGCAGCAGCGGCCACGCGGCCAGGCAGCCCAGCAGCAGCGGGCAGGTCAGCGCCAGGCCCGAGGTGACCAGGGTCTCGCGGCGGTGCTTCCAGGCCTGGCCGAGGTCGAGCTCGATGCCGGCGATCCACACGAAGACCATCACCGCCCACCACGCCAGGCCGTTGAGCGCCTGGATCACCTGCGGCGTGAACACGAACTCGTAGTAGGCCGGGTAGGCCGCGCCCAGCACGCCGGGCCCGAGCAGGATGCCGCCGACGATCTGCACCACCACCAGCGGCGCCACGCGCTCCAGCCGGCCCAGCCGCCACGCGAGGTAGGGCAGCGTGAAGATGATCAGCATCGCGATCAGGTAGAGCTCGGTCGTGTTCATGCAAAAGGGTGGATGGGCTTGCCGGCGGCGCGAAACCGCGCAGTGTGCCAGCGCCGGTGGCGGCGGCCGCGGGTGGCGCCTGCGGCGGCCGCTTCAGCGCCGCCGCAGCAGCGCCTGCAGCGCGGCGAACAAGGCCTCGAAGGCCAGCGCCAGCGCGGCGGCGGGCACGGCGCCGGCCATCATCAGCGCCGTGTCGTTGAGCGCCAGCCCGGTGACGATGCGCTCGCCCAGGCCGCCGGCGCCGACGAAGGCGGCGATGGTGGCCGTGCCCACCGACCATGCGGTGGCGGTGCGGATGCCGGCCACGATGACCGGCAGCGCCAGCGGCAGCTCGATCAGCCGCAGCGACTGCGCGCTGCTCAGGCCCAGCGCCTGCGCCGCGTTCTTCAGCCCCGCGGGCACCTCGGCCAGCCCGGTGCAGGCGTTGTGCAGCACCGGCAGCAGCGCGTAGAAGGTCAGCACCAGCAGCGCCGGCGCGGTGCCGATGCGGCCCAGCAGCCCGATGGCCAGCGCCAGCAGCGCCAGCGACGGCAGCGTCTGCAGCACGCTGCTGCTGCCCAGCAGCAGCGCGCGCAGGCCCGGGCGCCGCGCCACCGCCAGCGCCAGCGGCAGGCCCAGCGCAACGGCCAGGCCGACCGCGGCGGCCACCAGCGCCAGGTGCTGCAGCAGCAGCCGCGGCAGGTCGGGGCCCAGCAGGCGGGCCATGAAGCCCTGCGCGGGCTCGCGGGTCGCTGGCGCCGCGGCGGACGCTGCGGATGGCGCCGAAGCCGCGGCCGTGGCGGCCAGGAAGTCGCGCGCGATCACGTCGAAAGGCTGGTGCTCGATTTCGGCGCGCGCGTTCAGGCGCACCATCGTCGCCTCGTCGATGCGCCCGGCCAGGCCTTGCAGCGCGCGCCAGGCCGCCGGGTGCTTCTGCGGCAGGTCCAGGCGATACACCAGCACCGCGTCATAACGCGGAAAATAGGCCTGATCGTCGGCCAGCACGCGCAGGCGGCGCGGCAGGATCTGGGCGTCGGTGGTGTAGATGTCGATCACGTCCACCTGGCCGTCGGCCAGCGCCTGGTAGGCCAGGCCGTGGTCCAGCGCGACGGGCACCTGCGGCAGGCCGTAGCGGCGCGCCAGGCCCGGCCAGCCGTCGGCGCGGCCGATGAACTCGTGGCTGAGGCCGAAGCGAAGCTGCGGCTGCCGTGCCAGGTCCGACAGCCGCGCGACGCCCAGGCGCGCGGCCTGGTCCTCACGCATCGCCAGCCCGTAGCCGTCGTTGAAGCCCAGCGGCACGCCCACCCCCAGGCCCAGCGGCGCCAGCCGCTCGCGCAGCGCGGGCAAGGTGGTGGCCTGCGGGTCCTTCAGGATCTCCAGCGCCAACGTGCCGGTGTACTCGGGGTAGACGTCGATCGCGCCGCTTCGCAGCGCCTGGTAGACGATGGCCGTGTTGCCCAGGCCCGCCTTGAGCTCCACCGCGGCGTACGGCCGCGCCGTCTGCGCCATCAGCTCGGCCAGGATGTAGGCCTCGGTGAAGCGCTTGGAGCCGATGCGCAGCGGCGCGTTGTCGGCCGCCGCCGCCAACGCCAGCGGCGACCCCAGCAGCGACAACATCAGCCACGACAGCAGCAGCGGCCACCGCCGCCGCCAGGCAACCGTGCGCAGGGAGCGAAGGTTGAGAAGGGTGAGAAGGGTGCGAAGGCTGCGCAGGATGGTCACTCCTCGGAGCTTGGTCGAAGCCCTGATTGCGGTCGATGCGGTCAACGCGGTCAACGCGGCATGGGTCGCGATGTGTGCCGCCACCGGCATCGTGACTTTCAAGCCGCACCGCCGGCCAGCGGCAGCGTCACGCGGAACACCGCGCCGCGCCCCGGCTCGCTGCCGACCAGCGCCAGCTCGCCGCCGAGCCGGCGCATGATCTGCCAGCTGATCGCCAGGCCCAGGCCCGCGCCCGGCGCCGAGGTCTGGGTGTGCGCCCAGCCGCGGCGGAACTTGGAGAAGATCAGCTCGCGCTCGTCGGCGCGGATGCCCGGGCCGTTGTCTTCGATGCTGACCTCGTAGTGCCCGTGCTGCGCGCGGCTGCTCACGCGCACCCAGGGCGCGGGGCCGGTGTGGTACTTGAGCGCGTTGGCGATCAGGTTGATGAACACCTGGCTCAGCCGGTCCGCCTCGGCCAGCACCTCGGCGCCGTGCGCGCGCTCGCCCCACGCCAGCTGCACGCGCGCGCCGTCGGCCAGGCTCTGGCAGACCTGGATCGACTGCTCCAGCACGCGCTCGGGATCGATGCGCACCAGTTGCCACGGCGCCTCGCCGTGCTCCAGCAGGTTCAGCTCCAGCGTGCTGTCCAGCAGCCGCGTCAGGCGCAGGCTCTCGTCGTGGATGATGTGCAGGAAGCGCTGCGAGCGCGCGGCATCCAGCCCACGGCCGTCGAGCAGGATCTCGGAGAACGAGCGGATCGCAGTCATCGGCGTGCGCACCTCGTGGCTCACTTGGCTGAGGAAGTGGTCCTTCTCCACGTCCAGCCGGCGCAGCCGCTCGTTGGCCTGGCCGAGCTGGTGCGCCGCGGCCTCGAGCTGGCGCGACTTGTCTTCGAGCTGGCGGCTGTACTCGCGGATGCGCTGCGTCTCGTCGGCGATGCGCACCAGCGCATCCAGGCTGATGGTCTCGCCGGTGACCACCTGCGAGATCATCGCGTGCGCCGAGGCGCCGCCGATGCTGCCGGCCAGCGTGCGCTCCAGCCGCGTGATGAAGGCGTTGTCGGCCAGCGGCGCCTGGCCGTCGCGGCCCTGCTGCTGCGCGGCGCGGCGGAACAGGCGCTGCGCCTCGTCCACGCCGAGGATGCGCTGCGCGATGGCGCTGAGGTCGCGCGTGGCGGCCGAGCGGCGCAGCAGGTCGGCGGTGGCCTCGGCGGGGGTGCGGAACACGTCCACGAACAGCGCGCTCTGCAGCCGCTCCAGCGGCCGCGGCTCGCGGCACAGCGACACGCCCACGAACAGCAGCGTGTTGACGGTGAGGCTCCAGAAGATGGCGTGCACCAGCGGATCGACGCCGGTCAGGCCGAACAGCGCCTGCGGCCGCAGCAGCGCGATGCCGAACGGCCCCTGCGCCAGCAGCTGGCGCGAGACGACCAGGTCGCCGCCGAAGCTGGGCAGGAACAGCGTGTAGGCCCACAGCACGGTGCCGGCCAGCAGCCCGACAAAGGCGCCGGCGGCGTTGGCCTGGCGCCAGAAGAGGCCGCCGACCAGGCTGGGCAGCACCTGCGCCGCGCCGGCGAAGGCGATCAGCCCGATCGCGGCCAGCGCGTCCGAGTCACCGGCCAGTTGGAAGTAGCCGAAGCCCAGGCCCAGCATCACGCAGATGCTGATGCGCCGGCTCACCAGCAGGAAGCGGCGGATCTCGCCGCTGGCGCTGCGCGACACCCAGCCCAGCCGCATCGCCAGCGGCATCGCGATGTGGTTGGAGATCATGGTCGACAGCGCGATGCAGGCCACGATGACCATCGAGGTGGCGGCCGAGAAGCCGCCCAAAAAGGACAGCAGCGCCACGTCGTGGCGGCTGGCCCAGATCGGCAGCGTCAGCACGAACATGTCGGGGTTGGCGCCGGCGGGCAGGAAGTTGAGCCCGGCGATGGCGATCGGCAGCACGAACAGGCTCAGCAGGAACAGGTACAGCGGGAACAGCCAGGCGGCGGTGCGCAGGTGCGATTCGTCGACGTTCTCGACCACCGTCACCTGGAACTGGCGCGGCAGGCAGATCACGGCGCCGGCGGCCAGGAAGGTCACCGCGGCCCAGCGCGGGCCGAAGGCGTCGGCCGCGTGCAGCATCTCCGGCGAGGCGAGCGCGAAGACCTGCGGCGCGCCGCCGGCGACGCTGAACACGGCCAGCAGGCCCACCGCCAGCAGCGCCACCAGCTTGACCACGGCCTCCAGCGCGATGGCGGCGACGACGCCGTGGTGGCGCTCCTTGGCGTCGACGTTGCGCGTGCCGAAGAAGATGGTGAACACCGCCATGCCGACGGCGATCCACCAGCCGATCTGGAACGCCGAGCCGGCGCCGTGCGTGCCGGTCAGGGTGTCGGGGCCGCTGTTGCTGATGACCTGGAAGCTCGTTGCCACCGCCTTGAGCTGCAGCGCGATGTAGGGCGTGGTGCTAACCACCGCGATCAGCGTCACCAGCGCGGCCAGGCCGGTGCTCTTGCCGTAGCGCGAGGACACCATGTCGGCGATGGACGTGATGCCTTGCGCGTGCGCGATGCGCACGATCTTGCGCAGCAGCACCCACCAGCCGATGAAGGCCAGCGTCGGGCCGAGGTAGATGGTGACGAACTCCAGCCCGTCGCGCGCGGCCGAGCCGACGGCGCCGTAGAAGGTCCACGAGGTGCAGTAGATCGAGATCGACAGCGTGTAGACCACCGGCGACTGCAGCCAGCCCGGCCGCCCGCTGCGGGCGCGGCGGTCGGCCCAGAAGGCGACCGTGAACAGCAGCGCCACGTACAGCAGTGCGGTGGCGAGGACGAGGTCGGCCGACAGCATTGCGTTGCCTCGCACGGGCCGGTAGCGGCGGGCCGTCAGTCCTGGGGCGGCCGCGTCGTCGCGGCGTCCGGCGGCGGCGGGGCCGGCGGCGCGAGCCGCCGCGCCAGCAGCGCCGCGGCGACGATCAGCGCGAGCCAGACGCCGAACAGATAGGCCACGATCAGCGGCACGCCGCCCACCGTGTGCGGGCCGGTGAACAGCGTGATCACCGGCGGCATCAGCAGCAAGACGGCCAGCGCGGGCAGCAGCGCCGCGGCGTCGCGCACGCGCGGGGTGCCGAGGTCTCGCGTCTTCAAGCGTCCCCCTTCGGGCCTGGGCTGCTCAGCGCGCCGCCAGCTCGCGCACCCGCTGGACGATCTCGCGGTTGGAGAAGGGCTTGGTCATGAAGCCCTCGGCGCCGATCTCCTCCACCATGCGGCGGTCCTGCGCCTGGCCCTTGGCGGTGAGGACGATGACCGGGATCTGCCGCAGCGTCGGGTCGGCCTTCGCGGTCTTGAGCACCTCGAAGCCGTTCAGCCGGGGCAGCATCAGGTCCAGGATCAGCAGGTCGGGCGCGCTGCTGCGCAGCTCGCGCAGCGCGGCCTCGCCGTCCAGTGCCGCGCGCACGGCGTAGCCCTCGAGCTCCAGCACGAAGCTCAGCGACTCGACGATGTGCGGCTCGTCCTCGGCGATCAGCACGCTCAGGGCCATCTCGCGCGTCTCCTTGTCTCCGTCGTCACCGCGCGTGTGCCCGCACGGGGTCTCGGGCCAGTGTATCGCCGGCTTCACGGCCCGAGGATCGGGTCCTCCGCGCGGTAGACGCAGTCGCGGCGCACGCACAGCCGGCAGGTCGGGCCCACGGGCACGGCGGGCGCGGCCGAGGACAGGTCCAGTCCGGCGCCGTAGACGGTCTGGTCGGCGTGCAGCGCGTCGCAGGCCAGCATGAGGGACTGCAGCCGCCGCGGCAGCGCGAAGGCCGGTCGGCTCTTCTCGACGGTGCGCGCCACGAACAGCAGGCGCTGGCCGTCGGGGAACTCGGCGAGCTGGCGCACGATGTTGCCGGGCACGTGCTTGGCCTGGTAGACGGCCCACATGGGGCAGGCCGGCCCGTGGCGCGGCAGCGCCAGCCGCGGCAGCGGAAAGCGCTTGCTGGTGAAGCCCGCGGCGTCCACGCGCATCAGCGCGAAGGGCACGCCGGCGGCGCCGGGACGGCGCAGCGTGATCAGGCGGTGGCACACCTGCTCGAAGCTGGCGCCGAAGCGCTGCGCGAGCCGGTCGACGTCGTGGCGCAACTGCTGCGCGGCGCGCAGGAAAGGCTCGTAGGGCAGCAGCACCGCCGCCGCCAGGTAGGCCGACAGGGCGCGGCGGGCGCGCCGGCGCGCCGCGTCGCTGCCGAGCTGGCCGGCCTGCGCCAGCACGCCGTCCACCGGCCGGCCTTGCGTGAACAGTTCGGCGGCCAGGCGCGCCAGCTCGAAGCGGCGCGTGGTGGGCATGGCCTCCTCGGCCAGCACCAGGCGCCGCGCCGCGGCGTCGAAGGCCACCAGGTGGCGCACCGCGTCGCCGCCGAGCTCGGCCACCGGCCGCCGCAGCACCTGCACGCCGTGCACGCGGCGCAGGTAGCCGGCCAGCGCGGCTTCGCTGCAATCGCGGGTGTCGTCGCGGGTGTCGTCGCCGGTGTCGTCGCCGCCGGCCATCATGCCGGCGCGGACCTCAGCCGCCGCGCGCTCCAGCTCGGCGAAGTGGTTGTCGCGGTCGAACAGGAAATCGTCCACCTCCTCGGTCGGCGTGACCGAGCGCGTGCCGGCGGCATCCTTGTCGAAGAAGGCGGCCAGCGCGCGCGCCACCTCGGCCAGGTTCGCGCTCTCCTGCTCGACGATGGCGGCAAAGCGCGCGCGCCGCGCGGCGTCCAGCCCCTCGGCGCGGTGCAGGATCTCCGCCGACGAGCGAATGGCCGTCACCTGCGTGAGCAGGCTGTGCACCGCGTCGCGCAGGAACGGATCCTGGTGCAGGCGGTCGGACAGCGCGTTCACCGCCTGGCCGCGGTCCAGCCAGGCACGGTGCAGCCGGGCCAGCGCCCGCGCCCACGCGCGGTGCCGGCCGGCCAGTGCGGGCGCGCTGCCGGGTTCGAGCCGCAGGTCGGCCAGCAGCGGCTCGCCGCAGAGCTCGGCCAGGTCGGCGACGAGCCGGCGCTCGGCGGCGCCGTCGAGCGCGGCCAGGGCCAGCCCCAAAGCATCGGCGATGCGCTTGAGCAACGCGCCGCCGATGTTGCGCTTGTCGCTTTCGATCAGGTTCAGGTACGAGGCCGAGATGCCCACCTGCGCGGCCAGCGCCGCTTGCGTGAGGCCCTGCGCGCGCCGCCGCTCGCGCAGCGCGGCACCGATCAGCGAGCTGCGCATCGCCCCCACCGATGCTGCGGTGCAAGGTCAAGAATCGACGGGTTTGTGATCATTGGCATTCAAGTATCGACAGAATTTATCAATCAAGTCAATAAGTTGTTGATCAATTGACAACGCACAAACGATGATGAGCCACCTTCGGCGGGGCCGGCGCGACCGGCGCCTGCCGCGGGCCTCCCACCACTGCAGGAGAGCAGACATGTCGCAATCCAGATTCACCAATCGCAACGCACGGAGCCCGTCGCGCCGGCGCGTGCTGCAGGCCGCCGGCGCCGGTGGGGTCATGATGGTCCCGGGCCTGGGTCCCCTCGGCTGGGTTTATGCGCAGGACAAGCCGCCGCTGGGCACCTGGCCCGCCGGCTCGCAGGGCAGCAGCGTCTACATCGGCGCGGCCGTGCCGCTGACCGGCACCTACGCCGTGCAGGGCGCCGACGAACTCAAGGGCTGGGAACTCGCGGTCGAGCACATCAACACCAGCCACCCGCTGATGAAGGCGATCGCACCCAAGGTCAACAACGGCCTGCTCGGCAAGAAAGTGGATCTGCGATCGGCCGACTCGGCCGCCAAGCCGAACCAGGCACTGCAGTCGATGCAGACCTTCATCAGCCAGAACAAGGTCATCCTGATGACCGGGTCCACCTCGTCGGCGGTGGCGGTGGCGATGAACAAGTTCGCGCAGCGCGAGCACATCCTGTACATGGCGGGCATCTCGGGCTCCAACGACACCACCGGCAAGGACTGCGTGCGCTATGGCTTCCGCCAGGGCTTCTACGGCGAGATGGCGGCCAACGCCATCGGCCCGGTGATGGTCAAGCAGTTCGGCAAGAACCGCAAGGCGGCGTTCATGACGCCGGACTACACCTACGGCCACACGACGACCAAGTCGGTGATGGACTACCTGACGCAGGAAGGCAAGTGGACGGTGGTGACCAATCAGGTGTCGCCGCTGGGCACGCAGGACTTCAGCCAGTACCTGACCAACATCGCCAACTCCGGCGCCGAGTTCCTGATCAACGTGAACTGGGGCCGCGACGCGGTGCTGTCCAGCCAGCAGGCCAAGCAGTTCGGCCTGCTGCCGCGGATGACGCTGGTGCTGCCGTACCAGATCCCGTTCATGGCGCGCGAAGCCGGCGTGGACATCACCGCCGGCGTGCTGGCGGCCACCGATTTCTGGTGGACGCTGGAGGACCGGTACCCGCTGGCCAAGCAGTTCGTCGAGGCCTTCCACAAGAAGTACGGCTACCGGCCGGAGTGGGGCGCCGAGAACGCCTACGTGAGCTTCGCACACTGGGCGCGCATGGTCACCGAGGCGGGCAGCTTCTACCCGCCAGACGTGATCCGGCAGTTCGAGAAGGGCGAGACCATCCCCTCGCTGCTGGGCGACGTGCACTATCGCCCGCAGGACCACCAGTGCGTGCGCCCGGTGGTGCTGGTGCGCGGCAAGGCCAAGAAGGACATGAAGAACGACGAGGACTTCTGGGAAGTGCTGGACGTCGTGCCCGGCGAGAAGGTGATCCAGAAGCCCGAGGAGTTCGGCTGCAAGCTGGGCGACTACACCTGAGACCGACGCAACCAAGGCGGGCCGGCGCGTGCTGAACTGGGCCAACTTCGTTTCGCAGTGCTTCAACGGGCTGGTGCTGGGCGCGTTGCTGGCGCTGATCTCGTCGGGCCTGACGATCATCTACGGCACCCTGGGCGTGCTGAACCTCGCGCACGGCGCGATGTTCATGCTCGGCGGCTACGCGGGCTGGGTGGCGTACGGCTACACCGGCTCGTTCGTCGTCGCCGTCGCAGCCGGCGCGCTGTTCGTGATGCTGGTGGGCGTGGTCACCGAGCGGCTCATCGTGCGCCACTTCTACGCCCGCCCACCCGAGGACCAGTTGCTCGTCACCTTCGGGCTGGGCATCGTCTTCGTCGAGGCGGTGCGCTTCTTCTTCGGCAGCCTGTCCGAGACCGTGCCGCCGCCGGGGCCGCTGCAGGGCATCACGCCGCTGGGCTTCATGGTCTACCCCACGTACCGGCTGGCGCTGCTGGGCATCGTCACGGTGGCGCTGCTGGTGCTGTACTTCATCCTCTACCGCACGCGCATCGGCATGATCGTGCGCGCCGGCATCGAGGACGCGGTGATGGTCGACTCGCTGGGCATCAACATCCAGAAGGTGTTCATGCTGGTGTTCGGCATCGGCGCGATGGCCGCCGGCTTCGCCGGCATCGTCAATGCGCCGGTGGTGGCCATTTCGCCCGACGTGGGCGACGCCATCCTCGTGCAGACCTTCGTCGTCGTCGTCATCGGCGGCGTGGGCTCATTCCCCGGGGCGGTGCTGGGCGGGCTGATCGCCGGCGAGATCATCAGCCTGACCTCCATCGTCAACCCCGCCTACTCGTACGTGATGCTGTTCGTCGCGATGACGCTGGTGCTGGTGCTGCGCCCGTACGGGCTGCTGGGCACCGCCGGTCGCGAGTGAGGCCGCTCGAGAACGCGTAGCCAGCGATGCCGACCCGACAACGCGCCCTCATCGTCGAGCTCTTTACGCTGCTGGCGCTGATCGCGGTGCCCTTCGTGCTGCCGCACCTGGGCTTCACGCCGGCCACGATCAACCGCATCCTCATCCTCGGCCTGGTGGGCATCGGCTTCGACCTGCTGTTCGGCTTCACCGGGCTGCTCTCGTTCGGTCAGGCCGCGTTCTTCGGCACCGGCGGCATGTTCGCGGCCTACCTGCTGACGGAAACCTCGTTCGACAACACCGTCGTGGCCGCGCTGATCGGGACGCTGGCCGCCGGCGTCGTCGGCTTCCTGATCGGCTTGCTGGCGCTGCGGCGCACCGGCATCTACTTCGCGATGATCACGGTGGCCATCGCCGAGGTCTTCTTCTTCCTCGAGTTCAACCCGCTGTCGGCCTACACCGGCGGCGAGAACGGTCTGCCCGGCGTGCCGCCGCCGAACCTGAAGCTCGGCTTCACGACCTTCACGTTCGACAGCAACTGGAAGATGTACGCCTTCTTCGCCTTCTGGTACTTCGTGGGGCTGGTGATCGCGCTGCGCATCGTGCGCTCGCCGGTGGGCCTCGTGCTGCGCGCGATCCGCGACAACCCGCTGCGCGCGCAGGCGCTGGGGCACGACATCCAGCGCTACAAGCTCACCGTCTTCGTCGTCGCGGCCATGTACGCCGGCTTCGGCGGCAGCCTGCTGGGCATGCTGCAGGGCTTCATGCCGCCCGACGCGTTCATGTTCCACACCTCCGGCGAGATCGTGATGCAGACCGCCATCGGCGGCGCGGGCTGGCTGTTCGGCCCGCTGCTGGGCGCCACGGTGTGGCTGGGCCTCAGCGACTTCTTCCAGACCACGCTGAATCTCGGCGCCACCTGGAAGCTGGTGCTGGGCATCGTCTTCGTGCTGCTGGTGGTCTTCCTGCGCAACGGGCTGGTGGGCGCCATCGTCGGCCTGTACCACCTGGTGCGGCCGCGCGCACCGTCTGCTGCCGGCACGCCGGTGGCCGCCACGCCAGCGCTGGCGGAGTTGCCGTCTGCAAGCGGCGCTGCGGCCGCGGGCGACGCCGGGCCGCCGCGCCGCAAGACCACGCGCAGCAGCAGCGGCCCCATCCTGCAGGTGCACGGCCTCACCAAGCGCTATGGCGGCCTGCTGGCCAACAGCGACATCGACTTCAGCGTCGACCACGGCGAGATCCGCGGCATCATCGGCCCCAACGGCGCCGGCAAGAGCACCTTCTTCAAGATGCTGACCTGCGAGATCAAGCCCACCTCGGGCAAGATCGTCTTCGACGGGCGCGACATCACCGGCATGCAGGTGGCCGACGCCTGCCAGCTCGGACTGACCAAGAGCTACCAGATCAACCAGCTGTTCGACCGCCTGACGGTGCGCCAGAACCTGGGCATCGCGGCGCTGGGCGAGCGGCGCGGCCGCTTCAAGCTCGACCTGCTCAAGTCGCTGCCCAAGGTGAAGGGCCTGGACGCGCAGGTGGAGCGCACCGCCGCCCTGGTCCACCTGAGCGCGCGGCTGGACACGCCGGTGGCCGAGCTCGCCTATGGCGAGAAGCGGCGGCTGGAAATCGGCCTCGCGCTGGCCACCTCGCCGAGCCTGCTGCTGTTGGACGAGCCGCTGGCCGGCATGAGCCCGCAGGAGCGCGTGGAGACCGTGGCGCTGCTGAAGTCCATCGCCGCCGGCCGCACGATGATCGTCATCGACCACGACATGGACGCCCTGTTCGAGCTGGTGGGCAGGGTCACCGTGCTGCAGGAAGGCAGGCTGCTCGTCGAAGGCACGCCCGCCGAGATCCGCAGCAATGCCGAAGTCCAGGAGGCCTACCTGGGCGGCATCCGCGACGAAGCGGGGGCGTCATGAGCCTGCTCGAAGTCACTGACTTGAACAGTTATTACGGCGACAGCCACATCCTGTTCGACGTCTCGCTGCGTGTCGACAAGCACGAGGTGGTGGCGCTGCTGGGCCGCAACGGCGCCGGCAAGTCCACCACGCTGAAGAGCCTGATGGGCGTGGTGCGGCCGCGCACCGGCAGCGTCAAGCTCGACGGTGTGGAGCTGGCCGGCCGCAAGTCGCACGCCATCGCCCTTGAAGGCATGCAGCTCGTGCACGAAGACCGGCGCATCTTCGGCAGCCTCAACGTCGAGGAGAACATCATCCTCGCCGGGCTGACGGCGCCGGCCCGCTGGCCGCTGGATCGCATCTACGAGATGTTCCCGCGCCTGAAGGAGCGCCGGGCCAGCCGCGGCACCGATCTGTCCGGCGGCGAGCAGCAGATGCTGGCGATCGCGCGCGCGCTGGTGCGCGATCCGAAGATCATCCTGCTGGACGAGCCCTTCGAGGGCCTGGCGCCGGTGATCGTGCGCGACCTCGTGCGCGCCTGCCGCGAACTGGCCAAGGCCGGCCAGACCATCGTGCTGGTGGAGCAGAACCTGGCCGCGACGCTGGCCCTGGCCACGCGCGTGTACATCATCAACAACGGCCACGTCGTGCACGAGGGGCCGGCCGCCGAGCTGAAGGCGCAGCCGGAGATCCTGCAGCGCCACCTCGGCGTCTGAACCCGCGCGCCAGCGGCTCTGCTACGCTCGGTCCGCATGAGCACCGTCTTCGAGAAGCTGCTGTCGGGCGAGCTGCCTTGCGCCAAGGTCTACGAAGACGAGCTCGTCTTCGCCTTCATGGATGCGGGCCAGGTCAACGACGGCCACGTGATCGTCGCCACCAAGGCCCCGCGCGAGACCTTGCTGGACTGCACCGATGACGAGGCCGCCGCGCTGATGCGCGCGGCGCGCCGCATGGCGCTGGCCGTGCAGCGCGCTTTCGCGCCTGAAGGCATCACGGTGCTGCAGGCCAACAAGCCCGCCGGCTGGCAGACCGTGCCGCACCTGCACCTGCACGTGCTGCCGCGCCACGCCGGCGACGGCGTCGAACTCGGCTGGCCGCGCAAGGACCCGGGCATGGAGCGGCTGCGCGAACTGGCCGCGCGGCTGACGCCGCTGCTCGACGCTCACGCCGCCGGCGCGGCCTGACGCGCGGGCTCGATCAGCGCCGGCTCAAACCGCCGCGCCCACCCCCACCACGGGCAGCCGCTCGCCGTTCCAGCGCAGCATGCCGCCGGCGAGGTTGGCCACGTCGGCGAAGCCGGCCTTCTGCAACTGCAGCGCGGCTTGCGCCGAGCGGGTGCCCGAGCGGCAGATCGCGACCACCGGCCGGGCGCGATCCAGCTCGTCGAAGCGCGTGGTCAGCTCGCCCAGCGGCAGCAGCGTCGCGCCCGCGATGTGGCCCAGCGGGCCGTTGAACTCCAACGCTTCACGCACGTCGACCAGCTGCACCGCGGCGCGGTGCTCCAGCAGCGCGGCGGGCTCGATCTCCCACAACCCGGCAAAGGCCCATTGCAGCGGCGCCCAGGCAGGCTCGGCCGGCGGCGCCAGGTCGCCTTCGGGGCGGCCGCAGCGCAGGTTGGCGGGCACGGCCACGGCCATCTGCTTGGGGTGGGGCAGGCCCAGGTGGGCCATGTAGCCGACGAAGTCGCCGAGGTCGCTGCGGCCGCCGAAGCGCGGGTTCCAGCGCTGCTCCTCGGCCACGCTGGTGCTGGTGAGGCCGCGGTAGTCGTGGCCGGGGTAGAGCAGGCAATCGCCGGGCAGGCTCAGCAACTGCTCGTGCACGCTGCGGTACAGGCGCTCGGCGCTGCCTTGCTGGAAGTCGGTGCGGCCGCAGCCGCGGATCAGCAGCGCGTCGCCGGTGAAGGCCATGCGCTGGTCGTCCAGCACATAACTGAGACAGCCGGCGGTATGGCCCGGCGTCGCGCGCACGTCCAGGTGGCGGCTGCCGAACTCGACGCGGTCGCCCTGCCGCAGCAGCCGGTCGGCGCCTTGCGCGCCGCCGCTGGCCGAGCCCAGGATGCGGCTGCCGCTGTGCTGCTGCAGCAGCCAGGCGCCCGTCACGTGGTCGGCGTGGACGTGGGTGTCCAGCGTGGCCAGCAGTTTGAGATCCAGCTCGCGCAGCAGCGCGAGGTCGCGCCGCGCCTGCTCGAACACCGGGTCGATCAGCAGGGCCTCGCGGCTGGCTTCGTCGGCCAGCAGGTAGGTGTAGGTGGACGACGTCGTGTCGAAGAGCTGGCGGAAGATCATGGCGCGGCCCGTTGTCTCGGCAAGCCGCGAGTGTGGACCCGGCGCGCGGCTTCAGGCCGCGGGCGGCTGTTGCAGCACCAGATCGCGCAGGTGAATCAGCCCGCGCTGCGGCAGCCGCGAGCGCGGCAGCCACGGCGGCTGCAGGCAGACGGCGCGGCGGCCGGCGGCATGGGCCAGCACCAGCGCGGTGGACTCGAAGCCGGCCACCCAGGCCACGCGGTCGATGGCGTCCAGCAAGCCGGGCGCGGTGTCGATGCGCACCTGGTGCCCTTCGGCGCGGCGGGCGTCGATCCAGGCGTTCCAGCGCCCCGGCGCGTCGCTGTCGTGCGGCCGCAGGTGCAGGCTCAGGGTCTGCGGCAGGCCCAGCCGCCGGGCGTGGGTGACGAGGAAGTCCAGCCCTTGCTGGTCGGCGCCGGGCGCGGCGTGGTCGATGGGCTCGGGCAGCAGCAGCACCGTGGGGTGGCGGCGCGGGTCGGGGCAGGGCGCGATCTGCGCCACCTGCTCGCGCAACGCATCGTTGGGCTGCAGCAGGATGGCGTGGCCGGGAAAGCTGGCCCGCGCCAGCCCATAGGCTTCGGCGTCGCAGACCCAGATCTCGTCGGGCAGCCAGCGCACGCCGTGGTGCTGGAAGCGCGCGGCGTAGTCGATCCAGTGGTCGATCACGGCCACCGAGGGCAGCCCCCGCGCGGCGGCCTGCAGCCGCGCCTCGTGCTCCAGGTCAGAGCTGCCACTGCTGCCGCTCAGCAGCATCGCGGCACCGTCCAGCGCCTGCTGCAGCGTGGCCGCCTGGTCGCGGCCGCCCATGCGCTGGCGCCACCGTTCCAGCGCCGGGCCGCGCAGATGGGCGCGCAGCGGTAGCCCGGTGCGCGCCAGCCAGGGCAGCATCAGCTCCAGCGCGCCGGCGTCGTGGCACACCACGGCCAGCGGCGCGGTGAAGGCGGGGGTGACGGGGTCGGCAGGCATGGCAAGGCGCAGGCCACGCGCTCGACGAGGCCCGCTGGGCGCAACCTCGGCATGCAGCGGCGCCGGGCTGAGGCCCAATGTCGCCGGCGTGCGTCCAATCGCTTACGCAGTCGCCGCTGGCGAGAACAAATGCTCCATCTCGCGCCGCAGGCGATAGGCGCGGGTGCCGGTGTCGACCGCCACGTCGTCCCAGCAAAGGCTCTGGCCTTGGCGGACCGCGCGCAGCAGCTGGATGCCGTGCGCCAGGCCCAGCGGCAGCCCGCCGGCCTGCAGCGACGCGGCCGCCGGCGTCAGCCGGCCCCACACGGTGTAGCCGCCTTCGCCGTCCAGCACCTCACCGGGCTGCAGGTCGCGCTTGGCGGTGGCCACCACGTCGGCCTTCCAGCCGCTGGCCACGCCGGTGGGCTCGCGCCGCAGCATCAGGCTGGCCACCGAGTAGCCGACCTCCAGGCCGATCAGATGCCAGCGCTTGTAGAGCGTGAAGTAGCGGCCCGTGGGGTCGGTGTGGGCGTTGTATTCCTCGAAGCAGTTGCGGATGTACTCGGTCTCGCCTTCCACCGTGACCCACACGCCCATGCGGATGTCGTAGGGGATGCTGCGGCCATCGGTCTCCAGCGACGAGATCACCTCGACCATGCCCTTCTTCTCCAGCACGCCGCCTGCGCTGCGCGGGCGCGTCACATAGGGGATGTCTTCGATGCTGGCCGGCGGGTACAGCAGCCCGCTGCTGGGCACGTCCAGCCCGGTGGCGTTGGCCACCGCGCTGCTTTCGATCGACGGCTTGCTGCCGTCGAGGAAGCTGTTGAACATCTTGGGGTTGAGGCCGCCGCGGTCGGCCTGCTCGGGCGTCAGGCCGTAGTAGCCCCACACCGTCTCGGGCGTGCTCTGCGCGAAGTGCGGCAGCCACTTGTGGCCGCGGCCCGCCGCCACCACCGGGAAGCCGCAGGTGCGCGCCCAGTCCACCAGGTCGCAGATCAGCGCCGGCTGGTCGCCGAAGGCCAGGCTGTAGAGCACGCCGGCGTCGGCCGCCTTGCGCGCCAGCAGCGGGCCGCAGAAGGCGTCGGCCTCGACCGTGACGTTGACCACGTGCTTGCCGTGGGCGAAGGCTTCCAGGCAATGGTCCACCGCGGCGATCGGGTGCCCGGTGCATTCGACGACGACGTCGACCGCCGGGTGGTGCACCAGCGCGAGCCAGTCGTCGCCGACGTGCGTGCTGCCGTCGCGCAGCGCGGCCTCCAGGCTCGCGGCCTGCACGCGCTGCGGCTCCCAGCCCACGCGCGCCAGGTTGCGGCCGGCGGCCTCGGGCGAGAGGTCGGCCACGCCGAGCAGCTGCACGCCGGGCGTGCGCGGGATCTGCGACAAGTACATCGAGCCGAACTTGCCGGCGCCGATCAGCGCCACGCGGATCGGCCGGCCTTCGGCGGCACGTTGTTGCAGTTGGCGGTGCAGGCTCATCGCGGGGGGCTTTCAGAACGGGGCGATCTCACTAGCATCGCCGTTTTGCATCAGGGGAGCGTCGACCATGGATCTTCTTCGCCGGGCCGCAGCGGCCGGCTCGCTGTTGTACTGCGCCGCCGTGGGCGCCGCCACCACGGCGCCCAGCGTGCCCGCGGTCGACACCTACTTCGGCGTGGCGGTGGCAGACCCTTTCCGCAACCTGGAGGACCTGCAGAACCCCGCCGTCAAGCAATGGCTGCTGAGCCAGAGCGAGCTCGCCGCGCAGACGCTGGCGCGCATCGAAGGCCGCGACGCGCTGCTGCAGCGCATCAGCGCGCTGGCCGACAGCAGCGGCGACGTGGTGCGCCAGGTCACGCGGCGCGCCGGCGGCCGCCTGTTCTACCTGAAGCGTCGCGCCGGCGAGAACCAGTTCAAGCTGATCGTGCGCCAGGGCCTGCGCGGCGCCGAGCGCGTGCTGGTCGATCCCCAGGCGCTGGCCGCGCGCCACGGCGGCGTGCCGCATGCGATCAACTACTTCGCGCCTTCGTGGAGCGGCCGGCTGCTGGCCTACGGCGTCTCGGCCGGCGGCTCCGAGCAGGCCGAGCTGCACCTGATCGACGTGGCCAGCGGCCGCGAGCTGCGCGAGCCGGTGCCGCGCGTGGTGGAGGCCAACGTGGCCTGGAGCCCGGGCGACCGCTGGCTGGGCTTCAACCAGCTCCGCGCGCTGCCGGCCGGGGCGCCGGAATCCGAGTTCTATCTCGACTCGGCGGTGCTGCTGATCGACGCCCGCCAGCCGCGGCGCGCGCCGCGCGCCGTGTTCGGCCCGCTCGTCAACCCCGAGCTGCGGCTGGACCGGCTGGACGTCGGCGCGTTGCAGTTCGCGCCCGACAGCTCCTACGCGCTGCTGCGCAGCACCGACACCACGGTGCCCGAAGGCAAGGTCTTCGTCGCCCCGCTGGCCGAGCTGGACGCTGCCGGCCGGCCGCCGCGCTGGCGGCTGGTCTCGACGGCCGACGACAAGGTCACCGACGTGCAACTGCGCGGCCGCGAGCTGCTGCTGCGCAGCTACAAGGCAGCGCCGCGCGGCGAGGTGCTGGCATTGCCGCTGCCGCTGCGTGATGGAAACGGCCAGGGAAACGGCCAGGGGCTGGCCGATGGCAACCGCCCGCCGCTGGCCGCCGCCCGCGTGGTGGTGCCGCAACCCGAGCGCGGCGTGCTGGAATCGTTCCAGGCCGGCCGGCGCGCGATCTACGTCCAATTGCAGCAGGGCTTCTCGGTGCGCGTGCAGCGCCACGACCCCGCGCACCCCGGCCGCGGCGCTGACGCGGCGCCGGGCCTGCAGGGCTCGACCTACGCGATCGTCGACCCCGGCGGCGGCGCCGACGAGCTGTGGCTGCTGACCAGCACCTGGACCGCGCCCTCGCGCATCCTGTCCACCGCCGGCGGCAAGCTGCGCGACACCGGCCTGCGCCGCAACCCGCCGCCGGCCGGCGTCCCCGAGCTGGAGGCGCTGGAGGTCGAAGTGCCCAGCCACGACGGCGTGCGGGTGCCGCTGGCGCTGGTGCACGCCAAGGGCCTGGCGCTCGACGGCCGCAACCCCACGCTGCTGGACGGCTACGGCGCCTACGGCTTCACCACCCAGGCATGGTACGACCCCAGGCGTTATGCCTGGTTCGAGCGCGGCGGCGTGCTCGCCTTCGTCAACCCGCGCGGCAGCGGCGCGTATGGCGACGACTGGCACCGCGCCGGCTTCAAGGCCACCAAGCCCAACACCTGGCAGGACGGCATCGCCGCTGCGCGCTGGCTGCAGGCGCAGGGTTATGCGTCGCCGGCCACGCTGGGCATCGAAGGCGGCAGCGCCGGCGGCATCTTCGTCGGCCGCGCGGTGACCGCGGCGCCCGCGCTGTTTGCCGCCGCGATCTTCGACGTGCCGGTGATGGACCTGGTGCGCTTCGAGACCACGGCCAACGGCGCCACCAACACCGGCGAGTTCGGCACGGTCGCCATCGAGCCCGAGTTCCAGGCGCTGCTGGCGATGAGCACCTACCACCAGATCCGCGACGGCACCGCCTATCCCGCGGTGCTGCTGGTGCACGGCCTCAACGATCCGCGGGTGGACGTCTGGCACAGCGCCAAGGCCGCGGCGCGGCTGCAGCAGGCCAGCAGCAGCGGCAAGCCGGTGCTGTTGCGGCTGGACGCCCAGGCCGGCCACGGCATCGGCAGCACCGCGCAGCAGCGCAACGCGCTGCAGGCCGACCGCTGGGCGTTTCTGCTGTGGCAGTTCGGGCGGGTGGGACTCAGGCAGCCTTGAGGCGCTTGATCCTGAGCCCGGGGCGGTGCGGCGCTCAGGCCGCCAGCTTGGCGCTGACCAGCCGGTTGAGGCTGACGCCCTGCTCGCTGGCCTCGATGGCCAGCCGCCGGTGCTGCTGCGGCGGGATGCGGACCTTGAACTCGCCGCTGTAGCGGCGCTCGGCGATCGGCTCCGGCACCGGCTCGCCGCCGGCCGTCATGTCCTGCACGCACTGCGCCACCACGCCGCGGATGCCGGCCAGCGCCTGCTCGGGCGTCCGGGCCAGCCAGGACAGCGACGGAAACTCGGCGCACAGGCCGACGTGCTCGCCGTCCTCGGCGGACCAGGTGACGCGGTAGGTGTAATGGTCAACGTTCATGGCTCGTGCCCCTTCAACCTGTCGATCGCCTCCAGGACCTGACGTACCTGGTACGCCTTCGCCTTGCCTTTGTCGTCCTGGATGTTCACCCGCGGGTCGCCTTGCCACGGCGTCTTGAACACCGCGTGGCTGGAGCCGGACTGCCGCGCGGCGCCGAAGTAATGCTCGCAGACCTTCTTGAGATCGTTGAAGCGCACGCCGGCAGGCGACGCCTTCATCTGCCCCACGATCTTGTCGACGTCCGCCACGTGGCAATGGTGCCATTATTGACACCATCAATCAAGCTGATGAGGGCTGCACCCACTGGTGCCGCGAGAGGCGCTCTAACTAACGTCTTATGGGAACAGCTTTTTTCGACCAGATCATCTTCGTGAGGAATTGAGCTTGCGGTGCGACCGTGCCGCTACCTCCCAGCGCGGCATCGGGCCCGTCCGTAAGCCGCCTTCCCCCTTGAACAGGATTCCAACATCCGGCCTTCGCCCGCAAGATCGCAAGCTTCACGGTCCTGCAGGAGCTTCCATGGCCAAGTCCCCCGTGTCCAAGCCGGCTGCCGCCGCCGACGGCAAGCCGCTGCAGCAGGCGCTGCCGCGCGCGCCGCGCATCTGCTTCGAGCGCATCATCCCCGACGAGCTGGACCCCGAGCGCACGGTGCGCCGCGCGCTGCGCCAGGAGATGCTGGACAACGCCGCAGCCGCCGGCGGCCGCAAGCTCGACCCCGAGGCGGTGGCCGGCGTCACCCGCATGGCGCTGGTCAACTCCAAGAAGTGGCCGGCCGGCAGCACGCTGCGCTGCCGCTTCCTGGACGGCAGCGCGAAGATGCAGAAGAAGGTGCGCACGCTGGCCGCGGGCTGGGAGAAGGTGGCCAACGTCAAGCTCAAGTTCGTGAGCAAGGGCGCGGCCGAGATCCGCATCTCGTTCTACGCCGATGCCGGGTCTTGGTCGGCCGTGGGGCGCGATGCGTTGAACACCGCGTACTTCCCGACCCACCAGCCGACGATGAACTTCGGCTGGGTGCGCGACGATTCCGACGCGGTGGAAGACCGCGCCGTGGTGCTGCACGAGTTCGGTCACGCGCTGGGCTGCGTGCACGAGCACCAGTCGCCCACCTTCAACCGCAAGTGGAACGAGAAGGCGGTGATGCAGTACTTCCAGGGCCCGCCCAACTACTGGGACGCCGACGCCATCCGCCACAACGTGCTGGAGAAGTACTCGGCCAAGGGCCTCTCGGCGACCGTCTTCGACCCGCAGTCCATCATGCTGTACGCCTTCGACGCCGCGCTGTTCAGCGACGGCCTGGGGCCGACCAACGAGAACAGCACGCTGTCGACCACCGACCGCGCGATGATCAAGCGGATGTACCCGGCCTGATCCGATCAGTATTGGCGGTCGGGGATCTCGACCCGCAGCCCCTGCAGCTGCGGCGTCAGCCTGATCTGGCACGACAGCCGGCTGGTGGCTCGCCGCTCGGCGGCGGTGACTTCGAGCATCTCGCGCTCGTGCGGCTCGGGCGGCGGCAGCTGAGCGGCCCAGGCCGGGTCGACGTAGACGTGGCAGGTGGCGCAGATGCCGGAGCCGCCGCATTCGGCGACGATGCCGTCGACGCCCTGGCCGGTGGCCGCCTGCATCAGGCTGATGCCGTCGGGCGCTTCGAATCCTTCTTCACGGCCGTCGGGGTGGACGAAAACGATGTCGGGCATGGGAGCTGATGTTGCCTCAAGTTCGCACGGCCGCCGCCGATAGGCCGATGAGAACACCCGACAGCGGCCTTGAGGCTGTTGCTGCTGCCCGGGTGGCCGCTTCCCCTTTCATGAGTACCGTCCTCCAACCATCGCCCGCCGGGCCTGGGGCCGATCCGCTGCCCTCGACCACGCTCGCCCTCGGCGCGCTGGCGCTGCTGGCCGTGCTCGGCCTGGCCCTGCTGCTGCGCCGCCTGCGCCGGCGCTCGGCGCGGCTGGCCGCCGACATGCGCTCGCAGCGCGAGCACGCGCGCGTGACGCTGGCGTCGATCAGCGACGCCGTCGTCACCACCGGCCCCGGCGGTGTCGTCGGCAGCATGAACCCCAGCGCCGAGCGCCTCACCGGCTGGACCGCCGAGCAGGCGCGCGGCCGGCCGCTGGCGGAGATCTGCCCGCTGATCGACGAGAACGACGGCGTGCCGCTGGCCGACCCGCTGCACGAGCTGCTGCGCGAGCAGGCCAGCTCGCGCCGCGAAGGCGATGCGCTGGCCTTGCGGCGCCGCGGCGGCAGCAGCGGCGGCGAACTGGTGGCGGTGGAAGTGGCCGCCTCGCGGCTGCTCGACGCCGAGGGCCGCGCCATCGGCGCCGCGCTGGTGCTGCGCGACGTCTCCACGCTGCGCCGCATGGCCCAGCGCATCCGCTGGGCCGCCGCGCACGACGCGCTGACCGGGCTGCTCAACCGCCGCGAGTTCGAGGCCGCCACCGACGCCGCGCTGCAGAACGCGCGCAGCACCGGCCGCCGCCACGCGGTGTGCTTCATCGACCTGGACCAGTTCAAGCTCGTCAACGACACCAGCGGCCATGCCGCCGGCGACGCGCTGCTGCGCGCGCTGACCGGCGTGCTGCAGCAGCAGCTGCGCAAGGGCGACGTGCTGGCCCGCCTGGGCGGCGACGAGTTCGGCGTGCTGCTGGAGGATTGCTGCCTGTCGCGCGCGCAGCTCGCCGCCGAGCAGATGCTGCGCGCGCTGCGCGGCTACCGCTTCGCCTGGGAAGGGCGCGCCTTCAGCGTCGGCGCCAGCATCGGGCTGGCGGCGGTGGAGGACATGAGCGTCAGCACCGCCGAGATCTTCAGCGCCGCCGATGCTGCCTGTTATTGGGCCAAGGACCAGGGCCGCAACCGCGTCTGCGTGCACCAGAGCAGCGACGACGAGCTGGTGCAACGCCGCGTCGAGATGGGCTGGGCCGCGCGCCTGACCCACGCGCTGGACCAGGGCCGGCTGACGCTGTACCACCAGCCCTACCGCGCGCTCAAGCCCGCGCTGGCCGCCAAGCCGCACATCGAGATCCTGCTGCGCCTGCTGGACGAGGACGGCCGCCTCGTGCAGCCGGGCACCTTCCTGCCGGCGGCCGAGCGCTTCAACCTGATGCCGCGCATCGACCGCTGGGTGATCGAGCAGGTCTTCGGCCGCTACCACGCGCTGGCCGCGCAGTTCGGCGCCGGCCTGGTCTGCGCGATCAACCTCTCGGGCACCACGCTCAACGCCGACGGGCTGCTGGAGCACATCCTGGAGCAGGCGCACCGGCACAAGCTGCCGCCCGGCAGCGTGTGCTTCGAGATCACCGAGACCGCGGCCGTCAACAACATCAGCCGCACCCGGCTGCTGCTGCGCGAGCTGCGGCAGCAGGGCTTCCTGTTCGCGCTGGACGACTTCGGCGTCGGCGCCAGCTCCTTCACCTACCTGAAGACGCTGCCGGTGGATGTGCTCAAGATCGACGGCAGCTTCGTGCGCAACATCGCCCACGACATGGTGGGCCGCGCGATGGTCGAGACCATCAACCGCATCGGCCACCTGATGGGCCTGCACACGGTGGGCGAGTACGCCGAGTCCGACGCCGTGATCGCCGAGCTGCAGGCCTTGGGCGTCGATTTCGCGCAAGGACACGCGGTGCAGCGCCCGGCGCCGCTGCCCGGTGCCGCCGCACCGGCGGCAGTGCCCGCGCCGCAGGCCGAAAGCCGCGATGCTTGAGGCGCTGCGCCGCCCGCTCGTGCGCCTGCGTCACGCCAGCCGGCGGCTGCGCGACCTGTTGCAGCCCTACGAAGCCGACGAGCGCGACGCCGCGCGCTTCCGCGCACGTCAAGTCCAGGCCGTGATGCGGTTCACGCCGCTGGGCATGGCGGTCAACGTCATCAACGCGCTGCTGATCGTCTGGGCGCTGCGCACGCAGTCTTCGTGGCCACTGGCGATCGCCTGGGCTGCCGCGGTGTGCCTGCTGGCCGTGGGCGGCCTGCGCAGCTGGCTGCGCCAGCGCCGGCGCGGGCCGCGGGCCACCGCGTCGCCGCGGATGCTGCGCCGCGCCGCCATCAACGCCAGCGTGCTGGGCGCCGTCTGGGCGCTGCTGCCGGGGCTGATCTACCCGCGGGTGGACGTGCAGGGGCAGTTCTTCATCGGCATGGCCACCACCGGGATGATCTGCGCCGGCGGCTTTGCCTTGTCCAGCCTGCCGGTGGCCGCCACGCTGTACGTGACCATGCTGGCCGTGGGCGGCATGGCCGGGGTGCTGCAGGGGCCGCCGGGCAGCGCGCTGCCGCTGGCCCTGGTGCTGGGGCTGTACGCGCTGATCGTCGTCTATTCGGCCTGGGCTTATGCCAAGACGATGGGCGCACGGCTGATGGCCGAGGCGCGGGCCGACCACCAGCACGAGGTGATCGGGCTGCTGCTGCGCGACTTCGAGGACCATGCCAGCGATCTGCTGTGGGAGACCGACGCCGAGGGCCGTTTCGCCCACGTGGCGCAGCGCCTGGCCAGCGTGCTGGGGCAGCCGGCCGCGCGCTTGCGCCGGCTGCGCGCCCTCGGCCTGCTGGCGCGCGCGGTGCACGACAGCGAGGACGCGCGCAGCCACTGGGCCGGGCTGCGCAGCCTGCTGCGCCGGCGCACGGCCTTCCGCGACCACCTGCTGTGCCTGCGCACCGGCCGCGCGCTGCAGTGGTGGTCGCTGAGCGCGCGGCCGCTGCTGGGCGACGGCGGCAGCTTCATCGGCTGGCGCGGCGTGGCCACCGACGTCACCGACCGCCAGCTGGCGCACCGCCGCCTGAGCTGGCTGGCGCACAACGACGCGCTGACCGGGCTGGTCAACCGCTCGCAGTTCCACGAACTGCTGCAGGCGCTGCTGCAGCCCGGCGCCGGCGCCACGCCGGCCTTGGCGGTGCTGACCTTGGATCTCGACGGCTTCAAGCAGGTCAACGACACCCGCGGCCACGCCGCCGGCGACCAGCTGCTGCAGACCTTCAGCCAGCGGCTGCTGTCGGCGGCGCGGCGCAGCGACACCGTGGCGCGGCTGGGCGGCGACGAGTTCGCGATGCTGGTGCGCGGCGTGACCGATGCGGCCGCGCTGCAGCCGCTGCTGGAGCGCCTGCAGGTCGCGCTGTCGCGGCCCGGCTACGCGGCGGGCGTGCCGCTGTCGCTGCGCGCCAGCATCGGCGTGGCCATCGCGCCGCAGCATGGCGTCGACGTCGACACGCTGCTCAACCACGCCGACATCGCGATGTACGCCGCCAAGCGCGACGGCGGCCACCGGCACTGCGTCTTCCATGCCGAGCTGGCCGAGGTCGGCCGCCGCCGCGCCGCGTTGGCCAAGGCGTTGGAAGGCGCCGCAGCGCGCGGCGAGTTCAGGCTGGAGTTCCAGCCCCAGGTGTGCAGCGACGGCGGGCGCTTGTGCGGCTTCGAGGCGCTGCTGCGCTGGCATCACCCGGAGCATGGCGAGGTCTCGCCGGCCGAGTTCATCGCCATCGCCGAGAACGGCGGGCTGATGCATTCGATCGGCGACTGGGTGCTGGCCGAAGCCTGCCGCCACGCGCTGCAATGGCCCGCGCACGTCATGGTGTCGATCAACGTCTCGGCCTCGCAACTGGCCGCGCCCGGGCTGCCGGAGCGCGTGGCGGCCGCGGCCGCCGGGCTGCGGCCGCAGCAGCTGGAGCTGGAGATCACCGAGTCGGTGCTGATCGAAGACACCGAGACCGCGGTGGCCACGCTGCAGGCGCTGCGCGCGATGGGCTTCCGCACCGCGCTGGACGATTTCGGCACCGGCTACTCGGCGCTGGGCTACCTGCGGCGCTTCGCCTTCGACACGCTGAAGATCGACCGCAGCTTCGTGCGCGACCTCGCGCACGACGGTGAGGCGCAGGTCATCGTCGACACCATCCTGGCGATGTCGCGCGCGCTGCGCATGACCACCGTCGCCGAAGGCGTGGAAAGCCGCGTCGAGGCACAGATGCTGCGCGAACGCGGCTGCCAGCGCCTGCAGGGCTACCTGATCAGCCAGCCGCTGCCGGCGGCGCAGGTGGCCGCCTTCATCGACGCCTGGCCCGGGCTGCAACCGCCAGCGGTGCCGCAGCGGGTGCCGGCGCTGGCGGCTTGAGGCGGCGCTCGGTCGGCAGCGGCAGCGCCTCAAGCTGGCAGCGGCAGCGCCTCCAGCCGGGCTGCTCTATCGTCGGGCGCCAGACCGCTCGACACCCGACAACGCCATGCACCGCCGCCGCCTCCTGCTCACGCTCTCGCTGCCGCTGGCGGCGCGCGCGCAAAACCTCGAACTCGACAAGCCCAGCCCGGTCGATGCCGTCGCGTTCTATCTGGTGCCGACCGATTCGATCGCCGAAGACCCGCTGGCCGCGATGGCCCGCGCGCTGACCAAGGCCTTCAACGTGCTCGTCAAGGCGACCGTGTGGACGCCGTCCGACGTCAAGGAGCCGTTTGCGGGGACGAATCAATACCCGGCCGAAGACTACCTGCCGATCGGCGCGCGGCTGGCCAGGACGCTGCGCGACGTCTCGGCGCGGACCTACTTCATCGTCATCACCGACCGCGACATCAACTCGCGCTCGCAGAATTTCCGCTTCCAGTATTCGCTGCACAGCCCGATGGCGAACACCTCGGTGCTGTCGATCGCGCGGCTGCTCTACAACGACGATGGATCGCGGGCCGACAACGAGCGGGTCGGCGCCCGGGCGATGAAGTTGCTGGTGCGCATCGTCGGCGAGATGCGGCTGGGCTGGAAGCGCAGCAGCGATGCCAAGGACGTGATGTACGCGCCGATCATGTCGATCGACGACATCGACCGCATGGACATCGGGCACACGCTGCAACTGCAGCGGGCCCAGCCGGTGCGGCCGTGAGAGACGGTCAGGCCGGCGCCGCCTCCAGCACCTGGGCGCCGCCGCCATGCAGCTCGATCCGCGCCCAGCCCTTGCGCAGCGCGGTGAGGGCCAGCCGGCGGTCGGGGTCGACGACGATGGCGCGGCCGACGACGCTGAGCAGCGGCAGGTCGTTGATCGAGTCGCTGTAGAAGCAGGCGCGCTTGAGCGCCGCGACGCCGTCGCCGCTCTCGGCCAGCCAGGCGCGCAGGCGTTCGAGCTTGCCCAGGCGCATGTTGGGCGTGCCGGCCAGGCGGCCGGTGAAGCGGCCTTGCTGGCATTCGAGCTCGGTGCAGTGGTAGACGTCGACGCCCAGGTCCTGCGCCGCCAGTTCGCTGACGACGCGGTTGGTGGCCGTGGTCAGCACCAGCGTGTCGCCGTGGCGGCGGTGGCGCTGCAGCAGCGCGCGGGCGGCGGCCGGGATGCGCGGGCGCAGCACCTCGCGCAAAAAGCGTTCGCGCAGCGGCTGCAGGCCTTTGAGCGTCTGGCCGCCCAGCAGCGCGGCCTGGAAGCGCGCGTATTCCTCCGGCACCACGGTGCCGCCGACGTAGTGCGCGCCCAGCAGCGCGCTGCGCCGCGCCAGGCCCGGGTCGAGCGTCGCGTGCTCGATCAGGAAGCGGCACCACAGCACGTCGCTGTCGCCACCCAGCAGGGTCCCGTCGAAGTCGAAGATCGCAAGTTGCATGGCCGCACCGAGGAACTTGCCCTCAATATCGGCATCGCGGCCGCCGGCAGCAGGGCCTGGCCACCGCCATCACCAGGCCCCGACAGCGCCGCTGCGGCTTTGTGCCGCATCCGTCACGATCTTCAGCGCGGCCGCAGCGCGAGCGCCAGCACCGCGTCGGGGACGGCGCGGCTGAGCGCATCACGCGGGTCGGGGTCGCCAGCGTCGTGGTGATCGTCGGTCAGGCCGCTGTCGGCGCCGCCCAGCAGGCCGATCGGCGTCAGCAGCGGGCCCAGGTCGGGGTCGTCAAACAGCCGGCCCCAGCCCTCGGGGTCTTGCGCGGTGGCGTGCAGGAAGCCGATGCACCAGTCCTCGGCGTCGGCCCACTCGCGGCCGTCGGCGTCCTCGGCGACGCTGAACACCGGCTCCCACCGGTCGGGGTCGCGGCGCAGCACCTGGTCGATCGCGTGCAGGTGGCGCAGCACCGCGACGATCACGCGCTTCTTCTGCTTGCTGCTGGAAAACGGCGCGGCGGTTTGATCGCCGGGGCCGTCGCCGCCCCACACCGCGGGCAGCCACCCGGCGCCGCGGCGGCCGGCCACCGGCTGCGGCGCCAGCAGCAGCGCGGTCAGGTAGCCGTCGAGCATCTCGACGTTCATCACCTCGTCGCCGGGCAGCGCGGCCAGCCATTCGTCCAAGGCCTGCAGTTCTTCGTCGGACAGCGGCGGGCTGTCGAGCGACGGCTGGTAGTCGGGGTAGTTCACCGCAGCGATTGTCGGCGAGCTCACCCGCGCAGCCGCGCCAGCACCGGCAGTCCCGGCGATTCTGCGGCCCACCCTGTCCGCGGGGGCGCTTTGCACGGCGGACATCAGTGCCCCCGGCCGATTCGCTATGCTGCCGCCGCGGCGCGCCTTGCCCGCCAACGCCCAAGAATGCGCTGATGATCCGTCGATCGCTTCCCCTGCTGGCCGCGCTGTGCGGCCTGCTGGCCGCCTGCAGCGGCAAGTCGACGACGGAGCCGGGCGCCGCCGCGCCGCCGCTGGCGGCTGCTTCGGGGCCCTCGGGGGCGGCGCCGGCCGCGGCCGCTGCTTCGGGTCCGCCGGTCAGCGTGACCGTGGTGCGCGTGCAGCGGCGCGACGTGGCGGTGCAGGTGGAGGCCACCGGCACCGTGGCGGCGCTGTCGACGGTGGACATCAAGCCGCAGGTCAGCAGCGTGGTCACCGCGGTGCACGTGAAGGAAGGGCAGTTCGTCGCCAAGGGCCAGCCGCTGTTCACGCTGGACAGCCGCGCCGACGCCGCCAACCTGGCCAAGGCCGAGGCGCAACTGCTGCGCGACCAGGCGACGCTGGCCGACGCGCAGCGCCAGCTGACGCGCGCGCGCGACCTGGTGGCGCAGGGCTTCGTCTCGCAAGGCGCGGTGGACACGGCGCAGGCCACGATGGACGCGCAGCGCGCGCTGGTGGCGTCGGACCGCGCGGCGGTCGATGCCGCGCGCGTGGCGGTCTCGTACAGCCGCATTGCGGCGCCCAGCAGCGGCCGCGTGGGGCAGATCGCGGTGTTCGCCGGCAGCTCGGTCTCGCCCAGCGGCGCCACGATGGTCAGCATCACCCAGCTCGACCCGATCAGCGTGAGCTTCAACCTGCCGCAGCGCAACCTGCCCGACGCGCTGAAAGCGCTGGCCGAGGCCGGCCGCGGCGCGCTGCCGGTGGCGGCGCCGGCCTCGGCGCCGGCCGTGCTGCCGCCGGGCCAGGTGCTGGCGCTGCTGCCCGAAGGCCGCGGCCAGCGCATCGGCCGGCTGGACTTCGTGGACAGCCTGGTCGACCCGGCCTCGGGCACCGTCAAGGTCAAGGCCTTGTTCGCCAACAAGGACCAATCGCTGTGGCCCGGCGCCTACGTCAACGTCAACCTGTCGCTGCGCGCGCTGGCCGGCGCGTTGCTGGTGCCGCAGGCGGCCATCGTGCAGGGCGCGCGCGGGTATGCGGTGTTCGTGGTCGACGAGCAGGGGCTGGCCGCCAGCCGCCCGGTGAAGGTGCTGCTGGCGCTGGGCACCGAGGCCGCCGTCAGCGGCCTGAAGCCGGGCGAGCAGGTGGTGCTGGACGGCCGCCAGAACCTGCGCACCGGCAGCCGCGTGATCGAGCGCGCGGCCGAAGGCGGCGGCCGCGGCGGGCGGCGCGGCGGCGCCGCATCGGGCGCCGGTACGGGCGACGCCGGCGCGTCGGCAGCGGCCACGGCGGCGTCGCGCGCACCGTCGCCCTGAACGCCGCCAGCGGGAGCGCGCATGAACCTGTCCGAGCTTTTCATCCGCCGGCCCGTGATGACGGTGCTGCTGAACCTGGCCATCATCGCCGCCGGGCTGATCGCCTACAGCCGCATCCCGGTGGCGGCGCTGCCCAGCTACAACACGCCGGTCATCAACGTCTACGCCTCGCTGCCCGGCGCCAGCCCCGAGAACATGGCCACCGCGGTGGCGCTGCCGCTGGAAAAGCAGTTCCAGACCATCCCCGGGCTGGACGTGATCAGCAGCACCAGCACGCTGGGCAACACCAGCGTGACGCTGGAGTTCGACGAGGGCCGCAACATCGACGCCGCGGCCGTGGACGTGCAGGCGGCGCTGCTGCGTGCGCAGCGCTCGCTGCCGCCGGAGATGACGCAGCTGCCCAGCTACCGCAAGGTCAACCCGGCCGATGCGCCGGTGCTGTTCATCTCGCTGACCTCGCCGTCGATGAACATCACCGACCTGCAGGACTACGCCGAGCACCTGATCTCGCCGACGCTGTCCACGCTGCCCGGCGTGGCCCAGGTCAACGTGTTCGGCGCCAAGCGCTTCGCGGTGCGGGTGCGCGTCATCCCCTCGGCGCTGGCGGCGCGCAACCTGACGATGGACGAGCTGCGCACCGCACTCGCCGCGGCCAACGCCAACTCGCCGCTGGGCACGCTGGATGGCCCGCGCCAGACGCTGACGCTGACCGCCAACAAGCAGCTCACCAACGCCGCCGAATACGCCGAGCTGATCGTCAGCGTCAAGGGCGGCAACCCGGTGCGGCTGCGCGACGTGGCGGTGGTGGAGGACAGCTTCGAGCAGATCAAGACCTCGGCCAACTTCAACGGCGAGACCTCGATCTCGCTGGCCATCCTGCGCCAGCCCGACGCCAACACGGTGGCCGTGGTCGACGCCGTCAAGGCGCAGATGCCGGGCTTCCAGGCGCAGTTGCCGCAGTCGGTGCGGATGTCGATCAACAACGACCGCTCGGTCTCGATCCGCGACGCGCTGCACGACGTCACGCTGACGATGTTCGGCACCATCGCGCTGGTGGTGCTGGTGATCTTCCTGTTCCTGCGCCGCTTCATCGCCACCGTGATCCCCACGCTGAGCCTGCCGGTCTCGCTGCTGGGCGCGGTCGCGATGCTGTGGGCGCTGGGCTACACCATCGACAACATCTCGCTGCTGGGGCTGACGCTGGCCGTGGGCCTGGTGGTCGACGACGCCATCGTGATGCTGGAGAACGTGATCCGCCACGTCGAGCACGGCGAGCCGCCGTTCCAGGCGGCGCTGCGCGGCAGCCGCGAGGTGGGCTTCACGATCCTGTCGATCAGCTCGTCGCTGATCGCGGTCTTCATCCCGATCTTCTTCATGCCCGGCGTGATCGGGCTGCTGTTCCATGAGTTCGCGGTCATCGTCTCGCTGGCCATCGTCGCCTCGGCCTTCGTCTCGCTGACGCTGGTGCCGATGATGGCCAGCCGGTTCCTCACCGACGAGACGCACAAGAAGCAGCCCGGTGCGCTGGTGCGGCTGTTCGAGCGCGGCTTCAACCGCACGCTGGCGCTGTATACGCGCACGCTGGACGGCGCCTTGCGCCACCGCAAGACGGTGCTGCTGGTGGCGCTTGCCACCTTCATCGCCACCGGCTGGATGTTCTACGTCATCCCCAAGGGCTTCTTCCCGCAGGAGGACATCGGCCAGATCCAGGTCAGCACCGAGGCCGCCGAGGACGTGAGCTTCGAGCAGATGGTGGCGTTGCAGGACCGCGTGGCCGCGATCTTCCGCAACGACCCCGCGGTGGCCACCGTCAGCAGCTTCAACGGCGGCAGCGGCGCGCAGAACACCGGACGGCTGTTCATCAACCTCAAGGCGCGCGGCGAGCGGCCGCCGATGAAGGACCTGCTGGACGGCCTGCGCCGCAAGCTGCGCGAGGTGCCGGGCATCGCCGTCTACATGCAGCCGGTGCAGAACCTGCGCCTCGGCGGCCGGTCGAGCAAGGCGCAGTACCAGTACATCCTGCAAAGCGTGCAGGCCGGCGACCTCTACGACTGGGCGCAGAAGCTGCAGGACAAGCTGCGCACCGACCCGCTGTTCCGCGACGTCACCAGCGACGCGCAGATGCGCGGCCTGCAGGCCAGCCTGAAGATCGACCGCGATCGCGCCAACGCCCTGGGGGTGCCGATCGACGCCATCCGCTCGGCGCTGTTCAGCGCCTTCGGCGAGCGCCAGGTCTCGACCATCTTCACCGCGGTGGACAGCTACCAGGTGATCATGGAAGCGACACCCAGCGCGCGCGCCGACGAGACCGCCTTCAACGGCATCTACGTGCGCGCCAGCACCGGTGCGCTCGTCCCCCTGACCAGCTTTGCCACCGTGCAGCGCACGCTGGGGCCGACCGCGATCAACCATGCCGGCCAGCTGCAGGCGGTGACGGTGTCGTTCAATCTCGCGCCGGGCGCGGCGCTGGGCGACGCCACCAAGCGCATCGAGCAGGTGCGGCGCGACCTGCGCGTGCCCGACGCCATCATCAGCACCTGGGGCGGCGACGCCAAGGTCTTCCAGAGCTCGCAGGGCAGCCAGGTGGTGCTGATCCTCGGCGCGCTGATCGTCATCTACGTGCTGCTGGGCGTGCTGTACGAGAGCTACATCCACCCCATCACCATCCTCGCCGGGCTGCCCTCGGCGGCGGTGGGCGCGCTGGCCACGCTGATGCTCTTCGGCATGGACCTGACGCTGATCGCGACCATCGGCATCCTGCTGCTGATCGGCATCGTCAAGAAGAACGCGATCATGATGATCGACTTCGCGCTCGACGCGCAGCGCCACCAGCACCTGACGCCGCCGCAGGCAATCCGCGAGGCCTGCGTGCTGCGCTTCCGGCCGATCATGATGACGACGCTGGCGGCGCTGATGGGGGCGCTGCCGATCGCGCTGGGGCTGGGCGCCGGTGCCGAGTTGCGTCAACCTTTGGGCCTGGCGGTGGTCGGCGGCCTGGTGTTCTCGCAGGCCATCACGCTCTACATCACGCCGGTGATCTACCTGGCGCTGGACCGCTTCAGCGGCAAGGGGCCGGTGACGACGCCTGAAGGCGAACCGGGCGGCCACGGCGAAGGCGTGGCCGCGGCCTGAAGGCCCCGGGGCGATCGGGCTACAGCTCGTCGAGCGGATAGATCGGCCGCCGCACCTGGCGGAACGGCAGCTGCGCGTAGTCCGACGTGCAGACGCCGGTGCCGGCGCATTCGACCACCGCGCCGGCCAGGCTGCGCAGCCCGGCGCGCCAGTGCACGCGGCTCTTGAGCATCAGGTAGCGCTTGGACGCGGGGTCGATGCCCACGGCCTGGAAGGCCGCCAGGTCGTGCGGCTCCACGTGCTGCGAGATGACCACGATCTCCACCTTGCCGGTGTCCAGCACCGCGGCCGGGCCCATGTGGTTGAGCTCGCCGCGGCCCATCGGCCCGTGGTTGCGGTAGCGGCCGTCGCTGATCAGTCGCACGCGGCCGCGCACCTGGCGCGGCTGGCCCTTCAGCCCGATGGCCGGCATGTCGAGCTTGCCGCCCAGCGACAGGTTGACCTCGGCGCCGACGCCGGCGTGCATCATCTGCTGCACCGCGCCGGGGTCGTAGACGGCGAAGGCGGCCACGCCGTCGAGCCCGGCGTCCAGGATGCCGCCCAGCACCGTCATGGTGTCCATCGTGCCGCCGGAGGCGCAGTTGTCGCTGTGGTCCAGCAGCACCACCGGGCCGGCGTCGTCGGGCAGGCTGGCGCGCAGCGCCTGCGCGCGCCGCAGGCTGGTCTCCAAGGGCTCTGGCTGGTAGACGAAGGCGGCGCGCGCGGCCCAGGCGCGGTCCAGCAGCTCGTCGCACCAGGCGCGGGCGCGCGCCGGGTCCTTGTCGGTCACCACCACGGCCGAGAGCCCGGCCTGCGAGACGTCGGCGTTCGGGAAGCCGACGAAGACCGAGGCCGAGAGCGCGCCTTGCAGCTCCATCTCGCGGCAGCGTGCCTGCAGCTCCTTGTTGGGGCTGTCGTCGCTGCCCTGGCGCATCACGTGCGGCAGCATCGGGCGCTGGCCCCAGGCCATGGCCGGCTGCGCGCGCCCGGCCAGCGTCGCGAAGATCGCGCGGCCGGCGCGCAGCCCGGTCTCGAAGACGTCGACGTGCGGATAGGTCTGGTAGCCGGCGATCACGGTGGACTGGTCGACCATCGCCGGGAACAGGTTGGTGTGCATGTCCAGCGCCACGCCGATCGGCACCGTGGGCGCGATGGCGCGCAACCGGCGCAGCAGCTCGCCCTCGCCGTCGTCGTGGCTGCGCGTGACCATCGCGCCGTGCAGGTCCAGCAGCACCGCGTCGCAGCCCTCGGCCACCGCCGCGCAGATGCGCTTGCAGATGTGCTCGAAGGCGCTGTCGTCCACCGGCCCGCTGGGCCAGGCGCTGGCGGCCACCGGCAGCACGATCTGCGCGCCGGCCTCCTCGGCCAGCTCGATGAAGGCGGCGATCGCCGAGCCCGTGCCCTTGTAGGCCTGGTAGGCGTCGCCGCCCTCGGGCGGCGCCTCGGCATCCCCGGCAAAGCGGGCCAGCGGCGTGGGCACGGGCGAGAAGGTGTTCGTCTCGTGCTTCATCTGGGCGATGACGACTTTCATACGAACGTCCGGCAGCGTGGAACAGCGGCAACGATCGTCGCCCAAGGCGCGGCCGCGCGCACCTGAAAGTTCCTCCAGGCGTCGCGCGGCGGCGACGCGCCGTTCAGGCGGCCGAAGGCGCCGGCGCCGGCGGGTAGCCCGCCTCGGCCAGCGCTGCCGCCACCTGCGCGGGCGCGGCCTGGGTGTCCACGCTCACGTGCTTGCGGCCCAGGTCCACCTCCACCCGCGCGGCGGGGTCCAGCGCCTGCACGGCCTCGGTGACGGCGCGGACGCAGTGGCCGCAGGACAGGGCGGCGATGTTGAATTCCAGCATGGCGGTTCTCCGGTGCAAGGGTGGATGATGCCGGCGATCCTGAGCCTTGCCATCGTGGCAAGGTCAAGCGCGGCCGGAGGATCCCGTCGAAAGACCCTGTCGCTTGACCTTGCCATGATGTCAGGGATGATGCTGACCGGCATGAACGCTCCGATCGCTCCTGCGGCGCTGGCCGCCCCCGAAGCCGGCACCGCCGCCCGCACCTGGTCATTCGGCGTGCGCGGCATGACCTGCGCCGCCTGCGCCGGCCGCATCGAGAAGGCCTTGCGCAAGCTGCCCGGCGTGCTGGACGCCAACATCAACCTGGCCACCGAGCAGGCGCAGGTGCAGGCCGCACCCGAGCTCGGGTTCGATGCCCTGCGCGCCGCGGTCGACAAGGCCGGCTACGCGGTGGCGCAGCAGGCGATCACGCTGCGCATCGAGGGCATGACCTGCGCCTCCTGCGTCGCGCGGGTCGAGAAGGCGCTGGCCAAGGTGCCCGGCGTGATCGCGGCCAGCGTCAACCTGGCCACCGAGACGGCGCGCGTCGAGACCACCGTGCTGGACGACGCGCTGGCGCCGCTGCAGGCCGCGGTGGAACGCGCCGGCTACCACGCCAGCGTGCTGGACGAAGGCGCGGCCGCGGCGCCGGCGCCGTCCGCCGGCGGCCCGCCCTGGACGCTGCTGGCCGCCGCGGCGCTTTCGCTGCCGCTGGTGCTGCCGATGGTCGGCATGGCCTGGGGCGCGCACTGGATGCTGCCGGCCTGGCTGCAGTGGGCGCTGGCGACGCCGGTGCAGTTCGGCTTCGGCGCGCGTTTCTACCGCGCCGGCTGGAAGGCTTTGCGCGCCGGCAGCGGCAACATGGATTTGCTGGTCGCACTGGGCACCAGCGCCGCCTACGGGCTGAGCCTGTACGAATGGCTGCGGCCCGGCGCGGGGCCCATGCCGCACCTCTACTTCGAGGCTTCGGCGGTCGTCATCACGCTTGTGCTGCTGGGCAAGTGGCTGGAAACGCGCGCCAAGCGCCAGACCACCGCCGCGATCCGCGCGCTGCAGGCGCTGCGCCCCGAGCGCGCCCGTGTGCGCCGCGCCGACGGCAGCGAGGCCGAGCTGCCGCTGGCCGAGCTGCGCCTGGGCGACGTGGTGGTCGTGCGCCCCGGCGAGCGCGTGCCGGTCGACGGCCAGGTGCTGGAAGGCAGCAGCGAGGTCGACGAATCGCTGATCACCGGCGAGAGCCTGCCGGTGCCGCGCCACGCGGGCGACCGCGTCACCGGCGGCGCCGTCAACGGCGAGGGCCTGCTGGTGCTGCGCACCGTGGCGCTGGGCGCCGAGAGCACGCTCGCGCGCATCGTGCGGCTGGTGGAGTCGGCGCAGGCGCGCAAGGCGCCGATCCAGCGCCTGGTGGACCAGGTCAGCGCCGTCTTCGTGCCGGTGGTGGTGGGCTGTGCGCTGCTCACGCTGCTGGGCTGGGGCCTGGCCACCGGACACTGGTCCGACGGGCTGCTCAACGCGGTGGCGGTGCTGGTCATCGCCTGCCCCTGCGCGCTGGGCCTGGCGACGCCGGCGGCCATCATGGCCGGCACGGGGGTCGCGGCGCGGCGCGGCATCCTGATCCAGGACGCGCAGGCGCTGGAGCTGGCGCACCGCATCGGCGTGGTCGCCTTCGACAAGACCGGCACGCTGACCGAAGGCCGGCCGCGGCTGCTGGAGATGGTGGCCGCCGATGGCGACGACGCCGCGCTGCTGCGCCGCGCCGCCGCGCTGCAGGCCGGCAGCGAGCACCCGCTGGCGCGCGCCGTCAGCACGGCGGCGCAAGAGCGCGCGCTGGTGCTGCCGCCGGTGGCGCAGTTGCGCGCCGCCGCCGGCCGCGGCATCGGCGGCGTGGTGGACGGCATCGAGCTGCGCCTGGGCAGCGCGCGCTGGATGCAGGAGCTGGGCGTCGACTGCAGCGCCTGGAGCGAGCGCGCCGCGGCGCTGCAGGCCCAGGGGCGCACCGTCTCGTGGCTGGCCGAGCTGACGCCGGGGCAGCGCGCGCCGGCGCCGCGCCTGCTGGGGCTGCTGGCCTTCGGCGACACGCTCAAGCCCACGGCCGCCGAAGCGGTGCGCCGCCTGCACGCGCTGCAGGTGCGCACCGTGCTGGTCAGCGGCGACAACCGCGGCAGCGCGCAGGCGGTGGCGCAGGCGCTCGGGATCGACGACGTGCGCGCCGAGGTGCTGCCGGCCGACAAGGCGCGCGTGATCGACGAGCTGCACGCGTTGAGCCCGGTGGTCGCGATGGTGGGCGACGGCATCAACGACGCGCCGGCGCTGGCCGCGGCCGACGTCGGCATCGCGATGGCCACGGGCACCGACGTCGCGATGCAGGCCGCCGGCATCACGCTGATGCGCGGCGACCCGCTGTTGGTGGCCGAGGCGATCAGCCTCTCGCGCCGCACCACCACCAAGATCCGGCAGAACCTGTTCTGGGCCTTCGGCTACAACGTGATCGGCATCCCGCTGGCGGCCTTCGGGCTGCTGAACCCGGTGCTGGCCGGCGCGGCGATGGCCTTCAGCAGCGTCAGCGTGGTCGGCAACGCGCTGCTGCTGCAGCGCGGCGGCAGCCGCCAGGGAGCGAAGCCATGAACATCGGCGAGGCGGCGGCGCAATCGGGCGTGTCGGCCAAGATGGTGCGACACTACGAAGGCCTGGGCCTGCTGCCCAAGGTGGCGCGCAGCGACGCGGGCTACCGGCAGTACGGGCCGGCCGAGGTGCATACCTTGCGTTTCATCCGGCGTGCGCGGGAGTTGGGCTTCTCGATGAAAGAGATCGCTGAACTGCTCAAGCTGTGGCAGAACCGGCGCCGGGCCAGCGCCGACGTCAAGCGCATCGCGCTGCGCCACGTGTCCGACCTCGACCGCCGCATCGCCGAGATGACCAGCATGCGGCGCACGATCCAGACCCTGGCCGCCTGCTGCCAGGGCAACGAGCGACCTGACTGTCCGATCCTCGACGAGCTGGCCGAGCCCGCGGCCGCTGTCCCTCGCGCTTGATCCGCTCCGCCAAGGAGGTCCCCGTGAGCACTGCCGCTGCCGTCGAAGCCACCTCCGCCCATATCGTCACCATCCGCCGCCAGGGGGTGATCGAGGGCTACCAGCTGCGCATCAACGGTGGCGGGCCGGGGATGTCGAAGTTCTTCGCCGCGCGCAAGCTCGGCGGCTCGGACAAGGCCCTGCGCGCCGCCCGCCGCGCCGCGCGCGAGATGGGCCTGCCCAAGACGCGCAAGCGCGGCGGCAGCCGGCCCGGCCGGCTGCTGCGCACCAGCCGCACGCCGGCCGCCGGCGTGCGCTTCGAGTGGACGCGCTTCGCGCTGTCCACCGTGCTCTACGTGGTGGCCACCTGGCGCGCGCGCAACGGCCGCCCCAGCAGCACCCGCTTCTCGGTGGAGCGCCACGGCGCCGAGAAGGCGCTCGACCTGGCGATCGAGAAGCGCATCTCCTGCGGCGCGCCGATGCCCGACCGCGCAGCGTTGCTGAAGGCGCTGAAGAAGGTGCAGCGGGCGGGGCCGGAGACGGCGTGATCACGGCATGATGCTATGATGCGAGCGCATCAACGAATCATCCCATGCGCACCACGCTCGACATCGACGAAGACATCCTGCTGGCCGCCCGCGAGCACGCCGCGCGCGAGCGCCGCTCGCTGGGCGCGGTGATCTCCAGCCTGGCGCGCGAATCGCTGCGCCGCCCCGCGGCGACGGCGCCGCGCCAGCACGCGGCCAGGCGCGGCGGGCGTTTCGCGGTGCTGCCGCAGCGCGACGAGGTGGTGACGACCGAGCACGTGCGGCGCCTGCAGGATGCCGAAGGCATCTGACGCGGCGGCGGCGGCGGCGGCCACCACCACGGCCGCCGAGCCCACGGCCGCCGACCCCACGGGCCGCACGCTGCTCGACGTCAACGTGCTGATCGCGCTGCTCGACGATGCCCACGTCTTCTCGCGCCGCGCCAACGAGTGGCTGGACGCCGCGCCGCGGCGCATCGCCACCTGCCCGATCGTCGAGAACGGCGTCATCCGCATCATGAGCGCGCCGGCCTATTCGGCCACGCACCGCGCCTCGCCCGAGCAGGTGGCCGACGGCCTGAAGGCGCTGGCCGAAGGGCTGGACCACGTGTTCTGGGCCGACGAGGTGTCGCTGCTGGACGCATCGCTGATCGACTTCAGCCGCCTGCATGGCCATCGGCAGATCACCGATGCCTACCTGCTGGCGCTGGCCGTGCGCCGCCGCGGCGCGCTGGCCTCGTTCGACGCCGCGGTGCCGCTGACGGCCGTGCGCGGCGCCGCGCGGCGGCACCTGCTGGCGCTTTGATCGCCGGCGAATCAATCAACTGCAAACGCAACCGCAAGGACCCGCATGAGCTACCCCGACACCCAACTCTTCATCGATGGCAGCTGGCGCGACGCCGCCGACGGCCGCACGCTGGCGGTCCACAACCCGGCGTCGGGCGCGGAGATCGGCCGCGTCGCGCACGCCGGCCGCGCCGACCTCGATGCCGCGCTGGCGGCCGCACAGAAGGGCTTCGCCACCTGGCGCGACATGACGCCGGCAGAGCGCAGCAAGCTGATGCGCAAGGCCGCCGGCCTGATGCGCGAGCGCGCCGAGGCGATCGCGGCGCTGCTGACCCAGGAGCAGGGCAAGCCGCTGGCCGAGGCCCGGATCGAGACGCTGTCCGCGGCCGACATCATCGAGTGGTTCGCCGAGGAGGGCTTTCGCATCTACGGCCGCATCGTGCCGTCGCGCGCCAACCTGGCGGTGCGCCAGATGGTGCTGCGCGATCCGGTCGGCCCGGTCGCCGCCTTCACGCCGTGGAATTTTCCGATCAACCAGGTGGTGCGCAAGGTCAGCGCGGCGCTCGCGGCCGGCTGCTCGATGCTGGTGAAGGCGCCGGAGGAAACGCCGGCCGCGCCCGCGGCGCTGATCCGCGCCTTTGCCGACGCCGGCCTGCCGCCGGGCGTGCTCGGCCTGGTCTACGGCAATCCCGCCGAGATTTCGAGTTATCTGATCCCACACCCGGCCATCCGCAAGATCACCTTCACCGGCTCCACGCCGGTCGGCAAGCAGCTGGCCGCGATGGCCGGGCAGCACATGAAGCGCGTCACGATGGAACTGGGCGGACATGCGCCGGTCATCGTCTGCGACGACGCCGACATCGCGCTGGCCGTGAAGACCGCCGGCGCCGCCAAGTTCCGCAATGCCGGCCAGGTGTGCATCTCGCCGACGCGCTTTCTGGTGCAGCGCAGCGTGCGCCAGGATTTCGTCGATGCCTTCATCGCGCAGGCGCGCCGGCTGCAGGTGGGCGATGGCCTGGCCGAAGGCACGCAGATGGGGCCGCTGGCCAACCCGCGTCGCGTGGCGGCGATGGCGGCGTTCACCGAGGATGCGGTGGCGCGCGGCGCCGCGCTGCTGACCGGCGGCAAGCGCATCGGCACGGCCGGCAACTTCTTCGAGCCGACGCTGCTGGCCGACGTGCCGCTGGACGCCAAGGTGTTCAACGACGAGCCCTTCGGCCCGATGGCGGCAATCCGCACGTTCGACTCGCTCGACGAGGCCATCGCCGAGGCCAACCGGCTGCCGTATGGACTGGCCAGCTATGCCTTCACACGCTCGCTGAAGAACGCCGACCTGCTGACGCGGCGGCTGGAGGTGGGCATGCTGTGGATCAACATGCCGGCGATGCCCTCGGCCGAGCTGCCCTTCGGCGGCCTCAAGGACTCGGGCTACGGCTCCGAGGGCGGCCCCGAGGCGCTGGACGCCTACCTCAACGTGCGCGCCGTCGCCGTCATGAACGCCTGACCGGGCAGCGGCAGCGCGCGCCGCAGCACGTCCTCGGCCAGCCAGGCGGCGGCGCGGCGGGCGCGTTCGGCCACGGTCTCCAGCGGCAGCTGCACGTAGTCGTCGTTGAAGACCTCGAAGCTGTAGTCGCCGCGGTAGCCTTTTGCGGTGAGCGCGATCACCAGCGTCTGCAGCGCCTCGCTGTGCACGCCTTCGCCGGGAAAGACGCGGAAGGTGCGCGCCGTCTCCTTGCGCTCTTCGGGCGTGGGCACGCGGGCCCACATGAAGTCGGACAGCTGGACCAGGAAGATGCGCGCCGGGTCGACCGCGGCCAGCGCGTCCAGCGGCGTCTCGGTGGCTAGGCCGTGGTAGCTGTCGATGCCGACACCGAGGTTGGGGCAGTCGGCGCGGCGCACCACGTCCCAGGCGCCGACCAGGTCGTTGAGGTGGCGGCCCCAGCTCAGGCCTTCGAACGCCACCTTGATGCCCAGCGGCAGCGCCATCATCGCCAGCTTGCGCAGGTCGCGCGCGATGTGCTCGCGCTCGGCAATGGCGTGCGGGCTGGTCGACGAGCAGGCCAGCAGCAGCGGGCTGCCGAGCGCGGCGCACATCTGCAGCATCGAGCGCGCGATCTCGACCTTGTAATCGTGCAGGTGGCCCGATAGGCCCTCGAAGTCGCGCAGCACCTGAAAGCCGGTGACGCGCAGGCCGCTGTCGCGCACCTCCTGCACCGCGGCACGCCAGCCGCCGGGGTGGCCGACGAGGTCGCGCGCGGCCAGCATCACCTGGCCGAAGCCGGCCTCGCGGATGGCCGCCAGCTTGGCCGCCAGCGGGCCGGCCAGCGAGATGGTGTCCATGCCGAAATCGGCGATGTGGCGGCTGGGCACGTCAGCGCTCGCTGTGGTGGACCAGCTCGAACATCACGCCGCCGAACAGCGGCTGCGTCAGCGCGCCGCGGGCATCGGGGTGCAGCGCCTCGGCGTCGACGAACTCGACGCCGCGCGCACGCAGCGCGCGCACCGCGGCCGCCACGTCGGGGGCGCCGAAGGCCAGGCGCTGGAGTTGCTCGCCGGCGGGGTCTTCCAGGTCGGGCGGCGGCTCGATCAACTGCAGGTAGAAGCTGCCACAGGGCGAGCGCAGCACGCGCCCGGCGGGCAGGATGCCGAAGCGCTGCTCGTCGGGCAGCGCGCTGAAGCCGAACAAGGCGCCGTAGAAGGCGCACCAGTCGGCGATGCGGCCTTCACCCACGTACTGCACGATGCCGAACCAGTGCAGGCCCTCGGTGGCCGGCACCTCGGGGTCGACGGTGGGGATGGGCACGAAGTCGACGTCGTAGATGCTGAAGTCGGTCCAGCGGTCGATGAAGAAGATGCGGCTCGTGCCGACGCCGTGGATGCCGGGGATGTGCAGCTCCATCGGCTGCACCTTCACGGCCAGCGGCCAGGCGCCCAGCGCCACCGTGCGCGCGCTGGCGGCCGCGGCGTCGCGCACGCGCAGGCAGACGGCGGCGATCTGCGGCGCCTCGTCGGTGCCCGGCGGCAGGCCGTGGGCGTTGACGATCACGTTCATGCCGCCCTGGCGGTAGCGCGTGACCTCGCGCGAGCGGTGCCGCGCCACCGGGCGGAAGCCCATCTGCTCCAGCACCTGGCCCAGGGCCTGCGGCCGCGGCGTGCTGAACTCGACGAACTCCAGCCCCGCCAGCCCCAGCGGGTTGGGCGTGGCGATCACGGCCTCGCGGGCCAGCGAGAGGTTCATGGCGTCTTCCCTTGCCGCCGCTGTTCGACCAGGCGGCGGAAATGCGCGTCCATCCGCGCCGCGTCGGGCGCCAATCCGGTGAAGAGCCCGAAGGCGCCCACCGCCTGGCCCACCGCCATGCCGCCGCCGTCGGCCACGCGACAGCCGCGTGCTCGGGCCTCTTCAAGTAGCGCGGTATCCAGTGGAAAGTAGACGATCTCGCTGACCCACAGGCCGTCGTGCAGCAGTGCGGCCGGCAGCGGCAGGCCCGGCAGCTTGTCCATCCCGGTGGGCGTGGCGTGCACCAGTCCGCTGGCGCCTTGCAGCGCGGCCGCGGGGTCGCTGCCGCCGCGCGCGCGCGCGCCGGGGTAGTGGCGGTTCAGCGCCGCGGCCAGGCCTTCAGCGCGCGCGCCGTCGCTGTCCACCACGCGCAGCTCGGCCGCGCCCAGGCGCAGCAGCGCATGCGCGATCGCCGAGCCGGCGCCGCCGGCGCCCAGCAGCGCCACGCAGCGCGTGTCGGCGCCGGGCAGCAGCCGCTCGAAGCCCCAGCGCCAGCCCGAGCCGTCGGTGTTGTGGCCGATCAGCCGGCCGCCGCGCAGCACCACGGTGTTCACGGCGCCCATCGCCCGCGCCTCGTCGGACAGCTCGTCCAGCAGCGGGATCACCGCCTGCTTGCAGGGGTAGGTGATGTTGAGGCCGGCAAAGCCGATGGTGCGCACCGCGTCCAGCAGCCCGGGCAGCGCCTCGGGGCCCAGGCGGCGCAGGTCGAGGTCGATCAGCTGGTAATGCAGCCGCAGGCCCTGGGCCTGGCCTTCGGCCTCGTGCAGCGCCGGCGTCAGCGAACGCTGGATGCCGGCGCCGATCAGGCCGACGAGCAGCTTGTTCACTTCCTCAGCTTGGCCAGTTCGGCCTGCAGTTCGGCCACGGTGGCGGCGATCGGCGCGCCGTGCTTGTCGATCACCGGCGCCAGCTTGGCGCGCAGCTTGGCCTGCTCGGCGGCGCTGAGCTCGGTCACCTGCATGCCGCCCTTCTTGAGCTGCTCGAGCTGGCTGGCCGCGGCGTCGCGGTTGACCTGGCGCTGATAACGCCCGGCTTCGACGGCTGCGTCGCGGATGATCTTCTTCTCGTCGGCCGACAGCGCGTCCCACACCTTCTTGCTGAAGATCAGCGACTGCGGGTTGTACTGGTGGTTGGTCAGCGCCAGGTACTTCTGCACCTCGTAGAACTTGTTGGCGAGGATCACCGACAGCGGGTTCTCCTGGCCGTCGATGGCCTTGCTCTCCAGTCCGGCGTAGACCTCGGGGAAGGCCATCGGCGTCGGGTTGGCGCCCAGCGCCTTGACCCAGTCGACGTTGATCGCGTTGGGAATCACGCGCAGCTTGAGGCCGGCGATGTCCTCGACGGTGTTGATCGGCCGGCGGCCGTTGGTCAGGTTGCGGAAGCCCAGCTCCCAGTAGCCCAGGCCGATGATGCCCTTGTCGGCCAGCTTGGCGTGCAGCTTCTGGCCGAAGGGGCCGTCGACCACGGCATCGGCCTCCTTCGTGTTGGCGAACATGAAGGGGAAGTCGTAGACCTCGAAGTCCTTCACCTGGCTGGCCAGGATGCCGCTGTTGAGCGCCGTTATCTCCACCGTGCCGCCCTGCAGCGCCGAGACGGTCTGCGCGTCGCCGCCCAGCGTGCCGCCGGGGAAGACGTTGACCTTCATCTTGCCGCCCGACTTGGCGGCCACCAGTTCGGCGAATTTGCTGGCGCCCATCTCCAGCGGATGGCCCTTGGGGTTCTGCAGCGCGAACTTGAGGCTGCGCTCCTGCACCTGCGCGCCGGCGCTGCCCAGCAAGGCCGCGGCGGCCAGCGCGAGCGCGGCCTGGATGATCATCGAACGTTTGTTGTCCATCGTCGGTCTCCTGGGGGTGGGACGGGTCAGTAGAACCATTTCATCGGCACGGTGACGAGCTGCGGGAACAGCACCAGCAGGAACATCACGGCGAACTGCGCCACCATGAACGGCAGCACGCCGACGGTGACCGTGTCCATCTTCATGCGGCCGACGCCGGCCACCACGTTGAGCACGGTGCCCACGGGCGGCGTGATCAGGCCGATGGCGTTGTTGATGATGAACAGCACGCCGAAGTACACGGGGTCGATGCCCGCGGCCTTGACCAGCGGCATCAGCACCGGCGTCAGGATCAGGATGGTCGGCGTCATGTCCATCGCGGTGCCGACGACCATCGTGACGATCATGATCACGATCAGCAGCAGCGTGGGCTTGTCGATCAGCGGCTGCAGCAGCGCGGTCAGCTCGGCGGGCAGGTTGGCCACCGTGATCAGCCAGGCCGAGACCATCGCCGCGGCCACCAGGAACATGATCACCGCGGTCGTCTTGGCGGCGCTGACGAACACCGGCACCAGCCGGGCAAGCGGCAGCTCGCGGTAGACCACCGTCGCGACGAACAGCGCGTACACCGCGGCGACGACGGCGGCCTCGGTCGGCGTGAACACCCCCATCTTCAGGCCCACCAGCACGATGACCGGCAGGAACAGCGCCCACAGCGACGAGCGGAAGGCCTTGACGCGCTCGGCGCGGCTGGCGCGCGGCGGCGGCGCCACGTTCTCGTTGCGCGCCACCCACCACCAGGTGACGGCGATGCCCAGGCCCAGCAGCACGCCGGGGATGATGCCGGCCATGAACAGCTTGCCGATCGAGACGTTGGCGGCGACGCCGAAGATCACGAAGCCGATCGACGGCGGGATCACCGGCGCGATGATGCCGGCCGACGCGATCAGCCCGCCGGCGCGGCCGGGGTCGTGGCCGGCGGCCTTCATCATCGGCAGCAGCAGCGCGGCCAGCGCCGCGGTGTCGGCCACGGCCGAGCCCGACAGCGCCGCCATCAGCACCGCGGCCAGGATGGTCACGTAGCCGAGGCCGCCGCGCACGTGGCCCACCAGCGTCAGCGCGAGGTTGATGATGCGTTGCGACAGGCCGCCGACGTTCATGATCTCGCCGGCCAGCATGAAGAAGGGCACGGCCAGCAGCGGAAAGCTGTCGGCGCCGTTGATGAGGTTCTGCGCCAGGATCTGCGCGTCCATCATGTTCAGGTGCCACATCAGCGCGACGCCGCAGACCAGCAGCGCGAAGGCGATGGGCATGCCCAGCGCCATGGCGCCGAGCAGGGCGCCGAGGAAGATGAGCACCGTCATCGACGCTCTCCGTGGTCTTGTTCGAGGGCGGCGAGGTCTTCCGACTCCTGCACCGCCACCAGCTCGTCGTCGCCGAGGCGGTTGCTCAGCGTGCGCCAGAACTGCCACAGCAGCAGCAGGAAGACCGGCACCGCGAAGGCGATGCCGGCGGCGTAGACGATGGCCATCGGCAGCCCGGTGACGGGCGCCTCGACGTCGAGGTTGATCTTCACCTGCGCCAGGCTGCCCTGGAACAGCAGCGCGGTGCAGCCCAGCATAAGAAGCTGGCTGAGCCCCAAGCAGATGCGCTTGCCGTTGCGGCCCAGGCGCGAGACCAGCATGTCGGTGCCCAGGTGGCCGTTCTCCTTGAGCGCCACCATCGCGCCCAGGAAGGTCAGCCACACGAAGAGCCAGCGCGACAGCTCCTCGCTGACGGCGATGCCGGAGTTGAACGCGTAGCGCAGCACGACGTTGCCGAAGACCATCAAGGCCATCACCGCCAGCGACAGCGCGGACAGCAGGTCCACAGCGCGGCAGAAGCGGTCGAGCAGCGAGCGTGGCGGCGGTGCGGACGGGGAGGTCGTCGTCACCTGGTCTCCTTGAAGCGGCAAAGCAGCCCGCGGCCCGGGCAGCGCGAGAAATGTACGAACTGGTTAGTTTTAAGGCATCCGGACAAACCCTGGCCCGGGATCGAGCGCAGCGGCCGGCGGCCGGCGGCCGTCAGCCGGTCAGCGCCTGACGAACCTAACGATCATTTCGATGATGCTGTCGCGCCGCGCGATCTGCGCCGCCGGCGATTCCAGGTCGCGCTGGAAGATCAGCGAAAAGGTGTGCCGGTTGGCGACGTTGAAGAAGCTCAGCGCGCTGATCGACTGGTGCAGGTCCACCGGGTCGATGCCGGTGCGGAACACGCCGGCCTTCAGCCCGCGCTGGTAGACGCGGCGCAGGCCTTCGATGGCCGGCACGTTGAGGCCGTGGATCGCTTGGCTCTGCGCCAGGTATTCGCCACGGTGCATGTTCTCGTTCATCACGAGGCGGATGAAGTCGGGGTTCTCGCGCTGGTAGTCCACCGTGAAGCCCACCAGCTTGCGCAGCGCGTCCTCGGGCGGCAGGTCGTCGAGGTGCAGGTCGGCCTCGATCGCGCGGATGCGGCGATACGCCTCCTCCAGCACGCGGATGTACAAGCCTTCCTTGCTGCCGAAGTAGTAGTAAATCATGCGCTTGCTGGTGCGCATGGCCTCGGCGATGTCGTCGATGCGGGCGCCGGCCAGGCCTTTCTCGGCGAACTCGAGCGTCGCGACGGCCAGGATGTCGGCCATCGTGCGCTCGGGGTCGTTGGTGCGCGCCTCAGGCCGTGCGGCCTTGGCGGCCACGCCGCCGCTGCGGCGGCGGGCGCTGGCGGCGCCTTTTTGTACTGGCTGGTTCATTGCGGCAGTTTAGGCCAGGGCCCGGCACTGCCGACAGCGGTGGCAGCGGATGCCTGGCTATCTGATCGCTGCCAGCAAGACCTTGGTCATGCCCGCCGCGGCGCGGCGCTTCGCGCGCGTGGCGGCGGCCTCGTACTCGACCAGGCTTTGCTCGCGCAAGGCCACGGCGCGCGCCAGCGCCTCCAGGTAGCGCGCCTTGGTGTAGGTGCTGGGGGTGCCGATGTGGATGTCGCGCGTCTCGTTGGGTTGGCCAAAGCGCGGCAGCACCACCGACAGCACGGCCGCCTGGCGGCCGCTGTCGCCCTTGGTCAGCACGATGGGGCCGGAGATGCCCACCGGCAACCCGGAGCGCTTGTGCGGGCTGGGCATGCGCTTGATCGGCACCGGCGCCGGCAGCGCGGCAATCCGCCGCGCCAGCTCGCGCAGCGCCGACTCGAAGGACTTGCGCGGCCCGCTGCTGCCGTCGGCAAAGTACTTGGTGCCTTGGTAGCGCACCTGCCAGCCGTGGGTGGACTTGGCATCCAGGCGCTGCAGGCCTTGCGGAACGGTGAACCGCTCGCCGCTGGCAAGGGTCACTTCTCGGGTCTTCATGAGTGGTCCTCCGATCGAGGGCTGGCACTCCCTGGGTCATGACGACCGCTGCACCCACCCCGGGCGTGGCTGCCTGTCGGCGGCCGATTGTCGCTTGGCTCGTGGGGCGCCGCCACCCGCGCGGGGCCGAGCGCGGGTGCTATCGTCAAGCGGCATGTCCGCGCCGATCTCCTTAACCCCGTGGCCGCTGGCGCGGCGCATCCAGCAGGCGGTGCATGCGCGCACGGCGCACTTGAGCCCCGTCACCCGCGCCCTGCTGTGGAGCATCGGCGCGGGCTTTTTCTTCAGCGGCGTCAACGGCATCGCGCGCATGCTCAGCCAGCACCTGCACCCGATGCAGGCGCAGTTCCTGCGTTATCTGTTCGGCGTTGCCGTGATGCTGCCGTTGGTGTGGCGCTTTGGCCTGCGGGCCTACCGGCCCAAGCGCATCAGCGGCCAGTTCCTGCGCGGCGCGGTGCACACCGCGGGCCTGGTGATGTGGTTCATCGCGCTGCCGCGCATCCCGCTGGCCGACATGACGGCCATCGGCTTCACCGGCCCGATTTTCATCATGGTCGGCGCCTGGCTCTTCCTCGGCGAGCCCATGCGCTGGGAGCGCTGGGCCGCCACCGGCATCGGCTTCGTCGGCATGCTGGTGGTGCTGGGGCCGACCTTCTCCGGCAGCAGCGGCTGGTGGCATCTGCTGATGCTGGCCTCGGCGCCGGTGTTCGCCGCCTCATACCTGCTGACCAAGGCGTTGACGCGGGTGGAATCCACCGAGGTCATCGTGTTCTGGCAGGCGTTGACGGTGATGCTGTTCAGCCTGCCGCTGGCGCTGCCGGTGTGGGGGCCGCCGACGGCGCTGCAATGGGCCGGCTTTGCGCTGTGCGGGTTGCTGGGCTCGCTGGGGCACTACTGCCTGACGCGGTCTTACCGTTATGCCGACATCTCGGCCACGCAGTCGGTGAAGTTCCTCGACCTCGTGTGGGCCTCGCTGCTGGGGCTGCTGCTGTTCGCCGACTGGCCCAGCGCCAGCACGCTGCTGGGCGGCGCGCTGATCAGCGTGGCCACGCTGTGGCTGGCGCGGCGCGAATCGCGCGCGCTGGCGCGCATGGACAATGAGCCATGACGAGCGCCGTGCAGCATCTGCCCGATTCGCGCTATGCGTGGACCCGGCTGATGGTCACGCTGCTGATGATGACCATCGGCTCGGGCGCGATGTACGTCATCGCCGTCGTGCTGCCGGCGGTGCAGGCCGAGTTCGGCGTCGCGCGTGCCGACGCCTCGATGCCCTACACCGCGTTGATGATCGGCTTCGGCCTCGGCGGCATCTGGATGGGCCGCCTGGCCGACCGCCACGGCGTGCTGCGCCCGCTGCTGATCGGCGCCGCCGGGCTGGGCAGCGGCTTCATCATCGCCGGCGCCTCGGGCAGCATCGGCGCCTTCAGCCTGTGGCACGGGCTGCTGCTGGGCTTCTTCGGCTCGGCGGCCACCTTCGCGCCGCTGGTGGCCGACACCTCGCTGTGGTTCGTGCGCCGGCGCGGCACCGCGGTGGCCATCTGCGCCAGCGGCAACTACGTGGCCGGCGCGCTGTGGCCGCCGATCGTGCAGCACTTCGTCGCGCAATACGGCTGGCGCGCCACCTACGTGGGCTTGGGCGTCTTCTGCGCGCTGACGCTGCCGCTGCTGGCGCAGGCGATGCGGCCGCGGCCGCCGGCGTTGCAGCCGTCATCGAGCACGCCTGCCGCCGCCTCGACGCTGCGCGGCGCCCAGCCTTCGGACCGTCCCTTCGGCCTCGGCGTCACGCCGGCGCTGGTGCTGCTGTGCATCGCCGGCACCGCCTGCTGCGTGGCGATGTCGATGCCGCAGGTGCACATCGTCGCCTACTGCGGCGACCTGGGTTACGGCGCCGCGCGCGGCGCCGAGATGCTGAGCCTGATGCTGGGCGCCGGCATCGTCAGCCGCATCGTCTCGGGGCTGATCTGCGACCGCATCGGCGGCCTGCGCACGCTGCTGCTGGGCACCTTCCTGCAGGGCGTGGCGCTGCTGCTGTTCCTGCCCTTCGACGGCCTGGTGTCGCTGTACATCATCTCGGCGCTGTTCGGCCTCTTCCAGGGCGGCATCGTGCCCAGCTACGCGATCATCGTGCGCGAGCACTTCCCGGCGGCCGAGGCCGGCGCGCGCGTCGGCACGGTGCTGATGTTCACGCTGTTCGGCATGGCGCTGGGCGGCTGGATGTCGGGCAAGGTCTTCGACCTCACCGGCAGCTACCAGGCCGCCTTCGTCAACGGCATCGCCTGGAACCTGATCAACCTGTCAATCACGCTGTTCCTGCTGCACCGCGTGGGCGGGCTGCGCCTGCGGGCCGCGCAGCCGGCGTGAGCCGCAGCGGCAGCCCGCGTCGTCGGTGCGCTTGACACACGCGGCCCGGAAGCCGGCCGTGACGAGGCCAAATTCTTGATCTGCCAGGGGCCATGCCGCGCCGGTCCGGCACTTGCTTGCAGCGCCGCCGGTGGCAAATCAGGATGACACGGAGCAGTGACATGACTCGAACGTTGTGGACATCGGTGGCGAAATCGGTGGCTAAATCGGTGGCGCTGGCAGCCGGCCTGGCGGCGTCGCTGGCCAGCCAGTCGGCGCCGGTCCAGTGGACGGTGGCCTCCGGCGGCAACGGCCACTGGTACGACATCGTCTACCAGCTCACCGGCGCCGGCATGACCTGGGACCAGGCCTTTGCCGATGCGCCCACGCGCAGCCACCTCGGGCAGGCGGGCTACATGGCCACCGTCACTTCGGCGGGCGAACAGGCCTTCATCGTCTCGCACTTCACCGCCGAAGCCTGGCTGGGCGGCAACGACCGCGACGTCGAAGGCAGCTTCGTCTGGCAGGGCGGCCCCGAGGCCGGCCAGGCCTTCAGCTACACCCACTGGGGCGCCGGCGAGCCGAACAACTGCTGCAACGGCGAGGACGACGTCGTCATCAACTACGGCGGCCTGGGCCTGTGGAACGACATCGGCCTGCCGTCGTTCCCCGACTACCTGCAGCCCTACCTCATCGAGTTCGACGCCGCGCCGGGCACGGTGCCGCTGCCCGGCGTGCCGGCGCTGCTGGGCATCGGCCTGCTGGGCCTGGCCTGGCAGACGCTCCAGAAGCGCCGCCGCAGCTGACCGTCGCGATCAGGTTGCGGCCGCCGGCGCGCCCACGCGGCGCGCCGCGTCCTGCAACTGTGCCCAGGTGGTGGCGTCGATCGCGATGCCTTCGGCCTCGCGTTGCAGGCGCTTCGCGCGCTCGGGGTCACCCGGCAGCATCACGCGCTGGCCCGGGGTCGGCGGCGACGCGGTCACCCAGTCGGCGAAGGCGCGCGCCTCGCTGGCCAGCCGCGCCGCGGTGCCCAGGCGCACCGGGTCGACGATGAAGCTGAGCATGTTGTTGATGATGCTGTCGGGCGAGGGCTTGGCGTGCAGCGTGCTGCCGCCGGCCAGCGCGCCGGCGAGGATCTCGCAAGCCAGCGCCAGGCCGTAGCCCTTGTGCTCGCCGAAGGGCAGCAGCGCGCCATGCGGCTCGCGGAACATCACGCCGGGGTCGGTGCTGGGTTGGCCGTGCGCGTCGATCAGGATGCCCGGCGCCACCGGCTCGCCCTTGTTGTAGGCGACGCGCACCTTGCCCATCGCGACGCGGCTGGTCGCAAAGTCCAGCACCAGCGGCGCGCGGCCCTCGATCGGGATGCCCACGCACATCGGGTTGGTGACGAAGCGGCCGTCGCTGCCGCCGAAGGGCGCGACGACAGGCTCGCTGATCACGTTGACGAAGTGGATCGACACCAGGCCCGCGGCCAGGCATTGCTCGGCCCAGGCGCCGATGCGGCCGAGGTGGTGGCTGTTGGCCAGCCCGACGACCGCGACGCCGTGCCGGCGCGCCAGCGCGATGCCGCGCTCCATCGCCTGGCGGCCCATCACCTGGCCGTAGCCGGCCTGGCCGTCCAGGGTCAGCAAGCTGCCCTGCTCGGCGACGACGCGCAGGCTCTGGTTGGCCACCAGGCCGCCGGCCAGCAGGTTGTCGATGTAGCGCGGCAGCATGCCCACGCCATGCGAGTCGTGCCCCGTCAGGTTGGACTCGACCAGGTTGTGCGCCACGGCTTCGGCCTCGGCTGCGGCCGAGCCGCCGGCGGCCACCACGGTCTGCACGAAGCGGCGCAGCGGCGCGGCGTGAATCAGCACCGGGGCGGCAGCGGCGGCGCTCATCGCGGCCTCCGCGGTGGATGCGGTGGATGCGGTGGATGGGCCGGCGGATGCGCCGCGGCCCAGGCGGCGGCCTCCTGGCGGGCCTGCGCGAGCGCGGCGTCGAGCGCCTCAACGGTCATACCCTTCAGCGCGCAGAAGTTGGCCTTGGTCAGCGGGCTGCCGTCGAAGGCGCGCAGCAGTTGCGCGCGCTCGCGGCGCGCGTTGTCCTCGGGGCTGGGTGGGGGCGGCGCCGGGCGCGGTGCCGGCGCAGCGGTCGCTTGCGGCGGGCGCGCTGCCGCGGGCTGCTGGCGTGGCGCCGAGGGCGGTTGGCGTGGCGCCGACGGCTGCTGGCGTGGCGCCGACGGCGGTTGGCCGGGCGGCCGCGGCCGCTGCGGCCTGGGCGGGCGCTGGCCTTCGGCGTGCGCGGGGCGCGTGTCCGGGTGGCGCTGCGATGGCGGGCGGTCGGCGCGGTCGCCGCGCTGCGGCGGGCCGTCGTTGCGCTTCCGTTCGTGTGGTGAGTTAGCTCGCGGCGCTGCGTTCTGCGCTGGCGGCTGCTGGCGGTCGCCGGCCGGCGGCGGCTTGCGGGCCTGCTGCGCCTGCCGCATCGCCTGCTCGCGCTCGCGGCGCAGCGCGCGGCGGCGGGCCAGTTCCTGCGCGGCCGCTTCGTGGTGCTCGGTGCTGATCTCGCCGGCCGGCTGGCCGTCGAGGTCGAAGCGCTGCGTCGACTGCCCCAGCGCCACCAGGTAGGCGTTGCCGCCGGTGTAGCGGCGCAGGAAGGCCGACAGTGCCTGGCGCGTGAAGACGCCCGGCGCGCGCTGCTGGATGTCGGTCTGGATGCGCAGCTTGATCGGCTTGATGGGCCCGCCGAACAGTGCCGGGAAGCGGGCCTTCAGCTCGGCGGCGCAGGCCTCGACGTCGACCGGCGCGCGGGCCGCAGCGGCCGGCGTCGGCGGCGCTTCGGGCGTTTCGGGCGCTTCAGGCGCAGCTTCGACAGCCGTCGGCTCCGGGCTGGCGGCCGCGGCTTCGGCTGGCGGCACCACAGCCTCAGCGGGCGCGGCAGGTTCAACGGACGGATTCAGAGGATCGGTGGACATGGATCGGGTGGACACGGCGCAAGCGCTTGATTGTCCATCGGCGCAAGGGCCGCCGCGCGCCGCATCATCCGCGCCTCTTCGCTGGCTCGTCACCCGGCGTCGATGACCGCCGAAGCCTGCCGCGCCTTCGCGCCCCTGGCCTGATGCGTGCTGCAGGCGCTGCTGATCGCGGCGTCGCCGGTGCGCGGCCTGCAGCGGCTGCCGGCCGCGGCGGTTTGAGCCAGCTTGAGGCCGCTTGAGGCAGCTTCAACGCAGTCAGCTCAAACTGCAACAGGGCCGCGCTTGCGGGTGCCGCCTTCGCGCCGGTTGGCCTTGGGCAGCACGGCGCCGGCCAGCGAGGCCTCGGCGGCGGCCTGCAGGCGCTGCAGCAGGCCATCGAGCTGGTCCACCTCCTGCGGCGACAGCGAGGCCAGCAGCCGGCGGTTGATGGCCACCACCTGCGGATACAGGCCGTCGTAGATCGCCTGCGCGGCCGCGGTCAGCGCCAGGTCCACCTTGCGCCGGTCGTGCGGGCGCGGCTGGCGCGTCAGCAGCCCTTTTTCCACCAGCGCCGACACCGCCTGCGAGGTGCGGCCGCGGTCGAGCTGGATGCGCTGGGCCAGCAGCGACGACAGCATCGGCCCCTGCTGCGCCAGCGCGACGATCAGCCGCCACTCGCGGCGCGTGATGCGGTACTGCCCTTCGCACAAGCGGATCACCGGCGCGCCGGCCACCGCCTGCAGCCGCGCCAGGCGGAACAGCAGCAGGTCGTGCAGCCCGGCCGGCTGCAGCAGGCCGTTGCGGCCGCCGCTGCCGCCGGCCTCGGGAAACCCCGCGTCTTGGTTCATTTGATGAACTGTCTCCTGGCTGCCTAAGCTCGGCGGTTTTCGCAGCCTGTTGCCGAGATTGTCGAACCTGCGCCGGAGGCCCCCCCGCATCATGAAAAAACCCAACGTCGTCTTCATCGTCGCCGATGATCTCGGCTACGCGGATCTCGGCTGTTATGGCGGCCGCCCCGCGGCCTTTGGCGCCGTGTCGCCCGAGATCGACCGCCTGGCCGCCGGCGGCCTGCGGCTGACGCAGGGTTATGCCAACTCCCCGGTGTGCTCGCCGACGCGCTTTGCGCTGATGACCGCCCGCTACCAGTACCGGCTGCGCGGCGCGGCCGAGGAGCCGATCAACTCGCGATCGCGCGGCAGCAGCACGCTGGGGCTGCCGGTCGACCAGCCGACGCTGCCCTCGCTGCTGCGCGACGCCGGCTGGCGCACGGCGCTGATCGGCAAGTGGCACCTGGGCTATCCGCCGCACTTCGGCCCGCTGCGCTCGGGCTACGAGACCTTCTACGGCCCGATGTCGGGCGGCGTGGACTACTTCAGCCACTGCGGCACCAACGGCGCGCACGACCTCTTCGCCGGCGACGACGAGGTGCAGGACGTCGGCTACCTGACCGACCTGATCACCGGGCGCGCCGTCGACTGGATCGACGAGGTGGCGGCCGGCGACGCGCCGTTCTTCCTGAGCCTGCACTACACCGCGCCGCACTGGCCCTGGGAGACGCGCGACGACGCGCAGCGCAGCGCCGAGGTCCGAGCCAACCTGTTCGACCTGCACGGCGGCGACATCCACACCTACCGCCGCATGATCCAGCAGATGGACGAAGGCATCGGCCGCGTGATGGCGGCGCTGGCCCGGCGCGGCGCGACCGACGACACGCTGGTGATCTTCACCAGCGACAACGGCGGCGAGCGCTTCAGCGACAACTGGCCGCTGGTGGGCGGCAAGATGGACCTCACCGAAGGCGGCATCCGCGTGCCCTGGGTGGCGCACTGGCCGCGCGTGATCGCGCCCGGCCGCGTCAGCGCCCAGCATTGCCTGACCATGGACTGGAGCGCCACCGTGCTGGACGCCGCCGGCGTGGCCGCGGCGCCGTCGCACCCGCTGGACGGCGTCTCGCTGCTGCCGCTGCTGCAGGGCGGCCCCGAGTTCCGGCGCGTGATGCACTGGCGCATGAACCACCGCGGCCAGCGCGCGCTGCGCGACGGACGCTGGAAGTACCTGCAGGTCGACGGCCACGAGTACCTGTTCGACATCGACGCCGACGAGCGCGAGCGCGCCAACCGCGCCAAGCTGGAGCCCGAGCGGCTGGCGGCGCTGCGCCAGGCCTGGCTGGACTGGAACGAGACGATGCCGCCGATCCCGGCCGAGGCCACTATCAGCCTGGGCTATTCGGTGGCCGACATGCCGCAGCGCTGAACGCCGAGCTGCATTGACCGATCAGGAGACCTGCCCTTGAAGCTCATCCGTCCCTTCCTGCTGGCGGCCGCCACGGCCGCGCTGGGCGTTGCCGCGCAGGCCCAGCAGGGCCACTGGCCCGACAAGGCCATCCGCGTGATCGTGCCGCTGCCGCCGGGCGGCCCCAGCGACATCGTGCTGCGCAGCGCCGCCGAGAAGATGCAGGCCGCGCTCAAGCAGCCCATCGTGATCGACAACAAGCCCGGCGCTGCCGGCAACCTGGGCGCTGCCGAGGCGGCGCGCGCCGCGCCCGATGGCTACACCTGGCTGTGGACCACCGACACCTTGCTGACGGTGAACCCGCACGTCTACCCCAGGCTCAACTTCAAGCCCGCCGAGCTGCAGCCGGTGATGCGCGCCAGCGCCTTCAGCCAGACGCTGGTGTGCAACCCGGGCGTCGGCGTGCAGACGGTGAAGGAGCTGGTGGCCAAGGCGCGCAAGAAGCCGCTGACCTATGCGTCAGGCGGCGCCGGCTCGCCCGGACACCTGAGCACCGAGCTGTTCAAGTCGGTCGCCGGCATCGAGATGAACCACGTGCCCTACAAGGGCCCGGCGCCGGCGATGCAGGATGTGATCGGTGGCCAGGTCGACTGCGGCTTCCTGGCCGGCCCCACGGTGCTGCCGATGGTGCGTGCCGGCAAGCTGGTGGCGCTGGCGGTGTCGGGCGCCCGGCGCTCGCCGCTGCTGCCCGAGGTGCCCACGGTTGCCGAGGCCGGCTACCCCGGGTTCGACGCGACGTTCTCGCTGGTGCTGTTCGCGCCGCGCGGCGTTGCCAAGGCCACCGTCGACGCGATGAACGCCGCGCTGGCCGCGGCCCTGAAGCAGCCCGACGTGGTGGAGCGGCTGCGCCAGTCCGACCAGGAGGTGGTGGCCTCCACGCCCGAAGCCGCGGCGGCGCGGCTGGAGGCCGATTCCAAGACCTGGGGCGCGGTGGCCAAGCGGATCGGCCTGCAGCTCGATTGACGGCGGATGTGCCGCAGCGCTGCTTCACGCCGCCGGCTGCTGCTGGCGGCCATCGCCGCCGCGGTGCCGGCGCGGCCCTTTGCGCAAGGCCGCTTCCCCGAGCGCGCGATCACGCTGATCGTTCCCTTCGCGCCCGGCGGCATCGCCGACCTGACGGCGCGGGCGGTGGCCGAGCAGATGGCGCGCACGCTGGGGCAGCCGGTGGTGGTGGACAACCGCCCCAGCGCCGGCAGCATCGTGGCCAGCCAGGCCGTGGCCACGGCGCGGCCCGACGGCCACACGCTGCTGTTGATGAGCAATGCCAACGCGGTCAGCGTGGGCCTGTTCCGCAAGCTGCCGTACGACCCGTTGAAAGACTTCGCGCCGGTCGGCCTGATCGGCAGCTTCGACATCGGGCTGTTCGTCGCCGCCGGCTCGCGCTTGGCGAGCCTGGGCGACGCGCTGGCCTTCGCGCGGGCGCAGCCGGGCCGGCTGAACATCGGCACCATCACGCCGGGCAGCACCCAGCACTTGAGCGCCAAGCTGTTCGAGACGGTGGCCGGCATCGACGCGCTGGTGGTGCCGTACAAGGGATCGCCGGCACTGCTGACGGCGCTGCGCAGCGGCGAGGTGGACCTGGCCTTCGAGGTGCTGGGCCCGATGCTGCCGCAGGTTCAGGCCGGCGTGGTGCGCGCGCTGGCCGTGTCGTCGGGCCAGCGCAGCCCGGCGCTGCCCGAGGTGCCCACGGTGCAGCAGGCCGGCGTGCCGGGCTACGACGTGGCGAGCTGGAACGCCATCGCCGCGCCGGCGGCGACGCCGGCAGCCGTGGTGCAGACGCTCAACCGCGCGCTGCGCGAGGCCGTGGCCTCCAGCGCGGCGCAGGAGCGGCTCAAACCCCTGGGCATGCGGCTGCGCTCGGGCCCGCCGGCGGAGCTGCAGGCGCTGCTGGCCAGCGAGATCAAACGTTGGGGGGCGGTGATCCGGGCGGCGAAGATCGAGCCGGAGTGAGGCTTCAGCCGAACTTGATCTCGTACAGGCTGACGGCGACGTGGCCCCAGATCAGCAGGTTCAGCGAGAACATCGCCAGCACCTTGGACGTGTTCCAGAAACCGCGCGCGCGGCGCGACCAGACGTCGACGCCGGTGATCAGGTAGAGCAGCAGGCACAGCACCGACGGCACGAAGGTGCCGACGATCAGCACCCCCATCACCCAGTAGAAGATCTTCATCGGCCGATTATTACGGCCGCAGTGCCATCAGGTCGGCGGTCAGGTTCTCGTAGGCCTGCGCCGCGTGCAGCAGCGCCGCGTCGCCCTGCGGCGGGCCGATCAGCTGCAGGCCCATCGGCCAGCGGCCGTTGGCGTGGAAGCCCGCCGGCAGGCTGACGGCCGGCAGGCCGCCGAAGGTGGCGTACAGCGTCACCTCCATCCAGCGGTGGTAGGTGTCCATCGCGCGGCCGGCAACCTGGCGCGGCCAGGTCTCCTCGGCCGCGAAAGGCCAGGTCTGCGCCACCGGCAGCGCCAGCAGGTCGAAGCGCTCGAACAGCGTCAGCAGATGGGCGTGGAAGCGCGTGCGCGTTTCGGCGGCGCGCATGAAGTCGTTGCAGCTCAGGCCCGCGGCCTGGTCCAGCTCCCACAACGCCTCGGGCTTGACGTGCTCGCGCGTGGCGCCGGGCCGCGCCAGCGCGGCGCCGACCAGCGGCGCCACCAGCGCGCGGCGCCACAGCAGCCAGGCCTGCCACAGCGCGTCGAGGTCGAAGCCCAGGCCGCTGGGTTCGACGATGGCGCCGCCAGCCTGCAGCCGCGCCAGCGCCTGCTCGCAGACGGCGAGCACGCCGTCTTCCATCGCCAGATGGCCGCCCAGGTCGCCCAGCCAGGCGATGCGCAGGCCGCGCGCGCTGGCGTCCGCCGGCGGCACGAAGTCGGGCGCCGGGCCGGCGATGGACAGCGGCACGCGCCCGTCGTGGCCGGCCTGGGTGGACAGCAGCCGCGCCACGTCGCGCACGCTGCGGCCCATCGGGCCATCGGTGGCGAGCTGGCTGACGAACAGCTCGGCCCGCGGCCAGCCCGGCACGCGGCCCTGGCTGGGCCGCAGGCCGATCACGTGGTTCCAGCCCGCGGGGTTGCGCAGCGAGCCCATGAAGTCCGACCCGTCGGCCACCGGCAGCAGGCGCAGCGCCAGCGCCACGGCGGCGCCGCCGCTGCTGCCGCCGGCGCTGACGGCCTCGTCCCAGGCGTTGCGGGTGGTGCCGAACAGCGGGTTGTAGCTGTGCGAGCCGAGCCCGAACTCGGGCATGTTGGTCTTGCCGATCACGATGCAGCCGGCCGCCTTCATGCGCTGCACGTACAGGCTGTCGACGGCCGGCATCAGCTCGGCCCACAGCGGCGAGCCGAAGGTGCTGGCAAAGCCCACCGCGTTGCCGGTGTCCTTGATCGCCTGCGGCAGCCCGTGCATCCAGCCCAGCGACTGGCCGCGGGCCAGCAGCGCGTCATGCGCGTCGGCCTGGCGCAGCAGCGCCTCGTCGTCGGCCAGGTTGACGATCGCGTTGAAGCGCGGGTTCAGCGCGTGGATGCGCGCCAGCGTGGCCTGCATGACCTCGCGGCACGAGACCTGGCGGGCGTGGATCGCGGCGCTGAGGGCGCTGGCGTCGAGGGCGGTCAGCTCGTCCATGGTCGTTCAGTTCTTTTTGTTCGGGTCGGCGCATTGGCAGGCGTCGAAACCGTTGTCGAGCACGATCTTCCAGCCGCCGGCGGGCTCGCGCCGCCAGGTGGACACGTAGCGCGCGACGACGCGCCCGTCGGGCAGCGAGACCGGGCCTTCGGAGTAGGCGAGGTTGCCGCTGGCCAGCACCTCGATGATCTCGGGCTTCCACAGGAAGGGCGCCGCGGGGCCGCGGAAGAAGCGCTCCCAGTGCATCAGCACCGCCGGCTTGCCGCGCAGCGGCTTGCCGCCGTTGACGAAGGTGGCGTCGTCGGCCACCCAGCTGGCAAAGGCGTTGAAGTCGCGCGCCGCCATGCTGGCGGCAAAGGCGATCTCGCTGGCCCGCACCTGCTCGGCGGCGCCGGTCAGGTCGGGCGGCGGCGCGGCGCAGCCGGCCAGCGCGAGGGTGGCGGCTGCAGCTAACAAGGCATGGCGGCGGATCATCGACGCTCCTCGCGGTTGAAGGGCATCGGCGCCGGGCCGTGCGCCGCCTCCCACTGCGCGGCCACGCGCAGCAGCAGCAGGTCCTGCCCCAGGTCGGCGGCCAGCATCGCGCCGATCGGCAGGCCGTCGGCAGACAGCCCCGCCGGCAGCGAGATCGCCGGCGCCCCGGTGGCGTTGGCCAGCGGGCAGAACGGCGAGTAGCGCCACAAGCCCTGCGGGCCCAGGCGGTAGTCGGTGTAGTCGGCGTGATTCATGACCCAGCGCCCCAGCGGCGCCGGCGGCTCGGCCAGCGTGGGCGTCAGCAGCAGATCGTGCTGCTGATGGAAGGCGGCCATGCGGCGGCTCAAAGCGTGGAAGCTCTCCACCGCGCGCAGGTAGTCGCCGGCCGAGAGCGAGCGCGCGGTCTGGTAGGCGCTCCAGACCACGGGCTCCACCTCGTCGGCGGCGATGGCGCGGCCGCGCGCCTCGGCCACGCGGTCCAGCAGCACCGCGGTGCCGGTGGCCACGGCCTGCATCACCGGGCGCAGCACGGCCAGCGTGTCCAGCTCCAGCCGGACCGGCTGTACGTGGTGGCCCAGCGCTTCCAGTTGCGCGGCGAAGCGGCGCAGCACGGCGGCCACCTCGGGATGCACCGGGTCGCCTTCGTAGTAGGTGTCGACCAGCGCGATGCGCAGGCCGCGGGCAGGCTGCTCCACCGTCAGCAGGCCGTCGGCCGGCAGCGCCGGGGCCGCATAGGGCGCGCCGAGGTCGGCGCCGGCGCCGACGAAGAGCGCGCGCGCGCAGTCGCGCACGCTGCGCGTCAGCATGTGGTCGGTGGTCAGGCCGCCCCAGCCCTCGCCGACCAGCGGGCCCACCGGCATCAGCCCGCGCGAGGGCTTGAGGCCGATCAGCCCGCAGGCCGAGGCCGGGATGCGGATGGAGCCGGCGCCGTCGTTGGCATGGGCGATGGTGTTGGCGCCGCTGGCGGTGACGGCGCCGGCGCCGCCGCTGGAGCCGCCGGGCGAATGCGCCGGGTTCCAGGGGTTGCGCGTCGGCCCGCCGTAGGCCACGGCCTCGGTGCTGGCGTTCATGCCCAGCTCGGGGCTGGTGCTGCGGCCATAGGGCACGAAGCCGGCGTTGAGATAACGTTGTATCAGAGAGCCATCGGCCGGCCACTCGAAACCGTCGCCGAACAGGCGCGAGCCCATGCGCGAGGGCAGGCTGCGCAGCGCGGTGGCCGGGCCCACGTCCTTCAGCAGCAGCGGCACGCCGAAGAAGGGGCGGCGCTGCAGCAGCGCGGCACGCTCGGCGTCGCTGCGGCACGCGGTCCATTCGCCGTCCAGCGCCGCCGCGTGCTGGCGGCCGACCTCGGGCCGCAGCAGCGCCAGCGCGTTGAGCACGGGCTCGACGGCGGCCAGGTCGGCCAGGCTGCGCTCCAGCGCCTGCTGCGCACTGCAGCCGCCGGCCACGATGTGGCGGGCCAGCGCGCTGGCGTCGTCGCCGAACCAGGGGCGGGGCAGGGCAGGGGTCATCGCAGTTTCTCCAGCATCGGGCGGGGGATCGGGCAGGCCGATTCGAAGGCCCGCGCGGCGCGCAGCACCAGCGCGTCGCCGAACATCGGGCCCACGAGTTGCAGGCCGATCGGCAGGCCGGCGGCCGTCAGCCCGCAAGGCACGGTGATGGCCGGCTGCTGGCTCAGGTTGAAGGGGTAGGAAAAGGGCGTCCAGCCGAGCATGGTTTCCGGCGTCAGCGGCACGCTGCCGGCGGGGCGGGCGTCGAACGCGGGGATCGACACGGCCGGCGTCAGCAGCAGGTCGTAGCGCTGCATGAACTGGCGCAGCAGCGAACCCAAGGCGCCGCGGCGCAGATTGAGCTGCTGGATCTGCAGCGCGCTGTAGCGGCCGCCTTGCTCGGCCTCGGCGCGGAAATCGGGGTCGGTCACGGCCTGCTGCGCCGGCGTGAGCGTGTTCCACACCGACCACGCGCCCAGGAACCACAGGCCGATGCTGATGTCCAGCGGGCTCTCGAAGCCGGGGTCCACCGCGTCGACCTTGGCGCCCAGATCGGCCAGCGTCTGCGCGCCGCGCGCAACCGCGGCGGCCACCTCCGGGTGCACGTCGTTCACGTAGCCCAGCGTCGGCGAATAGGCGATGCGCAGGCCGCGCACGCCGTCGTCGAGGCCCACGGTGTAGTCGGTCGGATCGGCCGGCAGCGCGGTCCAGTCGCGCGCGTCGGGCTGTTTCAACACGTTCATCATCAGCGCGGCGTCGGTCACGCTCATCGTGTGCGGGCCCAGGTGGGCCACGGTGCCGAAGGGCGACAGCGGGTACGCCGGCACGCGGCCGAAGCTGGGCTTGAAGCCCACGTTGCCACAGAAGGCCGCCGGGATGCGCACGCTGCCGGCGCCGTCGGTGCCCACCGCCAGCGGCCCGCAGCCAACCGCCACAGCGGCCGCGGCGCCGCCGGAGGAGCCGCCCGGCGTCTTGGCCGGGTTCCAGGGGTTGCGGGTGATGCCGTTCAGCGGCGAGTTGGTCTCGCCCTTGCAGCCGAACTCGGGCGTCGCGGTCTTGCCCAGCAGCACGGCACCGGCCTCGCGCAGCCGCGCGGTGGCGGGCGCGTCAACGTCCCAGGGCTGCTGCGCCTCGATCGTCGCGCTGCCGCGCCGCGTCGGCCAGCCTTTGGTCAGGATCAGGTCCTTGATCGAGACGGGTACGCCGTCGATGGCCGACAGCGGCTTGCCGGCGCGCCAGCGGTCGCTGCTGGCGCGTGCCGAGGCTAACGCGGATTCGGCGTCGACCACGACGAAGGCGCGCAGCACCGGGTCGACGCGCGCGATGCGCTCCAGCGCCGCCTGCGTGGCTTCCACCGGCGAGGCCTGGCCGCTGCGGTACAGGCGGGCGAGTTGCGCGGCCGTGCAGTCGGCGAGTTGTTGCGGCGTGTTCATCTCAAGGCCTCGTGCGGATGGTGGCGGGCAGCTTGGTCCACGGCAGGTCGGCCGGGTCGGCGGCCATCGGGCCGGCGGCCTTGGCCACCAGCACGGCGCTGGCGTGCGGCGTGAAGTCGGCGCGGAAGTGGTTGCTGCTCTTGACGACCACGATGCGCATCTGCTCGTGCTGGATGCCCACCATGCGCAGCAACTCGCGGTCGAGCAGCTGCTTCTTGCCGCCGACCACGGCAATGCGAACGCCATCGATCTCCAGGCAGGCGCTGGGGCCGAGCTGCACCGAGACGCCGGTCATCATCGGCCCGGTCAGCGTGCAGCGGCCGTCGGCCAGCGTCAGCACCTTGAAGCGGCCGCGCAGCGGCGGGTCGCTGAGCCGGCCGCTGAAGGTGGGCACGGCGGTCCCGAGGCTGATGTCGATCGTTGCTCCGATGCCGGCCTCGTGCGCTGCACGGCCGGCCGCGGGGTCGTACATCAGGCCCAGCGCAACCTGGCCGGGGAAGCGCCGGCCCGCGCCCTGCTGCAGCAGCGCGTGCAGCATGCCGGTGGTGTTGCTGTCGCCGCCGGCGCCGGGGTTGTCCTGGGTGTCGGCGATGACCACGGGCTTGGACGCGCCTTCGGCGAGTGAGAGCGCGCGGTTGACGGCCTCGCGCGCATCCAGGTAGTCGGGCCGCCACTGCGTGGGCTCGGCGGCGCGGTCGAACAGGCGCTGCACGGCCCGCTCCGTCACCTCAAGCGTTGGGCCGTGGCCCCAGACCATGGGCGCGCATTCGGCGAAGTCGCTGGCCGGGAAGCCCATGCAGAAGCTCAGGACGGTGCCGTGCTCGCGGTCCAGCGCCACCAGCTCGTCGTAGAGGTCCTTGGCCGGCTGCATCCAGGTGCTTTGCGCGTTGAGCGGGATCAGGAAGGGCAGCCGCCGCCACGCCTGCGGCTGCCTGGTGGCGGCACGCAGGCGGCGTGCCATCAACTCGGCGGCCAGCTCGCCGGTGGCGGCCATGTCCACGTGCGGGTAGCTGCGGTAGGAGACCATCGCGTCGGCCTTGCGCAGCATGCGCTCGGTGACGTTGGCGTGCAGGTCCAGGCTGGTGACGATGGGCAGCCCGGCGCCGACCACGGCGCGCAGGCGGCCCAGCAGCTCGCCTTCGCTGTCGTCGGCGTGCTCGGCCACCGCGGCGCCGTGCAGGTCGAGGTAGATGCCGTCGAGCCCGCCGCTGCTGCGCGCGGCCGTCTGCACGTCTTCGACGATCGCGGCGGCGATGCGCTCGAACGCATCGCGCGTGACGTAGCTCGACGGGATGGCGCCGGCCCAGCACGACGGCAGCAGCGTCCAGCCGTGGCGCCGCGCGGCCTCGATGAAGCCGGCCACCGGGATGTTGACGCCGGCCAGCGCGTCCACCATCGCCGGCCCCCGCAGGTAGGCGGGGAACGAGTCGCCGCGCGTGAACGCGGCCCAGTCGGCCAGGCTGGGCGCGAAGGTGTTGGTCTCGTGCTGGTAGCCGGCGATCAGGATGCGGGGCATGGCGTGGCGCGGTGAGGAGCGGGCGGCGGATGACTATAGGGGCGTGGGCCTGATCAGTCGTCGTGGAATAGAATTCCACGACCGCATTCAAGGCGTCGATGAGCGATCGTTCTTCCCTGGTGCTTGCTGCCGTGCTGCGCGTGTTCAAGCCCGCGGCGCGGCTGTTGCTGCAGAACGGCGTCAGCTACGGCGCCTTCGCCGCGGCGCTGAAGAAGGTCTTCCTCGCCGCCGCGCAGGACGAGCTGAAGGCGCGCGGCATGGCGCAGACCGACAGCGCGCTGACCCTGCTGTCGGGCGTGCATCGGCGCGATGTGCGCACGCTGCTGCGCAATGCGCCGGCGGATGACGGGCTGCAGCGGCAGCCCTTGTCGATGGCCAGCGAGGTGGCCATGCGCTGGCTCAGCAGCAAGCCCTGGCTGGGGCCGGACGAGTTGCCTCGAACGTTGGCGCGTGGCGCCGAAGCCGACAGCTTCGACGCGCTGGTGGCCAGCGTCTCCAGCGACATCCGGCCGCGCGCGGTGCTCGACGAACTCAAGCGCCTGGGCGTGGCCGAGGAAGACGAAGCCGGCGTCCGCCTGCTGATGGCCAGCTTCGCGCCGCGCCAGGGGTTCGAGGAGATGACCTGGCTGTTCGCCGACAACCTGCACGACCACCTGGCCGCGGCGGCCGGCAACCTGCAGGCGCAGAGCAACTTCCTTGAACAGTCGGTGCATGTCGACGAGATCACCGCCGCCTCGGCCGCCGCGCTGCAGAAGGCCGCGGTGGCGGCGTGGAAGGAGACCTTCCGCCGCTACATGGCGCTGGCGCAGGAGCGCTTCGACGCGGATGCCGCCAATGCCTCGCCCGAGCAGCGCGACCAGCGCGCGCGCCTGGGCATGTACTTCTTCATCGACAAGAACAGGGAGAACGAGCCGTGAACATGTCTTGCCGTCTGGCGCTGGCCGCATGGCTGGTGCTGCTGGCCGGCTGCGGCCCCAATGGCGGCGGCACCGGCACCGGCGAGGGCGCCTTCACGCTGTCCAGCTTCGGCGCCAAGGCCACCAGCAGTTGCTCGTCGCCGATCGCCACCTCGCTGGACTGCAGCAGCACCAGCCTCGTGCCGGTGGGCGTGACCCAGCTTGCCGGCAGCGGACCGGTGTTCTTCGGCGGCAGCGACCGCAGCGGCTCGTACCTGCTGACCATCGAGGGCAACCGCGCGGTGCTGCAGGCGCGCTGCAGCGGCGCGCGCTTCGACGGCGAATGGGGCGTCACCGCCGGCGGTGACGAGCGCTTCTACGGCAGCTGGGTCGGCCCCGAGCGGGCCGCGCTGGCGCGCGCCGCGCAGTTGTGGCCGCAGCCGGTGGCGCTGCTGCGCGAGCTGCTGCAGGTGCAGGTGCTCGACGAGCGCGGCAACGCCTTGCTCGGCCCGCTGCTGCTGCGCCGCAGCGCCGCGGCGCCGACCGAGCCGCCCAGCTGCCCGTAGAGCGCCGGCGGCCGCGGCGCCCGGGGGCATACTCCGGCCCGCCGTGAATGTGCCGTCCATCCCGCAGCGCCTGCTGCAGCCCCGCCTGCTGACCGTGCTGCTGGCCCTGGTGCTGCTGGGCCTGGGGATCACCGGCGACCGGCTGAACGACCAGCGCCACCAACTGGCCTTGCGCGCCGAGGTGCTGGGCCGCCTGGTGGAACTGCGCGAGCGGCTCAACAGCGAGCTGGTCAGCGACCTGCAACTGGTTCGCGGCCTGGTCAGCGTGATCAACCTCGACCCCGGGCTCGACCAGGCGCGCTTCGAGCAGGCGGTGCAGCCGCTGCTGGGCGGGCGCACGCATCTGCGCAACGTCGGCGCGGCGCCCGACATGGTGATCCGCCTGATGGTGCCGCTGGCCGGCAACGAGCGCGCGATCGGGCTCGACTACCGCAAGAGCCCCGGCCAGGTCGAGGCGGCCGAGCGCGCGCGGCTCTCGCGCCAGGTGGTGCTGGCCGGCCCGCTGCCGCTGGCGCAGGGCGGCAGCGGGCTGATCGCGCGGCTGCCGGTCTATCTGCGCAACCCCGACGGCAGCGAGCGCTTCTGGGGCCTGGTCAGCGCGGTCATCGACAGCGACAAGCTGTTCCGCAGCGCCGGGCTGCTGAACGACGCGCTGGACGTCGAGGTGGCCATCCGCGGCGTCAACGCCAGCGGTGCCGCCGGCGCGGTGTTTCTCGGGCCGCCGCAGATCTTCCAGCAGTCGCCGGTGCTGGCCGAGGTGGTGCTGCCGCAGGGCTCGTGGCAGATGGCGGCGGTGCCGCGCGGCGGCTGGCGCTCGCACGCGGCCTCGCTGTGGTGGCTGCGCGCGGTCTATGCGCTGCTGGCCACCGGCGTGCTGGCGGCCTTCATCGGGCTGGTGCGCTCGCGCGAGCGGGCCGAAGGCGCGCTGGCCCGCTCGGTGCGCGACGTGGCCGCGCGCAAGGACGCCGAGGCCGAGCTGGCGCGCCACCGCGACCACCTGGAAGAGCAGGTCTCTCAACGCACGGCGCAACTGGCCTCTGCCAAGGAGGCAGCCGAGGCCGCCAGCGTCGCCAAGACGCTGTTCCTGGCCAACATGTCGCACGAGATCCGCACGCCGCTGAACGCCATCACCGGCATGGCCTACCTGATCCGCCATGCCGGCGTCAGCAGCGAGCAGGCGCGGCGGCTGGACACGCTGGAGGCCGCGTCGCGCCACCTGCTGCAGGTGATCAATGCGATCCTCGATCTGTCCAAGATCGAGGCGGGCCGCTTCGAGCTGGCGCGCCAGCCGGTGGACCCGCGGGCCCTGGTCGACGAGGTCGGCCAGATGCTGCACGACACCGTGCAGGCGCGCGGGCTGCGCTGGGTGAGCGAGGTGCAGGTGGCGCCGCAGCCGCTGCTGGGCGACGCCACGCGGCTGCAGCAGGCGCTGCTGAACTATGCCGCCAACGCGGTGCGCTTCACGAGTGCCGGCGAGGTGGTGGTGCGCGTGCGCACCGAGGCCGAGACCGCCGAGCGGCTGTGCCTGCACGTGGAGGTGCAGGACACCGGCGTCGGCATCGACGAGGTGACGCTGGCGCGGCTGTTCAACGCCTTCGAGCAGGCCGACAACAGCTACACGCGCCAGCACGGCGGCACCGGGCTGGGCCTGGTCATCACGCGTCGGCTGGCCGAGCGCATGGGCGGCACCGCCGGCGCCGAGAGCGAGCCCGGCCGCGGCAGCCGCTTCTGGTTCACCGCCTGGCTGGACAAGGCACCCGACCCGGCCGCCGCCGCCGCCGCGGCGCCGGGCGCGTCGGCGCCGGCGTCGGCGCCTGCGGCAGAACCGCCGGTGCCGCGCCGCGTGCTGCTGGTCGAGGACGATCAGGTCAACCGCACGATCGCCGCCTTCCTGCTGCAGGACCTGGGCCACCACGTCGACCTGGCCGAGGACGGCCTGCAGGCCGTGGCGATGGCCGCCGCCGCGCGCTACGACCTGATCCTGATGGACGTGCAGATGCCGCGCATGGACGGGCTGGAGGCCACGCGCCGCATCCGCGCCGCCGGCGGCGGCGATGGCGAGCCGCACGTGCCCATCATCGCGATCACCGCCAACGCCTTCGACCAGGACCGCCAGGCCTGCCTGGACGCCGGCATGGACGACTTCGTCGCCAAGCCGATCGAGCCCGCGGCGCTGCGCGAGCGGCTGCAGCATTGGCTGCGCGCCGCAGGTCGGGTGCTACCATGAACTTCATGGCAATCGTCGACATCGAAGTCCCCGAGCAGATCCTCGCGATCACGGGCAAGACGCCCGAAGAATTCGCGGGGGATGCGCGTCTGCTGCTGGCGGCCAAGCTGTTTGAACTCGGCCGCCTGTCGTCGGGACATGCAGCCAAGCTGTGCGGGATGAACCGCGCCGACTTCCTGCTCGCGCTCGGCGATCTGGGCGTCTCGATGATCCAGACCGACGTCGACGATCTGCGTCAAGAACTCGCGCGTGGCTGAACTGCTCATCGTCGCTGACACCGGGCCGTTGATCTCGCTCTCGCACATTGCTGCGCTGCACGTCCTGGCGTCGCTGTACGCCGAAGTCATCGTCCCCGAGGCGGTGGCCGCGGAACTGAGGGCGAGCCGCTTCGAGTCGGTCCACGAGATCCTCGACCGCAACGACTGGCTGCATGTCCGCGCGCCCACCCGGCCGCCCGATCCGGCGTTGCAAGCTGCGCTCGACGCCGGCGAGGCAGCGGCCCTCGCGCTCGCGCTGGAACTGGGCGCGCCCGTTCTCATCGACGAGCGTCGAGGTCGCCGTGTTGCCACGGCGATCTATGGGTTGGAGGTGCGCGGCACCTTGGGAACCCTCGTTCGAGCGCGTCGGGCCCGGCTCGTCGGGCCACTGACCCCGCTGCTCGACAAGCTGGTCCGGCGTGGCGATCACCTGAGCCAGGAGCTGATTCGCGAAACGCTACGGTCCGTCGGTGAGTTGAGCTGAATTCCGGCTCGGGCCGAGCTGACGCCGCTCAGCCAGCCGTGCCACCGGGCGTTCACCCCCCGAACGCGAAATCCTTGCCCGGCGCCGCCGCGAACAGCGCGCGCGTGTACTCGTGCTGCGGGGCGCCGAAGACCTGGTGCGCGGGGCCGTATTCGACGACCTTGCCCTTGCTCATCACGGCCAGGAAGTCGCACACTTGGCTGGCCACGCGCAGGTCGTGGGTGATGAACAGCATCGCCAGGTTCAGCCGCAACTTGATCTCCTCGAAGAGCTGCAGCACCTGGGCCTGCACCGAGACGTCCAGCGCCGAGACGGCCTCGTCGGCCACCAGCAGCTCGGGCTCGAGCATCAGCGCGCGGGCGATGCAGATGCGCTGGCGCTGGCCGCCGCTGAACTGGTGCGGATAACGTTCCATCGCACTGGCGTCCAGGCGCACCAGCTTCAGCAGATCGCGCGCCTTGGCCAGCGCGGCGGCGCTGGTCATGCCGAAGTTGACCGGCCCTTCGATCATCGCCTGGCCGACGGTGCGGCGCGGGTTGAGCGAGCGGTACGGGTCCTGGAAGACGATCTGCACGCGGCGGCGCAGCGGCCGCAGCGCGCGGTGCGGGGCGCGGGCGATCTCGACGCCGGCGTCGAGCAGATCCGGCTCTGCCGGGCTGCTCGAACCCCCGCGGGGGGCGGGCCGGGCTGGCCCGGTCCCGGGGGCATGCAAAAGCACGTCGCCGCCGCTGGGGTCGATCAGGCGCACGATGCAGCGCGCCACCGTGCTCTTGCCCGAGCCCGATTCACCGACGATGCCCAGCGTCTGGCCCTTGCGGATCTCGAAGTTGACGTCCTGCGCCGCGTGCACGGTGCGGCCCTTGCCGAACCAGCCCTTGTCGACGTAGGTCTTCTCCAGCCCGCGCGCCGTCAACACCACCGGCGCGCCGGCGTCGACGGGCCTGGCGTGCAGGCGCAGCGTGGGCACGGCGCCGATCAGCATCTTGGTGTAGTCGTGCTGCGGGCGCTGCAGCACGCTCAGCTTGTCGCCCACCTCCACCAGGTCGCCCAGGCGCAGCACGGCCACGCGCTGCGCCAGCTCGGCGACGACGCCGAAGTCGTGGGTGATGAAGAGCACGCCGGTGCCGTGCTTGCGCTGCAGTTGCAGCATCAGCTCCAGCACCTGCTTTTGCGTGGTGACGTCCAGCGCGGTGGTGGGCTCGTCGGCGATCAGCAGCACCGGCTCCAGCACCAGCGCCATCGCGATCATGATGCGCTGGCGCTGCCCGCCCGAGAGCTGGTGCGGGTAGCTGGCCATCATGCGCTCGGGGTCGGGCAGCAGCACTTCCTCGATGATGGCGCGCACCTTGGCGCGGCGCTCGGCGGGCGACAGCTTGGTGTGCTCGGCCAGCACCTCGTCGATCTGGTCGCCGCAGGTCATCACCGGGTTCAGCGCCGTCATCGGCTCCTGGAAGATCATCGACATGCGCGTGGCGCGCAGCTCGCGCAGCCGCGCCAGCGGCGCATGCGTGATGTCCTCGCCCTGCAGCAGGATGCGGCCGCTGGTGACCGGCAACTGCTTGGGCAGCAGGCCCATCACGCCTTGCGCGATGACGCTCTTGCCCGAGCCCGACTCGCCGACCAGGCAGACGATCTCGCCGCGGCCCACGGTGAACGAGACGCGGCGCACCGCGGTGTCGCGGTCGCCGCCCTTGGGCAGCGCGATGCTCAGGTCCTCGACCTGCAGGATGGGCGTGTCGGCGCCACTCATGTTCTTTTGGCCATCTTCGGGTCCAGCGTGTCGCGCAGGCCGTCGCCCAGGATGTTGACCGCCAGCACCGTCACCGCCAGGAAGATGCCGGGGAAGAAGATGTTGTGCGGGTACTCGTTGAACTGCGCGCGGCCCTCGGCCATCACGTTGCCCCAGGTGGGGATCTCGGGCGGCAGGCCGACGCCCAGGAACGACAGGATGGCCTCCACCAGGATGCCCGAGGCGCAGATGAAAGTGCCCTGCACGATCAGCGGCGCAATGGTGTTGGGCAGGATGTGGCGCCACATGATCAGCGCGGTGGGCGTGCCCAAAGACACCGCGGCCTCGACGTAGGGCTCTTCGCGGATGGTCAGCACCAGGCTGCGCACCAGCCGCGTGACGCGCGGGATCTCGGGGATCGCGATCGCCACCACCACGGTGGCCAGGCTGCCGCGCCACATCGCCACCAGCGCGATCGCGATCAGGATCGCGGGGATCGCCATCAGCCCGTCCATCACGCGCATCAGCGGGCCGTCCAGCCAGCGGATGAAGCCGGCCACCAGCCCGAGCAGGATGCCGAAGGCGAGCGCCACCAGCGCGGTGCTGATGCCGACGATCAGCGAGACCTGGGTGCCGTAGATCACGCGGCTGTAGATGTCGCGGCCGAAGCTGTCGCTGCCCATCAGGAAGCGGTGCTGCAGCGTCTCGCCTTCCAGCGTGGTGATCTCGCCGGTCTTGCCGGGCAGCAGGTCGCGGCTGGCGGGGTCGAACAGCGAGGGGTCCACGGTGCCCAGCCAGGGCGCCAGCAGCGCGATGGCCACCAGCACCAGCAGCACCGCGCCGCCCAGGCGCACCGAGCCATTGCGCCGCACGCGCTGCCAGGCGCTTTGCTGCGGGACGATGGTGGCCGATTCGACCGACAGCGTTTCGAGTGTCTTGGCGTCCATCGTCAGTAGCGGATGCGGGGGTCGAAAAACACGTAGCTCAGGTCCACCAGCAGGTTGATCATCACGTAGACGACGCTGAAGAGCAGGATGACGCCCTGGATGGTGGGAAAGTCGCGCGCCAGCACCGCGTCCACGGTCAGCCGGCCGAGGCCGGGGATCGCGTAGACCGACTCGGTGACCACCACGCCGCCGATCAGCAGCGCGATGCCGATGCCGATGACCGTGACGATGGGCACCGCGGCGTTGGCCAGCGCGTGGCGCATCAGCACCTTGGTCTCGGGCAGGCCCTTGGCGCGCGCGGTGCGGATGTAGTCCTCGCCCAGCGTCTCCAGCACGCTGGCGCGGGTGACGCGGGCGATCAGCGCGATGTAGATCACCGACAGCGTCAGCGCCGGCAGCAGCAGGTGGTACAGCCACGCGCCCACGCCGTCGGACACCCGTTTGTAGCCCTGCACCGGCAGCCAGCCGAGCTTGAGGCTGACCAGCCAGATCAGCACGTAGGCCAGCACGAACACCGGGATGCTGAAGCCCAGCACCGAGAAGCCCATCAACGCGCGGTCCAGCCAGCCGCCGAAGCGCCAGGCTGCCAGCACGCCCAGCGGCACCGCCACCGCCACCGCGATCGCGATGGTGATCAGCGCCAGCGACAGCGTGGGCTCCAGCCGCTGGCCGATCAGCGCGGTGACGGGCGTCTTGTAGTAGTACGACTGGCCGAGGTCGCCGGTGAGCAGGTGGCCGAACCAGATCATGAACTGCTCGGGCACCGACTTGTCCAGCCCCAGGGTGGCGCGGATCTGCGCGATCTGCTCGGTGCTGGCGGCGTCGCCGGCAAGCACCGCCGCCGGGTCGCCTGGCGTCAGCCGCAGCATCAGGAAGACCAGCACCGCGACGATCAGCAGCACCGGAATCGTCGACAGCAGGCGGCGGCCCAGGAAGGCAAGCATGGTTTACCAGATCGAGTGACGTGAAAGGCTGGGCGACGATGACCGGCCGGTCGCCGATTTCAGCATGGCTGGGTAGCATGCGGGTTCCACCGCAACCACCGCTGAACGGCCATGGACGATCTGTGCCTGCAACCCGCGCTGGAGCTGGCGCGCCGCCTGCGCAACCGCGAGATTTCGGCGCGCGAACTGCTGCAGGCGCATCTGGACCGCGTGCAGCGATTGAATCCCCAGCTCAACGCCGTCGTCGTGCTGCGGCCCGAGGCCGCGCTGGCGCGCGCGCAGCAGGCCGACGAGGCGCTGGTCCGCGGCGAGCGTTGGGGACCGCTGCACGGCGTGCCGATGACGGTGAAGGAATCGTTCGACTGGGCGGGCGCGCCCACCACCTGGGGCTTCGAGGCGCTGCGCGGCAACGTCGCCGCGCGCAACGCCGTGGCGGTGCAGCGGCTGCTGGACGCCGGCGCGGTGATCTTCGGCAAGACCAACGTGCCGGTGGCGCTGGCCGACTGGCAGTCGTTCAACCCGGTCTACGGCAGCAGCAACAACCCCTGGGATCTGCAGCGTTCGCCCGGCGGCTCGTCGGGCGGCGCCGCGGCCGCGCTGGCCGCGGGCCTGAGCGCGCTGGAGCTGGGCAGCGACATCGGCGCCTCGATCCGCAACCCGGCGCACTACTGCGGCGTCTGGGGCCACAAGCCCACCTGGGGCGTGGTGCCGCTGCAAGGCCACGAGCTGCCCGGCGACGAGACCGTCGACGCGGTGGACATCGCCGTGGCCGGCCCGCTGGCGCGCAGCGCGCACGACCTGAGCGTCGCAATGGACGTGCTCAGCAGCCCGCTCAGCGCCTTCGGACCGATGGGCCGCACGGCGGCCGCCTGGCGCGACGCCGGCCGCGCCGCGACGCAGATGCGCGTGGCCGTGATGCTGGACGAGCCGCGCGCCGAGGTCGACGCCGCGGTGCGCCAGGCGCTGGAACGCCTGGTCGACTTCCTGCGCCGCTCGGGTGTGCAGGTCGACACCACCGTCCGGCCGGTGGATGCGCAAGAGGCCTGGCAGGTCTACCTGCCGCTGCTGCGCGGCGCGCTGTGCGGCCACCTCGGCGATGAGGATTACGCGCGTGCCCAGGCGCAGGCCGCGGCGCTGGCGGCGGCCGGTGCCGACGCGCACGAGCTGCCGGCGGCGCACTGGCGCGGCCTGACGCTGACGCACCGCGACTGGCTGCGCCTGGACGAGCGGCGCCACGCGTTGCAGCGCCGGTGGGCGGCTTTCTTCGAGCGTTGGGACCTGCTGGTCTGCCCGATCGCCGCCACCACCGCGATGCGGCACGACCAGCAAGGCATGCGCTGGGAGCGGATGATCCCCGTCAACGGCCGCGCGCAGCCGCAGACCACCCAGCTCTTCTGGGCCGGCTACCCCGGCGTGGCCGGGCTGCCGGCCACCGCGGTGCCGCTGGAGCTGGCGGCCGACGGCCTGCCGGTGGGCGCGCAGCTGATCGGCCCGGCCTTCGGCGACCCGATGTGCCTGCGCTTCGCGCGCTGGCTGGAGACGGCGTATCACGGCTTTGTGGCGCCAGCGTTGGCGATGCGTTAGCGCAGCGCGGCTTCAGTTCTTCTTCAGGTTCCAGTAGATGTTGCCGTTGGTGATGAAGAAGCCGCTGATGTTCTTGCGCGCGCCCATGGGCTGGTCGTACTCGCCCAGCGGCGCATGGGTGCCGATCTCGTAGGCACGGGCGTGGATCTGGTCGGCTAATCTCTTCTTCACGCCTTCGTCGGTGGCGCGCATGAACTCGTTGCGCAGCACCGGCAGTTTGTCGTCGGTGGCCCAGCCGAACCACACTGACTTCTCACCGCGCGTGTCCATCGCCGGGTTGGAGATCGGGCTCCAGACGTCGAAGGCGTTCCACGCCGTCAGGAACATGTTCCAGCCGCCCTTGTCGGGCGCGTCCTTCTTGGCACGGCGGGCGACCAGGGTCTGCCAGTCCATCGCCTGCAGGTCGACCTTGAAGCCGGCCTGGCGCAGCAACTGCGCGGCCACGTCGGGCAGCTTCTGGATGCTGGGCAGGTCGGTGGGCTTGAGGATCACGACCGGCGTGCCGTCGTAGCCGCTGGCCTTGAGCATCTCCTGCGCGATCTTCATGTTCGACTTCATCTGCACGTCGCTGCCGGCGGTGCTGCCGTACGGCGTGCCGCACATGAACATCGAGCCGCAGGTCTTGTACAAATCCTTCTGGCCGACCTGTGCGCGCAGGAAGGCCTCCTGCGAGAACGCGGCGATCGCCGCCCGCCGCACCTTGACGTTGTCGAAGGGCTTGTGCAGGTGGTTGAAGCGCGCCATGTACTGGTTGCCATAGGTCGTGTACTTCGGGATCTGCAGGTTGGCGTCGGCCTTCACGGTGGCCATGTGGTCGAAGGGCAGTTGCTCGAGGATGTCGACCTCGCCCTTTTGCAGCGCGTTGACCTGCGCCTGCGGGTCGCGCAGCGCCAGGTTCCACTCCACGCGGTCCACATAGACGCGCTTGCCGCCGGCCGTGCCCGACGGCGGCTCGCTGCGCGGCACGTACTTGGCGAACTTGGTGTAGACGGCCTTGTCGCCGGGCTTGAACTCGTCCTTCTTGAAGACGTAGGGGCCCGAGCCGATGTGCTCGTCGATCTGCTTGAAGGCATCGGTGTCGGCGATGCGCTTGGGCATGATGAAGGGCACGTTGGACGAGGGCTTGCCCAGCGCCTCCAGCACGAAGCCGCAGGCCTCGCCGAGGAAGATGCGGAAGGTGTCGGGGTCGGGGCTGTCCATGCGCTGCACGAACTGGAACAGCGCCGAGCCCATCGCGTCGCGCTTGCCCCAGCGCTGCAGGCTGGCGATCACGTCCTCGCCGGTGACGGGCTTGCCGTCGTGGAACTCCAGCCCCTTGCGCAGCTTGAAGGTCCACAGGCGGTGGTCGCCGCTCTCGGTCCAGCTCTCCACCATCTGCGGCTTGGTCTTGCCGTTCTCGTCGGTGCCGAACAGGGTGTCGTAGATCATGTAGCCGTGGTTGCGGCTCATGTAGGCGGTGGTCCAGATGGGGTCGAGGATCGCCAGGTTGCTGTGCGGCACGATGCGCAGCACCTTGTCCTGCGCGAACGAGGGCGCCGGCAGGGCCAGCAGCACGGCGGCCGCGCAGGGCGCGGCGACGAAAAGACGGCGGAGCAGTTTCATCGGTCGATGCCTTTCAGTTCTTCTTGAGGTTCCAGTAGATGTTGCCGTTGGTGATGAAGAACCCGCTGATGTTCTTGCGCGCGGCCATCGGCTGGTTGAACTCGCCCAGCGGCACGTGGGTGGCGATCTCGAACGCGCGGGCGTGGATCTGGTCGGCCAGCTTTTTCTTCACGCCTTCGTCGGTGGCGCGCATGAATTCGTTGCGCAGCGTGATCATCTTGTCGTCGCTGGCCCAGCCGAACCAGCCCGACTTCTCGCCGCGCGTGTCCATCGCCGGGTTGGCGATCGGGCTCCAGACGTCGAACGCCTGCCACGCCGTCAGGAACATCGCCCAGCCGTCCTTCTTGGCGCGGCGGCCGACCAGGGTCTGCCAGTCCATCGCCTGCAGGTCGACCTTGAAGCCGGCCTGGCGCAGCAGCTGCGCGGCCACGTCGGGCAGCTTCTGGATGCTGGCCAGGTCGGTGGGCTTGAGGATCACGACCGGCGTGCCGTCGTAGCCGCTGGCCTTCAGCAGCTCTTGCGCCTTCTTCACGCTGCCCGTGGCCTGGATCTCGCTGCCGGCGGTGCTGCCGTAGGGCGTGTTGCAGATGAACATCGACTCGCAGGTCTTGTACAGCTCCTTGACGCCGACCTGGGCGCGCAGGAAGGGCTCCTGCGTCATCGCCGCCAGCGCCGCGCGCCGCACCTTCACGTTGTCGAAGGGCTTTTGCAGGTGGTTGAAGCGCGCCATGTACTGCAGGCCGAGGTTGGCATAACGCGGCAGTTGAATGTCAGGGTCGTGCTTGGCGCTTTCGTAGAAGTCGAAACCCAGCGCCTCGATGATGTCGACCTCGCCCTTCTTCAGCGCGTTCACCTGGGCCTGGGCGTCGCGCAGCGCCAGGTTCCACTCGACGCGGTCGACGTAGACCTGCTTGCCGCCGGTGGTGCCCGAAGGCGGCTCGCTGCGCGGCACGTACTTGGCGAACTTGGTGTAGACGGCCTTGTCGCCGGGCTTGAACTCGTCCTTCTTGAAGACGTAGGGGCCCGAGCCGATGTGCTCGTCGATCTGCTTGAAGGCATCGGTGTCGGCGATGCGCTTGGGCATGATGAAGGGCACGTTGGACGAGGGCTTGCCCAGCGCCTCCAGCACGAAGCCGCAGGCCTCGCCGAGGAAGATGCGGAAGGTGTCGGGGTCGGGGCTGTCCATGCGCTGCACGAACTGGAACAGCGCCGAGCCCATCGCGTCGCGCTTGCCCCAGCGCTGCAGGCTGGCGATCACGTCCTCGCCGGTGACGGGCTTGCCGTCGTGGAACTCCAGCCCCTTGCGCAGCTTGAAGGTCCACAGGCGGTGGTCGCCGCTCTCGGTCCAGCTCTCCACCATCTGCGGCTTGGTCTTGCCGTTCTCGTCGGTGCCGAACAGGGTGTCGTAGATCATGTAGCCGTGGTTGCGGCTCATGTAGGCGGTGGTCCAGATGGGGTCGAGGATCGCCAGGTTGCTGTGCGGCACGATGCGCAGCACCTTGTCGGCCGCCTGCGCCCGCGCGGGCGCGCTGCCCAGCAGCGCCGCGGCGGCCGCCAGGGACGACATCGCCAGCGTCAGCCGGCGGCGAGAGATGTGGTGCATGAGGGTCCTCGACGGGAAGCGCGCAACGCCCAGGGGCATTGTCGGCCTTGGCCTTGTCGCGACCGATCAGTGCAAACACCGTGCCAAGACCGGCCGGGCACCGCCGGCGACGGCCCGGCGATGGGCTGGCGATGGGCGCGCCCGATCCGCCTTGCGGATCGGCCTGCCGCCGTCAAGCCGGCTCGCGGGCGCCGATGCGCCGGCGCAGCGCCGGCGGCAGTTGCTGCAGCACCTGCTGCGCGTGCTCGCGGCCCTGGCGCTGGATCTTGTCGAAGCGGTTCCACTGCAGCATGCCCACGCGATGCAGCGGCGGGTTGAAGCACAGGTCGCAGCAGGCACGCGCCTGCTGCCGGCGCGAGGCGCTGTAGAGCATGGTCACGCCCCACAGGAACGAGGTGAGCGAGGGCAGCGCGTACTTGCGCCGGCGCGGCGAGCGCAGCCGGTCCCAGGCCAGCGCCCAGGGGCCGGGCAGCTCGGGCAGGTCCAGCGGGCGCGGCTGCTGCAGCGCGAGGTCGACGCCGATCACGGTGCCGATGCCGCGCATGCGCTGCATCACGTCGGCCGGAAAGTTGTTGAAGCTGCCGCCGTCGCACAGCAGCTCGCCGCCGTGCAGCACCGGCGGCAGCGCGCCGGGAATCGCGGTGCTGGCCAGCAGCGCGGTGACGAGGTCGCCGCGGTCCAGCACCTGCTCGCGCTGCTGCGTGAAGTTGGTGGCCACGCAGAAGAAGCCCTTCCACAGGTCTTCGATCGCCGCCGGCCCGCCCAGCAGGCTGAAGGCGGCGTGGCTGACGATGCGCCGCAGCCGCCGGCCACGGATCAGGCTGATCATCGGCACGAGGTTGATGTCGCCGGTCGGGTTGATCGCAAAGGCGCTGCGCAGCATGGCGATGGCCTCGTCCAGCGGCGGCTCGGCGGCCGCCATGGCGGCCATCACCGAGCCGATGCTGGTGCCACCGACACGGTCGACCTCGACGCCGGCGTCGCGCAGCGCCTGCAGCACGCCCAGGTGCGCGAAGCCGCGCGCGCCGCCGCCGGCCAGCACCAGGCCGATGCCGGTGCGGCTTTGCAGCCGCGCCAGCCGCGCCAGGTCGCGCGCATGGTTGCGGCGCAGGTGCACGTGGTCGTCCAGCGGCCGCCGCGCCAGCCAGGCCGCGGTGTGGGCCGGCAGCCGCGTGTGCTCGTCGTGCAGCAGCACCAGCACCTCGGCGGCACGGGCCTGCAACGGCGCCGCGGCGGCGGCGGCCGGCTGCAGGCATTGCTGCTCGGTGGCATGCAGCGCCGGCGGCTGCGCGGCGTCGGCCAGCAGCAGCAGCTCGTCGCAATGGCGCGCGCAACGGCGGGTCCAGGCCGTGGGCCGGTCGTCGCCGACCAGCAGCACGAAGTCGGCCTCGGCCTCCAGGCGGTCCAGCAGCAGGGCGAGCGGCCGCTCGTCGCCGCCCGTGCGCTGCGCGGCGCCGGGGCCCAGCGCGCCGTCCACCGCGTCGGCGTCAACCAGCCGCACGCGGCCGATCGCCGACAGCGCCTGCGCCAGGCTGCGCGCGAAGGCGGCCGCGTCGACGCCGGCGCTGATCGGCAGCAGGCCCATCGCCACCGGGCGCTCGTTGGGCTCGCGCTGCTGCTGCGGCTTCTGCAGGCGGCGGATCAGCTGCCGCGTCATCGCCACCGAGGCCTGCGAGCTGCGCGCAACGAGCTGCTCGAAGCCACGCTGCGGCAGCCGCACCAGCACCGATTCGCGCACCGCCACCACCGTGGCCGAGCGCGGCTCGCCGGTGTAGAGCGCCATCTCGCCGATCAGCTGGCCGCGTGCGAGGTCGCGCACGCGGCGCGGCGCTCCGGACTCGTCCTGCACGAACACGCGCAGCCGGCCGCTGACCGTGATGTACATCGAATCGGCCGCCTCGCCCTGCGCCATCAGCACCTGGCCGGCGGCCAGCTCCACCCATTCGAGCTGCTCGCGCAGCAGCGCCAGCTCGGGCGCCGCCAACTCGCCGAAGCAGCTTTGCAGCAGGCGGCCGAGCAGATCCTCCTGGTGGGCGTGGCGTGGCAACGGGGCGTTCACGGCCAGGCGCAGCGGGCGCGGGTGGGGCAAGGCGGGCCATGTTAACCGCGGCCCCGGTGTGCGCGGTGGCCGTGGCCGATCCCCCGCATCAGCGATGCGGCGCGCGAACGCGGGGGCCGCGCGCGGCCGATTGGCTCTAGCATCCCGGCTTCGTGCCGCCGCCGCTGCTGCCGTCCATGTCCACCGAGATCGATCTTGCGTCGCTGTCGATGACGGAGATCTTCCGTCTGCAGAACCTGCTGTCGCAGGAGCTGGTGCGCCGCTTCGAGAGCAGCGCCGCGGTGTGCTTCAGCGACATCGTCGGCTCCACCGCCTACTTCGCCCGCTTCGGCGACGTGGCCGGCCGCGCGCTGCAGCAGCTGCACATCGACCTGCTGGAGCGTGCGCTGGCCCGCCACGGCGGCCGCATCGTCGACACCGCGGGCGACGGCGCGGTGAGCTGCTTTGCCTCGGCCAACGCCGCCGCTGCCGCGATGTGCGAGCTGCAGCACGCGGTGGGCGACGAGAACCTGCACCGCGAGCGCGATCACCAGCTCGTGCTGCGCATCGGGCTGCACTGGGGCCGCGTGCTGACCGACGGCGTGCAGGTCACGGGCGACGTGATGAACCTGTGCTCGCGCATCGCCGCCTCGGCCGAGCCGGGGCAGATCCGCCTCTCGCGCGACGCCTTCCGCGAGCTGGACCTCGACCACCGGCTGCGCTGCTGTCCGCTGGGCGAGGTGGAGCTCAAAGGCGTGGGCCGCGCGCTGCCGCTGCTGACGCTGGACTGGCTGGACCGCAGCCGCTTCCCGGTGGCGGTGCTGCTGCGCGAGACCGGCGAGCGCGTCGAGCTGCCGCTGCAGGACGTGATCTCCTTCGGCCGCCTCGACATCATCGAAGGCATGAGCGCCAACGACGTGGTGCTGGCGCTGCCCGACAGCCAGGCCACGCGGCAGATCAGCCGCTGGCACTTCGAGCTGCGCCGCCGCCCCAGCGGCTACGTGCTGCGCTCGGTCACCAACCACGCCACGCTGCTGGACGGCCAGACCCTGCAGCGCGGCGACGACGTGCCCGTGGTGCCCGGCAGCGTGGTCTCGCTGGCCGGCGTGATGACGCTGGAGTTCATCGGCAACGCGCGCTCCGACGGCACGCGCAGCGACGAGACCATGATCTTCCTGCCGCCAAGCGGCTAGCCTCCATGTCGGGTATCATCGCGCCCGCAGGCCTCTCATCTGACCGTCGTACGGCGACTCTGCTCAGTGCCCACCGGCCGCCCCCAAAGGCTGGCGCGACGCGGTTGATCTCTCCCCGGTGTTCTGTTGTTTGACTCTGCAACGCGCATGGCCGTTTTGGCATGCGCGAACACCTATTGGAAAGATCGAAAGCATGGCAACGCAAACCGGCGTGGTGAAGTGGTTCAACGAGGGCAAGGGCTTCGGCTTCATCGCCCCCGACGATGGCAGCAAGGACCTCTTCGCCCACTACAGCGAAATCAAGACCAACGGCTTCAAGACCCTGGCCGAGGCGCAGCGCGTCGAGTTCGAGGTCACCGAAGGCAAGAAGGGCCTGCAGGCCTCCAACATCCGCCCGCTCTGACGCGGCGCCGACCCGATGGCCAAGGAAGAACTGATCGAGATGCAGGGCCGGGTGGATGAAGTGCTGCCCGATTCGCGCTACCGCGTGACGCTGGACAACGGCCACCAGCTGGTGGCTTATTCCGGCGGCAAGCTCAAGAAGAACCACATCCGCATCCTGGCCGGCGACAACGTGTCGCTGGAGCTCTCGCCCTACGACCTCAGCAAAGGGCGCATCACGTTCCGGCACCTCGGCCGAAGGACCTGATCAGGGCTCGGACGGCGGCTCCGGCTCACTGCCGCCGCCGTCGTCCAGCAGCACGATCAGCTCGTCCAGCGTGCGGTAGAAATCCTGCGTGAAGCGGTGGCCGATGCGCTGCTCGATGGCGGCGTAGAGGGCCTCGATCTGCGGCGCCAGCTTGCGCGCCAGCGCGCGGCTTTTGGGCGTCAGCGACACCTGCACGCGCCGCGCGTCGTGGTCCAGCCGCACGCGCCTGACCAATCCCAGATCGTCCATGCGCGCCAGCACCCCGGCCAGGCTGGGGCTGCTGATCGCGCACAGCGTGACGATCTGCCGCGGCTCCAGCGGCCCCGCCTCCAGCAGCGCGCGCACGATGCGCCATTGCTGCTCGGTCACGCCCGCGGCGTTCAGCGCCGGGCGGAAGCGCGCGATCACGCGCTCGCGCGCCTGCAGCAGCAGCAGCGGCAGATTGCGGTGATGGAAGACTCCCCCCCCCGCAGCGCCTTCGGCGCCTCCCCCCCCGGGGGGCGCCGCCAGCGGCCCGGCAGAGGCGGTTCCGCGGCGGCCGCCGGGTCGGGCCGGATTCATGTCAGGCGGGTTCCGCTTGGCGGCAGAGGGGGCAGGCATGCGGTGATTGTGCTTGACCGTTCACATCTTAGCAATTACATTGCTGCGATGTGAGTGATCGAGTCTGGCCGCCGCCGATGCACCGTCTTGCCTTCGACTTCGCGCCCTGGCGGCTTTCCGGCCAGGTCTATGGCGTGCTGCTCAACCACCGGCCGGCGCTGGCGGCGCTGGGCGATGCGGTCGACGCGGCGCCCTACAAGGCGCCGCCGAAGGCGCCGGTGCTGTACCTCAAGCCGCGCAACACCCAGGTGGCCAGCGGCAGCACGGTCAGCGTGCCGCGCGGCGTGCCGGCGCTGGAAGTCGGCGCCGCGCTGGGCCTGGTGATCGGCCGCACCGCCTGCGCCGTGCCGGCGGCCGAGGCGCTGGCCCACGTCGCCGGCCTGGTCGCCGTGGCCGACCTCAGCGTGCCGCACGACAGCTTTTATCGCCCGTCGGTGCGGCTGAAGGCGCGCGACGGCTTCTGTCCGCTGGGCCCGCAGGTGCTGCCGCTGGCGGCCGCCGGCGGCAGCGTCGATGCGCTGCCGGTGCAGGTGCTGGTCGACGGCCAGCCCGTGCACGCCGCCGACACCGGCGAGCGCGTGCGCAGCGCGGCGCAACTGCTGGCCGACGTCAGCGCCTTCATGACGCTGGCGCCCGGCGACGTGCTGTTGACCGGCGTCGCCCACGGCGCGCCGCGGGTCGGGCCCGGGCACGCGGTGGAGCTGCGCATCGGCGCCCTGGCGCCGCTGCGTTTCTCGCTGCGCGCCGAGGAGGATCCGCGATGAAAACCGCCCGCGTCGCCTACGCCGGCGCCGTGCACGAGGCGCGGCCGCACCCGCATGGCCTGCAGCTGGCCGACGGCCGCGTGCTGGCCGAGGAGCAGGTGGTCTGGCTGCCGCCGCTGGCCGAACCCGGCACCGTCATCGCGCTGGGCCTGAACTACGCCGACCACCTGAAGGAGCTGGCCAAGGAGCTGACCACCACGGCCAAGGACGAGCCGCTGGTCTTCCTCAAAGGCCCGGGCTCGCTGATCGGCCACCGCGGCTTCACGCGGCGCCCGGCCGACGCCGGCTTCATGCACTACGAGTGCGAGCTGGCGGTGGTCATCGGGCGCACGGCGCACCGCGTCAAGGCCGTCGACGCGCTGGCCCACGTGCAGGGCTACACCGTCTGCAACGACTACGCGGTGCGCGACTACCTGGAGAACTGGTACCGCCCCAACCTGCGCGTGAAGAACCGCGACGGCGGCACCGTGCTGGGCCCCTGGCTGGTCAGCGCCGACGAGGTGCCCGATCCCCAGGCCCTGGCCTTGCGCACCACGGTCAACGGCCGCGTCGTGCAGCAGGGCAACACGGCCCACATGATCCACACCGTGGCCGCGCTGATCGAGTACCTGAGCGACTTCATGACCTTGCAGCCCGGCGACATCATCCTCACCGGCACGCCCGAAGGCACCGTCAACTGCAACGCCGGCGACGAGATCGCCTGCGAGATCGACGGCATCGGCCGCCTCGTCAACACCTTGGTCGGCGGCCCTCCCGCCGCGGCCTGAGAAGAACCCACCATGTTCGACACCGAATCGCTCGCGCTGCTGCTTCCGGCCCTGCAGCGCATGGCCGAAGGCCACGCCGAGCTGCCGCCGCTGACCACCGCGCCGCAGCCCGCCGCCGGCCGCGACGCGATGGCCGAGCTGCTGCTGCGCGTGGCCGGGCGCATGCAGGACAACTACCCCTACGCGCACCCGCTGTACGCCGGCCAGATGCTCAAGCCGCCGCACCCGGTGGCACGCCTGGCCTATGCGCTGGCGACCTTCGTCAACCCCAACAACCACGCGCTCGACGGCGGCCGCGCCAGCTCGGCCATGGAGCGCGAGGCAGTGGCCGGCATCGCCGCGATGTTCGGCTGGACGCAGCACCTGGGCCACCTGACCGGCGGCGGCACGCTGGCCAACCTGGAGGCGCTGTGGGTGGCCGACCAGTTGCACCCGGGGCGCAAGGTGGTCGCGTCGGCGCAGGCGCACTACACCCATGCGCGGCTGACGCAGGTGCTGAAGATCCCGTTCCAGGCCATCGCGCACGACGCGCTGGCGCGCATGGACCTGGGCGCGCTGCAGGCCGCGCTGGAGGCCGGCGACGTCGGCACCGTGGTCGTCACGCTGGGCACCACCGCGGCCGGCGCGGTCGATCCGCTGCCGCAGATCCTTCGCCTGCGCGAGCGCCACGGCTTCCGCATCCACGTCGATGCGGCCTACGGCGGCTATCACCGCCTGGCGGGCAACCTGGGCGCGGACGCGCGTGCCGCCTTCGACGCCATCGGCGAGGCCGATTCCATCGTCGTCGATCCGCACAAGCACGGCCTGCAGCCCTACGGCTGCGGCTGCGTGCTGTTCAAAGACCCGTCGGTCGGCCGCTTCTACCGCCACGATTCGCCGTACACCTACTTCAGCTCGAAAGAGCTGCACCTCGGCGAGATCAGCCTCGAATGCTCGCGCGCCGGCGCCGCCGCGGTGGCGCTGTGGGCGACGATGCAGCTCTTTCCGCTGCAACGCGGCGGCGCTTTCGCGCAAGGGCTGGAGGCCGGGCGCGAGGCGGCGCTGGACTTGCACCGTCGCCTGGCCGCCGATGCGCGCTTCCTGACGGCGCTGCAACCCGAGCTCGACATCGTCGTCTGGGCGCCGCGCGGCGCCAGCGCGTCCGAGGTCTCGGCGCGCTCGCAGGCGATCTTCGACGCCGCGGCGCGCGAAGGCCTGCACCTCGCGGTGGCCAGCTTCCCGAAAGCGCTGTTCCCGGATTGGCCCATCGCCTGGGACCGCGACACCGTGGCCTGCCTGCGCGCCTGCCTGATGAAGCCCGAGCACCGCGAGTGGATCGCCCGCATCTACACGCGCCTCGACCAGGCCACCGACGCCGTTCTGTCGAACTGATTCAGACGTTAGAGACCCCACATGCACATCCAACACCTGATCAACGGCCAGGCCGTCGACAGCCGCGACCGCTTCGAAACGGTCAACCCCGCGACGCAGGCGGTGCTGGCCACCGTGGCCAGCGGCGGCGCCGAAGAAATCAACGCCGCGGTGGCCGCGGCCAAGGCGGCGTTCCCCGCCTGGGCCGGCATGGCCGCGGCCGAGCGCGCCAAGCTGATCCGCAAGCTGGGCGACCTGATCGCCCAGCACGTGCCTGAGCTGGCACGCACCGAGACCATGGACACCGGCCAGGTCATCGCGCAGACCGGCAAGCAGCTCGTGCCGCGCGCGGCCGACAACTTCTGCTACTTCGCCGAGATGTGCGTGCGCGTCGACGGCCACACCTACCCGACGCCCACGCACCTGAACTACACGCTGTTCCACCCGGTGGGCGTGTGCGCGCTGATCAGCCCCTGGAACGTGCCCTTCATGACGGCCACGTGGAAGGTGGCGCCCTGCCTGGCCTTCGGCAACACCGCGGTGCTGAAGATGAGCGAGCTGTCGCCGCTGACCGCCGCGCGGCTGGGCGAGCTGGCGCTCGAAGCCGGCATCCCCAAGGGCGTGCTGAACATCGTGCACGGTTACGGCAAGACGGCCGGCGAGGCGCTGGTGGCCCACCCCGACGTGCGCGCGATCTCGTTCACCGGCTCAACCGCCACCGGCAACCGCATCGTGCAGGCCGCGGGCTTGAAGAAGTTCAGCATGGAGCTGGGTGGCAAGAGCCCCTTCGTGATCTTCGACGACGCCGACCCGGCGCGCGCGCTCGACGCCGCGGTGTTCATGATCTTCAGCAACAACGGCGAGCGCTGCACCGCCGGCAGCCGCATCCTGGTCCAACGTTCCATTTATGCCGACTTCGTGCCGCGCTTCGTCGAGCGTGCGAAGAAGATCCGCGTCGGCGACCCGCTGGACGAGGCCACCATCGTCGGCCCGATGATCAGCCGCGAGCACCTGGCCAAGGTGCGGCGCTACATCGAGCTGGGCCCGCAGGAAGGCGCCACGCTGATGTGCGGCGGGCTGGACGCGCCGGCGCTGGCGGGCGATCTGGCCAAGGGCAACTTCGTGCAGCCGACGGTGTTTGCCGACGTCGACAACCGCATGAAGATCGCGCAGGACGAGATCTTCGGCCCGGTCGCCTGCCTGATCCCCTTCGACGACGAGGCCGACGCGGTGCGCATCGCCAACGACATCCCTTACGGCCTGTCGAGCTACGTCTGGACCGAGAACCTGGGCCGCGCGCACCGCGTGGCCGCCGGCGTCGAGGCCGGCATGTGCTTCGTCAACAGTCAGAACGTGCGCGACCTGCGCCAGCCCTTCGGCGGCACCAAGGCCAGCGGCACCGGACGCGAAGGCGGCACCTGGAGCTACGAGGTCTTCCTGGAGCCGAAGAACGTCTGCGTGAGCATGGGCTCGCATCACATCCCTCACTGGGGAGTCTGAGCATGCAGCGCCGCCATCTGCTGCAAGCCGCCGCCACTACCTGCCTGCCGTTTGCCGCGCGGGCCCAGTCGTGGCCCGCCAAGCCCGTGCGCCTCGTCGTCCCGTTTCCGCCCGGCGGCACGACCGACGTCGTCAGCCGCCTGGTCGCCGCCGAACTGGCCAAGACGCTGGGCCAGCCGGTGGTCGTCGAGAACAAGCCCGGCGCCGGCACCGTGATCGGCGTCGACGGCGTCGCCAAGTCGCCGCCCGACGGCTACAGCCTGGTGACCGTGGCCAACAGCTTCTGTGCCAACCAGACGCTGGTGAAGAGCCTGCCTTACGACAGCCAGCGCGACCTGCGCCCGGTGGCGCTGATGGGCCTGTCGGAGCACGTGCTGGCCACCCACCCGGCCAGCCAGATCCGCAACCTGGCCGAGCTGGTGGCCGCCGCCAAGCGAGCCCCCGGAAAGCTCAGTTATGCCTCGTTCGGCAACGGCACCTCGGCGCATTTGTCGGGCGAGATGCTCAAGGCCGCCGCCGGCATCGACCTGATCCACGTGCCCTACAAAGGCCAGGCGCCGGCGCTCAACGACCTGCTGGGCGGCCAGGTGACGGTGATGTTCGGCAACTGGCCCGAGTTCCGCGGCCACGTCAAGAGCGGCCGGCTGGTGGCCGTGGGCATGGCGACGCTGCAGCGCTCGGTCTACGCGCCCGAGGTGCCGACGCTGGCCGAGCAAGGCCTCAGGCTGGAGAGCAATTCGTGGAACGGCGTGCTGGCGCCGCGCGGCGTGAGCGATGCCGTGGTGCAGCGCCTCAACGCCGACATCAACGCCGCACTGAAGGCGCCGGCCGTGGTGCAGGCCTTCGAGTCCGGCGGCATCACGGCGCTGCCGGGCACGCCTGAGCGCTTCGGCGGCTTCATCGCGAGCGAGATCGAGAAGTACGCCAACGTCATCCGCAGCGCACGCATCACCCTCGACTGAAGGAGACCCCTGATGGGCAAGCTTGCACTGGCCGCCAAGATCACGCACGTGCCCAGCATGTACCTGAGCGAGCTGCCGGGCCCGCGCCACGGCACGCGGCAGGACGCGATCGACGGCCACGTGGAGATCGGCCGCCGCTGCCGCGAGCTGGGCGTCGACACCATCGTGGTGTTCGACACCCACTGGCTGGTCAACGCCAACTACCACGTCAACTGCGCGCCGCAGTTCGAGGGCCGCTACACCAGCAACGAGCTGCCGCACTTCATCAGCAACATGGGCTACGCCTTCCCGGGCAACCCGGCGCTGGGCCAGTTGCTGGCCAAGACCGCCACCGAGATGGGCGTGGAAGCGCTGGCGCACGACCAGACCACGCTGGCGCCCGAGTACGGCACGCTGGTGCCGATGCGCTACATGAACGCCGACCAGCACTTCAAGGTGGTGTCGGTCTCGGCGCTGTGCACCGTGCACTACCTCAACGACAGCGCGCGCCTGGGCTGGGCGATGCGCCGTGCGGTGGAGCAGCATTACGACGGCACCGTGGCCTTCCTGGCCAGCGGCAGCCTGAGCCACCGCTTTGCGCAGAACGGCCTGGCGCCGGAGTTCGCGTTCAAGATCTGGAGCCCCTTCCTGGAGCAGCTCGACCAGCGCGTGGTGCAGATGTGGCAGCAGGGCGAGTGGAAGGACTTCTGCGCGATGCTGCCCGAGTACGCGGCCAAGGGCCACGGCGAAGGCTTCATGCACGACACCGCGATGCTGCTGGGCCTGCTGGGCTGGAGCGCCTACGACGGCCGCGCCGAGGTGATAACTCCCTACTTCGGCGCCAGCGGCACCGGCCAGATCAACGTGGTGCTGCCGGTCACGCCGCAGGACGGCCATGCCGTGCCCAAGGCCGTGGCCTCGGCCGCCGACGGCTACACCTCGGTGGCCACGCGCTTGTGACATGCCGCACCTGGTGATCCTCTACACGCCCAACCTCGAAGCCGACGTCGAGATGGGTGCCTTGTGCCGGACCCTGGCCGACGCGATGCTGAGCGTCAGGGACGAGCAGGGCGCCCAGGTTTTCCCGACCGGCGGCACGCGCGTGCTGGCCTACCCGGCGGCGCACTTCGCGGTGGCCGACGGCTCGGGCGACCACGGCTTTTGCTGGTTCAACCTGCGCATGGGTCGCGGCCGCAGCCAGGCGGTGCAGCAGGCCGCCGGCCAGGCGCTGGCCGATGCCGCCAAGGCCTTTCTGGCGCCGCTGCTGCAACAGCGCCGCGTCGGCCTGACGCTGCAGGTGGACGTGGGCTCGGAGGTATTCGACGCCAAGTTCGGCAACCTGCACCCCTTGTTCGCCAACACCTGACTCCGACGCCGCACGATGCTCGACACCGCCACGATCCAACAGCTTGCCCGCCAGCTCTACGAGGCGCGCAAGACGCGCACGCCGCTGCGCCACTTCAGCCGCCAGCACCCCGGCATGACCGTCGACGACGGCTATGCGATCCAGCGCCAATGGGTGAAGCTGGAGATGGCCGACGGCCGCAGCATCAAGGGCCGCAAGATCGGCCTGACCTCGCGCGCGATGCAGATCAGCAGCCAGATCGGCGAGCCCGACTACGCGCCGCTGATGGACGACATGTTCTTTGCGCAGGGCGGCGACATCCCCGTCAGCCGCTTCATCGCGCCGCGGGTGGAGGTGGAACTGGCCTTCGTGCTCGGCAAGCCGCTGCAAGGGCCCGGCGTCACGCTGTTCGACGTGCTGTCGGCCACCGAGTACGTGACGCCGGCCGTCGAGATCATCGACGCGCGCATCGAGCAGTTCGACCGCGAGACCCAGGCGATGCGCAAGGTCCAGGACACCATCAGCGACTTCGCGGCCAACGCCGGCATCGTGCTCGGCGGCCGCCCCGTGCGGCCGCTGGACGTCGACCTGCGCTGGGTGGGTGCGATGCTCTACAAGAACGGCGTGATCGAGGAGACCGGCCTCGCCGCCGCGGTGCTGAACCACCCGGCCACCGGCGTGGCCTGGCTGGCCAACAAGATCGCGCCCCACGGCGAAGGCCTGGAGGCCGGCCAGGTGGTGCTGGCCGGCTCGTTCACGCGCCCGGTCAATGGCGCGGCCGGCGACGGCTTCCACGTCGACTACGGGCCCCTGGGGTCGGTCTCGTTCAGGTTCGCCTGAAGCCCAGCACCATCACCGTGCCCACCACGATCAGCGCGCCCAGCACCTGCACCGGCGCGATGCGCTGGCCCAGCAGCGCCCAGGCGAGCACCATCGCGGCCACCGGCTCGACATTGAGGATGGGCGACGAGCCGACCACGCCCAGCCGCGGCAGCAGCGTGAACATGATCGTGAACGCGGTACCGTAGAGCAGCGTCAGCATCGTCAGGCCCCACCAGCCCGGCGCGTGCTGCGGCAGTTGCAGCCCGCCCTGGGCCAGCGTGACGGCAAAGGCCAGCAGGCCCACCACGCCCATCGTGACGGCGCTGCGCAGGCGGCCATCGACCGCGGCGATCTCGTGCTGCGTGACCACCATGACAACGCCGAAGGTGGCCGCGGCGCCGACCGCGAAGGCCACGCCGGCGCCGATGCGGCCCCACTGCGCCTGCGCGCCCAGGCCCGAGGCGGCACCGAAGACGTCGAGCGCCAGCGCCAGGCCCACCAGGATGATGGGCATCGCGATCAGCGTCTGCCGCGCCGGGCTGCGGCCGTAGAGCAGCCGCTCCCACAGCGCGGTCCACATCGGCCAGGTGTTGAAGGCCAGCAGCGCCAACGCCACCGGCAGCCGCGCCACCGCGGCATACAGGCTCAGGCTCTGCACCGCCACCAGCAGCGAGACGGCGCCCAGCATCAGCCGCTGCCGCGGCAACAGCGTCCACGAGATGCGCTGCTGCAGCACCAGCAGCCCCACCACCACCGCGGTGACGCTGCTGCGCAAGGCCACCGCGGTGGCGACGTCCACGCCGTCGTTGAACGCGAAGCGCGCCGCGACGTGGTTGCCGCCGAACATGCAGGCCAGCAACAGCAGCATGAAGAAGGCGCGCGGCGAAAGGGCGGAAACGGAACTCATGGGCGGCAGCCCGGCGATCGTACAGGTCCGTACGGGTTTCTCGATTCGAGATCTCCTGTCGGCGCGAGTCCGACAGTGCGAGCAGGCGGCTTCCGAGGCCGGGATGCGGCCTGCGGCGATGGCAGCAGCGGGGGGCGCGGCCTATCGTGGCGGCACGTTGCTTCAGGAGTCAGCGTCATGTCCGCCTTGAATCCCTCGCCCCAGGCTGGTCGTTATCAACTGCGCTTCGAGTCGCTGTTCCAGCAGGGCCGCGGCATGGCCTTCCCCTGCGACGGCCAGGGCCATGTGCAGCTCGACGACCTGTCGGAGCGTGCGCGCTGCAACTACCTTTATGCCCGCGCCGTGGTCGGCCGCGAGTTCGCGACGCCGACCGTGCGGCCGCAGTTCGACGACTGAAGGCCTCCGCGGGCCTCAGCAGGCCTCAGCAGGCCTCAGCAGGCCTCCCCGGCGCTGCGCCGCAAGCGCCGCTTACCGGCCACCAGTTCATCGCCCCGCGCCTGCCAGCGCAAGGGCCCCGGTGCGGCGCCCAGCAGTTGCAGGCTGGCGCCGTCCAGCCGCCCCGGCTGCGTCCAGCCGCGCGGCCCCTGCTGCCAGTGCACCTGCACCATCTGGTACTGCTGGCTGATCTGCCACTGCAAGCCGCCGGCGCCGCACCAGCGGCCGGCCAGCGGCGCCGGCACCACCCAGCGCAGCAGACGGCTCTTCTTCTCGCGGCCGATGGTCTTGTCGGGCGCGTCGACCACCAGCGTCTCGTCGGGCAGCCAGTCGCCCAGGTCCCAGTCGTGCGACACGATGCGCGTTCCCGGCGCCAGTTGCAGCAGTGCCGGCCGCAGTTGCAGGTTGACCTCAGGCAGCAGGTACATCGTGACCACGCTGGCGCGCGACAAGTCGGTCTTGAACAGGTCCTGCTCGCGGAACGCCACGCGGTCGGCCACGCCGGCGAGTCGCGCCGCCTGGCGGCTGCGCACCACCAGATCGGGCACGATCTCGACGCCCAGCCCGCTGGCGCCGAAGCGCCGCGCCGCCGTGATCACGATGCGGCCGTCGCCCGAGCCGAGGTCGATCACGTGATCGCCGCGGTGCACGCGCGCCAGCTTCAGCAGCGCCAGGGTCACGTTGTCGGGCGTGGTGATGAAGGGCACCTCCTCGCCCAGTGACAGTGGCAGTGACTGCGGCTGCGGCTGGGCCGGTGCGGGCAGCGGCAACACGATGGCCGCCAGGGCCATGCCGAAAAGGGGGCCACGAAGCATGAGACGATGCTAGCCCCTCAAGACGCACCGCCCGCCCGCGACGCCATGGCCGCTGCCAACCTGCTTGCCCTGATCGACGACATCGCCAGCGTGCTGGACGACGTGGCCATCCTCAGCAAGGTGGCGGCCAAGAAGACCGCCGGCGTGCTGGGCGACGACCTTGCGCTCAACGCGCAGCAGGTGACCGGCGTGCGCGCCGAGCGCGAGATCCCCGTGGTGTGGGCGGTGGCCAAGGGCTCGCTGGTCAACAAGGCCATCCTGGTGCCGGCGGCGCTGCTGATCAGCGCTTTCGCACCTTGGCTGGTGCTGCCGCTGTTGATGGTGGGCGGCGCCTTCCTGTGCTTCGAGGGTTTCGAGAAGCTGGCCCACAAGCTGCTGCACGCGCGCAGCGAGGACGACGCCGAGCACCAGGCGCTGACCCGCGCGCTCGCCGACCCGCAGATCGACCTGGTGGCCCTTGAGAAGGACAAGATCAAGGGCGCCGTGCGCACCGACTTCATTCTCTCGGCCGAGATCATCGCGATCACGCTCGGCGCGGTGGCCGGCGCGCCCTTCGGCACCCAGGTGGCGGTGCTGGTGGGCATCGCGCTGGTGATGACGGCGGGCGTCTACGGCATCGTGGCCGGCATCGTCAAGCTCGACGACCTGGGCCTGTGGCTCAGCCAACGCCCTGCGGCCGCGGCGCGCGCCGCCGGCGCCGCGATCCTGAAGCTCGCGCCCTGGCTGATGAAGGCGCTGTCGGTGGTCGGCACCGCGGCGATGTTTCTGGTCGGCGGCGGCATCCTGGTGCACGGCATCGCGCCGCTGCACCATGCGATCGAAGCCTTCGCGCAGCCGCTGGGCGGCCTGGCGGCGCTGCTGCTGCCGACCTTGGCCGACGCGGCGGTGGGCATCGTCGCCGGCGCGCTGGTGCTGCTGGTGGTCAGCAGCGCGAAGAAGCTGTTCGGCGGCCGCGTGAAGGTCGCGTGAGCGGCTCGCTTACTTGCCCGCGATGCCCAGCAACTCCACCTCGAACTGCAGCACCGCGTTCGGCGGGATCGGGCCGCCGGGCGTGCCGCGCTCGCCGTAGGCGATGGCCGCGGGGCAGGTGAGCTTGGCCTTGCCGCCGACCTTCATCTTCTGCACGCCTTCGGTCCAGCAGCGGATCACGCGGTTGAGCGGAAACTCCGCCGGCTGGTTGCGCTGGAACGAGCTGTCGAACTCCTTGCCACCGGGGAAGCTGCCGCGGTAGTGCACCTTGACCGTGTCGGTCGCCGCAGGCGAGGGGCCGCTGCCGTCCTTCAGCGCGCGGTAGACCAGGCCGCTGTCGGTGACGACGGCGCCGCTCTCGGCGGCGGCGGCCTTCAGCGGGTCGGCAGCGCTTTGCGCGGCAGCGGCCAGCGGCAAGGACAGCACGAGGGGCATCAGCAGAAAACGAACAGGCGACACGGGCAGGGGCTCCGAGTTGGGGTTGGAAATGGGGGTGCGATCATCGCAGCATTCCGCTGCCCAGGGCCGACGCCCGATGACCGATCTGCCCCACAGCGCGTTTGTGCTGGCCGTCTTCTGCATCGTCTACCTGGGCATGATCCTCGGCGGACTGCCGCGGCTGCGCCTGGACCGCACCGGCGTCGCGCTGCTGGGGGCGATCGCGATCGTCGGCGTCGGCGAGCTCACGCCCGAGCAGGCGGCGCAGGCCATCCACCTGCCCACCATCCTGCTGCTGTTCTCGTTCATGGTGATCTCGGCGCAGATGCGGCTGGGCGGCTTCTACGGCGCCGTCACGCGGCGCATGGCGGCGCTGCCGCTGCCGCCGGCGGCCTGGCTGGGGCTGGTGATCGCGGTGGCCGGCGTCTTGTCGGCGGTGTTCACCAACGACATCGTCTGCCTGGCGATGGCGCCGGTGCTGGCCGACGCCTGCCTGCGCCGCCGGCTGGACCCGGTGCCCTACCTGCTGGCGCTGGCCTGCGCCAGCAACATCGGCTCGGCGGCCACGCTGATCGGCAACCCGCAGAACATGCTGATCGGCGCCGTGCTGCAGATGCACTTCGGCGAGTACCTGCAGCGCGCCTGGGCGCCGGTGCTGGCCAGCCTGCTGCTGCTGTGGGGGCTGCTGGCCTGGCGCCTGCCGGCGCAGCAGCTAACGCCGATCATGGACGGTGCGATGCCGCCACCGGGCGCATCGGCCGACGACGACCCGCCCTTCGACGCCTGGCAGACCGCCAAGGGCCTGCTGGTGGCCGCGGCGCTGATGCTGGTCTTCCTGGCCACCGGCTGGCCGCGCGAGGTGGCGGCGCTGGTGGGCGCCGGGCTGCTGCTGCTGAGCCGGCGCTTCCAGTCGTCGCGCGTGATGAGCCTGGTCGACTGGGAACTGCTGGTGCTGTTCATGGGCCTGTTCGTCGTCAACCACGCCTTGGCGCACACCGGGCTCACGGCGCAGGCGCTGCAGGCCTTGCGCGCGCAAGGCCTGCACCTGGAGCAGACGGCGCCGCTGTTCGCAAGCACGTTGCTGCTGTCCAACCTGGTCAGCAACGTGCCGGCGGTGATGCTGCTGCTGCCGGCGGTGCAAGGGCCCAACGCGGCCGAGGCCGGCACGCTGCTGGCGCTGGTCAGCACGCTGGCGGGCAATCTGCTGATCGTCGGCTCGATCGCCAACATCATCGTCGTCGACGCGGCGCGCAAGCGCGGCATCGCGATCGACTGGGCGCGCCACGCGCGCACCGGCGTGCCGGTGACGCTGGCTTCGCTGGCGCTGGTGGCCGCGTGGATGGCGTGGCGCTGAGGCGCGCGGCGCGTCAGTTCACGACTTCGGCACGAAGCGCTGGTCGAACCATTTTTCGATCATGTGCTTCTCGTAGTACAGCGGGTCGTCGTTGCCGGGCATCGAGTTCATCAGGTAGTTCATGTCGTTGATGCGCTCCACCCGGCTTTGCAGCGTGCGCCCGCCGTCGCTCAAGGTCCAGTGCAGCGTCATCGCCGGCCAGTCGGCGCCGCCGCGCATCACGCGCAGGTCGTCGGCGCGGCGCGTCGGCCGCGTGTCGCCGGCGAGATCGAGTTCGGTCACGTCGATCTTCAGCACGCGGCCGTCGGGCAGCCGCTTGCCCAGCGACTTGAAGTAGCTGCCCAGTTGATCCAGCGTGCGCTGGCCTTCGACGCCGCGGCCGGCGTCCACGTACTGCTCGGGCGGCTTGAAGCTGACTTCCACGACACCGGCCGCCTGCACCGCGGCGGCGCCGCAGGCCAGCAGACTGAACGCGATGGCAGACAAGGCGCGCATGGTGGACTCCCGGGGCCGCGACGAGGGTGCGGCGCTGATCTTGCATCGACCGCGCCGGCGGCACAAAGGTTCCGCTGCGGCGGCTACTTGTGGGTGCTGTCTTTCAGCGCCGTGACACGGTTGAACACCGGGTGGCCGGCCCGGTGGTCGACGCGGTCGGCGACGAAGTAGCCGTGGCGCTCGAACTGCCAGTGCGCGGCGGCCGGCGTGCCGGCCAGCGTCGGCTCCACCCAGCCCTGCAGCACGTGCTTGCTGCGCGGGTTGAGGTTGTCGCGGAAGTCGCGGCCGCCTTCCTCGGGCTGGTCGGTGCTGAACAGGCGCTCGAAGAGGCGCACCTCGGCCGCCAGCGCATCGTGCCGCGCCACCCAGGTGATCGTGCCCTTGACCTTGACGGCATCGGCGCCGGGCGTGCCGCTCTTGGTGTCAGGGATCACACGCGCCAGCACCGCGGTGACGTCGCCGGCGGCGTTCTTCTCGCAGCCGGTGCATTCGACGACCACGCCGTACTTCAGCCGCACCTTGTTGCCGGGGAACAAGCGGAAGTAGCCCTTGGGCGGCACCTCCTGGAAATCGTCGCGCTCGATCCAGACCTCGGGGCCCAGCTCGAACCGGCGCTGGCCCAGTTCGGGCCGCTGCGGATGCGCCGGCGCGTGGCAGGGCTCGCGGTGGGCCTCGCTGCCGAAGACCTCGGCCCAGTTGGTCAGCTTCAGCGGCAGCGGCTCCAGCACGGCCATTGCGCGCGGCGCCTTGGCTTCGAGGTCGTCGCGCAGCGCGATGTCGAGCACGCTGTAGTCGATCCAGATGTTGGTCTTGCTGGCGCCCGTGTCGGCGGCCATCTTGCGGATGCTCTCGGGCGTGTAGCCGCGCCGGCGCATACCCACCAGCGTGGGCATGCGCGGGTCGTCCCAGCCGCTGACGATGCCCTCGTCGACCATCGCCTTGAGCTTGCGCTTGCTGGTCATCACGCTGGTCAGGTTCAGGCGGCCGAACTCGTATTGCTTGGGCAGCGGGTGGCTCAGCAGGCCGAGGTCCACCAAGCGTTCCAGCAGCCAGTCGTACCAGGGACGCTGGTCCTCGAACTCCAGCGTGCAAAAGCTGTGGGTGATGCGTTCCAGCGCGTCCTCGATCGGGTGCGCGTAGGCGTACATCGGGTAGATGCACCAGGCATCGCCGGTGTTGTGGTGGTGCGCGTGCTTGATGCGGTAGATGACCGGGTCGCGCAGGTTGATGTTGGGGCTGGCCATGTCGATCTTCGCGCGCAGCACCATCGACCCGTCGGCGTGCCGGCCGGCGCGCATCTCGCGCAGCCGGGCCAGGTTCTGCTCGGGCGTGCGCGTGCGGAACGGGCTGTCGGTGCCGGGCGTGTTGAAGTCGCCGCGGTTGACGCGCATCTCGTCGGCCGACTGCTCGTCCACGTAGGCCAGGCCGGCGCCCACCAGCGCCTCGGCGGCGCGGTACATGAAGTCGAAGTAGTTGCTGGCGTAGTACAGGTAGCCGGCTGCGCCGGGGCGGCCGCCCGCGTTCCAGTCGTAGCCCAGCCAGTGCACCATCTCGATGATGGCGTCGACGAACTCCTGCTCTTCCCGCTCGGGGTTGGTGTCGTCGAAGCGCAGGTGGCAGATGCCGCCGTAGTCCTGCGCAAGGCCGAAGTTCAGGCAGATGCTCTTGGCGTGGCCGACGTGCAGGTAGCCGTTGGGCTCGGGCGGAAAGCGGGTGCGGATGCGCGCCGGATCGCTGCTGCCGGCCGCGTGATGGGCCGCGTCGCCAGGGCTGCCGCCCCAGGGGCGCTGCGCATAGGTGCCGGCTTCGAGGTCGCGCTCGATGATGGCGCGCAGAAAGTTGCCGGGCTTGATGTCGTCTTTGGCGGGGACCGTCATCGGCCGATTTTATCGGCCGGGGTTCGCGCTCCAGCGTGCGTCAGGCGATGCCGAAGGCCAGCACCGCGTTGGTGCCGCCAAAGGCGAAGGAGTTGCTCAGCGCCGCCTGCAGCCCCGGCGCCGCGGTGTCGCCGGGCAGCACCAGGTTCAGCGGGCACTGCGGCTCGACCCCGCCGCGGTGCAGGTTGGGCGGCAGTGCCTGCTGCTGCAGCGCCAGCAGCGTGATGGCCGCTTCCAGCGAGCCGGCGGCGCCCAGCAGGTGGCCGTGCATCGCCTTGGTGGAGCTGACGCGCAATTCGGCCAGCCCCGCGCGGCCCCAGACGGCGGCCAGGGCCTCGGCCTCGACGACGTCGCCGATCTTGGTGGCGGTGCCGTGGGCGTTGCAGTAGCCCACGTCGGCCGGCTGCAGGCCGGCCTCGCGCAGCGCAGCGCGCAGCGCGCGCGCCTGCCCGGCGGCGTCGGGTTTGGTCAGGTGGCTGGCGTCGCTGCTCAGGCCGTAGCCCAGCAGCCGGCCCTGCAGCCGGGCGCCGCGGGCGCGCGCCTGCTCCTCGCGCTCCAGCACCAGGAAGGCCGCGCCCTCGCCGAGCACGAAGCCGGCGCGGTCGGCGGCAAAGGGCCGGCAGGCCTGCGCTGCCTGGCCAGGCGCGAAGCCGGCCAGGGTCTGCATGGCTTGCCAGGCGGCGACGACGCCGGGGACGATCAGCGCCTCGCTGCCGCCGGCGATCGCCAGGTCGACCTCGCCGCGCTGCAGCGCACGCAGCGCCTCGCCGATGGCCACCGCGGCCGAGGCGCAAGCCACCGAATACGTCAGCACCGGCCCCTTGATGCCGAGCCGGATCGCGGCATGCGAGGCCGGCGCGTTGGGCATGAAGGCCGGAATGGTCAGCGGCGGCACGCGGCCGCCCTGGGTGCCGCTGAGGTAGGCGGCCTCGATGGCCGCGCCGCCGCCCATGCCGCAGCCGGCGTACAGGCCGATGCGCTCGGCGTCCAGCCCGGCCGGGGCGCCGGCGTCCTTCCAGGCCAGGTCGGCCGCGGCCACCGCGAGCTGGCTGACGCGGTCGACGCCGGCGAGCTGCAGCTTGGTGAACCAGCGCGTCTCGTCGAAGTGGACCGTGGCCGCTGCCGCCGGCTTGGGCAATTGGCCGGCGAAGACTTCGGCCACCGCCGATTCGCCGCGCAGCAGCGCCGCGAACATCGCGCCCGGGTCATCGCCATGCGGCGACTGCAGGCCCAGCCCGGTGACGACGACCGCCATGCGCCGCAGGGAATCAGGCCGCCTGCGCGGCGCGGGCGCGCAACTCGTCGATGGCCTTGGCCAGCGCCGACAGGGTCTGGATGTCGGGATAGGCCTCCAGCGAGACCTTGAACTTCTCTTCCACCTCGAACAGGAACTCCACCAGCGCCAGCGAGTCGATGCCGGCTTCGAGCATGGGCTGGTCCGGGTCGAGCTGCGAGGGCTCGATGCCGTACTTCTTGTGAATCAGCTGTTGCAGTTCGCCGAGTGAACTCATGTCCGGGGCTCCGTCGCGACCCAAGCCCCGCGGGCCTTGCTCCCATGGTCGCGACCGTTCGATGTCAGATTCGGATGGCGGCGCATCATAGCGCCGGGCTCCAGGCCCACCGGCGGGGGTGAAGCGCGCCGCGCAGCGACAGCGCGGCAAACGCCGCACCCAGCGCCGCGCCGGCCACCACGTCCAGCCACACGTGTTGCCGCGTCGCCACCGTCGACCAGGCGATCAGCGTCGCCCAGCCGACGTTGGTCAGCCGCAGCCACGCCGGCGAGCCGATCGACTGCAGCATGCGGTCGAGCCAGATTGCCGTGAACACCGCGCTGGCCACGTGCAGCGAAGGGCAGGCGTTGCCGGCGGCGTCCACGCCGCGCAGCAGCGCAAAGCCGGCGTGGCCGTCGAGCGCCGGCGCGAGCTGCTGCGCGGTCCACGGCACGGCGCTGGGCCAGGCCCAGAAGCAGGCCAGCGCCACGAGGCACATCGCCGCGGCCCAGGCACCGTAGGCCACCAGCGCACGCAGCGACGGCATCAGCGCCGGCGCGACGCCGACGTAGATCCACAGCGACAGATAGGGCCACAAGGCCAGCGGCTGCAGGCCGATCCAGTGGTCGGGCGCCGTCAGCGGCATCAGCACCGCCGGCTGGCGCGGGTGGGCCAACAGATAGAAGTAGGGCTGGAAGAACAGCGCGGTGAAGGCGCACACGCCCACCGTCTTGAGCAGCGGACGGTAGCGCCACAGCCGCCCCAGTCGGCGCGCCCAGGCGGGCGCTGCGGTCGGGGTCGGCGGGGTCGTCGTCAAAACGGGCGGCTCCTGGTGCGGGGCACGCCCCTTTCAAGGGAGGTTATCACCGCCGGGGGCCGCGATAATCCGCGGCTCGATTCCGTCACGCCCCGCCCGCCATGCCTCCAGCCACCGCCAGCCCCAAGGCCGATGTCGACGTCCTGATCATCGGCGGCGGCCCGGCCGGCAGCACGATGGCGGCGCTGCTGGCGCGCCAGGGCCGGCGCGTGCTGATGCTGGAGAAGGAGCACCACCCGCGCTTCCACATCGGCGAATCGCTGCTGCCGGCCAACGGGCCGCTGTTCGACGCGCTGGGCCTGCGCGAGGCCGTCGAGCGCATCGGCATGCCCAAGTGGGGCGTGGAGTTCGTCTCGCAGCAGCACGGCGAGCCCTCGTTCCTGGAGTTCGGCGACGCCTGGGACCGGTCGCTTGCCTACGCCTGGCAGGTGCGGCGCTCCGAGCTGGACGAGTTGCTGTTCCGCCACGCCGAAGCGCAAGGTGCCGTGGCCCTGGAAGGCTGCCGCGTGCGCACGGTGCAGTTCGACGCCGACGGCGCCGAGGTCAGCGCGCAGATGGACGACGGCACGCCGCGCCAATGGCGCGCGGCCTTCGTCATCGACGCCTCGGGCCGCGACACGCTGCTGGCCAACCAGATGGGCAGCAAGCAGCGCAACCCGCTGCACAACAGTGCCGCGCTGTTCGGCCACTTCCGTGGCGCGCAGCGGCTGCCGGGGCGGCTGGAAGGCAACATCAGCATCTTCTGGTTCCAGCACGGCTGGTTCTGGTTCATCCCGCTGTCCGATGGCACCACCAGCGTCGGCGCCACCTGCTGGCCCAAGTACCTGAAGACGCGCGACAAGCCGCTGGTCGAGTTCTTCATGGACACCATCGCGATGAGCCCGGAGCTGCAGCAGCGGCTGCAAGGCGCCGAACTGGTCGATGGCCAGGTCCACGCCACCGGCAACTACAGCTACGGCAGCAGCGTCTGCCAGGGCGAGCGCTTCCTGCTGCTGGGCGACGCCTACGCCTTCATCGACCCGGTGTTCTCGTCGGGCGTGCACCTGGCGATGACCAGCGCCTTCGAGGGCGCCAAGATCGTCGAGGCCTTCTTCGACCGGCCGGCCGCGCTGCCGGCCGCGCGCCGGCACTTCGAGCAGGTGATGAGCAAGGGCCCGCGCGAGTTCTCGTGGTTCATCTTCCGCATGACCAACCCGACGATGCGCGACCTCTTCATGCGCCCGGCCAACCCGCTGGGCGTGAAGAGCGCGGTGCTCTCGCTGCTGGCCGGCGACCTCTACCGCCGGACGCCGTTCTGGACCAGCCTGCGGCTGTTCAAGGGGATCTACTGGTTCATCAACCTGACCCACGCGCGGCGCAGCTGGAAGGCCTGGCGGATGCGCTCGCAGCTCGTCGCCGATGTCGGCCGGCTGCCCGGCGAAACGGTGATGAGGGACGGCCGGTGAGGCGCGCCGCTGCGCTGCTGGGCGCGCTGCTGGCCGCCGCCTTGCCGGCCGCCGCGGCGGCGGCCGAGCTGCCGCTGTGGGAACTGGGGCTGGGCGTTGCCGGGCTCTCGCTGCCGCACTACCGCGGCGCCGAGAAATCGCGCAACTGGCTGCTGCCCATGCCCTACGGCGTGTACCGCGGCGAGATCCTGCAGGCCGACCGCGAGGGCCTGAGGGCCAAGCTGCTCGACTCCGACCGCATCGACTTCGACATCAGCCTGGAAGCCACCGCGCCGTCGCGCAGCGCCGACGAGCCGGTGCGCCACGGCATGCCCGACCTCAAGGGCACGGTGGAGGTCGGCCCCAACCTCAATGTGCGGCTGGCCAGCGGGCCGGGCTGGAAGATCGAGGCGCGGCTGCCGATCCGCGCCGCCTTCACGCTGCAGACGAAGTCGCGCCACATCGGCTGGACCGCCGCGCCGGCGCTCAACCTTGACCAGCGCATCGCCGGCTGGAACATCGGCACCGAGCTGTCCGCGCTGTGGGGCAGCGGCGACTTCCACCGCTACTACTACGACGTCGCGGCCCCGTATGCCAGCGCCGAGCGCCCCGCCTACCGCGCGCGCGCCGGCCGCGGCGGCTGGCAGGCCACGCTGGCGGCCACGCGGCGCGACGGCCGGCGCTGGATCGGCGCTTTCGTCAGCGCCGACTCGCTGGCCGGCGCCAACTTCACCGACAGCCCGCTGGTGCGTCGGCGCAGCAACGTCACCTTCGGCGTCGCGGTCTCGTGGCTGCTGTGGAAGTCCGACCGGCTCGTTCCCGATCCCGACGAATTGAAATGAGCCCCCGCGACGCCGACCCCCTGCAGCGGCCGTCATTGGCCGGCGCCGAGCCCGCGCGGCGGACCCTGCCGCTGATCGCCCACCCGCTGCTGCGCCCGCTGGCCTGGTTGCTGCTGCAGACGCTGCTGCTCGGGCTGGGCCTGGCGTCGCTGCTTTGGAATGCCGTCGCGCTGGCGCTGCTGCCGCTGCTGGCGCGCGAGCGCGGGCTGGCCTTCGGCCGTGCCGCGATCTCGCGCGGTTATGCCGGCTTCTGGCGCGCCGCGGCGGCCAGCGGCCTGCTGCGCATGGACGCCCGCGCGCTGGACGCGCTGGCCGACGAGCCGGGGCTGATCGTCGTCGCCAACCACCCCAGCATGCTGGACGCGGTGATGCTGGTGGCGCGGCTGCCGCGCAGCGCCTGTGTGATGAAGGCCAGCCTCGCGCGCAACCCCTTCCTGGGCGCCGGCGCCCGGCTGGCGCGCTACATCCGCAACGACAGTGCCTACGGCCTGGTGCGCCTGGCGGTGGCCGACCTGCACCGCGGCGGCCAGCTCGTGCTGTTTCCCGAAGGCACGCGCACCACGCGCTGGCCGGTCAACCGCTTCCACTCGGCGGTGGGCCTGATCGCCCGCCGCGCCGGCGCGCCGGTGCAGGCCGTCTTCATCGACACCGACTCGCCTTACCTCGGCAAGGGCTGGCCGCTGTGGCGACTGCCGCCGCTGCCCATCGTCTTCAGCGTGCGCCTGGGCCGGCGCTTTGCGCCGCCCGAGGATGCCGTCGCGTTCCAGGCCGAGCTGGAAGCCTATTTCGCCGCCGGCGTGCAGCCGCCTGTTCGATGAGCGCGATCCGGGTCCCCCGGTCGCGCTCGCTCCCCCGCGGGGGGACGACGCGAAGCGTCAAGGGGGCCGAATGAGCGAACCGCCGCAGCCGGTGCCGCCGTCGCGCACCCAACTGGTCCTGATCCCCAGCTACGACACCGGCGCGCGGGTCTACCAGACCGTGGCCGAGGCGCGCGCGCAGTGGTGCCCCGTGTGGGTGGTGGTCGACGGCAGCACCGACGGCACCGCGCAAGGGCTGCAAGCGATGGCGGCGCGCGACGCCGGCCTGCGCGTCTTCGTGCTGCCACACAACCAGGGCAAGGGCGCGGCGGTGCTGCACGGGCTGCAGCAGGCGCAGGCCGAGGGCTTCACGCACGCGCTGACGATGGACGCCGACGGCCAGCATCCGGCGGGATTGATCGGCGCCTTCATGCAGCTTGCCGCTGCGCGGCCCGAGACGATGGTGCTGGGCAAGCCGGTGTTCGACGCCAGCGCGCCGCTGATCCGCGTGCGCGGCCGCAAGCTTTCCAATCTCTGGGCCGACCTGGAGACGCTGAACGCCGGCATCGGCGATTCGCTCTACGGTTTTCGCGTCTACCCGGTGACGGCGCTGATCGAGGTGATGCGCGGCCTGCCCTGGATGCGCCGCTTCGACTTCGACCCCGAGGCCGTCGTGCGGCTGGCCTGGCGCGGCGTCAAGCCGCTCAACCTGGACGCGCCGGTGAAGTACCTGACGGCAGCAGAAGGCGGCGTCTCGCACTTCCACTACGGACGCGACAACGTGCTGCTGACCTGGATGCACGCGCGGCTGCTGACCGGCTTCGTGCTGCGCCTGCCGATGCTGCTGTGGCGCCGCTGGCGGCGGTTGCCGCCGTTTCAGGCTTGAGGTGGGCGTTCGTCCGATCGGGCCTTCTTCGCGTGCTGAGGCCCCTGGCGGGGATTTCGTCCGGACCGGGGCATTCGCATGCGAACAGCGCCCGCTCAAAGCGCAGTGCTGAACAGCATCGGCTCGTACGCAGCAGGCGCCGCCGGCAGGCTCTGCAGCAGCGCCTGCAGATCGCCACCCTGCAGAGCCGGATGCTCGGCGCGTGCGTGCTGCAGCAGCTCGGCCGCCAGCGCGCGCAAGCGGGCGGTGGCCTGGCGCAGGCGCTCGCGGAAGGCCTGGTCGTCCAGGCGGTCGGACAAGCTGCGGTTGAGCTCCACGAACCATGGCATGGCGGCCTGGTCCAGCATGCGGCGGCTGTTGCGGCGTTGGCTGACGCGGCCCCAGCGGCGCAGCAGGTCCTGCACGGCATCGTTCAGGCGCTGGCACAGCAGCAGCTCGTCGCGCAGGTGCGACAGCGAGGCCAGGTCGGCCAGCCGCTGCTGGAAGAAGAGCTGGGCCAGCACGCTCCAGTAGTAGCAGTAGTCCCAGATCACCTTGGCCGGCAGCACCTCGGGGTCGCCGAACAGGCCGTACTGGCCGCGGTACAGCGCCATCGTGCTGTCGTAGAACGAGCGGAAGATCTGCTCGTAGACCTGGGCATGGGCCTGGATGCGGTGGCCGCCCGTTTCCATGGTGATGAGTTCGGTGATGTAGCTGTTGCCGATGGCGATGAAGTCGCTGCCCGGCGAATAGAACGGATCGAGGAAGCGTCCGGCCTCGCCGGCCAGCGCCCAGCGATCGGCGCTGAAGACCTGGGTGCAGTCGTACGAGAAGCGGCGGAAGAACGCGAAGTCCTGCAGCGCGCCGCGCTGGCCGTCCAGTTCGTCCCACAGCCGCGGCTGGTGGCGCTGCAGCCAGTGCATGGCCTTGTCGAAGCTGTCGATCGCGCTGCTGGGGTGGTAGGCCGGGTCGGCCACGATGCCCACCGAGTGCGAACCCGAGGCCAGCGGGATCAGCCACACCCAGTAGCCCTCGCCGACCAGGTGGTTGGTCGACAGCCAGCGCGTGGGCGTGGCGACGCGGGCGCGCCACTCGGCGTCGTCGCTCCAGCGGTCGATCTCGATGCGGTGGCCGATGCGGAACCACGCGGAGTGCGCAGCATGGTCGTTATCCCGCGCCAGGCCGAGCTGGCGCTTGAGCAGCCCGGCCCGGCCGCAGGCGTCGATCACCCAGCGCGTGCGCGCCGTCTGCAACGCGCCGCCGGGGCGCTGCCAGTCGACCTCGTGCGGCTGCTCGCCGGCACCCAGCCGCACCTGGCGCACCAGCGCGCCGGCCGCCTCCAGGCGCATGCCGCGGCGCGGCACTTCCTCGGCCAGGAAGTTCTCGAACAGGCCGCGGTCGATCTGCCAGCTGCTCACCGGCAGCGGCCTGCTGGCGCCCAGTTCGGTGACGTTCTCGATGTCGCGCCGGCCGTCGCTCCAAAAGAAGCGGAAGCCGAACTTCTTGAGCTGGCGCTGCATCAGGTGCGCCTTCAGGCCAAGCACCTCGGCGAAATAGTGCGCGCCGATCTCCACCGTCGACTCGCCCACCTTGTGCGTGGCCGCGGGCACCGGATGCGTGCGGCGTTCGAGCACCAGCACGTCGAGCGTGGGCAGGCGCTGGCGAAGCTGCAGTGCCAGCGTCAGCCCGGCCAGGCCGCCGCCCATGATGACGACGTCGTGCAGCGGCGCGGGCTGGGCCATGGGGCTTCCTGGGCAGTGGCGTTGAAGGCCGCGATGATGCCCGACCGGATGGGTCGCGCTCAGCCGGGGCCGATCTGCAACGCCAGCGCGAGGTGATCCGACAGCGGCAGCCGCAGCGCCGTGGGCTGCGGCACACCGAGCGCTGCGATCAACGGCAGCGCGGCGGCCATCGGGTTGCCTTGCAGCAGCGCGTCGGCCGCCGGCGGTGAGGGGTATCGGCCCGGCACGAGCTGCCATTCGATGCCGCGCCCCGGCCCCGAAGGCGCGAGCAGCAGCGCCACCGCCAGCGCGTCGCGGCTGGCGTTGACCGACTGCAGCGGCCCTGGCGGCGCCGCGGTGTCGCAGCCGACCAGCAGCACCGGGCGATCATCGGCCGCGCATTGGCTGGCGGCTTCCAGCCAGCCGGCGGCAAAGCTCCAGGCCCCGCCGGCCACCGCCGTGCTGGCCTCGTGGTTGCGCGCACCGATCGCGAAGTAACCCGAGGCCGCGTTGTGCACCGAGTGGTGAAAGCGCAGCGGCGACAGCAGCAGCGGCTCTTGCGCCAAGGTCCGGCACAAGGCGTCGACGATGGCCAGATCGCCGTGCGCCGACGCGAAGACCGTGGGCAGCGTGCTCAGGTCGAGCGCAGCCATGCCGCCGGCGGCCTCGGCCGCCTGTAGCGCCATCAGCACGGCCTGCGGCGCGCGCCGGCGCTCGCTGGCCGCCAGCAGTGCCGGCGCCGGGCGCGGCGCCTCGGGCGTCGGCGCCCAGCAGGCTTGGGCCAGGACTTGCACGCGGCGCGTCAGCATCCGAACACCAGCACGCAGTTGTTGCCGCCGAAGCCGAAGGAATGGCTGGCCGCGCGGCTGACGCGCCGCTGCCGCGGCAGCGCCTGCCAGCGCTGGGCGAAGCCGGCGCCGAAGGTCGGATCCGGCACCGTCGTCGGGCCGTTGCCGGCCAGCAGCCCGCGCTGCAGCGCCAGCACGCAGGTCAGCGCCTGCAGCAGCCCGGCGGCACCCATCGTGTGGCCGCTCAGGCCCTTGGTGGCCGAGGCATGCACGCCGGGCGCGTAGCGGCGCGTCAGCAGCGCGGCTTCCACCTCGTCGTTGGCGGCCGTGCCGGTGCCGTGCAGGCTGACGAAGTCGATCGCCGCGGCATCGGCCAGCCCGGCGCGCGCCAGCGCCTGGTCCAGCGCCTGCTCGGCGCCGAGGCCTTGCGGATGCGGGCTGGACATGTGGTGCGCGTCGCTGCGCTCGCCATAACCTAGCAATTGAACGGCTTGCGGGTCGCGCGTCAGCAGCGTGAAGGCGGCGGCCTCGCCGATGCTGATGCCCTGGCGCGCGGCGTCGAATGGCCGGCAGGGCCGGCGGTCGAGCAGCCCCAGCGCATGGAAGCCGTACAGCAGGCTGCCGCTGAGCGCATCGACGCCGCCCACCACCACGGCGTCCACCAGTGCCAGGCGCAGCCAGCGCGCGCCGACGGCCAGGGCCTTGGCGCTGGACGAGCAGGCGGTGGACACCGTCAGCGCCGGCCCCTGCAGGCCCAGCGCTTGCTGCACGAAGTCGGCCAGCGCGTGCGGCGTGTGCAGCCGCGGCTGGCGTTCCGCGGGCGGAAAGCCGCCGTCGGCCGCCAGCCGGCGGTAGGCCGATTCAGAGGCGCCGATGGTCGACGCCGAACTGCCGATCACCAGCCCGATGCGCGCCGCGCCGTGGCGTTGGCGCGCGGCCATCACCGCGTCGATGAAGCCGTCGCCCTGCAGGCCCAGCCAGGCCAGGCGGGTGGCGCGGCTGTCCCAGGCTTGCCACTCGGCCGGCCAGGCCTGTTGTTCCAGGCCGTCGACGCGGCCGATCGCGGTGTCCAGCGGCCAGTCGGCTGAATCGTTGGGACGCAGCGCGCTGCGGTTGGCGGCCAGCGCGGCGGCCAGCGCTTCCAGGCCCTGGCCGTGGGCGCACGCGACGGTGCTGGCGCTGAGGCCGGTCATCGTTGCGCCCGATCGCCATCGTGGGCGTCGAAAGCCTGCACCTCGTCGCCCGGTGCCGGTTCGCAGCCGGGGCCCAGCGGCTGCCAGCCGCGGCGAACGACGAGATGGCGATCGTCGTGGCACAGCTCGATGCGCTGCGTCTGCGGCCAGCGCCGGGCGACGAAGGCCTGCAGCGAATCGGGCATGCTGACGCGGAAGACGGCCGCGGCCTGGTCGCTCGCGGGGTGATCGTCGTGATGAACCAGCGGCACCAGTCGCGCCAGCTGGTACAGCAGCGGCCGGCCCTCGAAGCGGTGCGGTTCATAAGCTTCGAGCTGCAACCACGCTTGCGCCTGCTCGCGCGTGGGCTGCGTGCCCAGGCCGCCCCAGGCCGCGGCCAGCAGCTCGGCCACCCACTGGTTGCAGTTCTGGTAGCGGGTGGAGAAGGCGAAGGCGTTGGCGCTGTAGTCGGCCGCCAGCAGGCCCAGGGCGAGCGTGCCGTCCAGCGCCGCGGCAGCCAGTGCCTGCGCCGCGTCGGGCGGCGGCAGCAGCAGCGTGACGTGGGCCGTGGGCAGGTCGTCGGCGGCCAGCAAAAAGCCGGCCAGGCCCTGGTCGAACAGCCGCGGCCGCTGCTCGTCGCAGGCGTAGTAGAGCTGGCGCACCGACCACGGCGTGTTGGGGCTGTCGCGCAGCGCGATGCCGGCGTGCGAATCGCGCAACTCGAAGCGGGCGAGGTCGACGCCCGAGCGCGCGACCAGCGCGACGGCCTGGCCCGAGCGCTGCAGTTCCTGCTTGAGCTGCGCCACCAGCTGCAGCCGGCGGTCCTTCTGCTGCGCGCTGAGCTCGACGCCTTGCTCGCACAGGCGCGGCACGCCGGCCTGGGCGCCGCCATTGATGAGCGTTAGCAGCATCGGCAGTGCTGCAGCGGCAGCCCAGCGCCGGGCCGCGCTCACGACCGCACGGGCACCGAGGGCAGCTCGCGATGCCAGTCGTCGTCCAGCATCAAAAAGAACGCGGTCCGCGTGTCGGCGCGCAGAAACTCGTAGCCGTAGGGCCGCTGGCGCGCCGTCACCACCTGGCCGACGACCAGGCCGCCGTCGGCCACCGCCTTGTCGGCCAGGCGCAGCGTGAAGCTGCCTTCGCCGCTGCCGCCTTCCACCGCCCGCAGCTCGACCTCGTTGGCACCGTCGGCGAGCTTGAGCACCTGCACCACGCGGTAGTCGCCCTGGGCCAGCGGCCGCGGCGACGAGCTGGTGCTGGAGCGGTGCAGCGAGCGCGACGTGGCGTCCACCGAGGTGCTGGCGCTGTCCGACGCCGAGGTCACGGCCGAACTGGCGGCCAACACCGGGGCTGCGGCCAGGGCGCAGAGCACGACGGCAAGCGAACGCGGGAGTTTCATGCGGGTGGCTCCGAGAAGAAAGAGGGTCGTGACTTTCCGGTTATCCATGGTACCAAGCGACATCCCCGATCGCAGGCATCAGCGGCAACCAAGCGGCCGCCGCGGAACCGGCTTTGCCGGGCCGCTGGCGGCGCCCCCCCTGGGGGGGAGGCGCCGAAGGCGCTTCGGGGGGGATCAAATCATCCCGCCGTTGACGGAGATGATCTGTCCGGTGATGTAAGCGGCTTCCGGCCCGGCCAGGAAGCCGACCAGCGCGGCCACCTCGTCGGGCGTGCCGGCGCGCTGCACCGGCACCAGGCGGCGGATGGCCTCGGGCTCGAAGTGCGCGTCGGCCATCGGCGACTCGATGATGCCCGGTGCCACCGCGTTGACGGTGACGCCGCGGCTGGCCAGCTCCAGCGACAAGGCCTTGGTCGCGCCGTGCAGCGCCGCCTTGGCCGCCGCGTAGTTGACCTGGCCGCGGTTGCCGGCGATGGCCGCCACCGACGAGATGTTGACGATGCGGCCCCAGCGCGTGCGCAGCATCGGCAGCACCAGTGGCTGGGTGACGCGGTAAAAGCCGTTGAGCGAGACGTCGATCACGCGCTGCCACTGCTGGGCGCGCATGGCGGGGAACACCGCGTCGTCGTGGATGCCGGCGTTGTTGACGATGATCTGCACCGGCCCGCCGGCCAGCATCTGCGCCACCGCGGCCTGCACCGCGCCGTCGTCGGCCAGGTCGAAGGCCAGCGCCTCGGCGCTGCCGCCGTCGGCTGCCAGTTCGTCGGCCAGCCCTTGCACGCGGTCGACGCGCGAATTGGCGTGCAGCAGCACCTGCGCGCCGTCGGCCGCCAGCCGGCGTGCGATGGCGCTGCCGATGGCGCCGCTGGCGCCGGTGACCAGCGCGCGGCGGCCGGCCAGCGGTTGGTTCGCGGCCGTGCTCATCGCGGCGCCGGCACCAGCGGCGTGTCCAGCACCACGGTCGCACGGCCTTCGACCAGGCAGCGGCCGGCGCCGTCGTGCAGCGCAAAGCGGTACATCGCCTGGCGCTCGTCGCCGGCCAGGTGCTCGGCCTGAACGATCAGCTCGCCGGCGATGTCGTCCAGCCGCGGCACGTGCAGTTGCACGCCGCGCGCGCTGGCCAGGAAGCCGGGCTGGCCGTTGACGCCGGGCTTGGCGTTGAGCGCGCCGTGCAAGGCCATCGCCTGCGCCGCGTATTCGATCGCCGCGGGCGCGGGCAGGCCGCCGCCGTCATTGCGCAGCGGATGGTCGGCGCGGCGGTGGCTGCTGGCGCGGCAGCGGATCTGCGCCGCATCGCAATCGAGTACCGCGTCCAGCAGGCACATGCGGCCCTGGTGCGGGATCAGGCGGGCGATCGCGGCCGGGTCGGCGGGCCAGGCGCAACGTGGCGGGGCGGTCATGCGGCAGCGTCGAGTTGCAGCGCCAGCGACTGGCCCGCCAGGCCTTCGATCACCAGCGTGGCGGGCGCCGGATCGGCCAGCGCCTGCAGCAGCGGCAAGGCGCGCGCGGCGGGGATCTCGCGGCGCAGTGATTCGAGCGCGGCATCGCTGCAAGGCGTGGCTGCGGCGTCGCCGGCGATGCTGATCTGCAGGCCACGCCCGCCTTCATCACCATCAGGCACCAACACCAACGCCAGCGCCAGCGTGTCGGGCAGCGGGCGCACGCCGTGCAGCGGCTCGGGGTAGGGCGTGTCGCAGGCCACCAGCAGCAGCGACCGCCGGCCGTGCACGCATTGCGCGGCGGCTTCCAGCAGCCCGGCGGCAAAGCTGGCGTCGAAAGCGCCCAGGCTGGTGGAGGCCTGCATCGATTGGGTCGCGATGTGCCAGTAGCCCGCGGCCACGTTGTGGACCGAGTTGGTGAAGCGCGTCGGCGAGACCAGGCGTTCGGCCTTGGCCAAGGCCTCGCAGATCGCGTGGCAGTTGGCAGGGTCGCCGGTCGACGAGGTGAACACGGTCGCGAGTGCGCTGGGCGCGACGCCTGCGGCCTGGCACGCCGCATCGGCCACGACGACCGAGGCCTTGACGATGGTGCCGGCGCGGCGGCGCTCGGTGGCCGGCAGCAGCGCCGGTGCCGGCACCACGGTGGGCCGGCGCTGCCATTGCGCCGGCTCGCGCAGCAGCGGCGCGGCCTGCGCCCAATCGTCGAAGCCCGGGCCCAGCAGCGCGACGCCTTGCACGCCCAGGCGCATCGTCGTCATCGCGCGGCTCCGAACAGCAGACAGGCGTTGCTGCCGCCGAAGCCGAAGGAGTTGCTGGCCGCCAGCGCGATGCGCTGCTCGCGCGGCTGCAGCAGGTAGTTCGATTGCAGCGCGGGGTCGAGCTGCTGCACGTTCAGTCCCGCGGGCAGCAGCGCATGCTGCAGCGCCAGCAGGCTGATCGACGCTTCCACCGCGCCGGCCGCGCCCAGCGTGTGGCCGGTGTAGCCCTTGCTGCTGCTGCAGGGCGTGGCGGGGCCGAACACGGCCTGCATCGCGCGGTCTTCGGCGGCGTCGTTGCCCGGCGTGCCGGTGCCGTGCAGGTTGACGTAGTCCACCTCGTCGGCGCGGCGGCCGGCCTGGGCCAGCGCCTGGCGCATCGCCTGCGCGGCGCCGGCGCCTTCGGGGTGGGGGCTGCTCATGTGGTGGCCGTCGCTGCTTTCGCCGCAGCCGAGCAGCCAGCCCAGCGGCGCGTCGCCCGCGTCGCGTTCCAGCAGCGCGAAGGCGGCGGCCTCGCCGATCGACAGCCCGCGGCGTTGTGCGTCCCACGGCCGGCAGATCTCGGGCGAGACCAGCTCCAGCGCCGAGAAGCCGTACAGCGTGGTCAGGCACAGGCTGTCGACGCCGCCGACGACCGCGGCGTCGACCAGCCCCAGCTCGATCATCCGCGCCGCCTGGCCGAAGACCTTGGCACTGGACGAGCAGGCGGTGCTGACCACCGCGGCCGGGCCTTGCAGATCGAGCCGTGCGCGCAGATAACGCGCTACCGAGTAGGTGTTGTGCGTCTCGGCATAGTGCAGGTCGGCCGGCAGCGCGCCGGTGGCTGCGTCGCGCCGGCGGTAGGCCAGCTCGGTCTGCAGGATGCCGGCGGTGCTGGTGCCCAGCAGCACGGCGACGCGCGCCGCGCCCCAGCGCCGGCGCGCCTGCGCCACGCGCTCGGCAAAGCCGTCGGCGCGCAGGCCCAGCTCGGCCAGGCGGTTGTTGCGGCAGTCGAAGTCGGCCAGCGCGGCCGGCCAGTCGGCCAGCGCGTCGGCCTCGTCGACCATGCCCAGCCAGGCGCCGAGCGCGGCGGTCTCGAAGTCGCGCTGCCGCAGCCCGCTGCGGCCTTGCTGCAGCGCCTGCAGCGTGGCCTGGCGGCCGTGGCCGAGCGCGCTGACCAGCGTGTGGGTGCTGACCGCCAGCGGCGTCACGCGGCGGCTCCTTGCACGTCGGCCACCAGCAGCACGTTGGCGAAGGGCGTGCCGCGGCTCATCGGCACCGCCTGCACCTCGAAACCCAGCTCCTGCAGCAGCGTGGTCCAGTCTCGCAAGGGGCGGCCCCAGGTCGGCGGCACGCGGTGGCCGCGCACGATGGTGACCACGCGGTCCACCCACTGGCTGGCGGCAAAGCCGCGCGGGCTGTCCATGTCGCCCACGCGCAGCAGCAGCCGGCCGCGCCGGCCCAGCGCCTGGCGCACGCGGCGCAGCACGGCGGCCTGCTCGGCATGCGGCACGTAGTGCAGCACGTCGAGTATCACCACCAGGTCGCACGCCGGCAACTCGGCCTGCCGCATGTCGGCGCAGACGAAGCTGGGCGCCAGCGGCAGGTAGCTGACGGCGCCTTCGGCACGCCGCACGTCGCGCGGCATCAGCTCGATGCCGGTGTAGGCCGTGGCCTGCGGCGGCGCCGGCCAGGCGGCCGGCCAGCGGCCCAGCGCCGCGTGCTCGCGGCAGGCCTGCAGCAGGCTGGCCAGCAGGCCCTGGCCGCAGCCGATGTCGACCACGCGCCCGCCGCCAGGCGGCGGCGGCGACAGGTGGCCGCGCTCCAGCATGCCGCGGAACACCGGGTCGCGCCCGAGCTTGCCGCGCGCGAAGTGCCAGGCAAAGCGGCCGGCGTGGCGGTAGGGCAGGCAGGCGCGCTCGTGCAGCGCGCGCCAGCTGGCGTGGGTGGCGGCGCTCAGGGGCATGGTGGGGCGTGGCGCGCGGGCAGCGCGTCGTCCAGGGTGACGGGGCGCAGGCCGGCGTCGCGGCAGCACTGCAGCAGCGCCGGCAACACCTCCAGCACCACGGGCCGGCCGCCAGCGGTGCGGCGCGCGTGGCCGTCGTGCAGCAGCAGGATGTCGCCGCCACCCAAGCCTTGCGTCAAGCGTTGGAGCACGCGCTGCGGGTCGGCCTCGCGGGTGTCGAAGCCGCGCCGCGTCCAGCTCACCAGGTGCAGGCCCAGGCGGTGCAGCACCGGGTCCAGGAAGGGGTTGCGCAAGCCGGCCGGCGCCCGAAAGCCGTGCGGCGCGCGGCCGCTGAGGTCGGCCAGCAGCGCCTGCGCGCGCCCGACCTCCTGCGCGATGCCGCGCGGCCCCAGCAGCGAGAAGCCGTGGCGATGCCGGTCGCTGTGGTTCTGCACCGAGTGGCCGCGGCGCACGATCTCGCGCAGCAGCGCCGGGTGCCGGCGCGCCTGCTCGGCGATGCAGAAGAAGCTGGCGCGCGCGCCGGCGGCGTCGAGCTGGTCCAGCACCGCGGGCGTGACCTCGGGGTCGGGGCCGTCGTCGAGGGTGATCGCGACCTCGGGCCGTGCTGGATCGGCCAGCGGCAGCCGCGTGATGTTGGGCCCCAGCGCGCGGCTGCGCGGCCACAGGCCGCCGGCGGTGATCAGCGCATGGTCGGCGACGACGGCGCCCAGGGCCCAGGGCCAGCCGCCGGGCAGCAGCGCCAGCCCGGCGGCGCCGGCGTGCAGCGCGGCGCTGGCCTTGACCAGCGGCGGCCAAGGCCAGGGCGTGCGCGCTGGCGGCGGCGTCGGCGTCGGCAGGGGCAGCGTGGTGCTCACGGCCGCGGATTGTCGTTCAGCGCGCCGGCCGGCGGCGCGAAAACGGCGGCCAGCAGCAGCGCCAGCAGCGTGCCCGGTGCCACCACCAGGCCGATGGCGGCCAGCACCGGGATGCTGGAGGTGGCCAGCAGCGCGAAGGAGGCCACCAGCGTCAGGTTGGCCAGCAGCAGTGAGGCCAGGGTGTCGTCGCCATCGCTGCTGCCGCCTTCGCCGTTGGCCAGCATGTCGAAGAAGAGCGCGTAGTTCGACCCCACCGCCACCACCAGCAGCAGGCCCACGAGGTGCAGGATGCCCAGCGAGACGCCGGCCGCGGCCAGGCCGCCCATGGTCAGCAGCACCGCCAGCACCAGCGGCCGCGCGACGGCCAGCAGCCGCCGCGCCGAGCGCAGCCACAGCCCGATCAGCAGCAGCACGCCGGCGGCGCCGAAGGCGGCCTGCACCTGTGCCTCGTGCAGGTAGCGCTGGTAGAGGCTGCCCAGCTCGGTGCCGATGTCCAGCACCTGCACCTCGGGCAGGCCTTGCAGCGCGCGGTCCAGCGCCGCGGTGTCCAGCGGCCGGTCGCCGGCCGGCTGCAGCGGCAGCAAGGCGGCGGCGCTGCCGTCGGCTCGGCGCAGCAGCAGCGCGTCGACGATCAGCGCCACCGCGCTGCCGCGCAGGTCGTCCAGCGTGATGGGCCGCTGCCGGCGCGCCGCCTCGACCTCGGCGAGGAAAGGCGCCAGCCGCTCGGCGCGCAGCGGGCCGCCTTGCGTCGCCTGCTGCAGGTTGGCCTGCAGCGTGGCGGCATCGGGCAGCGCGGCCAGCCGGCGCGCCTGCGTGGCCTGGCTGGGCAGGAAGCGGGTCACGCTGTCGAAGCCGCCGATGGCGCCGCGCTCCAGCAGGCCTTCCAGCCGCTCGGCCACCGCCTCGGTGCGCTGCAAGGTCGTCTGCACGTCGGGGCCTTGCACCACCAGCAGCCGGCCGCTGTCGCCGGCCATCAGGTCGGCGCGCAGCCGGGTGTCCAGCTCAATCGCGGCGCGCGGCACCGGGCTCAGCGACGCCAGGTCGGCGCGCCACAGATCGCCGCGCTGCCACAGCACGACGGCCGCGGCGGCGGCCAGCAGCAGCACCGGCCAGCGCGCACGGGGCAACACCTGCAGCGCGGCGCGCGTGGCGCGGCCCAGCGGCGCGCGCCAGCCGCCACCGTCGGCACCACTGGCGCCATCAGGCATCAGCGCCGGCAGCACGAAGCGTGTGACCAGCGCTGCCGCCACCAGCCCGGCGACCGAGAACACGCCCAGCTGCGCCAGCCCCGGAAAACCCGAGAACAGCAGCGCCGCGAAGCCGCAGACCGAGGTCAGCAGCCCCAGCCGCACCGTGGGCCAGCTGGTGGCCAGCCAGTGCCGCCAGCCGCCGCGGCCGTGCTCGTCGCGCCGCGCCTGGATCAGGTAGTAGATCGCGTAGTCCACGGCCTCGCCGATCAGCGTGGTGCCGAAGCCCAGCGTCATGCCGTGCACGCTGCCGAAGGCCAGCGACACCGCGGCGATGCCGGCCAGCACGCCGCTGGCCACCGGCAGCGCGGCGACGACCAGCGCGCGCAGCGAGCCGAAGGCCAGCCACAGCAGCGCCACCACGACCACGCTGCCGGCGATCGCCAGCTTGTGCACCTCGTACTCGATGCGGCTGCGGCTGTCGACCGAGAACACCGGCGCGCCGCTCAATTGCAGCGTCAGCCCCCTGGCGGCGATCGGCGCGAAGGCCGCGCGCACCGCGGCGATGGCGGCGGCCTGGCCGTCGAGGTCGGCACCGGCGCTGCGGATGGTCGCCATCAGCAGCGCGCGCGGCGCCTCGCGGGCCACCCACACGCCCTGCTCGTTGCGCGGCGCGCGCGCCGGGATCAGCGATTCGGCGATGCGCTGCGTCTCGCCGCTGGGGTCGCGGTCGAGCAGCGGCTTGATCGCGCTGCCCGCCGGCGTGCCCAGCAGCGACAGCGATTCGGCGATCGCCTCGCGCAGGCCCTGTGCGGTGAAGCGCTCGGGCGTGACCGCCGGGCTGAGCTGGTAGCGGTGCTCGAAAAGCCACTGGCCGAAGCCGGCGAAGCCCTCGGTCTGGCCGTTGTTGACCTGCTCGAAGCGGGCGTCGGCGCGCAGCTTGGCGGCCAGTTCGCGCGAGGCGTCGGCGCGCTGCGCGGCGCTGCCGCCGTCGATCGCCATCAGCAGCGTGCGCGACGGCGCGCCGCTGTGGATCTGCTCGATCAGCAGGCGCTGGCGGGCGTCGGGCGCGGCCGGCAGGAAGGCACTGAGGTCAGCGGTGAAGGTGGTGCGCAGCAGCACCGCGATGGCAAGGGCGACGAGCAGGGCCCACAGCAGCAGGGCGCGGCGCGACGAGCTCATTTCGCCGGCGCCGCCAGCGGTTCCAGCAGCATCAGCGAGCGGTCGCCGTTGGCCAGCTGCAGCAGGATGCTGCGCAGGTCGGCGGCCTGGCCGACCAGCTCGACCTCGCGCACCTGCTGCGCCAGCCGCGGGTCCACCGGGCGCAGGCGCAGCACCCATTTGGCGTCGTCGCCGGTCAGCGTGGTGTTGAAATGCCTGGCCAGCAGCGCGGCATCGCCGGTCAGCGTGGCGCGCAGCGCTTCGAGCAGCGCGCCGACCTCGGGCACGGCGTCGATCTCGAGCTGCCGCGTGCGGTTGCCGCGGCGCAGGATCAGCGTGCGGCCCTGCACCTCCATCGACTCGCGCGTGGGCTGCAGCGTGTGGCGGGCAAAGCGGTCGGGCGCCGCGAAGCTGAGCGTGCCGCTGGACAGCAACGGGCCTTCGATGCCGGCCACCGTGCGCTCTTCGGTGAAGCGCGCCTCGCCGCTCTTGCGCGCGGCCATCTGCTGCATCAGCGCCTGCAGCGTCAGCGGCTGCTGTTGCGCCTGCTGCGCCTGCTGCGCCTGCTGCGCCTGCTGCGCCTGCGGTGGCTTGGGCGCCTTCTGCGCCGGTGCCGCCAGCGGCCAGGCCGCGGCGGCCGCGGCCAGCAGCAGCGCGCGGCGGCGGGCGTCAGTCTTCATGCCAGAAGTCATGGAAGTTGAACCAGTTGTACGGGGCTTCGCGGCACAGCGCCTCCAGGCGCCGCACGTAGTCCGCCAGCGCGGCCTGCAACTGTGCCTCACGCCCCGCGGGGTCGGCCGCGGCCTGGGTGAAGTCGGCCAGCAGCTCGAAGCGCACCTCGTAGCGGTTGCCGCCGCGGTAGAGGCCGACCATGAACATCACCTTGCGCCGCAGCACCTGGGCCAGCCGCAGCGGGCCGTCGCTGAACGCGGCCGGCGTGCCGAGGAAGGGCACTTGCCGCGCATCGCCGCGATGACCCCGCACGGGCCCCGGCGGCAGCCGGTCGCCGAGCGCGCCGATCAGGCCGCCGCGGTCCAGCCAGTCGCGGATCGCCAGCGTCGAGCCGGGGCGGCCGATGGCGATGATCTCCAGCACCGACTGCGGCGCCACCGCCTGCAGCACGGTCTGGATCAGGCGCGCGTTGTCGGGGTACATCACCATCGCCACCGGCAGCTGCTGGCCCTTGCCCACCGCGTGCAGCACCTCGAAGCTGCCGATGTGCGCGCCCAGCATGAAGGCGCCGCGGCCTTCGGCCAGCAGGGCGTCCACCAGCTCGCCGCCGTGCACCTGCAAGTCGAAGCGCTCGCGCGCGCCGCGCGCGAGGTAGATGCGGTCCAGCACCACCGAGGCGAAGTGGTGCACCTGGCGGTAGTGGTCGGCCCAGCCGGGCTCGCGGCCGAGGGCGCGGCGCAGGTAGCGCCGCGTCTGCCGCTTCGGCCCGGGCGAGAACAGCAAGAAGTACCAGGTGGTCGGCACCAGCAGCGCGCGCGCCACCGGGCGGCCCAGGTGCAGCGCGATCCAGGCCATCAGGCGCAGCGTGAAGACGTTGCCGCGCTCGCGCTGGCGCGACCAGTCCCCGGGCGGCGGGGGCGCCTTGTCGCCGGCCATGCTCAGCGGACGGCGGCTGCCAGCTTGCCGCGGGCGACCGCGCGTGCGTGCTCGCCCTCGCCGTCGTGCACCTCGAAGGCGACGCCGCGGCCGTCGGCGCGCAGCGCCACGCGCAGCCGCGCGCCGGGGCCGACCGGCGCCAGGAACTTGACGGCCTCGATCACCGGCGTGTCGCCGATGACGGCTGTCAGCGCCGGCTGCCGTCGCAGCGCTTGCATCACCAGCCCCAGCAGCACCACGCCGGGCAGCACCGGCTGGCCGGGGAAGTGGCCGTCGAAGGCGGGGTGGTCGGCGGCGACCTCGAAGCTGGTGACGGCGGCGGCATCGTCGGTCGTTACTGCGTCGCCGCCGCCCAGGTGCCGCGCCACCAGCGCGCGCAGGCTGGCGGCGGTGAGCTTGCCGGTGGCCTCGCGCGGCAGCGCGTCCAGCAGCACCACGCGGCGCGGCACGAAGGCCGGCTCCAGGCGGCGGCGCAGCCCGGCGATCACCTCGGCCGCCGTGAGCTCAGGCGCCACCGCGAAGGCCACCGTCCGCACCACGCCGTCGGGCACGTCATCCGGCAGCCAGAAGGCGCCATCCTGCACGCCGGGCACGCGGTTGAGCTGGAAGTTCAGGTGCGCCAGCGAGCTGCGCTTGCCGGCCACGTGGATCAGGTCGCCGCTGCGGCCCAGCAGGCGGAAGCGCCGCTCGTCCAGCAGTTCCAGCACGTCGGCCAGCGGCGTCGGCTCGACCACGTGGCCGCCCTCGACCACGAAGCGCTCGGCGCCGCCGCCATCGGCCTCGCGCCACAGCCGCAGCGCGCCCAGCGCGGTCCAGACCTCGCCGTCGGTGGTGCGGCGGGCCGCCACCTGGCCGGCCTCGGTGCAGCCGTAGATCTCGACCAGCCGGCCCTGCAGCCGCGCCTCGGCCTCGGCTGCGAGCTGCGGCGACAGCGGCGCGGTGGCCGACAGCAGCAGGTCCACCGCCGGCAGCGCCAGGCCGGCGGCCAGCAGCGTCTTCAGGTGGAACGGCGTGGTGACCAGCGCGCGCGGCCGCGGCAGCCGCTGCAGCGCGGCCACGATGTCGGCCGGGTAGAAGGGCCGCCCGCTGTCGAACGCGGCGCCGCCCAGCAGCGCCAGCAGCACGCTGGACTCGAAGCCGTAGCTGTGCTGCGGCGGCACCGTGGCGACGATGTTCAGCCCCTGCAGCGAGGGCCAGCCGCACAGTTCGGCCAGGCGCGCGGCCTCGGCCGCGATGTTGGCCACCAGCGGCCCCCAGCGCTTGCGGTGCGGCTGCGGCGCGCCGGTGGAGCCCGAGGTCAGCAGGCACACCGCGGCCAGGTCGGACGCCAGCAGCGGCACTGCGGCCGCGGCGGCGTCGTCAACGGCCGGGCGCCGCACCGGCACGCGGCGCAGGCCACCGGCGTCGACCTCGTCGTGGTCGACCAGCGCGTAGGGCTCGACGCCGGGCTGGGCCAGGCTGCGCAGCGTCTCGGGCAGCGCGTTGGGCGGCATCAGGCTGGTGTGGCCGCGCAGCAGCGCCGCCGCCAGGCCGAGCGCGAAGCGGTAGCGGTCCTGGCACAGGTTGACCGCCGGCCCCGCGGACGGCAGCGCCGGTGCCAGCGCCAAGGCCTCGGCGACGAAGCGGGCGGCGCTGACGGGTTGCCCGCCCAGCCAGGCCAAGGGCGCCGCCGGGTCGCGGGCGCCCAGCAAGGGCATTGCAGCCGCTGCGCTCATCGGGCCCCCTTGGCGCTGCGCGCCGTCCCCCCGAGGGGGAGCGAGCGCCTCCGATGTGATCGTGCGGCGCTCATCGCGAGGCCTGCTGTTCCTTCCACGCGCGGATCGCGCGCTGCACCGACACCGGCTGGAACTGCGGGTGCCGCCAGCGCCGCCAGGCGTATTCGACGACGAAGCCGGCCACCGCGGCCGCTGGCGTCAGCACGGTGCAGAAGAACGACCACCAGGCCCAGGGCGCCAGCAGGTACAGCGCCAGCGAGATCGCGATCATCGCGACGAAGAACAGCGTCCAGGCGCGCGTCAGCGCGTCGGTGTACGCGCGCTCTTCGGCGGTGAGCGGCAGCGCGTGCACGCGCGCGGCCATCGCGGTGATCAGCGGCGTGGCGCCGGGCCGCAGCGTGATGCCGAAGGTCCAGCCCAGCAGCGCGTGGATGGCGGCGTGCTGCAGCACGTAGAGGCGGTTGACGTCGACCCCGCCGCGCTGCCACACCCACAGCAGCAGCAGCGCCAGCAGCGCACAGGCGGCCAGCGTGGGCCGGTGGCGGCGCTGCAGCCCGGCCAGCGCCAGGCCGGCCAGCAGCGGGCCGAACAGCGCCAGCACGGTCCAGGCATGGTCGGGCGCCCAGGCCATCAAGGCCCAGGACAGCAGCGAATACGCCAGCAGGCCCAGGCCCGCGGCCGCCATGCCCCAGCGCGACATCGGCGCCTTGACCTCCGGCGCCTACTTGGCGCGGTGCTGCGCCACGTGCGCGGCCAGGCTGCGGATCGAGCGGAAGATGCGCTCGTTGTCGTGGTCGTCGCTGCGCAGCTGGAAGCCGTAGCGTTGCGAGACCTCCAGCGCCACTTCGAGGATGTCGATCGAGTCCAGCCCCAGGCCGTCGCCGAACAGCGGCGCTGTGACGTCGAGCTCGGCCGCCGGGGTTTCGAGGTTGAGCGCGTCGACGAAAAGCTGGGCCAGCTCGCGCTCGAGCTCGGGATGCTCGGGCGCGGCAGCGTCGGCGGATGTCGGCGGCGGCAATGACACGGATCGGTCCTCCCGCGGCGCTGCTCGGGCGCGCCGCAAAAGGGCGGATTGTAGGAGGGGCGGCGGGCGCCGCCACTGCTACGGCTGCCGGCTGCGCCCCTCCAGCGCCAGCAGCGCCCGCTTGCGCGGCAGGCCGCCGCCGAAGCCGGTGAGGCTGCCGTCGCTGCCGATCACGCGGTGGCAGGGCACGACGATCGAGACCTTGTTCTGCCCGTTGGCGGCCGCCACCGCGCGCACGGCCGTCGGGCGACCGATGGCGCGCGCCTGCTCGGCATAGCTGCGGGTGTCGCCGTAGGGGATGGCCAGCAGGGCCTGCCAGGCGGCCAGCTGGAACGGCGTGCCCACCAGGTCCAGCGGCACGCCGAAGGCCTGCCGCAAGCCGTTGAAATAATCGGCCAGCTCGGCGGCGAGCTGCTCGGTGACGGCGTTCGCGCCCTTTAGCGCCGGGCCGCCGCGCGCGGCCTCCACCTGGGCCAGCTCGCGGTCCACGCGCGGCTGGCCGTCGAACTCCAGCAGGCACAGGCCGCGCGGCGAAGCGACGGCCAGCATCTCGCCCAGCGGCGTGGGCAGGCGGTGGGCGACGAGGGTCATGGCGGTCACATGCCTTTGAACAGATGCGCATACAGCCGGCTGGCCACCAGCTTCTCGGGGCGGCCGGCCAGCGTGAGCGCGACCTTGCCGCTGTCGTCGCGGTGGGCGCTGCTGACGGCGGTGGCGCGCACCACGGTGCCGCGGTGCACCTGCCAGAACACGGCAGGGTCGAGCTGCGGCAGCAGCTCGCGCAGCGACAGCCGGATCAGGTGCTCGCGCTCAGGAGTCACCACGCGCACGTATTTGTCGGCGGCCTCGAAGTACAGCACCTGCTCGATCGGCACCAGGTGCACGACCGAGCCCACCTGCGCCTGGATGACCTGCAGCCGCGGCTGCGCCGGCGGCGCGGCCTGGCCCAGCAGGTGGCGCAACTGGTCAACCGCCTGCGACAACGCCTCGCGCTGCGGCGCGCGGTCGGCCAGCCGCTGCTGCAGCCGCGTGACGCAGGCCGCCAGCCGCTCGCGCTGCACCGGCTTGACGAGGTAGTCCACGGCCTGCGCCTCGAAGGCCTGCAGCGCGTACTGGTCGTAGGCGGTGACGAACACCAGCAGTGGGAAGGGCGCGGCCGGCTCCTGGTCGGGCCAGTCCTCGGCCAGCGCCGCGGCCACCTCCAGCCCGCTCAGGGCCGGCATGCGGATGTCCAGGAAGCAGACCTGCGGCCGCAGCGCCAGCGCGGCCTCCAGCGCGCTGCGGCCGTCGGCCTGCAGCGGCAGGATCTGGAGCGCGGGCCACAGGGCCTGCAGGTCGCTGCGCAGCGCGGCGGCCAGCAGCGGCTCGTCCTCGGCGATCAGCGCACTGGCGTTCATGCAGGCTCCATCGGCAGTTCGATCAGCACCTCGGCACCGCCGTCGGCATCGGCTGCCGGCTGCAGCGAGAAAAGGGCGCTGGAACCGTACAGCGCCGCCAGCCGCTGCTGCACCTGGCTGAGCCCGAAGCGGCTGCCCGCAGCCGGCGGCGCGGCCGACAGGCCGACGCCGGTATCGCGCACGCGCAGCTGCAGCCGGTCGGCGCCGACGCGGCGCGCCTGCACCTCCAGCCGGCCGCCTTCGACCTTGGGCTCCAGCCCGTGCTTGATGGCGTTCTCGACCAGCGGCTGCAGCAGCAGCGGCGGCACCATCGTGCCGCTCAATTCGGGGGGCAGCTCGAAGCGCGGCTGCAGCCGCGCGCCCATGCGCACGCCCATCAGCGCCAGGTAGTCGCTCAAGGCGCCGAACTCGTCGGCCAGCGTGTGGCGCTCGCTGCGGGTGGCCGCCAGCGTGTGGCGCAGGAAGGCGATCAGCCGGTCCAGCATGGCCTGCGCCTGCGGCGGGTCGAGCCCGATCAGCACGCGCAAATTGGCCAGGGTGTTGAACAGCATGTGCGGTTCGAGTTGGCTTTGCAGCAGCTTGAGCTGGGTCTCGGCGGCGCTGCGGCGCGCCGCCTCGGCCAGCACCTCGATGGCCGCCAGCCGCCCGCGCACGTAGAACAGGTAGCTGGTGCCCAGCGAGACCGCCAGCACCAGCGTGGCGATGATGGCCAGCGGCCGCAGGCTGCTGCCGAAAAACAGGCCCTGCAGGTGCTGCTGGCCGGTCAGCGCGCCGGCCACCACCGAGCCGCCGACGTAGCCGATGGCCACGCTCAGCAGGATCCACGGCACCATCAGCACCCAGCCCGGCCAGCTGTTCTCCAGCGCGGCTTCATCATCATCGCCGCTGATGCCCCTGTCGCGGCGCCGGCGCAGCAGCCAGGCCGCCAGCCCGAGGCGGCCCAGTTCGATCAGCGCCTGGATGCTGAGCCCGATGCACAGCGAGAACACCAGGTTGTCGACGAAGGAGTCGCCGAACACCGCGGTGAGGAACAGCGCGACGCCGGTGCACAGTGGCACGCCGATCTTCAGCTCGTGCGCGATGACTTGCAGCGGCGCTGCCTTCAAGGCCAACAAGCGGGCCCGGGCGCTGAGGGCGTGGCGGGGGACAGGGCGGGTCATCTCGCCGGCCATTGTGGATCGGGGCCGGCCGGCGATCAGAACGAGCGCGTCAAAGCCAGCAGCGCGCTGCGCCGCAGCGGCAACTGCGCATAGAGCGACGTGGCCGGGCCGCCGTAAACCCGCACGCTGGCGTCGACCCGCCAACGGTCGCCTTTCCACTGCAGCGCCGCGGTCAGCACGCGGCCGCGGTCGGCGGGCGTGACCAGCGCGTCGACCGACAGCGTCCAGTCCTCGGGCTGCCAGGCCAGGCGCAGGAAGAGGTTGTCGCGCCGCAGGCTGGGCGCGTCGAAAGGCGTGGCCTGCCAGGCCAGGTTGCCGGCCGCGCCCGGGCCCGGCAGCGTGCGCAGCGCGGCGTTGCGGCGCGCCCAATCGTCCCAGTCGCCGTCGGCCAGCGCGCGGCCGTCGTGCCAGGCCTCGGCCAGCACGCTCAGGCGCGGGCCGCCGGTCCATTGCGCGCCGACCAGCCAGGCACTGCCGCCGCCCAGCGTCTGCAGTTGCCAGGGCGGCGCCATCGCCGGCTGCGCCGTGCTGCCGCTGAAGGCCCAGCCGTCGTGATGGCGGAAGACGCGCGCCGAGGCGTGCAGCTCCAGCTCGTCGCCGGCCACCCAGGCCGCGGCGGCGCCCAGGCTGGCGCCGCTGTGCCGGCCCTGGCGTGCGAAGCCGTGCAGGTCCAGCGCGCCGATGCGGCGGTAGACGCGCGCGGCCAGCGCCGCCTCCTGCATGCCCAAGGCACGGCGGTCGTTCCAGTTCTGCGGCTGCGCCAGCACCAGCGCCCACGCGGTGTCGGCGTCGAAATGTTCGACCTGCAGCAGCGGCCGGCCTTCGGGCGTCTGCTCGAGCTGCGTGCGGCGGTTTTCCTGCTGCACCACGTCGTTGGGCCTGAAGGCATATCCCACGTCCCAGCCCAGCACCTTCTTGCCGGCGGCGAGCTGCCAGGCGCCCAGGTCCCAGGCGAGATGCAGCTCGTTGACGCGGCTGAGATCGCGGTCGCCGCCGCCTTCCGACCGCTGCTGCGCCAGCAGCACGTCGCCTTGCAGCGCCAGGCCGCCGCCCAGGCGCTGGACGTGGCGCGCTTCGAGCTGCAGCCCCGCGCTCGAGGGCTCGGCCGGCGCCAGCCCCGGCAGCCGGGCCTCGGCGTCGGCCAGCGGGCCTTGCGTCGAGGCGCTGCGGTCGTCGGCGCGCAGCATCAGGTCGACCTGGGTGTCGCCGGCCGACGCGGCCATCGCCGGCGCTGCGAGCAGCAACCCGGCTAACCACGCACACCAACGTGCGGCCATCGTCAGTCCAGCGACGGATTGCGCGCCAGGAACATCGGGTTCAGCCAGGCCTCGGGCACCACCTTGGGCGTGCGCGCCAGGTATTGCACCCGGGTCTCGCGCTGGCCGCTCAACTCATCCTGCAACAGCATCTGGTCGACCTGGGTGCCGCTCTTGTCCAGCACGAAGCGCGCCCGCTTGGCCAGCTTGTCGGACAGCACGTACAGCTCGGCAGCCACCGGCTCGTGGCGCTTGTCGCCCAGCCACAGCTCGATGCGCGCATAGGTCACGCCCTTGCGCGTGGCCTGCAGGCTGAGGCGGCGGCAGCTTCGTCCCTCGTCGGGCGCCGGGCAGGGGCCTGGCGGGCCCAGCGTGCCGTCGTAGTCCTCGGCCCAGCTCATGGTGGCGATGTCGCCGGTGCTGGCTTCGCCCAGCAGCTTCTGCGACGGCGTGATGCGCAGCGGCCGCTGGCTGCCGGGCAGCAGCAGCCAGAAGTCGTCGCCCAGCATCAGCACCTTCTGGCCGGCCTCCGACGGCGTGCGCATCAGCACCAGCGAGCGCCGCTGCGGCTGCGCAAACACGGTGTACAGGCGCTCCTTGTCCGGCTGGCCGTCGCGCTTGAAGGTGCTGACGCGGGTCTCGACCTGTATCGCGTCGCTGCCGGTGCGGTAGCGGTCGGCGGCTTTGAGCAGCGCGGCCACGTCGTCGGCGGCGTGGGCCGCGAAGCTCATGATCGCAAGCGTTAGCACGGAGAGGATCTTCATCGTCGTTTCCTTTCAGGCGTGGTTCAGGCGTGCGCCAGCGCTTCGACCACCGGCCTGGCCACCGTTCGCCGTGCGACCCAGGCCGAGGCCAACGCGGCCAGCGCCACCATCGCCAGCAGCGTGCCGGCATAGAGCAGCGGGTCGAGCGCGATCTGCAGCGGATAGCCGACGCTGCGTCCGGGTGGCGGCGGCATCTGCACGGGCACCAGCAGCAGGCCCACGCTGACCGCCAGCGCCAGCGCCGCGCCCAGCGCCGCGCCCACGCCGCCGAGCAGCAAGCCTTCGAGCGCGAAGCTGCGCACGAGCTGCGCCGGCAGCGTGCCCAGGGCGCGCAGCGTGCCGATCTCGCGCGTGCGTTCCAGCACCGCCATCGCCATCGCGTTGGTGACCACGAAGACGACGATGACGCCGATGATCAGACCCAGCGCACCGAAGATGCGGTTGTAGAGCGCCTTCACGCTGCGGTAGAAGACCGCCTGGTCGAGCCAGGTCTGCACCTGCAGCTCGCCGTTGGCGGCCTGCGTGCGCGCCTGCGCTTGCGTGGTGTGCGCCATGCGGTCGAGGAAGACGCCGAGGCTGGAGATGCGCGTGGTCGCCAGCAGCTTCTGCGCGGTGGCCACGTCGGTGTAGACCAGCCGCTTGTCGAGGTCGGGCACGCCGGTGCTGAAGATGCCGGCGACGGTGACGTCCAGCGCGTTCAGCGCGCCTTCGGTGGTGCTGGCCATCAGCGTCAGGCCGCTGCCGGGCTGGGCTTTCAGGCTGCGCGCCAAGCCTTCGCCCAGCATCACCTGCAGCTTCTGGCCCGAGGCCAGCACGCGGCCGGCCTTGACGTCCATGAAGGGGCCCTTGACGGCGAACTCGGCGTCGGGCTCGATGCCGGCGGCCACCATCACGGTGCTCTTGTCGCCGTTGCTGATGAGGCCGCTGAACTCCACGCGCGGCAGCACCTGGCGCACCTGCGGATCGGCCAGCAGCCTGGCCTGCAGCGCCGCGGCGTCGTCCAGGCCGTGCTGCAGCGGCACGTCTTCGTCCTGGCTGAACTGCGCCGGCCGCGCGACGATCAGGTGGCCGGTGGTGCGCGCCGCGGCTTCGGCCAGGCCCTGGTAGGTGTAGATCGCAAAGCCGCCGGCCAGCAGGATGGCCGCGGTGCCCAGCGCGGCGATGCCGACGGTGACGGCCGAGCGGCGGCGGTTGCGCAAGGTGTTGGCAGCGGCAAAGCGCAGCCAGCGGGTCGAGACGTTGATCATGTTCAGGCCACCCGGTGGAAAGCTTGGCGGTCGCCCTGGATGACGCCGTCCAGCAGGCGCAGCACGCGGTCGCAGCGCGCGAGCAGGCGGTCGTCGTGCGTGGCGATCAGGAAGGCGGCGCCGTGGGCGTGGCCTTGCTCGCGCATCAGGTCCAGCACCTGGTCGGCGGTGCGCGAATCGAGGTTGGCGGTGGGCTCGTCGGCGATCACCAGCGCCGGCTGCTTGACCAGCGCACGGGCGATCGCCACGCGCTGGCGCTGGCCGCCGGACAAGGCGTCGGGCCGGTGCGCCGCGTGCTCGGCCAGGCCCACGGCCTGCAGCATGGCTTGCACGCGCTGCCGGCGCTCGGGCGCGGGCATGCCGGCGATGAACAGCGCGTAGTCCACGTTGTCCCACACCGTCATCACCGGCACCAGGTTGAAGCCCTGGAAGACGAAGCCGATCGCATCGCGGCGCAGCCGCGTGGCCTGGGCCTCGTCGAGCGTGGCGACGTTCGCGCCGCGCAGCACCACCTCGCCGGCATCGGCATGGTCGATCAGCCCGGCGATGTTGAGCAGCGTGCTCTTGCCGCTGCCCGAGGGGCCGGTCAGCGCCAGCATCTCGCCGCGGCGCAGCTGCAGGTCCACGCCCTGCAGGGCGGGCACGACGTGGGCGCCCAGGCGGTAGGTCTTGTGCACGTCCTGCAGGCGCAGCACGTGGGCGTCGGGCTGGCGTGCCATGGCCGTCACGCTGCGGCCTTGCGGTCGGCTTCGGCCAGCCGGGCGGCGCGCTGCTGGACCACGGCCTTGAACGGCGCCGGCGAGCCGTCGAACAGCGGGCTGGCCATCACGTCCTTCAGCAACTGGCGGCCGCGGTCCTGGCGCTTGAACATCGCCGGCAGCGCGAGGAAGGTGCCGGCCGCGATGAAGCGCGTCTCCAGCGCCGCGGGCACGTTGCGGTGCAGCGGCGCGTCGTTCGCCGGGCCGAGCTGGGCCAGCGCCTTGTCGATCAGCGCCAGCCCGTCCTCGGCATGGCTGAGCTTGCGCCACGGCAGCCAGCTGGTCTGCGCCAGCATTGCGGTGGCGGCGCCGGCATAGGCCCGCAGCACGGGGTCGGCCGGGTGCGCGGCCGAGAGTTTGGTGAAGCGCGCGGCGGCGTCTTCGATCGCCGCGTGGTTGTCGGGGCCGGCCTGTGCGAAGCGCTGCAGCGCGGCCGCCAGTTCAGGATCGGCCGGCAGCGCAACGGCGGCGCCGGCGGCTTCAGGCGTCGGTGGCTGCGCCAGCGCCAGCGGCGGCAGCGCCGGCAGCGAGGCCGCGGCAACGGCCAGCGGCAGCAGGGCGAGAAGGGGGCGGCGGTGCATGGCGGACGGCTCCGTGGATGGCATGGCCGCCATCGTGACGAGAGCCGCCGCGCGGCGCAGCCGGCAAGCGACGAAGCGCGGCCGGCGGTCGCCAGATGCCGCCGGCCGGCGCGAACGGGAGGCGCAGCGTCAGCGCTCGATCTGCTTGTTCCAGCGCGCGTTCCACTCCGGCCGCAGCGCGTTGATGCTGTCCCAGTCCAGCGTCACCACGTTCTTCATGTAGCCCTTGAAGCGGTCCACCGTGGCCTGCGCCGCCGGCGTGGACGGTTGCGTCTTCAGGTTGCTGGGGATCTGGTTGCCGAACTCCAGCGCCGCCGCCTGCGCCTGCGGCGTCAGCAGGAAGGCGGCCAGCTTCTGCGCGAGCTCGGGTGCGTCGTTGTGGGCGGTGACGCACTCGGCCACCATCAGCAGCACCGAGCCTTCCTTGGGCTGCGCGTACTCCATCGGCACGCCACGGGCCTTTTGCGTCGCCACGCCGGTGGGCGTGAGCGGGAAGATCGCCGCCTCGCCGGTCTGCACCATCTCGCTGAGCTTGGCCGAGCTGGGGATGTACTCCAGCACGTTGGGGCCGATGGTGCTGCCCCACTTGGCGAAGCCGGGGTCGACGTTCTTCTCGCTGCCGCCCTGGGTGCGGTTGAACATCAGGAAGCCGTGCAGCCCGAAGCTGCTGGACGGCAGCGACTGGAACACCACCTTGCCCTTGAACTTGGGGTCGGCGAAGTCCAGCCACGAGGTCGGCGCCGGCCACTTCTTCTCGTCGAACAGCTTCTTGTTGTAGCCGATGCCGGTCATGCCGACGTTGACGCCCGCGGCCATGCCGCCGGCCATCTGCGCGGCCGGGTACAGGTCCTTCAGCGCCGCGGTGTCGGTGATCTTCTGGCACAGGCCCATCTTGATCGCCCGCATCATCACGCCGTCGTCGAGGAACATCACGTGCACCGGCGGCTTCTCCTTGGACGCCTGCACCTTGGCCAGGATGTCCGACGAGGTGCCTGGCACCACCACGACCTTGGCGTCGTGGATGCGCTCGAAGGCGGGGAACACGTACTTGGTGTACGAGCGCTCCATGTCGCCGCCGTTCATGCCGATGTAGATCGTCTTCGTCTGCGCCTGAACCGCGGTGGCTGACAAGGCCGCCAGCAGCGCCGGCGCGATCGTCGAGAAGACCGTCTGGAATCTAGGCAGGGACATGGTCGCTCCTTTCAGTTGACGTGAAACGTTGGATCGAGAAAGGCTCCAGCGGCACCGTCGGCCGGCCGTCGGCCACCCAGTGCGCCAGCGCCTCGCCCATCGCCGGGCCGGTCTGGAAGCCGGCGCCGCTGAAGCCGAAGGCGTGCAGCAGCTGCGGCTGCCGCGTGCCGGGGCCGATGACGGGCTGGTGGTCGGGCAGCGCGCCTTCGACGCCGCTCCAGAAGCGGATGACCTGCACCTGCGCCAGCGGCGGAAACAGCTCGGCCATGCGCTGGCACAGCTCGCCGATCGCCGTGGCGCGCGGGCCGGCATGACGCTCGTTCGTCGCGGCACCGCGGCTGCCGCCCATCACGCAGTTGCCGCGCGCGGTCTGGCGGCCGTAGATGCCGCCGCCTTCGACGCCGATGTTGACGTCCATGAAGCGCGGCAGCGCCTCGGTGACCGCCATGCCGGGGTGGATGCTGTGCAAGGGCGCGTCGTCGCCGAAGGCCTGCGCCACGCGCAACGCCCAGGCGCCGGCGCAGTTCAGCAGCCAGGGCGCGCGCAGCTCCAGGCCGCGGCCGTCGCCCAGCACGAAGCCGGCGCCGTCGTGCTGCAGCTCGGTGACGTCGCAGTGCTCGACCACCGTCGCGCCGGCGGCGCGGGCCGCCCGCGCGAAGGCCGGGCTGACCAGCCGCGGGTTGGCGTGGCCGTCGCCGGGGCACCACGAGGCGGCGATGGCGCTGCGGCCCAGCCAGGGGTAGCGGCGGCGGAACGCGGCGCCCGTCACCAGTTCCAGCGCCAGCCCGAAGCCTTGCACGCGCTGCGCGTAGGCCTGCAGCGCCGCGAGGTCGGCCTCGCTGCGCGCCAGCTTCAGGTGGCCCGAGGCCACGTACTCGCCGTCGATGCCGATGTAGGCCGGCAACTGCGTCCAGATGCGGCGCGCGCGCAGCGCCAGCGGCAGTTGCGACGGGCCGCGGCCTTGCGCGCGCACGCCGCCGTAGTTGACGCCGCTGGCCGCCGCGCCGCACAGGCCGCGCTCCAGCAGCACCACCGACAGCCCGCGCCGGCGCAGGAACAGCGCCGCCGCGCTGCCGACGATGCCGCCGCCGACGATGGCGACGTCGGCGCGCAGCTTGCGGCTGGCCGCCTCAGTCATCGTGTTCTTCCGCCGGCACCGGCGCGGCCGGCGGCGCCGTCATCGCCAGCGCCGCGATCGGCACCGGCTTCACCGGCGGCTGGGTGCGCAGCCGGCCGGCTGCGGCCAGCGGCACGCCGGCCGCATGCGCCAGCAGCCGCGCCGCCGCGGCGCCGCAGACGCGGCCCTGGCAGCGGCCCATGCCGATGCGCGTCAGCGCCTTCAACCGGTTCAGCTCCTGCGTGCCGGTGTCGCGCACGCAAGCGCGCAACTCGCCGGCACTGATCTCCTCGCAGCGGCAGACGATCAGCTCGTCGGGCGCCTGCGCGGCCCAGTCGGCGGGCAGCGGGGCTAAGGTCTTGATCGCGTGGCGCCAGCCTTCGTGCGACGGCGGCGCCGACGCTGCGGGCTGCGCGTCGACTCGGCCCAGGTCCTGCAGCAGCGCCCGTGCGGCGCGCGCGCCGGTGCTCTCGGCCGCATCGGCGCCGCGGATCGCCGCGCCGTCGCCGGCGAGGTACACGCCGGCCACGCTGCTGCGGCCCTGCGCGTCGCAGCGCGGCAACCAGGCCTCGTCGACCGCATCCCAGTCGAACGCGCAGCCGGCAAGGTCGGCCAGCTGCGTCTCGCTGCGCAGCCCGTGGCCGAAGGCGACGGCGTCGCAGTCGGTGATCTGTTCCGGCTCGCCTGGCGGCTGCCAACGCAGCTGCCGCACGCGGCCGTCGCCTGCGGCGCGCAAGAGCCGCACGCCACGCCGCACCGGCACGCCGGCGGCGCGCAGCCGCGCCAGCAACAGCGCGCCTTGCACCGCAAGCCGCGGACGCGAGGCCAGCAGCGCCGGCAGCGCGCGCCGCGGGGCGGCGGGCGGTGCCGCGTCCAGCACGGCCTGCACCGCGCCGCCGGCCTGGACGTACTGCCAGGCGACGAGGTACAGCAGCGGCCCGGTGCCGGCGAACACCACGCGCGGACCGATGCGCGTGGCCTGCGCCTTCAGCAGCACCTGCGCGGCGCCGAGGGTGAAGACGCCCGGCAGCGTCCAGCCCGGGAAGGGCAGCACACGGTCGGTGGCGCCGGTGGCCAGCAGCAGCGCGTCGACGGGCAGCGTCTCGGGCCGGCCCTGCTGCAGCAGGTGCAGCGTGCGGCCCTCGATCTGCCAGACCAGCGTCTCGGGGCGGTGGTCGACCTGCGGCCGCAACGCGTTCCAACGATCGAAGAGCGCCAGCGCGCGCGCCGCCGCAAAGCCGTACAGCGCCTTCGGCGGCCGCTGCAGCACGGGCGGCGGCTGGCGATAGATCTGGCCGCCGATGCGCGGCGCCTCGTCGATCAGCACCGGCCGCAGCCCGGCGGCGACGATCTGCTCGGCGGCGCGCAGGCCGGCCGGGCCGGCGCCGATGATGGCGACCGTCGTCATGGAGCCCCCTTGGCGCTGCGCGCCGTCCCCCCAAGGGGGAGCGAACGCGACCGGGGGGCCCGGATCGCGTTCATCCGCCGCGCCTCGTCGTCAGCAGCGCCATGCCGGCGGCCAGCGGCGTGGTGCAGGCGCGCAGCCGTTGGCCGTCGGCGCCGTCCATCCAGCAGTCCTGGCAGGCGCCGATGGCGCAGAAGCCGGCACGCGGTGCGTCGCTGGCGTCGCTGTCGCGCAGGCGGGCCTGGTGCGCGAGAACCGCCGTTAGCACCGTGTCGCCTTCGAGACCCTGCGCGGGGCGGCCGTCGAGCAGGAAGTCGACGGCCTTGCGCGCCGCCAGGCCCGGCAACCGCTGCAACAAGGGCGCGTCGGTCATTGCTGGCCCACCAGCACCTTGTCCAGGCCGTACAGCCGGTCGAGCACCAGCATGACGACGGCGGTCAACGCGACGATCAGCGCCGACACCGCGGCCATCATCGGGTCGATGCTTTCGGTGGCCAGCATGTACATGCGCACCGGCAGCGTCACCGTCTGCGGGCTGGTGATGAAGATCGACATCGTCACCTCGTCGAAGCTGTTGATGAAGGCCAGCAACCAGCCGCCGGTGACGCCGGGCAGCATCAGCGGCAGCGTGATGCGGCGGAACACCGTCCAGCGCGACGCGCCCAGCGACTGCGCGGCCTGCTCCACGGCAGGGTCGGCGCCGGCCAGCGCGGCCAGCATCAGCCGCAGCGCATAGGGCGTGATGATGACCACGTGCGCCAGCGTCAGCCACGCGGTGGAGCCGCGCGCGTCCAGCAGCGCGAACAGCCGCAGCAGCGCGACGCCCAGCACCAGGTGCGGCACGATCAGCGGGCTCATCAGCAAGCCGTTGAGCGCCTGGCGGCCGGGGAAGCGGTGGCGCGCGATGGCCAGCGCTGCAGGCACCGCCAGCAGCACCGATCCGCTGGCCGCCAGCAGCGCGACCAGCAGGCTGTTGACGAACGACGCGACGAGGTCGCCGTGCGCGAACACGGCATGGAACCAGCGCAGCGAGTAGTCGCCCCAAGGCACCTGCAGCGTGTCGGCCGGCGTGAAAGCGACCAGGCAGACGACGACCAGCGGCGCCAGCATGAAGGCGACCACCAGGCCGTGAAAGCTCAAGGCGACGGCGCCGTTCTTCATGTGCCCAGCCGCTTGCGATACTGGCCTTCGAGCAGCGCCTGCGTGCCCAGCATGACCGTCAGGTTGACGACCAGCAGCGCCAGCGCGATGGCGGCGCCCAGCGGCCAGTTCAACTCGTGCAGGTATTCGTCGTAGATCAGCGTGGCCACCATCTTCAGCCGCCGCCCGCCCAGCAGCCCGGGAATGGCAAAGGCGCTTGCCGACAGCGCGAAGACGATCAGCGCGCCCGACAGCAGCCCCGGCAGCACCTGCGGCAGCACCACGCGGCGCAGCACCGTGAAGCGCGACGCGCCCAGGCTCGACGCGGCGTTCTCGACCATCGGGTCGAGCTTCTGCAGCGAGGTCCAGACCGGGATCACCATGAAGGGCAGCATCACGTGCACCAGCGCCACCACCACGGCGATCGGCGTGTACAGCATGCGCACGCGGCCGATGCCGACCCAATCGAAGAACTGGTTGACGAAGCCCGCGGGCCCCAGCACCAGGCTCCAGCCGAACGCGCGCACGACCACGGAGACCAGCAAAGGCGCCAGGATCACGAGCAGGAACACCGAGCGCCACGGCGTTTGCATGCGGCTGAGGATGTAGGCCTCGGGCGCGCCGACGGCGATGCAGATCAGCGTGGCCAGCAAAGCCACCCAGCCGGTGCGCCCGAACACCTCCCAATAGAAGCTGTCACCCAGCACGGCGGCGTAGGCGGCGAGCGTGAAGCCGCCCTGCACGCCGGATTCGTAGCTGAAGCGCTGGAACGACAGCAGCGCGGTCAGCGCCAGCGGCAGCAGCACCAGCAGCGCAAACAGCGCCAGCGCCGGCGCCGACAGCAGGTAGGGCGTGCTGCGGTTGCCGGTCATGTTGCACGCTCACCCGCGGCGCCCGGCGGCAGCCGCCGCGCCACGTCGTCGGCCCAGTCCAGCGCCACCTCGCCCTGCTCGGGCCAGGGCGCGCGGCCGTCGTTGGCGCAGGCCACCTCCAGCGTGCCTAACGCGCTTTCCAAGCGGTACAGCCACTGGCTGCCGAGGAAGAAGCGCTCGGCCACCCGCGCCGGAAGCCGGCCCTGGCCGGGCGGCAGCAGGCGCAGCTTCTCGGGGCGCAGCACCAGCGCCACCGTGCTGCCGTCGGCCATGCCGTGGTCGGCATCGGCCAAGGGCAGGCGCAGCCCGCCGGCCAGCTCCACCGCGCCGCCGCGCGCCACGCCCTGCAGCCAGTTGGTCTTGCCGACGAAGCTGCCGACGAAGCGGCTGGCCGGCTGCTCGTACAGCCGGTGCGGCGTGTCCACCTGCTGGATGCGGCCCTCGTGCATCACCACCACGCGGTCGCTGATCGACAGCGCCTCGGCCTGGTCGTGCGTCACCATCAGCGTCGTCGTGCCCAGCTTGCGCTGGATGCGGCGCAGTTCGAACTGCATGGTCTCGCGCAGCTTGGCGTCGAGGTTGGACAGCGGCTCGTCCAGCAGCAGCACCGGCGGCTCGATGACCAGCGCGCGGGCGATCGCCACGCGCTGGCGCTGGCCGCCCGAAAGCTCGCGCGGATAGCGCTCGGCCAACTCCGACAGGTGCACCAGTTCGAGCATGCGCTCGACGCGCGTCGCGCGTTCGGCGCGCGGCAGGCCGCGCATCTCCAGCCCGAAGGCGACGTTGGCCGCCACCGTCATGTGCGGGAACAGCGCATAACTCTGAAACACGATGCCCAGTCCGCGCTGGTCGGGCGGCAGCGCGGTGATGTCGCGCCCGTCGAGCACGATGCGCCCGGCGCTGGGCTGCACGAAGCCGGCCAGCGCCTGCAGCGTGGTGGTCTTGCCGCAGCCCGAAGGGCCCAGCAGGCTGATGAACTCGCCGCGCTCGACGCCGAGGCTGAAGTCGGCCAGCGCGGTGACGCTGCCGTAGCGCTGGGTCAGGCCGTCGACGACGAGGAATGCCATGCGGCCCAGTGTGTGTGGCGGCCCTGACAGGCGTCAACGCCTGAAACCCGTATGTCGGAACAAATTTCAGTCAAAGTCCGTTCCGCGGAATAAACTGTGCCGGATCAGCAACAAGCATTCCGAAGAGCAGGAACCATGGCCACCGATGACGCCGCCGTCAGCAGCCTGCACCGCGCCGTGCAGATCCTGAAGGCGCTGGCGGCCGGCGCCGAGCAGGGCGGCGCGCGCGTCAGCGATCTGGCCAAGGCGCTGGGCTACACGCAGGCGACGACGCACCGGCTGCTGCAGCAGCTGGTCGACGAAGGCTGGGTCGAGCAGTCCGTCTACAACAAGCGTTATGCGCTGAGCCTGGACTTCTTCGCGCTGGCCGCGCGCGCCGGCGACACCGCGGGCTTGCGAGAGCGCTGCCGGCCGGCGCTGCTGCGGCTGGGCGCGTCGCTCGGCGACAGCGTGTTCCTGCTGGTGCGCGCCGGCTTCGACGCGCTGTGCCTGGACCGCGTGGAAGGCCCGTTCCCGATCCGCAGCTTCACCGGCGACGTCGGCGGCCGGGTGCCGCTGGGCGTGGGCCAGGGCTCGATGGCGATCCTGGCGCACCTGCCCGAGGCCGAGCGCGACGAGGTGATGCGCCACAACGTGCCGCGCATCCGCCAGCTCGGCGCGCTGGACGAGGTCTACCTGCGCACCGAGGCGGCGCGCGTTCAACGTCAAGGTTATGCCGCGGCCAACACCGGGCTGCTGGAAGGCATGGCCGGCGTTGCGGTGCCGGTGTTCGACGCCAGCGGCCGCATCGCCGCGGCCTTGAGCGTGGGCACGCTGACGGCGCGGCTGCAAGGCGAGCGCCTGTCGGTGGTGGTGGACCTGCTGCAGCGCGAGGCGCGCGCGCTGCAGCCGCAGATCAACCCCTTCGACCGCACGCTGCGGCGGCCGGCGGACGCGCTGGGCGGCGCGGCGCGCCGGCCTGATACTCCCCCTGCATGAACTGGGACCACCGCCAAGCCTTCACCCGGTCCGTGAGCCCGCGCGCCGCGGACATCGACGGCCTGAACCACACCAACAACGCCGTCTACGTGCAGTGGTGCGAGCAGGTGGCCTGGGCACACTCGGAGTCGCTGGGCCTGAGCCTGGCCGACTACCAGCGGCTGGATCGCGCGATGGCGATCCGCCACGCGGCCTACGACTACCTGCTGCCGTCGGCCGAGGGCGAGGCGCTGACCATCGCCACCTGGCTGACCGCCAGCGATGGCAAGCTGGCGATGACGCGCGCCTTCCAGATCCGGCGCGACCGCGACGGCGCCACGCTGCTGCGCGGCCGCTGGGAGCTGGTGTGCATCGAGCTGGCCAGCGGCCGCCCGCGCCGCATGCCGCCGGAATTCGTGCAGGCGTATCACGCAGCGGTGGTGAGCCTGCCGGCCGGAAGTGAGCAATGAGCACCGTCGTCGTCACCGGCTCGGAGGGCTTCGTCGGCCAGGCGCTGGTGCGCCGGCTGCTAACGGGCGGGCTGGGCGGCCGGCCCCTGGCGCGGCTGCTGCTGCTGGACGTGGGCTTCGCCGGCCCGCACGCCGATCCGCGCGTGCGGCAGTTGCCCGGCAGCATCGCCGACCCGGCGCTGCGCGCACGGGCCTTTGCCGAGCCGGTGGACGCCGTGTTCCACCTCGCCAGCATTCCCGGCGGCGCGGCCGAGAGGGACTACGAGCTGGGCCGCCGCATCAACCTCGACGCCACGCTGGGGCTGCTGGAAGACCTGCGCGGCCAGGCCGAGCGCGGTACGCCGCGCTTCGTCTTCGCGAGCACGATCGCGGTCTACGGCGAGCAGCTGCCGCCGCGCGTTGACGAGGCCACGCTGCCCAACCCGGGCCTGAGCTACGGCGCGCACAAGCTGGCCGGCGAGTACCTGGTGGCCGACGCCACGCGCAAGGGCTGGGTGCAGGGCTGCTCGCTGCGCCTGCCCGGCGTGGTGGCGCGGCCGGGCGACGGCGCCGGCATGCTGAGCGCCTTCATGAGCCGGCTGTTCTGGTGCCTGGCGGCCGGCGAGGCCATCACCGTGCCGGTCAGCCGCGAGGGTGTCGCCTGGTGGATCTCGGTCGGCGCCTGCGTCGACAACCTGTTGTTCGCGGCCAGTGTGGACCCGGCGCGGCTGAACCCGCGCCGCAGCTACCAGATGCCGGTGCTGCGCCTGAGCGTCGGCGAGCTGGTCGACGCGCTGGCCGCGCGCCACGGCGCCGAGCGCAAGGCGCTGGTGCGCTACGCGCCCGATCCCTTCATCGAGCGGCTGTTCGCCGCCTACCCGCCGCTGGCCACGCCCGAGGCCGAAGCCCTGGGCCTGCGCCACGACGGCGACATCGACACGCTGATCCGCCGCGCGACCGCCGGCTGATGCGCGGGCGGCCGGCGGCCGGAGCGGCCTGGGTCAGGCCGTGCGCAGCGCTGCCGGGGCGCGGCGTGCATCCAGGCTGAGCGGCCCGGCGCCCAGCGCCGCCACGATGAACAGCCCGCCGGCCACCGACAGGTTTTTCATGAACATCAGTTGCTGCAGCATGGCCTGGTCGGCCGGCATCGTCCAGAACCGGTGGAACAGCACGCTGGCCAGCAGCGTGAACAGGCCCAGCGCCAGCGCCGCCCAGCGGGCATGGAAGCCAATGGCGATGGCCAGGCCGCCCAACAATTCCAGCAGGCCGACGATCACCGCCAGCGCCGTGGCCGCCGGGAGGCCGCCGCTGGCGATGTAGCCGGCCGTGCCGCCGATGTTGGTCAGCTTGCCGATGCCGGCCAGCACGAACATCAGCGCCAGCAGCACGCGGCCGATGATGATCAGCGGGTTCTTGAACGAGTCGATCATGGTCCGATCCCTCCGGGGTTGTGAGACGCCGGCAGTGTCGGTGCCGGGCAGCGGCTGCGACCGCCTGCTTGATTGTCGTCAACGTTCGGAAAAGTTGAGCAGTGCCGTGCAGCAGTCGGTCGATCCGGCCTGCGCGTCGGGTTTGTTGACATGCAGCCGGGGTCAATGGCGTTCGGTGGCAGCGACGATCTCGTAACTCATTTATTGACCAGCAAAATTGGTCTGCCGCTTGGTGCTGGACCGAATCTTGCTGACGAGCTGCTCACCGTTGTAACCGCTGGAGGGCGGACTATGAAGCGAGTTCTGAAGGGTCTGTTGGTCGCCGGTGTCGCTGCGCTGACCTTGTCAGCCCAGGCAGGCGTGGTCAAGGTCTGGGGCGATAGGTACAGCCTCGGCACCATCAACAATTTCTACAACAGTCTGCCTGGGCACTCGTCGTCGATCCAGACGGGTGAGCTGACCAGCGCCAGTCTGGCGGGGGTCAACCTGCTGTGGGCGGTGCAACCGGCTGATGCCTATACATCCAGCGAGCTGTCCGCGATGGCCGCGTTCTTGGCCGGCGGCGGCCGTATTGCCTTCATGGGCGAGCATGGCGATTTTGCGCCGAACGAGAACCTTCGTATCAATGCCGCGCTGGCGGCGCTGGGCGCGAGCATCGAGATCGTCAATTCCATTCTTGACGCCGGCTACCGGACTGCATCGGTGGCCGATGGCCAGATCCTGCCGCATGCCTTGACCACGGGCGTCAACACTTATGAATATGCCGCCTTTGCGCCGCTGATCGTCACGGGCACGGCCGAAAAGTTGATGCTGGGTGAAGCCCTCAATTCGGTCATGATGGCCTATCAGAACATCGGCGCTGGCAGCGTCTTTCTGATCACCGATCAGAACGTCTGGGACAGCAGCAGCAACAACTGGAATAACGGCGCCTACGACAACGGCAGGATGTTCGAGAACCTGCTGGTTGGTAACACCGGTGCGCCGCCGCCTAACAACAACGTGCCTGTTCCCGGCACGATGATGTTGCTGGCGCTGGCATTGATGGCAGGCGGGGCCGTCAGCCGCCGTCGCATTCAGTAGCGATGGACCCAGGCACGCCGCGCATGCGCGCGGTGTGCAGATCGCCGCCTGTACCAGGCGGCGGCTTGTTTCAGCGTCGCAGCCGCAGTTCTGCCGCCTGCGCGTGCGCCTGCAGCCCTTCGCCGTAGGCCAGCTCGGCGGCGATGGGTCCCAGCACCTGCGCGCCGGCTTCGGAGACCTCGATCAGGCTGCTGCGCTTGACGAAGTCATAGACGCCCAGCGGCGAGCTGAAGCGCGCGGTGCCCGAGGTCGGCAGCACGTGGTTGGGGCCGGCGCAGTAGTCGCCCAGGCTCTCGCTGGTGAAGGCGCCGAGGAAGATCGCGCCGGCGTGGCGCAGCAGCGGTTCCCAGCGCTGCGGCTCGCGGCTGCTGACCTCCAGGTGCTCGGGCGCGATGCGGTTGCTGATGTCGCACGCCTCTTCCATGCTGCGCGTGTGGATCAGCGCGCCGCGGCCCCGCAGGCTGGCGGCGATGACTTCGCGCCGCGGCATGCCGGGCAGCAGTCGCTCGATGGCGGCGCGCACCGCGGCGATGTAGGCCGCGTCGGGGCTGAGCAGGATGCTTTGCGCCAACTCGTCGTGCTCGGCCTGGCTGAACAGGTCCATCGCCACCCAGTCGGCCGGCGTGCTGCCGTCGGCCAGCACCAGGATCTCGCTGGGCCCGGCGATCATGTCGATGCCGACCTGGCCGAACACGCGCCGCTTGGCGCTGGCCACGTAGGCGTTGCCGGGGCCGGTGATCTTGTCGACGCGCGGCACGGTCTGCGTACCGTAGGCCAGCGCGGCCACGGCCTGCGCGCCGCCGATCGTGAAGACGCGCGTCGCGCCGGCGAGGTGCGCGGCGGCCAGCACCAGCGCGTTGCGCTCGCCGCCGGGCGTGGGCACGACCATCACGATCTCGCTCACGCCGGCCACCTGCGCCGGCAGCGCGTTCATCAGCACGCTGGACGGGTAGGCCGCCTTGCCGCCGGGCACGTAGATGCCCACGCGGTCCAGCGGCGTGACCTTCTGGCCCAGCAGCGTGCCGTCCGCGTCGCGGTAGCTCCAGCTGCGGCAGCAGGCGTCGAGCTGGCGCTGGTGGTAGTCGCGCACGCGCGCTGCCGCCTGCTCCAGCGCTGCGCGCTGCGCCGGCGTGATGCGCGCCAGCGCGGCGCGCAGTTCGGGCTTGTCGATCTCCAGCGCGGCCAGGCTGGCGGCCTGCAGGCCGTCGAAGCGCGCCGTCAGTTCCAGCACCGCGGCGTCGCCGCGCGCGCGCACGTCGTCGATGATCTGCGCCACGCGGCCTTCGATCGCCGCGTCGGTCTCGGCCGACCAGTGCAGCACGCGCCGGAAGTCGGCTTCGAAGCCGGCGTCGGCGGTGGCGAGGGTGCGCAGTTCGAGCGTCATGCTGCGGTTGAAGCCACGGCGGCTTCGAAGGCGTCGATCAGCTTGCGGATCGGCTCGCGCTGCAGCTTCAGCGCCGCCTGGTTGACCACCAGCCGCGCCGAGATGTCCATGATGCGCTCGACCTCCAGCAGGTGGTTGGCCTTCAGCGTGCTGCCGGTGGACACCAGGTCGACGATGGCGTCGGCCAGTCCGGTCAGCGGCGCCAGCTCCATGCTGCCGTACAGCTTGATCAGGTCCACGTGCACGCCCTTGGCGGCGAAATGCTGGCGTGCAAGCTGCGTGTACTTGGTGGCGACGCGGATGCGCGAGCCCTGGCGCACGGCGCTGGCGTAGTCGAAGTCGGCGCGCGTGGCCACGCTCAGGCGGCAGCGCGCGATGCCCAGGTCCAGCGGGCGATACAGGCCGTGGCTGTCGTGCTCCAGCAGCACGTCCAGGCCGGCCACGCCGAGGTCGGCGCCGCCTTGCTGCACGTAGGTGGGCACGTCCGAGGCGCGAACCAGCACCACGCGCAGGTCGCTCCGGCTGGTGCCGATGATCAGCTTGCGGCTTTGCTCCGGGTCTTCCAGCACCTCGATGCCGGCGGCGCGCAGCAGCGGCAGCGTGTCGTCGAAGATGCGGCCCTTGCTGAGCGCGAGGGTGATCATGCCTTCTCGAATTCGGCAGGCGTCAGCGTCTTCATCGACAGCGCATGGATCTCTTCGCGCATGCGCTCGCCCAGCGCGCCGTAGACGAGCTGGTGGCGGCGCACGCGCGGCAGCCCCTCGAACTGCGGCGACACGATGGTGGCAAAGAAGTGCTGGCCGTCGCCTTCCACTTCGAGATGGGAGCAGTTCAGCCCGGCGGCGATGTAGTTGCGCACGAGCTCCGGGGTCGGCGTCGCCATGCTCAGGCCAGGTCCTTCTGGTTGACGATCACGCGCGAGGCGATGCCGTAGGCGATGGCCTCGTCGGCCGTCATCCAGTAGTCGCGCTCCATGTCGGCGCGCACCTTTTCCACCGGGTTGCCGGTCTCGGCGGCGATCACGCGCGCGATGCGTTCGCGCGTCTTGATGATCTCCTTGGCCTGGATCGCGATGTCGGTGGCGCGGCCGCCGGCGCCGCCGGCGGGCTGGTGGATCATGAAGCGCGTGTTGGGCAGGCACACGCGGCGGTCCTTGGGCGCGGCCAGGAAGATGTGCGTCGCGGCGCTGGCCACCCAGCCGGTGCCGATGCAGGTGACCGGCGCGCGCACGAAGCGGATCATGTCGTGGATCGCGTCGCCCGATTCGACGTGACCGCCGGGGCTGGAGATCAGCATCTGGATCGGCGCCTCGCTGGCCTGCGACAGCAGGATCAGCCGCTCGCAGACGCGGCGCGCGAGCTGGTCGTCGATCTCGCCGAACACGAGCACGAAGCGCGACTTGAACGCGAGTTGCTCGGCCAGGCCGCTGGGGCGGTCGCCGGCTTCGGTCTTGGCGGGGGCTTCTTCGGCCGCGGCCGAGGTTTGCAGTGACAAGGGCATGGGAGGACTCCTGAACGGCGCGCATTGTCGCAAATGGCGGCGGGCCGGCCCGACCCTGGGGGCGCTCAGGAGCGAAGCAAAGCTATCGTCTGAAGATGGCCGCGCGGCGCGACGGCCGGGCGCGGCTTGGCCCACACTGCCGGCCGTGCCGACACCCCCTTCCAGCGCCGCGCGCGGCTTCCCTTCCGGCGCCACGCGCGGCTTTCGCAGCAAGCTCTTCGTGCCGGGCTCGCGCCCCGAGCTGTTCGACAAGGCGCTGGCCGGTGACGCCGACGCGCTGTCGTTCGACCTCGAAGACGCGGTGCCGCCGGCCGCCAAGGGCCAGGCTCGCGCCGCGGTGGCGGCCTTGCTGGATCGCCTGGCGGCGGGCTCGCCGCGGCCGCTGATCATCGTGCGCGTCAACGCGCCCGGCACGCCCTGGTTCGACGATGACCTGCGCGCCGTCGTGCGCCCGGGGCTGGACTGGATCAACCTGCCCAAGGCCGAGACCGCGGCCGACGTGCGCCACGCTGCTGCCGCGCTGCAGGCCGCCGAGGCCGCGGCCGGCGGCCTGCCGCCGCTGGCGCTGCTGATCAACATCGAAAGCGCCGCCGCGCTGCTGCGCGCCGCAGAGATCGGCGCTGCCGATGCGCGCGTGGCCGGGCTGCAGCTCGGCCTGGCCGACTTGTATGAGCCGTTGGGCATCGCGCGCGGCGAGCCCGCCAACGTCCACGCGACGCTGCACGCGCTGCGGCTGGCGGCCGGCGCCGCCGGCGTGCCGGCCTACGACGGCGCCTATCCCGATCTGGCCGATGGCGACGGCTACCGCGCCGAAGCGCTGATGGCGCGGCGGCTGGGCTTTGCCGGCAAGAGCTGCATCCACCCCCGCCAGGTGCGTGTGGCCAACGAGGTCTTCAGCCCCGCCGAGGCGGAGCTGGCCTGGGCCCGCCGCGTGCTGGAAGCCGCCGCGCAGGCCGACGCCCAAGGCCGCGGCGCGATCCGGCTCGACGGCCGCATGGTCGACGCGCCATTCGTCCGCCGTGCGCAGGCGCTGCTGGCGGCGGCGGCTGCGGCCAAGCCGCGCGGGGAGCCGCGCTGATGCGGCGCAGGCTCGGGCTGCGGCTGCTGTGGTCGCTGGCGTGGCTGCTGCTGGCCATCACGACCGCGACCACGGCGACCACGGCGCGCGCCGACAGCCTGGCCCAGTTGCGCCGCGCCACGCTGCCCTCGCTGCCGGCCGGCGCCGCGGTGCAGGCGCTGGCCGTGGTCGATCGCCAGGCCATTGCGCTGGGCGCCGACGCGGCCTGGGTGCTGCCGCCGGGCGGTGCCGCCTGGCAGCGCACGCCCTGGGCACCGCCGCTGCCGGTGCTGTCGGCCGTTTCGCAAGGCGGCCAGGCCTTCGTGCTGCTGGGCCGCGACGGCCAGGCGCAACAGGCCGCGCGGCTCACGCTGGCGGCAACGGGCCCGTCGCTGCAGCCGCTGCCCGCGCTGCCGGCGCCGCTGCGCCAGGCCCGGGCCGCGGCCACGGCCGACCGCCTGTGGCTGGCCGGGCTGGACGCCGCCGGCCGCGCCACGCTGCTGCAACTGGCGCTGGACGCGCCCGCGCCCGCCTGGCGCGCGCAGCCCGGCTGGCCCGGCGATGTGTCGCCGCTGGCGCTGCTGGCGCAGAACCGCTCGCTCTTCGTCGTGCTGCCAGGCGCCCATTCATCGGCGCCGCAGCACCTGCTGCGCTGGACGGCCGACGGCGGCTGGCAGGCGCTGCCGCCGCGCGCCGATCTGCCGGGCTCGCTGGCGGCCGGCGCGGTGCGCGCCACCGGCCAGGCGCATGCGTTGTTCGCCATCCAGCCCCCCGGCGGCGGCGCGCCGCGGCTGATGAGCTGGCAGACCATCACCCAGGCCTGGGCGCCGCTGCCCGAAGGCCGGATGCCGGGCCTCGCACAAGCCGCGGCCTTCGGCGACGGCTGGCTGTGGCTGGACGCCGCCGGCGCTGCCGGCACGCTGGAGATCGAGTCGGGCAAGCTGCTGCTCAAGACCCTGGACTGGCTGGTGATCGTGGTCTACCTCGCCGGCATGCTGGGCATCGGCTTGTACTTTTACCTGCGCGAGAAGCGGCAGTCGACGGCCGAGTTCTTCGTCGGCGGCCGTTCCATCCCCTTCTGGGCCGCGGGCGTCAGCCTGTACGCGGCCAACACCAGCTCCATCAGCTACATCGCGATCCCTGCCAAGGCCTTCGAGACCAACTGGCAGTACATGACCAACAACCTGATCGCGGTGCTGGGGCTGATGTTCGTCGCCGTGTGGATCGTGCCGCTGCTGCGCCGGCTGGACCTGATGAGCGTGTTCAGCTACTTGGAGACGCGCTTTCATCCCGCCATCCGCATGCTGGCCAGCGCGCTGTTCATGCTGACCCAGCTCGGCAGCCGCATGAGCGTGATCCTGTTCCTGCCCTCGCTGGCGATCGCCACGATCACCGGCATCCCGGTGACCTGGAGCATCCTGCTGATGGGCGGCTTCACCATCGTCTACACCGCGCTCGGCGGCATGAAGGCGGTGGTGTGGACCGACATCGTGCAACTCGTCGTCAAGATGGGCGGCGCGCTGTTCGCGATCGGCTTCATGGTGTGGTCGCTCGACGGCGGCATGGCCGAGTTCGCGCGCGCCGCGGCGGCCGAGCACAAGACCAAGCTCTTCGACTTCAGCTTCGACCTCACCAAGGCCACGGTCTGGGGCTTCGTGTTCCTGGTGCTGTTCGACGTGGTGCTGACCTTCCCGAAAGACCAGGTGCTGATGCAGCGCACGCTGTCCACGCCCAACGCGCGCGACGCCGGGCGCTCGATCTGGGCCTTCGCGGCGATCATGATCCCCGGCGGCTTCGTGTTCTACGGCATCGGCACCGCACTGTTCGTCTACTACCAGCACAACCCCGAGCGGATGAACCCGCTGCTGCCGATCGACGCGACCTTTCCGCTCTTCATCGCTGCCGAGCTGCCCAGCGGGCTGACCGGGCTGATCATCGCCGGCATCTTCGCCGCCGCGATGGCCACGCTGTCCAGCATCATCAACAGCGTCTCGACGCTGGCCTCGGTCGACTTCTACGAAAGGCTGGTGAAGAACCCCGACCCGGCGCGCAGCGTGCGCTTCGCCGAGTGGATGACGGTGGCCGCCGGGCTGGTGGGCATAGCCTTCGCGCTGCTGCTGTCGCGCTACGACATCCACTCGCTGTTCGACGTCTCGATCGAGCTCGCCGGCCTGCTGGGCGGCGGCTTCGCCGGCGCCTACACGCTGGGCATGTTCACCCGTCGCGCCAACTCGCAAGGCGTGGCCATCGGTGTCGCCGCCAGCATCGTGTTGACCACGCTGGCCTGGTCGATGAAGCTGCTGCACCCGTACTTCTACCTCGCCATCTCGATCATGCTGTGCATCGTGATCGGCTACCTCGCCAGCCTGGCCTTCCCGCCGCCGACGCGGTCGTTGAAGGGGTTGACGATCTACAAGCGGGACGCGGTGGAGCCGGCCGTGCGTTAGCCTCGCACCCCACAAGCGGCGCCCTTCGGCAGCCGCCGGGACCACAGGCCTTGGAGACACAGTTCCTGCACACCTTCGTCGCCGTGGCCGACCATGGCTCGATGGCCGCGGCGGCGCGGGTGCTCAACATCACGCCGGCGGCGGTGGCGCAGCAGATCCGCACGCTGGAGCGCGAGATCGGCGCGCCTTTGATCGCCCGCGCCGGGCGCTCGGTGCACGTGACCGAGCCGGGCGCGCGCATCCTCGACCGCACGCGCGAGCTGCTGCGCGGCGTGGCCGACCTGCGCACCGTCGCCACCGACGAGACGCCCGCCGGCGAGCTGCGCCTGGGCGCCGGCACCAACGCGCTGACCGGGCTGGTGCCCGACGTGCTGGCGCGGCTGGTGGCGGTGCATCCGCGGCTCAAGGTCTTCGTCAAGCCCGGCTATTCGCCCGAGCTGTACCGCGCGGTGGAAGCCGGCGACCTGGATGCCGCAGTGGTGCTGGAAGCGCCTTTCGCGGTGCCCAAGAGCTGCGGCTGGGAGCTGCTGCGCGAGGAGCCGCTGGTGGTGCTGGCGCCGCGCAAGTGGGCCGGGCGCGACCCGCACGAGTTGCTGGCCGGCGAGCCGCTGATCCGCTACGACCGCACGCAGTGGGGTGGCCGGCTGGCCGAGCAGTACCTGCGCAAGGCCGGCATCGAGCCCACCGAGCGCTTCGAGCTGAATGCGCTGAACGCGATCGCGGTGATGGTCGACCGCGGCCTCGGCGTCTCGCTGGTGCCCGAGTGGCTGCGGCCCTGGCCCGAGGGGCTGGACCTGGCCTGCCTGCCGCTGCCGCTGCCCAGCGAGCCGCGCCGCATCGGCGTCGTGTGGTCGCGCGCGACGGTGCGCCACCGCCTGGTGACGGCCTTCGTGCGCGAGGCGCGTGCGGCGGTGCAAACGCTGTCGTCAAGTCGATCCGGCTCAGCCGGTCGACTTGACCTCCCCCTCGGCGGGGCGGGCCGGGCCTAGCCCGGTCCTTGGGGGCACCATCGCATACAAAAGCTACGGCCTGAACATAGCCAGCGCAGGTTTGCGAGCGTGGCGGGCTGCACCAGACTGCACGGCGATCCGCCACCGTTTGGAGAGCCCACAACATGAAGAGACAAGCCCCGGCCGGCCGCGGCCGCCCGTCCATCGCCGGCTTGCGCCCCATTGCGCTGGCCGCGCTCGCCGCCATGGCCACGCCCGCGGTGCTGGCGCAGTCCAGCACCAGCAGTAGCAGCAACAACAACGACAACACCGACAACGGCAGCGAGCGCGTCATCGTCACCGGCACCCGCGTGCCCAAGGCGGTGGACAAGATCCCCGGCGCCGTGACGCTGATCAGCCGCGAGGAGATCCAGCAGACCCTGAACTTCACCGACGACGCCACCGCGGTGCTGGCGCGCACGGTGCCGGGCTATGCCGAGTCGTCGCAGGCGATGAGCAACACCGGCGAGAACCTGCGCGGCCGCATCGCGCTGCGCCTGTTCGACGGCGTGCCGCAGGGCTCGCCGCTGCGCGAAGGCACGCGCAACGCGACCTTCACCGACATGGGCATCATCGGCCGCATCGAGGTCATCAACGGGCCCTCGGCGTCCGAAGGCATCGGCGCCGCCGGCGGCATCATCAACTACATCAGCCGCACGCCCACCAAGCCCGGCAGCGAGGTCACGGTCACCGCGCGCTACAGCAGCCAGTTCAAGGACGACAGCGCCGGCTGGAAGCTGGGCCTCAACTACGCCTACAAGGCCGACGCCATCGACTTCCTGGGCGCCATCTCGCGCATCGACCGCGGCATGACCTACGACGGCAACGGCCGCCGCATCGGCCTCAACACCAGCGGCTCGGTGGCCGATTCGGTGGCAGACAACGCCTTCGCCAAGCTCGGCTACAACTTCGGCACCGATCGCGAGCAGCGCGTGCAGGTCTCGGTGTCCAAGTTCAAGATCGAGGGCAACGGCAACTACCACCTGGTGGACGGCGACCGCGCCACCGGTCTGACCAATACCTCGGAGAGGCCGGGCCTGTTCGGCACGCTCAGCGAGATCAACGATTTCGAGCAAGCCACCGTCTCCTACAAGCACAACAACCTGTGGGGCGGGGCGCTGTCGCTCGACGCCTACTACGCCAACCAGCACATGCGCTACCCGGCCGAGAACGGCGCCGACCGGCAGGACCCGCTGATCGCGCCGCTGGGCACGCTGGTCGATCAGTCGGAGGTGCGCTCGCGCAAGAACGGCCTGCGCACCGCCTATGCGCACGGCGACGTGTTCGGCGTCAACGGGCTGGAGCTGCGCGGCGGCGTCGACCTGACGGAGGACACCGCCTCGCAATGGCTGGCGCTGACCGATCGCCTGTGGGTGCCGCCGATGCGCTACCGCAGCGTGGCGCCGTGGCTGCAGGCCTCGTACGAGATCGGGCCGGTGACGATCTCCGGCGGCGTGCGGCGCGAGGATGGCGAACTGCACGTCAACGACTACACCACCACCTACTTCCGCAACCGCGTGGCGGTGCAGGGCGGCACGCTCAGCTACAACGCCGACCTGCCCAACCTGGGCCTGGTGTGGAAGCTGCCGGCCGGCTGGTCGGCCTTCGTCTCCACCAGCAAGGGCTTCACGCTGCCCAACGTGGGCATCCCGCTGCGCAACATCAACTACCCCGGCCAGTCGGTGGCGGGCATCCTCGATTTGCAGGCGGTGATCGTCAAAAACAACGAGATCGGCGTCAACTGGCGCGGCCGCATGGGTTCGTTCGGCGCCTCGTACTACCAATCCAAGTCGAACCTCGGGCAGTCGCTGTCGATCGACCCGGTGACCAACGACTTCCTGCTCAACCGCGCGCCGGTGCAGATCAAGGGCTACGAGCTGACCGGCGAGCTGCGCCTGTCGCGCGACCTGAAGTTCAACGCCACCTACGCCCACACCGAAGGCAAGACCTGGTTCACCGTCGGCGGGCCGCTGAGCAAGCAGATGGGCGCGACCGACATCAACCCCGACAAGCTGACCGGCAGCATGACCTGGCGGCCGTTGGCGCAGGCCGAGATCAATTTCGATTTCACGACGCTGCGCTCGCGCGACCTCAACATCGGCACCAGTGCCGAAGAGCACACCAAGGGCTACACGCTGATGGACTTCAGCGCCAGCTGGGACTGGGGCCGCGGCGGCAAGACGGCGCTGGGCATCGAGAACCTCGCCGACAAGTTCTACGTGCTGAGCTGGTCGCAGGTGCCGGGCTTCCGCAACTACTGGTCGGGCCGCGGCCGCGTGGTCTCGGTGACGCACACCGTCACCTTCTGAACGCGGCGGCAGCGCACCCACGAGCGGCATGCAACGGCGCGCGGCGCTGGTCGCCGGAACGGCCGCAGCGGCCGCCACCCTGCTGCCGCGCCGGCCCGCGTCCGCGGCGGCGGCTGCCGCCGGCTTCGACCCCGCGCGGTTGCAGCGCCTGAGCGCCTTCCTCGACGCCGACACCGCGCCCGGCGGGCACTTGGGCGCCGTGGTGCTGCTGGCGCGCGCAGGCCGCACGCTGCACTGGCGCGCGCACGGCCAGCGCGACCTGGCGCGGCGCGAGCCGATGCCGCCCGATGCGATCTTCCGCATCTATTCCATGAGCAAGCCCATCGCCAGCGTGGCCGCGCTGATGCTGATGGAGGAAGGCCGGCTGACGCTGGACGACCCGCTGGCACGCCACCTGCCGGCGTTCGGCGCGCTGCCGCTGCGCACCCCCGGCCGCGCGCCGACGCTGCGCCATCTGCTGACGCACACCGCGGGCTTCGCGGTGGACGGCGCCGACCCCGACTTCGCCGAGATGGCGCGCGCCGCGCCGCAAGCCGCGGCCGACCTCGCCGGCTTCGCACAGCGCGTGGCCACGGTGCCGCTGGCGGCCGACCCCGGCACGCGCTTTCGCTACGACGGCGTGCACACCGAACTGCTGTGCCGCGTGGTGGAGGTGGTGGCGGGCCAGCCTTTCGCTCGCTTCCTGCAAAGCCGCATCTTCGACCCGCTGGGCATGGCCGATACCGGTTTCGAGGTGCTGCCGGCGAAAGCCCACCGCGTCGCCGACATCAGTGCGATGGGCGCCGATGGCCGCCTGACCCTGGCCACCGAGGACCGCAGCGCCGCCAGGCCCGGCACGCGGCTGCGCGCCTACGACAGCGGCGCCGGCGGCCTGTACGCCACCGCGCCCGACTACGCGCGCTTCGCGCAGATGCTGCTGGACGAAGGCCGCATCGAAGGCGGTGGCCGATTGCTGGCCCGCCACACCGTGGAGCTGATGCGCCGCAACCAGCTGGCGCACCTGGACCCGATCGCCGGCCTCGGCCCCGGCGAGGGCTTCGGCCTCGGCGTCTCGGTGCTGCTGAGCCCGGCGCGCCGCGGCCGCCTGGGCTCGGTGGGTGCCTACGGCTGGCCGGGCGCGGCCACCACCACCTTCACCGTCGACCCGCGCGAACGCATGATCGCGCTGCTGCTGATGCAACATCTGCCCCGGGCCGGCGTCGCGCATGACCTGCCCCGGCCCACGACGCCGTTCTACAACCTCGTCTACCAGGCGCTCGACCCATGAACTCGCCGACTGTTCTGGTCGCCGGATCGGCCAACCTCGATTTCCTCGTGCGCGCCGCGCACATCCCCGCCCCCGGCGAGACGGTGCTGGGCCGCGACTTCAGCACCCACCCCGGCGGCAAGGGCGCCAACCAGGCCGTGGCCTGCGCGCGCGCCGGCGCCGTGCCCACGCAGATGCTGCTGGCGCTGGGCGACGACGCGCAGGCCGCGCCGCTGCTGGCCTCGCTGCAAGGCGCCGGCGTGGCCCTGCATCTGCAGCGGCCGCCCGGCCTGGCCACTGGCTGCGCATTCATCTGCGTGTCCGACGACGGCGAGAACGCCATCACCGTGGCCCCCGGCGCCAACGCCGCGCTGCGGCCTGAGCAGCTGCCGCCGCTGGCCGGCATCGGCCAGTTGCTGCTGCAACTGGAAACGCCGCTGCCCACCGTCACCGCCTACGCGCAAGCCGCGCAGGCCGCCGGCCTGAGCGTCGTGCTCAACGCCGCGCCGGCGCAGCCGCTGGCGGCCGATCTGCTGGCGGCGCTGGACCTGCTGATCGTCAACGAAGGCGAGCTGGCGGCGATCACCGGCATCAGCGGCGACGTGGATGCCGCGCTGGCCGCGGTGACCGTGCCCGACGTCGTCGTCACGCTGGGCGCGCGCGGCCTGCGCGCGCGCTGCGGCGGTGTGATGCTCGACCAGAGCGCCTTCAAGGTCACGGTGGTCGACACCACCGGCGCCGGCGACACCTTCTGCGGCGCGCTGGTGGCCGAACGCGCGCGCGGCCGCGCCTGGCCGCAGGCGCTGCGCTTCGCCGCCGCCGCCGCGGCACTGGCTTGCACGCGGCCGGGTGCGCAAAGCGCCATCCCGGCGCACGACGAAGTCACGTCATTCCTGCAATCGCCGCCCTGAACGCCCGCAAGCATCCGCATGGCCGAGTACAAGTTCTCCCACGTCACCACGCAGCGCTACCTGCCCACGCCGGGCAAGGCGCCGGGCTGGCCCTTCGCCGAGATCGGCCACTGGAAGATGGACGTCGACGGCACGGCCGACGACTGGCTGCGCGACCTGCGCGACTGGCGGCGCGAGCACCTCGTGCGCATCGGCTGGGACGACGCCAACTACCGCCGGCCCGATCTGTTATGGGCACAACGCAACTTCGTGCACGCGCAGATGATGGTCGAAGACCGCTTCTTCTTCGACCCCGCCGGCGGCGCCCACGGCGACTACACCGTCGAGCGCTACCTCGACGACCTGGAGCAGCGCTTCGGCGGCCTGGACAGCGTGCTCATCTGGTACGTCTACCCCAACATCGGCATCGACGACCGCAACCAGACCGACCTGGCGCACGACCTGCCCGGCGGATTGGATGGCCTCAAGCGCGCGGTCGACGCCTTCCATCGCCGCGGCGTCAAGGTCTTTTTGCCGACCAAGCCCTGGGACCACGGCACGCGCGAGCACCCCGAGAGCGACTGGGAGGCCATCGCCCGCATCGTCGACGCGGTGGGCGCCGACGGCATCAACGGCGACACCTACAACGGCGTGCCGCGCGCCTTTTTCGACGCCTGCCTGCGCCGCGGCCGCGCCGTCGTGCTGCAGCCCGAGTCGACCATCTCCTGCGAAGAGCAGCTGATCTGGAACGTTCAAAGCTGGGGCAAGAAGGTGCCGCCCGACGTGGTGCCCGTGGTCGCCAAGTTCAAGTGGCTGGAGCCGCGCCACATGATCAACGTCGAGAACCGCTGGAGTCGCGACCGCAACAACGACTTTCAGTACTGCTGGTTCAACGGCGTCGGCTACAACGCCTGGGAGAACGTCTGGGGCATCTGGAACGGCCTGACCCCGCGCGACGGCGAGACGCTGCGCCGCATCGCCACCGTGTTCCGCGCGCTGGCGCCGCTGCTGGTCAGCGCCGACTGGCGGCCCTATGCGCCCACGCTGCAGGCCGGCGTGTTCGCCAGCCGCTTCCCGCGGGGTGGGCGGGCACTGTGGACGCTGGTCAACCGCAACGAATACACGGTGGACGGTGAACAGCTCGCCGTCGAGCACGTTCAAGGTAACCGTTATTTCGACGTCTGGCACGGGCGCGAGGTGCAGCCGCGCGTGGCGGGCGGCCAGGCGCGCTTCGAGGCGCTGCTGGAGCCGCGCGGATTCGGCGCGCTGCTGGTGCTGGCTGCCGATGAGAGTGCCGATGAGGGCGCCGATGACCTGGCGCCGCTGCTGCAGCGCATGGCGGCGCTGGCCGCAGCGCCGCTGGCCTCGTTCAGCAAGGCCTGGCAGCCGCTGACGCAGCAGATGGTGCCCATCGCGCCGACCGCGCCGCGCACGCAGGCACCCGAGGGCATGGTCGAGATCCCGGCCGGCGAATTCGATTTCGTCGTCGGCGGCGTCGAGATCGAAGGCCAGACCTGGGCCGGGCTCGACGTGCAATATCCCTGGGAAGACGTGCCGCGCCGCCAGCACCGCCGGCGCCTGCAGATGCCGCGTTATTTCATCGACCGCACACCGGTCACCAACGCGCAGTTCAAGGCTTTCGTGGACGCCAGCGGCTACCGCCCTGGCGATGCGCACAACTTCCTGCGCCACTGGGTCGACGGGGCACCGCCCGTGGGCTGGGCGCACAAACCCGTCACCTGGGTGGCGCTGGAAGATGCGCGCGCCTATGCCGCCTGGGCCGGCAAGCGGCTGCCGCACGAATGGGAATGGCAGTACGCCGCGCAGGGCAGCGACGGCCGCCGCTACCCCTGGGGCAACGTTTGGGATGCGTCGGCGGTGCCGGCGCCGAACACCGGCCGCACGCTGCTGCCGCCGGCCGACGTGACGGCGCACCCGCGCGGCGCCAGCGCCTTCGGCGTGCTGGACCTGGTGGGCAACGTCTGGCAGTGGACCGACGAGTTCCAAGACGCCCACATGCGCGCCGCGGTGCTGCGCGGCGGCAGCGCCTACGTGCCGCAGACCTCGCACTGGTACTTCCCGCAGGCCTGGGCGCTGGACCAGCACGGCAAGTATCTGCTGATGGCGCCGTGCAAGGACCGCTCGGGCATGCTGGGTTTCCGCTGCGTCGTGGACGCCGGGTGACGCCGGATGACGCCGATGCGGCTGCTGCTCGCCTGGCTGCTGCTGGCGCTGCTGCTGCCCGTGGCCGCCGCCGCGGCGCCGCTGAAGGTGGTGTTGATCGGCGGCAGCAGCAGCGAAGGCCCGGGCCGCCACGAATACCGGCAAGGCATCGCGCAGATCGCCGGCTGGCTGCGCCGGCAGCCTGGGCTGTGGGTCGCGGCGTACCCCGAGGGCTGGCCCGCCGACCCGCGCGCGCTGCAAGGCGCGGCCACCGTGCTGCTGTACGCCGACGGCGACGCGCGCCACCCGCTGCTGGACCCGGCGCGCCGCCAGGCGTTCGAGGCGCTGATGCAGCGCGGCACGGGCTTCGTCGCGCTGCACCAGGCCAGCACCGTGCCGGCCGACGGCGTGCTGGACCTGCGGCGCTGGCTGGGCGGCGAGCGGCAGGGTTTGTTCGACCGCAGCACGCAGACCGCGTTGCTGGAGCCGGCGGCCGAACACCCGGTGACGCAGGGCGTACAGGCTGACGCCAGCCGCGACGAGTTCTACCCGACGCTGCGTCTCGCGGCGGAAGGCGTGGTGCCCTTGCTAACCGCTGAGTTGAATGTGCAGTTCCGCGATGGCCGACGACTGGTCGACGACTGGCCGCAGCGCGCCATCGTCGCCTGGGCCTACCGCCGGCCCGGCGACGGCGGCCGCTCGGTCGGCTACACCGGCGCGCACTTTGCGCAGGCGCTGGCGCAGCCCATGCTGCAGCGGCTGCTGGTCAACGCGGTGCGGTGGACCGCCGGCCTTGGGCCCGACGCCGGTGCGGCCGCGCCGGCCGCCATCGAGCCCAGCGACGATGACGTCACCACCTTCCACCGCGACGCGGCGCGCAGCGGCTGGGATGCGCGCGAAACGCGGCTCGCGCCGGCCGTCGTCGCCGCACCGGGCTTCGGCCTGCGTTGGCAGTCGCCGCCGCTGCACGTCGACGGCGATGCCCCGCCGCGCCTGTACGCCACGCCGCTGTTCCTGAATCGAGTGACGCTGACCGCCGGCCCCTACCGCGGCCAGGGCGTCTCGCTGGTCATCGCCGCCACCAGCAACGCCGATGTCTACGCGATCAACGCCGCACCGTCCGGCGACGTGGCGCCGGGCCGCATCCTCTGGCGCGCGCGGCTGGCCGCCCCTTGCCGCCTGCAGCCGGCGCCGCTGGACGGCGTGGCCACCGGCATCTTGAGCACCCCGGTGATCGACCGCGCGCGCGGCCGGCTCTACGTCACGGCTTGCGACAAGCGGCAGCGCTGGCAGGCCTATGCGCTGGACATCGCCAGCGGCACCGTGCTGCCGGGCTGGCCGCTGCGGCTGGATGAAGCGGCGCTGAACGCCGTCAACCGCAACGCCGGGCCGCTGCCGGTGCCGCCGCGCCGGCGCTTCGACTTTCGCGTGCAGCGCGGCGCGCTCAACTTGAGTGCCGACGGCACGCGGCTGTACGTGGTGTTCGGCGAGACCGAGACCGGCTGGTTGGTCTCGGTCGACACGCAAGCCGCGCGCATCGCCAGTGCCTTTGCCGCGTCGGCCATGCCGCACCGCGGCAGCGGCGGCATCTGGGGCGCCGGCGGCCCGGCGCTGGACGCGACGGGGCGCATCCACGTCGTGACGGGCACGGGCTTCGACGGTTATGTCGAGCAGCCGAACGACTGGACGCAATCGCTGCTGCAACTGGTGGACGACGGCGGGCGCGGTCTGCGCCTCGTCGGCAGCTTCACGCCGTTCAACCATTGCAGCAGCGCGAAGCACGACGTCGACCTGGGCTCGGGCGGCGCCGCGCTGCTGCCGCGGTCCGCGGGCGGCCCGCAACTGCTGGTCATCGGCGGCAAGCAGGGCAACGCCTATTTGCTGGACGGCGGGCGGCTGCCCGGCCGCCTGGACCGCCGCCCGCCCTGCAGCGACGACGCGGCCAGCGACGCCTCGCTGCTGCCGCCCGGGCCGCAGCCGCAGTTCGGTGGCCGGCGCGGGCCGCTGAACGTCTTCGGCCCCTACGGCGAGCAGGACGCGGCGCTGGACCTCGCCCGCGCGCGCTCGGTGCCGGCCGCGATGCGCGATGCCGACGGCCGCCTGGCCGTCTTCATGACCGGCAGCACGCGCGCGGCAGTGGGTTCGCCCGCATCGGTGCCGCCGTCGCTGGTGCGATTGCAGGTGATGAATGAATGCGGCGAAGACGGGCCGGCGCCTTACCTCGCGCTGCAACAGCGCCAGTTGACCGTGGCCTTGGGCAACCCGGGCTCGCCGGTGATCAGCAGCGACGGGCCGCGACAGGCCGTCGTCTGGGTGCTGGACGAGAACGCGCGCCGCTCGGCCGCGCTGGCCGGCAGCGGCGCGCCGGCGCCGGTGCTCTACGCCTTCGACGCGCAGACGCTGCAGCCGCTGTGGCGCAGCGCGCCGGGCCAGTTGCACACCAGCGGCAAGTACAACGAGCCGCTGATCGCGCGCGGCCAGGTCATCGTCGGCACCGACCGGCTGCAGGCCTTCGGACCGGGCGCCGTGGTCGCGCCCGCCGCGGTGCCGGGCAACGCCGACCCGGCCATGGTCTGGGCCCAGCGCTGCGCCGTCTGCCATGACCAGCCGCAGGGCAACGTGCCGCCGCGCGCGCTGATTGCGGCGCACCCGCTGCCGCGCATCGTCGATGCGCTGACGCAGGGCCTGATGCAAGCGCAGGCCGCGGGCCTGAGCGCGGCGCAGGTCGACGCGCTGGCCCGCTGGCTGGCCGCGCAAGGAAAACCATGAACACGCCAACGATCCAACTCGGCGGCCCGCTCGGCGAAGCGCTGGACGCCAGCCGCCGCGGCCGGCTGCACCGCTTCATCGAAGGACCCGAGAGCGCGGCCATCCGCCTCTTCGACCGTGCCGTCGCCGCCGGCAACGTCGAGGGCGACTGGTACGGCGAGCATGCCGGCAAATGGCTGGCGGCGGCGGCGCGCGCGGCGGCGCGCAGCGGCGACGACGCCCTGCGCGCCAGCGTCGGCCGCGTCGCCGACTTCCTGTGCGACCAGCAGGAGGCCGATGGCTACCTCGGCACCTACGCGCCATCGCGCCGCTTCATGGTGCCGCAAGCGCCCAAGCCGCCGACGCCGCCCAACTGGGACGGCGCGCCCAGCGTCCGCAGCTGGGACATCTGGACCCACAGCTACCTGATCCTGGGCCTGCTGGAGGCGCACCGCCAGCTCGGCGACAACGATCGCTGGCTGCAGGCCGCGTGCCGCATCGGCGACTTGTGCGCGCGCACGCTGGGCGAGGGCGGCATCGACATCACCGACCTCGGCAACCACTTCGGCTTGTCGGCCACGGTGCTGATGGACCCGGCCTGCGAGCTGTACTTCGCGACCGGCGAGCCACGCTACCTGGACCTTGCCTTGCGCGTGCTGCAGCAGGCCGACGCGCATGCGCCGCTGGCGCTGCTGCAGCGCGCGCTGGCCGGCGCCGACGCCGCCGAGATCGCCACCGGCAAGGCTTATCAGCTGGCGTGGAACCTGGTGGGCCTGGCCAAGCTGCACCGCGCCACCGGCCGCGCCGACCTGCGCGAGGCGGTGCAACGCTTGTGGCAAAGCATCCGCGAGCACCACCTGACGCTGGGCGGCGGCCCCTGGGGCGGCGTGGCGCACCGCTCGCGCGAGGTCTTCAACGCGCCGGGCGGCTTCTTCCCGCAGGCCTACGTCGAGACCTGCTCGACGCTGGCCTGGATGCAGCTCAACCGCGAGTTGCTGCGCATCAGCGGCGACCCGCAGTACGCCGAGGAGATCGAGCGCTCGGCCTACAACGAGCTGCTGGGCGCGCTGGCGCCCAACGGCGAGGACTGGTGCTACTACAGCTTTGCCAACGGCGCTCGCGTGCACACCACCGCCTGGCGCTGCTGCAAGAGCAGCGGCGCGATGGCGTTGGAAGAGCTGCCGCCGCTGGCCGTGCAGCCGGGCGACGACGGCATCACGGTGCATCTGTGGACCGCGCTGCAGGCCACGCTGCCGGTCGGCCGCGGCGGCGCCCGGGTGAGCGTCGACCTCGACACCCGCTACCCCTTCGACGGCGCCGCGACGTTGACGCTCGACCCCGGCGCGGCGCCGCTGCGCTTTACGCTGCGTTTGCGCATCCCCTCGTGGGCGCATGGCGCCACCGTGCGGCGGGGCGACGAATGCTGGCAGGCCCAGCCCGGCCAGTACCTGGCGATCACACGCAGCTGGCAGCGCGGCGACGTGCTGCGCATCGAGCTGCCGATGGCCATCACCGTGCACCGGCGCCGGCAGCGCAACGTGCAGGAATCGCGCGCGCCCGACGGCAGCGCGGTGCGCCAGACCGTGCTGGACCTGGGCTACCTGGCGCTGACCCGCGGCCCGCTGGTCTACGCCACCGGCCTGATCGACGGCTTCAAGACCGACGAGACGCTGCGCGTGCCGGACGAGCCCGAGGCGCAGTGGCTGCAACTGGTGCAGACCGAGCCGCTGCCGCTGATCCGGCTCTCGCCCGGGTATCGCGGCGCGCTCGATTTCGTGCCCTACTATGCCGCCGGCGGCCGTGTCGACGGCGCCTGGCGGATCACGTGGTTGTCGACCGCCCCGACCGCGCCCACCGCACCGACCACGCCCACAGCGTAGTTTCCGTGATGCCTAAGCAAACCGGCATGGCCTTGCTCAGCAGCCGCAGGCAACGCAGACTGCCAACATGTCTGGCGACCCTCCATCCTTGACTGCGCCTTCAACGCGCCGCGGGCCACCCGGGCCGCTGAGCGGCGTGCGCGTGCTGGACCTCAGCGCCTACATCGCCGGGCCCTATGGCTGCACGCTGCTGGCCGACCAGGGCGCCGAGGTGCTGAAGATCGAGCCGCCGGGTGGCGACAACCTGCGCCACTATCCGTCGACGCTGGCTGCCGAGAGTCGCGCCTTCATCGGCGTCAACCGCAGCAAGCGCGGCGTGGTGCTGGACCTGAAGGCACCCGCCGACCTCGGCGCGCTGCTGCGCCTGGTGCGCGAGGCCGACGTGCTGGTGCACAACTTCCGCCCCGGCGTGCCGCGCCGACTGGGCATTGCGCACGAGCAGCTCGAAGCGCTCAACCCGCGGCTGATCTACTGCGCCGTCACCGGCTACGGCGAGAACGGCCCGCTCAAGGACAAGGCCGGCTACGACCAGGTGCTGCAGACCATGACCGGCATGTGCGCGTTGCAAGGCCCGCGCGGCGGGCCGCCGGAGATCCTGTACGGGTCGGTGGTCGACTACTACGCCGCGGCGCTGGTGGCCGCCGGCGTGGCCTCGGCGCTGTACGAGCGCGAGCGCAGCGGCCGCGGCCAGTTCGTCGGCGTCTCGCTGCTGCGCAGCGCGCTGACCATGCAGTCGGCGCGGCTGGTCTGGGCCGGCGACGAGCCGCTGGACATCGGCCGCGACATGCGCTCGGGCGGCGTCACCGGCATCCACCCGGCGCGCGAAGGCCACCTCTACCTCTCGGCCAACACGCCGCGCTTCTGGGCCGCGCTGTGCCGGCTGACCGGCCTCGACGAACTGGCCGCCGACCCGCGCCTGGACAGCGTGAAGAAGCGCGCCGCGGCCGCCGCCGAGATCGTGCCGCGCCTGCACGCCGCGCTGGCCGCGCGCACCGCGCTGGAATGGGAGGCGCTGTTCGGCGACGAAGTGCCTTGTGCCGCCGCGCGCCCGGTGGAGGCGATGTTCGACCACCCGCAGGTGCTGGCCGAGCAGATGATCGGCGACTTCCAGCACCCGGTGATCGGCCCCTATCGTGGCGTGACCCGGCCCATCGTCTTCGGCCGCACGCCGGGGCCCGAGCCTTTCGCGGCGCCGGCGCTGGGGCAGCACGATGGGGAGCTCAAGCCCTGATCTTGTACCCTCTGCGCAGCAGCGCCAGGCACAGCGCCGCCACCACCGCGTAGCTGGCGCCGACGACGCCCAGGCTGATCCAGGGCGAGACGTCGCTGTGGCCGAAGAAGCCGCGCCGGAAGCCGTCGATCATGTAGAAGAAGGGGTTCAGGTGGCTTGCCGCCTGCCACAGCGGCGGCAGCGACTTCACCGAATAGAACACGCCCGACAGAAACGTCATCGGCATGATGATGAAGTTCTGGAAGGCCGCCATCTGGTCGAACTTCTCGGCCCACAGCCCGGCCACCAGGCCCAGCGAGCCCAGGATGCCGGCGCCCAGCGCCGCGAAGATCAGGATCCACCAGGGCTCGGCCAGGTGCAGCGGCGCGAACCACGCGGTGACCGCGAAGACCCCGGCGCCGACCATCAGCCCGCGCAGCATCGCTGCGCCCACGTAGGCCGCGTACCAGGCCCGGTGCGACAGCGGCGTCACCAGCAGGAACACCAGGTTGCCGGTGATCTTGCTCTGGATCAGGCTGCTGCTGCTGTTGGCAAAGGCGTTCTGCAGCACGCTCATCATCACCAGCCCGGGGATCAGGAAGCTGGTGTAGCTCACGCCGGGGAAGACCTGCACGCGGTCTTCGAGCACATGGCCGAAGATCACCAGGTACATCACCGCCGTCAGCACCGGCGCGGCCACGGTCTGGAAGCCCACCTTCCAGAAGCGCAGCACCTCCTTGCGGAACAGCGTGCCGGTGCCGCTGAAGCTCATGCCTCGCCCATGATCTGCACGAACACGTCCTCCAGGTCGGCGCGGCCGATCTCCAGGTCTTCCACGCGCACGCCGGCCTCGCGCAGCGTGGCGAGCAGCTGCTCCACCTCGGCGGCGTCGTGCGCCTTGAGCTGGGCGATGCGGCCGGTGACGCGCGCCTGGGCGCGCAACGCCGGCGGCAGCGCGTCGTCGGTCTTGAAGCGCAGCATCGTGCTGGCCATGCCCGACAGCAGCGTCGAGGTGCGGTCCAGCGCGACGATGCGGCCGAGCTTCAACATCGCGATGCGGCTGCACAGCGCCTCGGCTTCTTCGAGATAGTGCGTGGTCAGCAGCACCGTGTGGCCTTCGCGGTTGAGGCGGGCGATGAACTGCCACAGCGTTTGACGCAACTCGACGTCGACGCCGGCGGTGGGCTCGTCGAGCACGATCACCGGTGGCCGGTGCACCAGCGCCTGGGCCACCAGCACGCGCCGCTTCATGCCGCCCGAGAGCTGGCGCATGTTGGCGCCGGCCTTGTCGGCCAGCCCCAGCTCGGACAGCAGCTCGTCGATCCAGGCCTCGTTGTGCGTCACGCCGAAGTAGCCGCTCTGGATGCGCAGCGTCTCGCGCACGCTGAAGAAGGGGTCGAACACCAGCTCCTGCGGCACGATGCCCAGCGCCTTGCGCGCCGCGGCGTAGTCGGCCACCACGTCGTGCCCCATCACGCTGACGCGGCCGCTGCTGGCGCGCGCCAGGCCGGCCAGGATGGAGATCAGCGTCGTCTTGCCGGCGCCGTTGGGGCCCAGCAGGCCGAAGAACTCGCCGGGGCAGATGTCGAAGCTCACGCCGTCCAGCGCCCGCAGGCTGCCGCCGCGGGCGCTGCGAAAGGTCTTGCTGACGGACTGGAAACTGACGGCGGGCAATGAAGTCATCGAGCGCGGGATTCTAGGCAGAGCTCTCCAGTGCCGCCGATGCCAGAATCGTCCGACAAAATCGTCTGATCATGGCGCCCCCCAAGAAGCCCCGCCGCACCGCCGAACGCATCCTGGAGGTGACGCTGGATCTCTTCAACCGCTTCGGCGAGCCGAACGTCAGCACCACGCTGATCTCGGCCGAGCTGCGCATCAGCCCCGGCAATCTGTACTACCACTACCCGGCCAAGGACGAGCTGATCAACGCCTTGTTCGACCGCTACGAGAAGGCGCTGAACGAGTTGCTGCCTGCCGCCGAGCAGGTGGCCAACGTCGAGGATGCGTGGCTGTTCCTGCACATGCTGTTCGAGCTGGTGTGGGCCAACCGCTTCCTGTACCGCGACCTCAACGACCTGCTGAGCAAGAACCGCCGGCTGGAGATGCATTTCCAGACCGTGCTGCAGAACAAGGGCCGCGCGATGCAGCAGCTGATCGCCGGGCTGCAGCGCGGCGGCGCGCTGGCCATCGGGCTCAACGAGGCGGCGCCGCTGGCCGCCTCGATGGTCGTGCTGGCCACGTATTGGCTGAGTTATGAATACGTCAGCGACCCGCGCCACGCGCTGGAGCCCGAGAGCGCGGCGCGCGCGCTGGGGCGCGGCGCGTTCCACGTGCTGTCGCTGCTGCTGCCGCACCTGGAAAGCGGCTCGCGCCAGCATCTGCACCGCCTGGCCGGCTCTTATCAATGACCCCGACGACTTCGACGACAGGAGACGCAAGATGGCCAAATGGACTGCCTTCCCCTATGACAGCGCCGACTACACCTACGGCGCCGCGGCGCTGAAGAAGCACTGGGCCCGGCTGCATGCCGGCGATGCCGAGCCTTATCCGAAAGACGACAAGGCGCTGGCCGCCTGGGCGCTGTTCCACGCCGGTGATTTTCAGAAGGCCTACGACGCCGGGCTGAAGGTCGGCGGCGCCGGCATCACCGTCGCCAACAAGGCGCAGTGCATCTACGCCAACTACCTGGAAAAGAGCGAGAAGACCAAGCTCGCGATGTTCCTGGAAGCCGCCGAGCGTGCCGAGAGCCAGCAGGCTGCCGAACCCAAGAACGCCAATGCCTACTACTGGCAGGCTTATGCGCTGGGCCGCTACAGCCAGGGCATCAGCGTGGCCAAGGCGCTGTCGCAAGGCCTGGGCGGCAAGGTCAAGGCGGCGCTGGAGACGGCGATCAAGCTGGCGCCCAAGCATGCCGATGCGCACATCGCGCTGGGCAGCTTCCACGCCGAGGTGATCGACAAGGTGGGCAAGCTGCTGGGCCGCACCCAGGGCGCCGACACCGCCACCGGGCTGAAGATGTACAAGGAGGCGATCAAGCTCAACCCGGCGAGCGCGATCGCGATGATCGAATACGCCAACGGCCTGGTGATGCTGGAAGGCGACAAGAAGATGAAGGAAGCCGAGAAGCTCTACGCCGACGCCGCGGCCTGCACGCCGATGGACGCGATGGAGCGGCTGGACGTGGAGATGGCGAAGGCGGAGTTGGAGGACTGAGGGGCGCCGGCCCCGTCAGCCCGCGCTCGCGTGCAGGCAGCCCAAGGCTGCCGCCGCAGCAAGGCAAGCGCTTCGGAGCGCCGCGCAAAGGCGCCGCATGCGATCTCGCCGATCACCAGCGCATGGACGAGCACCACTTTTGGCTTCGAGCGCCGGTGCGGCATCGGATGATGCGCGCGTGGCGCACCGAGCGTTCACCGCCATGGCAGAACCGGCGACCGCACGCTCAGCGCGCTGACAATGCCGCACCGCCCGAAGCCCACCCGCCATGGACGCTCTGCTGCACTCCCCCGCCGCCCAGGCCGCGCTGCTGGCCGTGGCCGCGGCCTTCGCCTTCTGGCTGCGGGACGTGCCCGGGCTCGTCATCGCCTGGCTGCGGCGCTTCGCGATCTCCACGCTGACGGTTGACTCGCGCGACGAGTTCCTGTTCTCGGCACTGGTCGAATACATGGACGCGCATCCTGCGCTGCGCCAGGTCAACCAGTTCACCGCGCGCAGCGTGCGCCGCGGCACGGCGCACCAGAGCCTGGAGGAAGACCTGCGCGGCGGCCAGCCACCGCGCGCCTTGCTGTCGCCCGGCGAGGGCCTGCACATCCTGTGGGTGGACGGGCGGCTGCTGTGGATGCGGCGCGAGCTGCAGGTCGGGCAAAGCGTGTTCGAGCGTATCAGCCTGTCGCACTTCGGGCGCTCGGGCGACTGGCTGGCCGCATTCCTGCAGCGTGCCATCGAGGCGCGCGCCAACCGCGAGAGCGACACGCTGTCGGTCTACATCCCCAACCCCTTCCACGGCGGCGACTGGATGCGCGCGCGGCTGGGTTCGCGGCGGCCGCTGTCGTCGGTGGTGCTGAAGGCCGGCCAGGCCGAGGCGCTGCTGGCCGACCTGCAGCGCTTCTACGGCGCCCGCGAGCGCTATGCCGAACTGGGCATCCCGTGGCGGCGCGGCTACCTGCTGCATGGGCCGCCGGGCACCGGCAAGACCTCACTGGTGACCGCGCTGGCCTCGGAGCTGCGGCTGAACGTCTGCACGCTCAGCCTGGCCTCGCCGGTGGTGACCGACGAGAAGATCCACACGCTGCTGGCCGGCGTGCCGCAGCGATCGCTGCTGCTGATCGAGGATGTCGACGCCTTCTTCCGCCAACGCGACGCGGCTCATGCGCAGGTGCGGCTGTCGTTCTCCGGCTTCCTCAACGCGTTGGACGGCGTGGCCACGCAGGAAGGCAACGTGCTCTTCATGACCACCAACCACGCCGAGCAGCTGGACGCCGCGCTGATCCGCGCCGGCCGCATCGACGAGCGCGTGGAGCTGGGCACCTGCGACGAAGACCAGCTGCGGCGCCTGTTCCTGAAGTTCCGCCCCGACGAGGCTGCCGCTCGCGCCTTTGCGGCGGAGAACGCGTTGAAGCAGTGGTCGCCGGCGCAGGCGCAGGCCGAGCTGATGCGGCGCTTCGGCACCGGCACCGGCACCGACAGCGCGCAGGCCGTCAGCGCACCTTGAAGTCGATGGCGATCGCGCCCGGTTCGCGCTGCAGGTACTCGATCTCGACGCGCTCGCCGTAGCGCGAACGCAGCTGCTCCAGCAGCGGCAGCGGATCGTGGTCGTTGACGAAGCGCATCGTCTCGCCGGGCTGCAGCGCATCGAGCGCGCCGAAGATGGCGGCATGGCGGAACCGCTTGGCGACGCCGCGCGCGTCGAAGGGATAGATCGCCGACGGCGACAGGTGCAGGTGTGGCTGCGACATGGCGGGGCCTCGTTCGAAGGTTATAAGATGCCTTTAGTATGCATCAATAACCGGCGAACCCGCGACTGCGGCCTCGGCCCGTCGCCGCCAGGTCCAGGCGGCAGCCATGCCGGCGGCGGTGCTCATCGAAGGCGCACGACGCGAGTTGCATATAAGCGGGTTGCTTTCACGCGGGTTGCTTTCACGCGGGTTGCCGTCGCGCGGGTTGCTTTCATCACGCGGTCGCTTTAAGATGCGTTTCAAATGCATCTTATAGACATCCTCCATCGCCACGGAGCCCGCATGCCGGCGACGACTCCTGCTGCCCGGGTGCAGCCTGCTGCGGCCGTGGCCGGCACGGAAGCGGCGACGCGATGAACACCGTTGCCATCCTGCTGTCGGCCTTCGTGCTGTCCTTCGTCGCGCTGCTGGTGTTCATCTGGTCGCAACGCAAGGGCCTGTTCGACCGCAGCAGCCGCGGCGCCGAGCTGATCTTCGCGCCGCGCGAGATCGGCCGCATCGAGGAGCCTGCCGCCTCGCCGGCCGCGCAAGCCTCGCTGCAGGACGCCATCGATGCCGCCGATGCGGCCGCCGGCAAACCCGGCCCGGCGGCCGACGCCGACGAGCTGGCCGCGCGCGCCGGTGCCGATGCGTCGACGGGCCCGCTGGTGTTCTTCTTCTACTGCTGCGCGGTGGTCTGGCTGCTGGTGGCCTCGGCCGCCGGCCTCACCGCGTCGATCAAGCTGCACGAGCCCGACTGGCTGGCGCAGCAGGCCTGGCTGACCTTCGGGCGCATCCGCACCATCCACCTCAACGCGGTCGCCTACGGTTGGGCCCCGATGGCCGGGCTGGGCACCGCGATGTTCGTCATCCCGCGCCTGCTGAAGACGCCGCTGCTCGGCGCGCGCTTCGCGTTCGCCGGCGCGGTGCTGTGGAACGCCGCGCTTATTGCCGGCCTGGGCAGCATCGGCGCCGGCATCAACGACGGGCTGGAGTGGCTGGAGATACCCTGGCAGATCGGCGTCCTGTTCGCGCTGGGCGGGGCACTGATCGCGTTGCCGCTGGTCTTCACGCTGGTGAACCGCCGCGTCGAGCACCTCTACGTGTCGGTCTGGTACATGGCCTGCGCGCTGTTCTGGCTGCCGGTGCTGTTCGTCGTCGCCAAGATGCCCGGCGTCCACCAGGGCGTGGAGCAGGCGGCCATGAACTGGTGGTTCGGTCACAACGTGCTCGGTCTGTTCTACACGCCGCTGGCGCTGGCCTCGGTCTACTACTTCCTGCCCAAGGTGATCGGGCGGCCGATCCAGTCCTACAACCTGTCGCTGCTGGGCTTCTGGGGCCTGGCGTTCTTCTACGGTCAGGTGGGCGGGCATCACCTGATCGGCGGCCCGGTGCCGGAGTGGATGGTCACGCTGTCGATCGTGCAGAGCATGATGATGATCATCCCGGTGGCGGCCTTCACGGTGAACCAGTTCCAGACGCTGCAGGGGCGGCTGTCGGCGTTGCGCTTCTCGCCGACGCTGCGCTTCATCGGCGTCGGCGGGCTGATGTACACCGCCAGCTCGGTGCAGGGCTCGCTGGAGGCGCTGCGCAGCGTCAACGCCGTCACCCACTTCACGCACTACACGGTGGCGCACGCCCACCTGGGCCTGTACGGCTTCGTCAGCTTCGTGTTCTTCGGCGCGATGTATTTCGTGATGCCGCGCATCACGGCGCGCGAGTGGCCGCTGCCGTGGCTGATCACGGCGCATTTCTGGCTCGTCGCCGGCGGTTTCGCGCTGTACTTCGTGAGCCTGACCACCGGCGGCTGGCTGCAGGGCCGGGCCATGCTGGACGCGGCGCAGCCCTTCATGGACTCGGTCGCCGTCACGCTGCCCTACCTGAAGGGGCGCAGCATCGGCGGCGCCCTGATGGTGCTGGGGCACCTGGTGTTTGCGCTGCACTTCGTGCTGCTGGTGCTCAACGTCGGCCCGCAGCGCGACAAGCCGGCGCTCTTCCGGCAGCTCTTCGCCCGCAGGGTCGCGCCGTGAACAACGAGATCAAGCTGATCTCGGGCGCGATGGTGATGCTGGCGCTGTCGACCAGCGCGCTGGTGGTGCTGCCGTACCTGCAGGTGCACGACACGCCGGCGCTGCCGGGTCTCAAGCCCTACACCAGCGCCGAGCTGCGCGGCCGCGAGGTCTACATCGCCAACGGCTGCGTGTACTGCCATTCGCAGCAGCCGCGCGCGAAGGCCTTCGCGCCTGACTTCGCGCGCGGCTGGGGCCGCGCCACCGTCGCCGGCGACTACGCCTACGACCGGCCGCACCTGCTGGGCACGATGCGCACCGGCCCGGACCTGATGAACATCGGCGTGCGCCAGCCCAGCGCGGCCTGGCAGCTGGGCCACCTGTACCAGCCGCGGGCCTACATGCCCGGCAGCATCATGCCGAGCTACCCGTTCCTGTTCGAGCTCAAGGCCCAGGCGGGCCAGGACGACGTCGTCGTGCACCTGCCCGCCGGTCAGGTGCCCGCCGGCCGGGTGGTCGTCGCCCGCCCCGAGGCCGTTGACCTGGTGAAGTATCTGCTGTCACTGGACCGCAGCTACCCCGTGCTTGCCGCGCCGGCCGGCGCGGCACCGGGAGTGCTGCGATGACGGCGCCCGAGATCCACAGCCAGCAGCAGCGCGAGAACCCGGAGCCGAGCGAGAGCACGAACCCGGTGCCGTGGTTCGTGCTGCTGATCACGGCGCTGCTGCTGGGCTTCGGGGTCGTCTACATCGCCACCTCCGGCATCGACGGCGCGCCGGCCTGGGGCGACGGCCGCACGGCGGCCGAGCTTCGCGGCGCCGCGCCGTCCGCCACCGCCGGCGCCGCGGCAGACGGCGCGGCGATCTACGCCTCGCGCTGCGTGGCCTGCCATCAGGCCACCGGCGCCGGACTGCCGGGCGTCTTCCCGCCGCTGGCCGGTTCGGAGTGGGTGCTCGGCAAGGACAGCACGCTCGCGCGCATCGTGCTGCACGGCATCGACGGCCCGCTCACCGTCAAGGGCGGCGCCTACAACGGGGCCATGCCGGCGTTCAAGGACCAGCTCCAGGACGCCGAGATCGCGGCGCTGCTGAGCTACCTGCGCAGCCAGTGGGGCAATCAGGGCGCCGCGGTTGCCGCCGACACGGTGGCTGCCGCGCGCCAGGAGACGGCCGCGCGCACGCAGCCCTTCAAGGGCGACGCCGAACTGGCGCCGCTGAAGTAGGCCGCCGTGGCTGCTGCAAGCCGTGTCCGCCGCGATGCCCTGTCGCTGCGAGCCAGCGCGCTCTCGTGCCTGGCCCTGCTGGCCGCGTTCGGCTGGGGCCTGTACCAGCTCACGGCCGGCTTCGAGGCCTGGACCTTCGAAAGCCGGCGCCAGGCGGCGCTGCGCGCGGGCGCCTTGCGCGCCGCGGCCGTGCCGCTGCGCGGCGTGCAAGGCGGCGCGCTGACGCTCTGGCACGACGGCGCCGCGGCACCTGCGGCCTATCTGGTCGACTTCGTCTACACGCGCTGCCCCGGCATCTGCCGCGCGCTCGGCAGCGAGTACCAGCAGATGCAGCGGCAGCTCGCCGCCGGCCCCGCGCGCGGCGTGCGGCTGGTGTCGATCTCGTTCGACGTCGAGCACGACGATCCCGCGCAGCTGGCGCGCTTGGCTGCGCAGCAGGCGGCCGACCCCGCGGCGTGGACCTTCGCGGTGCCTGCGACGCAGCGCGATGCGCGGTCGCTGCTGCGCAGCCTGGGGGTCGTGGCGATCGCCGACGGCGCGGGCGGATTCGTCCACAACGGCGCCATCCATCTGCTGGACGAGCGCGGGCGGCTGCAAGGGCTGTTCGAGGTGGAGCAATGGCCGCAGGCGCTGGCGGCGGCGCGGCGGCTGGCCGCCTGGCCGCGCCCGGCGTCGCCGTGAAGCGCCCGGCTGCCGCGCGCTGCCGCGCCGCGCTGGCGGGTCTGTGCGCGGCCTTGCCGCTGGCCCTGCTCTGGCCCGCGCTGCGGCAGGCCGTCGAGGCCCGCATGCTGACGCACATGCTGCTGGAGTTTCCGGCGCTGTTTGCGTCGGGCTGGGCGCTGCAGCGGATTTGCCGGCGCTACGACGTGGTGCGCCGCTGGGCCCGGCGTGCCGTGCTGCTGGACTGGCGCGGCTGGACCGGCGCCACGCTGGCAAGCATCGTGTCCGCGGCCTGGATGCTGCCGGCCGCGCTCGACCTGGCGCTGCTGGAGCCGGCCGTGGCGGCGGCCAAGTACGCCAGTTGGTGGATCGCCGGCTGGGTGCTGGCCGGCAGCCTGCGGCGGATGGACCCCGAGCTGCTGCTGTTCCTGGCCGGCAACCTGGCCTGGATGATGTGCAGCGCCGGCATGCTCTACGTCGATGCGCCGGACAGGCTATGCGTCAACTACCTGCAGGGCGACCAGCGGCAGGCGGGCATCGCACTCGTGCTGGCCGGCCTGGCGCTCGCCGCCGCGGCCTTGCGGCAGTTGACGGCCCAAGGCGCCTCGCGCGGCGCTGGCCGCGTCAGCCCGGCGCCGCCGGCAGGAACAGCGCCGGATCCACCGCCTGCGCGTTGAGGTAGACGCTGAAGTGCAGGTGCGGCCCGGTCACGCGGCCGGTGGCGCCGACCTTGCCCAGCGGCGCGCCGGCCTCGACGGTCTGCCCCACCGCGGCGTCGATCGCCGACAGGTGCGCATACAGCGACAGGAAGCCCTGCCCGTGCTCGACGATCACGCAGCGGCCGCTGAAGAAGTAGTCGCCCGCATCCACCACCTCGCCGGCCGCGGCGGCGAGCACCGGCGTGCCGGTGGGCGCGGCCAGGTCCATGCCGCTGTGCGGGTTGCGCGGCTGGGCGTTGAAGACGCGCCGCAGCCCGAAGGTCGACGAGCGCGGGCCGGCCACCGGCTGCTGCATGCGCAGCGTTGCGGGTTCGCGCGCGGCGGCGAAATGGCCGAGCACGGTGCGCAGGTGCGCCGATTCGCGCCGGGCGCGCTCCAGGTCCGCGGCCGAGAGGTCGACCTTGCCCGGCGCGACCTGCAGCCGCTGCTCGGCATAGCGCTTGGGCTGCAGTTGGAACGTTTGACGGCGCTCGCCGCGCTGGCCGTCGGTGACCACCAGCACCTGCGGCTGCGCCGCATCGGCCGCCAGCGCGATGCCGACCACGGCCACCCAGTCGGTGTCTTGCGCGCGCACCATCACCGGCCGGCCGCCGTAGGTCGCGCGGGGGCGGCCGGCGCCGGCCGGACCGATCGGCACCAGCGCCACGCCGCCAGGCACCGGTGCGGCGGTGGGCAGGGTCGAAGGCGTGGCGGCGCCGGCCAGCGGCGGCACCCCGGCGGCGGTGGCGCAGGAAGCGAGGATCAGGTGGCGACGCAGCAGCAGCATGGCCGGCGATGGTAGCGGCGGCGCTGCCGGCACCGCGTCAGCGGCGCGCCGCCTGCGGCCTGGCGACGATCGGCGCCGGCTCCTGCGGGCCGGCTGCCGTGCCCGTGCCCGTGCCCGTGCCGTCCCCGCCGAACTCCGCCCGGATCGCGCGGCCCTGGGCGTCCAGGTCCGGCGCCGGCGGGAACTCGGCCGCCGCCCATTCCACGCCCCACGGCGCGGCGGGCACCTCCACGCTGCGGCCGTGCACCGGCATGCGGCGCGTGCGCAACTGCGGGTGCTGGATCAGGTCATCCACCGAGTTGACGTTGGCGAACGCGGTCTGCGCTTGGGCCAGCCGGTCCACCATCGTCGCGCTGGTCTGGCCGGCGAAGGCCTCGGCCACCACGCCGTCGACGAAGGCGCGGTGCGCCACGCGCGCCGCGTTGTCGGCGCAGCGCGGGTCCTGCGGCAGCTCGGGGCGGCGCAGCACGACGCGGCAGAAGTCGGCCCACTCGCGCTCGTTCTGGATCGAGATCACGATGTCGCGCCCGTCGGCGCAGGCGAAGGCGCCGTACGGTGCGATGGTCGGGTGCTTGAGGCCCATGCGCTCGGGCGCCTTGCCGCCGTAGCGCGCCTGCAGGTAGGGCACGGCCATCAGCTCGGCGGCCGACCCGAACAGCGACACCTTGACGGCCGAGCCGCGGCCCGTGCGCTGGCGCTGCATCAGCGCCTGCTGGATGCCGATCAGCGCGTTCAGCCCGGCGTTGATGTCGCACAGCGAGACGCCGATGCGGCCCAGCGAATCCACGCCCTGGCCCGGCGCGCCGCTCACCGACACCAGCCCGCTCTCGGCCTGCACCAGCAGGTCGTAGGCCTTGAGGCCGAACAGCCGGCCGTCGTCGCCGTAGCCGCTGATGTCGCAGGTGATCAGCCGCGGGTGCCGCTCGCGCAGCGCCGCCGCGCCAAGGCCCAGCCGCTCGGTCGCGCCGGGCGCGAGGTTCTGGATGAAGACGTCGGCGCGGGCGATCAGGCGTTCGAGCAGCGCCATGTCGTCGCGGTGCTTGACGTCCAGCGCGATCGACTCCTTGCCGCGGTTGATCCACACCCAGTACGACGATTCGCCGTGCACCGCGCGGTCGTAGCCGCGCGCGAAGTCGCCTTCCTTGCGCTCGATCTTGATCACGCGGGCGCCGGCGTCGGCGAGGCGGCTGCTGCAGTAGGGCGCGGCCACCGCCTGCTCCAGAGCGACGACGAGAACGCCGTCCAGCGGCCGACCCGGCGGGCCGGCGTCGCCGGGGCCGATGGCGTTGCGGGGTTCGGCGGCGAGCTCGTTGGCGGCGGGGGTCGGGTCGCTGGTCATGGTCGAAAGCGTACGCCCATTGGGCCGGCCTGCCGACCTGCCGGTCGCCCGCAGCCCGGCCGCTCAAGCGCCGCCGTTGTTGCCGTCGGTCAGCGTTCTCAGAAAGGCGATCAGGTCGGCGATCTCCGCGTCGCTCAAGGCGGGCAGGGTCTTCAGCGCCGGCGCCAGCCGGCTCAGCATCGCGGCATACAGCGCGGGCGCGTTCTGGCTGTCGCGGCACTCGACCTTGACGCCGGTCTGCAAGGGCGGGGCGTCGCTGGCGCAGCGGAAGGCCTGGGCCTGGCCGGCGGCGTCGAGGTGGTGGCGGATGGTCTGGTCCAGGCTGTCGTAGACGCCGTTGTGGAAGTAGGGCGCGGTGGCGCGCACCTCCCACAGCGACGGCGTCAGAAAGGCGTAGCGGTCGGCGTCCTGCCGCGTCACCTCGTAGCGGCCCTTGTCCGAGCGCGGCGTCTCGCCGGCGCCGCTGCCGAAGCCGGGGCCGATCTGCGGCACGGCCAGGTTGTGGAACCTGGCGTCGCTGAGCCGCGGTCCACCGTGGCACTGCGCGCAGCGCGCCTTGTCGAAGAAGAGCAGCGCGCCGCGCAGCTCGGCCGCGGCCAGCGGCCAGCGCTGGCGGTCGCGCAGCCAGCCGTGAAAGCCGTAGACCGAGCGGCCGGCGTTCCAGCGCCGCGTCTGGAACGCGGCCAGCGCGTTGGCCACGTGCTGGATGCCCAGCCTGGCCGGCGCCACCTCGGGGAAGGCCGCGGCCAGCCCGGCGGCCAGCACCGGGTCGGCCAGCACGCGCTGCATCAACGCGTCCCACACCGGCTGCGGGTTGGCTTCCACCGGGTCGGCGACGAGGCCGGCCGTCGCGTTCTCCGAGCGGCCACTGTTGCTGCCGCTCGCATAACCCAGCATCTCATCGCGAGCCAGCAGCGGAAACAGGGCCTGCGCCGCCAGCAGGTTGTCCAGCCCGGCAGGCAGCCGGTCGCCGGCCGGCGTGCGGTAGCCGCCCTGGCCGTCCAAGGCCACCCGCCCGTCGTGAAACATGACGGTCGGGCCGCCCAGCAGCTTGTTGACCAGGTCGGGCGCATTGCGGTGGATGGCGCTGGTGTTGGCCGGGTCGTCGGCGTCGCCGCCGCGCAGGTTGGGGTGCAGCGCGCGCGCCAGCGAGCGGCCATCGATCGTGGCGATGCTCTCCACGCCGGCGTTGTTGTTGGCGTGGCACGAGTTGCACGACACCTTGCCCGTCCCCGACAGCCGCGTGCTGGTGAAGAGGTCGCGCCCGGCGGCGAAGCGGGCGTCGGTCACCAGCGGCGGCGCTTCCAGCGGCGTGACGCCGTACAGCGCGGCGAAGCAGGCGAGCTGCTCGTCGGCGCCGGCCTTGGCGCGGCACGCGGCTGCCGCCGCGTCGGCCGTTGCATCCGGCGGCCCGGAGACGGCGCCGCCGCCCCCGCCGCAAGCCGCCAGCGACCAGGCGGCGGCGGCTGCTGCCACCGCCGCCGCCAGCAGGCGTCGGCTCACGGCGTGCCGGCTTCGAACACCTGGATCTCGGCGAGGTTGGAGATCAGTCGGCCCTGCTTGTTCTCGCGCGGGATCACCAGCCGCAGCGCGCCGCTGTTGGTCAGCGCGGCGCCGTTCTGCTCGTAGGCCACCACGGCCTGCTTGTTGCCGAAGTCGGGGTTGATCTCGCCGAGCGAGACGATGGCGCGGTAGCCGTCGCTGCCGGTCGCCACCGCATACATCGAGAGCGTCGGGTTCTTGCGGCTCGACACCTTCAGGCCGACGGCCGGGCTGTTGAGCAGGTCCAGCAGCGCCACGCCCTTGTAGGTGTTGTTGTTCTCGGTCATCGTGGCTTCCTTGACCGTGCCGTCGCTCACCAGCTTCTTCAGCGCCGCCACGTCGAAGGTCGCCGTGGCCTTGACCTGCCCGTTGACGACGACGCTGGGCACCGCGCAGGCGGCGCCGCTGCAACCGGGCTTGCTGGCCGCTGCCGTCTTGGGCGCGACGCCGACGTCGAGCTTGATGGCGTTCGAGACGTAGCGTCCGCCCTTGACGTCGCCTGCCGCGGTGATGCGCAACGGCCCGCCGGTGCTGTCGTCCAGCGCGGTCACGGTGCCGTTCACCTTCTGCGCGTAGGCCACCAGGCTTTGCTTGCCGCCGAAGTCGGGGCTGAGCTCGCCGAGCGCGAACACCGACTGGTAGCCGTCGGTGGCGGTGGCCAGCACGTAGTGCTCGAGCACCGTGTTCTTGGTGTTGGTGCCGTCGGTGGTCTTGACGCCGGCGGTCTGCAGCACCTCCCACAGGCTGACGCCGACGAAGCTGATGTTGTTCTGCGTCGAGCTGCCGCTGATGAAGGAGACGTCCTGCGAGACCTCGGTGTACGGCGCCGCCTTGAGGACGTCGGTGGTCAACTCCGCCGGCTTGTCCACCGCGCCGGCCAGGCTGACCCTGGGTGCGTCGGTGCCGCCGCAGGCGGCCAGCGCCAAGGCCAGCAGGCTGCACACGCCGTAGAGGGCCGGTGTCATTCGCTTCATGCAATTCCTCCGTCGATGTATGCCAAAGAATATATCGCATCCGGGGCGCGATCCGGCGCTTTCCGGGGCGCTGCCGCGGCTCCACGACAATAGGCGCCTGTCACCCCCTTGCGACGCGCGAAAGCCCGGCATCGATGAAAGCCCTCGACGACCACCGCCTGCAACTTGGCCGCCACGAGCTGGTGCCGATCATGATTGGCGGCATGGGGGTGGACATCTCGTCGGCCGACCTGGCGCTGGAGGCGGCGCGGCTCGGCGGCGTCGGCCACATCTCCGACGCGATGATCAAGACGGTGACCGACCGGCGCTACAAGACCAAGTACGTCAAAGCCAAGCAGGCGCTGTACAAGGCCAACGTCGACTCGATGGACAAGTCGTCGGTCAAGTTCGACCTCGGCGACCTCGCCGAGGCGACGCGGTTGCACGTCGAGCACACCATGTCGCGCAAGACCGGCCGCGGGCTGGTGTTCATCAACTGCATGGAAAAGCTGACCATGAACGCGCCGAAGGAGACGCTGGCGGTGCGCATGGCCTCGGCGCTGGACGGCGGCATCGACGGCATCACGCTGGCCGCCGGGCTGCACCTCGGCTCGTTGGCGCTGATCGAAGGCCACCCGCGGTTCCGCGACGCCAAGCTGGGCATCATCGTCTCCAGCTTGCGCGCGCTGCAGCTCTTCCTGAAGAAGAACGCGCGGCTGCACCGGCTGCCCGACTACGTGGTCGTCGAAGGCCCGCTGGCCGGCGGCCACCTGGGCTTCGGCATGGACTGGGCCGCGTACGACCTGGCCACCATCGTGGCCGAGATCCGCCAGTACCTGGCGCAGGAGGGGCTGTCGATTCCGCTGATCCCGGCCGGCGGCATCTTCACCGGCGGCGACGCGCTGCGCTTCGTCGAAGCCGGCGCGGCCGCGGTGCAGGTGGCGACGCGGTTCACCGTCACCCGCGAGTGCGGCCTGCCGGACGAGGTGAAGCAGGAGTACTTCAAGGCCAACGAGGACGACATCGAGGTCAACCAGATCTCGCCCACCGGCTACCCGATGCGCATGATCAAAGGCAGCCCCGGCATCGGCGACGGCATCCGGCCCAACTGCGAGGCCTACGGCTACCTGCTGGACGCCAACGGCAAGTGCGCCTACATCACCGCCTGGAACCGCGAGGTGGCCGCCCACCCGGGCGCCAAGCGCGTGTCGGTGACGGACAAGACCTGCCTGTGCACGCACATGCGCAACTTCGAGATCTGGACCTGCGGCCAGACCGCCTCGCGGCTGAAGGACACGTCCGTGCAGCGGCCCGACGGCACGTATCAATTGCTGAGCGCCGAGCACGTGTTCCGCGACTACCAGTTCAGCACCGGCGCGCAGATCGCGCTGCCTCAGCCCGAGGCGTCACCGGGCGCGGGCCTGCCGCTGGACAGCGGCTGCACGGTCTGAGCGGCGCCTTGCGGTCGCGTCGTCATCGCGCGACCGCAAGGAGTCTGCAATTGGCCCATGTCCTCTTCCCCCTGCCGAGCCTGGACTTCGACCCGTCCGAGGCGGCGGTGAGCTGGCGCGTGCTGTCCCGGCTGGGGCATCGCATCAGCTTCGCGACGCCCGATGGCAAGGTCGCGGCCTGTGACCCGATCATGATCACCGGCCGCGGACTGGACCCTTGGAGCCCGCTGCCGCTGCTCGGCCACCTCAAGCTGCTGGGATTGATCCTGCGGGCCGACGCCGAGGCCCGCAGCGCCTATGCGGAGATGACGCAGGCGCCGGCCTTCCGCGCGCCGCTGGCGTGGTCGCAAGCGCAGGCGTCCGCCTTCAACGGCCTCCTGCTCGCCGGCGGCCACCGCGCCCGCGGCATGCGCCAGTACCTGGAGAGCGAGCTGCTGCAGCAACTGGTGGCTGACTGCTTCGCCGCGGGCAAGCCCGTGGCCGCCATCTGCCACGGCGTGCTGCTGGCCGCGCGCAGCAAGGACGCCGCGGGCCGATCGGTGCTGTTCGGCCGCCGCACGACCGCGCTGACCTGGCGCCAGGAGCGCACCGCCGACCACCTGGCGAGGATCGGCCGCTTCTGGGACCCGCACTACTACCGCACCTACCTGGAAGCGCCGGGGCAGCCGCCCGGCTTCATGTCGGTGCAGCAGGAAGTGACGCGCGCGCTGCAGCGGCCCGAGCATTTCCTGGACGTGCCGGCCGGCGACCCGCACCATCGCCTGAAGACCTTGGGCACTGCGCGCGACACGCTGGACGACGAGCGCCCTGCCTGGGTGGTGCGCGACGGCCACTACGTCTCGGCGCGCTGGCCGGGCGATGCGCACACCTTCGCGAAGACGTTCGCGACACTGCTGCCGGCCTAGCCCCGTGCCGCAAGAGCGAACCACGCTGCACCGCGCGTCCGCGCTGCCGCGGGCCATCTGGGTGCTCGGCTTCGTCAGCATGCTCATGGACATCTCCTCGGAGATGGTCCACAGCCTGCTGCCGCTGTTCCTGGTCAGCTCGCTGGGCGTCAGCGTGATCGTCGTCGGCCTGATCGAGGGCGTCGCGGAGTCGACGGCGCTGATCGTCAAGGTGTTCTCCGGCGTGCTGAGCGACCACTTCCGCCGCCGCAAGGGGCTGGCGGTCATCGGCTACGCGCTCGGTGCCTTGACCAAGCCGGCCTTCGCGCTGGCGCAAGGGGCCGGGTTGGTGGTCGCGGCCCGCTTCGTCGACCGCATCGGCAAGGGCATCCGGGGCGCGCCGCGCGATGCGCTGGTGGCCGACCTGGTGGGGCCCGATCAGCGCGGCGCGGCCTACGGCCTGCGCCAGTCGCTGGACACCGTCGGCGCGTTCGTCGGCCCCTTGCTCGCCACCGTGCTGATGCTGCTGCTGGCCGGCGACTTCCGCTCGGTGTTCTGGGTCGGCGTGGTGCCCGGCGCGCTGGCGGTGCTGCTGCTCGTTGCCGGCGTGCGCGAGCCCGAGCCGGTGCCGCGCAGTTCAGCGGGCAGCCCCATCCGGCGCGGCGCGCTGCGTCGCCTGGGCAAGGCCTGCTGGGGCGTGGTGGCCTTCGGGGCCGTCTTCACGCTGGCCCGCTTCAGCGAGGCCTTCCTGGTGCTGCGCGCCCAACAGCTCGGCGTCGCGCTGGCGCTGGTGCCGCTGGTGATGGTGGCGATGAACCTCGCCTATGCGCTCAGCGCCTACCCGTTCGGCAAGCTCTCGGATTCGATGAGCCACCGCCGGCTGCTCGGCTGGGGCCTGGTGGTGCTGGTCGCGGCCGACGCGGTGCTGGCCGTTGCCGCGAGCTGGCCCGCGCTGCTGCTCGGCGTGCTGCTGTGGGGCCTGCACATGGGCATGACGCAGGGGCTGCTGGCGGCGATGGTGGCCGACGCGGCGCCCGACGACTTGCGCGGCACCGCCTTCGGCCTGTTCAATCTCGTCAGCGGCGTCGCGATGCTGCTGGCCAGCGTGATCGCGGGGGCGCTGTGGGACCGGGTGGGCTCGCAGGCCACCTTCGTCGCCGGCGCCGGGTTCGCCGTCGTGGCGCTCGCCGGGCTGCTGGCTGTCAGGTTAAAGACACCGGCCGCGTAAGGCTCGATGGCCGCGCGGGCGCTCACTTCAAGCTGAAGCGCGCCGTGGCTGGCTTGCCGTCGATCGTCACCACGGCCACCGCCTGGGTGCCCGGGCCGACCTTGAACGTGCCGACGGCTTCGAGCTTGTTGCCGCCCGCCGGCTTGAGCTGGACCTCCTGCTTCCCGGCGCCGCTCAGCAGCGTCAGCTTGGCGCCGGCGGCGCACGCCGCGCCGGCCAGGGCACAGGCGATGGCGGCGATGGATCGTTGCAGCGTCATGGGTCTCGTTTCCGTCGGACGCATCGGGTCGGTGTCGCGGCTCGGCTTCAGGATACGGCCGCTCAACTCGTGCGCGGCGCGATGCTGTCCCACAGCGCCCGCACGATGGGGGTCTTGAGCAGCTTCTTTTGGGTGCACATGCCCACCTTGATCTGCGGCAGCCTGGGTTCCACGTCGAGCAGCGTGAAGGACGAGGCGAGGGCGCTCTGCTCGGCGACCAGCCGCGGCACCACGCCCACGCCGCAGCCCAGGCTGACCAGCGAGAGGATGGCCTCGTTGCCCGGCACTTCGCCGTACAGATGCGGCGTCAGGCGCCGGCGGGCGAACCAGGCGTCCGCGGCCTTGCGGGTGATGCCGGCGGCAGGCAGCACCATCGGCAACTTGGGCCATGGAATGGGCTCGCGCCGGCACAGTTCCCGCACCACGCAGGGCTGGGCGGGGGCGACGAAGACGAGCGGGATGCGCACCGCGATCCGCGCGGTCAAGGCGGCGGGCAGTTCGTCCGGCAGCGCGGCCACCGCGACGTCCACGGCGCCTTCGGTCAGCCGCTTCAGCGCCGCGATGGCGTCGCCCGTCTCCAGGTCGATGCGAACCTCGGGGTGGCTCCGGCGGAACTCCGACAGCAGCGGCGGCAGAAAGCTCTGGCAGGCCGTGACCGTGGCAAAGATCGACACCTGGCCCGTCAGCCGCTGCTGGCTGCGCGCGAGCTGGACGTTCAGCGAGTCCAGGCCCTCCAGCGTCTGGGTGGCGAACTGCAGCACCGTCCGGCCCTCTTCGGTGAGGACCACGCGGCGGCGGTCGCGGGCGAAGAGGGTGACGCCCAGTTCGTCTTCCAGCCGCTGGATGCTGCGCGACAGCGCCGACGCGCTGAGGTGGCAGTCCAGCGCGGTGCGCCCGAAGTGCAGGCTGCGGGCCAGGCGGGTGAAGTGGCGCAATTGCGTCGAGTCCATCGTTGTCTGTTGCGTGGCGTGCGCTGCCGCTGCTGCCCCAGGCCTTTGCCGGCGTGCGGCAGATCGGTGTCATCGGCTGGGGATCGCAGGGGCCGGCGCAGGCGCAGAACCTGCGCGACTCGCTGCTCGGCACCGGCATCCGCGTGAAGGTCGGCCTGCGCAGCGGGTCGGCCTCGTTCGCCGCGGCGCGCAAGGCCGGCTTCAGCGAGCAGCGCGATACGCTGGGCGAGATGTTCGAGACGATCCGCGAGTCGGACCTGGTGCTGCTGCTGATCGCGGACGCCGCCCAGGCAGAGCTGTGCGGCGCCGTGTTCGAAGCCCTGCGGCCGGGTGCGACGCTCGGCCTTTCGCACGGCTACCTGCTGGGCCACCTGCAGCAGCTGGGCGCCGGCTTTCCCGCCGGCATCAACGTCATCGCCGTCTGCCCCAAGGGCATGGGCCCTTCGGTGCGGCGGCTGTACCTGCAAGGCCGCGAGGTCAACGGTGCCGGCATCAACGCCAGCGTTGCCGTGCAGCAGGACGTCGACGGCCGCGCCACCGACCTCGCGCTGGGATGGTCGGTGGCGCTGGGCTCGCCCTGCACCTTCCACACGACGCTCGAATCCGAATACACGTCCGACATCTTCGGCGAGCGCGGCATCCTGCTGGGTGCGGTGTGGGGCATCGTCGAGAGCCTGTACCGCCGCTTCATCGCCGGCGGCATGGGCCATGACGAGGCCTTCGTCCAGTCCACCGAGTCGGTGACCGGGCCGATCTCCAGGCGCATCTCCCGGCAGGGCCTGCTGGCGCTGTACGAAGGCCTGGACGCGGCCGGCCAGGCGAGCTTCGAGACGGCCTACTCGGCCGCCTACCCGGCCTGCCGCGCGGTGCTGGAGGAGATCTACGATGAGGTGGCGCACGGCAACGAGATCCGCAGCGTCAACCTGGCGGGCGAGCGGCTGAAGCGGCGCCCGATGGGCCGCATCGATCAGGCCGAGATGTGGCAGACCGGCGCCCGCGTGCGGGCGCGGCGCGTCGAGGAGCGCATTCCGCTCAACCCCTTCACCGCCGGCATCTACGGCGGCTGCATGATGGCGCAGATCGACATCCTGGCCGACCACGGCCATCCGCTGTCGGAAGCGGCCAACGAGTCGGTGATCGAGGCCGTCGACTCGCTGAACCCGTACATGCACGCGCGCGGCATCGCCTACATGGTGGACAACTGCTCGGTCACCGCGCGCCTGGGCGCCCGCAAGTGGGGGCCGCGCTTCGACCACGCGCTGACGGCCGAAGCCTTCGTGGCCATCGACGGCGGCGCGCCGGTCGACCCGGCGCTCATCGAGCGCTTCAAGGCCAGCCCCATCCACGCCGCGCTGGCGGCCTGCGCCGGCGTGCGGCCGTCGGTGGACATCTTCGTCGAATGACGCGGCCGCGGGCCCCCTACATCCGCCCCGGCAGCCACAGCGCGATCATCGGGAACGCGATCAGGATCACCAGCCGCACGATGTCGGTCACCACGAAGGGGATCACGCCCTTGAAGATGGTGGTGAAGCTCAAGTTCTGCACCACGCTCTTGATGACGAAGACGTTCATGCCCACCGGCGGGTGGATCAGGCCCAGCTCGACCGTCATCACGATGATCACGCCGAACCAGATGGGGTCGAACCCCAACTGAACGATCACCGGGAAGATGATGGGCACGGTGAGGATGATCATCGCCATCGCGTCCATCAGGCAGCCGAGCACCAGGTACATCACCATGATCAGCGCCAGCACGCCGTAGCGGCCGATGCCCAGGCCGGTGAGGAAGGCCGTCACCTTCTGCGGCGTCTGCGTGATGGTGAGGAAGTAGCCGAACAGCAGCGCGCCGATCAGCACCGTGAACACCGCGGCCGCGGTGCGCGTGGCCTGCAGCAAGGCGCTGCGGATCTTCTCGCGGTCGAGCTTGCGGCGCAGCACGCCCAGCAAGAAGGCGCCGCCGGCGCCCATGCCGCCGGCCTCCGTCGGCGTGAACAGGCCGCCGTAGAGCCCGCCGATCACGAAGGCGAACAGTACCAGCGATGGCCACACGTCCTTCAGCGCCAGCAGCCGCTCGGCCCAGGGCCGCGGCTCGCCGGCGGGCAGCCAGCCGGGCTTGACGAACACGATGACGGCGATGGTCAGCACGTACATGCTCATCGCCAGCAGGCCCGGCAGCACGCCGGCCATGAAGAGCTTGCCGATGTCCTGCTGCGTGAGCACCGCATACACCGCCAGCACGGTGGACGGCGGCAGCATCGCGCCCAGCGTGCCGCCGGCGGCGATGACGCCGGCCGAGAAGCTCTGCGGGTAGCCGTAACGCCGCATCTCGGGGTATGCGACGGTGGAGAAGGTGGCCGCGGTGGCGACGCTGGAGCCGCAGATGGCCGCGAAGCCGCCGCAGGCCAGCACGGTGGCCATGCCCAGGCCGCCGCGCAGGTGTCCGAAGCCGGCGTGCGCGGCGCGGAACAACTCCTTGCTGACGCCCGACACCGAGACGAAGGCGCCCATCAGCATGAACATCGGGATCACGCCGAAGGTGTAGTCGGTGACGGTGCGCATGCTCGTCTGGCCCACCAGCTTGAGCGCCGGCCCCACGTCGGCGATCATCGCGTAGCCGGTGACGCCGACCAGACCCATCGCCATGCCCACCGGCACGCGCAGCAGCATCAGCACGAACAGGCTGATGAAGCCGAGCACCGCGATGGCGTCGTTGCTGAGTCCCATCGCCGGCTACTCCTGCGTTCGTTGCTCGGCGTGCTCGTCTTCGAGCAGCTCGGGGTGGAACACCAGCCGCCAGGTGCGGATGGCGATCAGCACCACCGCGCAGACGTCGCCCGCCCAGGCCACCGCGGCCAGCGGCCAGGTGGGCAGGTTGAGGTCGTAGGTCAGCACGTGGTCGCTGTAGGTCAGGCGCACCTTGTCGAACAGCATGATGGTCTGCACGACCACGACGAACAGCAGCACCAGCGTGGCGAAGACGTCGATCAGCCGCTTGCCGCGCGGGCTGGCGTTGGTCCACACCAGGTCCACCGTGATGTGGGTGCCGCGGTAGCTGGTGGCCGCGATGCCCCAGAAGATGAGGATGCCCAGCAGCTGGCGGCCGATGTCGTAGCTGTCGGGGATGCTGGTGTTGAAGAACTTGCGCAGCAACACCGAGATGAAGATGTTGGCCGCGACGATGCCCACCGAGATGGCGGCCAGCCATTCGATGACGCCGATGATGCGGTCGGCCAGGTTGGGTTTGTGCATGGCCGGCCGCAGCGCGTCAGCGGATCAGAGCGCGGCCTTGTATTTGTTGAGGCTGGCCTTCAGCGCGTCCAGCACCTGCTTGGGATCGGCGCCGACCTTGGCCACGTCCTTGCCCCACTGGTCGACCACCGGCGCCACGGCCTTGCGCCAGGCGTCGAGCTGCTCGGCGTTGAGCTTGACCAGCTCGTGCCCGGGCATCGAGGCCAGCTTGACGTGGCCCGCGGCCTCGAAGTCGCCCCAGGCGCCGCCCACCTTCTCGGCCCACTCGGACGTGCAGTGCTCGTCGACGGCCTTCTTCTGCGCCGGCGACATCGCGTCGTACTTGTCCTTGTTCATCACCCAGACGAAGGGCGTCACGTACAGCGGCACATCGAGGTGATGGGTCACCACCTTGTCGATGCCGAACAGCATCAGCGAGCCCCAGGGGAAGGTGATCGCATCGGCGACGCCGCGCTCCAGCATGTCGCGCGCTTCGGGCGCCGAGCTCTGCACGTTGGTGCCGCCCAGCGTGGTGATCATCTGGCCGATGGTGGCGGTGGCCGGGCGCACCTTCAGGCCCTTGATGTCGGAGGGCATCACGACCTTCTTGCGCGAGTGCAGCGCGCCGGGATCGTGCACGAAGGCGAAGCAGAAGTGGACGTCCTTCATCTCCTTGGCCGCGTAGGCGCGGTACCAGGCGTCGACCGCGGCGCTGCCCGACCTGGCGTTGGAGATCATGAAGGGCAGCGACGAGGCGGCGAAGATCGGGAAGCGCCCCGGCTGGTAGCCCGGGTTGACGTACGAGAAATCGCTGATGCCGTCGCGCGCCATGTCGTAGTGGTCGAAGGCCTTGCCGAGCTGTTCGCTGGGGAACAGCGTCGAGCTGATCGTGCCGCCGCTGGCCTTCTTCAGGCTCTCGCCCCAGGCCTGTAGCGCGGGGTTCAGCGCATGCTGGGCCGGCACCCAGCTCGACAGCTTCAGCGTCACGGGCTTGTCCTGCGCCAGCGCGGCGCCGGTGGTGGCGGCCAGCAGCGCAGCGGCGCAGGCGATGCGGCTGAGGCCGTTCAGAGGGGTGGGCAAGCGAGTCATGGTGTCGTTGTCTCCGTCGTTGGCAGATCGAGCGTGATTGTGGAGGCCGGCCGTTTGGCGGCACAGCAGGGGAAGCACCGGGTGAGCCTTGAGGTCGTGCGCATCAGCCGGCCGGCTTGCGCTTGAACCAGCGAATGGGCTGCTCGCGCGGCGCGCGGCGCGGCGCGCCGTGGGCGCTGAGCGTGTCGTCCAGGCGGCTGCCGGCGTCGTCGGCCAGCGCGGCCTCGCGCGCGGCGCGCACGGCCTCGGCCGGGCCTTGCCACAGGTGGTCGACGATGTGCAGCAGGTTGGTCTTGCCGCGCTCGTTGGTGCTGCCGTAGCCCTTGACGAGGCGGCCGCAGCGCGCCAGCTCCAGCCCCAGCGCGGGGCTCGCGCGCGTGCCGCGCTCGACGGCGGCCAGCCAGCGCTCGATCAGCGACTGCTCCAGCGCGAAGCGGCTGCCGCGCCGGCGCCAGCCTTTCAGCGACGCCAGCACGCGCAGCGCCAGCGCGCCGGCCACCGTGTGGCTGCCGACCTTCAGCGGCAGCGCCCAGGGCTCGCGGCCAGCGGCGACGCGGCGGCGATCCCAGGCCGTCAGGCGATCGGCCAGGCGTTGCGGCAGCAGCGCGGCGAACTCGGGCACGCCGGGCTTGAAGTGGTCGTAGACCTTGAGCAGCTCGCCGTCCTTCAGGCCCACCTCGCGCCGCACGCGCGCCAGCCGCGACGCCGCCAGCTTGGCCGCGGCCACGCGCACGATGTCGTCGAAGGCCATCCACAGCGCCAGCCAGCGCACCAGCTCGTCGGCCACGCCGCGGTCCAGCGCCTCGATGCGCGCCAGCCGCTCGTCGAACAGCCGCGCATAACGCTCATCCTGGTAGTCCACCAGCCGCTGCCGCGCCAGCGTGCGCAGGTCGGGCGCGGCTTGAGTGGCCTGCAGCGCGCGGTCGACGACCGCCTGCTGCGCGCGGCGGCTGCTCACCGCGTCGAAGGCCAGCGCAAAGCCGCGCAGGCTGGCGTCCACGCCCTTGCCGCTGGCGCGGATGACGTCCTCGTAGACGCCGCGCGCAAAGGGCAGGGCGCCGCTGGCCGCCACCGCGCCCAGCAGCACGGCGCTGATCACGGTGCCGGCCTGGCGCGCCAGCGCGTTGAGGTCCAGCAGCTCGGCCGCACGCGCGTGCTGCTGCAGCACGGCCACCAGCGCCGCGGGGTCGAGGCGGCCGTCGCCCATCTGCATCTTCTCGGCCACCGTCAGCGCGCGCGCGGTGGAGCTGATGACCAAGGTGCGATCGCGGCTGCACATCCCGCTGCCGACGTGGCGCGCGGTCTCCAGCAACTCCGACGACAGCAGCAGGTCGATGTCGCCGGGCACCGGGTTGAGGCTGAACACCGGCCGCCGGCCGCCGGCTTGCGGCTGCACTTCCACGTAGTAGGTGGTGGCGCCGGTGCGCTGCGCGACGCCGGGAATCGAGGTCGCCTGCGCGTGGTGGCCGGCGCGCACGGCCGCCTGGTACAACCATTCGGCGAGCACGCCGCCGCCTTCGCCACCCAAGGCGCAGACGAGGATGCAGATCGGCTGCTGCTGGGTCATGCGATGGCGTTCATGCGATGGCTGATGCGATGGCTCATGCGATGGCGTTCATGCGCAGCCAGCCGCTGACGGTCTGCCGCAAGCCGGCCAGCAGCCGTTCGCCGACCTTGGGATTCGTCACCACCTCGGCGCGATAAAAGCTCGGGCACAGCGTCGCCGCGTGCGCGTTGGCGCCGCACAGGCCGCAGCCGACGCAGCCGTCGATCACCGTGGCCACCGGGTCGACGCGCAGCGGGTCGGGGTTGTCCTTGATCGTCAGCGTCGGGCAGCCCGACAGGCGGATGCAGGCGTGGTCGCCGGTGCACACGTCTTCGTCGACGCCGTACTTGACGCGCTGCACGCGCTCGCCGCGCCGCAGCCGCCCGGCGGTCCAGGGCCTGATGCGGCGCTGGCGTTCCAACTGGCATTCGCCTTCGGCGACGATGACCTTCAGGCCGTTGAACGAAGTCGTTAGCGCCTCCTGCAGCGTGTGCTGCATCGCGGCCACCTCGTAGGTGTGCACCACGCGCAGCCACTGCACGCCCATGCCCTTGAGCGTGGCCTCGATGGTCTGGTTCTTGTGCGCCAGGCTCTGGTGCAGCGCGGCGTTGCGCTCGGCCTCGGCCTTGGCCTCGTCGTCGGGCGTGTTCAGGATGTCCTGCGTGCCGGTGGCCGAGGTGTAGCCGTTCTTCATGATCACCAGCACCGCGTCGTCGCCGTTGAACAGCGCCGCCTGCACGCCGGTGAGCAGGCCGTTGTGCCAGAAGCCGCCGTCGCCCATCACCGCGATGCTGCGCCGCTGCATCATCGGCGACACGCCGGCGCGGCTGGCCAGGCTCATGCCGTAGCCGAGGATCGAATGCCCGCTGCTGAAGGGCTCGAAGGTGGCCAGTGCGTGGCAGCCGATGTCGGCGGCGACGTGCACCGGGCCCACCTCGGCTTGAGCCAGCTTCAGCGCGCTGAACACCGGCCGCTCGGGGCAGCCGATGCAAAAGGCCGGCGGCCGCGCCGGCAGCGGGCCCAGCGCCTTGGCCACGTCGGCGCGGCGCGCGGCGGTGGCGGCCAGCCAGGCGCGCGCGCCGCTGGTGTCGACGTGGGGTGCGTAACGTTCCAGGTAGGCCAGCAGCGCCGGCACCATCGCCTCGACGGTGTATTCGCCGGCGGCCGGCAGCAGGTCCTTGCCGTGCACGGGGGTCTGCAGGTCCTGGCGGCGCAAGGCCAGCAGCAGGTCTTTCTCGATGTACTCGGGGTAGCCTTCCTCCAGCACCAGCACCGCGGCCTTGTCCGCGCAGAAGGCGGCCAGCTCGGCCGGCACCAGCGGGTAAGTGACGTTCAGCACGTGCAGCGGGATGCGGCTGTCGCCATAAGCGTCGGCCAGGCCCACGCGCTGCAGCGCGCGCACCAGCGCCGGGTGCAGGCCGCCTTGCACGACGATGCCCAGCGTCGCCAGGTCGCCCGGCAGCGTCTCGTTCAAACGGTGTTCGGCGATGTAGCGCTGCGCCGCCGGGATGCGTTGCTCGACCTTGAGCTTCTCGTGGCGGAAGGTCACCGGCGGGTGCGCCAGCCGCAGGTAGTCGAAGCCCGCGGGTTCGTCGATCAGGTCGCGGGTGGAAAAGCGCGGCGCCACGTTGGCGCGCGCGGTGAAGGTGCCGCGCACGTGGCAGGCGCGGATGCGCAACTCCATGATGGCCGGCATGTTGCTGGCCTCGCTCAAGGCGAAGGCGTGGCCGACGAGATCGACCATCGTGCCCAGGTCGGGCCGCGGATCGAACAGTGCCAGCGTGCTCTTCATCGCGTAGGCGTGCGTGCGCTCCTGGATCACGCTGGCGCCTTCGCCGTAGTCCTCGCCGACGACGATCAGCGCGCCGCCCACCACGCCGGGCGAGGCCAGGTTGGACAGCGCGTCGGCGGCGACGTTGGTGCCGACGATGCTCTTCCAGGTGACGCAGCCGCGCAGCGGATAGTGGATGCTGGCGCCCAGCATCGCGGCGGCCGAGGCCTCGTTGCTGCAGGCCTCGACGTGCACGCCCAAGGTGTCGACGTAGGGCCGGGCCTGCACCATCACGTCCAGCAGGTGCGAGACCGGCGCGCCCTGGTAGCCGCCGATGTAGGCCACGCCCGACTGCAGCAGCGCCTTGGTGATCGCGAGGATGCCCTCGCCGTGGAAGGTGTCGCCGGCGCCCAGCTTCAACTGCTCGATCTGCTCCGTGAACTGGACTTCCATCAGCGCCCCGATGTCGTGGTCTGGTTGAAGCGGCGGACTCTAGGCGCGCCCTGCCCATTCGTCCATTCGATGGGCTTTGTGAATATCATTCACTGCGTGAATATCAAGGACTTCGACCTCAACTTGCTGCACGTCTTCGCCGCGGTGCACGCGGCACGCAGCGTCAGCCGCGCGGCCGAGGGGTTGGGGCTGTCGCAACCGGCGGTCAGCAACGCGCTGACGAGGCTGCGCCTGGCGCTGCACGACCCGCTGTTCACGCGCGTGGCCGGCGGCGTGGCGCCGACGCCCAAGGCCGACCAGCTGGCGCGGCAGGTGGAGGCGGCGCTGCGCCAGCTGGACGTGGCGCTGCGCGAGGCCGACAACTTCGACGCCGCGCGCTCGCAGCGGCGCTTCGTCGTCCACATGAGCGACATCGGCGCCGATGAGTTTCTGCCGCAGCTGATGGCCGCGATCGGACGCGAGGCGCCCGGCGTGCGCGTGGAGGCGGTGCAACTGCCGGCCGACGCGATCGCCCCCGCGCTGGAGGAGGGTCGGCTCGACCTCGCCTTCGGCTACCTGCCCACGCTGGTGGGCACCGAGAGCGCGCCGCTGCTGCAGGAGCGCTACGTGCTGCTGCTGCGCCAGGGCCACCCGCTGGCCGGCGCCTTGCGCCAGCGCGTGGCGCTGGCTGACGAGCAGCGCGTGGCGCTGGCTGACGAGCAGCGCGTGGCGCTGCAGCGGCTGGACTTCGTGCTGGTGGCCAGCCACGCCGAGCCGGCGCGCGCGCTGCACCTGCTGGGGCTGCAGCCGCGCATCCGGCTGACGCTGCCGCACTTCATGGTCGTGCCGCCGATCCTGGCGGCCACCGACCTGGCGCTGATCCTGCCCTCGCGGCCGGCGCAGCGCTTCGCGGCGCTGCACGGCCTGCAGGTGGCCGACGCCGACCTCGGCCTGCCGCCCTTCACCGTGGCCATGCACTGGACCTGGCGCAGCGCCCACGACCCCGGCCACCGCTGGCTGCGCCAGCAGGCGGCAGCGATGCGGTTTGATGCGATCGGGCCGGCGGCGGCAACGGCTCGCAAGCGGCGGCGAAGCGGGCAATGAGGGCCGATGCGTCCGCCATCAACGCCGATGCGTCGGCGCAAAGGACTTCCACTGCCCTTCCGACACGACTTCCACCGCGCCGTCGACGACCTTGATGGCGGTTTCGTCGTCGATCGCATAGGCCGGACCGGCGATGCCCGCCGCCCATCGCTGCGCCGCAGCCATCGTGTTGTCCGGCAAGTCCGGGTGATCCAAGTGCGGGAAGATGGAGAAGTCGACGACGCCCAGCGCGCTGTCGTCGCCGGTGATGGGCGGCTTCGATTCGACGAAGGCTTCGCCGACGCGAGGCGTCATCACCATGCTGCCGGCGCATGCTTGCACCCTCGGCGAGCGCAATGACCTGAAGCGAAACCCATGAGCACCGAAACCGAAGCCCTCGAACAATTCTTCGCTGCGATCAATCGCAACGACATGCAGGCGATCACCAAGGACTTCGATCCGGAGATCGTGCGCATCGAGCCCGCGGGATTTCCGACGGCCGGCACCTATCGCGGCATTGCGGACGTGCAAGCGCACGTCACGAAAGGACGCGGCACCTGGGCCGAAGGGACTTGCGAGCCCGAGAAGTTCCTGGTGAGCGGCGACAAGGTGGTCGTCTACCTCCATGCCCGGGTTCGTCTGAAGGACTCGACCGAATGGGTCGGCGGACGATTTGCCGATGGCTTCGTGTTCCGCAACGGCAGGATCGTCGAATATCGCTCTTTCGCGGAACGCGCCGAGGCGCTCGCATGGGCCGGCATCGAAGACTGAAGCGCCGATCCGCTACGCCGTCACCTCGATCCGATTGCCTTCCGGATCGAGGATCACGCATTCGTCGTAACCGTCGGCCGTTCGCAGATCCGATCGAGATCGGCCACCCGGAAGGCAACGTGTTCGATTCGCGGCATGGGTGCCCTTCGCCATCGTCAACCCAGCGCTTCCCCCGCCCACGGCAACATCATCGCCAGCAGCAGCAACTGCTCGAACTCGGCCGCGAAGCGGTCGATGATGCGCTGCGGGTCGGGGCACAGGTGGCGGTCGGTGATCAGGCCGAACTGCACGCCGCCGGCGTAGGAGAGGATGGACACGCCCATGCCCACGTCGCCCGAGGCCGGCACCCAGAACATGTTCTGCCGCAGCGTGGCACCGCAGAACGACAGCGGCTGCGCGGGGCCCGGCACGTTGGTCATCACCGCGGTGGTCTTCTTGGCGAAGATGCCGAGGATGGCGTCCTGCGCCGGCTTGATGAGCAGCCCGGTCAGCGACAGCACCGCAAAGGCCAGCAGCGGCTGGTAGCTGCCCTTGAGCTCGGCCATGCGGCGGCGCACCGCGTAGACGCGCTCGATCGGGTTGGCAATGCCGATCGGCAGCGTCAGCGGCGCCAGGCCGAAGCGGTTGCCCAGTTTCCAGGCCTGCTCCAGCGGCCGCAGGTTGACCGGCACCATCGCGCGGATCTCCTGGCCCGTGGGGTCGTCGCCCAGATCGCGCAGGTAGCTGCCGATGGCGCCGGCGGCGCAGGACAGCAGCACGTCGTTGACCGAGCAGTTCAGGCCCTTGCCGATGGCCTTGACCTGGTCCAGCGGCAGCGGCTCGCACCAGGCCACGACCTTGTGGCCGTCGGGCTTGCCTTTGAGCCGCGTGGCCGAGTCGTCGGGCAGCAGCGCCAGCGCGGCGGCGTCCTGCAGCACGCGCAGTCCGGTGCGTGCCATCGCCAGCGAGCCCAGCAGCGGCTGCTGCGGGTTCGACAGCGCGTCCAGCGACTTCACCAGACCGTCGCCGTACATCGCGATGGCCTTGGTCGTCAGCTCGGTCAGCGGCTTGAGCACGGCATCCGACAGCCAGTCGCCGTCGCCGTCGCGGTCGGCTTCGGGCTGACGGCTGCGGCGCTTGGGCGGGTCGGTGCCGCCGTCGGTGATGGACTGCATCACCGCGATCAGCGCGATGCCGTCGGCGATGCAGTGGTGGATGCGCACCAGCAGCGCCGAGCCGCCTTCGTAATGCTCGATCAGCTGGAACTGCCACAGCGGATGCTGCGGGTCCAGCGGCGTGGCGGCCTGCTCGCCGCACAGGCGCTGCAGCGCATGGCGCTCGCTCTCGCCCTTGCGCCGCACGAGGCGGGCCACCGGCACGTGGCGCTCGATGTCGAAGGCCTCGTCCTCGATCCAGCTGGCGCCCATCGCGTCTTGCTGCACGCGCTGGCGGAAGCGTTCGTACTTCAGCAGCTTGTCGACCACGCGCGCGCGCACCGCGTCCACCGTCACCGGCGTGGCCAGCATCCAGACGCCGACGATCATCATCAGGTTGACGTCGTTGTCCATGCGCAGCCATGCGGTGTCGACGCGCGACATGCGCTGGGCAGCTTGAGCCATCGGTCTCCCCCCTTCAATGCGGAACCCGCAACGATGGTGGGTAACATCGGCAGCGTCAAGCCAGACTTGTCCGCACCAGGAGATTGCCCCATGGCCAACCTCAAAGCCACTTTCGACCAGGCCGTTGCCGACAGCAAGAAGCTGCCGGAGAAGCCCGACAACATGACGCTGCTGAAGATCTACTCGCTGTACAAGCAGGCGACCGACGGCGACGTCGAGGGCAAGCGCCCCGGCTTCACCGACATGGTGGGCCGCGCCAAGTACGACGCCTGGGCAGGCCTGAAGGGCAAGTCGCAGGACGAGGCGATGCAGGAGTACGTCGATCTCGTTGAATCGCTGAAGTGATCCGCCAGCGCAAGGGGCCGGCCGCTTTGGACCTGGCCCGGCTGCTGGACGACCAGAACATCGGGCTGGAGGCGCGGGTCGGCGAGGCCGACCACCAGTCGCTGAAGCTGTGGCTGCGGATGCTGGCGTGCAGCACGCAGATCGAAACGCTGATCCGCCGCCGCCTGCGCCAGCGCTTCGGCCTCTCGCTGCCGCGCTTCGACTACCTGGCGCAATTGCACCGCCACCCCGGCGGGCTGCGCATGAACGCGCTGTCGCGCTACCTGATGGTCAGCGGCGGCAACGTCACCGGGCTGACCGACGAGCTGGAGAAGGAAGGCCTGGTCGCCCGCGACGACGACCCCGACGACCGCCGCAGCGTGCGCGTGCGCCTGACGCCGCTGGGCCGCCGTGCCTTCGAGCGCATGGCGCGCGAGCACGAGAGCTGGGTGGTGTCGTTCTTCGCGGGCCTGGACGGCGAGCAGAAGCAGGCCTTGTACGACGCGCTGGGCCGGCTGCGCGTGCAGCTGGCCGACGGTGGGGCCGAACTCGACGTGGACGGGCCCTAGGCCGGACCGACGAAAGAGAAAGGCGAAGGCCCGCTCTGGACGCCATCGAAGTCGTTCTGGCCATGTTCGTCGCCGTGGTCGCCAGCGGGCTGCTGGTGCGCGTGCTGCCGGTGCCGGTGCCCGTGCCGCTGGTGCAGATCGCGCTCGGCGCGGTGATCGCCGGCGTCTTCCAGCGCGGCGTGCCGCTGGAGCCCGAGCTGTTCTTTCTCGTGTTCCTGCCGCCGCTGCTGTTTCTCGACGGCTGGCGCATCCCCAAGGAAGGCTTGCTGCGCGACAAGTTCACGATCCTGGAGCTGGCGCTCGGGCTCGTGTTCTTCAACGTCATCGGGCTCGGTTACCTGATCCACTGGATGATCCCGGCGATGCCGCTGCCGGTGGCCTTCGCGCTGGCGGCCATCATCTCGCCGACCGACCCGGTGGCGGTCTCGGCGATCACCTCGCGCGTGACCATTCCCAGCCGCATCACGCACGTGCTGGAGGGCGAGTCGCTGCTCAACGACGCCTCGGGCCTGGTGGCTTTCCGCTTCGCGGTGGCCGCGGCGGTCACCGGCAGCTTCTCGCTGGCGTCGGCGGCGGTGTCGTTCCTGTGGGTGGCGGCCGCGGGCGTGGCCGCCGGCACGCTGTTCACCTGGCTGGTGATGCGGGCCAAGACCGTGTTCAGCATCCGCTACGGCGAGGAGCCGGGCTCGCAGATCCTGCTGTCGCTGGTGGTGCCTTACGGCGCCTACCAGATCGCCGAGCACCTGCACGCCTCGGGCATCCTGGCCGCGGTGGCTGCGGGCATCACGATGAGCTATGCCGAGCTGTGGGGTCGCGCGCTGGCGGCCACGCGCGTGCAGCGCGCGGCGGTGTGGAGCACGGTGCAGTTCACGCTCAACGGCATCATGTTCGTGCTGCTGGGCGAGCAGATGCCCGAGATCCTGCGCGGCGCGGTGCGCGTCGTCAGCGAGACGGGGCACGAGAACCCGTGGTGGCTGCTGGGCTACGCGCTGGCGATCAACCTGGCGCTGGTGCTGTTGCGCTTTGCCTGGGTATGGGGCTCGCTGCAGATCGGGCGCCGCGTGGCGCTGCGCCACGGTCACCAGGCGCCCGAGGCCGACCTGCGGCTGACGCTGGCGGTGTCGGTGGCCGGCGTGCGCGGCGCGATCACGCTGGCCGGCGTGCTGACACTGCCGCTGGCGGTGGCCGACGGCTCGCCGTTCCCGGCGCGCGACCTGGCGATCTTCCTCGCCGCCACCGTGATCATGCTGTCGCTGCTGACCGCCAGCGTGCTGCTGCCGCGGCTGCTGCACGGGCTGGAGGTGCCACCCGAGACGGAGCACCAGGCGCAGGAGGACCTGGCTTACGAGGCGATGCGCGGCGCCGCGGCCAAGGCCATCGAGCAAAGCCTGCACGACCTGGTGAAGGCCGACCCCGACACCGATCCGATCATCTACACCGAGGTGGCCGGCCGGCTGATGGAGAGCTACGAGCGCCGCGCCGCCGGCGGCATCGAGCAGGAGGCCGACGCGGACCTGGTGCATCGCCGCGAGCGGATCGCCCGCACGATGCAAATCGCGGCGCTGCGCGCCTCGCGCGACGAGCTGTTCAGGTTGGCGCGCGCGCAGACGATCTCCGACCAGGTGTGCCGCGAGCTGGTGCGGCGGCTGGATCTGCAGGAGGCGCGGGGATAGGCTCCCGGCGCGCCGCGCCCGGCTCAGCCGTGCAGCCTGGAACTGCGGGGCACGCTGGCCAGCAGAAAGTCCATCTGGTCGGCCAGGATGCGCCTGCCGCGCAGGATCATGTCTTCGTGCAGGCTGGGCACGTAGGGCAGGTACAGCAGGCTCATGCGGGCTTCCTCGGGCAGCCGGTTGCCCTTGCGGCCGTTGCAGCCGCGGCAGGCGGTGATGCAGTTCATCCAGCTGTCGCGCCCGCCGCGCGAGACCGGCACGATGTGCTCGCGCGTCAACTCGTCGAATGGGAAGTCGCCGCCGCAGTAGGCGCAGATGTGGCGGTCGCGCGCAAACAGCTTGGCGTTGGCCAGCGCCGGCGTCTGCCGCCAGGCGCGCGAGGGGATCGTGCCGCGCACGGCGACGATGGGGTGCAGCTCGATGCGGCTTTGCAGCCCGGTGGCGCGCTGGATGCCGCCGCGCAGCACGCGGCAGGCTTGGCCCAGGGTCCAGGCCACGGCATCGCCGGCGTACAGCACCGCCGCTTCCTTCGGCGAGATCCACGCCTGGGGCCGACCCGAGACATCGAGTTGCAGCACGTCCATGACCCTCGAGCGTACTGCATCCTTTGTGTCGGGGCGCCAACAGCAGGGCCAGCGCCGATGCCGTGCCGGCGCATCCGCGGCACACTGCGCGCTTCGCCCCGCCGTCTGCAGCATGACCTGGTCCCTGCTCGCCCGTGATGCCGATGGCCGCTTCGGCGCCATCGTCGCCAGCCGCTTCTTCGCGGTGGGCGCCTTGTGCATCCACACCCGGCGCGGCGTCGGCGCGGTGGCCACGCAGGCGCTGATGAATCCGCTCTACGGCCCGGCGGCGCTGGACGCGCTGGCCGCCGGCCGCAGCGCCGCCGACGCGGTGGCCGCGCTGACCGCCGCCGACGCCGGCCGTGCCCAGCGCCAGCTGCTGGTGCTGGGCGCACAGGGCGCACAGGGCGCGCCGGCCGTGCACACCGGCGCCGAATGCGTGCCCTGGTGCGGCCAATGGCTGCACGACGACTTCTGCACCGCCGGCAACATGCTGGCCGGCGCGGCGGTGCTGCAGGCCACGGCCGAGGCCTTCGTTGCCGCCACCGCGCAGGGCCGGCCGCTGGCCGAGCGGCTGATCATCGCGATGCAGGCCGGCCAGGCCGCCGGTGGCGACAAGCGCGGCCAGCAGTCGGCCGCGCTGCGGGTGCAGGCCGACGAAGACCGCGCCGAGCTGGACCTGCGCGTCGACGACCACCCGCAGCCCTTGCAGGAACTGCAGCGCCTGTACCGCGTCAGCCTGCAGCGCTTTCAGCCCTTCGTCGCCTGCCTGGCCGGCCGTCACGACCCGGTGGGCGAGACCGAGCGCGCGCGCATCGAGGCGCGCATCCAGCAGTTCACCGCGGCGCTGCCGCCCGAGCCCCCCGATCAACCGCCCTTGGAGCGTTCCCGATGAGCCCTCGATTGCGTTCGCTGCTGGCCGCCGGCCTGCTGACCTCGCTGGCCGCGCTGGCCCCGGCGCAGACCTTGCCGACCCTGAGAGTGGGTCTGGCCGAAGACCCCGACGTGCTGGACCCGACGCTGGCGCGCAGCTTCGTCGGCCGCATCGTCTTTGCCGCGCTGTGCGACAAGCTGCTGGACATCGACGAGAAGCTGGCCATCCAGCCGCAGCTGGCGACCAGCTGGAGCTGGTCGGCCGACGCCAAGGCGCTGACGATGAAGCTGCGCCCCGGCGTGACCTTTCACGATGGCGAGAAGTTCGACGCCGCGGCCGTCAAGTTCAACCTCGAGCGCCACAAGACCATGCCCGGCTCCAACCGCCGCGGCGAGCTGGCGCCGGTGGCCAGCGTCGACGTGGTGGACCCGCTGACGGTGCGCTTGAACCTCAGCGCGCCGTTCTCGCCGCTGCTGGCGGCGCTGGCCGACCGCGCCGGCATGATGGTCAGCCCCAAGGCAGCGCAGGCCGCGGGCGACAAGTTCGGCGCCAAGCCGGTGTGCTCCGGGCCTTTCAAGTTCGTCGAGCGCGTGGCGCAGGACCGCATGGTGTTCGAGCGTTTCGACGGTTATTGGAACAAGGCCGCGATCGGCTTCGACAAGATCGTCTACACGCCGGTGGTCGACGCCACCGTGCGGCTGGCCAATCTCAAGGCCGGGCAGTTCGACTTCATCGAGCGCGTCGCGCCGTCCGACATGGAGAAGCTCGCCGCCGAGAAGAAGTTCAAGCTCGCGCGCATCACCGAGATCGGCTACCAGGGCATCACCATCAACGTCGGCAAGAGCGACAAGGCCAAGGCCAACCCGCTGGGCCGCGACGCCCGCGTGCGCGAGGCCTTCGAGCTCTCGCTCGACCGCCAGGGCCTGGTCCAGGTGGTGATGGACAACGAGGCCACGGTCGGCAACCAGTGGGTGGCGCCGAGCAATCCGTACTACGCCAAGGCGTTCCCCGTGCCCAAGCGCAACGTCGAGCGTGCGCGCGCGCTGCTCAAGGAGGCCGGCGTGCCCAACCCCAGCTTCACGCTGGTGACGCCCACCACCAGCGACGCGCAGCGCCTGGCGCTGGTGGTGCAGGCGATGGCGCGCGACGCCGGCTTCGACGTCAAGATCCAGGCCACCGAGTTCGCCACCAGCCTGAACCTGGCCGACAAGGGCGACTTCGAGGCCCTGGTGCTGGCCTGGAGCGGCCGCGCCGACCCCGACGGCAACATCTACAGCTTCGACGGCTGCAAGCAGCCGCTGAACTACGCCGGCTACTGCAGCGCCGAGACCGACGCGCTGCTGGCGCAGGCGCGCAGCCAGCGCGAGCTGGCGGATCGGAAAAAGGCCTACGACCAGGTGGCCGCCCAGGTGCTGAAGGAGCGGCCGGTGATCTACCTCTACCACCGCAACTGGCTGTGGGCCTACAGCCCCAGATTGAGCGGCGTGCGCGGCGTGCCCGACGGGCTGCTGCGCGTGCAAGGCCTCAAGCTGCAATAGCGGCCTGGCAGCGCCCGCCGGATGCTGGAGTTCCTGCTGCGGCGGCTGGTGCAGGTGCTGCCCACGCTGCTGTTCGTCTCGATGCTGATCTTCGGGCTGCAGCAGCTGCTGCCCGGCGACCCGGCGCTCATCCTGGCCGGCGAGGAGCAGGACCCGGCCGTGATCGCCCACCTGCGCGAGCGGCTGCACCTCGATGAGCCCTTGCCTGTGCGTTATGCCTACTGGATGGGCGGCGTGCTGCGCGGCGACCTGGGCGAATCGCTGCGCACCCAGCAGCCGGTGCTGGACCTGGTGCTGCAGAAGCTGCCGGTCACGCTGCAGCTGGCGGCGATGGCGATCGTCATCGCGCTGGTCATCGGCATCCCGGCCGGCATCGTGGCCGCGGTGGGCCGCGGCACCTGGTGGGACAGCCTGGCCAACGCCGTGGCGCTGTGGGGCATCAGCACGCCCAACTTCTGGCTGGGCATCTTGATGATCCTGCTGTTCTCGGTGCAGCTCGGCTGGCTGCCGGCCTCGGGCTACGTGAGCCCGTTCGAGGACCTGAAGGCCAGCCTCGCGTCGACCATCATGCCGGCCTTCGTGCTGGGCAACGCGATCGCCGGCGTGCTGATGCGCCACACCCGCAGCGCGATGCTGCAGGTGCTGTCGGCCGACTACATCGCCACCGCCCGCAGCAAGGGCCTGTACGAGCGCACCGTGATCCTCAAGCACGCGCTGCGCAACGCGCTGACGCCGGTCATCACGCTGGGCGCGCTGGAGCTGGGCACGCTGCTGTCGGGCGCCGTGCTGACCGAGCAGGTCTTCAGCATCCCCGGCTTCGGCAAGCTGATCGTCGATGCCGTCTTCAACCGCGACTACGCGGTGGTGCAGGGCGTGGTGCTGGTCACCGCCAGCGCCTACATCGTCTTGAGCCTGCTGGCCGACCTGGCCTACTTCGCGGCCAACCCCAAGCTGAGGGTTTGATGCGCGACGACGGCCCCTGGCAATTGGCCTGGCGCCGCCTGCGCCGGCGCCGCAGCGCGATGCTGGCGCTGGCCGTCGTGCTGGTCTTCGTCGCGCTGGCGTCGCTGGCGCCCTGGGTCAGCCCGCAGGACCCAATCGCGACGAGTTGGAGCGCCATCCGCAAGCCGCCCTCGGCCGCGCATTGGTTCGGCACCGACGAGATCGGCCGCGACGTGCTCTCGCGCGTGGTCTGGGGCAGCCGCGCCTCGCTGGCGGCGGGGCTGGTGTCGGTCTCGATCTCGCTGCTGCTGGGCGTGCCGATCGGCCTGCTGGCGGGGCTGCTCGGCGGCGGCGTGGACGCGCTGATCTCGCGGCTGACCGACGCCGTGCTGGCCTGCCCCTTCCTGATCCTGGCCATCGCGCTGGCCGCCTTCCTCGGGCCCAGCCTCAGCAACGCGATGATCGCCATCGGCATCTCGGCCACGCCGATCTTCGTGCGGCTGACGCGTGCCCAGGTGCTCAACGTCAAGATGGAAGCCTACGTCGAGGCGGCGCGCGCCCTGGGCAACCCGCCCTGGCGCATCGCCTGGCGGCACGTGCTGCCCAACGCCACCGCGCCGCTGATCGTGCAGGCCACGCTGGCCATTGCCGGCGCGGTGATCGCCGAGGCCAGCCTGTCGTTCCTGGGCCTGGGCCAGCAGCCGCCGGCGCCGAGCTGGGGCAGCATGCTCAACACCGCCAAGAACTACGTCGACCAGGCACCGTGGATGGCGATCTGGCCGGGGCTGGCCATCTTCTGCCTGGTGCTGGCCTTCAACCTGCTGGGCGACGGCCTGCGCGATGCCCTGGACCCCCGTCAACGCTGACGGTTTTCATGCGAGGAGAGCGAACGCGATGGAACTCTGGCAACTCGACGCCACCGAGCTGGCGCAACTGATCCGCAGCGGCCGCGCCTCGGCGCGCGAGGCCGTGCAGTCCTGCCTGGCGCGCATGGACGTCGTCAACCCGGCCCTCAATGCGGTGGTGCGCCGCTTCGATGCGCAGGCGCTGGCCGACGCCGATGCCGCCGACGCCGCGCAGGCCCGCGGCGACGCGCTGGGCGCGCTGCACGGCGTGCCGGTGACCACCAAGATCAACGTCGACCAGCAAGGCCAGCCCACCGACAGCGGCGTGGTCGCCTACCGCGACCTGATCGCCGCCGAGGACAGCCCGGTGGTCGCCAACCTGCGCAAAGCCGGGGCGATCTTCATCGGCCGCAGCAATGCACCGGCATTCTCGATGCGCGTGATGAGCGACAACGCGCTGCACGGCCGCACGCTCAACCCGCGCGACCCGGCCGTCACGCCGGGTGGCTCCAGCGGCGGCGCCGGCGCCGCGGTGGCCGCGGGCATCGGCCCGATCGCGCACGGCAACGACATCGGCGGCTCGGTGCGCATCCCCGCGTACTGCTGCGGCGTCGTCGGCCTGCGCACCGCGTTCGGCCGCGTGCCGGCCTTCAACCCCAGCGCGCCCGGCGGGCGGCCGATCGGCGGCCAACTGATGTCGACCCAGGGCCCGCTCACGCGCAGCGTGCGCGACGCGCGCCTGGCGCTGGCCGCGATGGCGCAGGGCGACCGCCGCGACTGGAAGTGGTCCGACATGCCGCTGGCCGGCCCCGCGCCGGCGCGGCCGATCCGCGTGGCGCTGGTGGCCGAGCCGCCGGGCGGCGTCACCCATCCGGGGCAGGCCGCCGCGGTGCGCCAGGCCGGCCGCCACCTGGCGGCGGCGGGCTATGCGGTCGAGGAAACGCTGCCGCCCGAGCTGCCGCAGGTGGCGGCGCTGTGGCACCGCCTGTGCGCCACCGATTCGGCGTTAGGCCTGTGGCCGCTGATGCAGCAGGTCGGCGACGCCGACGGCCAGGCCGCGATGCGCGCCTGGCTGGAGCTGCAGCCGGCGGTGGACCTGGCCGCCTACACCGCCACGCTGCAGGCGCGCGACGCGATGCTGATGCGCTGGCTGGCCTGGTTCGAGCAATGGCCGCTGCTGGTGATGCCGGTGCTGTGCGAGCTGCCGCCGCTGCAGCGCGCCGACGTCTCGCTGGACGGCCACCGCGCGATCCTCGACTCGATGCGCTCGGCCGTCGTCGCCCCGCTGCTGGGCCTGCCCGGCCTGGCCGTGCCGGTCGGCCAACACGGCCGGCTGCGCACCGGCGTGCAGATCATGTCCACCCGCTGGCGCGAGGACCTGTGCCTGGATGCGGGCGAGGTGGTGGAGGCATGCGAAGGCGTGGTGCGGCCGGTCGACCCCACCTAGAGCGCCTCGTCTACTTTTTCTCACGCCCGCGGGCTTCCCTTTGCGGCCGGGCGGTGCAGAATCGAACGATCGTTCGCTTTTGTTGCCGCCTGCCTTGAGCGCCATCCGCCCGCCCGCCTCTGCCGCACCGCCGCCCGCGCGGGCCCTGCACAAGGGCCAGCAGACGCGCGCGGCGATCCTCGACGCGGCCCTGGGCCTGGCCTCGCACATGGGGCTGGAAGGGCTGTCGATCGGCGCGCTGGCCGAGCTGATGCAGATGAGCAAGTCCGGCGTCTTCGCGCACTTCGGCTCGCGCGAGGAGCTGCAGATCTCGGTCATCCGCGAATACCACGCGCGCTTCGAGGACGAAGTGTTCTTCCCCTCGATCCGCGAGCCGCGCGGCCTGCCGCGCCTGCGCTCGCTGTTCGAGCGCTGGGTGCGCCGCGTCTCGATGGAGCTGGACTCGGGCTGCATCTACATCAGCGGCGCCGTCGAGTTCGACGACCGCCCCGGCCCGGTGCGCGACGCGCTGGCGCTGATGGTGCGCACCTGGCACGCGGCGCTGGAGCGCGCGATCCAGGGCGCCATCGATGCCGGCCACCTGCAGCCCGATGTCGATGCGGGGCAGCTGCTGTTCGAGATCCACGGCCTGATCCTCGCGCTGCACCACGATGCCCGCTTCCTGCGCAACGAGGGCGTGCTGGCGCGCGCCCGCACCGGCTTCGACCGCCTGATCAAGGCCAGCGAAGCCACCACCACCGCCACCGCGCCGCCGCACGCGCCGCGAACGCCACGCGGCAACCGGCGCTGAACGCCTCACCGATTTTTTTGTCCGGCCCAAGGAGTCCTGCCATGCCCCAGTACACCCCGCCCCTGCGCGACATGCAGTTCGTGATGCACGAGCTGCTGGGCGCCGCTGACGAGCTGAAGCTGATCCCGCGGCATGCCGAGATCGACGCCGACACGCTCAACGCCGTGCTCGAGCAGGCCGGCACCTTCGCCGCCGAGGTGACGGCGCCGCTGAACCTGCCCGGCGACGCCGAAGGCTGCACGCTGGACAAGGCCACGCACGAGGTGCGCCCGCCCAAGGGCTTCAAGGAGGCCTACGCCAAGTACGTGGAAGGCGGCTGGCCGGCGCTGAGCTGCGACCCCGAGTACGGCGGCCAGGGCCTGCCGGTGCTGCTGAACCAGTGCCTGTACGAGATGCTCAATTCGGCCAACCAGGCCTGGACCATGTACCCGGGCCTCAGCCACGGCGCCTACGAGGCGCTGCACGCGCACGGCACCGACGAGCAGAAGAAGACCTTCCTGCCCAAGCTGACCAGCGGCGAATGGACCGGCACCATGTGCCTGACCGAGCCGCACTGCGGCACCGACCTCGGCATGCTGCGCAGCAAGGCCGAGCCGCAGCCCGACGGCAGCTACAAGATCACCGGCCAGAAGATCTTCATCAGCGCCGGCGAGCACGACATGGCCGCCAACATCGTGCACCTCGTGCTGGCCCGGCTGCCCGATGCGCCGGCCGGCAGCAAGGGCATCTCGCTGTTCATCGTGCCCAAGTTCCTGGTCAACGCCGACGGCACGCTCGGCGCGCGCAACACCGTCACCTGCGGCGCGATCGAGCACAAGATGGGCATCCACGGCAACGCCACCTGCCAGATCAATCTCGACGGCGCCATCGGCACCCTGGTGGGCCAGCCGCACAAGGGCCTGGCGGCGATGTTCGTGATGATGAACGCCGCGCGGCTGGGCGTGGGCAACCAGAGCCTGGGGCTGACCGAGGTCGCGTACCAGAACGCCGCCGCCTATGCGAAGGAGCGCCTGCAGATGCGCGCGCTCTCGGGCCCCAAGGCGCCCGACAAGCCGGCCGACCCCATCATCGTGCACCCCGACGTGCGCAAGATGCTGCTCACCGCGCGCGCCTACGCCGAAGGCGGCCGCGCGCTGGCCATGTACTGCGCGCTGCTGATCGACAAGGAGCTGTACAGCGACGACGAGGACGAGCGCCGCGACGCCGCCGACCTGGTTGCGCTGCTGACGCCCATCGTCAAGGCCTTCCTCACCGACAACGGCTGGATCGCCACCTCGCACTGCATGCAGGTCTTCGGCGGCCACGGCTACATCCACGAGTCGGGCATGGAGCAGTTCGTGCGCGACTCGCGCATCAACATGATCTACGAAGGCACGAACACCGTGCAGTCGCTGGACCTGCTGGGCCGCAAGGTGCTGGCCGACAACGGCGCCAAGCTCAAGAAGTTCGGCAAGCTGATCCAGACCTTCGTCGAGGACGAGGGCACCAATGAGGCGATGCAGGAGTTCGTCAACCCCTTGGCCGAGTTGGGCGACAAGGTCACCAAGCTGACGACGGAACTGGGCATGAAGGCCATGGGCAACGCCGACGAAGTGGGCGCCGCCGCGGTGGACTACCTGCGCATCTGCGGCCACCTGTGCTTTGCCTACTTCTGGGCCCGCATGGCCAAGCTGGCGCTGGCCAAGAAGGACAGCGGCGACCCCTTCTACGCCGCCAAGCTGAACACGGCGCGCTTTTATTTCGCCAAGCTGCTGCCCGAGACCGCCGGCCTGATCCGCAGCTGCCGCGCCGGCGTGGCACCCTTGATGGCGATGGACGAATCGCAGTTCTGATGTCCAAAATGCGCGGCTTTGCCGCACCGAAACCAGGAGACCCTTTCATGCGCCTTGCCTTCACCTTCACCGCCCTGGCCCTGGCGGCCGCCGGCGCCGCCGCGCAGATGACGCCGGTGGGCCTGTGGAAGACCGTCGACGACGAGACCAAGCACGAGAAGTCGCTGGTGCGCATCGTCGACAACGGCGGCGTGGTCAGCGGCCGCATCGAGAAGCTGCTGGACCCGGCCACCGACCCGAAGGCCGTCTGCGACAAGTGCACCGACGAGCGCAAGGGCCAGCCCATCGTCGGCCTGACCATCCTGCGCAACCTGAAGCAGGACGCCGAGGACAAGACGGTCTGGGAAGGCGGCGACGTGCTCGACCCCAACAACGGCAAGCTCTACCGGGCGCGCCTCAAGCCCGTCAACGGCGGCAAGGAGCTGCAGTTGCGGGGCTACCTCGGCCCTTTCTATCGCACTCAAACCTGGATCCGCGTGGAGTGATTCGATGACCCGATTCAACGTTCGAAAAGTGGCGGTGCTCGGCGCCGGCGTGATGGGCGCGCAGATTGCCGCGCAACTGGTCAACTGCAAGGTGCCGGTGATCCTGTTCGACCTGCCCGCCAAGGAGGGCCCGAAGAACGGCATCGTCACCAAGGCGATCGACAACCTCAAGAAGCTCAAGCCCTCGCCGCTGGGCGTGGCCGAGGACGCGGCGCTGATCCGGGCGGCCAACTACGAAGAGCACCTGGCGCTGCTTGGCGAATGCGACCTCATCATCGAGGCCATCGCCGAGCGCATGGACTGGAAGCTGGACCTGTACCAGCGCATCGCGCCGGCGGTGGCGCCGCACGCCATCGTCGCCAGCAACACCTCGGGGCTGTCGATCACCAAGCTGTCGGCGGCGCTGCCCGAGGCGATCAAGCCGCGCTTTTGCGGCATCCATTTCTTCAACCCGCCGCGCTACATGGCGCTGGTGGAGTTGATCGCGACGCCGGCCACCGAGCCCCAGGTGCTGGACCAGCTGGAAGCCTTCGTCACCACAAGCCTGGGCAAGAGCGTGGTGCGCGCCAAGGACACGCCCAACTTCATCGCCAACCGCGTCGGCATCGCCGGCATGCTGGCGACGATGAAGGAGGCCGAGACCTTCGGCCTGAGCGTCGACGTGGTGGACGACCTCACCGGCAAGAAGCTGGGCCGCGCCAGCAGCGGCACCTTCCGCACCGCCGACGTGGTGGGCCTGGACACCATGGCCCACGTCATCAAGACGCTGCAGGACAACCTGGCCGATGACCCGTTCTTCCCGAGTTATGCCACGCCGCCGGTGCTGCAGGCCCTGATCGACAAGGGCGCGCTGGGCCAGAAGAGCGGCGCCGGCTTCTTCAGGAAGGTGGGCAAGGACATCCTGCGCCTGGACCCGGCCAAGGGCGACTACGTGGCGGCCGGCGGCAAGGCCGATGCCATCGTCGACCGCATCCTGAAGAAGCCCGCGGCCGAGCGGCTGAAGCTGCTGCGCGAGTCGAGCAACCCGCAGGCGCAGTTCTTGTGGGCCATCCTGCGCGACGGCTTCCACTACGCCGCGGTGCACCTGGGCGATATCGCCGACAGCGCGCGCGACGTCGACTTCGCGATGCGCTGGGGCTTCGGCATGAAGCAAGGCCCGTTCGAGCTGTGGCAGGACGCCGGCTGGCAGCAGGTGGCGCAGTGGGTCAAGGAGGACATCGATGCCGGCAAGGCACTGAGCAAGGCGCCGCTGCCCGACTGGGTGTTCGACGGCCGCACCGGCGTGCACACCCCCGAAGGCAGCTGGAGCCCGGCCAAGAAGGCCTACGTGCCGCGCAGCGGTCTGGCCGTCTACCAGCGCCAGCCCTTCCCCGAGGCCGTGCTGGGCAGCGGCGCCGCCGAGCCGCTGAAGTGCGGCACCGAGGTCTGGAAGAACGAAGAGGCCCGTGTCTGGACGCTCGACGGCGAGGTGCTGATCCTCAGCATCACCGCCAAGCTGCATCTGATCAGCCCGACGGTGATGGAAGCTCTCGCCAAGGCGCTGGAGCTGGCCGAGGCCGGCTACCAGGGCCTGGTGATCTGGTCGCCCGACGACGTGTTCTCGGCCGGCGCCAACCTCGAGAGCCTGATGCCGATCTTCATGAAGAGCGGCAGCAAGGGCATCCTGCCCGAGGTGAAGAAGCTGCAGGACCTGATGCTGCGCGTGCGCTACGCCCAGGTGCCGGTGGTGGCGGCGATGCGCGGCATCGCGCTCGGCGGCGGCTGCGAGCTGGCGGTGTACACGCACAAGCGCGTCGCGGCGATGGAGACCTACGTCGGCCTGGTGGAAGTCGGCGTCGGCCTGGTGCCGGCCGGCGGCGGCCTGACCTACATCGCGCGCCGCGCGGCGGAGATGGCCAACGCCGGCAACGCCAATGCCGACCTGCTGAAGTTCCTGATCGACGGCTTCACCAACGCCGCGATGGCCAAGGTGGGCACCAGCGCGATCGAGTCGCGCAAGCTGGGCTACCTGCTGTGGAGCGACCTGATCGTGCCGCACAAGGACGAGTTGCTGCACGTCGCCAGCGCCCAGGTCAAGGCCATGGCCGACGGCGGCTGGCGCGCGCCGGCCAAGTCGCTGATCCCGGTGGCCGGCCGCAACGCGCTGGCCACCATCCGCGGCCAGCTCACCAACATGCGCGACGGCGCCTTCATCAGCGCGCACGACCTGCACATCTCGCTGCAGATCGCCGAGGTGGTGACCGGCGGCGACGTCGACGCCGGCTCGCTGGTCAGCGAGGAATACCTGATGCAGATGGAACGCGAGCGCTTCTGCGCGCTGCTGGACAACCCGAAGACGCAGGAGCGGATCATGGGCATGCTGCAGACCGGCAAGCCGGTGCGCAATTGAACCAACCCCGATGCGCCTTCGGCGCCTCCCCGCCAGGGGGCGCCGTCAGCGGACCGGCAGCGCCGGATCCGCGACGGCCGCTTGATTGACCGAGGTACTCGGAAAGGACTTCGTGATGAAACAGACTCAAGACGCCTACATCGTCGCCGCCACGCGCACGCCCATCGGCCGCTCGGGCCGCGGCTATTTCAAGAACACACGACCCGACGACCTGCTGGTGGCCGCGGTCCGGCACGCGCTGTCGCAGGTGCCGTCGCTGGACCCGAAGGCGATCGAAGATGCGGTGATCGGCTGCAGCTTCCCCGAAGCCGAGCAGGGCATGAACATGGCCCGCGTCGCGATGCTGCTGGCCGGGCTGCCGAACTCGGTGGGCGGTGTCACCGTCAACCGCTTCTGCGCCAGCGGGTTGACGGCGCTGCAGATGGCAGCCGACCGCATCCGCGTCGGCGAGGCCGACGTGATGATTGCCGGCGGCGCCGAAAGCATGAGCCTGGTGCCGATGACCGGCAACAAGCCCAGCTTGAACCCCGAGGTGTTCAGCGCCGACGAGAACGTCGGCATCGCCTACGGCATGGGGCTGACGGCCGAGAAGGTGGCGCAGCAATGGAAGGTCAGCCGCGAGGCGCAGGACGTCTTTGCGCTGCAGTCGCACCAGCGCGCGCTCGCCGCGATCGAGGCCGGCGCCTTTGCCGACGAGATGACGCCGGTCAAGGTGCTGGCGCGCACGCCCAACCTCGCCACCGGCGGCGTCGACATCGCCACGCGCACCGTCAGCATCGACGAAGGCCCGCGGCCCGACACCACGCTCGAAGGCCTGGCCAAGCTCAAGCCCGTGTTCGCCGCCAAGGGCAGCGTGACCGCCGGCAACAGCAGCCAGACCAGCGACGGCGCCGGCGCGCTGATCGTCTGCAGCGAGGCCGCGCTGAAGACCTTCAACCTCAAGCCGCTGGCCCGCTTCGTCAGCTTTGCCGCGCGCGGCGTGCCGCCGGAGATCATGGGCATCGGCCCGATCGAAGCCATTCCCGCGGCGCTGAAGTTCGCGGGCCTGAAGCTCGACGACATCGGCTGGATCGAGCTGAATGAGGCCTTTGCCGCGCAAAGCCTGGCGGTGATCGAAACCTGCAAGCTCGACCCCGCCAAGGTCAACCCGATGGGCGGTGCCATCGCCCTGGGGCATCCCTTGGGCGCGACGGGCGCGATCCGCTCGGCCACCGTCGTGCACGCGCTGCAGCGCCAGAAGCTCAAGTACGGGATGGTCACGATGTGCGTGGGCATGGGGCAGGGCGCGGCGGGCATCATCGAGCGGCTCTGAACGAGCCAGCCGCCTCATGCAGCCGCTGACCCTGCCGACCGCGGACGGCGCGCAGCTCGCGGCACGCCTGTTCCGCCCCGCCGGCACGCCGCGCGGCGCGGTGCTGATCGGCCCGGCGATGGGCGTGCGCCAGGACTACTACCGCCCGTTCGCCGGCTGGCTGGCGCAGCAGGGTTTCGTGGCGCTGAGCTTCGACTACCGCGGCCACGGCGACTCGCATCCGCGCGGCGCCTCGCTGCGGCGCGTGCAGGCCGACCTGTTCGACTGGGCGCGCGACACCGACACCGCGGTCGAGGCGCTGGCCTCGCACGCGCCGGGGCTGCCGCTGTACATCGTCGGCCACAGCCTCGGTGCCCAGTTGCCGGGGCTGCTGGAACAGCGCGACCGCGTGCACGGCCTGGTCTCGGTGGCCGCCGGCAGCGGCTACTGGCGTGACAACGCACCGCCGCTGCGCCGCTACGTGCTGTACTTCTGGCATGTGCTGGTGCCGCTGGGCACCGCGCTGTTCGGCTACTTCCCGGGCCGCCGGCTCGGCAAGGTCGGCGACCTGCCCAAGGGCGTGGTGCTGCAGTGGCGCAAGTGGTGCCTGCACCCGCGCTACCACGTCGGCGCCGAGGGCGAGCGCGTGCGGCGCCGCTTCGAGTCGGTGCGCTTCCCGGTCGTCGCGCTGTCGATGACCGACGACGAGCTGATGACCGAGCGCGGCACGCAGGTGCTGGTCGACTGCTACGCGAACGCGCCGCGGCGCGTCGAGCGCATCGCGCCGGCCGACGTGCAGGTGCGCCGCATCGGCCACTTCGGCTTCTTTCGCGAGCAGTTCGCGCCGACGCTGTGGCAGCGCAGCCTGCAACTGCTGCACGGCTTTCATCAGCAACAGGAGACCCCGGCATGAGCATCAAGACCGCCACCTTCAACGGCGTGGCCACGATCGAGATCGCGCGCCCCGAAAAGAAGAACGCGCTGACGATCGCGATGTACCAGGCGATGGCCGAGGCGCTGGAGGCGGCAGCGGCCGACAAGGCCGTGCGCGCGGTGCTGATCAGCGGCCAGCCGGGCATCTTCACCTCGGGCAACGACATCGAGGACTTCATGCAGCGGCCGCCGGGCCAAGGCGGCAGCAATGCCGGTGATTCGCCGGTGTTCCGCTTCATGCGCGCGCTGCTCGGCTGCGACAAGCCGGTGGTGGCTGCGGTCACCGGCGCGGCCATCGGCATCGGCACCACGATGCTGCTGCACTGCGACTTCGTCTACGTGTCCGACGAAGCGCGGCTGGCAATGCCCTTCGTCTCGCTGGGGCTGGTGCCCGAGTTCGCGTCCAGCCTGCTGCTGCCGCAACTGCTGGGCCAGGCCAGGGCGGCCGAGAAGCTGCTGCTGGGCGAGCCCTTCACGCCCGAGCAGGCGGTGGACGCCGGCATCGCCAACGCGGTGCTCCCGGCCGCCGAGGTGGTGAACCACGCGCGCCGCGTCGCCGAGCGCTTCAACACGCTGCCGCCGGGCGCGGTGCAAGGCGCCAAGAAGCTGCTGCGCGGCCCGCAGCGCGAGGCCATCCTGGCGACGATCAAGACCGAGGGCGAGCTGTTTGGCCAGCGCCTGCGCAGCCCCGAGGCGATGGAGGCCTTCCAGGCCTTCTTCCAGAAGCGCAAGCCCGACTTCAGCAAGTTCTGAAAGGCAAGCCGGGCGATGTCGCTGACCGTCAAGCTCGCGCTGTCGCCGCTGCTGGTGGTGCAAGGGTTGCTGACGCGCGCCCGGCTGCCGCGGCTGCCCGAGGCCGATGGTCCCCGCAGCGGCCAGGTCGGCCGCGGGCCGGACTTGAGGCTGCTGGTGGTGGGCGATTCGTCGGCCGCCGGCGTCGGCGTGGCCTTGCAGCAGCAGGCGCTGGCGGCGCCGGTGGCCGCGCTGCTGGCCGAGGCGCGGCATGTGCGCGTGCATTGGTCGTTACTCGCGCAGACCGGACTGACCACCGCGCAGACGCTGGAACTGCTGCAGCGCCAGCCGCAGCCGCCGCTGGCCGACCTGGCCGTGGTGGCCACCGGCGTCAACGACGTCACCGGCCAGGTGCCGTCGCAGCGCGCGCTGGCGGCGCGCGAGGCGCTGGCCAACTGGCTGCGCAATGCCGCCGGCGTGCAGCACGTGGCCTTCACGCCGCTGCCGCCGGTGCACCGCTTTCCGGGGCTGCCGCAGCCGCTGCGCTGGGTGGCCGGCGCCGACGCCCAGCGCCACAACCGCGCGCTGCGCGACTGGGCCCGCAGCCGCGGCGACGTGTCCTGCGTCGACCTCGACGTGCCGCTGCAGCCCTCGGAGATGGCCGGCGACGGCTTCCACCCCGGGCCGCTGGTCTACCGCGCCTGCGCCGAGGCCGTTGCCCGCCACCTGGCGGCGCTGGACTGGCGCAGCGAACAACCCCTCGCCAGCAAGGAGACGCGACGATGAGCCACCGCAGCCTGAAGGACCGCACGATCATGATCACGGGCGCCAGCCGCGGCATCGGCCTGGCGATCGCCAAGCGCGCCGCCGCCGACGGCGCCAACATCGTGCTGCTGGCCAAGACGACCGAGCCCAACCCCAAGCTGCCGGGCACCTTGTACAGCGCGGCCGAGGAGATCGTTGCGGCCGGCGGCCAGGCGCTGCCGGTGCCCACCGACATCCGCGACGAGGACGCCGTGGCCGCCGCGGTGCAGGCCGCGGTGGCGCGCTTCGGCGGCATCGACATCCTGGTCAACAACGCCAGCGCGATCAGCCTGACGCCGACGCCGATGACGCCGATGAAGCGCTTCGACCTGATGTTCGGCGTCAACGTGCGCGGCACCTACTGCTGCACCCAAGCCTGCCTGCCCGAGCTGATCAAGAGCGCCCAGGCCGGCCGCAACCCGCACGTGCTGAACATGAGCCCGCCGCTGTCGATGCGCGAGCACTGGTTCAAGGGCCACGTGGCCTACACGATGGCCAAGTACGGCATGAGCGAATGCACGCTGGGCCACGCCGGCGAGTTCCGCCCGCACGGCATCGCGGTCAACAGCCTGTGGCCGCGCACCGCGATCGCCACCGCGGCGCTGCAGATGATCCCCGGCGTCGACCTCAAGCTGTGCCGCAAGCCCGAGATCCTGGCCGATGCCGCCTGGTGGATCCTGACCAGCGACGCCAAGGCCGTGACCGGCAAGTTCTTCATCGACGACGAACTGCTGCACAGCCACGGCGTGCACGATCTTGACCGTTATGCGGTGACGCCGGGCAACCAGAACTTCATCCCGGATTTCTTCGTCGACTGAAGCGCCTCAGCCGCCCGCCCACGGCCCCAGCTTGGACAAACACCTCGGCGAGCGTCGGCCTGCGGCTCGCAGCGACGCCTGGGTCGCCGCCGCCCTGATGGCCACGATGGTGGTCTGGGGCCTGAACTTCCCGATGGTCAAGACGCTGACGCAGTGGTTCGACACCGCGCTGCTGGCCAGCGTGCGCATCGTCACGGCCGCCGCCGCGTTCTGGGTGCTGCTGGCCTGGCAGCGGCCGGCGCGCCTGCGGCTCGCCGCACGCCAGTGGCCGGCCGTCGTGGCCTGCGCCTTCACGATGGTCTACCTCAACCAGGTGTTCTTCGCCGGCGGCCTGCAGCGCACCGGCGCGGCCAACGGCGCGCTGATCATGGCCACCTCGCCGATGGTGGCCGGGCTGCTGGCCACGCTGGCCTTCGGCGAGCGGCTGCACCGCCGCCACCTGGCTGCGCTGGCGTTGGGCTTCGGCGGCGTGGCGGTGGTGGTGCTGCACCGGCCCGGCGCCGCGCTCAGCAGCGCCGGGCTGGGCGACCTGATGATCCTGGGCTGCGTGGTCTCGTACGCGCTGGGCGGCGTGATCGTGCAGCAGCTGGCGCCGCGCGTGGACCTGCTGGTCTTCAACACCTGGGTCTACACGCTGGGCATGGCAATGCTGCTGCTGCACCTGGGCATCGAGCAGGGCTCGACGCTGAGCGCTGCGCGCGTGTTCCCCGGCTGGTGGCCGTGGGCGCTGGTGGTCATCTCGGCGGTGTTGGCCACCACGCTCAGCAACTGGGTGTGGTCGGTGGCCATCGCGCGCATCGGCGTCGCGCGCACCACGGTCTACGTCTACTGGGTGCCGGTGTTCGGCATGGGCTTCGCGGCGCTGCTGCTGGGCGAGGCGCTCAACGCCTGGTACGGCCTGGGCCTGGCGATGGTGCTGGGCGGCAGCCGGCTGGCGGCCAGTGCGCCGCGGCACGCGGTGCTCACGCCGCCGGTCGAATGACCCGCGGCTTGCCGCTGCCGTCGATCGCCACGTAGGTGATGCTGGCCTCGGTCACCTTGACCACCTGCGGCGCGGCCGGGTTGCGCTCGGCCCAGACCTCGACGTGGGCCGTGATCGAGGTGCGGCCGACGCGCGCGATGCGGGCGTAGAAGCTCAGCAGGTCGCCGATCGACACCGGCTGCTTGAAGACGAACTCGTTCACCGCCACCGTGGCGATGCGGCCGCGCGCCACGCGCGCCGGCAGCACGGCGCCGGCGACGTCGACCTGGGCCATGATCCAGCCGCCGAAGACGTCGCCGTTGGCGTTGACGTCGGCGGGCATCGGCATCACCCGCAGCACCAGCTCGCTGTCCTCGGGCACACTGGCGGACCTGGCCAGCCGCGGCACGGCCAGCGGGGTTGAACTCTCGGCCATCGGCGCCACCTCCCTCGCGCGAAAACCAAGATTCTTTCATGAGACGACACGAGAGGGCGTCGGCCGCGCCGCTGCCGGCCACCGCCGCACCGCAAGGCCGAGCGGCCCGCACCGACTGGGGCACGCTGCGCAAGCTGCTGCCCTACCTGTGGCGCTACCGCTGGCGCGTGGGCGTCGCGCTGACCTTCCTGCTGGCGGCCAAGCTGGCCAACGTCGGCGTGCCGCTGCTGCTGAAGTCGCTGGTCGACCGGCTGTCGATCAAGCCGGGCGACCCCGCCGCGCTGCTGGTGGTGCCGGTGGGGCTGATCGTCGCCTACGGCGCGCTGCGGCTGTCGACCTCGCTGTTCACCGAGCTGCGCGAGCTGGTCTTCGCGCGCGCGACCGAAGGCACCTCGCGCAGCATCTCGCTGCAGGTGTTCCGCCACCTGCATGACTTGAGCCTGCGCTTCCATCTCGAACGCCAGACCGGCGGCATGACGCGCGACATCGAGCGCGGCACGCGCGCCGTGCATTCGCTGATCAGCTACTCGCTCTACAGCATCCTTCCCACGCTGGTGGAAGTGGTGCTGGTGCTGGCGCTGCTGGGCCTGAAGTTCGATCCCTGGTTCGCCGGCATCACGGCGCTGGCGCTGGTGGTCTACATCACCTTCACGGTCAGCGTGACCGAGTGGCGCACCGTCTTCCGCCGCCGCATGAACGAGCTGGACTCGACGGCGCACACGCGCGCCATCGACTCGCTGCTGAACTACGAGACGGTGAAGTACTTCAACAACGAGGACTTCGAGGCCCGCCGCTACGACGAGAACCTGGAGCGCTTGCGCAAGGCGACGCTGCAGAGCCAGAGCACGCTGTCGCTGCTGAACACCGGGCAGCAGCTGATCATCGCCGCGGCGCTGATCGCGATGCTGTGGCGCGCCACGCAGGGCGTGGTCGACGGCCGCCTGACGCTGGGCGACCTGGTGATGGTCAACGCCTTCATGATCCAGCTCTACATTCCGCTCAATTTCCTGGGCGTGATCTACCGCGAGATCAAGCAAAGCCTGACCGACCTGGACAAGATGTTCGGCCTGCTGGAGCGCGAGCGCGAGGTGGCCGACGCGCCCGCTGCGCGGCCCTTGCAGGTGAGCGCCGGCGTGGTCCGCTTCGAGCACGTGAGCTTTGCCTACGACCCGGCGCGGCCCATCCTGCACGACGTGAGCTTCGAGGTGCCGGCGGGCAAGACGGTGGCCGTGGTGGGCGCCTCCGGCGCCGGCAAGAGCACGCTGGCGCGGCTGCTCTACCGCTTCTACGACGTGGGCGCCGGCGCCATCACCATCGACGGCCAGGACATCCGCCACGTCACCCAGGCCAGCCTGCGCCAGGCCATCGGCATCGTGCCGCAGGACACGGTGCTGTTCAACGACACGGTGGAATACAACATCGCCTACGGCCGGCCCGGCGCCGGCCGCGCCGAGGTGGAGGCCGCGGCGCGGGCCGCGCACATCCACGGCTTCATCGCCGCCACGCCCAAGGGCTACGACACCATGGTCGGCGAGCGCGGGCTCAAGCTCAGTGGCGGCGAGAAGCAGCGCGTGGCGATCGCCCGCACGCTGCTGAAGGACCCGCCCATCCTGATCTTCGACGAAGCCACCTCGGCGCTGGACTCGGCCAACGAGCGCGCGATCCAGGCCGAGCTCAAAAGCGCCGCGCAAGGCAAGACCGCGCTGGTCATCGCGCACCGGCTGTCGACCGTGGTCGACGCGCACCAGATCGTCGTGCTGGACCAGGGCCGCGTGGTCGAGCGCGGCTCGCACGCCGAGCTGTTGGCGCATGACGGGCGTTATGCCCAGATGTGGCGGCTGCAGCACAGCGCCGAGGCCCGCGCGCGCAGCGGCTCGCATTGAGCGCGCGGAGGCTGCGCCCGCGCAGCCTCCACCACAGCGCAGCCTCCACCACAACTCGGCCTCCACCACAACGCGGCCTCGACCCCGACGCGGCCACGACAACTCTGGTAGGCTTTCCCTCGCGTCGCACTGAGCCCCCACGTCAAATTGCGTTGATGTCATGGATGCCTTGCTGCTCGCCCGCATCCAATTCGGCTTCACGATGGCGTTCCACATCGTGTTCCCTGCGCTGACCATCGGCCTGGCGAGCTACCTCGCGGTGCTGGAAGGCCTGTGGCTGAAGACCGGACGCACGGTCTACATCGACCTGTACCACTTCTGGTCCAAGGTCTTCGCCGTCGCCTTCGGCATGGGCGTGGTCTCGGGGCTGGTGATGGCCTACCAGTTCGGCACCAACTGGAGCGAGTTCTCGCGCTTTGCCGGCGGCATCACCGGGCCGCTGCTGGCCTACGAAGTGCTGACCGCCTTCTTCCTGGAAGCCGGCTTCCTCGGCGTGATGCTGTTCGGCATGAAGCGCGTCGGCCCGGCGCTGCACTTCGTGGCCACGCTGGCGGTGGCCACGGGCACGCTGATCTCAGCCACCTGGATCCTCGCCTCCAACAGCTGGATGCACACGCCGCAAGGCCACGCGGTGATCGACGGCCGCGTGGTGCCGCTGGACTGGCTGGCCGTCATCTTCAACCCCTCGTTCCCGTACCGGCTGGTGCACATGGTGCTGGCCGCCTACATCGCCACCGCGCTGATGGTGGCCGGCAGCGCCGCGTGGCATCTGCTGAAGCGGCGCGACCATGAGCCGGTGCGCGTGATGCTGTCGATGGCGATGGGCATGCTGCTGGCTGCCGCGCCGCTGCAGGCGCTGGTGGGCGACGCGCACGGCCTCAACACGCTGCAGCACCAGCCCGCCAAGCTGGCGGCCATCGAGGGCCATTGGGAGAACCACGCCGGCGAAGGCGTGCCGCTGATCCTGTTCGGCTGGCCCGACATGACGGCCGAGACCACGCGCTGGGCGCTGGAGCTGCCGCGTGCCGGCAGCCTGCTGCTGACGCGCAGCTGGGACGGCCAGATCCCGGCGTTGAAAGACTTCAAGCCGCAGGACAGGCCCAACTCGACCATCGTCTTCTGGACCTTCCGCGTCATGGTCGGCTTAGGCGCGTTGATGATCGCGCTGGCCGTGGTGGCGCTGGCGCTGCGGCGCGGCGCGCGGCTGTACCGCGCGCGCTGGTTCCTGCGCTGGGCGCTGCTGATGGGCCCTGCCGGTCTGGTGGCGCTGCTGGCGGGCTGGTTCACCACCGAGATCGGCCGCCAGCCGTGGATCGTCCAGGGCCTGCTGCGCACCGCCGATGCCGCCTCGCCGGTGAGCGCGGCGCAGCTCGGCACCGGCCTGGCGGTGTTCGTGGTGGTGTACCTGCTGGTCTTCGGCGCCGGCACCGGCTACCTGCTGAAGCTGATCGCCACCGGGCCGCAGGCCGGCGAAGGCGGTCAGGGCGAAGCCGCTTCGAAGCCCGAGCTGATGGCCGCCCATCCGCTGGCGGCCACGGCGGTGGTCGAGCGCGGAGGCTGAAGGCCATGGGCATCGACCTGCCGCTGCTGTGGGCCGTGATCATCCTGTTCGGCGTGATGATGTACGTCGTGATGGACGGCTTCGACCTCGGCATCGGGCTGCTGTTTCCGTTCTTCAAGGACAAGGACGACCGCGACGTGATGATGAACACCGTGGCGCCGGTCTGGGACGGCAACGAGACCTGGCTGGTGCTGGGCGGCGCCGGTCTGCTGGCGGCCTTCCCAACGGCCTACGCGGTGATCCTCAGCGCCTTCTACCTGCCGCTGATCCTGATGCTGGTGGGCCTGATCTTCCGCGGCGTCGCCTTCGAGTTCCGCTTCAAGGCCAGCCAAGGACACCGCGGCTGGTGGGACGCCGCGTTCATCGGCGGCTCGCTGCTGGCCACGCTGTGCCAGGGCATCACGCTGGGCGGCTTCATCGCCGGCATCAAGGTGGTCGACGGGCGCTACGCCGGCGGCGGGCTGGACTGGCTGACGCCGTTCTCCATCTTCACCGGGCTGGGCCTGCTGGCCACCTACGCGCTGCTGGGCAGCACCTGGCTCATCATGAAGACCGAAGGCCCGCTGCAGCAGCGCATGAAGGTGCTGGCGCGCAGCCTGGCCTGGGTGCTGCTGCTGTTCATCGCCATCATCAGCGTGTGGACGCCGCTGGCCCACGCCCGCGTGGCGCAGCGCTGGTTCAGCTGGCCCAACCTGGCCTGGTTCATGCCCGTGCCGCTGCTGGTGGCCTGGGCGACGTGGCAACTGTCCAAGGCCTTGCGCGCGGGCAGCGAGCGGGGCGACGCCGCGCCCTTCCTGTACACGCTGCTGCTGGTCTTCCTCGGCTACAGCGGGCTGGGCATCAGCCTGTGGCCGCACATCGTGCCGCCGTCGCTGACCATCGAGCAGGCCGCCGGCCCGCCGCAGAGCCTGGGCTTCACGCTGGTGGGGGCCTTGCTGATCGTGCCGCTGATCCTGGTGTACACGGCCTGGGGCTACTGGGTGTTCCGCGGCAAGCAGCGCAGCGGCGAGGGCTATCACTGATGGCGCCGCCGCGCCCGGCGGGCGCCGTCAGCTGGCGCTCGCGGCTGGGCTGGCTGGTCGTGCTGTGGGTCGCCGGCGTGGCGGCGCTGGCGGCCGTCGCCGGACTGCTGCGGCTGCTGATGCGCGCCGTTGGTTTGGCCGGTTAGCACGGGCGGCGGCGCGCGCTGCCGTGGCCGGCGTCGATGCCGGAGCCCGGGCATACACTCCAACGCCCATGGAGACGAAGTGGATCGAGGACTTCATCGCGCTGGCCGAGACGCGCAGCTTCTCGCGCGCGGCGCAGTTGCGGCACGTGACGCAGCCGGCGTTCAGCCGCCGCATCCAGGCGCTGGAGGCCTGGACCGGCATCGACCTCGTCGACCGCTCGTCGTACCCGACACGGCTGACGACCGCCGGCGAGACCTTCCACGGCCAGGCGCTGGAGATCATCAGCGCGCTGCAGGCCACGCGCAACCTGATGCGCAGCCACCAGGTGGCGGGGCAGGACATGATCGAGTTCGCGGTGCCGCACACGCTGGCGTTCACGTTCTTCCCGCATTGGCTGACGGGCCTGCGCCCGCAGTTCGGCACCATCAAGAGCCGGCTCAACGCCTTCAACGTGCACGACGCGGTGCTGCGCCTCACCGAAGGCGGCTGCGACCTGCTGATCGCCTACCACCACCCGGCGCAGCCCTTGCAGCTCAACGCCGAGCGCTACGAGAAGCTCAGCCTGGGCGCCGAGAGCCTGGCGCCTTATGCCCGCCCCGGGCCCGACGGCCAGCCGCTGCTGCGCCTGCCCGGCGTGCCCGGCGCGCGCGTGCCCTTCCTCAGCTATGCCAGCGGCGCCTACATGGCGCGCATGGTCGAGGTGATCCTCAAAGGCGCTGACGCGATGCCGTCGCTCGAACCCGTCTACGAGACCGACATGGCCGAGGGCCTGAAGGCGATGGCGGTGGAAGGCCACGGCCTGGCCTTCCTGCCCGCCAGCTCGGTGCGCAAGGAGCTGAAGAGCCGCCGCCTGGTGCCGGCCGCCGAGAACGGCAGTTATGAACTGACGATGGAAGTGCTGATCTACCGCGAGAAGCCCGGCTTCGCGCGCCACACCAAGCCGCAGGCCGCGGCGCTGTGGGACTTTCTGGCCGGGCGCTGAACGGCGCCGGGTGGCCCGGGGCCGCGATGGAACAATCGCGCCCATGACGAGCCGCCCGGACACGCTGACCCTCACCCGCCCCGACGACTGGCACCTGCACCTGCGCGACGGCGCCGCGCTGGCCGCGGTGCTGCCGCACAGCGCGGCGCAGTTCGCGCGCGCGATCGTGATGCCCAACCTCAAGCCGCCCGTCGTCAGCACCGCGCAGGCGCTAGCCTACCGCGACCGCATCCTCGCCGCGCTGCCGCGCGAAGGGCCGGGTGCCGGCTTCCAGCCGCTGATGACGCTGTACCTCACCGACGGCAGCACGCCCGACGAGATCCGCCGCGCCAAGGCGGCCGGCATCGTCGCGCTCAAGCTCTACCCGGCCGGCGCCACCACCAACAGCGACGACGGTGTGACCGACATCCGCAAGACGTACGCCACGCTGGAGGCGATGCAGCGCGAAGGCCTGCTGCTGCTGGTGCACGGCGAGGTGACCGACCCCGCGGTGGACCTGTTCGACCGCGAGGCGGTGTTCATCGATCGCGTGATGCAGCCGCTGCGGCGCGACTTCCCCGAACTGAAGGTGGTGTTCGAGCACATCACCACCGCCGAGGCCGCGGCCTACGTGGCCGGCGCCGACGCCCACACCGCCGCCACGATCACGGCCCATCACCTGCTGTACAACCGCAACGCACTGTTCGTCGGTGGCCTGCGGCCGCACTACTACTGCCTGCCGGTGCTCAAGCGCGAGCGGCACCGCCTGGCGCTGGTGGCGGCCGCGGCCTCGGGCTCGCCGAGGTTCTTTCTCGGCACCGACAGCGCGCCGCATGCGGCGGCGCTGAAGGAGCAATCGGTCTGCGGCGCCGGCTGCTTCACGGCGCCGGCTGCGCTCGAGCTGTATGCGCAGGCCTTCGAGGCCGCCGGCGCGCTGGAGCAGCTCGAAGCCTTCGCCAGCTTCAACGGAGCCGACTTCTACGGCCTGCCGCGCAACCGCGGCACGGTGACGCTGGCACGCGAGGACTGGACGCTGCCCGAGACGCTGCCTTTCGGCGACGCGCTGATCAAGCCGCTGCGCGCCGGCGAGACGCTGCACTGGCGGCTCAAAGCCCCAGCCGGTACAGGCTCGACTTGAAACGCCGGCCCGGGCCCTAAGATCGCCCCTGTTGCCAACCGACGGGCCCTTGCCGGGCCGCCATTCATGAAGCGCATCGTCCTGTTCATCGTGACCAACCTGGCCGTGATGCTGGTGCTGGGCATCGCGGCAAGCCTGCTGGGCGTCAACCGCTACCTCACGGCCAACGGGCTGCAGCTCGGGCAGTTGCTGGGCTTCGCGTTGATCATGGGCTTCGGCGGCGCCATCATCTCGCTGCTGATGAGCAAGCCGGTCGCCAAGTGGAGCACCGGCGCGCAGGTCATCAACGAATCGCCCGACCCCACGCACCGCTGGATCGTCGGCACCGTGCAGGGCTTTGCGCAGAAGGCCGGCATCGGCATGCCCGAGGTCGCGCTGTACGAGGGCGATGCCAACGCCTTCGCCACCGGCGCGTTCAAGAACTCGGCGCTGGTGGCGGTCTCCACCGGGCTGCTGCAGAGCATGAACCGCGAAGAGGTGGAAGCGGTGATCGGCCACGAGGTGGCCCACGTGGCCAACGGCGACATGGTGACGCTGACGCTGATCCAGGGCGTGATGAACACCTTCGTGGTCTTCCTCTCGCGCGTGATCGGCTACTTCGTCGACCGCGTGGTGCTGCGCAACGATCGCGACGGCGTCGGCATCGGCTACATGGTCACCACGATCGTGCTCGACCTCGTGCTCGGCCTGCTGGCCTCGATCATCGTGGCCTGGTTCTCGCGCCACCGCGAGTACCGTGCCGACGCCGGCTCGGCGCAGCTGATGGGCCGCAAGCAGCCGATGATCAACGCGCTGGCCCGCCTGGGCGGCCTGAACCCCGGCGAGCTGCCGCGCTCGGTGGAAGCGATGGGCATCAACGGCAAGCCCAGCAGCCTGGCGGCGCTGTTCTCCACCCACCCGCCGATCGAAGACCGCATCCGCGCGCTGCAGCAGGCGCAGTGAACGCCAGCAAGGGCCCTTCGGGGCCCTTGTTCGTTGATGGGACAATCGTCGGCGTGAAGCAGGCCAGACCGCCGCTGGTGCGAGCGTGGAAACACGGCACTGGAGGAAGGTCCGGACTGCACAGGGCAGCGCAGGAGCTAACGGCTCTCCACCGCGAGGTGAGGATCAGAGCAACAGAGACGAGCCGATTCAGTTCGGGTGCAACGGGCAATCTCTGCGCGCAGCAACACCAAGTAGGCCGGCGTTGACGTGGCCCGCGGAGCCGGCGGGTAGGTGGCATCGAGCCGTGGTGGCGACACCCGGCCCAGAGGAATGGCGGTCACGCCGGGCAGCGCTTCGGCGCTGGCTGGCGCACAGAATCCGGCCTATCGGCCTGCTTCACACTTTTCGGCGACGGCGCGGCACCGCCGCCCGTCAGGCCTTGCGCTGGGCGGCCCGATAGGCGGCGATGCGATCGCGCAGGCCCGCGCGGGCGGCCGAGCGCACCAGCCGCGCCAGGTCCTGGGCGTCGCCGGCGTCGCCGCGCGGGCGGCGCTCGGCATCGATGGCGGCGCGGACGGCGCGTTGCGTGGCCGCGTCCAGCCGCAGCAGCCGCGCGCACAGGGCGTCGAGCGCGGCGTCGAGCTCGTCGTCGCCGAGCTGCCGCGTCGCCAGGCCGCTGGCGCAGGCGGTGGCGGCGTCGACCGCGGTGCCGCTTTCGATCCACTGCGCGGCACGCGTTGCGCCGACCCGCGTGGCCAGCCGCGTGCTGCCGAGCACCAGCCCGAAGGCGGCGCCGGGGAAGGCGAAGCTGGCGTCGCCGACGATCCAGCGCTCCCCGCAGGCGGCGAACAGATCGGCGCCCGCGCCCAGGGTGCGGCCGTGCGCCAGCGCGAGGGTGGCGAAGGGCGCGGCATGCACCGCCTGCAGCAGCAGCTCGACGCGCGTGAAGCGCGCCAGCAGGCTGTCGTCGGTTTCGCTGTCCAGTTCGGACAGGTCGAAGCCGGTGCAGAAGTGGCGCCCCTGGCCCGAGATCACCAGCAGGCGCGGCGCGTCGTTGCCGTCCTCGCGCGCGGCGCGCTCGACGGCCTCGGCCAGCGCAGCGACCAGCGCGGCCGACAGCGCATTGCCCTTGTCCGGGCGCTGCAGCCGCAGGTGCAGCACCGGGCCGGCGCGCGTGGCGTGCAGGCCGGCGGCGTTCATCGAAGCGGTCATGCCGAAACGCTCATGCCGCAGGGCGCGCCCACAGGTTGGGCGCCAGGGTGTTGGAGTAACCGGAGACGAAGTCCTTCACCTCACCGGTCGCGGGTACGAAGACGTGGCGCGCGATGCGGCCGATGTTGCCGCCGTAGAGGTGGATGCTGATCGAGACGCGGTCCGCGAGGGCGTTGCGCACGGCGTGGATGTCGCCCAGCGTCGGCGAGACGGTGTCCACGTCGCCGGGCAGCAGCGTCCGCTCGGGGCCGGCGGGCGCGACGCGGCCATCGCCATCGCGCCGGTAGGGCTGGGCGCACTCGCTGCCGCGCAGCATGCCGATGACTCCCCATACGGTGTGGTCATGCACCGGCGTCTGCTGCCCCGGGCCCCAGACGAAGCTGACGAGCGAGAAGCGGTCCAGCGGGTCGCCGTACAGCAGGTGCTGCTGGTAGTGCTGCGGGTGCGGCGCGGCCATGGCCGCGGGCAGCCAATCGTCCTGCGCCACCAGCGCGCGCATCAGCGGCGTGGCAGCAGCCAGCAGCCGTGCCTCGTCGGCGGGGCCGGCGTCCACCAGCCGCGCCTCGTCGGCGGGGCTGGCGTCCACCACCCGCGCCATCGCGGACACGAACTCGAGCAGCCGGCTCGCGTGCGTCATCGCTGTGCCTCCTTCGCTGCCGCCTCGGCGCGGATCTCTTCGGTGTGCTGGCCCAGGCCGGGCGGCATGCGGCGGATGGGCAAGCCCTGGCCGTTCAGGCGCACCGGCGAGGCGAAGGTGCGCGTGCGCCGGCCGTTGGGCAGCTCCAGCGGTTGCACCCAACCCATGTACGCGGTCTGCGGGTCGGCCAGCGCGGCCGCGTAGTCGTTGATGCGCGCGTGCGGCACGCCGGCGGCGTTGAAGGCGTCGATCCAGTGCGCCACCGGCTGGCGCGTGAACACCGCCTCCAGGATCTCCTTCAGCGCCGCCTGGTTGCGCGCGCGGTCGGTGGTGCTGACGAAGCGCGGGTCATCGGCCAGTTGCGGCTGGTCGACCACGCGCAGCACGTCGAGCCAGAGCTTGTGGTTGCCGGCCGCGATGGCGAAGTAGCCGTCCTGCGCGCGGAACGCCTGGTACGGCGCATTGCGCGAGTGCGCCGAACCCAGCTTGACGGGGCTGCTGCCGTTGCCGAAGAACTCGCTGGTCTGCAGCGCGGCGATGCCCAGCGTGCAGCCGAACATCGGGATGTCGATGTGCGCACCGCGGCCGCCGGCGCGCACGTGGGCCAGCAGCGCGGCGATGGTGAAGGCCGCATACAGCCCGGAGGCGAAATCCGACAGCGGCACGCCGCACTTGACGGGCGCGCCATCGGGCTCGCCGGTGACGCTCATCACGCCGGCGGCGGCCTGGATCGTGAGGTCGAAGCCGCCTTCGCCGGCGCGCGGGCCGCTCTGGCCGTAGGCCGAGATCGAGCAGAACAGCAGCCCGGGCCGCTCGGCCGACAGGCTGGCGTAGCCCAAGCCCAGGCGGTCCATCACGCCGGGGCGGTTGTTCTCGACCAGGACGTCGGCCTCGAGGACCAGGCGGCGCGCCAGGCCCAGGTCGAGCGGGTCCTTGAGGTTCAGCACCGCCGAGCGCTTGTTGCGGTTGAGCGAGGCGAAGTTCTCGCTGTAGCCCTCGTTGAGCGGCGGCCACTGGCGCAGGCCATCGCCGCTGGGCGGCTCGATCTTCACCACCTCGGCGCCCAGGTCGGACAGCAGCATGGTGGAGAAGGGGCCGGCGGCCGTCGTGCAGAACTCGACGACGCGCACGCCGCGCAAGGGCAGGAGGGTTTCGGCAGAGGTCATCGGGGGCTGCGGGCCATCGACGCGGGCTGCGTTGCGGCTTCCGGGGCTGCGGGTCGGGTCATGGTACGAGGTTCTCCCGTGCACCGGAGGTCGCGCTGGGCCGAGGCTCAGGCTGGCAGCGTCAGCGTCTGCTGCACCTGCCAGCGCTGGCCGCCGTCGCTGTCCGCGGCAGCGGGCTGCAGCCGCATCGCCAGCGCCTCGCGCTCGCCGGGGTCGAGCTGGCGCCAGAGGAAGTCGCGCGCATTGCCGGCGTCGCCGTCGACGAAAAGCTGCGACGTCACCTCGCCGAAGCTGGCGTGGCGCAGCTTGACGTGGATGTGCGGCGTGCGGCCGGGGTAGGGCACCGGGCGGATGGTGCGAAAGGCGACTTCGCCGTCGCGGCTGCCGCGCGCCGCGCCGAAGCCCTGGAAGCCGGGGTCGTAGCGCCCCGGCTCGGCCGCCACGCTGGGGTGGCGGTAAGCGCGCAGCGCGTCGCACTGCCAGATCTCGACCTCGCAGCCGTCGATCACGCGGCCCTCGCGGTCGACCACGCGCAACTGCAGGCCCAGGATCTCGCCGCGCGCCTGCAGCACCTGACCGCCGTGGCGCACGCGCGTCAGGTCGGCGTCCCAGTCCTCGCTGTTGACGGCGTTGCGCGCGCGCCAGCCGGCGGCCGGGTAGAAAGGCCCCTCGGTCATCGGCGCGATCACGCGGCGCGGCGTGGTGATGGCGGCAGCGCCCAGCCAGGCCGGCAGGGCCAGGCCGGCGGTCAGCAGCAGGCGGCGACGGCGGGTGGCGGGCATCGGCGGCTTCCTCAGGAGGGCAGGGTCGGGAGGGCAGGGTCAGCGGCGATTGGAGCACGCCGCCCGATGACCCGCGCGGCCGCCGGGACAGGGTCAGCGCCTTACACTGCCCCCGACCTTGAACGTTGACGTTTCACGCCACTGGGCCGGCCCCCGCTGGACGCTGGCCCTGCTGCTGGCGGGGCTGAGCACCCTCGGCCCCTTCTCGATCGACACCTACCTGCCGGCGTTCACCGGCATCGCGCGCTCGCTGGACGCCTCGCCGCTGCACATGCAGCAGACGCTGTCGGCCTACCTGTTCGGCTTTGCGGCGATGAACCTGTTCCACGGCTCGTTGGCCGACGCCTACGGCCGGCGGCCGGTGGTGCTGACCGGCATCGCCGTCTTCACGCTGGCCTCGGTCGGCTGCGCGCTGGCCGATTCGATCGGCATGCTGGTGGCCTGCCGCGCGCTGCAGGGCCTGTCGGCCGGCGTCGGCACGGTGGTCTCGCGGGTCATCGTGCGCGACCTGTTCCCGCCGGTGGAAGCGCAGCGCATGCTGTCGCAGGTGACGATCTGGTTCGGCATCGCGCCGGCACTGGCGCCGATGGTCGGCGGCCTGCTGTTCGACGCCGTGGGCTGGCGCGCCATCTTCTGGCTGCTGGTGGGCGTGGGCGGCGCGCTGTGGCTGGTCAACTGGCGCTGGCTGCCCGAGACGCTGGCGCCCGCCCACGCCCAGCCCTTCCGCCCGGGGCCGCTGCTGCGCGGCTACGGGCAGATGGCGGCCAGCGGCCGCTTCCTGGCGCTGGCGGTGGCCAGCGGCATCCCGTTCAACGGCATGTTCCTGTATGTGCTGAGCGCGCCGGTGTTCCTGGGCGAGCACCTCCAGCTGGCGCCGACGCAGTTCTTCTGGTTCTTCCTGTGCACCGTCAGCGGCATCATGGGCGGCGCCTGGGCTTCGGGCCGCCTGGCGGGCAAGGTCAGGCCACGGGTGCAGATCCGCTGGGGCTACCTTGTGATGATGGCCGTCAGCCTGGTCAACCTGGGGCTGACCGCCTGGCTGCCGCCACATCCGGCCTGGGCGATCGTGCCGGTGGCGATCTACGCTTTCGGCTGGTCGATGATGACGCCGGTGGTCACGCTGCTGCTGCTGGAGCTGGTGCCCGAGCGCCGCGGCATGGCCTCGTCGGTGCAGTCGTCGCTGGGCAGCCTGGCCAACGGCGTGGTGGCCGGCGTGCTGGCGCCGCTGGTGATGCACTCGCCGCTGGCGCTGGCCACGGCCTCGCTGCTGCTGGGTGCCTCCGGGCTGATGGCCTGGATCTGGGTCAAGCGCCGGCTGCCGGCCTGAGCCGCAAGGCCTCAAGTCGGGCCGCGGTGCTGCCGATACGGTAGTTCGGAGAGCCCCATGACCCGACACCTCGCACGCACCCCCTTGTCACTGGCATCGCTGGCCTGCATCGCGCTGGCCGCCGCGCTCGGCGCGTCAGGCGCCGCGGCCTCGGACCATCCGGCGCCCAAGGCCGAACACAAGGCCGACGCGAAAGCCGAGGCCAAGGCCGACGCGAAGGCCGACGCGAAGGCCGATCCCAAGGCGGCTGCCGCGGCTGCCGCGGCCGGCGACCTCGACGCCCTGCGCGAGCGCCTGGCCGCCAAGCTGGGCGCCGTCAAGCCGCCGGAAGCGCGCAGCCCGAACCTGGTGCGCGTCAGCACCAAGGCGAGCGACGGCGCAGCCGAGGGCGGCGGCCACGGCGGCGGCTCGCACGTCGTCTCGGCCGCGCCGCGCAAACCGTCTGCCGCGGTGCTGGCGGCCGTCGAGGCCTACCGCGCCAAACAGGCGGCCGGCAGCGCCGAGCACGCGGCACACTGGAGTTATGCCGGCGAAGGCGGACCCGCCGCCTGGGGCGGCCTGAAGCCCGAGTTCCAGCTCTGCAGCAGCGGCCAGCGGCAAAGCCCGATCGACGTGCGCGGCGGCATCGCGGTCGACCTGGAGCCGGTGCAGTTCGACTACCGCGCCAGCGGCTTCAACGTGGTCGACAACGGCCACACGGTGCAGGTCAACATCGGTGGCGGCAACAGCATCCAGGTCGGCGGCCGGCGCTACGAGCTGGTGCAGTTCCACTTTCACCGGCCGGCCGAAGAGCGTATCAACGGCCGCCAGTACGACATGAGCCTGCACCTCGTGCACAAGGACCCCGAAGGCCGCCTGGCCGTGGTGGGCCTGCTGCTGGAGCGCGGCGCGCCGCAGCCGGTGGTGCAGAGCGTGTGGAACAACCTGCCGCTGGAAAAAGGCATGGAGCAGCCGGCCGGCGCCTCGCTGGACCTCAACCACCTGCTGCCGGCCGACCGCGGCTACTACACCTACATGGGATCGCTGACCACGCCGCCTTGCAGCGAAGGCGTGCTGTGGATGGTGATGCGCCAGCCGGTGGCGGTGTCGCAGGCGCAGATCGACATCTTCGCGCGCCTGTACCCGATGAACGCGCGCCCGGTGCAGCAGGCCGCGGGGCGGCTGATCAAGCAGTCGCAGTAAGCGCCGCCGGCGCTCAGGGCTGCTGCGGCCGCCGCGCCAGCAGCAGCAGCGGCCACAGCCACAGGCTGGCCAGCCAGCGCAGCACGCGGCCCGGGGCCAACGGCTGCGTCTCGTGCTGTGCCACCTTGAGGAACAGCACCACCGCGCCGGCGATCACGTACGCCAGCAGCGCGGCATAGATCGCCACTCGCAGGCCGTAGCTGTCGCCGAACCAGTCGCCCAGCCAGCGACCCATCAGCGCGGCGACCAAGACCGAGCCCAGCAGCGCCAGCCCCAGCCCGGCCAGCGCATGGCGCAGCCGCCATAGCGGATCCTGGTCGAAGCTCATGGCGCGGCATTGTCGGCCATCGGCAGCGGGCATGGGTCGAGGGAACCGTGCCGCGACGCCCGAGCGGGCCGCTCGTATGATGCGGCGGGCCCGTTGCGAGCCAGGCGCCGCTGAGCCGCGGGGCCAGGCACTGCACCGAGCGTTGACCGGGAGACATGCCATGCGACTGGTTCTTCTCGCCACCTTGCCCGCAGTCGTCGTCGGCTGCGCTCAGATCCCGCCAGCGGACGTCGTTGCGCCGCAGTCGCCGGGCCGGAAGGTGGCTGTCTTCGACATCGATGGAACCCTGACGCCGCAGAACCTCTATGTCTTCGAAGCAAGACCCGGCGCAGCCAGCGTGGTCGCGGCGTTCAAGGACAAGGGCTACGCCATCGTGTACATCACGACGCGCGTCCCGCTGTATCAGTCTCCCCTGATCGGCTGGTTGCGCGACAACGGGTTCCCGCAGGGGACTCTGCACGTCGCACAGACCAAGGACGAGCGAGACCATCCGAGCGCTTTCAAGCGCGCCATGCTGCAGCGCTACACGACCGCGGGTTGGCAACTGGCCTACGCCTATGGCGACTCGGACACCGACTTTTCGGCCTACGCCGCAGCGGGCATCGACTCATCGCACGTCTTCGCGCTCAAGCGAAGATTCGCGTCCACCTGCGAGCCAGGCGTGTACCAGGCATGCCTCGACTCATGGCTGACCCACATGACGTACATCGACAGCGCCGTCCCGCGCGCGCAGTGACGACCCAGCGCCCAGGCCGCCCGACGCCTGACGTGCCCTTCCGTTGCGGCCTTTCGGCCTCGGTGCACGGATCCCGGGCTTGCGCTACGCTCCACGACGAGCGTCGTCGCGCGTCATCCGTTGGGCGTCATCAGCAGCGCTAGGCTGCAGTCACGACGGCTCAAGCGCGGCTCGAAGCCCTCCTCCGCCGGGGCGGCCACATGCGCACATCGGCGGGCAACCTTCATGGACACAGGAGTTGAGCGATGAGCGACAAACCGACGATCGTCTTGGTGCATGGCTTTTGGGGCGGCGCAGCGCACTGGAGCAAGGTCATCACCGAACTTTCGCGCAAGGGCTACACCAAGTTGCGCGCGGTCGAACTGCCGCTGACCTCGCTGGCTGAAGACGCCCAGCGCACGCGCAAGATGGTGGCGCAACAAGCCGGCCCGGTGCTGCTGGTCGGACACTCGTACGGCGGCGCCGTGATCAGCGAAGCGGGCGACATGCCCAACGTGGCCGGGTTGGTCTTTGTCGCCGCCTTCGCGCCCGATGCCGGCGAAAGTCCCGGCGGCATCACCCAAGGCAACCCGCCGGCAGCCATTGCCAACGTGGCGCCCGACAGCGATGGCTACCTGTGGATCAAGTACGACAAGTACCACGAGAGCTTCTGCCAGGATCTGACCCAGGATGAAGCGCTGGTGATGGCGGTGACGCAAAAGGCACCGCTGGCAAGCACGTTTGGCGACAACGTCACCGCCCCGGCGTGGAAGAAGAAGCCGTCCTGGTATCAGATTTCCAGCGAGGACCGGATGATCAATCCGGAAAACCAAAAGAAGATGTCGGCGCGGATGAACCCACGCAAGGTCATCACGCTGGCGGCAAGCCATGCCTCGCTCGCGTCGAAGGCGGGCGAGGTGTCGGCACTGATCGATGAGGCGGCCAGCGCGGTTGCCAAGGGCTAGTCATCGCCGCAACGCGGCCTTTCGGGGCTGCAGGGTGACCGTTCGGTTCGAACGTTAGGCTTCGAAATCCTGCATGCTCGTCGTCGCCCTTGCCTGCCTGCTGCTCGTGGTGACGACGACCGTGCTGCACTATGAAGTCCTGCGGCTGCTGAACGCGCGCCTGGCTGCGTTGAACATCCCGAGCCGGGCCAAGCTCCTGGTGGTCATATTTGCGGCATTCATCGCCCACGCCTCGGAAATGGCGATCTATGGATTCGCCATGTATGCGCTCATCACCTGGCTCGGCGCCGGCCAGTTGGCGGGCGGCCCTGGCTTCACGCTGACCACGTGTCTGTATTTCTCTGCCGAGACCTACACCTCGCTGGGCTTCGGCGACCTGACGCCCGTCGGCCCGATCCGCCTGCTGGCCGGCGTTGAAGCGCTCAATGGCTTGCTGCTCATCGGTTGGTCGGCGTCATTCACGTACATTTCCATGGAGCGCTTCTGGCGCAGGCCATCGGCATAGCGTGCGCGGATCCGGCGACGGGTTCACCAGCCGGTGGCCTGACGTGCCGGTCAGCGCGGCGGATGGCCACATGATCACGATTCCCAAGATGTCACGCTTGACGGCAGCTTCGGTGGCAGCCTTCGGCGCCCTCTCGCTCGTCGGCGCCTGGATCGTCGTGCTCGGCGGCGGCTTCAACACGGATTCGGCGTCGGCCTTGGGCGACTCCGTCTTCGTCGGCGGCATCGGCGGCGCCTTCATGGCCGCACTGCAGTTCCTGGCCGCACTGCTGGCATGGGCGGCCGTCATTGCGCAGTTCGACTGGGGCGAGCGGCGCCCCTACACTTTCGCGGCGCTGCTGGTGGTCCTTCCCTTGCTGGGCTACGTCGCCGCGGTGCGCTTATGAACGCCAAAGCCTGTTTGGTGGCGCTTGCCGGCGCCTTGCGGGCCATCCGCTGAAAGCCGACATGCCGATGGATCCTCAGCCCCTGCCCACTCAGGTCCACAAGGATCGCTGGCTGCTTGCGACCTCGCTGGTCGTCCTCGCCCTGTGCATCGCGCTGGCCTTGCTGCGGCCAACGGGAGACGGCTGGGGACGGGGTTGGAACATGATTGCCTTCTTGCTCTATGCATCGCCGGCAGCCGTGCTGTCCGGCGTGCTCGCCCTCTGGAGAATCAACAAGGTCGACGGCCGCGCCCGCGTCGTTGCGATGCTGGTCTCAGCGGTCGGCTTGTTCTTCCCCCTCATCTGCATCGCCGTGCTCAGAGCGAAGGCCTGAGCGGCGGCCAGGCCGCGTGGCGACAATGCGCGATCCTTGAGATCGGGAGTGTTGCCGTGGCTTGGGTTCTGTTGTTGGTTGCCGGGCTGCTGGAAGTCGGCTGGGCGATCGGGTTGAAGTACACCGAGGGGTTCACGAGACTCTGGCCCAGCGTGTTCACGTTGACGGCCATGACGGCCAGCGTCGTGCTGCTGGGCATCGCCATGAAGTCGCTGCCCGTGGGCACCTCCTACGCCATCTGGGTCGGCGTGGGCGCGGTCGGAACGGCCATCCTCGGCATCGTTCTCTTCGGCGAGTCCGCCAACCTCGGGCGGCTGCTGAGCCTCGGGCTCATCGTGGCGGGCATCGTCGGCCTGAAGCTGGCCACGCCCGCGTAGACCGGGCTCAGCCCACCACCGAGCGCAGGCTGTCGCACAGCAGGTGCAGCCGGTTCATGTCCTCGGGCGGCAGTTCGCCGGCGCGCAGCAGCGCCGCACGCTCGATGGCACGCAGCCGGAACGACAACTCGTTCTCGATCGCGTCGAGCTCGGCCGCGTCCTGTGCGGCCACCGAATCGGCGCACCACAAGCCGCTGGCCGTCCAGCCGGTGCGCAAGCGGCCCAGCAGGTGGCTGGACAACGCCAACACGTCCTTCAGCGCGCCGGATTCGGCGCTGCCGGTGAGTGCCTCGGCGCAGGTCTGCGCGGCGGTGAGGCCGCCGTCCAGCCGCGCGAGGCGCGCTTTCAGCGTGGCCGGCTCGTAGCGGCCGATCAGCGCCGGCTCGCCGCGCGCGGCTTCGGCGATGCGGCCCACCCACGCGAGGTCGAATTCGCCGGGCACCACGCGCAGCGCGACGCTGGCGCGCGCCAGGCAGGGCTGGTCGCCGCGCATCACCGCGAGCGTGGCCTCCACCACCGCCAGCAGCCGGCCCAGCGGCGACAGCGTGTCGCGCTGCAGCGCGTGCGGGTAGCCCGAGCCGTCCAGCCGCTCGTGGTGCTCGGCCACCGCGCGCGCCAGCGCGGCAGGGTAGTTGGTCAGCTGCGTCAGCAGCAGCTTGCCGACGTGCGGGTGCACCACGAGCTGCTGGTAGCTGACGAAGTCCAGGCTGCGGTCGGCGTCGGCCTCGCCGTGGCGGGGGTCGATGTACATCTCGCCCAGGTCGTGCAGCAGCCCGCCCAGCATGGCCAGCCGCAGCTCGGCCAGCGTGCCGCCGTGCTGCAGCATCAGCGTGCCGGCCAGCGCCATGGCCTGCACCGCGTGGTCGAACGATTCGGGGCGCGAGGCCTGCCCCGCGGTCAGCAGCAACTGCGCCACCGAGTGCAGCGGCAGGTGAGCCACCTCCTGCAGGATGCGCTGGGCCTGCGGCCGCAGCAGCGGCGCCAGCGGCGAGGCACCGTCCACCAGCGCCCAGGTGGCTTGCAGCAGCGTCTGCGCGGTGACGCCGTCCTCGGCCATCAGGCAGCTTTCCAGCGGGTTGCGCAGCTTGCGGTCGAGCAGCTTGCGTTGCAGCTCGGCCGAAACCGGCTGGTCGCGCGCCCACAGCTTGATGCCCGAGAGGTCGAAGATGTCGCGCGAGGCGATGATGCTCTTCGTCTGGCTGGCCTGCAGGATGGTCGCCAGCGCATGCGGGTTGGCGGTGGAGAACATGGCCGTGTTGGCGGGCAGCGAACTCATCGAAGGACTCCTGAAGACGGGGCTCGTCACCGGTCTTCGGCCGCCGCGCCGTCAACTTGAGGGCGCGCTTGCAAGTGGCGGTCAGCGATGCGCTGCCGCGCGGACGCTGGCGTCGCCTTTCAGCGGCGGTTCCGGCCGGTGGCCTTCATCGCCCACCGAACCCGACCCATCCGATTGGCAGCTATCGTCAACCCCTGCGGCGCCGGCGCCGCCTCGGCCGCTTCAACCCTCTGAACATGTCCAAGCACGACCAACTGCTGTCTCAAGACGCCGTCACGCTGCGCCGCGCGATCGGCCGCCGCGCGCTGTCGCCACGCGAGCTGATGCAGGCCTGCATCGCGCGCATCGAGGCCGTCAACCCGGCCGTCAACGCGATGGCCGCGACCGATTTCGAGCGCGCGCTGGCGCTGGCCGCCGAGGCCGAGGCCGCGGTGATGCGGGGCGACGCGCTGCCGCCGCTGCACGGCCTGCCGCTGGGCGTGAAGGACCTGCTGGACACCGCTGGGCTGCTGTCGACCAGCGGCAACATCGGGCTGCGCGGCCACGTGCCGGCGGCCGACAACAGCCTGGTGGCGCGGCTCAAGGCGGCCGGCGCGATCGTCGCCGGCAAGACCAACGTGCCCGACATGGGCGCCGGCGCGAACACGCGCAATGCGGTCTGGGGCGCCACCGGCAACCCCTTCGACCCGGCGCTCAATGCCGGCGGCTCGTCGGGCGGCTCGGCCGCCGCGCTGGCCACCGGCATGCTGCCGCTGTGCACCGGCTCCGACACCGGCGGCTCGCTGCGCATCCCGGCGGCGCTGTGCGGCGTGGTCGGCCTGCGGCCGAGCCCGGGGCTGGTGGCCAATCAGAGCCGCGCGCTCGGCTGGTCGTCGATCTCGGTGCTGGGGCCGATGGCGCGCACGGTCGACGAGGCTGCCTTCCTGCTGTCGGCCTGCGTCGGCCTCGACCGCCACGACGCGCTGTCCTACGACACGTCGGCCGCTGCCGTGTGGCCGCTGCCCGAGGTCGACCTGTCGCGGCTGCGCGTGGGCTGGACCGAGGACTTCGGCTTCACGGCCGTCGAGCCCGAGGTGCGGCGCGTCTTCGGCCAACGTGTGAAGGCACTCGGCGGCCTCGTTGCGTCCTGCGAGCCGGTGACCTTGGACCTGTCCGAGGCCGACTTCGCCTTCGACGTCATCCGCGCCGAGTCTTTCGTCGCCGGCTTCGCCGACCTGCCGCCCGAGGAGCTGGGCCCCAACGTGCGCGCCAACGTCGAGCTGGCGGGCCGCTACACGCTGGCCGACCGCGCCCGCGCGCACCTGGCGCAGACGCGCATCGCGCGGCGCTTTGCGCAGGCGCTGGACGGGCTGGACCTGATCGTCGCGCCGGTGACGCCGCTCAGCCCTTTCCCGTGGACGACGCTCTACGCCGAGGCGGTGGACGGCCGGCGCATGGCCAACTACTACCGCTGGCTGGCGCTGTGCTACGGGGTCACGCTGTCCACGCACCCGGCGCTGTCGCTGCCCTGCGGGCGCGACGAGCACGGCATGCCCTTCGGGCTGCAGCTGGTGGGCCGGCTGCGCGGCGACGTGCCACTGCTGGCCGCCGCGCGCGCGATCGAATCGGCCTGGGCTGCCGACGCCGCGCTGGCCCGGCCGCGGCCCGACCTGGCGCGGCTGCGTGACCCGCAGCCGGCGCTGCGTTCGATCGTCACGCATCCGCCCATTTACGGCGGCATGCCGGGCGGCGCCGCGCCGGCCGCACCGGTCTGAGCCGGGCTCAGCGCTGGCGCCGCTCGGCGTCGCCTTTACTTGCGCGCCGCGATCGCCTTCTCGGCCGCGTCGACCAGGCCGGCGCCGATCTGGCTCTTCCACTTGTCGTAGACCGGCCGCGTGGCCTTGACGAAGGCCTCGCGTTCGGCCGGGGTCAGCTGGGTGATGGTGACGCCCATCGCGGCGATCTCCTTCAGCAGCGGCTTGTCGGCCTCGGCCAGGCCCTTGCGGGCGATCGCCACCTCTTCCTTGCCGGCGTCGACGGCGGCCTGGCGCACGATGGCCTGGTCGGCCGGCGTCCAGCTGGCCCAGACGTCCTTGTTGACGACGAAGATCAGCGGGTCGGCGACATAACCCCACATCGTGACGTACTTCTGACCCACCGTCTGCAGCTTGGCGGCGGTGAAGATCGACATCGGGTTCTCCTGCCCGTCCACCGCGCCGCTGGCCAGCGCCGGCTGTGCGTCGGCCCAGCTCATCTGCGTCGGGTTGGCGCCCAGCGCGGTGAAGGTGTCCAGGAACAGCGGCGAGCCGACGACGCGGATCTTCAGTCCCTTCAGGTCCTCGGGCAGCTTGATCGGCTTCTTGCTGTTGGTGATCTCGCGGTAGCCGTTCTCGCCCCAGGCCAGCGGCAGCGCGCCGGCCTTGTCGACGATCTGGAAGATCTGCTTGCCCACCTCGCCGTGGGTCAGCGCGTCGATGGCCTTGTAGTCGGGCATCAGGAAGGGCAGCGAGAAGAGGTTGAGCTCCTTGATCTGCGGCGACCAGTTGATCGTGGAGCCGATCGCGAGGTCGATCACGCCCTGGCGGATGGCGGTGAACTCGCGCGTCTGGTCGCCCTGCACCAGCGAGACGCCGGGGTAGAGCTTGATGTTGATGCGCCCTTGCGTGCGCTCCTTCACCAGGTTGGCCCAGATCTCGCCGCCCTTGCCCCAGGGGAAGGCCGGGCCGACGACGAGGCTGAGCTTGTACTCGGCCTTGTAGCCGGCGGGCAGCGGCGCCTGCGCTTGCGCCAGCCCGGCAGCGGCCAGCGCGCTGGCGGCCAGGGTCAGGCTCATGAACTTCAGAAGGGAACGCACGGTCATCGTCAATCTCCTCGTCGTGTGGAACACCATCAATCAATACCCCAGCTTGCGCGGCAGCCACAAGGCCAGCTCGGGCCAGATGATCACCGCCACCATCACCAGGAACATCGCGAACAGCAGCCAGCCCACCCAGCGCACGGTTTCTTCCATGCGCACGCCGGCGATGCGGCACGAGACCATCAGGTTCACCGCCAGCGGCGGCGTGAACTGGCCCAGCGCCACCTTCAGCGTCAGCAGCACGCCGAACCATACCGGGTCCCACTTGTAGTGGTTGACGATGGGCATCAGCAGCGGCACGAAGATCAGGAAGATCGACACCCCGTCGAGGAACATGCCGACCACGATCAGCATCAGGATCAGCAGCGACAGCACGCCGTACTCGCCGAGCCCCGAGTTGACGATGGCGCGCGTCACCGGGTCGATCAGCCCCATGGTCGACAGCGAGTAGGCGAAGATGCCCGCCAGCGCCACCACCACCAGGATCACGGCCGACAGCTCGCCCGATTCGCGCAGGATGGGGAAGAGGTCGCGCCACTTGATCGTGCGGTGCACGAAGGCGCCGACGAAGAGGCCGTAGAACACCGCCACCACCGCTGCCTCGGTGGGCGTGAACCAGCCGGCGCGCATGCCGCCGAGGATCAGCACCGGAGCGAACAAGCCCCAGGTGGCATCGCGCAGGCTGGCCCAGAACGGCGGCCGCGGCAGCGAGGCTTCGAGCTGCCCCATGCCGTGCTTGCGCGCCATCCACACCGTCGGCACGATCAGCGCGATGCCGGCCAGCACGCCCGGCACCATGCCGGCCGCGAACAGCGCCGGCACGGAGGCGCCCGCGACCAGCACCGAGTAGACGATGAAGGCCACGCTGGGCGGGATCAGGATGTCGGTGGCGGCCGCCGCGCCGACGATGCTGGCCGAGTAGGCCGGCGGGTAGCCGGCGCGCGCCATCGCCGCGATCATCACGCTGCCCACCGCGGCCGCGTTGGCCGGGCCCGAGCCGGAGATGCCGCCGAGGAACATCGCCACCACGATGGCCACCAGCGGCAGCATGCCGGGCCCGCGGCCGACGATCGCGATGGCGAAGTTCACCAGCCGCAGCGCGACGCCCGAACGGTCGAAGATCGAGCCCACCAGCACGAACATCGGAATCGCCAGCAGCGGGTACTTGCCGAGCCCGGCAAAGAAGTTCTGCGGCACCGCCAGCAGCCCGAACCACTGTGTGCCGGCATTGGCCAATGCGATGGCCGCGGCGCCGGCCGCGCCCAGCGCCACGCCGATGGGCACGCCCAGCAGCATCAGCGAGATGAAGCCGATGAAGAGCAGCGCGCCGATCATGCGCCGGCGTCGCGGTCGTGCTGCTGCGGCCCGGCAGGCGCGGCGGGATCGGCGGGATCGTGCATGGGCAGCCGCCCTTGGCGCACGAAGAGCCCGAGCGCGCGGCCGGTGATCGCCACCGACAGCAGCGGCAGCCAGATCGAGTACCACCACTGAGGCACGCCGATGCCGGGCGAGGTTTCGCCGTAGCGGATGTCGTCGTAGACCATGCGCGCGGCCAGCACCGCGATCAGCGCGAACAGCAGCGCCACCATCAGCGAGCCGAAGCGCGCCAGCGCGCGTTGGCGCCGCAGCGGCCCGGCATCGGCGAAGGCCTCGATGCGGATGTGGCGGTTGCGCGCGACGGCCGCCGAGCCGGCCACCAGCGCCAGCACGATCATCAGGAAGACCGAGATCTCCTCGGTCCACGCGAACGACTGGTTGGTGAAGTAGCGCACCAGCACGTTGGCGAAGGTGATCAGCGCCAGCGCGGCCATCACCAGGACGGTCAGCCAGTCCTCGATCTGCAGCGGGATGCGCACCGGTTCATCGGGCGCGGCGGGGTCGGGCGGCAGTTCGGACGAGGATGACATGGCAGGGCCGGGATTGTAGGAGCGCGCCCGGCGCTCCCGGCCCTGCGGCGCGCAGCGTCAGAACGGGTAGTGCCGCGGCGCCGTCTGCACCGTGATCCAGCGCAAATCGGTGAACTCGGCGATGCCGGCCTTGCCGCCGAAGCGGCCCAGGCCCGAGGACTTGACGCCGCCGAAGGGCATCTGTGCTTCGTCGTGCACCGTGGGGCCGTTGACGTGGCAGATGCCCGACTCGATGCGCCGCGCCACCTCCAGCGCACGCGCGATGTCGCGGCCGAAGACCGCCGCCGAGAGGCCGTATTCGCTGTCGTTGGCGCAGGCCACCGCGGCCTCGACGCCATCGACGCGAACGATGGCCTTCACCGGGCCGAAGGTCTCCTCGCGGTAGATGCGCATGTTGGGCGTGACGTGATCGAGCAGCGTCGCCGGCATCAGCGTGTTCGCGGCCTTGCCGCCGCAGACCAGCTTGGCGCCTTGCGCCAGCGCGTCGTCGATCAGCGCGTTGCAGTGCTCCACCGTACCCATGCCCACCACCGAGCCCAGCACGACGGGTTGTCCCTTGCGCGGGTCGCCCAGCGGCAGGCCGCGGGCCTTCTCGGCGAGGCGGCGCACGAAGTCGTCTGCCACCTTGTCGTCGACGATGATGCGCTCGGTGCTCATGCAGATCTGGCCGCTGTTGGCAAAGGCGCCGAAGGCGGCGGCCTTGACCGCAGCGTCGAGATCGGCGTCGTCCAGCACCACCAGCGGCGCCTTGCCGCCGAGCTCCAGCACCGCCGGCTTCAGGTGCTTGGCGCAGCTCAGCGCGATCAGCCGGCCCACGCGCGTGCTGCCGGTGAAGTTGACGCGGCGCAGCGCCGGGTGCGCGACCATCGCCTCCACCACGCTGCCGGCGTCGGCCGGCGCGTTGGTTACGTAGTTGACGACGCCGGGCGGGAAGCCCGCGTCCTGCAGCGCCTCGATGATCAACTGGTGCGTGTGCGGGCAGTTCTCGCTGCCCTTGAGCACCACGGTGTTGCCGCAGGCCAGCGGGGCGGCGATCGCGCGCACGCCCAGGATCACCGGCGCGTTCCACGGCGCGATGCCCAGCACCACGCCGGCCGGCTGGCGCACGCCCATCGCCAGGCTGCCGGGCACGTCGGACGGGATCAGCTCGCCGCCCACTTGGGTGGTTAGCGCCGCCGCCTCGCGCAGCATGCCGGCGGCCAGCATCACGTTGAAGCCGGCCCAGGCCGCGGTGGCGCCGGTCTCGGCGGCCACGGCCTCGATGAAGCGCGGCGTCTTCGCTTCCAGCGCGTCGGCGGCCTTCAGCAGCAGCGCGCGGCGCTCGCCGGGGCCGCTGCGGCTCCAGCTCTTGAAGGCCGCGGCCGCGGCGTCCACCGCGGCCACCGCATCGGCCACGCTGGCCGCCGGCGCGCGCGTGGCCACGCTGCCGTCCAGCGGGTTGCGGCGCTCGAAGGTGGCGCCCTGTTCGGCACTCACCGCGAGGCCGTTGATGAGCATCGAAAGGTCGGACATGGTCGTCTCCGGTGATGGGCTTTTGATGGCGGCCGGATTCTGGGCGTGCTGCCGAGCCGCCGCTTTGCTGCCCATGCACGGCGCTTGCCGCCGCGTGCATGGCGGATCGGGGCTTTCCCGGGGCGCGCGTCCCCAGCGCCGGCATGGGCTTGAGCCGCGCCGCCGCAACCGCTACGCTGCGCGCGCCATGGAACGAGCTGCCAGCGCGATGAACACCGACAGCGTGGCCCCGCAAGAGCGGGCCGGCTGCTGGTCGGACTGGCTCGACCGCTTGTTCCACGGCTTGAAGAACGACTGCTACGGCGACGCCGGCTTCGATGGCCGCGTCAACACCCTGAGCGCCGGCGACGTGGTGCTGACGCGGCTGGAGGCCAACCGCCACCGCGTGGTGCGCTCGGCCTCGCAGGTGCGGCAGTCGGAGATCGGCTACCTGAAGATCGTCGCGCCGTTCGCCGGCCGCGCCGGTGTCGAGCAGCAGGGCCGCGAGGCCTGGGTCACGCCCGACCAGTGGAGCATTTACGACACCACCGCCGCCTACACGGTGGCCAACCCGGTGCGCGTGGAGCACCTGATTGTGATGATCCCCAAGCAGCAGCTCGCCGAGCGTGGCCTCGGCGGCGCCTCGGTCGGCCCGCTGATGGCGCGGCCGCTGGGCGGCAGCGGCGGCGTCTCGCGGCTGGCGCTGGAGACCATGCGCAGCGCCTACCGCGAGCTGCCCGGCATGAGCGAGGCCGCCGCGCGCGGCGTGGGCGACGCGATCACGCAATTCGTGCACCTGTCGATGCTGGACCTCGCCGGCATCGGCACCGCGCTGACGCAGCGCGAGGCACTGCGCGAACGCATCAAGCAGCACGTCGGCCAGCACCTGGCGGACCCCGCGCTGTCGGTCGACGCCATCGCGCTGGCGCTCAACTGCAGCCGCCGCCAGCTCTACAACGCCTTCAGCGAAGAGGCCGACGGCGTGGCCGGCCACATCCTGCGTCGCCGCCTGGCCGCCTGCCGCCATGCCTTTGACGACCGCCGGCAGGCCCACCGCTCGATCACCGACATCGCGCTGTCGTTCGGCTTCCAGAACATGGCGCACTTCAGCCGCGTGTTCCGCGCCCACCTGGGGGTCCCGCCGAGCGACTATCGGCGGCAGGGTGGGGTGGTGGTGTAGGGGGCGCCGTTCCGGGTCATGCGCTGCTCCGTCTCAAGACTCGTCAGCGCCGTCGCATGTGCACTGATGTGCGCCTGCGGTGGCTCGGGCGGTGATGACCCGCAACTGCCCGACCCGCTGCCGTCCGATTCAGCGCTGACGGCCAGCCTGCCGCCTTTGCAGCGAATCGCGTCCGATAACCCGTCGGGCGGCGCATTGATATCGCTGGTGGCGGTTGCCCCGACCCTGCAGTTTGTCCACGGCGGCGCACCTGGGTCCGTGAGCAGGGTCGACATCGACTATGTCCGTGCGTTGTGCAGAACGGATGCGGGCGTGACCATCACGATGTCGGAACTGCTGCCCGGCGCAAACGTTCCAGGGCTCCAGCGTGACCCCAGCTCGGGCCAGTCGTTCGTCGTTCCTTCGCAGACGTCCGGCGTCGGGGCCGTGACGGCGTCGCTGAAGGACTTTACGGACTTCCCTGAGTTTCAGAGCAAGCCCCGGCAATGCTGGTCGGAGGCGCGGGTCAGGATTTCCGGCTCGGCCGCGGTTCAGGTCGCGACGACGTATCGCGACGTCTTCGCTGCCAATGTGCGGCTGGTGGTTTCCGGCACGAGCGCTTGGCGCACGGGTCGCAATGAGTGGACCTAAATCCGGCAGTTGCCCGCTAGTGATTGCCCGCTGAGCCAGCACTGGCGCG
>CAYYDJ010000002.1:0-578963 GCA_964470565.1 uncultured Rubrivivax sp.
GAGCAGTGTCAAGCATGGCGGCGAGCATTGCAATTAGTGTTAACAGACCCTAGCAGATCAGGCCCGGGCGTTTGATGCGCTGGGCACGCGCCTATCATCGATAGTCAGCGGGGCGGCGTCGAACGTGGTGCAGTTACGGGCTGTGGCATGACCGGCAAGCGAGGGCGCCCCACGAAGGCGGCCCAGACCATCGCCGACGCGATGCGGATGCTGTCCGAAGGCAACCGCCCCGACCGCCCCAGGAACGATATCGAACGTATGGTGTTCGGCCAGCGAAGGGGGCGGAAGCCGGATCCGCGTTCCAGAACGCAGCAAGCCGCACAATTTGCTGTCCAGCTTGTCAGGCAGGACGGGGTGACTCAAGCCGAAGCAGCACGCCAAGCGGCCCACGTCTACGGGGTGAACGCGGCCAATGTGCGCAAGTACGCCGCGCGGAATCTCAACGACCCCTCCGTGTTGGTATGGGATCGTGCGGTCGCGGCGGTCGCTTGGTTCGGTCAGCGACCGCCGCGACCGCCGCGACGAATCAAGCTGGTGCAGGAAATCGTCGACGTGGAGCCCGCGCCGGGCGCCTGATTTACTGCGCATTTCGTACTCAAGCCCTGCAATTGAGATGATGCGGCCGTTCGCTGGTCTTCGCCAGCGTATGGGGTGCACCGCACATGTCAACCGATCTTCAATCTGCCGCTGGCCCGCGGGTGCCGGCGCTGGAACGCGAGCCGTGGCGCAGGGCCGCGATCAGTCGCACGACTACTTACGAACTGCTGGCGAACGGTCAATTCCCCCTCCCCGTCAAGATCGGGCGTGCAAGCCGCTGGGTCAGCACTGAAATCGACACATGGATCGCCGACCGCATTACTGCGCGCGACACCCACCAAAACGCTATTGCCGGGGTCAGTGGCAAAACCGAGTTGACCACTCGATAGGGGCCAACGATGGCGATCAATGAGAACCCGGTATTACCGTGGGTGCGCGAGGCAGCCCGCAAGGAAGGCCTGAACATGCGCGCGACCGCCGCGGCCCTGAAGGGCGCGGATTCGTCGTATCTCGGCGGCGCGCAGTCGGCGGGGCGCTGACATGCCGATCTTGGCTCGACCCGATGCCGTCGACGCCGGGCGTGCCGAAAACCTGGCGCTGTTCGACCACGCGCCCGGGAACGGCGATGGCTGGCGCTGCATGTTCGACGCCAGCGCCAAGCAGCATCACTGGTTCAGGACAAACGCCGAACTTGGCGCTGCGGTGGCGCGGGCAGGTGACCGACAAGGCATCTACTTCGCAACGGCGCTGTTCCGGGAGCGTGGCAGCCGCAAGGCCGAGAACGTGGTCAGCCGTCGCGCGTTCTGCCTGGACATCGACGCCGGCCCCGACAAGGTTACCAAGCATGGTGATGCCGTATACACCGACCGGAATACCGCGATTCGCGCCGTGGTGGAAGCGTGCAAAACCATGGAGCTTGCGCCGGCCTGGATCGTCGGCAGCGGCCCGCACGGGCTGCATGTCTACTTCGTGGTGGACCGTGACCTATCACTGGACGAGTGGCTACCGCTGGCACGCGACTTCAAGCGGCTGATGAAGGCCGTGGGGCTGAAGGCCGACGATACCGTCACTGCCGATGCTGCGCGCGTTCTGCGCCCACTGGGTTCGTTGCATAGCAGCGGGTGCCGCGTTGCGACGTTGAAGAACCTCGGCAAGGTCTATTCAGTCGACAGCTTCAGGGCTGCAGTCGAAGCCGGGTTGCAGCGGGTTGCAGCCAGCGGCAACGTCATTCCGTTCAATGCTCCCGCCTGTGCTGTCGGCGGGCTGAGCATGAGCGCTACGAATGCTTCCGTGGTCCCGCAGCCGGGGGACGAAGCCAACGAGCACACGATGCTCGAACTGCGTGGCGCCCTGCAGCACCTGGCAGCGGCGGGGCATGGGGCCAGCTATCCCGACTGGACCGGCATCGGGCAGGCACTCGCGGCCCTCAAGGGGTCGCACTGGGAACCACAGGCCCGCGACCTGTTCGTCACGTACAGCCAGGCGTGTCCCGGATACGTGGATGACGACGACGTGCTGAAGAAGTGGGCTGAACTGCCAGGCCAGCAAACCCACTGGCGCGCGGTCTTCAAACGCGCGAACGATCTCGGCTGGAAGGGCCTGCGCGCACCGGCGCGAGACGAGACCTCGGCCGACGAAGCGCCGGTTGAAGATGCCCGACCGACCGATCTGGCGCTGGCAACGACCTGGGCGCAGCGGCACAGCGGCTTGTTCCGCTTCGATCACCCACGCAAGGCCTGGCTGGCCTATCTCCGCGGCGCCTGGCTGGTCAGCAGCAAAGAGCAACAGGTCGAATCGTTCAAGATCATGGCCCGCGAGCTGCGGCGCGACGCCGCCGCCGCGCTGGCGCAGGCCGGCACGAACGAGGCTGAAGTCGCCAAGGCCAAGCGCCTGATGGCCGCAGCGGACCGCGCCCAAAGCGCCAACGGCACCCGTGCCGCGCTGAGTCTGGCGCAGTCGTCACCCGGCATCGCTTGCACGTCAGATGAGTTCGACCGTGACCCGGATCTGTTTAACGCGGCCAACGGCGTGATTCACCTGCCGACCGGCGACCTGCGCCCCCACGGCCCCGAGCTACTGCTGCACCGGCAAAGCCCCGTCGAGTTCACCGCCGGAGCCACCTGCCCGCAGTTCATGGCCTTCATGGATCAAGTGTCTTGCCATGATTCAGAATGGATCGACTACATGCAGCGGTTCCTCGGGCACTGCCTGAGCGGGCATGTGGGCGAGGAAAAGGCCCAGTTCTGGCTCGGCACCGGCGCCAACGGCAAAAGCGTCCTGGCCAATCTCGTCCGCTACATCCAAGGAACCTACGCCACTTCGGCCCCGGCCAACTTCCTGATGCAGTCGCGGCGCGAAGCCGGCAGCGCAACGCCCGAGCTTGCGATGCTGCCGGGCATCAGGGTGTTGATGGTCAACGAAGTCGAGTCGGGGTCGCGCCTGTCGGCGCAAACGCTCAAGACCGCGGTATCAACCGAGCACATCGCCGCGCGCCACCTGTACGGGGCGCCCTTCTCGTTTAAGCCGACCAGCAAGGTAGTCATCCGCGGCAACCACCGGCCAATCATCACCGACGACGACGAAGGCATCTGGCGGCGCTTTGACCTGGTGCCGTTCGATCTGAACCTGACCCCGCAGGAGCGAGACCACGGGATGGAAGACCGATTGCGCGCCGAAGCACCCGGGATTCTGGGCTGGATGGTGCGCGGCTTCGCCAAGTGGCGCCAGCGCGGGCTCGTGCCGTGCAAGCGGGTGGCCAGCGCCAGCCTGGCATACCGCAGGGAATCCGACCTGCTGGGCCAGTGGTTGACCGATGCATGCGACCTCGGGCCGGCACTCAGTTCGCCGCAGCGGGCCGCGTTCATCAGCTACCGGCAGTGGTGCGATGACCAGGGCTTGCGCCCGATGTCGAAGCGCTCCTTCACGACAGGGCTGCGGGAACGCGGCATCGGCGAGGGGCGGGAGTCATCAGGCACCCGGGCGCACCTGTACTCGGGGATCCAGCTTCGGATCTGAAAAATCCGTCCCGCATGTCCCGCATCATGGGCTGTTTGCGGGAAGTTTCTCTATAGAGGCCCTTCGTGAGGGACTTTCCTGCAAAAGACCATAGAAGCGGGACATGCGGGACGGCAGGGGGGCGGCTTCGCTGCCGGGCCATGCACTTTCCGGTGTTTCTTCCATGATGACCATGAACGATGTAAGCCCCCAACTGCCCGCGCGCCGTCGGCGTGCGATCGAGCGCGCCATGCGCAGCATCACCGCCTGGCATGACTCCCTGCCCGACGAACAGCGCCGCCCGTTCTACCCGGGGGTGGAGATCGCCGCGGGCGCCAAGCTGATCCCTAGCCAGGCAGGCCCCGCGCTCCGCGCCCTGGGCTGGCAGCACGCACAGCGCCGAATGTCCGAACGCGACGGCTTGCCCGTCAACGTCTGGGCCCCGCCTGGCGAACCCCATCCGCGCCGCCGACCGGGCCGCCCTGCCCCCGCGCACCGTGGCGCAGCACCGGAGGCCTGACCCAGCATGACTGCAACCTCGCTTGATGCCTGGGCCGATCTGGACGCGATGCTAGGCCAGGCGGGCGACCCTGCGCCGCCGAACATGGCGCCCGCCGAAACCACGGCCCTTGCACGCGCCCCCGCGGAACCCGCGCCGTCCTCAGATCCTCGTCAGCAGGCACGCGAAGCGCTGAACGACGAGGCAGCCGAAGCCGCGCGCAAGGCGGTGGGCCTGATTCGCGGTGCGCTGGACGCCGGGGACGCCGATTTCGACGACGCCGTGCGCGCGCTGCCGGCGCTGCACAAGATCGTAGAGACCTACGAACGGCAGGAAGCCGCGAAGCGGACCGGCGGCGCGCGGGCCGTGGCAATCCTGACCATCGTGCTTGACGATGACGCCATTCAACAACCCCTGCCACGACGGCGGGCAAAACCCCTGCCGGCCCCGCTGGACGTGATCGACCTTTGACCCAAGGAGCGCAACCGATGACCCCGACCATTCAGCCTGCCGCAGGCTCGCCCACGACCATGCCCGCACAGGCACTCGCTGCTGTCCAGATCTGCCACCGGGACGGCACCGGCCAGGTGTGCGCAGCGCCCGGCTTCGGAGTGTCGGCGTGGCCCGCTTGGCAGGTTCGCGCGTTCGCGGCGCTTCTCGCTGCGCCGGCCGATCCAGGCGCCGTGCAGCGCATGCGCGGATGGCGGCCAAACGCGCCGGCGGCTTCGGCCCTACAGGATGCAGCGCGCGCGCTGCTGGGGGCCGCCGAGCACTGCCGCCGGGCGCGCTGGAAGGGCCGGGAGCCGTACCGGCTGAGTGCCGGCGAGTTGTTCTGCTCGCTTGAACGTGTCGAGTACGAAGCGGGCCACTTCGCCGACGGCTATTCCGTGTCGATGCTTTCACACCTGCTGAACGCGCACGAAGCGTTGACCACGGGCCAGCCATGCCCTGAGTTCGACCCCGCGACCTATGCTTTCGCGGCCGGCTCTGCGGCGGACATTGTTGATTTCGTTCTGGCATGTGCCCGTTACGCCAGCGTCCCGCCCAGCACCGAGGGCGAATTGGCGGGCCAGGGTTACACGGCTGCGGAGTTCCTGCTTGATCAGATCGCCGCTCGGGTTGTCGGCTTGGCCAGCGCATATGCCACTGTGCGGGGGGCGCGGGCTGCGGAGTTTCGGGCAGTCGCCCCTGACGCAGCGGCATGCGCAACCGCAGCACGGAAAACGATCGAACAGGGCGTGAAATACACGCTGGCAGGGCAGCCGCTGGACTTCGCCGCATAGCGCGCGGGGGCGGAACAATGCAGGGGCGCAAGGCCTGAAAGTGGCCTGGCACACGGAGGGATAGATCAGGGGGGTGCCAGTGCCCCAGAGCTTCGGCCCCACCCCCTCCCCCTCCTGCACCTTCGCCGCCTTGCTGTTGCCAGCCGTGGCCGTGTTAGACGCTTGCGTTAGCTCGCATTTGTTATTCACTAACTAACTCATTAGCACAACGCCATGCGGGGTACTGCTTGCATTTGCTGCCGCCGTTTGTCAGACTGAAGTTCCCACCAACAATGTTTGAGGTAACCCCCCATGCATGCACAGCAACCTATCATCACGGACGAAGAGCTTGACCTCGCGCTGAACGGCCCCGGTCCCGAGCGGCCACGTGTGCCCTGGGTGCGCAACGTGGCCGCTGCGGGCGCCGCCGGGTTGCCGCTTGATGAACTCTGCAAACTGGCCGCGGAAGAACTGCCCGAGGGGCCGCTGGCGACGATCCATGCACTGGTTGAGGGGCTGCGGCTGCGTCATATCGACGACGACGTGGCGACATCTGCGCTGGCCGCAATCCAGTGGTACCACCTGCCGAACCTGCTGGACTTGGCGAACCCGCCGCCGGAACCCCGCTGACTGGGGCGCCCCACAGGCATACACTTTCGTGTCGGAGGTGTTCGATGACATCCGACGCACAAGACCTCCCGGACAAGCATCCGCTTGACGGCTTTAGTTCGCTCGACGGCTTGCCTGCCGACTTGGCCGCTGCCATCACGAAAGCGCGTGCCGCCGGAGTGAACTATCGATTCTTCAGCGAGACCCCCTCGAAGTATCGGGAGAAGGCGCCGCGCGGTTCGGGGACGCGGGTAGCAGCGCTGCTTGGCGATCTGCCGCCGCCAATGCCCGAGCAGGAAGCACAGTTCCAGGCGCCGAAGGAACAGCGGCTCGACGTGCCGCGCTATTTGCTCGACGCTGGGCTGACAGCGGAGCAGGCGCGCGAGGCGATGCGCCGGGCGGGGATCACGTACATGGAAGTGGGTCCGACAAGCCACTATCCGGAAGGCTGGGTGCCGGAGTTCCTGCGGGAGCCCGACCAGAAGGCCGAGGCCCCCTCCACTCCCGATCGACCGAAGAAGCCGTCCGGCGGCTGACCGAGGCCCTTGCCAGCATGACCCTGCAACAGCGCGACCTGCTGCGAACCCGCGGCCGGACCTTCCACCTGCTGGACCTGCCGCTGTGTTCGTGCCTCGACCCCGAGGTGCATGCACGGATGGCCCGTCTTGTGCCGACTTCTAGCGCGCTGTGGCGCGGCTACCGGGCAACATGGGGTATCGACCAAGGGCTGTTGTGGCTGTGCGACCTGACTGCCTCGGTCGGCGACGGCACCGGGGATCGGGCCAGTGTGCAGCAGCGCGGCATGGCCTGGCTGTTTCCGGGCCAAGCGGTGCCCGTGCTGGCGGACTGGTTTTCGGGTGAACTGACTTCGGCCCGGGGGCAGGCGGTTCGGTTCGGAAGCTTCGGGCTCGCGTGGCCCTACCTGCGCAGGTACACAGTAGCTGTCGGCGTCATCACGGGCACAGTGCTGATCGACAACCGCAAGCAACTGCGCGCAGACCTGAAGCGGCCGAGTGCCGCTGAACTGGTGGAGCGGTTATCTCGCCCGCTTCCCTAGGCTCGGCAGCCCGCCCTGATGGACGTGCACGTACTGCCCGGAGTGCCGATCTGTCGCGGGCGACGGGACCACGCGCCGCTCCCCGTGCACCGCTTCCTTGTGAATCAACATCTCGCCTGCCTGCAGCGCTTCCCCACACAGCGGGCATGACAGGCTGATAGGTGCTGGCTGGGCGGGGCGGACCTGAGGCAACGTTACTGCAGGCGCAGCCTTGGGTAACAAGGCATCCGGATGGTTCTGGTGCCACTGCGCTATGCGCTCTGCATTTCTTTGGCGTGCGGCTTTGGACCTAGGCGGTGGAGCTTGGCTCGCCGACCTCCCGAGCAGATGCGATTGCGCTTTGTGTCTCCCTGGCGAGACAGTGACCGGGGGCGTCGGTTCTGGAGAGGCTAACTCCCGGTGTTGAAGCATGCAGGGCAAGCACAGGGGGCTATGCCGGCTCACGAACTCCACAGCGCACACTGCGCAGGTTCTGGTAACGCCGCCTTCGATCTTGAGAGAAGCCATGCCACATGTTGCGAGGGGCGCGCGTAGCAGGGCATCGGCAGCAACCCGGACACACCACGCTGGCGCCGAACGCCCATAGCTGCCGGGATTCTGTTGCCCATTCTGTTGCCCGCCGTCCCAGAAAACACAAAGGGTTAGCCGGCGTTAACCGGCTAACCCATATCAACAGTGGTCGGGGTGGCGGGATTCGAACTCGCGACCCCTTGCACCCCATGCAAGTGCGCTACCAGGCTGCGCTACACCCCGACGAAGCTCGCAGTATAGCCGGTGTTCAAGCGCCTTTCGGCCGCGGGTGGCGAAGATTCAAACGGTCAGCAACTCGCGGATCGACAGCAACTCGGTGCGCAGGTGTTGCGCGTCCATGTGCCGCGGATCAGTTGCCGTCGTGACGTCGGCGGCAGCGCCGTTGACTTGGACGGACGCCGCCGCGGCGTCCGCCGGTGGATCACGATCGGATTCGGGCTCCACCGCGGCCACCGCGTCCGACAGCCGGTTGCGTGCGCCGCTGATCGTGAAACCCTGGTCGTACAGCAGCTCGCGGATGCGCCGCACCAGCAGCACCTCGTGGTGTTGGTAGTAGCGGCGGTTGCCGCGCCGCTTCATCGGCTTGAGCTGGGTGAACTCCTGCTCCCAGTAGCGCAGCACGTAGGGCTTGACGCCGCACAGCTCGCTCACCTCACCGATCGTGAAGTAGCGTTTGGCGGGAATGGCTGGGAGCGCTTTCTCCATTGAAATCAATGGCATCAAAAGAGAAAGCTAGACTTTACTCGAACTCTTCTCCGGTCGGGGTGTCGCCTTGCACGATGGCCTTCAACTTGTGACTGGCATGGAAGGTGACGACGTTGCGCGCCTTGATCGGGATCGACTCGCCGGTGCGCGGGTTGCGCCCCGGGCGCGGCGCCTTGCGGCGGATGTTGAAGTTGCCGAAGCCCGAGAGCTTGACGTCGTCACCGCGCACCAGGGTCTCGTGGATGATGTCGAAGAAGGCTTCGACCATGTCCTTGGACTCGCGCTTGTTCAAGCCCAGGCGGTCGAACAGCAGCTCCGACAGCTCGGCCTTGGTCAGCGTGGGCGTCTCCAGCGACGGCAGGATGACCCGGTGGTCTTCTTTGGGGGTGTCGTCCTCGGCGGCCATGGGGGCTTGCTCCTCGGTCACTCTCGTTGTCGGCTCAAGCGCGCAGCCGCGCCCCGAAGGCCGCCTGCACGCGCGCCACGGCGGCGGCCTTGGCATTCTCGATACGTTCGTCGGTCAGCGTGGTGTCGAAATCCAACAGTTCGAGCCGTACGGCCAGGCTGCGCTCGTCGGCGGCAATGCCGGGGACGGCCTTCTCCGGCTTGTAGACGTCGAACAGTGTGGCCGAGCGGATCAGGCCCTCGGGGTCGTCGAGCAGGCGGCCGATCAGTTCGTCGTGCGAGACGCGGTCGGCCACCACCAGCGCCACGTCGCGCACCGCGGCCTGCTGGCGCGACACGGGGCTGAAGGCCGGCACGACGCCGTTCAGCACCGCTTCGAGGTCCAGCTCGAACAGCACCGGCGCCTGCGGCAGCTCGTAGGCCTGGCGCCACTTGGGGTGCAGTTCGCCGACGTGACCGATGGCCTGGCCGTTGAGCTCCACGCGGGCGCAGCGGCCAGGGTGCAGCGCCGGATGGCTGTCGGCGATGAACGCCGGCTTCAGCGGCGCCAGCAAGGCCTCGACGTCGCCCTTGACGTCGAAGAAGTCGACGCCGCGCTCGCGCCGGCCCCATTGCGGCGCCTCGGCCGGACCGTAGGCCAGGCCACCCACGCGCGTGGGCTGGCGCAGGCCGGCCACGGCGCGTTCGCCGGCTGCGGCCTGCGCATCGCGCAGGAACACGCGGCCCAGCTCGAAGACGCGCACGCGCGTGGCCTTGCGCGCCAGGTTGTGGCGCAGCACGCCGACCAGGCTGCCGAACAGGCTGGATCGCATCACCGCCAGCGGCGCGGCGATCGGGTTGAGCACGCGGATGGGGTCGGCGTTGCCGGCCAGCTCCTGCTCCCAGCGCGCCTCGACGAAGCTGAAGTTGATGGTCTCCAGGTAGTCCAGCGCAGCCAACGAATGACGCAAGGCGTAGGCGCCGCGGCGCGCCTCGCGCCGCAAGTTGGCGGTGACGGGGGCCAGCGGCGGCGTGGTGGGCAGCTTGCCGTAGCCGATGACGCGGATCACCTCCTCGATCAGGTCTTCCTCGATCTTGAGGTCGAAGCGCCAGCTCGGCGGCGTGACCGACAGCGTGCCGTCGCCTTGCGAGAACACCAGGCCGAGGCGGCGGAAGACCTCGGCGCACTGCGCCTGCGTCACCGGCATGCCGATGACCTTGGCAGCGCGCGCCACGCGCAGCGTGACCGGCGGGTTCTCCGGCAGCGCCAGCGTCTGGTCGTCCATCGGCCCGGGCTGGCCGCCGCAGATGTCCATCACCAGATGCGTGATGCGCTCGATGTGCCGGGCCGTCAGCGCCGGGTCGACGCCGCGCTCGAAGCGGTGGCCGGCTTCGGTGCTGAAGTTGTAGCGGCGCGAGCGGCCGGCCACCGCGTCGGGCCACCAGAAGGCGGCTTCGACGTAGATGTTCTTCGTCTCGTCGGACACCGCGGTGGCGTCGCCGCCCATGATGCCGGCCAGCGATTCAACCGCCTGCGAATCGGCGATCACGCCGACCTGAGCGTCCAGCTCGACGGTGTTGCCGTTGAGCAGCTTGAGCGTCTCGCCGGCCCTGCCCCAGCGCACCACCAGCTTGTCGTGGATCTTGTCGAGGTCGAAGATGTGCGTCGGCTGGCCGGACTCGAACATCACGTAGTTCGAGATGTCGACCAACGCCGTGACGCTGCGCTGGCCGCAGCGGGCCAGGCGGTCGACCATCCATTGTGGCGTCTTCGCGCGGGTGTCGACGCCGCGCAGCACGCGGCCCGAGAAGCGGCCGCACAAGTCCTTGGCCAGCACTTCGACCGGAAGCCGCTGGTCGTGCTGCGGCGGCACCGGCGCGATGGCCGGCGTCAGCAGCGGCGTGCCGGTCAAGGCCGACACCTCACGCGCGATGCCGTAGACGCTCAAGCAGTGTCCCAGGTTGGGGGTTAGCTTGAGCGTGAACACCGTGTCGTCCAGCGACAGGTGCTGGCGCACGTCAGTGCCCACCGGCGCGTCGGCCGCCAGTTCCAGCAGGCCGCCGTGGTCGTCGGCGATGCCCAGCTCGCGCGCCGAGCACAGCATGCCGCGGCTTTCCACGCCGCGCAGCTTGCCGACGCCGATCTTGAAGGACTTGCCGTCGGGGCCGGGCGGCAGCTCGGCGCCCACCATCGCCAGCGGCACGCGGATGCCCGCGCGCGCATTGGGCGCGCCGCAGACGATCTGCAGCGGCCCCTCGGGCGCCGCGGTGCCGGCGTTGACGCTGCACACGCGCAGGCGGTCGGCCTGCGGGTGCGGCTCGGCGCTGAGGATCTCGGCCACCACCACGCCGCTGAACGGCGGCGCCACCGGGCGCAGGTCTTCAACCTCCATGCCGGACATGGTGAGCAACTCGGCCAGCTCGGCCGTCGACAGCGGGGGGTTGCAGAACTCGCGCAACCACGACTCGGGGAATTGCATGTCGGTCTCGTCGGCGAAATGGGGTCAGCGGAACTGCGCCAGGAAGCGCAGGTCGCCGTCGAACATCAGGCGCAGGTCGTCGATGCCATAGCGCAGCATGGCCAGGCGGTCGGGGCCCATGCCGAAGGCGAAGCCGATGTGCGCTTCCGGGTCGAGACCAAAGTTGCGCACCACGTTCGGGTGCACCTGGCCGGAACCGGCCACCTCCAGCCAGCGGCCGGCCAGCGGGCCGCTGCGAAAGGCGATGTCGATCTCGGCCGAGGGCTCGGTGAACGGAAAGAACGACGGCCGGAAGCGCACGTCGAAGTCGTCGGTCTCGAAGAACTGGCGCACGAAGTCGCTGAACACCACCTTCAGGTCCTTGAAGCTGACGTTCTCGCCGATCCACAGGCCTTCGCACTGGTGGAACATCGGCGAGTGCGTGGCGTCGCTGTCGACGCGGTAGGTGCGGCCGGGCGCGATGACGCGGATCTCCGGCATCGCCTGGCCGCTGGTCATCAGCGCCGCGTGCCTGCGCGCGTGGGCCTGGGCGTAGCGCACCTGCATCGGGCTGGTATGCGGGCGCAGGTTCAGCCAGGCGCCCTGCTCGTCCTTCAGGTCGACGTAGAAGGTGTCCTGCATCGAGCGCGCCGGGTGGTTCTCGGGGTTGTTCAGCGCGGTGAAGCTCATCCAGTCGGTCTCGATCTCGGGACCGTCGGCGACGTCGAAGCCCATCGAGCCGAAGATGGCCTCGATGCGCTCGATCGTGCGGCTCACCGGGTGCAGCCCGCCGGTGCCGCGGCGGCGGCCGGGCAGCGTGACGTCCAGCGCCTCGGCTTGCAGTTGCGCCTGCAGCTCGGCATCGGCCAGGCGCTCGCGGCGCGCCTGCAACGCGGCCTCGATGCGGCCCTTCAACTGGTTGATCTCGGCGCCGCGCGTCTTCTTCTGCTCGGGCGCGAGTGCGGCCAGGCCCTTGAGCAGTTCGGTCACGCGGCCGCTCTTGCCGAGGAAGCGCGCCTTGGCGTTCTCCAGTTCGGCCGGCGTCGGCGCGGCGTCGAAATCGGCGGCGGCAGCGGCGGCCAGTTGATCGAGGTCGTTCATGATGACGTGGATCCCCCCCCAAACGCCTGCGGCGCCTCCCCCCCAGGGGGGCGCCGCCAGCGGCCCGGCAAAGCCGGTTCCGCGGCGGCCACTTGGTTACCGCTGACTCGTGCGACGAGGGTGGCGCTGGGTACCATGGATATCTGCAATGAAAAAAGGCCGCCCACGGGTGACGGCCTTTGAAGGACGACGGCGGCAGGGCTTGCGCCCCGCGCGCGCATCAGCTCAGTTGGGCCTTCACCTTGGCGACGATGCTGCCGAAGGCTGCCGGATCGTGGACGGCGAGATCGGCCAGCACCTTGCGGTCGATGTCGATCTGCGCCTTCTTCAGGCCGGCCATGAACTTGCTGTAGGTGACGCCCAGTTCGCGGCTCGCCGCGTTGATGCGGGCGATCCAGAGCTGGCGGAACACCCGCTTGCGGGTGCGGCGGTCACGGTAGGCGTACTGGCCCGCCTTCATCACCGCCTGCTTGGCGATGCGGAAGACGTTCTTGCGGCGACCCCGGAAGCCCTTGGCCAGCTTCAGGATCTTCTTGTGGCGGGCGTGTGCGGTCACACCACGTTTGACGCGAGGCATGTCAAATCTCCTTGTGCGTTGCCGAAGAAGGCTTACAGGCCAGCGAAGGGCATCATCGAAGCGATGTGGCCCATGTTGGTCTCGTGCACGTTGGCGGCGCCACGCAGGTGGCGCTTGCGGGTCGTGCTCTTCTTCGTGAGGATGTGGCGCTTGAACGCCTGACCGCGCTTGACGGTGCCACCCGGACGCACGCGGAACCGCTTGGCCGCGCTCTTCTTGGTCTTCATCTTGGGCATTGCTGCTCCTTCTAAGTGACCCCTGCAGGCGGCCCCGGTGGCCCCGGAACACTTGTTGTGCCTGCAGCGGCTTCTAACATCGCCGCTACGGTGACCAGACCGCGGCGGCGAATCCTTCAAAACTTCAGCCCTTACTTCTTCTTGGGCGCCAGCACCATGATCATCTGGCGGCCCTCGAGCTTGGGCATGTGCTCGACCACCGAGACGTCGGCCAGCTCGTCGCGGATGCGCTCCAGCAGCCGCATGCCGATGTCCTGGTGCGTGATCTCGCGGCCCCGGAAGCGCAGCGTGACCTTGCCCTTGTCGCCGTCCTCGGCGATGAAGCGGCGCAGGTTGCGCATCTTGATGTTGTAGTCGCCTTCATCGGTGCCGGGGCGGAACTTGACTTCCTTGACCTCGATGACCTTCTGCTTGGACTTGGCCTCGGCCGCCTTCTTCTGCTCGATGTACTTGAACTTGCCGTAGTCCATCAGCCGGCAGACCGGGGGATCGGCGGTGGCCGCGATCTCGACCAGGTCCACGTCCAGCTCGCCTGCCATGCGCAGCGCGTCCTGCAAGCCCACGATGCCCAGCGGCTCGTTCTCGACCCCGTTCAGGCGCACCTGCGGCGCCATGATCTCGCGGTTGAGCTTGTGCTTGCGTTCGACGTTGGGAACGCGCCGGTCCATGAAGGTAGCGATGGTTTGAACTCCTCGTGCGCCCGGAAGGCATGGCCGGGCACGGTCAAGACAACAAGGTGGCGCCGGCAGCCGTCAGGACTTCCGGGCGATGTCACCAGCCAGCTTCGTTTGGAAGTCTGCGAGGGGCATCACACCGAGGTCAAGATTGCCCCGGGCGCGCACCGCAACGGCGCCGCTTGCCTTCTCCTTGTCGCCCACGACGAGGATGAACGGCGCCTTTTGCAAGGAATGCTCGCGGATTTTATAGGTGATTTTTTCGTTGCGCAAATCGAGCTGGACTCTAACTCCTTGTTTTTGCAACGCTTTCGCCACCTCGCGGGCGTAGTCGGCCTGGTTTTCCGTGATCGAGGCCACCACCGCCTGCACCGGCGACAGCCACACCGGCAGCGCGCCGGCGTGCTGCTCGATCAGGATGCCGATGAAGCGCTCCAGGCTGCCGACGATGGCCCGGTGCAGCATCACCGGGTGGCGGCGGCTGCTGTCCTCGGCCACGTACTCGGCGCCCAGGCGCTCGGCCATGAAGAAGTCGACCTGCATCGTGCCGCACTGCCAGGGGCGGCCGAGCGCGTCCTTCAGCGTGTATTCGATCTTGGGGCCGTAGAAGGCACCGTCGCCCGGGGCGACGACGAAGTCCACGCCCGAGGACGCCAAGCTTTCCATCAGCGCGTGCTCGGCCTTGTCCCACGCTTCGTCGCTGCCGATGCGGGCCTCGGGCCGCGTCGCCACCTTGTAGAGGATGTCGCTGAAGCCGAAGTCGGCGTAGACCTTCTGCAGCAGCGCCGTGTAGGCCACGCATTCATCGAGGATCATGTCCTCGGTGCAGAAGATGTGGCCGTCGTCCTGCGTGAAGGCGCGCACGCGCATGATGCCGTGCAGCCCGCCCGTCGGCTCGTTGCGGTGGCAGGCGCCGAACTCGCCGTAGCGCAGCGGCAGGTCGCGGTAGCTCTTGATGCCCTGCTTGAAGATCAGGATGTGGCCGGGGCAGTTCATCGGCTTGAGCGCGTACTCGCGCTTCTCCGATTCCGTCGTGAACATGTTCTCGCGGTACTTGCCCCAGTGGCCGGTCTTCTCCCACAGGCTCTGGTCGAGGATCTGCGGACCTTTCACCTCCAGGTAGCCGTTGTCGCGGTAGACGCGGCGCATGTACTGCTCGACCTCCTGCCACACCGTCCAGCCCTTGGGGTGCCAGAACACCGTGCCGGGACTGTGCTCGTCCAGGTGGAACAGGTCCAGCTCGCGGCCCAGGCGGCGGTGGTCGCGCTTCTCGGCCTCTTCCAGCATCGTCAGGTACTTCTGCAGCTCGTCCTTGGTCGCCCAGGCCGTGCCGTAGATGCGCTGCAGCTGCTCGTTGCGGTGGTCGCCGCGCCAGTAGGCGCCGGCCACCTTCATCAGCTTGAAGTGCTTGAGCCGCCCCGTGCTGGGCACGTGCGGGCCGCGGCACAGGTCCTCGAAGCCGCCTTCGCGGTACAGGCTCACGTCCTCGCCGGCCGGGATGCTGCCGATGATCTCGGCCTTGTAGTGCTCGCCCAGGCTCTTGAAGTACGCCACGGCCTCGTCGCGCGGCAGCACGCGGCGCTGCACCGGCTCGTCCTTCTTCGCCAACTCGGCCATGCGCTGTTCGATGGCGGCCAGGTCCTCGGGCGTGAAGGGGCGCTTGTACGCGAAGTCGTAGTAGAAGCCGTTCTCGATCACCGGGCCGATCGTCACCTGCGCGTCGGGGAACAGCTCCTTCACCGCATAGGCCAGCAGGTGCGCCGTGCTGTGGCGGATCAGCTCCAGCCCGTCGGCGTCCTTGTCGGTGACGATGGCGAGCCTGGCGTCGTGGTCGACCAGGAAGCTGGTATCGACGACCTTGCCGTCGACCTTGCCGCCGAGCGCCACTTTGGCCAAGCCAGGGCCGATGCTGGCGGCCACCTGGGCCACCGTGACCGGCTGCTCGAAAGACCTGACGGCACCGTCAGGCAGCGTGATGTTCACGGACATGGAAACTCCAAAAGCAGCGAAGCGCGGGGGTGAGCCGCGCTTCGTCTGGAAGGAAAGGATGGACGTGACGGCGCGGCCGGGTTCAGACCTCGGTGAGGAACGTCGTCGTAGTCCGCGGTGTCATAACCGATCCTGCCTTTCCTGCTCTTGTGAAGGGGGTGGAAGTGCCGGATTGTAGGTCAGAGCGGCCGGACGCCGCTCGCACCTCGCTCGCGCCTTCAGAACTTCAGGCTCAGGTTGGCGTTGAACCAGGCCCAGCCCCAGTTGCGGCTGTGCTGGCTGAGCGTGCCGCTGCTGCCGCCGCTGCCATCCTGCACCGTCAGCCGGCTGTCGCGCGCCGTCGGCCAGGCGTTGCCCACCGAGAGCCGCTGCACCGCGTCGCGGCTGAAGGCCCAGCGCGCATAGGCGTCGATGCGGCGGTCGGCGTTCAGCGCCAGCCGCTGGATGTCGCTCTGCTGCACCGCGTAGCCGGGCGTCCAGGCCAGGCTGATCCCCAAGCCCAGCGGATCGCCGGCGGCCAGGCGATCCAGCCCCAGCGTCAGCGATCCCGGCGGCTGGCCTTCCAGCCGGTTGTCGGGGCCGGCGATGCCGCGCACCTGCGAGCGATAAAGCGCCAGCGAGGCGCGCAAGCTCCAGTCCCGCGCCGCGGCCGCCGTGGCCAGCCCCGGCAGCAACTGGTCAGCGCGGCCCTTGGCCTCCAGCTCCAGCCCCGTGCTGCGCCCGCCGGCGAGGTTGACCGGCATGGCCACCCAGCGCGGCTGCAGCGACCACGGCACCTCCTGCAGGCTGACCTGGTTGCGCATCAGGCCTGTCAGCCGGCGGTGGAAGAAGCCCACACTGACGACGCCGCCGCCGGCCGGGTAGTGCTCGTAGGCCAGGTCCAGCCCGGTGGCCAGCTCGGGGCGCAGCGCCGGGTTGCCGATGCGGTCGGGCGCCAGCTCGGTGTTGCCGCCGCTGGCCGGGTAGCTGCCGGCGATGCTGGGGCGGGCGACGAGCTGCTGCAGCTCCGGTGCGCGGTAGCTGCGGGTCAGGCTGGCGCGGATCAGGTCGCGCTCGCCGGCGCGCGGCTTGAGGTTGAGGTGCAGCAGCGGCGTCAGCACCTGGCTCGTGCTCTGCTGCTCGAAGCCCACGCCCAGGCTGCGCGTGACGATGCGCTCGGCGCGCAGCCCCAGGTAGGCCGACCAGCGCGCCGAGAGCTGCCACTCGTCCTGCGCGTACAGCGCGCTGCGGCTGATGCGGGCCTCGAAAGGCTCGCCCTCGAAGCCCACGAGCTGCGGCTGGCCGTTCTCCGTCACGCTGCGGCGGTCGTGCTGGCGGCGCTGCTCCAGTTCCCAGCCCAGGGCCAGCGCGTGGTCGTCGCTCCAGGGCAGCGAGAGCTTGCCGCTGGTGTTGCCGCTGCGCTCGCGGCTGTCGCTGGCGGTCAGGCGCTCGACGCTGGGCCGGCCTTGCTCATCGTCGCCCAATAGCCGGATGCTGAACTGGTTGTGCGTGGCCTGGCCGCCCAGGCGCGCTTCCAGCCGCCAGCCTGCGGCCGGGCGCAGGCCCAGCTGCACGCTGCTGCGCAGCACCTGCCAGCGGCCGCGGCTGCGGCTGTCATCGTCCACGCTGGGCGGCGGCTCGCCGGCCAGCACGGCGGTGTGCAGTGTCGGGTGGCTGCGCGATTCGTTGCGCTGCGCAAAGCTCTGCCAGTCCAGCGACCAGCTTTCGTCGGGCTTCCACACCAGGCGCGGCGCAGTGTTGGCGCCGCCGCCCGACCAGTCGCTGCTGCCGTCCTGCACGGTGGCCTGCGGCTGGCCGTTGCCGTCGCGGGTGAGGCTTTCCGCATGGCTGCCGCTGCGCCCGCGCCACTGGTAGGCGCCCAGCGGCAGGCTCAGGCTCCAGGGCCCCAGGCGATCCGACCATTGCAGATGCGCCGCCGGCGCCGGCCGCCCGGCGTTGTAGCCCAGGTTCAGCCGCAGCTCGCGCTGGCGCTGGCGCAGCGCCTGGCGCAGCACGATGTTGATCGTGCCGGCCACCGCCTGCGCGCTGTGTTCGGCGGTGGGGCCCTTGCTGACCTCGATGCGCTCGACCATCGCCGGCGACAGGTTCTCCAGCGAGAAGCCCGGCGGCGCCGGCTCGCCGTTGACCAGGATCAGCGTGTAGCCGGCGCCCAGCCCGCGCAGCCGCGGGCTGCCGCCTTGCAGCGTGACGCCGGGCAGGCGGCGCAGCACGTCGCTGACGCTCAGGTCGCCGTAGCGGTCCAGTTCCTCGCGGCCGACGATGGTCTTGGCCACCGGCTCGCGGCGGCGCTTGTCTTCGTCGCTGGTGTCGCCGGCGACGATCTCCACCCGCTGCGGCTCGGCGGCCGTCTGCGCGCGCGCCGCGCTGGCCGCCGCGGCCAGGCCGCAGGCCAGCAGCAAGGCGGCCCGCGGCGCTGGCATCACCGCTTGCCGGTCTGCAGCTTGGCGAAGGCCGCCGCCATCGCGCCCTGCCCCGCCGGCTGTGCGGCCGGCCGCGGCCGTTCACCGCGCTGCGCCGGCCGGTAGCTGTTGTCGCCGCGTTCGCCCTTGGCTTGCACCGGCGCATCCAGCTTCATCGTCAGCCCGATGCGCTTGCGCGCCAAGTCCACCTCCACCACGCGCACCTTGACGATCTGGCCGGTCTTCACCACCTCGCGCGCGTCGTTGACGAACTTGTTGGAGAGCTGGCTCACGTGCACCAGCCCGTCCTGGTGCACGCCCAGGTCGACGAAGGCGCCGAACTGCGCGACGTTGCTGACCGTGCCTTCCAGCACCATGCCCGGCTGCAGGTCCTTGATGTCGTTGACGCCTTCGTTGAAGCGCGCCACCTTGAAGTCGGGCCGCGGGTCGCGCCCGGGCTTCTCCAGCTCGGCCAGGATGTCCTTGACGGTGACGGCGCCGAACTGCGCATCGGCAAAGGCCTCGGCTTTCAGTGTGCGCAGCAGCTCGGGCTTGCCCATCATCGCCTCGATGGGCCGCTGCGTCGCGGCCAGCAGCTTCTGCACCAGCGGATAGGTCTCGGGGTGCACGCCGGTCTGGTCCAGCGGGTTGTCGCCATCGCGGATGCGCAGGAAGCCGGCTGCCTGCTCGAAGCTGCGCGGCCCCAGCCCGCTGACGTCCAGCAACTGCTGGCGGTTGCGGAAGGCACCGTGCGCATCGCGCCAGCGCACGATGCTGGCCGCGACCGCCGCCGACAGCCCCGAGACGCGCGACAGCAGTGGCACCGACGCGGTGTTCAAGTCCACGCCGACGCCGTTGACGCAGTCCTCGACCACCGCGTCCAGCGTGCGCGCCAGCTGGCTCTGGTTGACGTCGTGCTGGTACTGGCCGACGCCGATGCTCTTGGGATCGATCTTGACCAGCTCGGCCAGCGGGTCCTGCAGCCGGCGCGCGATGCTGACCGCGCCGCGCAGGCTGACGTCCAACTCGGGCAGCTCCTTGCTGGCGTACTCGCTGGCGCTGTAGACGGAGGCGCCCGCTTCACTGACCACCACCTTGTCCAGCTTCACGTCGGGCGCCAGCTTGGCGATGCGCTTGATCAGCTCGGCCGCCAACTGGTCGGTCTCGCGGCTGGCGGTGCCGTTGCCGATCGCGATCAGGTTCACGCCGTGCGTGGCCACCAGTTTGGCCAGCGTGTGCAGGCTGCCTTCGACGTCCAGCCGCGGCTCGTGGGGATAGACGGTGGCGGTGTCCAGCACCTTGCCGGTGTCGCTGACCACGGCCACCTTGACGCCGGTGCGGATGCCCGGGTCCAGCCCCATCACCACGCGCTTGCCGGCCGGCGCGGCCAGCAGCAGGTCGCGCAGGTTGTCGCCGAAGACCTTGATCGCCACGGCTTCCGCCGCCTCGCGCAGGCGGCTGAACAAGTCACGCTCCAGCGACAGCGAGAGCTTGACCTTCCAGGTCCAGGCAACCGTCTTGCGAATCAGCTCGTCGCCCTTGCGCTGCTGGTGGCTCCAGCCGAGATGGCGCGCGATGCGGCCCTCGGCCAGGGTGGGCCTGCCGGCGACGACCTCCTCGTCGAGCACCAGCTTGGCATCCAGCCACTCCTGCGTGCGGCCGCGGAACACCGCCAGCGCGCGGTGCGACGGCACCTTGCGGATCGGCTCGGCGTAGTCGAAATAATCGCGAAACTTGGCGGCATCGGGGTGGCGGCCGTCCTTGCCGTCGACCAGCTTGGACTGCAGCAGGCCGGCGTCCCACAACCATTCACGCAAGCCGCCGACCAGCGCCGCGTCCTCGGCCCAGCGCTCGGACAGCAGGTCGCGCACGCCGTCCAGCACCGCGTGCGCATCGGCGAAGCCGCCCTCGGCGTTGATGAAGGCAAGGCCTTCAGCCGCCGGGTCCAGCGCGGGGTCGGCGAACAGCCGGTCGGCCAGCGGCTCCAGCCCTGCCTCGCGGGCGATCATGCCCTTGGTGCGGCGCTTGGGCTTGTAGGGCAGGTACAGGTCTTCCAGCTCCTGCTTGGTGGGCGCGGCGGCGATCGCGGCCTGCAGCTCGGGCGTCAGCTTGCCCTGCTCGGCAATGCTCTTCAGCACCGTCGCGCGGCGGTCTTCCAGCTCGCGCAGGTAGGCCAGCCTCGCCTCCAGCTCGCGCAACTGCACGTCGTCGAGGCCGTCGGTGGCCTCCTTGCGGTAGCGGGCAATGAACGGGACCGTGGCCCCACCGTCGAGCAGGTCCACCGCGGCCTGCACCTGTGCCGCGCGAACCTTCAGCTCGGCGGCGATCTGCGAAACGATCTTGTCCAAGAAAGCGGGGGCGAAAAACGAAGCGGCGGAGTGTGCCACGGCGCGTCGCGCCGAAGCTTCAGCGCCGCGTGCCGGCCGCCAGGTGCGTCAGCGGCAGCTCGGGCCCCTGCTTGAGGGTGCGCAGCGCAAAGCAGGTCTGCAGCCCGCTGACGCCGGGCAGCCCACCCAGCCGCTCGAGCATCATGTCGGCATAGTCGTCGAGCGATCGCGCCACCACTTCCAGCAGGAAGTCGTAGGTGCCGGTCAGCACGTGGCAGGCGACGATCTGCTCGATCTCCAGCGCTGCATCGACGAAGGACTGCGTCGACCGCGGACCGTGGCGCTCGATGTTGACGAACACGAAGGCCGTCATCCCCAGCCCCAGCGCGCGCCGGTCCAGCTCGGCGCGGTAACCGGCGATCACGCCCTGCTCTTCCAGACGCTTGACGCGGCGCAGGCAAGGCGTTGGCGACAACGCCACCCGCTCGGCGAGGTCGACGTTGGAGATGCGCCCCTCGCGCTGCAACACCGAGAGGATGCGCCGGTCGATGCGATCCAGCTCCACAGCCGAACCAGTTTGAGCCAAATCAGTCATTGTTTAGATCGTTCTTGGTGGATTCGACCATCATTGTTGAAGATCAAGGCTGAAATGGCAATCACATGCTCAAGCGCCGCGCCTACGATGCCCGTCATTCGCGACAGACCCCGCACACGCCATGACGCTCACCGATGACCAACTGCAGCAGCTCGACCGCGACGGATTCCTGGTGATCCCGGACGCCTTCTCCGACGAAGAAGTGGCGGTGCTGCGCGCCGAAGTGCCGCGCCTGATGACGGAGGAGCGCCCCGAGAACCAGCGCGAGGCCGGCGGCGGCGCCATCCGCAACCTGCTGTCGCTGCATCGGCGCAGCGAGGTCTATGCGCGGCTGGTGCGCCATCCCCGGCTGGTGCAGCCGGCGATGCAGATCCTGGGCGACCCTAACCTCTACCCGCAGCAGGTCAAGATCAATCCGAAGGCCGGCTTCGAGGGCGTGGGCTTCGACTGGCACACCGACTTCGCCACCCACCACAAGCGCGACGGCGTGCCGCGGCCGCTGGCGCTGAACCTGCACATCCTGCTCGATGACGTCGACGAGTTCAACGGCCCGCTGATCTTCGTGCCCGGTTCGCACAAGCGCGAGATCCCCTTGCAGCGCAGCGTGGACGGCGAGAAGTGGGAGCTGTGGACCGTGCCGCGCGAGGCCGTGGCCTCGCTGGTGCGCGAGCTGGGCATGGTCTCAGCCAAGGGCCGGCGCGGCACGCTGCTGATCTTCGGCGACAACCTGCTGCACGTCTCGGCGCAGAACATCACGCCGTACTCGCGCTGGATCTTTTCGCTGATCCTCAACCCCGTCTCCAACGCCGCCACCAAGGACGTTCCGGCCTTCGCGCACGAGCGCGACCGCAGCCCCGTGCGCCCGCTGGCGGACGACTGCCTGCTGCAGCCGCTGGCCGCCTGAGACCGCGCGTGGACGACCGCGCCGACGACGGCCATCGCCACTTTCGCGCGCCGCTGGAGCAGGGCGACGCGGCGGTGGCGCAGCTGCTGGCGTTGGAATCGCAGCGCCTGGCCGGGCGGCTGGAGCTGGGCGCGTCGGAGAACTACGTCAGCCTGGCGCAGTTGCAGGCCGGTGCCTCGGCGCTGGGCAACGTCACGGTGGAAGGCTATCCAGGCGCACGCTTCCTCGGCAGCTCGCCCCACGTCGACGATCTGGAGCGGCTGGCCATCGAGCGCGCCTGCCGCGTCTTCGGCGCCAGCCACGCCAACGTGCAGCCGCATTCCGGCACGCAGGCCAACCAGGCGGTGTTCATGGCCGTGCTGCGCCCCGGCGACAGCCTGCTGGCGATGCGCCTGACAGACGGGGGCCACTTCAGCCATGGCGACCCGGGCACGCTCAGCGGCCAGCGCTACCGCGCCGTCCACTATGGCGTGCGCGCCGATGACGGACTGATCGACTACGGCGAGGTGCAGGCGCTGGCGCAGCGCCACCGGCCGCGGCTCGTCGTCGCCGGTGGCTCGGCCTATCCGCGCAGCATCGACTTCGAGCGCCTGGCCCGCATCGCGCACGAGGCCGATGCGCTGTTGATGGCCGACATCGCGCATGTGGCCGGGCTGGTGGCCGCGGGCTTGTTCCCCAATCCATTGCCGCACGCCGACGTGGTGACCAGCACGACCTACAAGAACCTGCGCGGCCTGCGCGGCGGCCTGGTGCTGACGCGCGACGCCGCGCTGGCGCGGCGCATCGACGAAGCGCTGTGCCCGGCGCTGCAGGGCACGCCCATCCTCAGCCTCATCGCCGGCAAGGCGGTGGCGCTGGGCGAGGCGTTGACGCCCGCCTACGCCGCCTACCACCGGCGCGTGCTGGCCAACGCGCGTGCGCTGGCCGCGGCGCTGCAGGCGCAAGGGCTGCACGTGCAGACCGGCGGCACCGACGTGCCCTTCGTCGTGCTCGACGTGCGCCGGCTGGGCCTCGACGGCCGCCAGACCGCAGCCTGCCTGGACGCCTGCGGCATCGGCGCCAACGCCGTGCCGCTGCCCGGTGATACCGACTTCGCGCACGCCAGCGGCCTGCGCCTGGGCACCTCTGCAGTGACGACGCGCGGCTTCGCCGAAGCCGACTGCGTGCAGGCCGCCGCCTGGGTGGCCGCGGCCCTGCGGCCCGCCGACAGCGCCGCGGCGGCGACGCGCAGCCGCATCGCCGAGCAGGTGCGCGCGCGGCTGCAGGCCATGCCTTTCTATGCCGATTCCGAACGGCCCGCTGCGGCCGACTTCATCCGTCCGACCGACCCACCGAGGAGATGATCATGCTGAGAGTCTGGTTCCGATGCGCGCTGGCGCTGCTGCTCGCGCCGCTGGCCGCCGCGCAGGCGCAGACGCCGATGCCTTACGTGGCCTTCACGGCCATCGTCGAGCACCCGGCGCTCGACGACGTGCGCAAGGGCGCGATCGAAGAGCTGGCGGCGCTGGGCTACAAGGACAAGCAGACGCTGCGCACCAGCTTCGACAGCGCCCAGGGCCAGCCGGCCAATGCGGCGCAGATCGCCGCCAAGCTGGTCGGCCAGCGGCCGAACGTGATCGTCGCGATCTCCACGCCCTCGGCGCAGTCGGTGCTGGCGGCCACCAAGGAGCTGCCCATCGTGTTCTCGGCGGTGACCGATCCGGTGGCCGCCAAGCTGGTGGCCGACCCCGCGCGGCCCGGCGGCAACATCACCGGCGTCACCGACATGGCGCCGGTGGCCCAGCAGGTGGAGCTCGCGCGGCAGCTGGTGCCGTCGCTCAAGCGCCTGGGCGTGATCTACAACCCCGGCGAGACCAACTCCATCGCCTTGGTGGCGGTGCTGCGCCGCGCGGTCAAGGACGCCGGGCTGGAACTGGTGGAGTCGGCGGCCAACCGCAGCGCCGACCTCAGCGCCGCCGCCGAGCGGCTGGTGGGCCGTGTCGATGCGCTGTACCTGCCGACCGACAACGTGGTGGCCAGCGGCCTGGAGGCCGTGGTGGCGGTGGCGCGGCAGAACCGCATCCCGACCATCGGCGACGCCGGCTACGTCTCGCGCGGCGTGCTGGTCGGCAGCGGCTTCAACTACTTCGACCTGGGGCGCCTGACGGGCCGCCTGGTGGCCGAGATCCTCAAGGGCCGCAAACCCGGCGACCTGCCGGTGGTCTCCAGCAACAACCTCGACATTGTGCTCAACACCGAGGAAGCGCAGCGCATCGGCTTCACGGTGCCGCCAGCAGTGGCCGCGCGCGCCAAGCCCGTGGGCAAGTAAGGCCCGCGGCGCGGCGCATCGGCGATCATCAGCGCAGGAGGTAGACAAGCACATGTCGTCGTATGCCGCGCTCGGCGCCTTGCAGTTGGGCTTCCTGTATGGGCTGGTGGCCATCGCCGTGCTGCTGTCGTTCAGGATGCTCAACTTCCCGGACCTCACCGTCGATGGCAGCTTTCCGCTCGGCGCGGCGGGCTGTGCCGCGCTGGTGGTGGCCGGCGTCAACCCCTGGCTGGCGCTGCTGGCCGGGGCACTGGCCGGCGGGCTGTCGGGCTTGCTGACCGCCTTTCTGAGCGAGCGGCTGAAGATCCTCAACCTGCTGGCCGGCATCCTGACGATGACGGCGCTGTACTCGATCAACATCCGCGTGATGGGGCGGCCCAACCTGCCGCTGCTGGGGCAGGACACGGTGGTCGGCAGCCTGACCGCGCTGGGCCTGGGCACGCAGGCGGCCAAGCTGTGGATCGCGGCGCTGAGCTGCATCATCGCCGGCGTGCTGGTGGGCCTGTTCCTCGCGTCGCGCTACGGGCTGAGCCTGCGCGCCATCGGCGCCAACCCGCGCATGGCCTCGGCGGTGGGCGTGCCGGCGGCGCAGCGCATCTACGTCGGGCTGGCGCTGTCCAACGCGCTGGCCGGGCTGTCGGGCGCGCTGTTCGCGCAGCTCTACGGCTTTGCCGACGTGTCGATGGGCGTGGGCACCATCGTCATCGGCCTGGCGGCGGTGATCCTCGGCGAGGCCTTCGTGCGCAGCTGGTCGCCGCTGGCGGCGGTGGCGGCCTGCGTCTGCGGTGCCATCGTCTACCGCTTCACGATCTCGCTGGCGTTGGAGAGCGACGCGATCGGCCTGACCACCTCCGACCTCAACCTGATCTCTGCGGTGGTCGTCACGGCCGCCTTCCTGTTCACCAAGCACAGCCGCCACCGCCACCTCAAGGCCAAGGCCGAGCCGGCGCGTCCGCACAAGGAGGCGCAATGATCGACATCGAAGGCCTGCATGTCGTCTTCAACGCCGGCACGGCCAACGAGAACCACGCGCTGCGCGGCCTGAACCTGCACATCGACGAGGGCAGCTTCGTCAGCGTGATCGGCTCCAACGGCGCCGGCAAGTCCACGCTGCTGAACGCGCTGGCCGGCGACGTCGGCGCCGCCCGCGGGCGCCTGCGCATCGGCGACCAGGACGTCACGCGGCTGCCCGTGCACGCCCGCAGCGCGCTGTGTGCGCGCGTCTTCCAGGACCCGCTGGCCGGCACCTGCGGCCCGCTGACGATCGAGGAGAACCTCGCGCTGGCCGACGACCGCGGCCGGCCGCGCGGCCTGCGTGCCGCGCTGGACGCGCCGCGTCGCGCGCGCTATCGCGAGTTGCTGGCGCCGCTGGGCCTGGGGCTCGAGCAGCGCCTGGGCGACCGCATGGAGCTGTTGTCCGGCGGCCAACGCCAGGCGGTGAGCCTGCTGATGGCGACGCTGCGGCCCTCGCGCATCCTGCTGCTCGACGAGATGACGGCCGCGCTGGACCCGACGATGGCCACCTTCGTGATGGAGCTGACGCGGCGCATCGTTGCCGAGCGGCGGCTGACGGTGCTGATGGTCACGCACTCGATGGCGCAGGCCCTGGCCTACGGCGACCGCACGCTGATGATGCACCGCGGCCAGATCGTGCTGGACCTGGCCGGCGAGCAGCGCGCCTCGATGAGCGTCGAGCGCCTGGTCGAGATGTTCGGCCAGGCCCGCGCCGGCACGCTGGACCAGGACAGCCTGCTGTTATGAGCGCGAACGGCTTCCTGCGCGACGCCTGGTACGTGATCGCCTGGGACCACGAGATCCCGGCCGACGGCCTGTTCGCGCGCACCGTGCTCGGCGAGCCGGTGCTCGTGTATCGCACCGCCGGCGGCGGCATGACGGCGCTGGCCGACCGCTGCTGCCACCGGCTGGCGCCGCTGTCGGCCGGCCGCAAGGAAGGCGACTGCGTGCGCTGCGGCTACCACGGCCTGAAGTACGGCCCCGACGGCCAGTGCGTTGAAATACCGGGCCAGGAGCGCGTACCGCCGCGGGCCCGCGTGCGGCACTACCCGCTGGTGCTGAAGAACCGCTGGGTCTTCGTCTGGATGGGCGACCCCGGCCGTGCAGACGCGGCGCTGCTGCCCGACAACTTCTCCTGCGACCATCCCGACTGGTGCTACCTGCCAGGCTACCTGCACTACCCTACGCCGTGGCTGCTGATCGCCGACAACCTGCTCGACTTCTCGCACCTGAGCTACGTGCACGAGAAGACCTTCGGCGGCACGCCCGAGATCGCGCGCGCGCAGCCGCTGATCACCGAGATCGACCGCGGCCTGCGCATCGCGCGCGAAGTGCGCCAGGTGCCGCCGTCGCCGTACTACCAGTCGTTCAGGCCCTTCGACACGCCGATCAACCGCTGGATCGTCTACGACTTCGTGCTGCCGGCCACGCTGCTGATGCACTCGGGCGGCCGGCCCGCGGCCGACGCCGACGGCGACATGCGCCGCGCGGTGCAGTTGCACAGCTGCCAGGCGCTGACGCCGGAGACCGCGAACTCGACGCACTACTTCTTCCAGGAGGCGCACCGCGCCGACCAGGGCGATGCGCAGACCCGGCAGCGCATCTTCGACAGCCTGCTCACCGCCTTCGAGGAAGACCGGCAGATGATCACCGCGCAGGCCCGCAACCTGGCGCTGGACCCTGGGGCACCGATGCTGCCGCTGGCGATGGACGCGGCGCTGGTGCGCTTTCGACGCCTGCTGCAGCAGCGCCTGGCCGACGAGGCGCAGGCGCGGCCGGGCGCCGCCGCAGCCGCCTGATTCAGCGCCCGGCCTGCACCGCGGCGCGCAGGCGCCCCGTGCCCGTTCCGCCGAAGGCGTCGTGGCGGCGCCGCCACAGATTTGATGCGCGCCTGGAAATGCGGGCATTTCGGCTGCGGCCGGGCGATCGGCCCGATCGTTGGCATAGTCTCCTCGGGCGCCGCCTTGACGGGTGCAGGAGGGATCATCCAATGAACCATGCCGTGCTTGATTGCAGAGCCATGCCGCCGGAGGAGCGGATCGAGTACTGGGAGGACGGCGTGCAGCGCCTGATCGACTGCCGCATCCGGGCCGAGCCGCTGGCCAGCGCGCCGTTGGAGACGACGCTCGAGAAATGCGACCTGGGCGAGTTGAGCCTGCTGGCGATCCAGGGCGGTGCGCAGCGGGTGTGGCTGCAGCCGCCGAGCGGCTTTCGCGGCCTGATGCTGATGACCGCGCGCACCGCCGGCGGCTGGCTGCTGCACGACGAACCGAGCCCGATTCGCCTGGGCGACGCTTATGTGCTGGATGCCCAGCGGCCGTGGCGGCTGGAGCTGACGCAGCCTTTCGAGCATCAGGTGCTGTTGCTGCCGTCGCATGCGGCGCGCCCGGCGAGCGACTACCTCGACGGCAAGCCCCAGGCCGTGTTGCCGTTGCGCGGCGTCGGCGAACTGTTCTCGCGCCTGCTCGATGCCGCGTTCGCCGCCGTGCATGCGCTGACACCGCAGGCGCACCGGGTGGTCGCGCGCACGCTGGTCGAGCTGCTCGATTCGGCCATTGCGGACGCGCAGGCCGCGAACCCGCGCGACGGGTCGCGGCTGGCCGGGTTCCACCGGCGGCGCATTCGTGAATACGCGCTGGCCCGCCTGCAGGATCCGGAGCTGGACGTGCAGACGATCGCGCAAGCCGTGCGGCTTTCGGTGCGCCATGTGCACCAGCTGTTCGCGGCCGAGGGCCAGTCGCTGATGCGCTGGATCGCCGGCCAACGCCTGGAACGCGGTCGGGCGCAACTGGAGGCCGCCGCGGGCAGCGGGCTGCATGTCAGCGACGTGGCCTATGCCTGCGGCTTTCGCGACCCGAACCATTTCAGCCGCGCCTTTCGGCGCGCCTACGGCATGTCGCCGAGTGAGCTCGCGCTGGGCGGCTCGCGAGACGAGTCGGCGGCGCCGGGTCGGCGACGGCGGGACGGGGGCGACGGGGGCGCCTAGGCCGCCACGCCGCGGCCTACAGGCGATAGCTCAGGAACACGCCGACGCTGCTGGCCCGGTAGTCACGCGGGCCCTGGTCGATGAAGGTCACCGGCAACAGGCCGCCGGTGTTCGACGTGAGCATGGGGGTCAGGCCGTCGTAGTGCCAGTCGGCAATGCGCAGCACCTCATGCCGGCCGACCAGCCGCACGCTCAGCCGCTGGTTGAGTGGCACCGTCACGCTGGCCTGCAGTGAATGCAGCCGGTAGGTCAGGTCCGGAAAGGCATTGCCGACGTCGCCGAGCGGCGCACCCGGCGTGCCGAGCACGGCGCCGCCAGCGTCCACGTAGCCATAGCCCATCGAGGTGCGTGCCCGGGTGGAGGTAAAACTCAGGTCCAGCCCGGTGCCGGAGGCGAAATACTTCTTCAGCCCGAGGCCGATCACGTGGCTGCGGTCGACGCTGTCGGCGGTCCACTGGTTGCTGACCGGGTAGACGACACCGCCGAAGTTGCCGCCGCCGACCATCGTCGCCGAGTTGTCGTTGACGTTGGCCTGCGCGATGCGGCTGCGGTCTTGCGAGTAATAGGCGTAGCCGGTGGTGCCCTCGGCCGGTGACCAGCTCAGGTCCAGGTTGACCGAGTCATTGCGCTGGCGATCGACGCGACCGAACTGGGCGCCCCAATCGATGCGGCGCTGCTGCAGCGTCAGCCCGGCGTCGATATCGGCCGCCAGCGGATACTGAAACCGCAGGTTCAGCGTCTGCTGCTTGCGGTCGGCGATGTCGAACTTGCGCAACTCGTCGAGCGTGTGCGGGATGCCAGGGTCCGGCGCGCCGGGCAGGCTGGTCGTGTAGTACGCGCTGTAGGGGTCGGGGTTGTACTCGCTGCCGCGGCGGTTGGCGTATTCATAGCTGGCGCGCAGGGTGCCCTCGCCGAGCGCGCGCTCGGTCACGCCGAGCTTGATGCGGTCGTCCCAGGTGCGATCGCGTTCGCGATGGTGGCGCAGGTAGTTCTCGCGCTCGTAGGACAGGTTCAGCGTGGTCGTGTTGCGCAGCCGGTAGTCGGCCTCGGCGGTGAAGTTGGTCTGGCTGCCGTCGAACGGGATCGAGCGGTAATGCCACAGCGGCGAGGCCGGCGAATAGATGCCGCTCTCCAGCGGGATCACCGTGCCCTGGCCACCGCCCATCGCGAGATAGCCGTACTGGCCGGTGATCGGGTTGTAGGCCGTGTAGTCGGTGTGGTTGCGGGTCGTCTGGTGGCGCATGCCGGCGCGCAGCGTCAAGCGATCCGCCGGGACGAACGATGCCTTCAGGTCGACCAGGCCGGTGTCGATGCGGGCGTCCGCGTTCTGGCGCGACAGCGCGGCCGTGGTGCTCCAGTCGGCGTAGTTCCAGGTCATGTCCGGTGCCGGGATCGGCACGCCGCCGATGCCGGTGGCATTGATGGAGGGCGCCAGCAGCGCCTCGTTCTGCTGCATGCGGCCGACCGAGACCGTTGCGCTGAAGCGGGCATGCGCCCACTCGGGCACCGAATGCGCGAGTTCGGCCTTCAGGTTGTAGGCCTGGTTCGACGGCGACAAGGCCATCTGGCCGCGCTGCAGGTTGGCCGCGTACGGGTTCGGCCCCACGACCGAGCCGACGTCGAATGGGTTCTCCCACGTCAGCGACGAGTAGGCATTCTCGAACAACGACACCGTGCCGATGAGGTTGAACTGGGTGCGTGCGCTGGCGTACTGCAGCCGGGTCACGATCTCATGGCTGCGCTGGTCGATCGGCTCGATGATCTCGTCGACACCGCCGACCACCGCGCCCCCAAGGTTCAGCGGGAAGAACATCGCGCCGCCCATCGGGCGCGAGCCCTTGCGCTGCTCGAGCGTGTAGCCCGCATACACGCGCCAGCGCGAATCGAGCGTCCATTCGCCGTGGATGCCGGCCCGGTTGCGCTGCACCTGGAAGTTGTACGGATCGCCCGCTGCGGCGGCCGCAGCCACCGCGGCCAGCGAGTTCGCGCCCGGCGTCAACCCCGGCGGCAAGGTCAGCGTGTCGGTGCCGGCGCCACGGAAGTAGTTGGGCCCGCTGCCCAGCGCATGCGGGATCTGGTTGATGAAGGCCTCGATCGTGTATCGATCATAACTTCTGAACTTGGCGGCAATGAACTGGTCGTCGCGCCCCAGGTTCGAGGCGGTCAGTTCGAAGGAGCGCTGATCGCTGGGGTTGTCGGCCTCCAGGCTGAACCAGCTCAGCGCCACGCCGTTGTGCGGGTCACCGTAGCGGCGGAACAGCGGATTGGCGAGGTTCTCGTCACCGCCCATGACGCCGGCCTCGAACGACAGGTTGTAGCGCCAGCCGTCGCTGCCCTCGTTGGGTGTCGGCGTCGCCAGCAGCGCGGGATAGCGCAGGCCGCTCGGGCTGCGCGAGCCACCGGGGCGGAACGTGCCGATCGCGCTGCCGGCAGGGCGCAGACCAGGGTCCATGCCGGTCGGCACGAGGCCATTGCCCATCACGGTGTCGACAGCAACCGCCGAATCGGCCCAGGCCGACAGCGGCAGCAGCGACAGCAGGGCCGCGGCGGCGGTGCCGAGCAGCGGGACGGGGACTCGTCGTGTGCGGGGAGTGCGCATGGTGCAACTCAACGGTGGAAGCGCACGCCGGCCGGGCTGTTGCTGCCATGGATCTGGGTATGGCAGTTCTGGCAGCTGCGGGCGAGCAGGCGCTCGTTGATGTTCTCGATGCGTCCGCCCGGCAATTGCTGGGCGACGAACAGGTCGTTCGGATGCCGGGTCGAGGTGTGGCATTGCTGGCACAGCTGCGGCCGCGCCACCACCAGCAGCTTGTCATGGTTCGAGCCATGCGGCGTGTGGCAGTTGAGGCAGCTCTCGCGCACCGGCGCATGCTCCCAGATGTAGGGGCCGCGCTTCTCTGCGTGGCAGGTGTAGCAGAGCTCGTTGGTGGAATTGGCCTTCAGCAGCGGCCGGGTCGACGAGCCGTGCGGGTTGTGGCAGTCCTCGCAGGACATCTTGCCCTCGGGCAGCGGCATGTGCGAGCGCTTGCGGAACTCAGCCCGCTGCTGCTGGTGGCAGCTGTAGCAGGTCTCCGAGATCGAGGCCTTGCGCAGCAGCCCGGTGGCCGAGGCCCGCGCCATCGGGCTGTGGCAGTCGCTGCAGGCCAGTTGGTTGCTGGCATGAACCGAGCCCTCCCAGTGCAGCCGCTGGCCGCCGACGTGGCAGCTCAGGCATTGCCCGTTCTGCACCGCGATCGGGGTGCCCCATTCGCGGGTGAAGCCGATCAGTGCGCTGTGGTCGGTGGCGTTGCTGACATGGCGTGAGCCCGGACCGTGGCAGCTTTCGCAGCCGCGCTCACCGGGCGTGCCGCTGGCCATGCCGCTGGTCCTGGCGCTGACCTTGGCGCTGAACACCCGGGCGTGCGTGGTGTGGGCGAAGTTCTGGCTTTCCTTGGCGTGGCAGCCGGTGCAGACCTTGTCGCCGACGAAGGTTGCCGCTGCCGACGCCGCGCCGGCCGGCGCATCCGCGGCCTTGGCATCGGTTGCCGCAAGTGGCAGCAGCGCGGTGAACAAAAACGCCATCAGCCAGACGGCGGCCGGCGACGAGAGCAGTTTTGCCATGCGGGTCATGGCAGAAGAGGATAGGAGCCCGCCTCGCCAGGGCCCCTGCACGGAGTGCGCTGCGGCTAGGCCACAAGTGCGCTGTGAACCCCTACCCGCTTCATTGCGATTGACCGGGTCCGGTCAGAACCTGGCCTTCAGGTCGTCCTTCATCTTGGTCAGCCGGTCGCCGACGTCGTCGATCCACCTGTCCCACTTCTCATGCAGCTCAGCCTTCTGCTTGGCGCGCAGCACCTTGCGCGCCTCCTTGGCGGCGGCATCCGAGGCTTCACCGGCGGCCTGCACTTCGGCGAGCACCGCGTCGGCGGGCCGGCGCAGCACCACGGCACCGAGGTTCTTGGCCAGGCTGTCGACGACCTCGACCGCGCCTTCCTCGACATCGGCGAACAGCGCCGTGGCACCGGGCGGCACGGCATGGGTGATCTGCTCCATCAGGCTGAGGCGGCGGTCGACGGTGTCCAGCGACGCCAGCGAACCCAGCCAGGCGCCGGTGGCCCCGAGCATCAACACCCCGAGCGGGCCGCCGAGCACGCCAAGCAGCCCACCCAGCATGGTGCCGACCAGCGGCGCATTGGCGGCAGCGCCATCACCATATCCGTCACGCACCTGCAGCACCCCTTGCGGGCTGCGCTGCACCACGGCAGCCGAGCGCAGTTTCAGCCGGTCCTGCGCGGCGGCCTGCTTCATCTCGGCCAGCGCCTGATAGGCCTTGGCCGCATCCCCGAAACTCAGCAACACGAGATTTTCTTGCATGGCTTTGGTACCTCCTGGTTCGGATTGACGATTCGCTTCAGCAGCGACGAGGCGGGCGCGAGGGTCGTTGATGAATCGACCCTGGCGCCACGCAATGTACCGCTTCAGTGCGGCGCCAGCCGCCGAGCGGCGCCCTCGCCTGCCGCGTGGCCGGTGGCCAGACAGGCCGTCAACAGGTAGCCACCGGTCGGCGCCTCCCAGTCGAGCATCTCGCCGGCGACGAAGACGCCGGGCAGCGCCTTGAGCATCAGCCCTTCGTCCAGCGCTTCGCGGCGCACACCGCCGGCGCTGCTGATGGCTTCGTCGATCGGCCGCGGCCGCCGCACCGTGATCGGCAAGGCCTTGATGCGCGCCGCCAGCGCCGGCGCGTCGTCGAGCGTGCGGCGGTCCACGCCTTCCCACAGCAGAGCAGCCTTCACGCCGTCGAGCTTGAGCCGCGTCTTCAGGTGCGTGGCCAGCGAGCGCGTGCCGCGCGGGTGCGCCAGCTCGGCGCTGACCCAGGCCAGGTCGCGCGCCGGCAGCAAGTCGAGCTGGAACGCGGCGTGCCCGTCGCGCGCGATGCGATCGCGCAGCGCGGCCGACGCCGCGTAGATCAGGCTGCCTTCGACGCCGCCTTCGGTGATGACGAACTCGCCGGCCTGGCGATGGCTGCGGCCGTCGGCATCGGTCCAGCCGATGGCCACCGACTTCAGCGGCGCGCCGGCGTGGCGGCTGCGCAGGTGCTCGCTCCAGCCGACGTCGAAGCCGCAGTTCGACGGCTGCAGCGGTGCCAGCTCGACGCCACGCGCGGCCAGCAGCGGCGCCCAGGCGCCGTCGGAGCCCAGGCGCGGCCAGCTGGCCCCGCCCAGCGCCAGCACGGTGACGTCGGCGTGCTGCGTCACCGCTCCGGCAGGCGTCTCGAAGCAAAGTGCGCCGTCGTCCGTCCAGCCGGTCCAGCGATGGCGGCTGTGCAGCCGCACGCCGCGCCCGCGCAAGGCGTGCAGCCAGGCGCGCAGCAGCGGCGCGGCCTTCATCTCGTCGGGAAAGACGCGGCCCGAGCTGCCGACGAAGGTGTTGATCCCCAGGCCGGCGGCGAACTCGCGCACCGCCGCGGCACCGAAGCGCTGCAGCAGCGGCCGCAGCCACGCGGCGCCGGCACCATAACGTTCGACGAAAGGCTCGAAGGGCTCGCTGTGCGTGAGGTTGAGGCCGCCCTTGCCGGCCAGCAGGAACTTGCGGCCGACCGAGGGCATCGCGTCGAACAGGTCCACCGCCGCGCCGGCGGCCGACAGCACGTCAGCGGCCATCAGGCCGGCCGGACCGCCGCCGACCACCGCCGCCGTGCGGCCTGCAGCCCGGGGCGGCATCTGGGTCTGCGTCTGGTTCGTGAGCGCTTGAATCATCGGGGCCTGGACTGTAGCCCTCAAGTCCGGCGCGCCGCCGCCGATACCCCCGGTCACGACAGCGACCACGAGGTGAAGCATGGGTTCGACTGCCAGCGTGTTGATGCTGGGCGCCGCCGCCGTCGCGGCCATCGGCGCCGTTGGCGTGTGGGTGGCGCTGCGCCGCCCGACGCAGGCGCTGCAACGCCGCCAGCGCGACGAGGCCCTGGCCGCGGCCGCGCTGTACACGCCGGCCGCGCGCGTGCCGCCTTATGGCGCGCCGGAGCTCGATCCCTGCGCGCCGGGGCTGAGCGACCACGAGCGCGTGGACGCGATGCGTGCGCTGCTGCTGCGCGGCGACCGTCAGGCCGCGGCCGAAGGCGCGTCCGCAACCGAGCCCACGCCGCTGCGCGACGAGGTGATGAGCACCGCACCGATGGCCTGGAAGCCCACGCTGCCGCTCGAAGAGGCGGAAGTGATCGAGTCGCGCCGCGGCCTCAAGCTGCGCGTGCACATGGGCGACCACGAGCACATCTCGGTCTGACGCCGCGGACCGCGGGCCTACCAGCCCAGCAGCACGTTGCGGCCGTCCACCAGCAACTGCACCCGCCGGCCCACCGGCAGGCAGACCTTGGTGGCGATGTGCCCGAACGGCAGTCCGCTGAGGATGGGCGGCATGCCGGCCAACCCGCGCAGCTGCTGCAGCACGCTGGACAGGCGGTAGCCGCGGTCCAGCGGCGTCGGGCGCACGCGGCCGAAGTCGCCCAGCAGCAGCGCCTTCTGCGTCTGCAGCAGGCCGCTTTGCGCCAGTTGCAGCAGCATGCGCTCCACGCGGTAGGGATGCTCGTTGACGTCTTCCAGGAACAGCAGCCCACCTTTCACCTGCGCCGGCCGCGGCAGGTGCGGGGTGCCGATCAGCGCACACAGCATCGAGAGGTTGCCGCCCCACAGCAGGCCGCGCAACTGCAGGCCGTCGAAGCCGGCCTCGGTACGCCAGCCCAGCGCTTCCAGCTCGCCACTCATGGCTTCCTGGAAGCAGGCGGCCGTCACGTCGTCGACGCCGCCGTCGTCGTCGCTGCGGCCGAAGTCGTCCAGCGCCATCGGCCCGGCCCAGCTCGGCGCGCCGGTGTGCGCCAGCAGCCCAAGCTGCAACGCGGTGAAGTCGCTGTGCCCGATCCAGCGCGTGCCCTGCTCAGCGGCGCGGGCCAGCAAGGGCCAGTCGATCGCCGGCAGCAGCCGGCTCAGGCCATAGCCGCCGCGCGTAGCCATCGCCACCGCCGGCGCGGCGCGGGCCACCCGGTGCAGCGCCGCCAGGCGCACCGCGTCGTCGCCGGCAAAGCGCTGGCGGCGCGCCAGCGCAGATTCGTCCACCGTCACCGCGAAGCCCAGCGCCACCAGCCGCCGCGCCGCCAGGCGCAGCGCCGCGGGCCGCGCTACCACGCCGGAGGGGCTGAAGAGGGTCAGCGTCGGGTCGGTCATCGAATCGCTCGTCAGAGGAAGGGGTCTTCAGACCGGCCGGGTTCGACGTCGGCCAGCTCGGTGGCCTCGCCGGTGGGGATGGCGTCCGGCGCATCGATGGCCGCGGTGCGCGTGCCGCGCTGCTGCAGCCGCCGCTCGGCGAAGAACTCGCGCAGCAGCGCGCCGCAGGCCTCGGCCATCACGCCGCCCTGCAGCCGCGTGTGATGGTTGAGCCGGCCGTCGGCGAAGAGGTCCACCACCGAGCCGGCGGCACCGGTCTTGGGGTCGGCGGCGCCGAACACGACGCGCTTGAAGCGGGCATGCATCAAGGCCATCGCGCACATCGCGCAAGGCTCCAGCGTCACGTAGAGCTCGCACTCGGGCAGCCGGTAGTTCTGCAGCAGCGTGGCCGCGTGCCGCAAGGCCACGATCTCGGCGTGCGCCGTCGGGTCATGCGTGGTGATGGGGCGGTTGTAGCCGGTGGCAATCACCTGGCCCTGGCGCAGGATCACCGCGCCCACCGGCACCTCGCCCACCAGCCAGGCGTTGTGTGCCTGGTCCAGCGCCAGGCGCATGCCGTGCAAATCAGCAGCCTCGCTCATTGCGACGCCGCCGCGGCAGCGGCTTGGGTCGCGGCGCGCTGGATCGCCTCGTTCACGCGGTCGGCCGCGCGCTGCGCCGGCGGCGTGGCGTTGGATGGCGGCGCCACGGCGGGCTTGATGGCCTGCAACTGCGTGGCCGCCAGCTTCATCACGACCAGCGCCACCACCAGCAGGGCCAGCACCGAAAACAGCATCCTCACGTCGGCCTCGTCCAGCAGCTCCAAGCAGCGGTGCATTATGGCGGCGCCGCGGTAGCACGGCCGCGGCGCCGCTGCACACTGGGGGCATGGCGATGCTGTCTATGCTGCCGCCCCTCAAAGAGGAGCCGAGGAGCCTTCATGCTGGAACTGCTGAGCCAACCGCAGACCTGGATCGCCTTTGCCACGCTGACCGCGCTGGAACTGGTGCTGGGCATCGACAACATCATCTTCATCTCGATCCTGGTCGACAAGCTGCCGCGCGCGCGGCAGGAGATGGCGCGGCGCATCGGCCTGTTCATGGCGATGTTCATGCGCATCGGGCTGCTGCTGGTGCTGGCCTGGATCGTCGGCCTGGTGGCGCCGCTGTTCACGGTGCTGGGGCAGGAGATCTCGGGCCGCGACCTGATCCTGATCCTCGGCGGACTGTTCCTGATCTGGAAGAGCACCGGCGAAGTCCACCAGGCGCTCGAAGGCGAGGAAGAGGATGCAGCCGGCCGTGCCGCCGGCGCCACCTTTGCCGGCGTGATCCTGCAGATCATGCTGGTCGACCTGGTGTTCTCGCTCGACTCCATCATCACCGCGGTGGGCATGGTCGACGACGTGCGCATCATGATCGCCGCCGTCATCGCCTCGGTCGGCCTGATGATGCTGTTCGCGGGGGCGATCGGCCGCTTCGTGTCAGACCACCCGACCATCAAGATGCTGGCGCTGAGCTTCCTCGTCGTGGTCGGCGTGGTGCTGGTTGCCGAAGGCTTCGACCATCACGTGCCCAAGGGCTACGTCTACTTCGCGATGGCGTTCTCGCTGGGCGTGGAGATGCTCAACATCCGCATGCGCAAGGGGCACGCGCACAAGGTGAAGCTCAATCCGCCGCAGATGCCGGGGAGTTGAGGGCCGGCGGCGCGGCGCCGCCCGGCGGGGGCGGCTGCCGACGTCAAGCGCGGGGGCGCGGCAACCGGGCGGCCGGCCGCCGGGGCCTTGCCGGCGGCCACATGTGGTGCAGCGTGTCGTCGCCCATCACGTAGTGGTGCCACAGCGCGGCCGCGGCGTGCAGCCCGATCAGCCAGTAGCCGAGGGTGCCGGCGAATTCGTGGATCCCTTCCAGCGTCTTGGCCGTGGCGCGATTGGGCGCCATCAAGGCCGGCAGTTCGAGCCCGAACAAGGGAATCGGCTTGCCTTTGGCGCTGAGCATCATCCAGCCCAGCAGCGGCGTGACGACCAGGAAGGCGTACAGCGCCCAGTGCATCGACCGCGCCAGCGCCTGCTGCCAGGCCGGCGGCGCCGGCGTCGTCGGCGGCGCGGCGTGGGCCGCGTGCAGCGCCAGCCGGATCAAGGTGAGGCCGAACACCGTCAGGCCGAGCATGCCGTGCCAGGTCTGCATCGACGCGCGCGCGTCGCTGCCTTTGGGATAGAGCCCGCGCAGCTCGATCAGGGCATAGACCGCGACCAGCAGCGCCAGCGTCAGCCAGTGCGCGCCGATCAGCAGCGGGTGATGGACGGATGCCGACGCTCGGCCGGTCGATGGCTGCTGGTGCATGGTGGTCTTGTGGCCGGGGCTGCCGCGAGTCGACGGCCTTCAATCGTGCCTGCGCTCGCGCTCCGCCGCAATGCTGCCGCCATCGACGCCCAGCGGCGCTGCCCCGCTTGCCGACGCCCGCCGATTCCGGCGATCAGGCCTCGGCAGCCACCGGCGCCAGCACCTTGCCGGGGTTCAGCAGGCCCTGCGGGTCCAGCAGGGCCTTCATGCGCTGCATCAGCGCCAGCACCGGCGCATCCAGATGCTTGGCCAGCGCCTCGCGCTTGTCCAGGCCGATGCCGTGTTCGGCCGAGATCGAGCCGCGCCGCGCCACCACGGCGCCGTAGACGATCTCGGCGATGGCCTTGGCCTCGCGCGGCGTGTCGGCGCCGATGCCGGCGGCCACGTGCAGGTTGTTGTCGGCGACATGGCCGAACACCACCAGCCGCGCCAGCGGCCAGCGCGCGCTGAGCGCGGCGCGCAGTTCGTCCACCAGCGCGGCCATCTGGGCGATGGTCACGCTGACGTCGAAGGCCACGAAGGGATGCAGCTGGCGCGCCAGGCGCGGGATGTCGTTGCGTATCGCCCACAGCGCATGCCGGTCGGCCTCGCTCTGCGCCACCATGGCGTCGGCGATCAGGCCGTCTTCGAACAATTCGCCCAGCACCGCCTCGAAGCGCTGGTGGTCGTCTGCCGCATGGCCGCCTTCGCTTTCGATCAGCACGTGGCCGGCGGCGCCGGGACCCACCGGGCAGCGGTGCGGCGAGCCCTCGCCGCCGCACATGGCGTCAACGAACGCCGGCCACATCAGCTCGAAGGCCGACAGCGTGCCGCCCAGGCCGCGCTCCAGCCGCCCCAGCACCGCGGGCAGGCGCGCCAGGTCGGGCAGCGCCAGCCAGGCCGCGTCGTGCGACTCGAAGGCGCTGCGCAGGCGCATAACGGCGCGCGTCACGATGCCCAGCGTGCCTTCGCTGCCGATGAAGAGCTGCTTGAGGTCGTAGCCGGCGTTGTTCTTCAGCACCTCGGCCATCAGGTCCAGCACCTGGCCGTCGGCGGTGACCACTTCCAGCCCCAGCACCTGCTCGCGCATCATGCCGAAGCGCAGCACGCGCTCGCCGCCGGCGTTGGTGGCAATCAGCCCGCCCACCGTGGCCGAGCCGCGCGCGCCCAGGTCCACCGCGAACAGCAGGCCCTGCGCGGCGGCGGCGTCCTGCAGCGTCTGCAGCACCACGCCGGCCTGCACCACGGCCAGCCGCGAATCGGCGTCCAGGCGCTCGATGCTGCGCATGCGTTCGAGCGACAAGTACCACTGCCCGTCGCCGGTGGTCTTGAGCGCGTCGACCAGGCCGCTGGCGCCGCCCACCGGCACCAGCGCGCGGCCCGCCTCGCGCGCCAGGCGCACGATGAAGACCACCTCGTCGGTGCTGGCCGGTCGCAGCAAGGGCACGGCGGAGAATTTTTCGCCGCGCAGATTGAGCACGCGCTCGGCCGCGTCCTGCGGCGCCACCACGCTGGCTTCGCCGCAGCGTTGGACGATTCGCTGCAACAGGTCTTGGTCGTTCATCGGTGGATGCCTCCTGACATTCGGCGTTAGGCGACGCGCGCGGTCACGGCGGGCTGCTCCCACGGTGCCAGCAGCTGCGCACGCTGCTGCGCGGCGGCATCGGCCTGCGCCTGCTTGACGTGGCCGTAGCCGCGGATGACCTGCGGCAGCGAGGCCAGCTTCACCGCCGTGGGCAGGCGCTGCGCGTCGAGTTGCGGCAGCAGCTTGGCGATGTCTGCTTCGTATTGCGCCAGCAGGATGTGGTCCAGGCGGCGCTCGGCGTTGTGGCGGAACGGGTCCAGCCAGCTGCCGCGCAGGCCCTTGAAGCGCGCCATCCACTTCATCGCGCCCAGCACCCACGGGCCCAGCTCGGCCTTGCGCGGCGCGCCGGTGTCGGGGTCCTGCTTGGCAAAGGGCCAGGCGCCCAGGTGGACGTGCAGCGTGTAGTCGCCTTCGAACTCGCGCTCGAGCGCGGCCTTGAAGTCGGGGTGGCTGTACAGGCGGGCCACTTCCCATTCGTCCTTCACCGCGAGCAGCCGGTGGTAGTTGTGCGCCACCGCGCGCGCCAGCGCATCGCCGGCCCCGAGCGACGCCTCGGCCTGCCGCACCGTGTCGACGAAGGCGCGGTAGCGTCGGGCCAATGCCTCGCCGGTGTGCGCCACCAGATGCTCGCTGCGGTGGCGCACGATGTCGTCCAGGCTGCGCTTGGCGCGCGGCACGAAGGTGATGACGTTGGCGCCCTGGCGCGCCTGCACCCAGCGCTCCACGGCCTCGAGGTCGTGCGCCGCGCGGCGGCCCCAGACGAACGCGGCCTGGTTCATCGCCACGGCCACGCCGTTGAGTTCGATGGCGCGCTCGATCGACGCCAGCGCCAGCGGCACCTGGCGGCGCTGCCAGGCCGCGCCCAGCATGAACATGTTGGCCGCGATGGGATCGCCGAGCAGCGCCGTCGCCAGGCGCTGGCCTTCCATCAGCAGCGCGCGCTCGCCCAGCAGGCCGGCGACGCGCTGCGCCAGCGCGCCCGCGTCGGCCTGCCAGTCGGGGTTGCGGGCGAATTCGGCGGTGGGAATCATGTCGGTGCAGACCACGGCCTGGCTGCGCGCCGCATCGAGCCGGCTGACCGACTCATCGCCCGCCGCGACGATCAGGTCGCAGCCGATCAGCGTCTGCGCCTCGCCGCTGCCGATGCGCGTGGCGTGCAGCAGCGCCGGCTCGGGCGCGAAGCGCACATGCGAATGCACGGCGCCGTACTTCTGCGACAGCCCCGTGACGTCGAGGTTGGAGCTGTAGGCACCTTGCAGGTGCGCCGCCATCGCCAGCGTCTGGCCGATGGTGACGACGCCGGTGCCGCCGATGCCGGCCACCAGCACGCTGTGCAGCCCGGTCAGCGCCGGCGGCGTGGGCTCGGGCAGGGGCGCCGTCCATTCGGGCTGCGCCGGCTTGTCCTTGGCCGCTTTGCGCAGCGCGCCGCCGTGCACGGTGACGAAACTGGGGCAGAAGCCGTCGACGCAGCTGTAGTCCTTGTTGCAGCTGGCCTGGTTGATGCGCCGCTTGCGGCCGAGCTCGGTTTCCAGCGGCTCGATCGACATGCAGCCCGAGACCTGGCCGCAATCGCCGCAGCCTTCGCAGACGGCCGCGTTGATGAAGCTGCGCTTGGCCGGGTCGACCCACTTGCCGCGCTTGCGCAGGCGCCGGCGCTCGGTGGCGCAGGGCTGGTCGTACAGGATCACCGAGACGCCGGGGTGCTCGCGCATCTCCTGCTGCACGGCGTCCATACGGTCGCGGTGGTGCACGACGACGCCCGCGGGCAAGGTGACGCCCTGGTAGCGCTCGGGCTCGTCGGTGACCACCGCCATCTTGCGCACGCCCTCGCCGGCCAGGATGGCCAGCGTCTGCTGCGGCGACAGGCTGGCATCCACCGGCTGGCCGCCGGTCATCGACACGAAGCCGTTGTAGAGCAGCTTGTAGGTGATGGGCACGTCGGCGGCGATGGCCTGGCGGATCGCCAGCAGGCCGCTGTGCGCGAAGGTGCCGTCGCCCAGGTTGGCGAAGACGTGCCGCTCGGTGGTGAACGGCTGCTGGCCCAGCCAGTGGATGCCCTCGGCGCCCATGTGCGACGGCGCGCTGGTGGTCTTGGGGTTGATCAACATCGCCATCGTGTGGCAGCCGATGCCGGCCAGCGCGCGGCTGCCTTGCGGCACGCGCGTCGAGCGGCTGTGCGGACAGCCCGAACAGAAGCCGGGGCTGCGCATGGGCAGGCCCGGCGTCGGCCCCTTGGCCGCGCCAGGGGCGACGGGCGCGGCCAGCGCGCAGTCGCCGGGCTGCGGCTGCAGCACGCCGGCCAGCACCTGGGCCACCAGCGCGGGGCTGATCTCGGCCGCGTTGGGGAAGGCCGCCGGGCCGTGCGCCGGATCGAACACCGTGCCGCCCTGGTGCTTGCCGATGATGCGCGGCGCAGCGGGGCCGCCGTACAGCACGGCGCGCAACTGGTCCTCGATCAGCGGGCGTTTTTCTTCGACCACGACGATGGCGTCCAGGCCTTGCGCGAATTGCTGCACCAGCACCGGGTCGAGCGGCCACACCAGCCCCAGCTTGAGCAGGCGGATGCCGGCCGCGTCGGCATCGCGGATGCCGAGATTGGCCAGCGCCTGCAGCACGTCCTGCCAGCTCTTTCCGGCCGAGACGATGCCCACCTTGGCCTGCGGCGCGGCGGCGGTGATGCGGTTCAGGCCGTTGGCCCGCGCATACGCCAAGGCGGCCTCGATCTTGTGGTGGTACAGGCGGTCTTCCTGCGCCAGCGGCATGTCGAAGCCGCGGATGTGAAAGCCAGTGCCGAACATGTCCTTTGGCGCGCTCGGGGGCTCGGGCAGCGTAATGGCCGGCGCATCGGGCGCCACGTAGACCGAGCCGCCGCCCTCCACCACGTCGGTGACCAGCTTCATGCCCACCCAGCAGCCTGAGAAGCGGCTCATCGCGATGCCGTGCAGCCCGTAGTCCAGCACCTCCTGGGTGTTGCTGGGGTAGAGCACGGGCATGCCCACGGCGGCGAACACCTGGTCGGAGAAGTTCGCCACGGTGGAGCTCTTGGCGCCGTGGTCGTCGCCGGCCAGGCAGACCACGCCGCCCTTGGGCGAGGTGCCGGCCAGGTTGGCGTGGCGCAAGGCATCGGCCGAGCGGTCGACCCCGGGCCCCTTGCCGTACCAGAGGCCGAACACGCCATCGACCGTCGCGCCGGCAAAGGTGCCGACGTACTGCGCGCCCCAGATCGCGGTGGCCGCGAGGTCTTCGTTCAGGCCGGGCCGGAAGACGATGTTGGCCGTCTTCAGCACGTCTTCAGCCGCCCACAACTCCATGTCGTAGCGCCCCATCGGCGAGCCGCGGTAGCCGGAGACGTAGCCGCCGGTGTTCAAGCCGGCGGCCGCATCGCGCATCCGTTGCTGCAGCGGCAGGCGCACCAGCGCCTGCATGCCCGTCAGGTAGACCCAGCCTTGCCGGGTGGTGTAGCGGTCGTGCAGCGAGGCGGTGTCGTGGGAGGCCATGGCGTGATGTGATGCTGACGAACGGCGATCGTTCAGGCGATGATGAATCCGCCTCCGCCGGCGTTGACGTGGGCGCCGTTGACCAGCGTCGCGTGGTCCGACAGCAGCCACACCGCCACCTCGCCGATCTCCTCGGGCTCGCCCATGCGGCCCAGCGGGATGGACTTGTCCATGCTGGCGCGCTGCTCGGGCGTGGCGGTCAGGCCCGCGGTCATGGCGGTGACGATGGCGCCGGGCCGCACGGTGTTCACGCGGATGCCCTGCCGGGCGACCTCGCGCGCCATGCCGGTGGTGAAGCAGTCCACCGCGGCCTTGGACGCCGCGTACGCCGCGGCGCCCGGGCGCCCGCCGATGGTCACCGCCAGCGACGAGATGTTGACGATGGCGCCGCCCTTGCCGCCGCGCGCCGTGGACATGCGGCGCACCGCCTCGCGGCAGCAGACGATGAGGCCGACGATGTTCACCGTCATCATCTTTTCCAGCGGCGCGAAGGCCAGCTCGGTGACCGGCCCGCCATAGGGCATGCCGGCGGCGTTGACCACGCCGCGCACGGGCCCCAGGCGGCGCTCGGCCTCATCGAACATGGCGACGATCTCGGCCTCCTTGCTCACATCGGCGGCAATGGCCACGGCCTGGCCGCCGAGCGCCTCGATCTCCTTGACGACGGCGTTGGCGTCGTCCATGTGCTCGGCCAGGCCGGCGATGCTCACGGCCCAGCCGGCCTTGGCGGCCAGCAAGGCGGTGGCGCGGCCGATGCCGCGCGGGCCGCCGGTGATCAGACAGTTCTTCGTGCTCATGTGAATCTCCGTGCGCCGGGCCAGGCCGGCAAGCTGTGGTGGGGGGAGCGGTCAGCGCCGTGCGCCGAGCGCGGTCCTTGCGGTCAATTCGGTCAATGCGACTTGCCCAGGTACATCCGCATCGCCAGCCGCTGCACCAGGTTGCCGTAAGGCGGGTAGAACAGCTGCACCGGGAACCAGCGGTAGCGCTTGAACACCCCCTTGGCGTGCGACAGCTCGCGGAAGCCCTCTTCGCCGTGGTAGGTGCCCATGCCCGAGTTGCCGACGCCGCCGAACGGCAGGTCGTGCTGGAACACGTGCCAGCCCCAGTCGTTGATCGACACGCCGCCCGAGTGCGACTCCTTCAGCACCCTCGCCTCCTCGGCGCCGCTCAGGCCCAGGCCGTAGAGCGCCAGCGGGCGTTCGCCGGCGGCGACATAGGCCAGCGCATCGTCCAGGCTGTCGTACTCGACCACCGGCAGCACCGGGCCGAACAGCTCCTCCTGCATCAGCCGCATGCCGCGGTCGACCTGCGTGACGACCGTCAGCGGCATCTGCCGGCCCTGGCCCGCGTCGGGGCCGCAAGGCCACAGGCGCGCGCCCTGCGCTTGCGCTTCGTCGAGCATCTCGCGCAGGCGCGCCGCGTGGCGCTCGGTGACCACCGCCGTGTAGTCGGCGTTGCCGGCCACCTGCGGCGCCAGCCGGGTGAAGCTGTCGCGCACGGCGTCGACGAAGGCCTGCGTCTGGCCGCGCGGCACCAGCGCGTAGTCGGGCGACACGCAGACCTGACCGCAGTTGAAGACCTTGCCGTGGGTGATGCGCAGTGCCGCGTCGCGCAAGCCGCCGCCGCCGACCAGCGCCGGCGACTTGCCGCCGAGTTCGAGCGTGACGGGCGTGAGGTTGTTCGCTGCCGCGCGCATCACCTCGCGCCCCACGCGCGGCGAGCCGGTGAACACCAGGTGGTCGAACGGCAGCGCGTTGAAAGCCTGGGCGGCGGCCACGCCACCGCCGCAGACGGCCACCTCGTCTTCGCTGAAGGTCTCGGCCAGCATCGTGCGCAGCAACTCGCCGGTGCGCGGCGCGACTTCAGACGTCTTGATGATCACGCGGTTGCCGGCGCCCAGCGCCGCGGCCAGTGGCCCGAGCGTCAGGTAGACCGGGAAGTTCCAGGTGCCGATGACGCCGACCACGCCCTTGGGCTGATACTCGACCCAGGCACGGTTGGGCTGGAACAGCAGTTCGCTGGCGCGCCGCCGCGGCCGCATCCAGCGCCGCAGGTGCGAGCGCACGTGGCGCGCCTCCAGCAGCGGGCCCATCACGTCGGCCAGCTTGCTCTCGGTGGCCGAACGCACGCCGAAGTCGGCATGGATGGCTGCCGCGATGTCGTCCTGGCGCCGACGCAGCAGCTCGATCAGCTTGTCCAGGTTGGCGCGGCGCTGCGCCAGCGTCGGGAATGGGTTGGCCGCAAACGCCTGGCGCTGGCGCTGCAGCAGCGAGCCCATGCGTTCGATCTCCGCCGCGTCGGCAGCGGCGGCGCCCAGGTGCGGTTCGTTCATGATGGACATGACGGCCCCTCGGTTCACTCGAACTTCAGGTTGCCGGCCTTGACCGCGGCCGTGAAGCGGTCCAGCTCGCTGCGGATCAGCGCGGTGAAGGCGGCCGGCGTCGGGCTGACGGTCTGCACCATGGCCAAGCCGGCCATGCGGTCGCGCAGCTCGGGCGCCATCACCGCTTTCGACAAGGCCTGGTGCAGGTAGTCGACGATCGGCGCCGGTGTGCCCGGCGCCACCGCGAAGCCGCCCCAGTAGGCGAAGGGCGAGATCGGCACGCCGGCCTCGGCCGCCGTGGGCACGCCCGGCAGTTGCGGCACGTGCGTGGGCGACAGCACCGCCAGCGGCTGCAGGCCGCCCTTGGGCATCAGCTGCAGCGCCATCGGCGTGGGCAGCACGCCATAGTCCACGTCACCGGCCATCAAGGCCGTGACGGCTTCGATCTGCCCCTTGAACGGCACCGCCGTGGCGGTGAAGCCGGCCGCCTTTTCCATCATCACGCACAGCAGGTGTTCCGCCGAACCGATGCCGCCAATCGAGTAGTTGAGCTTGCCGGGGTTGGCCTTGGCGTAGGCGATCAGCTCCTTGGCGGTCTTGAACGGCGCCTTCGCCGAGGCCGTCAACACCGCGGTGGTCTCGCCCGCCAGCGTGACGGGGACGAGCTGCTTGAGCATGTCGAACTTGTGCATGCCGGCCTGGATGGTGGCCATGCTCACGTTGACGTGGAACAGCGTGTAGCCGTCGGCCGGCGCCGCGGCCAGCGCCTGCAGCCCCAGCGTGTACAGGCCGCCCGGCTTGTTCTCGACGATGACCGTCTGCTTGACGATGCGCTGCAACTGCTCGGCGAACATGCGCACCGCGGCGTCGGGCGTGCCGCCGGCCGGCAGCGGCACGATGATGCGGATGGGCTTGTCGGGATAGCTGCCCTGAGCCCAGGCCGGACCGGCCAGCGTGGTGCCCAGGCCCAGGGCCGCGGCGCCCGCGGATTGCAGCCATTGGCGGCGCGTGGAATGTTGGAGGTTGCTCACGGTTGTCTCCTCGAGAATGGGTTGGGCGGACGACGGGCGTCAGAACGGCACGCCGTCCGGCTTGGCAACGTCGGGGGTGACGACTTCGACCACGGTGACGAGGTCAGAGGCCAGTGCTTCTTTCAACGCGCCGGGCAGGTCGGCGCTGCGGGTGACGCGCACGCCGTTGGCGCCGAAGGCCTTGGCGATCTCGGCGAAGTTGGTGTCGCCGAGGTCGGTGGAGATGTAGCGCTTGCCCAGCAGCCCCGTCTGGGCGGCCTTGCAGTACTCGAGGTTGCGGTTGTTGAGCACGCACACCACCACCGGCGTCTTCATGCGCACGGCGGTCTCGAGCTCATGCACCAGCATCATGAAGCCGCCGTCGCCGGCCAGCGCCACGAAGCGCCGGTTCGGCTCGGCCAGCTTGGCGCCGATGGCCGCCGGGAAGGCGAAGCCCATGGTGCCCATGCCGCGCGGGCCCACGTAGCTGCGGCCGGGCCGCGTGACCTCGAAGTACTGGCCGCCCCAGATCTGGTTGAAGCCCGAGTCGCAGATCAGCGTGTCCTCCGGCCCCATGGCCTCGCGCAGCGCGCGCATCGCCTGCAGCGGGTGCACCGGTTCATCGCGGCTGTACTGCGCCTGCTCGCTGTCGGGGCCGCGCTCGGCCAGCCAGGCGGCGCGGATGGCGCTGACCTCGTTGCGGGCGCTCTCGGTGATCTTCGGGCCCTTGGCGGCCAGCGCGGCCAGCTCTTCGGTGAAGAGCTTGGCGTCGGCCCACACCGAGTGCACCACGTCGTAGTTCTTGCCGAGTTCGGCCGGGTCGATGTCGACCTGCACGATGGCGGTGCCGCGCTTGGGGATATTCCAGTTGGCGGTGTCGACGTTGGTGAAGCGGGTGCCGATGGCCAGCACCAGGTCCGCGTCGGACAGGTATTTGTTGGTCACCGGGCGGCCCAGCAGCCCGGCCGGGCCGAGCGCGAGCGGATGGTTTTCGGGCAGCGAGCCCTTGCCCATGTAGGTCGTCGTCACCGGCACGCCGGTGGCTTCGGCCAGCGCCTGCACCGCGGCGCTGGCACCGGCGGTGATGACGCCGCCGCCGCACCAGATGACGGGCTTCTTGGCGCCGCGCAGCAGGTCCAGCACCTTCTGCGCCTCGCCTTCGGCCGGGCGCACGCGCAGCGCGGGGAAGACACCGAAGCGCGCATCGCAGACGAGGTCGGCATCGTTGAATTCGGCCGCCGTGGTGTACACGTCCATCGGCACGTTCAGCACCACCACGCCCGGCCGCCCGGTGGAGGCGATGCGGAAGGCGCGCTTGGTGAGCTCGGGCACGCGCGCCGGGCTGTCGACCTCGATCACGGTCTTGGCGATGCTGGAGAGCAGCGCGCGCTGGTCGAGCTCCTGGAAGTTGCCGCGCTGGCGGAAGGCCGTCGGCGACGTGGCGATGATCGCGACCACGGCGATCGAGTCCGCATGCGCCGTGGCCAGTGCGGTGACGAGGTTGGTCACGCCAGGGCCCGACGAGGCATCGCACACCGCCACGCGGCCGGTGACGCGGGCATAGGCGTCGGCCATGTGGGCGGCGGCCTGCTCGTGGCGCACCAGCACGTGCTGGATGCTGCCGTCGCGGAAGACGGCGTCGTACAGGCCCAGGCTGTCGCCGGGCAGGCCGAACATGTGGGTCACGCCGTGGCCCTTGAGGATGCGCACGAACGCATCGGCGCCGGAAAGCTTCATCAGGTTCTCCTTGGGGGGTTGAGTCGGCCGCGGTCAGAGCATGTAGCCGCCGCCGTTGACTTCGATCACCACGCCGGTCAGGTAGTCGGCGAGATCGGATGCGAGGAACAGGGCCGAGCCGGCGATGTCGGCCGGCGTGCCCAGGCGGCGCAGCGGCAGGCCCTTGGCGATGGCCTGGTTCACCTCGTCGGGCACGTCGCGGATCATCGGCGTGTCGATGCGGCCGGGATTGATGCCGTTGACGGTGACGCCGTGCGGCCCGACTTCCTGCGCGGTGACGCGCGTCAGGCCCAGCAGGCCGGTCTTGGCGGTGACGTAATGCACCGGCGCCACCCCGCCGCCGCCCACGCGCGCGGCCACGGTGATGATGTTGATGACGCGGCCGTAGCGGCGCTCGATCATGCGCGGCAGCGCCAGCGCGGTGGTCAGGAACACCGAGTCCAGGTTCACCGCCATCACCTCGCGCCAGTGCTCGATCGGCATGTTCCAGGCCGTCCAGCGCTCGCCGGCTTGCTTGTACTTGGGCGACCAGCCGACACCGTTGATCAGCACCTCGGGCGCGTCGTCGCCTCGCAGTAGCGGCCCCAGTTTCTGTTCGACCTGGGCGAAGTCGCCGAGGTCGACTTCCAGCGTCTTGACGTTGGGGAAGCGCGCCGTCAGCGCGTTGGCGCCGGCCGTGTTCTTGTCGACCAGCCACACCTGCTTGCCCTGTTCGGCGAAGGCCTGGCCCACCCCCAAGCCGATGCCGCCGCAACCGCCGGTGACGAGCACGGACTTGGCCCTGATGTTCAGCGTGTTCATTCGCTCGCCTTTCGGATCCCTTCGGTGGTGCTGGCCTGCCGAGGAGACTGCTGGGACTGGTAACATTAACAAATGAGATCCAAAAAATGGACCCGCAGGTCGACCTCTTGGTGCCTTTCGGCTCTCGTCGAGAACCGATTTGGTAATGTTACCATCCAACATCCAGACGCCGCGATCTAGGACAAACCCTTAATCGATCCGGCACCCGCCCCGACCCTTGCCAGGAGCACATTGCCCATGCCATCAGCCAACCGCGATCGCCGCTTGGACGCGCGGGAACCACCGTCCGCACCGGTCGTCCCGCGCAGCACGGTCAAGGACGTGGCCCTGGCCGCCGGCGTAAGCGCCATGACCGTCTCGCGGGTGATCAACTCGCCCAACGCCGTGTCGGCGGAGCTGCGGGCGCAGGTGCAGCGCGCCATCGACGAGCTGGGCTACATCCCCAACAACGCCGCGGTGGGCTTCCGCACCACGCGCAGCCGGATGATCGGCTTCCTGATGCCGCAGCTCTCGGTGACGCAGTACCACCAGATCCACATCGGCTTGACCGACGTGCTTGAACCCCTGGGCTACAGCGTGCTGGTGGGCGAGACCCGCTACGACCTGGCGCGCGAGGCCCGGCTGGCGCAGATGCTGCTCGGCTGGCGGCCCAGCGGCGTGCTCCGGGTGCCCACGGGCGAAGAGACGGCCAACGGCCGCGTGCTGCAGTCGGCCGGCATCCCGCTGTGCGAGTTTGCCGACCTCAACGATGCTCGCGTCACGTATGGCGCGGGCTACTCGCACGAAGCCATGGGCCGCGACATCGGCCGCCACCTGATCGCGCGCGGCCGCCGCCGCATCGCGGTGGTCATGCCGGCCTCGGTGCCGCGCTTCATGCTGCAGTTCGAGGGCATCCAGCAAGCCGCGGCCGGACACCCGGGCGTCGAGGTGTCGAGCATCGTGCTGCCCATCCCCAGCCCGCTGACGATGGAAGACGGTGCCGCCGTCGTGCGCGAACTCAACCGGCAAGGCCTGCCGCACGATGCGCTGGCGTTCTTCAGCGACATCCCGGCCGCCGGTGCGCTGCTGGAATGCCAGCGCCTGGGCCTCGCCGTGCCGGGGCGCCTGGCCATCATGGGCTACGGCAACCAGGACATGGCCGCGCACCTGATTCCGTCGCTGAGCACCGTGCAGGTGGACTTCCTCGCGATCGGCGTGGCTTGCGCGCGGCTGTTGCTGGAGCTGATCGACAACCCGCGCCGGCCGCGGGAGGTGGTGCCGGTGGGCTACTCGATCGTGGCGCGCGAGAGCACCTGATGGGCCGACGCGTTCAGAACGTTTCATGACGCCTTCAGAACGCCTTCAGGACTGAAACAGGGTCCGGCGCGCACAGTTCATCCATCGACAACGCAGCCCCCGCTGCACACCCGCAAGGAGCCGACGATGAACACGCTGAACACCACCTCCCGCCTGCTCGCCGCCGCCGCCGCCCTGAGCGCCACGCTGGCCATCGTCCAGGGCATGACCGGCATCGCCGCCCAGGAGCGCGCCGAAGCCTTCGCCTCGCTGCAGCAGCCGGTGCGCATCGCCGCGCAGGCCACCGCCGAGCAGGCCCGGCAAGTGCACGTGGCGCAAGCCGACATCGGCTCGCGCTGATCCAGCGCCGGGCGCAGCGGCCGCCGCCCGCGCCGTGCCGCGACCGCAGACTTGCACCATGCGCCGGGACACGACCCGGGTTGGGGATCGGTTGATTGGAAAGGTCTCGTCAATCGTCGTCTCGCTACGACGCATGACGCACCGTCCAACAGCGGCAGTGCGGTCGAGTCCGGCGCCCATCAGGGACACGTCTGGCGCTCGTGGCCTGAACGAAGTATTCTTACCGAATCGTCATCGACCCTTCGAGGGTACGAAAATGGCCGCCACCGCCACGTTGTCCAGCAAGTTCCAGATTTCCATTCCCAAGGCCGTGCGCGAGGAACAGCACTGGCAGGCCGGGCAGGAATTCGTCTTCATCCCGAAGGGCAAGGGCGTGCTGGTGATGCCCGTGCCCGAGCTGGATCAACTGGCCGGCATCGCCAAGGGTGCACGCAAGGACGGCTACCGGGATCGGAAGGATCGCTACTGATGGCCGCTTCGCGTGTGGTCGATACCTCGGCCTGGATCGAATGGCTCACTGGCAGCGCGTTGGGCAAGCAGCTCGGCAAGCAGATTCCGGACCGGACGCAGTGCATCGTCCCCACCATCGTGCAGCTTGAACTGTCGAAGTGGCTGGTGCGTGAACTCGGCGAGGAGCAGGCCGATCAGGTGATCGCCTACACACAGAAATGCGTGGTCGTGCCCTTGGACACCGCCATCGCCTTGCTCGCGGCGGACCTGCACCGCGAACACAAGCTGGCCACTGCCGACGCCATCGTCTACGCATCGGCCCGGCGCGTCGGTGCGGAACTGCTGACTTGCGACGCGCACTTCGAGACTCTGCCGGACGTGGCGTACTTTCCGAGGTCCGCATGAGGAACGAACCTGCCGAGGAGGCAGCCGACGTTCTTGCTAAATCAACAGGTTACGTTGCCTTTTCGATCGTCGCCGATCGTCCTCGAAGGACGTCAACTCACTCCCACTCGATCGTCGCCGGCGGCTTGCTGCTCACGTCGTAGGTAACGCGGTTGATCCCGCGCACCTCATTGATGATGCGGCTCGAAACTTTCTTCAGCAGCGCGTAGGGCAACTCGGCCCAGTCGGCGGTCATGAAGTCGCTGGTCTGCACGGCGCGCAGCGCGACGACCCATTCGTAGGTGCGGCCGTCGCCCATCACGCCGACGCTCTTGACCGGCAGGAAGACGGCGAAGGCCTGGCTGGTGAGGTCGTACCAGCTCTTGCCGCTGGCTTCGTCCTTGAAGGCGCGCAGCTCGTCGATGAAGATCGCGTCGGCGCGGCGCAGCAGGTCGGCGTAGGCCGGCTTGACCTCGCCGAGAATGCGCACGCCCAGGCCCGGGCCGGGGAACGGGTGGCGGTACACCATGTCGGGCGGCAGGCCGAGCGCGACGCCCAGCTCGCGCACCTCGTCCTTGAAGAGGTCGCGCAGCGGCTCCAACAGCTTCAACCCCAACGTTTCAGGCAACCCGCCGACGTTGTGGTGGCTCTTGATCGTGGTCGCCTTCTTGGTCTTGGCGCCGCCGCTCTCGATCACGTCGGGGTAGATCGTGCCTTGGGCCAGCCACCTGACGCCGCTCGCGGCGCCAGCTCGCGTTACGGCGTTGGCGATCTTCTTCGCCTCGGCCTGGAAGACCTCGACGAACGCGCGGCCGATGATCTTGCGCTTTTGCTCGGGGTCGGCCACGCCCTGCAACTGGCCGAGAAACTGCGCGCTGGCGTCGACGTGCACCACCTTCGCGTGCAGCCGTCCGGCGAACATGTCCATCACCATGCGCCCTTCGTCCAGGCGCAGCAGGCCGTGGTCGACGAAGACGCAGGTGAGCTGATCGCCGATGGCACGGTGGATCAGCGCCGCGGCCACGCTGGAATCGACGCCGCCCGACAGGCCCAGGATCACCTGCTCGTCGCCGACCTGGGCGCGGATCGCGGCCACCGCCTCCTCGATGTGGTCGCGCATGATCCAGTCGGGCCGGGCGCCGGCGATGCCCCGCACGAAGCGCTCAAGCAGCGCGCGGCCCTGCACGGTGTGCGTCACCTCGGGGTGGAACTGCACCGCGTAATAACCCCGATTCTCATCGGCCATGCCGGCGATCGGGCAGCTCGGCGTGCTGGCCATCAGCTTGAAGCCCGGCGGCAGCGCGGTGACCTTGTCGCCGTGGCTCATCCACACCTTCAGCATGCCGTGGCCTTCTGGCGTGGCGAAGTCCTGGATGCCGTCCAGCAGCCGGGTGTGGCCACGCGCGCGGACCTCCGCATAGCCGAACTCGCGGTGGTCGCTCCATTCGACGGTGCCGCCCAGCTGCGCCGCCATGGTCTGCATGCCGTAGCAGATGCCCAGCACCGGCACGCCCAGGTCCCAAACGGCCTGCGGCGCGCGCAACTGGTGGTCCTCGTAGGTGCTGGCGTGGCTGCCCGAGAGGATGATGGCCTTGGGCGCGAAGCGGCGCACGAAATCATCGCCAACGTCGTTGGGATGGATCTCGCAGTAGACGTGGGCCTCGCGCACGCGACGCGCGATGAGCTGCGTGACCTGGGAGCCGAAGTCGAGGATCAGGACCTTGTCGTGCATGGTGCTTGGAAGCAAAGGCGTGCGGGGCTCAGGCCGGCGCCACCGCGGCGGCGGCGTGGCGGCGGAAGTGGCGGATGGCGATGAAGGCGCCCACCGCCTGCAGCGCCGCGCAGAAGAAGAACGGCAGCCCGATCCAGACGTCGCCCGGCGGCCGGTTCGAGACCACGCCCAGCAGCGTGGCGCTGAACATCGGCGCCAGCACCGCCATCAGGCTGTTGAGCGAGGACACGGAGCCCATCGCCTGCCCCTGCTCGTGCGAGGCCGCGGCATTGGAGATCAGGCTCTGGATCGAGGCCTGCGCGCCGCCGCCGATCAGGTTGCCGACGATGATGACGACGAACATCATCCAGCCCTCGCTGGCCAGGCCGAAGCCGGCATAGGTCAGCGCCGAGCCGATCAGGCCCACGGTGGCGAGCTGCCGCGCCGACCAGCGCGCCAGCATGTGCTTGAGCAGGAAGCCCTGCACCAGCACCGACATCACGCCCACCGCGAACAGCGACCAGCCGTTCTGCGCCGGCCCCCAGCCGAACTTGAACGTGGTGTACAGGACCCAGCTGTTATGCAGCGTGAACTGCGCCAGCGCGGCCAGCGCAATCACCGCCACCAGCGGCCCCACGCCTTGCAGCTGGGCCAGGCCGCGGAAGGCGCCCACCGGGTTGGCGCGCTTCCACTCGAATGGGCGGCGCTTGTCGGCCGGCAGCGATTCGGGCAGCACGAAGAAGCCGTACAGCCAGTTCAGGATGGCCATGCCGCCCGCCACGAAGAACGGCAGGTGCACGTCGATCGAGCCCAGCAGACCGCCCATCACCGGCCCCAGCGTGAAGCCGAGGCCGAACATCGCGCCGATCAGGCCGAAGCGGCGCGCGCGTTCCTGCGGCGCCGTGATGTCGGCCACGTAGGCGTTGGCCACCGCCGCGTTGGCCTGCATCAGGCCGCTCAGGCAACGCACCGCGATCAGCATCCACAGCGCGGTGGCCAGCCCGGTGACGATGAAGCTCAAGGCCAGCCCCGAGAAACCGATCAGCAGCACCGGCCGCCGGCCATAACGGTCAGACAGCGCGCCCAGCACGGGCGAGCCGAAGAAGTTGGCCACCCCGAAGGTGAAGGCGACGACGCCGAACCAGAAGGTCTGCTCCGCCGGCGACGCGGTGAAGGTGCCGACGATCAGCGGCAGCACCGGCACGATCAGCCCGATGGCGATCATGTCGATCAAAACCGTAATCAGAATGAACGGCATCGCCGCCGACCGTCGAGCCCCCCGCTCGCCGGGTTCGGCGGGCGACCCCCCTGCGGGGTGCGGGCCGGCTTGGGGCGGCCCGGCGCTCGGCCCGGCGGCCTCTGCGCCTTTGTCACTGCGCATCGTCGTCACTCAGCCCGGTAGTTGGGCGCTTCCTTGGTGATCTGCACGTCATGCACGTGGCTCTCGCGAATGCCCGAGGACGTGATCTCGACGAACTGCGCCTTGGTCTTCATGTCCTCGATCGAGGCACAGCCGCAGTAGTGCATCGACGCGCGCAGGCCGCCGGCCATCTGGAAGATGATGCCGACCACCGAGCCCTTGTAAGGCACCTGGCCCTCGATGCCCTCGGGCACCAGCTTGGCCGAGGTCTCGCCGGCGCCACCTTCCTGCCCTTCCTGGAAGTAGCGGTCGGCCGAGCCCTTCTGCATCGCGCCGATCGAGCCCATGCCGCGGTAGCTCTTGTAGCTGCGGCCCTGGTAGAGGATCACCTCGCCCGGCGCCTCCTCGGTGCCGGCAAAGGCGCCGCCCATCATCACGCTGTCTGCGCCGGCGGCGATGGCCTTGGCGAGGTCGCCCGAGAAGCGGATGCCGCCGTCGGCGATCAGCGGCACGCCGCTGCCCTTGAGCGCCTTGGCCACGCTGTCGATGGCCATGATCTGCGGCACGCCGACGCCGGTGACGATGCGCGTGGTGCAGATGCTGCCGGGGCCGATGCCGACCTTGACCGCATCGGCACCGGCTTCGACCAGCGCCAGCGCGGCGTCGCCGGTGGCGATGTTGCCGCCGATCACGTCGACCTGCGGGAAGTGCTTCTTGACCCAGCGCACGCGATCCAGCACGCCGGCCGAGTGGCCGTGCGCGGTGTCGACTACCAGCGCGTCGACGCCGGCCTTGACGAGCAACTCCACCCGCTCCTCGGTGCCCTCGCCCACGCCCACCGCGGCGGCCACGCGCAGCTTGCCCTGGGCATCGCGCGCGGCGTTGGGGAAGCTGGTCTGCTTGGTGATGTCCTTCACCGTCATCAGGCCGCGCAGCTCGAAGGCGTCGTTGACGACCAGCACGCGCTCCAGCCGGTGGCGATGCATCAGCGCCTTGCCTTCGTCGGGCGAGGCGCCTTCGTGCACGTAGACCAGGCGCTCGCGCGGCGTCATCACCTCGCGCACCGGTGCGTCCAGGCGCGACTCGAAGCGCAGGTCGCGGTTGGTCACGATGCCGGCCACCGTCTTGCCCTGCAAAACCGGAAAGCCCGAGAAGCCGTGCTGGCGCGACAGCTCCATAACCTCGCGCACCGTGGTCTCCGGCGTCACCGTGATGGGGTCGCGCAGCAGCCCGGATTCATAACGCTTGACGCGCGCCACCTCGGCGGCCTGCTGGCGCGGCGTCAGGTTCTTGTGCATGACGCCGATGCCGCCCTCCTGCGCGATGGCGATCGCCAGCCGGGATTCGGTGACCGTGTCCATCGCCGCCGAGACCAGCGGCAGGTTCAGGCGGATGTTGCGGGACAGTCGGGTGGCGAGGCTGGTGTCGCGCGGCAACACCTGGGAGTAGGCGGGGACCAGCAACACATCGTCGAAGGTCAGCGCTTTGCCGAGTAGGCGCATGAAATGGCTCCGGGCGCAAAAGCGGATTATAGGGATCACCCTGGTCCCCGTTACAGACCGAGCACCCTGCCGCCGATAGCCGCGACTACACTGCGCGCCATCATGCGCCGACCGCCCCTTTTCCCGCTTCACCGCCGGCAACTGGCGGGCCTGCTCGCGGCCAGCCTGGCCTTGCTGCTGGCCTTGCCTGCGGCGGCGCAGTGGCGCTGGCGCGATGCGAACGGCCGCGTCACGGCGAGCGACCGGCCGCCGCCGCGCGAGATCCCCGACAAGGACATCCTGCAGCGCCCCGCCGCGGCTGCGCGTTCCGCTGCCACGGCGGGGCCGGCCAGCGCCGCGGCTGCGGGCGTGGCAGTGGCCGCCACGGGCGCCGCGTCGGCCCCGGTCGACAAGGAACTGCAGGCCCGCAAGAAAGCCGCCGAGGCCGATCAGCAAGCCAAGGCCAAGGCCGAGGAACAGCGCAACGCCGCGATCCGCGCCGACAACTGCGCCCGCGCGCGCAGCCACCTGGCCACGCTGGACAGCGGCCAGCGCCTGGCGCGCATCAACGACAAGGGCGAGCGCGAGGTGCTGGACGACGCAGCGCGCGCCGCCGAGGTGCGGCGCGCGCGCGAGGTCATCGCGTCGGATTGCCGCTGACGGCGGCCGGCTTGCCCTCGCGATCGCTGTCGCGATCGCCCTCCCGCTTGCCCGCGCGGTCGCCCGCGCGCTTGCCCTTGTACCGCTGCCGCCGCGCCTCCTTCGGGTCGACCTGCAGCGGCCGGTAGACCTCCACCCGGTCGCGTTCGCGCAGGCGCTGGTCCAAGTCGGCGATGCGGCCCCAGACGCCCACGCGCAGCGCCTGCAGATCGAGCCCCGCGCGCTGCAGCACGCCGCTGGCCAGCAGGGCATCACGCACCGTGGCGCCGGCCGCCAGTTGCAGCGGCGTCAGGTCGATGCGGTGCGGCGCCGGGCAGTAGGCCACCTCGACGGCGATCAGCGCGGCCGCGGCTTCAGCGTGCGCCATACATCGCCTCGGCGCGCTTGACGAAGGAGTCGACGAAGGTGTTGGCCACGCGGTCGAACACGGGGCTGACCACCGATTCGAGCGCGGCGCTGGCGAAGGCATAGCGCAGGTCGAACTCGATCTTGCAGGCCTGCTGTTGCGCGCCGCCGGGCGGCCCCAGCGGCAGGAACAGCCAGGTGCCGTCCAGCAGCGAGAAAGGCCCGTCCACCAGGCTGATGGCGACGCGCTCGCCGGGGATGTTGGCGTTGCGGGTGGTGAAGCTGTGACGCACGCCCATGTAGGCCAGGCCCAGGCGCGCGGTGACGCCGTCGTCGTGCTGCTCCAGCAGTTCGGCGCTTTCGCACCAGGGCAGGAACTGCGGGTAACGTGCGAAGTCGGTCACCAGGTCGAACATCTCCTGCGCCGAGTACCACAGCAGGACCGACTTGCGCACATGCTTCATAGAATGCCGCGATTGTAGAAGTGGCCCCGTGGCCCCACATCCTTGTCATGGCTGCCATCGCAGAGAACCGCCGCGCCCGCCACGAGTACAGCATCGAGGAGACCTTCGAGGCCGGCATCGTGCTGTCGGGCTGGGAGATCAAGGCCATCCGCGCCGGCCAGGTGCAACTGACCGACGGCTACGTGCACATCCGCAACGGCGAGCTGTTCATGATCGGCTGCCGCATCAACGCACTGCGCAGTGCGTCCACCCACGTGGTGCCCGAGCCCGACCGCACCAAGAAGCTGCTGATGCACAAGGACGAGATCCGGCGCCTGATCGGCAAGGTGGAGCAGAAGGGCTTCACGCTGGTGCCGCTGAACCTGCACTACAAGGGCGGCCGCGTGAAGGCCGACATCGCGCTGGCCAAGGGCAAGGCGATGCACGACAAGCGGCACGACGAGAAGAAGCGCGACTGGGAGCGGGAGAAGGGCCGCCTGATGCGCAACAAGGTCTCAGGCCCGGCACAGGGGCACTGAGCTTCAGCTCAGCGCGCGCAGCGCCTGCTCCAGGTCGGCGCGCAGCGCTTCTTGCGACTCCAGCCCGATCGACAGCCGCACCAGCGTGCCCGGATAAGGCGGCTGGCCGCGCATGCCCTTCAGGTCGTAGGGCACGGCCAGGCTGACCGGGCCGGCCCACGAATAGCCGATCTTGAACAGGCGCAGTGCGTCGACGAAGGCGTCGACCTGGGTCGATGAATAACGCGCATCCACCATCACCGAGAACAGCCCCGCGGCGGCCGAGCAATGCGCCTGCCAGTGCGCGTGGCCGGGGCAGCTTTCGAACGCCGGGTGCAGCACGCGGCTGATCTCCGGCCGCGTGGCCAGCCACGCCGCCAGCGCGCGCGCGGTGGCGTCCTGCGCGTGGTAGCGCAAGGCCAGCGAAGGCAGCGAGCGCAGCAGCAGCTCGGCATCGTTGCCCGCCACGCCGTAGCCCAGGTGCATGTGGGTGAGCTTGATCGTCTCGTGCAGCGCCGCATTGCGGGTGGTGACCGAGCCCATCAGCACGTCGCCGCCGCCCGAGGGGAACTTGGTCAGCGCCTGCATCACGATGTCGATGCCCAGCTCGAAAGGCCGCAGCGCGATGCCGGCACCCCAGGTGTTGTCGATCGCGGTGGTCACGCCCTTGGCCTTGGCCACCTGCACCAGGCCGGCCAGGTCCGGGAACTCCATCGTCACCGAGCCGGCCGCTTCCAGCCACAGCAGCTTGGTCTTGGGCGTGATCAGCGCCGCCAGGCCGGCGGCGTCCATCGGGTCGTACAGCCGGTGCGTGATGCCCCAGCGCGCGAGGTCGGTGCGCGCCAGCTCGCGGCTGGGACCGTAGACGTTGTCGGGCAGCAGCACCTGGTCGCCCTGCGCCAGCAGGGCCAGGTCCACCACCGCGATGGCCGCCAAGCCGCTGGGCACCAGCAGGCATTCGCTGCCGCCCTCCAGCGTGGCGATGCGCTCTTCCAGCGCAAAGGTGGTCGGCGTGCCGTGCAGGCCGTAGGTGTAGCCGTCCTTGTAGCGCCAGTCGCGCTGGCGCAGCGCGGCCACGTTGGCGAACATCACCGTCGAGGCCTTGTAGACGCCCAGCTGCGGCGCCGCAAAGCCCTCCGGCGCGCGGTAGGGATGGTGGATCAGCTCGGTCGGGTCAAAACGGCTCATGTCGGACGTTGGTTCAGAGGTTCAGATCGGCACGCCGACGAGGTCGTGCCCCTCGGTGGCCACGATGCGGGCGCGGGCGAACTCGCCCGCCTTCAGCGTGCGCGAAGCCTTCTCCGGCGGCAGCAGGCGCACGCTGCCGTCGATCTCCGGCGCATCGGCATAACTGCGCGCCCGCGCGCCCTTGCGGCCCAGCGCCGGCGCGTGGTCCACCAGCACCTGCATGGTGGCGCCGACGCGGCGTTGCAGCCGGCGCGCCGAGACCTCCTCGGCCACCGCCATGAAGCGCGCGCGCCGCGCCTCGCGCTCGTCGGCGGGCAGCGCGCCGGGCAACTCGTTGGCCGCGGCGCCCTGCACCGGCGAATAGGCAAAGCAGCCGGCGCGGTCGATCTGCGCCTCGCGCATGAAGTCCAGCAGGTGTTCGAACTCGGCCTCGGTCTCGCCGGGAAAGCCGGCGATGAAGGTCGAGCGCACCACCAGCTCGGGGCAGGCCTCGCGCCAGCGCGCCAGCCGCTCCAGGTTGCGCTCGCCGCTGGCCGGGCGCTTCATGCGCCGCAGCACCTCGGGGTGCGAGTGCTGGAACGGCACGTCGAGATACGGCAGCACCTGGCCCGCGGCCATCAGCGGCAGCACCTCGTCGACGTGCGGATAGGGGTAGACGTAGTGCAGCCGCACCCAGGCGCCGAAGGGCTCGGCCAGCCGGCCCAGCGCTTCGCACAGCTCGTACATCCGCGTCTTGACCGGCCGGCCGTCCCAGAAGCCGGTGCGGTACTTGACGTCGACGCCGTAGGCGCTGGTGTCCTGGCTGACGATCAGCAGCTCCTTGACGCCCGACTCGAACAGCGCCCTCGCCTCGCCCAGCACGTCGCCGATCGGCCGCGACACCAGGTCGCCGCGCAGGCTGGGGATGATGCAGAAGGTGCAGCGGTGGTTGCAGCCCTCGCTGATCTTCAGGTAGGCGTAGTGGCGCGGCGTCAGCTTGATGCCGGCCGTGCCGCGGAACTCGGCGCGCGCCTCGGGCACCAGGTCGACGAAGGGATCGTGCGGCTTGGGCACGTGGGTGTGCACCGCGTCCATCACCTCCTGCGTGGCGTGCGGGCCGGTGACTGCCAGCACCTTGGGATGCACGCCGCGCACCAGGTTGCTGCCGCCGGCGTCGGCCTTCGCGCCCAGGCAGCCGGTGACGATGACCTTGCCGTTCTCGGCCAGCGCCTCGCCGATGGTGTCCAGGCTCTCCTTGACGGCATCGTCGATGAAGCCGCAGGTGTTGACGATCACCAGGTCGGCGCCGGCGAAGGTCTTGGCGGTTTCGTAGCCCTCGGCGCGAAGCTGGGTCAGGATCAGTTCGGAATCGGTCAGCGCCTTGGGGCAGCCCAAGGAGACGAAGCCGATGGTCGGCGGCGCGGCAACACTCATGCGCCGATTGTCGGCGATGCCTTCACTTGTCCGCCGGCGAGCCCGGCATGCCCGGAAACAGCGCGCCTTTGCTCAACTGGTCCTGCAGGCGGTCGAACATGGCCTTGGACTGCTCCAGGTAGGGCGCCATCAGCCCTTGCACGAAGGGCGACTGCGGGCCCAGGAACTGGGTCCAGATCTCGGGCGTGAACGAGCGGCCCGACTCGGCCAGCCGCGACTGCAGCTCGGCGAAGGCGCGCATGTTGTTCTCCATGAAGGCTCCCATCAGGCCCTGGGAGGCGTGACCGTAGAAGCGGATGATCTGCTCCAGGGTCTGCGGGCTGAAGATGGGCACGCCGCCGGACTCTTCCTCCAGGATGATTTGCAGCAGGATGCTGCGCGTGATGTCCTCGCCGGTCTTGGCGTCGCGGACCTCGAAGTCCTCGTGCGCCAGCACCATGCGCTTGACGTCGGCCAGCGTGATGTAGCTGCTGGACTGGGTGTCGTACAGGCGCCGGTTGGGGTATTTCTTGAGCGTGCGCTTGCCGGCGGCGGGGGCGTCGCGGCCCGCAGCCGGGCTGCGGCGGGATGAAGGCATGCGCGGGCTCTCCTTGCAGCGGATGGATCAGCGGGGAAAGGCTCATTCTAGGAGCCGGTCTCCCCGCGGTTGCTGGGGAGTTTCCCCGCCGGCAGTCGCGATCAGCCGCGGCTGCAGCGCGGTCAAAACCAGAGGTTGGCGCTGAGGTTGAGATAACGCCGCCAGTAGCCGGTGCCGCCGCCGGTCGCGCCGGCCAGGCCCAGGCTCTGGCCCGAGCCGCCGGCGGCCAGGCCCAGGCGCCAGCCGGGCGTGAGGTCCCAGTCGACGCCCAGCTCCCACAGGTGCGGACGGCCGCTGCTCGCGGTGCCGGCCGCATCCACCTCGCGCGAGCGGCCCAGGCCCACGCGCGCGCGCAGCTCGAAAGGACGCATCTCGTGCTGCAAGGCCAGGTACAGCCGCGCCTGCGCATAACGGCGCGGGTTCCAGTAGCCGCGGTCGATCGCGTCGCTGCCGTGCACACGGTCGAAGCCGCTGGCCTCCAGGCCCAGCGCCAGGCGCGGCCGGTTGAGCAGCCGATGCTCGATGCGGCCACCGGCGCGCAGGCGCAGCGTGCCGTCGTCGAAGCGCAGCACCGCGGCATCGGCGGCCCACAACCACAGCGGATCGGGCCGCTGCTCGACGCCGGCCGAGACCACATCCACCGTCACCCGCTCGGCCAGCGCGCGCGGCGTCTCCACCAACTCGCGCGTGGCCTCGGCGTCGACGCGCCAGCCGTCGTCGGGCACGCCGCGCAAGCGCAGGCTGGGCAGCAGCGTGGACCAGCCGGCCAGCCGCGAGGCCTTCAGCGCCGCGGTGGGCCACCAGGTGCCCCAGGCGCCGTCGGGCTCGCCCAGGCGCCAGCCGAGGCTGGCCTGCAACTGGCCGCCCCGGGGGTCGCCCGAGGGGTCGTCGAGCTGCAAACGGCGCAGCTGCAGCTCTGCCGTGGCGCCGGCCCACGGGTGCCAACCGGTGCCCAGCACCTGGGCGTCGGCCACCAGGCGGTCGCGGTCTTCGGCGCGCTCGACGGTCAGGTAGGCGTAGCGCGAGCGCTCGCGCCAGACGCGCCAGTCGCGCAGCCAGGCCGAGTCGCCGTCGGTGGGGTCGGCCAGCAGCGGCCAGGCGCGGTCTTCATAGCCCGCCCAGCGCCAGGCGCGCGCCAGGTCGGCGCGCTCGCCGGGGTGCACCGGCGCGCTCAAGGCCTTGAAGCGGCGCAGCGCCAGACGATGCTGGCCGTTGAAGTTGTAGGCGTTGGCCAGGGCCCAGGCGAGGTCGCGGTCCTGCGGCTCGGCGGCCACCAGGGCTTGCAACTCGGCGATGGCCGCGGCCTCCCGGCCGTTCCACAGCAGCGACATCGCGTAGCGCCGGTGCAGCCGCCGCTGCTGCGGTGCCAGCGCATGCGCCTGGCCGAAAGCGGCCAGCGCGCCGGCCTGGTCGCCGGCCATCTGCCGCGCCTGGCCCAGGCCGTCCAGCGCCTCGACGCGCGGCTCGCCCTGGGCCGTCTCGAGCCGTTCGGTGAACAGCGCTTGTGCCTCGGCCGCCGCACCGCTCCACAGCGCCTGCCAGGCCAGCGAGGGCACGATGTCGGCGCGCCGTGCCGGCGCCGCGGCCAGCGCCTGGCGGTAGAGCTGCGCGGACTCGGCGTTGCGGTCGGCATAACCGTTGACACGAGCGGCTTCGATCAGCAGGTCGGCGTCGTCGGGGTGCCGCTGCACCAGCAGCGCATAGCGCGGCAGCGCGGCCGCCCAGTCGCGGCGGTCGGTGGCCGTGCGCGCCTCGGCGCGCAGGCTGGCGCTGGGCTGTTGGGCGTCGATGGCCGTTGCGGCATCGGCCGCGCGGGCGATCGGCGCCATGACGATCGGTGAAGCGATGGCCAGCAGCAGCGCCGCCGGCCAGACCGTCAGCCTCAAGCGCCGCTCCCCGTGCGCGCCGTGGACCAGCGCACCGCCGTCTTGGCCGGCCGGCGCAGCAGATGCGGCAGCGCGCGCACGGTGGTCAGCGCGAGGAAGGCCCAGTAGACGATGGGGTACCACACGGCATAGGGCAGGAAGCGCAGGATGCCTTCGTCGTAACGGCGGTCGATCAGCACGCCGGTCAGCAACTGCAGCAGGCACAGCGTGGCGATCGCCATGCCCCAGAGGTTGGGGATCGGCGAGGCGCCGATCGGCGGCAGCCCGACGGCGTACGACAGCGTCCACAGCGAGGCCAGGAACACGAAGCACACCGACCACACGATGGACAGCGACGACTCGATGTACACCGGCCACAGGCGGCGGCAGTTCCAGGTGGTCATCACGTCGGCGTGCTTGCGCAGCACCTGGGCCAGGCCGCGCGCCCAGCGCAGGCGCTGCCGCCACAGGCCGCGCCAGGTCACCGGCACCGTCATCCAGCAGATGGCGCGCGGCTCGTAGCGCACGTCGTAGTGGCGCTTCTGCAGCTTCCAGGTCAGCTCGATGTCCTCGGTGGGCATGTTGGGGCTGTACAGGCCGACGTCGAACACCGCGCTGCGGCGCAGCGCCGCGACCACGCCGGAGACGGTGACGATGCGCCCCCACACCCGCTGCGCACGGCGCAGCAGGCTGATGATCGACGAGAACTCCACCGCCTGCAGCCGCGCCAGAAAGCTGTCGGTGTTGCGCACGCGCGGGTTGCCCGTGACGGCGGCAACGCGCGGCGAATCGAAGTGCGGCACGATGTAGCGCAGCATCATCGGGTCGGGCTCGGCGTCGGCGTCCAGCCCCATCAGGATCTCGCCGCGGGCCAGCGGCAGCAGGTCGTTCAGCGCCATCGCCTTGCCTTCGTTGCGCGCCTTGCGCACCAGGCGCAGCCGCTCGTCGGCCATCAGCGGCTGCAGGGCCTGCCAGGTGCCGTCATGCGAGCCGTCGTCGATGACGATCACCTCGAACGCCGGGTAGTCCAGGCGCAGCATGGCCCGCACCGAGCGGGCGATCACCGCCTCCTCGTTGTGCGCCGGCACCAGCACGCTGACGAACGGCAGGCTGGCGTCGGGCCGTTCGCGGTCGGGCGGATTGGCATCCTCCCAGCGCCAGCGAAAGACCAGCGCCGTCAGCATCCACATGATGCTGGTGACGATGGGATAGGCCGCGAAGAATTCCAGCGCCAGTGTGTAGGGCCACGACAGCTGCAACTGCAGCAGCCACGATTCCAGCGTCATGCCGGCCCTCGCGCGACGAAGCGCTTGGCATCGCCGTCGATCACGATCTCGACGCGACGCGCGGCGGCCAGCGCCGTCCAGTCGGCGTCGACGCGGCGGCCGTTGAAGTCGAGCTCATGGCGCATGACCACCGGCGGCACCGCGCGCCGCGGCCCCTTGCGGCGGTAGATGCCCACGTTGTGCGCCACCCACGACAGCGTGAGCACCGGCACCGCCAGCAGCGCGGCCAGCAGCAGCCACTTCAGCTCGCCCAGCGCAGGCCGGTCCGCGGTCACGTGCATCCAGCTCCAGGCGAAGAGCAGCCAGCCCAGCGCGATCAGCGCTGCGTGCAGCAGCCGCCGGGCCGGCGGCAGCGGTTGCGCAGGGCCGGGGCTGGCGGCCACGTCACGCGAGCTGTGGCGCCACCCGCGCCGCGCCGGCCCGCCAGCAAGCCGCGGCGACTTCACGCCGCCGCTCGCACGGACCTTCGGCGGCGTGCCGCCAATGCCAGCAACGCCAGGCCGGCCAGCGCCGCGGCGCCGGGCTCCGGCACCGCGCCGGCGGGCAGCAGGTGCTCGGCGGGCACCAAGGTCCAGTCGCTGTCGCCTTGCGACCAGCGCAGATCGACGACGCCGGCGCCCAGGCGGTTCCAACTTCCCAGCTCAAATGCATACAGACCCTCGCTCAGCAGCAGATTGTCGGCAAAGCCGTCGCGGTCGCGCGGATTGAGGAAGTCCTGGCCGATCTCCAGCGTCTGGCCGCCGGCGCCCGTCAGGCGCAGGAAGAAGCCGTCGTCGTAGAGCACGCTGAAGTTGTATTCGCCGGCCGCGGTGATGCGGATGTAGCCGTTGAAGACGCTGATCCAGTTCTGCTGCGCGGCGGCGCCGGCCTCGGCGTCGCTGCAGTTGCCCAGCGCCGGCGCGCTGCTGAAGAAGGGCAGCAGCGCCGCGGGGCCCCAGGTGCCGGCATAGCACTCGTTGTAGCGCGAGTTGCCGTAGTTGATGCTGCCGACCTCGCCGCTCCAGCCCTGCAGCGGCTGCGGGCCGGCGCCGCCGCCAACGGCCGACATCACCTGGTCCCAGTCGGCGCGGCCCCACAGCCCGGTGCCCCAGGCGTAGCTGCCGATCGGCGCCCCGCTGCCGTAGCTGTGCGTGGCCTCGTTCCAGAGCACGGTGCTGCCATGCCACTGGTTGTCGATGCGGTAGAAGGCCGCGTCGGCGCCGGTGCCGGTGGCGTAGCTGCCGGCGAACTGCGGCGCCAGCGTGATCGGTGCGGCAACGGCTGCGGCGCCGGCCAGCAGCGCCGGCAGCAGCAGCATCGGGCGCAGGCGGCGGAAAGCGGGGGTGATCGCAAACACGGTCATGCTCCAGTCAAGAGAAAAATCCGGCAGGTCGCACGCCAGGCGCGCTCAACGCCAGAAGCGCAGGAAGCGCAAGAGGCGAAAAAAGCGCCTGCCCTCGTTCTATCGGCACGGCGGGCAACGTGGATCAGCCGCAAGGCCGCCCCAGGCGTGACGTCTGCACGCTGCGGCGGCGGGGCGATCGTTGCTCGACGAACCATGGCTCCGAGCCTAGCCAGCGGCCCCTGAACTGGCGCTCAGGGATTGCATGAATCGCCCCTGCGCGCGGCGCCCCGGTGATGGCCGCGTGAGATCCTGACGCCCCGCTTTTGCGGGGGGTGCGCTCATCGCCGCCGCGCCTGGCGCACCCCGGCCACGCGCGCCACCGCGCGCAGCGCCTGCGCCAGGCGGCCGGCGTCCTCGGCCTCGACGGTGAAGACCATGCGCGCCACTGCGCCGCCGCGCTGCCCGGGTTGCCGCGGTTGCGACTGCGTGTTGACCGCGATGACGTTGAGCCGCTCCTTCGCGAAGACCTCGGTGATGTCGCGCAGCAGGCCCTGGCGGTCGTCGGCCTCGATCTGCACGTCCAACGGGTAGACGGGCGGCTTGTCGCCGCCGCGGCCGGCGCCGGCCTGGGGGCCCCACTGCACCTCGATCTCGCGGCCCGGAAAGCGCTCGGCCATGTGGCGGAAGTTGACGCAGTCGCGACGGTGGATGGCCACGCCCTTGCCGCGGGTGACGAAGCCGCCGATGGCATCCGGCGGCGCCGGCCGGCAGCAGCGCGCCAGCGCCGTCATCAGCGAGCCCATGCCGACCACCAGCACGCCGCCGCTGGCGCTGCTGCTGCGCGAGCGCTTGAGCAGCGGCGCCTCGGTCTCGGCCGCCGGTGCCGGCGGCGGGCGCAGCAGGTTCTCGATGTTGCGCAGCGAGAACTCGTCCTTGCCCACCACCTCGAACAGGCCATCGGCCGACTTGAAGCCGAGCTGCTCGGCCAGGTGCTCCAGCTTCAGCGCGGTGCGGCCCTCGCGCTGCAGCAGCTTTTCCACCAGCTCGCGGCCGCGGGCGATGGTGGCACCCAGCGCCTGGGCGTTGAACCAGGCGCGCACCTTGGCGCGCGCGCGCTGGCCCTTCAGGTAGCCCAGCTCGGCGTTGAGCCAGTCCATCGACGGCCCGCCGTCCTTGGCGGCCACCACTTCCACCGTCTGGCCGTGGCGCAGCGGCGTGTTCAGCGGCACCATCGCGCCGTCCACGCGCGCGCCGCGGCAGCGGTGGCCGAGATCGGTGTGCAGGTTGTAGGCGAAGTCGACCGGCGTGCCACCGGCCGGCACCTCGACGATGGTGGCCTGCGGCGTGAAGACGTAGATGTGGTCGTCGAAGCCGCCGCCGGCGCCGCTGCCGGTGATGGCCTCGCCGCTGAAGTCGCGCTCCCAGGCCAGCAGCTCGCGCAGCACGGCCTTGCGCGCCTCGGCCAGGCGCTGCTCGTAGTCACCGCTGGCGCTGACGCCGCCATAGCCGCGCGCGCCGGCCTCCTTGTAGAGCCAGTGCGCGGCCACGCCGTGCTCGGCATGCTCGTGCATCGCCGCGGTGCGGATCTGCACTTCCAGCGGCCGGCCATCGTCGCCCAGCACCACGGTGTGCAGGCTTTGGTAGCCGTTGGGCTTGGGGCGTGCGATGTAGTCGTCGAACTCGCCGTCCACCGGCGTGAAGGCCTCGTGCACGCGCGCCAGCGCCGCGTAGCAGGCAGCGGCGTCGTCGACGATGACGCGCAGCGCGCGCACGTCGAACACGCGCTCGATGCCCAGGCGCTTGCCCTGCATCTTCTTCCAGATGCTGTACAGGTGCTTGGGCCGCCCCAGCACCTGGGCCGGGATGCGCGCGCGCTGCAGCAGCGCGGCCAGGCGCTGGCGCGCCTGCTCGACGCCCTGCTCGCGCTCGACGCGCTTCTCGTCGAGCAGCCGCGCCACCTGGTGATAGGCCTCGGGGTCCAGGAAGCGGAACGCCAGGTCTTCGAGCTCCCACTTGATCTGCCAGATGCCCAGCCGGTTGGCCAGCGGCGCAAAGACCTGCTGCGACTCCTGCGCCAGTGCGCGCGGGCAGTCCTGGCGCGTGGCGGCGAACCAGCGCAGCGTCTGCAGCCGCGAGGCCAGGCGCAGCAGCACGACGCGCAGGTCGCGGCTGAAGGCCAGCAGCATCTTGCGCACGCGCTCGGTCTGCAGCGCCTGCTGCTCCTCGCCCAGTTGGACGCCGCGGACGGCGCGCTGGATCTGCACCAGCTTGCGCGTCAAGGTCACCAGGCTGGCATATGAAGGCCCGAACGCGCGGTTGACCATCTCCTCGGGCCGCGACAGGTAGTCGCCCGCGTAGACGAGGTAGGCCGCGGCCTGCATCGACGGTGCGGCGCCGATGGCGCGCAGGATGCCGGCCACGCCTTCGGCGTGTGACCAGGCGCCTTCGCCGGTGTCCAGCACCTGGCCGGCGAGCAGCGGCTCGGCGAAGGCGCGGGCGCGCTGCAGCGCGTCGTCGGCCTCGTTGGCGGCTGCGGTATCGGCGAGCTGGACGATGGCAGCCGTGGCGCGCGGGGCCTCGGCAAGGGTCTTCATGGCGCCGTCAGAAACTCCCGCACCGCCTGGCGCTGATCGGCCTGCACCAGCGTGGGCGCATGGCCGATGCCGGCGAACGCGACCAGCCGCGCCTTGGGGCCGCGCTCGGTCATCGCCTGCGCGGTGGCCGGCGACAGCAGGTCGGACTCGGCGCCGCGCAACAGCAGCACCGGCAGCTTGAGGCTGTCCCACGCCTGCCACAGCATCGCCTGGCCGGCGACCGCCATCTCAGGCGTGATGGCGCGGAAGGGCACGGCAATCGCCGGGTCGTAGTGGGGCTTGAAGCCGTGGCCGTCCGGCTTGAGCTGCGGCCGCGTCAGCGCCAGCCATTGCTCGCGCGTGTGCGGGCCGAAGCCCTGGCTGATGGCCAGCAGCGCATCGGCCGCCTCGTCCACGCTGCGCCAGCGCACCGGCAGGCCGAGGTAGGTGCCGATGCGCTGCAGCGACGAGGGCTCGATCACCGGCCCCACGTCGTTGAGCACCAGGCGGCGCAGCGGCGAGTTCGCCAGCGCCGCGACGCCCAGGCCGATCAGCCCGCCCATCGAGGTGCCGACCCAGTCGACCACCTCGGCGTCCAGCCGCGCCAGCAGCGTCACCATGTCGGCCACGTAGGTGGGCACGGCGTAGCCCATGGGGTCGGCCAGCCAGTCGCTCCGGCCGCGGCCGACGACGTCGGGACAGACCACGCGGTACTGATCGCAGAGGTCGGCCGCCAGCGTGTCGAAGTCCCGCCCCTGGCGCGACAGGCCGTGCACGCACACCAGCACGCGGCGGTTGGCGGGGTCGCCCCATTCCCAATAGGCCATGCGGTGCAGGCTGCGGCTGCTGTCGAGGCACTGGACGTGGCGCAGGCGGGGCTCGGTCATGGTGGTGCAAGGGTGCGGCCGATAATGAACCGATCCTAACCATTGCAGGAGCACACAGCATGCTGACAGGCAAGACCGCCCTGGTCACAGGGTCCACCAGCGGCATCGGGCTGGGCATCGCGCTGGCGATGGCGCGACAAGGGGCGCGGGTCATGCTCAACGGCTTCGGCGACGTCGAGGCCGCGCTGGCCCAGGTCCGGGCCTTCGACCCCCAGGCGGTGCACGACGGTGCCGACATGAGCAAGCCCGAGCAGATCGAGGCCATGGTGCGACGCTGCGAGCGCGAGCTGGGCCGGCTGGACATCCTGGTCAACAACGCCGGCATCCAGCACGTGGCGCCGATCCAGCGTTTTCCGGTCGAGCGCTGGGACGCGATCATCGCGATCAACCTCAGCTCGGCCTTCCATGGCATGCGCGCCGCGCTGCCGGGCATGCAGCAGCGCAACTGGGGCCGCATCATCAACGTCGCCTCGGTGCATGGCCTGGTGGCCTCGGCCGAGAAGAGCGCCTACGTGGCCGCCAAGCACGGCGTCGTCGGCCTGACCAAGGTGGCGGCGCTGGAGAACGCGGCCACCGGCATCACCATCAACGCCATCTGCCCCGGCTGGGTGCTGACGCCGCTGGTGCAAAAGCAGGTCGACGCGCGCGCCGCGCAGGACGGCGTCGATAACGAGGAAGCCAAGCGCCGGCTGCTGGGCGAAAAGCAGCCTTCGATGCAGTTCACGACGCCGGAGCAGCTGGCCGAGCTGGCGCTCTTCTTGTGCTCGCCGGCGGCGGACAACGTGCGCGGCGTGGCCTGGCAGGTGGATGGAGGGTGGACCGCGCAGTAGCCGATAACGTCGCGATTACATCGTTAGGCAACGGCGCCTTCATGCGTCACCTCGTCCCCGAGACCGAAGTCGAATGGACGGCCGTTAGAGCCCAGGGCCCGGGCGGCCAGAACGTCAACAAGGTCTCCAGTGCGGTGCACCTTCGCTTCGACATCGCGCTGTCGTCGCTGCCGCAGGCCGTGAAGCAGCGATTGCTTCAGCGCTCCGATCAGCGGATGACCGCGGGCGGCGTCATCGTCATCAAGGCTCAATCGACCCGATCGCAAGAAAAGAACAAGGCCGAGGCGCTGGAGCGTCTGCAAGCCATCGTGGACGAGGCGAGCCACGTCCCGAAGACACGCAAGCCGTCGAAGCCCACGTTCGGATCCAAGCTGCGGCGGCTGGAAGCGAAAGGCCTCCGCTCGCAGCTGAAGGCTTCGCGGACAAAGGCGAGCGAGTGAGCGGCATTGGCCCTGCGCGCTGCAGCAAAGAGTCGCCGCCCGAGAAGGCCGCCCCGCCCTATCGCGCCGACAACTGCACGCTGCCGCTGACGGTGGCCGTCACCGCCGTCTTGCCGGCCTCCAGCGGCAGCGGCGCGTCGGCGCCCGGTGCGGCCGAGGCTTGCATGCGCATCATCGGCTGCGGGTTCACCGACAGGTCGGTGCCCTGCACCTGCACCTCGCGCAGCGCCCAGCCGCCGAAGCCGAACTGCTTGGCCACCTGCTCGGCCTTGACCTTGAAGCGCGCGATGGCTTGCGCGGTGACCTCGGCGTCGACCTTTTCGCGCGCCTCGCGCGAGAGGCCGAAGCTGCTGCGCGCGACGGTCAGCGTCTGGATGCGGCCCACGAGCTGGGCGATGGCCGGCATGTCCTTGCCTTCGACGATCAGCTCGGCGCTGCCAGTCCAACCGCCGGGCGTGCTGCGGTTGTTGTTGTTGTAGCGCGGGTAGACCGAGAAGTTGCCGGTCTGCACCTCCACCTGCCCGGGCTTGGCGGCCTTGCGCGCCTCGGTCAACGCGGTGTCCAGCGCCTGTTTGAGCTGGGCCTGCACCTGGGCGGCGTCCGGGCCCTCGCGGGTGGTCGCGAAGACCACCGTCAACTGGTCCTTGGGAACGTCCAGCGAGGCGCTGGCGCTGATGTTGACCACGTTTGACGGCGGCACCGTGGTGGCCAGCGGCACCTGTGCCGCGGCGCTGCCGGCAATCAATGACAGGCCGATCAAGCCCGCCGTGGTGATTCGACGCATGGCATTCCCTTCGTTGTGAGCATCGTGGTGACGCGCAAGCGCAGGCTACAGCAAGCCGGCGCCCTTGCCGCAGATCCTGGAAGCCGGCGCAAGTTCTGTAACAGGTGGTCAGGGCAGCGGCGATCGGTGCCGAAACGCTGCCGATCGGCCCCCAAAATGCGGCTGTTACAATTTTCGGAGCGCCTGCCGATGAACGCCCCCGCCACGCCCCGGCCCGACCGCATCCTCGTCGTCGACGACGATGCCCGCATCCGCGACCTGCTGCGCCGCTACCTGTCGCAAGAGGGCTTCGAGGTGCTGCTGGCCGAAGACGCCAAGGCGCTGAACCGCGTGATGACGCGCGACACCGTCGACCTGATCGTGCTGGACCTGATGCTGCCCGGCGAGGACGGGCTGTCGATCTGCCGCCGCCTGCGCGCCGCCAACGACATCACGCCCATCATCATGCTGACCGCCAAGGTGGAGGACGTGGACCGCATCGTCGGCCTCGAGGTCGGCGCCGACGACTACCTGCCCAAGCCCTTCAACCCGCGCGAGCTGCTGGCGCGCATCCACGCGGTGCTGCGCCGCCGCCCGGCGCCGGAGGCCCCCGGCGCGCCGAGCAAGGACGCGCAAAGCGTCAGCTTCGGCCCCTTCGAGTTCGACCTCTCGCTGCGCCGGCTGACCAAGGACGGCCAGCAGATCGCGCTGACCACCGGCGAGTTCAGCATGTTGAAGGCGCTGGTGCGCCACCCGCGCCAGCCGCTGTCGCGCGACAAGCTGGCGCAGCTGGCGCGCGGCCGCGAGTTCGAGCCTTTCGACCGCAGCCTGGACGTGCAGATCTCGCGCCTGCGCAAGATGCTGGAGCCCGACCCGGCGCAGCCGCGCTACATCCAGACCGTCTGGGGCGTCGGCTACGTCTTCGTGCCGGATGGTTCCAACTAACTGGCCATTTGAGAGACAAAGGACCTGGTGCGCCGCCTCCGCCTGCTGCCCTTGAGCCTGTTCTGGCGCACCTTCTTCCTGCTGGCGCTGCTGCTGGCCGGCGGTGTGTTCGCCTGGGTGCAGACGCTGCGCGCGCTGGAGTTCGAGCCGCGCGCGGTGCAATCGGCGCAGCAGACCGCGGGCCTCGTGAACCTGACGCGCGCCGCGCTGCGCCAGGCCGACGGCATCAACCGCGTGGCCATCCTCAAGGGCCTGGGCGCGCAGCAGACGGTGCACGTGGCGCCGCGCGAGCCCGGCGACCGCTGGGAGCCCTTCGAGGTGGACCGCTTCACGCGCCGCGTCAGTGCCGAGCTGCGCGCCAGCCTGGGCCCCGACGCGATCGTCGCGCGCGCGGTCAACGGCAAGCCCGGCATGTGGGTCGGTTTCACGATCGAGCGCGACCGCTACTGGCTGCAGGCCGAGGCCACGCACGCCTCGCCGCTGTCGGGCAGCACCTGGTTCGTGTGGATCGGCATCGCGGCGCTGGCCACGCTGATCGGGTCGGCCGCGGTGGCGCGGCTGATCAACCGGCCGCTCAAGCAGCTGTCGTTCGCGGCCAGCCGCATCCGCGGCGGCGACCTCGATTCGCGGCTGGACGAGAACACGCTGACCAGCGAGATCCGCGAGGTCAACATGGGCTTCAACCGCATGGCGCGCGAGCTGGCGCGGGTGGAGGAAGACCGCGCGGTGATGCTGGCCGGCATCAGCCACGACCTGCGCACGCCGCTGGCGCGGCTGCGGCTGGAGACCGAGATGAGCGTCTCCGACGACGAGGCCAAGCGCAACATGGCCGCCGACATCGAGCAGCTCGACCGCATCATCGACAAGTTCATGGACTACGCCCGCCCCGGCGAGACGCAGGTGCAGCCGGTGGCGGTGGCGCGGCTGATCGAGAAGGAGGCGAACGCCTTCCGCGACCCCTCGCAGATCCGCATCAACACCCGCGTGCCGGCCGACCTGAAGGTGCTGGCCGACGAGACCGAGCTGGGCCGCGTCTTCCTCAACCTGTTCGAGAACGCGCGCCGCTACGGCCGTGGCACCTACACCGGCGTGACCGACGTCGTCGTCACCCACGTGCGCGCCGGCTCCTGGGCCATCCTGACCGTGCGCGACCACGGCCCCGGCGTGGCGCCGGAGAAGCTGCACCAGCTGACGACGCCGTTCTTCCGCGGCGATGCCGCGCGCACCGCGGCCACCGGCGCCGGGCTCGGGCTGGCCATCGTCGAGAAGGCCTTGCTGCGCATGGGCGGCAGCCTGGAGCTGAACAACGCGCCCGGCGGCGGGCTGATGGCGCATGTGCGCCTCAAACGAGCCGCTTGACTCAGGCGTCATGCACCAGGACCTGCCCTCGCAAGAAGCCAACGAGGCCGTGCAGCGCGAGCAGATCGCGCTGGCGCTCTCTCGCATCGAGCAGAGCGCCGCCTTCCGCTCGTCGGCCCGCCACCGTGCGCTGCTGCGCCACCTGGTGCAGCGCGCGCTGGACGGCGACCTCGCGGCGCTGAAGGAATCGGTGATCGCGGTGGAAGTCTTCGGCCGCGCGGCCGACCGCTTCGACCCGCGCAGCGACACCATCGTGCGCGTGGAAGCGCGCCGGCTGCGCTCGCGCCTGGCCGACTACTACCGCGCCGATGGCCAGGCCAGCAGCGTGCGCATCTCGCTGCCGGTGGGCAGCTACGTGCCGCGCATCGTGCACCGCGCTCCGCCGCCGCCGGCCGCGGCGCGCGCCACGCGCCGCGCACGCGACCTGTGCGAGCGTGGCGAGCACTTCCTGCGGCAGCCGCTGGCCGCCCCCACGCTGCGCGCGGCGCTGCAGCGCTTCGACGAAGCCGCGGCGCTGTCGCCCGACTTCGCGCCGGCGCACGTGGGCCGCGGCCGCGCCTGGCTGAACCTGGCCACCGGCTGGTACGAGCCGCCGGCCGAGGCTGCGCAGACCGCCGGCGCCGCGCTCGACCGTGCACTGGCGCTGCAGCCCGGCCAGCCGGTGGCGCTGGCGCTGCGCGCGGCGATCCACAGCCAGTTCCAGCGCGACTGGCCCGCCGCGCGCCAACGGTTCACGCAAGCCACGCAGATCGCCCCCGGCGAGGCCTTCGTGCACTCGGCCTTCGGCTGCCATTTGCGCATGCAAGGCGAGTTCGCCGAGGCCGAGGCCGAGCTGGCGCTGGCCCGGCAGCTGGATCCGCTGTACCTGAACACGCGCTCGCACATGATCAACCTGCGCATCGCGCAGCGCCGCTTCGACGATGCCGAGGCCGAGCTCGAGGCCTTGTGCGACGTCTCGGGACACTCGATCTCGGCGCTGGGGCTGCGCGGCACGCTCGCGCTCTACCGCGGCCAGCCCGCGCTGGCGGTGGCCCACTACGAAGCCGCCTGCCAGGCGCTGCCCGAGGTGCCGGCCTGCGGCCTGGCGCTGGCGTCCGCGCTGGCGGCGGACGGCCAGACCGAACGTGCCGATGCGCTGTGCGCCGGCCTCGCGCCGAGCGTCGAGGCCGGGCTGATATCGCCCTACCTGCTGGCGATCTTCGAGCGCTGGCGCGGCCGGCCCGATGCGGCCTTCGGCTGGCTGGAGCGCTGCCTCGCGCTGCGCGACCCGCTGGCGGTGCAGATCCCCGACGAGCCTTCGTTCGACGGCCTGCACGCCGATGCGCGCTGGGCCACCCTCGCCCGCCGCGCGCGCCGGCCTTGAGGCAGCCTCAGGCGCGCCGCCGCCGCAGCCACGCCAGCGCCAGCAGCGCCGCCATGGCCAGTGCCAGTGGTGCCGGCTCCGGCAGGTCAGCAGCCGCCGCGTTGAGCGTGAAGCCGACGTTGTCGTAGGCGAACAAGGCGTTCAGGTCGTAGGCGTTGCCGCCCGACGAGAGCTGGAAGCGGTTCATGAAGCCGAAGCCCAGCGTGCCGCCGGCGGCCGAGAAGTCGGGGTGCTGGCTGGTGTCGACCAGCCCGATCAGCGGATCGAAGGCGCTGAAGTCGCTGGCCAGCAGGCCCATCGCGGCGCTGGTGTACCAGACCTGGCGCGGCTGGCCGGCGTCGAAGAACGCGGCCACGTAAGTGCTGCCGCCTTGCACGATCAGCGCACGCGAGAAGGCCGTCAGGCCGCCGTTGATGAAGGCGTCGCCGCCATCGATGTAGCGGTCGTTGGTGAAGTCCACGCTGGCCAGCGCGCCGTCGGTGCCGGGGTTCCACGCGAAGCCGTTGTACACGAAGCCGATCATCGACAGCAGGTTGACCGCGCCGCCGGCGTTGCTGTAGTTCAGCGCCATGCCGGCGCCGGGGTTGGCCGTGGCGGTGGCGGCCACCGTGGCCGTCACCGACGGATCGGTGTGCAGCGTCAACTGCGTGTAGCTGGACGGCTCGACCGTAGGATCGACGAAGCCGGCCAGCGTGGCCTGGGCCGGCAGGCTTGCAGCCAGCGCCAGCGTGACGGCAGCGGCGGCACGCAGGTGGAAGGACGGTTGCATGATGGGCATCCCTTGCTGAAGTCGAGTCGTCCACAGCTTAGGAGCGCCGGGCGCCGCCGCGCCAGCACCAGGGGGTGACGCGCAGGTGACTTGGGTGCCCGCGGTTCAGGCGATCTCGGGCTCGCGGCGCAGCAGCAGGCACACCGCCCGCGCCTCGATCGCCCGGCCCTCGCCCACCGGGCCCATCTTCTCGGCCGTCTTGGCCTTCACGTTGACGGCATCGGCGCCCAGCCCCAGCACGGCGGCGATGCGCTCGACCATCGCCGGGATGTGCGGCGCCAGTCTGGGCGCCTGGGCGACGATGGTGGCGTCGATGTTCAGCGGCTCGTAGCCGGCCGCGCGCACGCGATGCGCGGCCTCGGCCAGCAGCACGGCCGAGTCGGCGCCGCGAAAGCGCTCGTCGCTGTCGGGAAAGTGGCGGCCGATGTCGCCCAGCGCGGCGGCGCCCAGCAGCGCGTCGGTGATCGCGTGCAGCAGCGCGTCGGCGTCGCTGTGGCCCAGCAGGCCGTGGCTGTGCGGAATGGTGACGCCGCCCAGCACCAGCGGGCGGCCGGCGGCGAGCTGGTGCGTGTCCCAGCCTTCGCCGATGCGCAATCGGTTCAGGTTCATCAACGGCTCTTCAACAGTCTCTCGGCCAGGCCGAAGTCGGCCGGCCAGGTGATCTTCAGGTTCTCCCACGCGCCGTCCACCAGCAGCGGCTGCAGGCCCAGGGCTTCGACGGCGCTGGCTTCGTCGGTGACTTCGGCACCGGCGTGGGCGAGCGCGCGCTGCAGGAGGCTAACCCGAAACATCTGCGGCGTCTGCGCCTGCCACAGGCCCTGGCGCGGCTGGGTCTGCAGCACGCGGCCGTCCGCGCCGCGCTTGAGCGTGTCGGACACCGGCAGCGCCAGCAGGCCGCCCACCGCGTCGGCGCGGCAGGCCTCGATCAGCCGCCGCACCCAGGCCGGCTGCAGCAGGCAGCGCGCGGCGTCGTGCACCAGCACCCAGTCGTCGTCGGCCGCGCCGCGGCGGCGCAGCTCGGCCAGGCCGTTGGCCACGGTCTCGGCGCGCGTGGCGCCGCCGGCGCGGGCCAGCCAGTCGCGCGGATGCTCGGCGGCGGGCACCCGCGGCTCGAACCACTCGTCACCTGCGCTCAGCACCACCAGCGTGGCCTCGATCTCGGCCACCGCGCGCAAGGCCTGCAGCGTGTGCGCCACCAGCGCTCGGCCGGCCAGCGGCGCATATTGCTTGGGCACGGCGGTGCCGGCGCGCTGGCCCACGCCGGCGCAAGGCACCAGCGCGTAGCAGCGGGGGGCGGCGGGCGGTGGCGACATGCGCAAGATTCTAGAATTCGCGCCTTCCGCCCCATGCAGCTTCCTTCCATCGCGCCCGGCAAGCGCTTCACCCTGCCCCGCCCCATCGGCTCGGCCGACGCCCTGCTGCTGGCCCGCCAGGCCGCGGCGGCCCGCGCTGCCGGCCGCGTGCTGGCGGTGATCACCGCCGAGCCGGCCGACAGCGCGCGGCTGGCCGACGAGCTGCCCTTCTTCGAGCCCGGGCTGCGCGTGGCGCTGTTCCCGGACTGGGAGACCCTGCCCTACGACAGCTTCTCGCCGCACCAGGACCTGGTGTCGGAGCGCCTGGCCACGCTGTGGCGCGTGCGCCAGCGCGACGTCGACGTGGTGCTGCTGCCCGCCACCACCGCGCTGACGCGGCTGGCGCCGCCGTCGTTCATGGCCGGCACCACCTTCCACTTCAAGCAGAAGACGCGGCTGGACGAAGCCCGGCTCAAGGCCCAGCTCACGCTGGCCGGCTACCAGCACGTGAGCCAGGTGGTCTCGCCCGGCGAGTACGCGGTGCGCGGCGGCCTGATCGACCTCTTTCCGATGGGCAGCCCGGTGCCCTACCGCGTGGACCTGTTCGGCGACGAGATCGACTCGATCCGCACCTTCGATCCCGACACCCAGCGCAGCCTGTACCCGGTGCCCGAGGTGCGATTGCTGCCCGGCCGCGAGTTCCCGCTGGACGAGGCGGCGCGCACCGCGTTCCGCGCCCGTTGGCGCGAGAAGCTCGACGGCGACCCCACGCGCAGCCGCATCTACAAGGACATCCAGCAAGGCATTGCCGGCGGCGGCATCGAGTACTACCTGCCGCTGTTCTTCGAGCAGACGGCGACGATCTTCGACTACCTGGGTGAGCAGGCCGTGGTGGCGCTGCACGGCGAGATCGACGAGGCGCTGCAGCGCTTCTGGACCGACACGCGCGAGCGCCACCGCTTCCTGCAGCACGACCCGGAGCGCCCCATCCTGCCGCCGGAAGCGATCTTTCTGCGCCCCGAGGAGCTGTTCGCGCTGACGCAGCCGCTGCCCGCCTTGGCGCTGCGGGGCAACGATCCACTCAAGGGCTCGGAAGAGCCCGCTACCGCGGTCTCGTGGGCCAGGCCCCTGCCCGACCTCGCGATCGACCGCGGCGCCACCGAGCCGCTGGCCGCGCTGGAGCGCCACCTGCAGCAGACGCCGCACCGCGTGCTGATCGTCGCCGAGAGCGAAGGCCGGCGCGAGAGCGTGCTGGACCTGCTGCGCGACCACCGCATCAGCGTGCCCAGCGTGGCCACGCTCGCCGAGTTCATCGGCGGCGACGAGAAGGTGGCCATCGTCGCCGCGCCGCTGGCCGCGGGCTTCCATTGGCTGGAACCCGAGCAAGGCCTGTCGCTGCAGCTCGTCACCGAGACCGAGCTGTTCGCCAGCACGCCGCAGGCGCGCCGCCGCCGCAAGCAGGAGCAGGCCAGCGACGTCAACGCGCTGATCAAGGACCTCTCGGAGCTGAAGGTGGGCGACCCCGTGGTGCACGTCAACCACGGCATCGGGCGCTACCAGGGCCTGGTCAACATCGACCTCGGCGAAGGGGCGAGCGAGTTCCTGCACCTCCAGTATGCCGACCAGGCCACGCTGTACGTGCCGGTGAGCCAGCTGCACCTGATCAGCCGCTACACCGGCGTCTCGGCCGACGAGGCGCCGCTGCACAAGCTGGGCTCGGGCCAATGGGAGAAGGCGCGCCGCAAGGCCGCCGAGCAGGTGCGCGACACCGCCGCCGAGCTGCTGAACCTGTACGCCCAGCGCGCCGCGCGCGACGGCTTCGCGCACCGCTTCTCGGCGCACGACTACGAGGCCTTCGCGGCCAGCTTCGGCTTCGAGGAGACGCCCGACCAGCGCGCCGCGATCCATGCGGTGATCCAGGACATGATCAGTCCGAAGCCGATGGACCGCCTGGTCTGCGGCGACGTCGGCTTCGGCAAGACCGAGGTCGCCTTGCGCGCCGCCTTCGTGGCCGTGCACGGCGGCAAGCAGGTGGCGCTGCTGGCGCCGACCACGCTGCTGGCCGAGCAGCACTACCAGACGCTGGTGGACCGCTTCGGCAAGTGGCCGGTGAAGATCGCCGAGCTGAGCCGCTTCCGCAGCGCCAAGGAGGTGAAGGTGGCGCTCGAAGGCATCGCCGCCGGCACGGTCGACATCGTGGTCGGCACCCACAAGCTGCTGGCCAGCGACGTCAGGTTCCAGCGCCTGGGGCTCTTGATCATCGACGAGGAACACCGCTTCGGCGTGCGTCACAAAGAGGCGATGAAGGCCTTGCGCGCCGAGGTCGACGTGCTGACGCTCACCGCGACGCCGATCCCGCGCACGCTGGGCATGGCGCTGGAGGGCTTGCGCGACCTGTCGGTCATCGCCACCGCGCCGCAGCGGCGGCTGGCGATCAAGACCTTCGTGCGCAACGAGGGCAGCGGCACCATCCGCGAGGCGGTGCTGCGCGAGCTCAAGCGCGGCGGCCAGGTCTACTTCCTGCACAACGAGGTGGAGACCATCGCCAACCGCGCGCAAAAGCTCGCCGAGCTGCTGCCTGAGGCGCGCATCGCGGTCGCCCACGGCCAGATGCCCGAGCGCCAGCTCGAAGCGGTGATGCGTGACTTCGTGGCCCAGCGGCATAACCTGCTGCTGTGTTCCACCATCATCGAGACCGGCATCGACGTGCCGAGCGCCAACACCATCGTCATCAGCCGCGCCGACAAGTTCGGCCTGGCGCAGCTGCACCAGTTGCGCGGCCGCGTCGGCCGCAGCCACCACCAGGCCTACGCCTACCTGCTGGTGCCCGACGTGCAAGGCCTCACCAAGCAGGCCGGGCAGCGGCTGGAGGCCATCCAGCAGATGGAGGAGTTGGGCAGCGGCTTCTACCTCGCGATGCACGACCTGGAGATCCGCGGCGCCGGCGAGGTGCTGGGCGAGAACCAGTGCGGCAACATGATGGAGGTGGGCTTCCAGCTCTACAACGAGATGCTGGCCGAGGCCGTGCGCAGCCTGAAGTCCGGGCGCGAGCCCGACCTGCTGTCGCCGCTGGGCGCCTTCAGCAGCGGCACCGAGGTCAACCTGCACGCCCCCGCGCTGCTGCCCGACGCCTACTGCGGCGACGTGCACGCGCGGCTGTCGCTGTACAAGCGGCTGGCCACGGCCAAGGACGGCGACGCCATCGACCGCCTGCTGGAAGAGGTGACCGACCGCTTCGGCAAGCTGCCGGCGCAAGGCCAGACGCTGTTCGACACCCACCGCCTGCGCGTGCTGGCCATGCCCTACGGCGTGCAGAAGATCGACGCCGGCCCGAAGGTGATGAACATCGTCTTCAAGCCCAAGCCGCCGATCGACGCCCAGCGCATCATCGCGCTGGTGCAGAAGAACCGCGCCGTCAAGCTGGCCGGCAACGACAAGCTGCGCATCGACCGCGAGTTCGCCGCGGTGTCCGACCGCACGCAATACATCCGCGACGTGCTGCGCGCCCTCGGTCCGCCGCTGGCGCCCACTGCAACCGCGACGACATGACCGACGCCACCGAACACCGCCCCGGCCTGCACGTGCGCGGCTTCACGCCGCCGCTGAGGCTGTCCGACTACCGGTTGATCGCCTTCGACATGGACTCCACGCTGATCAACATCGAATGCGTGGACGAGATCGCCGACTGCGTCGGCCGCAAGGCCGAGGTGGCCGAGATCACCGAGGCCGCGATGCGCGGCGAGATCGCCGACTACAAGGACAGTCTGCGCCGCCGCGTGGCGCTGCTGGCCGGCGTCAGGCTCGACGCGCTGGAGCGCGTGTATGCCGAGCGGCTGCGCCTGAACCCCGGTGTCGAGACCTTCGTGCAAGCCTGCCAGCGCGCGGGCTTGAAGACGCTGCTGATCAGCGGCGGCTTCACCTTCTTCAGCGAGCGCATCCGCCAGCGCCTGAAGCTGGACTTCGCGCGCGCCAACACGCTGGGCACGGCTAACGGCAAGCTCACCGGCACGCTGTTCGACCGGCCCTGGGGCTCCATCGTCGACGGCGCCGAGAAGAAGCGCGTGCTGCTGGAGGTGGCCGAGCTGATGGGCATCGAGACCGCGCAGTGCATCGCCGTCGGCGACGGCGCCAACGACCTGCCGATGATGGAAGCCGCCGGGCTGTCGGTCGCCTATCACCCCAAGCCGGCGGTGGCGGCGCGGGCGATGATCGCCATCACCCAGGGCGGGCTGGACCGGGCGCTGGAGGTCGTGCAGGCCTGATCCGCGCTGGCCGCCCGTTCGTCGCGGTCGCGGGCCGCTTCGTCGCGGCGGCTGCGCGGCCAGGCCGCAGCGCGTAGCCTCGCGGGCGATGAACTCCGCGCCTTCCGCCCCCGCCTTCGAGCTGGACGCGCCGCTGCCGGCCGAGCTGGCCGGGCGCCACCAGGGCTGGCTGACCGGCTACCGCCGCTACCCGGTCTACAGCCGGCCCTGGACCCGCGGCCGGCTGCGCACGCTGGGCCTGAGCGTGCTGATCGGCCTGCTGGTGCTGATGTCGCCGCTGCTGCTGATCGCCGACCGGCCCGCGGCGCCCACGCCGCTGGGCGGGCTGGCGCAGATCGTCATCATCGTGCTGCTGCCGTTGTGGCTGGGCCCGCGCCTGGCCCAGGCCGTGCGGCGCCGCCATTGGAGCGCGCGGCGCGAATGGCTGGGCCTGGTGGCCGCGCAGGCGCTGACGGTGCTGGCGGTGCTGGCCTTTGCCGAATGGGGCTCCGAGCCGCTGAAGCAATGGATCGCCGAGCAGCGCGGCAGCGTCGACGCCCAGGGCAAGCGCAAGCGCATGGTGATGAGCCTGGGCCTGAGCGTCACCGACCCCAGCCGGCCCGAGCCCGCGCTGCTGAGCGAGATGGAGAACAGCCTCGGCGTCAAGCTCAGCAACGCCGTCAGCGTGGCGCTGGCCGCCTTCCTGCTGGGCGGCGGCGCGGGGCTGTGGAGCTGGCGCCGCGAGCGCGACGGCCTGGCCGGCCTGGCGCGCGAGCGCGAGCTGGCCAGCGCCCAGGCGCGCCGCCGCGAGGCCGAGCTGCGGCTGTCGGTGCTGGCCGCGCAGGTGGAGCCGCACTTCCTGTTCAACACCCTGGCGGGGGTGCGCAGCGCCATCGCCACCGACCCGCAGCGCGCCAGCGAGATGATCGACCGCCTGGTGGACTACCTGCGCGCCGCGATCCCGCGCCTGCGCAGCGACGGCGCGGTGCAGGCCACGCTGGGCGCGCAGCTCGACATCGTGCGCGCCTACCTCGGGCTGATGGCGGCGCGGCTGCCGCGCCTGCACTGGCGCGTGCACGCGCCGCCCGAGTTGCTGGCCGCGCGCTGCCCGCCGCTGATGCTGATCTCGCTGGCCGAGAACGCGGTCAAGCACGGCGTGGAGCGCAAGATCGGCCCGGCGCTGATCGAGGTGAAGGCCGGCCGCGACGAGCAAGGCCGGCTGCTGGTCACCGTCGTCGACGACGGCCCCGGCTTCGACGCCAGCGGCAGCGGCAGCGGCATCGGTCTGGCCAACCTGCGCGAGCGGCTGGCACAGCTCTACCCCGGCCAGGCCGAGCTGCTGCTGAAGGCCAGGCCCGAAGGCGGCGTGCTGGCCGGCATCGCGGTGCCTTTCGAGACCGCACCGGCAACAGCGGAGGCCGAGACATGATCACCGCATTGATCGCCGACGACGAAGACCTGCCGCGCGCCGAGCTGCGCCGCATGCTGGCCGCGGCCTGGCCCGGGCTGCAGGTGGTGGCCGAATGCGAGCACGGCCCCGCCGCGCTGGAGGCGCTGGCGGCGCTGCAGCCGGAGGTCGCCTTCCTCGACATCCGCATGCCCGGCGCCAGCGGGCTGGACGTGGCGCGCGCGGCCAGCGGCCGCTGCCACGTGGTCTTCACCACCGCCTACGACAGCCATGCGATCGAGGCCTTCGAGGCCGGCGCGCTGGACTACCTGCTCAAGCCCGTGGCCGCCGCTCGGCTGGCGCAGACCGTCGCGCGGCTGCGCGAGCGCCTGGCCGCGCACCAGGCCGCGCCGGCGCTGGACAGCCTGGTGGCGCGGCTGGCCGGCCAGCTGCAGCACGGCGTGGGCGAGCGGCTGCGCTGGATCAGCGCCAGCGTCGGCGACACCATCAAGATGTTCGGCATCGACGAGGTGCTGTTCTTCCAGAGCGACGAGAAGTACACCCGCGTCGTCACCGCCGCCGACGAAGCCCACGTGCGCAAGCCGCTGAAGGAGATCGCCGAGGGCCTGGATCCGGATCTGTTCTGGCAGGTGCACCGCGGCGTGATCGTCCGCGCCAGCGCCATCGCCCGCGCCCAGCGCGACGAGCTGGGCCGCATCACGCTGCACCTGAAGCAGCACGCCGAGACGCTGCCGGTGAGCCAGGCGTATGCGTGGCGGTTCAAGCCGATGTGAGGCTCACCATGCATCGACGAACGCCCTGCGCGCCGGCAGCGGCGCCGCGCAGGCCACCGTCAGCACGCGGATCAGCCAGTCGCGCGTCTCGGCGGGGTCGATCACGTCGTCGATCTCGAGTTGCGCCGCCATGTTGAGCGCCTGGCCGCGGTCGATGGCTTCCTGCAGCAGGCGCTGGAACAAGGCCTCGCGCTCGGCCGGCGGCGCGGCTTCCAGCTCCTTGCGGAAGCCCAGGCGCACGGCGCCTTCCAGCCCCATGCCGCCGAACTCGCCGGTCGGCCAGGCGGCCGTGGCCACCGGGGCATGGAAGTGCCCGGCGGTCAGCGCCATCGCGCCCAGGCCGTAGCCGCGGCGCAGCAGCACCGCGGCCACCGGCACGCGCAGCGCCGCGGCGTTGACGAACAGCCGCGCGGCGTGGCGCACCATCGCGGTCTTCTCCGATTCGGGCCCGACCATGAAGCCGGGCGAATCGACGAAGCTCACGAGCGGCAGGCCGAAGGCATCGGCCAGTTGCATGAAGCGCGCCAGCTTGTCGCAGGCCGGCGCGTCCAGCGCGCCGCCCAGGTGGCGCGGGTTGCTGGCCGCCAGCGCCACCGCGCGGCCGCCGATGCGCGCCAGCGCGGTGATCACGCCGATGCCGAAATCGCGCCGCAGCTCGATCAACGTGCCGGCGTCGGCCACGGTCTGCAGGATGCGGCGCGGCTCGTACAGCGCATTGCGGCTGGGCGGCAGCGCGTCACGCAGCGTTTGCGGGTTAGCCCCCGGCTCGCCGCCGGGCTGCAGCGGCACGGTCAGCAAGGCCAGCAGCGCCTTGGCCTGCTGCACGGCCTCGGCTTCGCTGGCGGCGACGAAGTCGATCACGCCGTTGGCGGCCAGCACCGGCACCGGCCCGACGGCGTCGGCCTCGACCTTGCCGAGGCCGCCGCCTTCGATCATCGCCGGGCCGCCCATGCCGATGCTGCCGCCCTGCACCGCGATGATCAGGTCGCAGCAGCCCAGCAGCGCCGCATTGCCGGCGAAACAGCGCCCGGCCACCAGGCCCAGGCGCGGCACCACGCCCGACAGCGCCGCCAGGCGGCCGAAGGTGGTGCAGTGCAATCCGGCGACGATGGGGCTGTCGACGTCGCCGGGGCGGCCGCCGCCGCCTTCCAGGAACCACAGCACCGGCAGCCGGTGGCGCGCGGCCAGCTCCAGCACGCGGTCGCTCTTGGCGTGGTTGTTCATGCCCTGGGTGCCGGCCAGCACGGTGTAGTCGTAGGCCAGCGCCGCCACCGGGCGCCCGGCCACGGTGCCGGTGCCGCAGACCAGGCCGTCGGCCGGGGTGTTGCGCTGCAGGTCGTCCAGGCTGCGGCGGCTGCGCTGCGCGGCCACCATCAGCGCGCCCACTTCGGTGAAGCTGCCCTCGTCCAGCAGATCGGCCAGGTTCTCGCGCGCGCTGCGCAGCCCGCTGGCGTGGCGGCGCGCCATCGCCTCGGGGCGCGCGGCGTCAGCCAGCAGTGCGCGCCGCACCAGCAGGCGCTGCATCTCGGGCCGCGGGCCGGCGGGCGTGGCCGGCGCGGCTGCGGCCGCTGCGGCGGTTGCGTCCTCAGGCAGCCTGCGCAGGCGCAACAGGCATTGGCCTTCGGCGGCCACCTCGCCGACCGCGGCCTGCACCGACAGCACCTCGGCCGGCCAGGGCGCCTCCAGCGGCACTTCCATCTTCATCGACTCGATCAGCAGCAGCACCTGGCCGCGCGCCACCGCCTGGCCGGGCTGCACCTCAATGGCGATCACGCTGCCGTGGACGGGCGCGGCGAGGTCTTGTTCGGCGATGGCGTTGGCGGGAGCTTGGCGGGTCAAGACGGACACTCCTGATTCGCGGGGGTTGGCCCCGGCGGGCTGCGCATGATGGCGCATTCGGCCTGGGCGGCTGCCACGCCATGGGGCGCTCAGGCCGGCGGCTGATCCATACTGGCCCGGTCCTGATCCACCCGGTACCCATGGATTCTTCGTTACCCGAGCCCAACCCCGCCGGCAGCGCCTTGCCGTCCTCCCCCGGGGCGGATGCGGACGAGGCCGGCTCGCTGCGCCGCGCGCAGCAGGCGCTGCGCCAAGCCGAGGGTCGCGCTGCGCTGGTGGCCTCGGCGGTGGGCCTGGGCATCTGGGAGACCGAACTGCAGTCCGGCGACACGGCGTGGGACGAGCAGATGTGGCGGCTGCGCGGCCTGCAGCCGCAAGCCCAGGTGCCCGATGCCGACCAGCGCCTGGCGCTGGTGCACCCCGATGACCGCGAGCGCGTGGGCCGCATCAACGCCGGCACCGAGACCGCGAGCTACCAATTCCGCATCCAGCGGCCCGACGGCCAGCAGCGCTGGCTGGGCTCACGCGCCACGACGCTGCACGACGAGCAGGGCCGGCCGCTGCGCCGCATCGGCGTCAACTGGGACATCACCGCGCAGCGCGAGGCCGAGCTGGCGCTGCAGCAGCACGAGCAGGCGCTGAGCGAGAGCCAGGCCCGCGCGCGCAACGTGGCGCGGCTCAGCCATGAGCTGCGCACGCCGCTCAACGCCATTCTCGGCTGCTGCCAGCTGCTGCGCGCCGACGACGAAGCCGGCCACGACGACCCGCAGCAGCGCCGGCGCCTGCTGGCCGAGGTGGAATGGGCCGGCCACCAGCTGCTGGCCTTGGCCGACCGCGTGCTGGACCTGAGCAGCCGCGGCCCCAGCGCGCCGGTTCGCATGCCGCCGTCGCCGCCGCCCGGCCCCGGGCAGCGCACCGTGCTGTACATCGAGGACAACGAGGTCAACGCGCTGATCGTCGGCGAGCTGGTGGCCCGCCGCGGCGACCTGCAACTCGTGGTGGCCACCACCGGCGCCGACGGCCTGCGCCTGGCCGACGAATTGCTGCCCGCGCTGGTGCTGCTGGACATGCAGTTGCCCGACATCGACGGCGCCGAGGTCTTCAGCCGCCTGCGGGCTTCGGCGCGCACCGCTGCGCTGCCTTGCGTGGCGCTGTCGGCCAATGCGCTGGCCAGCGACATCGACGCCGCGCTGGCCGCCGGGATGACGGCCTATTGGACCAAGCCGCTGGACTTTCGCGCCTTCACGCAATGGCTGGACGGCATGTTCGGGCCGGCGCCGCCGCGCTCGGCTTAAGGCGACGCTGAACAAGTCCCTCACGGCGCCCGCATCCTCGATCCGGGCGGTCTGCGGCGCTGCCCTAAGCCGGCTCGGGCAGCAAGCCCCGCTTGCGCAGCAACGGCGTGACCGTGGGCGCGCGGCCGCGGAACGCGGCGTAGGCGGCGCCCGGCTCCAGCGTGTTGCCGCTGCCGTAGATGAACTGCTGCAGCCGCTCGGCCAGCCGCGGGTCGAAGGGGTTGCCGGTCTCGCGGAAGGCCTCGTAGCCGTCGGCGTCCAGCACCTCGGCCCACAGGTAGACGTAGTAGCCGGCGGCGTACGACGAGCCCGCGAACAGATGCTGGAAATGCACCAGCCGGTGGTTCTGACCCACGGCCGCCGGCAGCCCGGCAGCGCGCAGCAGTTCGGCCTCCCACGCGCACAGGTCGGCCGGCGGCTCGGCCTCGGTGCGCGAATGCAGCGCCATGTCGGCCATCGCGCTGGCGGTGTAGCGCAGCGTCTCGTAGCCCTGGTTGAAGCGGTTCGCGGCCTGCAGGCGCTGCATCAGCGCCTCGGGCATGGGTTCGCCGCTGCGGCAATGGCGGGCGTGGCGGCGCAGCACCTCGGGCTCGGACAACCAGTGCTCGAACAGCTGCGACGGCAGCTCGACGAAATCGCGCAGCACCTGGGTCCCCGACAGCCGTTCGAAGGTGACGTTGGACAGCAGCCCGTGCAGGCCGTGGCCGAACTCGTGGAACAGCGTGCGCGCGTCGTCCAGCGACAGCAGCGTGGGTTCGCCCGGCGCGCCCTTGGCGAAGTTGTTGTTGTTCAGGATCACCGGCAGCGCGGCCATGCCGAGTGCGGCGTTGGGACCCACGCCGCCTGCGGCCGGCGTGTTGCGACTCTGCCATCGCAATGAACTCATCCACGCCCCGCTGCGCTTGCTGGCGCGCGCGAAGTTGTCCTGCATGAAGATGCCCACCAGGCGGCCTGCCGCATCGCTGACCTCGTAGGCCTTGACGTCGGGGTGGTAGACCGGCAGGTCGGCGCGCGGCGTGAAGCGCAGCCCGAACAGCCGGCCCGCGCAGTCGAACGCCGCCTGCACCATGGCTTCGAGCTGGAAATACGGCTTGACCTCGGCGTCGTCGACGGCATAGCGCGCCTGGCGCACCTTCTCGGCCCAGAAGCGCCAGTCCCAGGCCTCGACGGGGCCGCTCTCGCCGGCCGCCGCCAGCTGCTGCTCCAAGGCCTGCCGCTCCTGCTGCGCTGCGGCCAGCGCGCGCGGCCACACCTCGTCGAACAGGCGCTGCACTGCGGCGCGGCTGCCGGCCATGGTGTCGGCCAACGCGTGGTCGGCATAGGAGGCATGGCCGTGCAGCCGCGCCTGCTGCTGGCGCAGGCGCAGGATGGCGCGCACCAGTTCGCGGTTGTCGCTGTCGCCGGGATGCTCGCCGCGCGAGGTCCAGGCGGCCCAGGCCTGCCGGCGCAGGTCGCGCCGCGTCGAATAGGTGAGGAACGGCACCACCAGCGACCGCGACAGCGTGATCAGGTGCGCCTGCTCGTCGTCGGCCAGCCCGCGCTCGGCCGCCGCCTGGCGCGCCGCGGCACGCACGAAGTCGGGCAGGCCGGCCAATTCGTCCTCGCTGCGCAGCACCAGGCGCCAGGCGTTCTCGTCGTGCAGCACGTTCTGCGCGAAGCGCGTCGTCAGCTCGGCCAGCTCGGCCATCACGGCGGCATAACGCTCGCGGTCAGCGCCTTGCAGTCGGGCGCCGGCGCGCACGAAATCCAGGTGCACGCGCTCCAGCAGGCGGCGCTGTTCGGGCGTCAGCCCCAGCTCGTCGCGCCGGCGGTGCAGCGTGTCGATGCGTTCGAACAATGCGGCATTCAGGTAGACGTGGCTGTCGTGCTGGGCCAGCGGCGCGGCCATGCGGCGCTGCACGGCCTGCAGCTCGGCACTGGTTGCCGATGCGGTGAGGTTGGAGAACACCGCCTCCACGCGGCCCAGCAGGCGGCCGCTGCGGTCGAAGGCGGCCACGGTGTTGTCGAAGTCGGGCGGCAGCGCCTGCTCGGCGATCTGCTGCAGTTCATCGAGGTGCGCCTGCATCGCAGCGGCAAAGGCCGGCTCGAAGTGCCGGGGCTCGATCCGGTCGAAAGGCGGCAAGCCGTGCGGGGCCGTCCAGGTCTGCAGCAAGGGATTGGCGTCGTTCATCGGTCGTCGGCCGCGGTGGCGCTGGAATCGGTCATGATGCCATCAGCCGTGGCCCCGACGGCCCGGCGGTGAATGTTCAGATTTACAGGTTGACTCATGACAAGGTTCCTGTGCGGGCGTGGGTTTGTCGTGCTAGCGCTGCTGCTCGGCGCCTGCGCCGGCGCGCCGCCGCTGCCGCGGTCACAGCCGCCGCAACCGGTCGACCGCGTTGCCCAGCCCAGCGCCGCCGCCACCGCGCACCCGCTGGCCACCCAGGCGGCACTGCAGATGCTGGCCGAAGGCGGCCATGCGATCGATGGCGTGATCGCCGCGCAGATGGTGCTGGGCCTGGTGGAGCCGCAGTCCTCGGGCCTGGGCGGCGGCAGCTTGCTGCTGCTGTGGGACGAGGCCGCGCAACGCCTGCACAGCCACGACGGGCTGGCCGCGGCGCCGGCGCGCGCCACCGCCTCGCTGCGCACCGACGTCGACGGCCGCCTGCTCCCGGCCGACGAGGTGGCGCGCGGCGGCCGCAGCGTCGGCGTGCCCGGCACGCTGGCGGTGCTGGAGCAGGTGCACCGCCGCCACGGCCGCCTGCCCTGGGCGCGTCTGTTCGAGCCCGCGATCCGGCTGGCGACCGAGGGCTTTCCGGTCGCGCCCTACGTGCACGGCATCCTGGCGCGCGACCCCGGCGCGCGGCTGCACCCAGAGTTCCGCGCCGACTGGTACGACGAGCAGGGCCGCGTGCGGCCGGTCGGCAGCGTGCTGCATAACGCAGCCTATGCGCAGACCCTGCGCCAGCTGGCCAGCCTCGGCGTCGACGGCTTCTGGCGCAGCGGCGGCGCCCAGCGCCTGGTGGCCGCGGCGGCCCGCGGCGCGCAGCCGACGCTGATGCAGGCCGACGACGTGCTGAACTACCGCGCCGTCGAGCGCGAGCCGCTGTGCGCGCCGGTTCGCGTCTGGAAGGTCTGCGTGACGGGACCGCCCTCGTTCGGCGGCATCGCGGTGCTGCAGATCCTGAAGACGCTGGACCTGCGCGCCGGCGACGCGATCGACGCCGCCGCGCTGGACAGCGCCGCGTTCTGGCACCTCTACGCCGAAGCCGGCCGCCTGGCCCAGGCCGACCGCCGGCAATGGGTGGGCGATCCCGATCAGGTGTCGGTGCCCGCCGCCGGCCTGGTCGCCGACGACTACCTGCGCCACCGCGCCGCCCTGATCGACCCGGCGCGCGCCATGCCGGCGGTCGGGCCCGGCCAGCCGGCGGCGGCAGGGCTGGGGCTGGGGCAGGTGCCGGACCTCGCCTCCGAGGCGGCCGCGCAGACCAGCCAGATCGTCGTGGCCGACGCCGCCGGCAACGTCGTCACCGCCACCACGACGATCAACCTCAACTTCGGCGCACGCCTGCGCGTCGACGGCTACGTGCTGAACAACGCACTGACCAACTTCGGCCCGGCACCGCTGCGCGGCCAGACCATCGCCAACCAGATGGCGCCGCTCAAGCGGCCGGTGACCTCGATGGCGCCGGTGATCGTCTTCGACCCGCGCGGCCGCGTGCTGCTGGCCGGCGGCTCGGCCGGCGGCGGGCCCATCGTCGACTACATCAGCCGCAACCTGATCGAGCTGCTGTGGCTCGGCCGCAGCCCCGCGCAGGCGCTGGCCGGCGGCCACGTCAGCACCGCCTCGGCGCCCACCATCCAGCTCGAAGCCGGCACGCCGCGCGCCGCGCTGGCGGCGCCGCTGCACGAGATGGGGCACCCGGTGGCAGTGGAGCCGCTGCCCAGCGGCGCCGGCTTCCTGCGGCGCGTGGACGGCAGCCGCGGCGGCGGCTGGCTGGGCGCCGCCGATCCGCGGCGCGACGGCGTGGCGCTCGGGCAGTGAGGGCCGCCGGCGCGATGGCTGTGGCACAGTCGCGCCCGCCCTTCACTCCTTCTCCTTCATGGCCCTCAAGTCCACGGTCTACAAGGCCAGCCTGCAGGTGGCCGACATGGACCGCTCGCACTACCGCGACCACGCGCTGACGCTGGCGCTGCACCCTTCCGAAACCGAAGAGCGCCTGATGATGCGCGTGCTGGCCCACGCGCTGCAGGCCCCCGGCGACGAGACCGAGACGCCGTTGCTGCAGGCCCGCGGTTTGTCGGACAGCGACGAGCCCGACCTCTGGCAGCACGACCGCACCGGCGCGTTGCTGCACTGGATCGAGGTCGGCCAGCCCGACGACCGCCGCCTGGCCAAGGCCTGCGGGCGCAGCCAGCGCGTCACCGTCTACGCCTACGCCGCCGCGGTGCCGGTGTGGTGGAAGGGCCTGGCCGACAAGGTGGCGCGGCTGTCCAACCTGGCCGTCTGGCAGATCGACCCGGCCGCCAGCCAGGACCTGGCGGCGTTGGCCACGCGCTCGATGCAGTTGCAGGTGACGGTGCAGGATGGCATCGTCTGGGTCGGCAACGGCGAGCACAGCGTGGAGCTCCAGCCGCAGGCGTTGAAGGTGGCGGTGGCCCGATGACCCCCGAAGACGATCCCTACCTCTGGCTCGAAGACGTGCTCGGCGAGCGCGCCCTGGCCTGGGTGCGCGAGCGCAATGCGCAGTCCGAAGGCGAACTGCAGGCGCTGCCCGGCTTCGAGCAGCGGCGGCTGGACACGCTGCAGGTGCTGAACTCGCAGGACCGCATCCCGGTGGTGCACCGCCTCGGCAAGCGCTGGTACAACCTGTGGCAGGACGCCGAGCATCCGCGCGGCCTGTGGCGGCGCACGACGCTGGACGAGTACCGCAAGCCGCAGCCCGCGTGGGAGACCGTGCTCGACCTCGACGCGCTGGGCGCCGCCGAGGGCGAGAACTGGGTCTGGGGCGGGGCCACCGCCCTCGGGCCGGCTTATCGGCGCTGCCTGCTGGCCTTGTCGCGCGGCGGTGCCGATGCCCACGTGGTGCGCGAGTTCGACCTCGTCGACAAGCGCTTCGTCGACGGCGGCTTCTTCGTGCCCGAGGCCAAGTCCAACCTGAACTGGATCGACGACGACACGGTCTACATCGGCAGCGACTTCGGCCCCGGCTCGACGACCGACTCGGGCTATCCGCGCGTCATCAAGCGCTGGCTGCGCGGCCAGCCGCTGGCCGAGGCGCCCACGGTCTTCGAAGGGGAGCGCGGCGACGTGGTGGCCGACGCCTGGGTCGACCGCACGCCGGGCTTCGAGCGCAGCGGCTTCTTCCGCGCCGTGGGCTTCTACGACAGCCTGAGCGTCCTGCTGCGCGACGACGGCGTGCTGCAGCCGATCGACAAGCCCAGCGACGCGGCGTTCGCGTTCTGGCGCGAGCGCGTGCTGATCCAGTTGCGCAGCGACTGGGTCGTCGGCGGCCGCACCTGGCCGCGCGGCAGCCTGCTGGTCGCCGACGCCGAGGCCTATCTGCGCGGCGAGCGCGAGCTGGCCGCGCTGTTCACGCCCAGCCCGAGCTGCTCGCTGGCGTCGTACAGCCTGACGCGCTCGACCGTGCTGCTGAACCTGCTGGACAACGTGAGCGGCCGGCTGGAGGAATGCGCGCCCGATGCCACCGCTGCGGGCGGCTGGCGGCGCCGCAGCGTGGCCACGCCGAGCCTGGGCACGCTGGCCGCCTCGGCGCTGGACGACCCGCTGCTGGGCGAGGGCGACCCGCTGGCGGAAGGCTACTGGCTGCGGCACTCGGGCTTCCTCGAACCCGATGCGCTGGCCCTGGGCCGCACCGGCAGCGACGAGCGCGTGCCGGTCAAGGCCTTGCCCGCCACGTTCGACGCCACCGGCATGCGGGTGGAGCAGCGCTTCGCGCGCTCGGCCGACGGCACGCGGGTGCCCTACTTCATCGTCTGGCCGCGCCAGCCGCGCAGCGACGGCCGCAACCCGACGCTGCTGTATGGCTACGGCGGCTTCGAGATCTCGCTGCCCCCCTGGTACCTGGGCACCGCCGAGCGCAACTGGCTGGGGCCGGGCGGCGTCTTCGTGGTCGCCAACATCCGCGGCGGCGGCGAGTTTGGCCCCCAATGGCACCAGGCGGCGATCAAGTCCAACAAGCAGAAGTCGTACGACGATTTCGCGGCCGTCGCCGAGGACCTGATCGCCAGCGGCGTCACGCGGGCCGAACACCTGGGCATCCAGGGCGGCAGCAACGGCGGGCTGCTGGTCGGCGCCGTGCTGCTGCAGCGGCCCGAGCTGTTCGGTGCCGTGGTCTGCCGGGTGCCGCTGCTGGACATGCGGCGCTTCCACCAGCTGCTGGCCGGCGCCTCGTGGATGGCCGAGTACGGCGACCCCGACCGGCCCGAGGACTGGGCCTGGATCAGTGCCTACAGCCCCTACCAGAAGCTGCTGGACCTGCCGCCCGGCCGCCGGCTGCCGCCGGTGCTGTTCATCACCAGCACGCGCGACGACCGCGTGCACCCCGGCCACGCGCGCAAGATGGCGGCCCGCATGCTGGCGCTGGGCCAGCCGGCGCTGTACTGGGAGAACATCGAAGGCGGCCACGGCGGCGCCGCCGACAACGCGCAGCGCGCCCGCATGCGCGCGCTGGAACTGAGCTTCCTGTGGCGGCACCTGGGGGCGCCAGGCCCGTGCTGACCTGGATCGACGACGACCGCCCGCTGCCGCCCGCCAGCCAGGCGATGGGCCCGGATGACGAGGCGCCGGGCCTGGTCGCCGTGGGCGGCCGCGTGACGCCGCGGCGCCTGGACGAGGCCTACCGCAAGGGCATCTTCCCCTGGTACAGCATCGGCCAGCCGGTGCTGTGGTGGAGCCCCGACCCGCGCATGGTGCTGCCGGTGGCCGGCTTCGAACTGCACCGCTCGCTGCGCAAGACGCTGCGCCGCTTCGTGCGCAGCCCGGACTCCGAGCTGCGCATCGACAGCGCCTGCCCGCAGGTGATCCGTGCCTGCGCCGAGGCCGCGCGCGTCGGCCAGGACGGCAGCTGGATCGTGCCGGCGATGATCGACGCCTACAGCGCCTGGCACCGCCAGGGCCGCGTGCACAGCGTCGAGACATGGGTCGGCGGCCGCCTCGTCGGCGGGCTCTACGGCGTGGGCATCGGCCGCATGTTCTTCGGCGAGTCGATGTTCGCGCAGGCGACCGACGCGTCCAAGATCGCGCTCTGCGGCCTGATCTGCTGGTGCCGCGAGCACGGCGTGGCGCTGATCGACTGCCAGCAGAACACGCGCCACCTGGCCTCGTTCGGCGCCCGGGAGATGCCACGCGAGCGCTTCGAAGCCCACTTGCAGCACGCCCTGGCGGCCGCCGAGATCGGCGATTGGACCTATGATCCGGCGCTCTGGCGGCACCTGCTGGCACCTGCGCCGGACCAGCCCGCTGCCGCGACCTGCGAAGACGCCGCTCCGTGACGCATCCGAAAGAGCTCCCGCTCTCGTCGCTGCAGTTCTATGCCACCGCGCCCTACCCGTGCAGCTACCTGCCCGGACGGCAGGCGCGGTCGCAGGTTGCCACGCCCAGCCATTTGATCCATGCCGACGCCTACAGCGCGCTGGTGGCCGCGGGCTTCCGCCGCAGCGGCATGTTCACCTACCGCCCCTATTGCGACGGCTGCCGCGCCTGCGTGCCGATGCGCGTGCCGGTGGCGGGCTTCCAGCCCACGCGCAGCCAGCGCCGCGCGCAGGCCCAGCACGCCCACCTGCAGGCCCGTGTGCTGCGCCTGGGCTTCGTGCCCGAGCACTACCAGCTCTACCTGCGCTACCAGGCCGGCCGCCACAGCGGCGGCGGCATGGACCACGACAGCGTCGACCAGTACACCCAGTTCCTGCTGCAAAGCCGCGTCAACTCGCGCCTGGTGGAGTTCCGCGATCCGGTCGACGCCGACGGCCGCGCCGGCACCTTGCGCATGGTGTCCATCCTCGACGTGCTGGCCGACGGCATCTCGGCCGTCTACACCTACTACGAGCCCGATCCCAAGGCCAGCTACGGCACGTACAGCGTGATGTGGCAGATCGAGCAGACGCGGCTGCTCAAGCTGCCGCACGTCTACCTGGGCTACTGGATCGCGCAAAGCCCCAAGATGGCCTACAAGGAGCGCTTTCGCCCGCACCAGTTGCTGGTGGACGGGCGCTGGCAGACGGCGGCCGACGCCGGCGACGGCGGCCCCCGCGGCCAGGACGGCCTGCACGGCCCGGACGGCGCGCCGGCCTGATCAGGCCGCGGTCCAGCGCCAGACCTCGCCCTCGCGGTCCGCCGCCGCGCGGCCATCCGCCTGCAGCTTGAGCAGGTGGGCCAGCAGCGAGCGCCGGGCCACCGGGTGCAGGCGTGCCGGCGTGTCGGCGTAGACCTCGGGCAGCAGCTCGTCGAGGCTGGCGCGGCCGCGCGGCTGCAGTGCGGCCACGACCTTGGCCTCGCGCTTGAGGCGGTGGGCGATCAGTGCGCGCAGCACGGCGTGCGGCTCGGCCACCAGGAAGCCGTGGCCGGGCGCCAGCCACTGCAGGTCCTCGGCCAGCAGCGCCTGCAGTGCGCCCAGATAGGCCGCCATGTCGCCGTCCGGCGGGTTGATCACGACGGTCGAGCCCTGCATCACGTGGTCGCCGGTGAAGAGCAGCTTCTCTTCCTCCAGCAGCCAGCACAGGTGGTTGGACGCATGGCCCGGCGTGTGGATCACGCGCAGCGTGGCCTGCGGCCCCAATGGCAAGCGCTCGCCGTGCTCGGGCTCGCGCGCCGGCACGAAGCTGGCGTCCTGGCCCTGCGGGTGGCGCGCCCGCCGGCCCAGCACGGTGGCGCCGAAGGCGGCCGCGGCGGCCACGCAGCCCGGCGAGTGGTCGACATGGGTGTGCGTCGCCAGCACCCAGTGCACAGGGCCCGGCGCCGCGGCCTGCAGCGCGGCCAGGTGCCCGGCGTCGGCGGGGCCGGGGTCGATCAAGGCCCAGCGGTTGGACTCGGGGCAGCCGACGAAGTAGCTGTTGGTGCCGGGGCCGGTCATCATGCCGGGGTTGGGCGCGGTGACGCGGCGCACGCGGTCCGACAGCCGCACCACGCGGCCCGCCACCAGCTCGGCCCAGGCGTCGTGGGCCAGGCCTTCGGGGTCGAGCTTGCAGACCTCGGCGTAGGCCCAGTCGTCGGGCAGCACCACGGTCAGGCCGTGACGGTTGAGCGCACGGCGCGGCCGCGTCGCGGGGATCAGGCTCTGCGCCGCGGCGCCGGCCAGCGCCTCCGCGCTGTTGGCAAAGACCGAGAGGTCTGCCAGCGTGCGGCGCGTCACCGGCAGCAGCTTCAGGTCGTCGCCGCGCGCGAGTGCCTGCTGCGGCGTCAGCCACATCAGCTCGGTGGCCTCGGCGCGGTCGGCGTCGGGCTGCTGGCCCGGCGGCATCGGCGCCAGGAAGAATCGGGTGTCGAAGCGCTTGGGCACGCCCGGCGGCGTGACCCAGTGGCTCCAGCAGGCCAGGTGGCGCAGGTCGATCTTCAGATCCAGCGCCTGGCACATCTGCGCCAGCGTGGCCTCGCCACGCTGCAGGCGGCCACGCCACTCGATCCATGACGGGCGCGGCTCGGCCGGGCGGCCGAGGTCGTCGCAGGCCAGCAGCAAGCCCACTTCCTCGAAGGTCTCGCGCACCGCGGCAATCGCGTGGTCGAGCATGCCGTCGGGCAGGCCGTAGCGGGCGCTGAGCGTGGCGTCGTCGGCCCCCAGCACGAAACCGTGGGCCGCGCGATCACTCGGGTCCAGCGCACCGCCGGGGAAGACCACGGCGCCGCTGCGGAAGTCGTCGCCACGCTCGGCGCGGCGCAGCATCAGCAGCTCGAAGCCGGGCTCGGCGCCATCGGCCACGTCGCGCAGCAGCAGCAGGGTGGCGGCGAGGCGGACGCTGCCGGCCGGCGACGCGGGAGCGGCGCTCATGGCTTGGCTCCCGCGGCTTCCGCGGCTCCTGCGGCCGACGCCGCGCCGCTGGCGAGCAAGGCCTCGATCGCCGCGGCGTCGTAGCCGGCCTCGGCCAGCAGCTCGCGCGTGTGCTCACCGGTCTGTGGCGCCGGGCGCGGCACGGCGACCTGGCTGCGGCCGAAGCGCGGCGCCGGCGCCGGCTGCGCCAGGCCGCCGACCTCCACGAAGCCCTGGCGCGCCTGCGCGTGGCGGTGGCGCGGCGCCTCGGCAAAGTCCAGCACCGGCGCAAAGCAGGCATCGCTGCCTTCCAGCAGCGCGCACCAGTCGTCGCGCGTGCGGCTTCTCATCAGCGCGCTGATCGCCTCGCGCATGGCCGGCCATCCGCGGCGGTCGTACTGGCGTTTGACGAAGCGCTCGTCCAGCCCGGCCAGTCGCGCGAACTCGGCAAAGAACTTCGGCTCCAGCGGCCCCAGGCTGACCCAGCGGCCGTCGGCCGTCTCGTAGGTGTCGTAGAACGGCGCGCCGCCGTCCAGCAGGTTGTGGCCGCGCGGCTGGTCCCAGCGCCCGGCGGCTTGCAGGCCGTAGAACAGCGAGGCCAGCGAGCCGGCGCCGTCGACCATCGCGGCGTCCACCACCTGGCCGCGGCCCGAGCGGTTGCGCTCGAAGAGCGCGGCCAGCAGGCCGAAGGCGAGGTACAGCGCGCCGCCGCCGTAGTCGCCCACGAGATTGAGCGGCGGCACCGGCTTGCCGCCCGGCGTGCCGATGGCGTGCAGCGCGCCGCTCAGCGCGATGTAGTTGATGTCGTGCCCGGCGGCCTGCGCCAGCGGGCCGCTCTGGCCGAAGCCCGTCATGCGGCCGTAGACCAGGCGCGGGTTGCGGGCCTGGCAGTCGGCCGGGCCCAGGCCCAGCTTCTCGGTCACGCCGGGGCGCAGGCCTTCGATCAGCACGTCGGCGCCGTCGATCAGGCGCAGCACCGCCTCGCGCCCCGCGGCAGCCTTGAGGTCGAGCGCGATCGAGCGCCGGTTGCGGCCGTTGACGTCGTGCTGGTTGCCCATCGGCACGCCCAGGCCGCTGGGCTCCACACGGTCCACGCGCAACACGTCGGCGCCCAGGTCGGCCAGCAGCATCGCGCACATCGGGCCGGGGCCGATGCTGGCCAGTTCGATCACGCGCAGTCCTTCGAGAGGTCCCATGGGCTCGTCGTCTCTTGGTTGAAGCAAGCCTGCGAGTTTGCCGCAGCCGACAATCAGCCGCATGAATCCGATTTGGGCCATGGTGCTGGCGTCGCTGCTGTTCGCAACGATGAGCGTGTGCGTCAAGCTGGCCTCGTCGCAGTACGGTGCCGGCGAGGTGGTGTTCTACCGCGGGCTGGCCGGCGCGCTGGCCATCGTGGCGCTGCAGCGCCTGCGCGGCGGCACGCTGCGCACGTCGGTGCCCGGCATGCACGCGATGCGCAGCGCCAGCGGCGTGGTGGCGATGTGCCTGTGGTTCTACTCGCTCGGCGGGCTGCCGCTGGCCACCGCGACCACGTTGAACTACATGTCGTCGGTGTGGATGGCGCTGTTCCTGGTCGGCGGCGCCATCATGATGGGCGGGCGCCGCGTCTCGCCCTGGCTGGTGCTGGCGGTGCTGCTGGGCTTTGCCGGCGTCGCGCTGGTGCTGCGGCCGACGCTGGCGCCGTCGCAGTTCATGCATGCGCTGGCGGGGCTGCTGTCGGGCGTGCTGGCCGCACTGGCCTACCTCCAGATCACCGCGATGGGCCGCAGCGGCGAGCCCGAGGACCGCATCGTCTTCTACTTCAGCATCGGCAGCATGGTGATCGGCGGCGCGCTGATGCTGTGGCAAGGCCCGTCGCCGCACACCCCGCGCGGCGTGCTGCTGCTGGTGGCCATCGGCAGCCTGGCGGTGACCGCGCAACTGCTGATGACCTACGCGTACTCGAAAGGCAGCACGCTGGTCAACGCGGTGCTGCAGTACCTGGGCATCCTGTTCGCGTCGGGCTATGGGCTGCTGCTGTTCGGCGAGACGCTCACGCTGGTGGGCGGCCTGGGCATGCTGCTGATCGTGGCCGCCGGGCTGATGACCAACCGGGTGCGCGTCGCCGCGCCCGAGCCGCCCGACACGCGCGGTCGCCACCCGACCGACGCCTGAAGCGGCCGCCACGCGCAAAGGGCCCAACGCATGACACCTGCCGGTTGGATGCTCGACCCCTTCGTCTTCCTGGGTTTCGGCTGGTCCTTCGGCGGCGCGCTGCTGTGCGCAGCGCTGGGCTTCCTGCTCGCCCGCGCGCACGGGCCCACGCTCGGCGTCGGCAGCGCGCTGCTGCTGTGGGGCCTGGGCAACCTGCTGGTGGCGGCGCTGGTCGTCGTCTACGTGGAGGTCGACAGCACCGTGCTGACGCTGCAGGCCACGCGCTGCGAGCCGTCGGCCGACCGCGACGGCCAGCCGCTGCGGACCTGGTTCTACGCCGTGCAGCGGCCCGGCGAGCCGGCGCACGAGGCGCGCACGGTGGCCGAGAGCGGCCCTTGCCCGCAGGCCCAATTGCCGGCCGAGCGGCTGCGGCTGCGCAAGGACGCGCTGGCCTCGGCCGCGCCGCTGATTGCCGCCGAAGCGGTCGACAGCGGCGCCGCGCTGGCCGCGGCCGTCACCTGGGGCGTGTTCGGCGTCTTCGGCAGCTTTGCCGGCGGCCTGCTGCTGGCACACCACCGCAACCGCGGTCCCGCGCCGCCGCCAAAGCCTCTCGCGCCCTGGCGCGTGGGCAGCGCGCGGTTCCTCAGTTCGCTGGGCGTGCTGCTGCTGCCGGCGGCCTTCATCGTGCCCTGGCTGGTGTCCGGCGGCATGGAGCGCAGCCTGGTGCTGGGCCTGCGCCTCGGCGCCACGGGGCTGGGTTGCTGGATCGCATCGATGCTGCTCGCCGGCGAGCGCGGCGCTGGCGCCGGCGCGGCCTTCCTGGGCCTGTTTGCGCTGGCCATGCTGGGCGTGGCCGAGTTGCTGCGCATGCCGGGTTGCTGCGCATGACTTGACGGCCGTCATGCACGGGAACTCCAATCGCGCAACACTGTGGTCGTGCGCCGGCAGTGCCCGGTGCAAGTGCAAAGAAGGAGTCCAGCATGTACAAGCGCATCCTCGTCCCCACCGACGGTTCCGACATCACCGCCAAGGCCGTGCAGACGGCCCTCAGCCTGGCGAAGCTGTGCGGTGCCGAAGTGCTGGCCATCGGCGTCAAGGAGCCCTTCCCCTACAGCGCCATCTCGGAGATGCAGCCGGTGCCGCCGCAGGAGTTCTACGACGCGCAGGAGCGCATCGCCAACGGCAACGTCAAGCGCGTGATCGAACAGGCCACCCAGGCCGGCGTCAAGAGCAGCGGCGCCACAGTGGAGGCGCTGCACCCGTGGGAGGCCATCCTCGACCATGCCAAGACGCAGAACTGCGACCTGGTGGTGATGGCCTCGCACGGCCGCCGCGGCGTCACGGCGCTGCTGCTGGGCAGCGAGACGCAGAAGGTGCTGACGCACAGCACCTTGCCGGTGCTGGTGGTGCGCTGAAGCCGCGCGCGCGGCACGCGCGCTGTCTGAAGCCGCGCGCGGCACGCGCGCTGTCGGCTCAGTGTCCGTGCCCTTCCAGCGCGTAGTGCGTGATCAGCAGCACGATGCCCAGCCCCGCCGACAGCCAGCCCAGTTGCAGCGCCGTGTCGCGCCACGACAAGCGGCGCTGCAGTTGCGGCATCAGGTCGGCCACCGCCACGTAGACGAAGCTGCTGGCGGCCACCACCAGCAGGTAAGGGAACAGCGCCTTCCAGGGGCCGACGACGAAGTAGCCCAGCACGCCGCCGGCCACCGCGGCCAGCCCCGACATCGCGTTGTAGACCAGCGCGCGCATGCGGCTGAGGCCGGCGTTGATCAGCACGATGAAGTCGCCCACCTCCTGCGGGATCTCGTGGGCGATGATGGCCGCCGCGGTGGCCACGCCGAGCTCGGTGTCGGTCAAGAAGGCGGCGGCGATGATGATGCCGTCGCAGAAGTTGTGGATGCTGTCGCCCAGCAGCACGCTCCAGCCGCCGCGGCCGGCCTGCTCGGCGTCGAAACCGTGGTGGTGGTGGTGGTGCGGGTCGTCGCCCTCGTGGTGGTGGCCGTGGCGGTAGAGCTCGGCCTTCTCCAGCAGGAAGAAGAACATCAGCCCGGCCAGCAACGTGGCAAACAGCGCCTGCGGCTCGGCCTTGCTCTCGAAGGCCTCGGGCAGGATCTGCAGCAGCGCCGTGCCCAGCAGGATGCCGGTCGACAGGCTGACCAGGTTGCGCACCAGGCGCGCCAGCACCACTTCCTTGAGTGCGGCGGCAATCAGCACCGACAGCAGGCCGCCGGCGAGCGTGGCAATGACGATGTAGAGCAGCGTCAAGCGAGGTGCCGGCCGAACCACGCCAGGCAGCGCTTCCAGCCGTCCTCGGCCTGCTCCTTGCGGTAGCTGGGGCGGTAGTCGGCGTGGAAGGCATGCGGCGTGCCGGGGTAGATCACCAGCTCGCTGCTGGTGTTGCCGGCTGCCTTCAGCGCCTCGCGCATCTTGTCCACCGTGTCATTGGGGATGCCGGGGTCGTCGCCGCCGTACAGGCCCAGCACCGGCGCCTTGATGCGCGCGGCCACGTCCAGCGCGGTTTTGTCGCCGGCGTGGTAGGCGCGCGCCACCGGCCCGTACCAGGCCACCGCGGCCTTCACCGCCGGGTTGTGCGCGGTGTACATCCAGGTGATGCGCCCGCCCCAGCAAAAGCCGGTGATGCCCAGCTTGTCGGCCGCCGCGCCCTGGCCGCGCGCCCAGGCGACGGTGGCGTCGAGGTCGGTCATCACCTGCGCGTCGGGCGTCTTGCTGATCACCTCGCTCATCAGCTTGGCGATCTCGCCGTAACTGCCGGCGTCGCCCTGGCGCACGAAGAGCTCGGGCGCCACCGCGAAGTAGCCGGCGCGGGCGAAGCGCCGCGCGACGTCGGCGATGTGCTCGTGCACGCCGAAGATCTCGCTGATCACCAGCACCACGGGCGCGTTGGCCTTGCCTGCCGGCGCGGCGCGGTAGGCCGGCAGCTTGAAGCTGGCGCCGACCGGAATCATCACCTCGCCGGTCACCAGCCCGTCGCTGGGCGTTTTGATCTGCGTCTGCGCCACCACCGGCAACACTGCGGCGGCAAAGCCGCTGCCAACCGAGGCGCGGACGAAATGGCGGCGCGAAAAATCGCGCCCGGGCACCAGGCTGTCGAGTTCGTGCTTCACGCTCATCGGTTTCCTTCTCGGTTGCAGGCCAAGGCGGCGGCGGATTGTAGGCAGCGGCCCCGGCACAATGGCCCACATGCCCCTCGCGTCCGCGACCGCCCCGCCCGAAGACCGCGTCCTCGCCGCGGTGGACATGGGCTCCAACAGCTTCAGGCTGGAGCTGGCGCTGCTGCAACGCGGCCGCTACCGCCGGCTGGACGACCTGAAGGAGACCGTGCGCCTGGGCGGCGGGCTCGACGCCGACGGCTTGCTGACCGACGAAGCCGCCGAGCGCGGCCTGGCCTGCCTGCGCCGCTTTGCGGCCCGGCTGCACGGCCTGCCGCCGGCGCAGGTGCGCGCGGTGGCGACGCAGACGCTGCGCGAGGCGCGCAACCGCAACGACTTTCTGCTGCGCGCCGAGGCCGCCCTGGGCTACCCGATCGAGGTGATCAGCGGCCGCGAGGAAGCGCGGCTGATCTACGCCGGCGTGGCCCATCTGCAGCCTTCCGACGGGCCGCGGCTGGTGGTCGACATCGGCGGCCGCTCGACCGAGCTGATCCTCGGCAAGGGCCGGCTGGCGCGGGTGGCCGAGTCCTTCGTCGTCGGCTCGGTCAGCCTGTCGATGCGCTATTTCGACGGCGGCCGCTTCAGCGCGTCGGCCTTCCGCGCCGCGCAGGTGGCCGCGGGCGCCGAGTTCGAGGAAGCGCTGCAGACCTTCCGCCGGCCGCTGTGGCGCGAGGCGCTGGGCTCCAGCGGCACCGCCGGCGCGGTGGCGCAGATGCTGCGCGACAGCGGCCACGGCGACGGCCGCATCACCCCCGAAGGCCTGCGCTGGTGCATCGAGCGCTGCATCGCCGCCGGCCACGTCGACCGCCTGGAACTGCCCGGCCTCAAGCCCGAGCGCAAGGCGGTGATCGGCGGCGGCCTGGCCATCCTCTACACGCTGGCGGTGCAGTTCGAGATCGAGCACCTGCGCCCGGCCAAGGGCGCCTTGCGCCAGGGCGTGATCGTCGACCTGTACCAGCGCCTGCACGCCGCGCAGGCGCCCCGCCACGCCGATCTGCGCGACGCCTCGGTGGCCGAGCTGCAGCGGCGCTTCGCGGTCGACCGCGAGCAGGCCGCGCGCGTCTCGGCGCTGGCGCTGGCGCTGTACGGCCAAGCCTGCCCGCAGGCCGACGCCGGCGCCCGGCGCGAGCTGGGCTGGGCCTGCGCGCTGCACGAGATGGGCATGAGCGTCTCACACCACGACCACCACCGCCACAGCGCCTACCTGATGGCCAACGTCGACGCGCCGGGCTTCTCGCAAAGCCAGCAGCGCCGCATCGGCGAGCTGGTGCTGGGCCAGCGCGGCGGGCTGCGCAAGATCGAGACGGCGCTGGCCAGCCCGGGCTTCGCCTGGCAGGTGCTGTGCCTGCGGCTGGCCGTCATCGCCTGCCACGCCCGCCAGCCGCAGCCGCCGCGCGAGCTGCGCCTGCAGGCCGCCGGCCACGACGCGCATCTGAGTTGGAAGGCCGGCTGGTCGGCGCAGCGCGAGCGGCTGCTCTTCCTGTTGCACGAAGAAGCCGCGGCCTGGCAGCGCCACGGGCCGCTGCGCCTCGTGTTGCCGCAGGCCTGATCCGGGTTGCACTGCCCGCACCGCCTTCACCGCCTTCACCGCCCTCACCACCGGAAGCCGCTGCGATGAAGCCCGCCCCCGCCGCCGCCCCCCAGCTGCTGGAATGGGTGCACGCGGCCGACGGCGGCTGGACGCTCAAGCTGCTGGGCGACTGGCGCGGATCCGGCCCCGCGGCCGGCGGCACCGCGCCGCCCCGGCCGGCGCCGCGCCACGGCGAGCCGCTGCAGATCGACGCCAGCGGCTTGCAGCACTACGACGCCGACACCGCGCCGCGGCTGTGGGCACTGCTGGCACCGCTGCGGCGCGAAGGCGTGCGGCTGGACTTCGCCTCGCTGCCCGAGGCCTTGCGCTCGCCGCTGGAACTGGCGCTGCCGGCCGAAGGCGGCGGCGCCGACGAAGTGCCCGCCGAGCAGGACGCGCCGGGCCTCGTGCAACTGCTGCGCGAGCGTTGGCGCCAGGCCCTCAACACCGCCTCGTTCGTGGGCGAGGTCGTGCTGGCGCTGGGCCGGCTGCTGCGCGGGCGCACCACGATGCGCGGCTCGGACCTGCTGCGCCAGATCGACGTCGCCGGGCCGATGTCGCTGCCCATCGTCTCGCTGACCTGCTTCCTGATCGGCCTCATGCTGGCCTACATGGGCGGCGCGCAGCTGCAGCGCATCGGCGCCCAGACCTTCATCGCCGACGTGGTGGCGGTGGGCGTGGTGCGCGAGCTGGCCAGCCTGATGACCGGCGTGATCCTGGCCGGCCGCATCGGCGCGGCCTACGCGGCGCAGATCGGCACCATGCAGGCCAACGAGGAGATCGACGCCCTGCGCGCCCTCGGCATCGACCCCATCGACTACCTGGTGTTGCCGCGCCTGCTGGCGCTGCTGGCGGTGGCGCCGCTGTTGATCGCCTACGCCGCGCTGGTGGGCGTGCTGGCCGGCCTGCCGCCGGTGGTGGGCATCTACGGCGTGCCGGCGCGCGAGTACCTGCACCAGTGCGTGTCGGCGCTGACCGCCACGCACGTCGGCATCGGCCTCTTCAAGGGCACGATGTACATCGGCCTGGTGGCGCTGGCCGGCTGCCGCGAAGGCCTGCACGCCGGCCGCGACGCCCAGGCCGTGGGCGCGGCCACCACCACCGCGGTGGTCAAGGCGCTGCTGTGGATCGTGATCGCGGCGTCGGCCAGCACGGTGCTGTTCCAGAGCCTGGGGCTGTGATGGACGGCGACCACGAACTCGCTGCACCCGCCGCCGAAGACCGCGCAGCCGGCGATCAGGCCCTGGTTCAGGTCAAGGGCCTGACCATGGCCTTCGGCGACGATGTGGTGCAGCGCGACCTGACGTTCGACGTCCGCCGCGGCGAGGTGCTGGCCATCATGGGCCCCAGCGGTTGCGGCAAGAGCACGCTGATGCGCCACATGATCGGGCTCCAGACGCCGGCCGCCGGCCAGGTGCTGTACGGCGGCCAGGACCTCAACAACTGTGACGACGAGACGCTGGCCGAGCTGCGCCGCCGCTTCGGCGTGATGTTCCAGTCCGGCGCGCTGTGGAGCTCGATGAGCGTCGGCGAGAACGTGATGCTGCCGCTGCGCCTGTTCAGCCGCCGGCGCGCGGCCGAGCGCCGGCAGCGCGCGCACTGGAAGCTGGCGCTGGTGGGCCTGGCCGACGCCTTCGAGCTGGAGCCCGCCGAGCTCAGCGGCGGCATGCGCAAGCGCGCCGCGATCGCCCGCGCCTTGGCGCTCGACCCCGAGCTGCTGTACCTGGACGAACCCTCCTCGGGACTTGACCCCTTGAGCAGCGCCCGGCTGGACGGCCTCATACTCAGCCTGCGGCGCAACCTCGGCACCACGGTCGTGATGGTCAGCCACTCGATCGACAGCGTGTTCGCGGTGGCCGACCGCGCGCTCTACCTCGACCCGCAGGACAAGACCATGCTCGCGCTCGATGCTCCCAAGGTCCTCGCCGAACACGGCCCGCCGCGTGTGCGCGAGTTCCTGCGCCGGAGCCCAAGGCCGTGAAGCGCAAGGCCCATCCCACCCGCATCGGCCTGTTCCTGCTGGGCGGCATCGCGCTGCTGGCCGCCGTCGTCTACACCTTCACCGAGGGCCGGCTGTTCGCCGGCCGCGAGCGCGCGCTGGCGCACTTCGAGGGCTCGGTCTACGGGCTGCAGGTGGGCGCGCCGGTGGTCTTTCGCGGCGTGCGCCTGGGCAGCGTGGTCGAGATCGGCGTCGTCTACCAGGGCCAGCCCGGCCGCTACGCGATCCCCGTGGTGCTGGAGATCGAACGCGCGCGCATCGACGACGTCAAGGGCCGCGACAGCGGCGTGACCGTGGCCGACCTGGTGGCGCAAGGCCTGAGCGCGCAGCTCGGCACCCAAAGCCTGCTGACCGGGCTGCTCTACGTCGACCTCGACCTGCGGCCCGAAAGCAAGCCGGTGCCGGTGCCGGTCACCCGCGGCGCAGGCGGCCTGACCGAGATCCCCACGCTGCCGTCGCCGGTGCAGGCGCTGCAGAAGCAGTTGCGCAACCTCGACTTCGAGAAGCTGGTGCGCGACGTCAGCGCCGTGGCCGCCGGCGCGCGCCAGCTCGTTGCCAACCCCAAGCTGCAGACCACGCTGGACGAGTTGGCCAACGCCAGCGGCGAGCTGCGCCAGTTGCTGGCCCACATCGACCAGCGCACCGGCCCGCTGGCCCAGGCGCTGCAGGCCACGCTGGCCGAGACCCGCCAGGCCGCCGCGCGCTGGGGCGCCCAGGCCGACCGTGCCGGCGACGCCGTGGAGCGCGTGGGCCGCGCCGCCGACGGCGTGAGCGGCACGATGGCGCGCGTCGACCGCGTGGCCGACTCCGTGCAGCCCATGGTGCAAAGCGTGCAGCGCGCCGCTGAAGACCTGGCGCACACCGCCGCCGCGCTGCAGCGCGCCACCGTCGACGACAGCGGGCTGCTGCCGCAGCTCGAACGCGCGACGCAGGACATCGCCCGCGCCTCGCGCGCGGTGCGCGACCTGGCCGACCTGCTGCAGCGCCAGCCCGAGGCGCTGATCCGCGGCCGTGCGGCCAACCCTTGACGCGAGCCGCTGCGATGAACGCCTCCTCCTCGTCACGCCGCCTGCTGCTGCTCGGCCTGCCGGCGGGCCTGTTGGCCCTGGCCGGCTGCGGCCAGTCGCCGCCGGTGCAGCTCTACCGCCTGCGCAGCGAGCCGCCGCTGCCCTTCACGCCGCCGCCGCCGTCCAGCGAACGCTGGCAACTGCTGCAGCCGGTGCGCCTGCCCGACTACCTGGACCGCGAGGCCATCCTGCTGCCGCAAGGCCACAGCGGCGTGCTGGCGCTGTCGAGCCATCGCTGGGCCGAGTCGCTGCGCGACGCCGTGCCGCGCTTGCTGCGGCAAGACCTGGCCTTGCTGCTGGGCGAAAGCCAGGTCGCCAACTCGCCGCTGCCGCCGGGCTGGACGCCGACGCGGCTGCTGCGCGTGGAACTGCTGGCGCTGGAGGCGGAAGGCGACCACCACGGCGTGCGGCTGCAGGCCCGCTGGACCATCAGCGACCCCGCCGGCCAGCGCCCGCCGCAGACGCTGGTGGCCAGCCTGCGCGCGCCGGCCGCCGGCACCACGGTTGACGATCTGGTGGCCGCGCACCGCCTGGCCTTGTGGGATCTGGCGCGTCGCATCGCCTCGGGCCACTAGGGCCTGTTAACGCGATGGGAGGGCTCGCGCCGCCGCCTGGCTGCTCCCAGGGCTAGGCACGATGAATGGACGGTTCAAGGCCTGATGCGCCATCGGCCGGTCCTCAGCTGACCCCGAACACCTTCATGACTTCATCGCCCAGGTGGTTGATCACCTTCACCGCGATGCGCCCGGTCTTCGGCCTCTCGAACGGGCGCGACACGTCGCTGTTGAGCGTGGCCCAGGCCTCGGCGTCGATCTCGGCCTTCAGCGTCGTCTTCAGGGCCTTGTAGGGATCGGATGCGCCCAGGAAGTAGGCCTGGCGGACGAAGAAGCTCTCTTCGTTGTACGCGGTGTCGATCATCCACAGCGCGATGCTGTCGGTGCCGCCGCTCTCGATCTCGCCGGTCTGCGGGCGGAACACGTCCACGCCCTTGACGCGCACGCGCACCTGGCCGTCGGCCTGCGGCTCGATGCGGATGTCGGGCTCGCCGAACACCACGAACAGGTTGCCCGCGCCGGTGTTCTTCAGCTCGCCGGCCATGTGCAGGTCGGGGTTCATGCGGGCCTTCAGCACCGGCACGCGCCCCAGCTTCTCGAACTCGGCGGCGTGCGCCTCGTAGTTGAAGGCGCAGGCGATCAGCACGTCGAAGCCGGCGTCGGCGGCTTCGCGGGCAGCGCTCACCAGGTCGGGCCGTGAGACGGTGCCGAACTCGGGGCCGATGAAGATGGCGGCGCGGCGCTCCTTCTCGCCTTCCATGTAGCGGCCTTCGGCGCAGACGTACTCGCCCGGCCAGCCGACGATGCTGGTGAAGCTGATGCGGTCGGCCTTGTGCGCCTGCTGCACGCCGGCCGCCTTCAGGTTCTCCAGCATCACCGACGCGAAGTCGGCCTTGGCCTCGTACTCGGCCTTCGGCGCACGCACGCCATCGATCAGGCCGTCGTCGATGTCCATCGCCAGCGTGCGATGCGGGCTGAGCGAGTCCACCGTGAACGGGCCGGCCACGCGCACGCGCTTCTTGTCCTCGTAGGGCTTGTCGTAGAGGTACTCGCTCTCGGCCTTGGCGGCGATCGAGGCGTCGATCTCGCGCTGCCGCTCGATGCGGGCGGCCCACCAGTCGGCATGCAGCTTCTTCGCCTTGTCGTTCCACTTGAGACCCTTGTCATCGAGGGCATCGCGCGGGATCTGCCAGTCCTGCCAGTCCTTCTTGAGGGCGGCGTTCAGCGCCTCGCGCAGTGGCTCCATTCTTGTCAGCCACGTCTCCCAGATCACGTCGATCTCGGCGTTGTTGGCGATGCTCTTCAGCGTGACGTGCGGCACCCGCTCGTAGACGAAGCCCTGGCGGATGTTGCCGCGCGTGGGTTGGCTGCTCGGCACGCCGCGCGTGATCTCGGCCTCCTTCAGCTGGCCTTCGGGGCTGTCAGCAAGCAGGTAGTACGGGTAGCGGGCGCCCATGATTCGGGCCCGGGCCAGCGCGAGGGCGACGCGCGACGTGTCGATGGTGATCCAGCGGCGGCCCCATTGCTCGGCGACGTAGGCAGTCGTACCAGAACCGCATGTCGGATCGACTACGAGGTCACCAGGGTCCGTCGCCATCAGCAGGCAACGCTGAACCAACTTCGTTCCGCTCTGGACGACATAGACTTTTTCGTCGGTGAAGCTCCCGGTGCCGGTGTCCGTCCAGACGTTCCCGATGGCCTGAGCCTTGAAGTCATCGAGGAACCTGATGTATGTCAGGCTGTTGGCGGCAGCTTGAATGCGATTCGCCTTGAGCAGGCGAGCCATTCCAAGTTCACCGGTCTTCCAGTACCCCTTGCCAGGCCCGAACTGCCGTCCGTTAACCTCGACGGGAAAGTCTCCTGGCGGCCGTTGCGAGGTGATGTTGTCGAGCCGATAGACCCCTGCTGTGAGACCCGCAGCACGTTCGGGCTCGGTCAATGGTCTGGCCTTACCGTCGTCGCCCCGCAGCCAGCGATAGACGCCTGACTTGTCAGTCTCAAAGCCTTTGGCTGCGAGCGGGGCACGGAACTTGACCATGTCACGGTTCTTGGCGTACCAGAGCACGTAGTCGGCGGTTCCAGCGATCAACTCGGCAGACTGGCTGGCCGTCTTCACGACGGTCAACTGCGCACAGAGATTCTCTTCAAGGAAAACCTCGTCCATCAGCGCGCGCACGCGATGAACGTTTTCGTCGCCGATCTGAACGAAGACCGAACCACTCTCTGTCAGCAGATCACGAGCCAGCGTCAGGCGATCGCGCAGGTACGTCAGGTAGGAGTTGATCCCGTCGCGCCACGTATCGCGGAACGCCTTCACCTGTTCTGGTTCACGGCTGATGTGGTCGCGGTTCCCATCCTTGACGTCGCGACTCGTGGTACTCCACTGAAAGTTCGAATTGAATTTGATCCCGTAGGGCGGATCGAAGTAGACGCACTGCACCTTGCCCCGCAGCCCCTCGCGCTCGGCCAGGCTCGCCATCACCTGCAGGCTGTCGCCCAGGATCATGCGGTTGGTCCAGTTCTGGTCGTGTGCGTAGAAATCGGTCTTGTCGGCGCCGGCCGGAATGCCGTTGAAGTCGCCGAACATGTCGACCGTGCCGCCGGATGCGGCCTCGGCCGCTTCGCGCCGTTCGCGGCTCTGCCGCAGCAGGTCGTCGATCAGCACCTTGGGGTGCACCTTCTCCTGGATATAGAGCGGCGGTGCGTTGACGACGAGGTCGGTCCAGTCCTGCGCATCCTTGCCACTCCAGACGAGCTGCGGGTCCAGGTCGTGGTTGCGCGCTTCCTTCTCGGCCTTCAGGTGATCGGCGTTCGACGTGCTGCGCGGGTAGGTCACCTGCACGGGCTTGCGCGCCTCGTCCGCCATCAGGCTCTGGTACTCGGCCGTCGGGATGTTCTTGCGCTTGTCGTCGGCGTGCTTGAGCGCATCGACGCCGACGAAGGTGCTACCGATGGTTTTGGATTTCTTGGTGGCCATGTCGGGTCCGTCAGGCAAGATCAGGCGGGCAGGGGCGCGGTGCTCGTCGTCACAAGGCCCTGGATCAGTTTGTCGAAGTCGGCTTCCAGGTCATGCGCCGAGCGGAACTCGGCGAAGGCCCACCGACCGTAGGTGCCCAGTGCGTTGACGCCCGGCACCCACTGGGTGGCCATCGTCTCGGCCTTGACCACGGCGTCTTCGCCGCGGAAGCCCTTGATCTCGACGACCAGGTTCAGCGGGTCGTCGTGGCCATCATCGATGCGCACGATGAAGTCCGGCCGGTAGTGCCGCTGCGTGCCACCCAGGCGGTAGGGCACCTCTAGCCCCAAGCTGTGGTTCTTCACGTAGGCCCTCACGCGCGGGTGCTGCTCGGCCACGCGGCAGAACTCGGCTTCCCAGTCGCTGTCGAAGACGACCCAGTTCACATGGCTCTTCGGCGGCGGCCCGTTCGTCTGCCACAGGCTCTGCTTCGCGGTCGTGAAGTTGACGTGCCGGGTGCTGCCGGTGGGGTTGTACGGGTCGAGCACCACGCGCACGGCGTTCGATCCCGCCAGCGTGGCGCTGATGGCGGCATGGATGCGCTCGCAGGCCATGTCGGTGATCTCCTGGTGCATCACCTGGGCCTTCCAGGTGCCGCCGGCGCACTTCAGGTGGTCGCGCACCCACTCCTGGGCAATGCCCTTGAGCTGGCCGAAGAGGTGCAGCTTGGGATCCTGGCCCGGGTCGCGGTACTTGCGGTACAGCAGGTGCTTGGCCAGGTGGAAGGCTATTGAGTTGTCGCGCGTGTCTTCCAGGTGCTGCACCGTCAGGTTCACGCCTTCGCCCACGATGCCCAGGTTCTGGGTGTTGGACGGGCCCACCAGGTCGGGCGTCAGGGTCAGGCCGGAGTTCGCGCTGAAAGTGGCTTTGAGCCGCTCGGCCGGCAGCTCGACGCGGTAGCCGTCCACCCGCGGGAAGCGGATCTCCAGCGCATCGCGCTCGGGGCTGAGAGCGTGCACGCGGGTGGTCTTCACCGGCGGCTTGGGCGGCACGACCACCGGCTTGGCCGCGAAGTCGAAGGGGATGCCCAGCACGTCGGCGTATTCCACGTCGAACTTGTCGTCGGCATTCAGCGTGTAGCTCTGGCGGCGCAGCGCGCGGCCAACCACCTGCTCGCACAGCAGCTGCGTGCCGAAGGCACGAACGCCCAGCACGTGCGTCACGGTGTTGGCGTCCCAGCCTTCGGTGAGCATGGAGACGCTCACCACACAGCGGATGCCTTCGCCCAGCTTGCCGGGCTTGCCGACGGTGTTCATCACCTCGCGCAGCAGGTCGGCGTCGGTGAGCTTGTCGGCCGCGGCGCGGTCGCCGGTGCGCTCGATGATCTCGCGGCGGAAGCGCTCGATGGTGTCGGCTTCCAGGTCGCGAAAGCCGGGGTCGAGAGCTTCGCCCGACTCCAGCTGTTCGCTGTCGATCAGCAGCGTGCGTGGGCGCGCCAGCTTCCGACCGTTGTCGTCGTAGTTGCGGAAGAGCTTGAGGCGGCCGTTCTCCAGCGTGCGGGTCTCGGTCTTCTCGCCGTTCGCAGCGGTGTGCTCGACGGTGCGCTCGAAGCCGGAGATGTAGTCGTAGACCAGCTTCGACGTGGCCGTGTTGTTGCACACCACGATGAAGACGGGCGGAACCTCTAGCCCCAAGGCCTGCCAGCTGTCGAAAATCTTGGCGTAGTGGCCGTACAGCGCTTCGAGTGCGGTGTACAGCTCGGTCGGCAAGGCCAGCGGGTCCAGCTTGCCGGCTGTGCGCACGCCCTTCTTGGGCATGCGCTTGCCGATGTGGTCCCAGAGGTTGCGGAATTTCGGCGCGTCGGCACCGGTGATGTTGTCGGACACCGGCACGCGCGGCAGCTTGACGATGCCGCACTCGATGGCGTCCATCAGCGAGAAGTCACACATGGTCCACGGGAACAGCGTGCCTTCGGCGTAGCCGGAGCCACGAAGGAAGAACGGCGTGGCCGAGAGGTCGAAGACCACAGGGACGCCGAGCTTGCGCTTCACGGCCTCGACGCCGCTGATCCACAGGCGGGCCGCCTCGTTGTTCTTCTTCGCCTCGTCCTTCTCGTCGCCCTTCAGGTCGTCGATGTCGGCCTCGGCTTCCTTGGGCTTCGCGCGGTAGCAGTGGTGCGCCTCGTCGTTGATGACGAGCACTCCTCTGATGCCCATCAGTTCGGGCATCACGCGCTGCAGCATCTGGCCTTCGGTCTCCAGCGTCTGCAGCGGGGCGCCGCGGCCCTGCAGCAGGGCCCGGCCTGCAGCGGTGACCTCCAGCGTCTCGCGCTGCTTGAAGGCGTGGTAGTTGGTGATGACGATCACCGCGCGCTTGATGTCGCCCAGCATGTCGCCGGGCACCAGCTCGCGATTGGCGTAGTAGCTGTCCGGGTCCTGGGGCAGCAGCACGCGCAGGCGGTCCTTGATGGTCAGGCCCGGCGCCACGATGAGGAAGCCGCGGGTGAACTGCTTGGCTGCAGGGTGCCGCACGGCGTTCACGGTCTGCCAGGCGATGAGCATCGCCATGACGGTGGTCTTGCCGGCGCCGGTGGCCAGCTTGAGCGCGATGCGGAACAGGTCCGGGTTGGACATCGCGTTGGCGCCGGCGAGGTGCTCGCGGAACTTCCTGCCGGAGGCGCCGAGCTTGGGCGCGACCTCGGTCAGCCAGATGGCCGTCTCGACCGCCTCGATCTGGCAGAAGAACGGGCGCACGCCCTGGAAGGGGTGGTGGCGCCAGTGCTGCAGCAGGCGTGCGGTCTCGGGCGTGACCTGCCACTGAGACGGGTTGGGCAGTGCGCGCCAGGTGTCGACGTAGCCACGCAGCTCGTTGATGATCGGCGTGGGGTCGTACTTCTGTTCGGCGGTGCTGAGGCCTTCGTCGTCGGCAGACAAGTCCAGCGAGGCCTGGGCTGTCGGACCCTTCGGCGCCTTGCGCTTCTTTGCCTTCGGCACCGGCGTGATCAGGTCCGATCGCCGACGCGACTCGACCAGCTTGTTCGTGGGCTGACCATCGGCATCCAGCTCCCAGTGCCGGCCCGGGTAGGCGTACGGCGAATTGAGGATCGGATGTTCGAAGAATGTCAGCGGTGCGTCCTGCGACATGAGCCTCCCTGTTTGTCCCGCTCACCCTTGGCGGCGGCGTCTTTTTCATTCGGCGACGAAGACACATTGATTTCGCCAAAGTCACTTTCTCATGAAATGCTGAGCTTACCGCCCGGCACTAACCGGTAGCCTGAAGGAACCGCTGGAGCGGCACGATCAGCTGCAGGGGGTTGCCGCCGAACGGCTCGAAGCCATGGTGCCGGTAGAACACCGCGGCCCCGCCATCCTTGGCGTCGACGATCAGCGCGAAGACGGCAGCTTCTGACCGCGCCGCCCGAACGGCTGCATCCGCCAGCAGTGCGCCGCCCAGCTTCTGCCCTTGAAATGCCATGTCGATGGCCATGCGGCCGACGCGCGCCACGGGAACGCTGCGGTAGCGAGGCAGCCGTTTGGTCAGCGCAGGTGCCAGGTCGCTCAGTGGCACGCTGCCGGCCGCGAGCGTGTAGTAGCCCGCCACCTTGCCGGAAGTGAGTTCGAGCGCGACATAGCAGGCACTGACGCGCCGCTTGATGTCCTGGCCAGCTTGGCTGGACAGGTAGCGGTCCAGAGCCTCCACGCCGCAAGAAAACGCATTTCGGTCGTGGCCTGGGCCGAGGGGCTCCAGGTGGAACGCCGCTGTCACTTCGCGCCGGCGATCAAGCGCTGGCGGGCCTTCAGTGCGCGCTTCATGGCCGGTACGAGCGGCGGCGGGTTGAGCAGCAGGTCCGCAAAGCGCTGCTGATCCTCGACGCTCAGGCGGATGATCTGGGCGTCCTCGATGGTGCGCTGCGCGTCCTTCAACGCCGCCGCGACCAGGAAGTCACTGACGCTGCGCCCCTGCAGCTCAGCGGCACGGCGAACGACGGCGAGCGCGTCGGGCGCGATGCGCGCCTCGACCCGGGCGGTGCGAGTGGTCTCAGGTGCGGCCATGGCGTACCTCGGCAGTGGGAGTGGCAATTGTACGTTGGTCCGCCGTACACCAACATCGCGCCTGAGATCCTGCCTTGCCGGCGCTGCCCTTGGTGGTGGTTTTCGGCTGTTGGCCGCGAAGCGGCAGGCTTGTCCACCTTCGCGGGCACTTGCTACCAGAAGAACTAGAGGGGCGCGCAGCATGGGCTGCGCCGCGCGCCTTGCTGGCGGCTGTTTGCTGAGTCACGCGAACCCTCCCATCGCGTTGACAGGCCATCGGGCAACGCTTACCGCCGTTCACGCAACTTTGCGCGCGGGCGTCGCCGCAGCGACATCGGTGGCCGTTAATGGAGCACGTGCCAAGACACGTCGACTTCACCAAGGAGAAACCGCATGTCCACCACCCGCAAGATCCTCTCGGCCGCCGCGCTGGCCGCTGCCGGCCTGCTGGTCGGTCTGCCCGCCCAGGCGCGCGAGAGCGTGCAGTGGTCGCTGCAGATCGGCTTGCCGCTGCCCCCGCTTCCCCTGCCGGTGATCGTGGCGCCGGCGCCGCGCGTCGTCGCGGCCCCGCTGTACGTGGCGCCGGCCCCGGTCTGGCAAGGGCGCTACGACGACCGCCGCGCCTACGGCTATGCCTACGGTGACCGCGACCGCGATGGCATCCCGAACCGCTACGACCGCCACGACAACCGGCTGGACCGCAACGGCTGGCGGCGCGGCCCCGACCGCGACCGCGACGGCATCCCCGACTGGCGCGACCGCCGCGACGACCGTCGCTGGTAAGCGCCGCGGCGCGCGGCCGGCTTGACTCGGGCCTGTTAACGCTATGGCCGGTCGTGCGCCAGCCGCACGCCGCTGAACTGCCAGCGCGTCGCGGCCGGAAAGAAGTTGCGGTAGCTGATCCGCAGATGCCCCGGCGGCGTGGCCGGCGAGCCGCCGCGCAGCACGTATTGGTCGACCATGAACTTGGCGTTGTACTCGCCGACCGCGCCGTCCCAGGCGGCAAAGCCGGGGTAAGCCGCATAGGCGCTGCTGGTCCACTGCCAGGCCCTGCCTTGAACCTGCTGCAGCCCCGCCGGCGCCAGGGCGGCGGCGTGCTCCCATTCGGCCTCGGTCGGCAGGCGCAGCGGCGGCCCGCCCTCGCCTTGCGCGCTGCGCCAGCGGGCGTAGGCGTCGGCTTCGTACAGGCTCACGTGCCACAGCGTCTGCCCCGGCCGCAGCGGCCGCAGGCCTTGCAGGCCGAAGCGGTGCGTGAAGGTGCTGCTCGCATCGCCGCCGCGCCGCCAGTACAGCGGCGCTTCGATGCCGTCGCGGCGCAGCCAGTCCCAGCCGGCCGACAGCCACCAGCGCGGCTGGCGATAGCCGCCATCGTCGACGAAGGCCTGCCAGTCGCCCACCGTCAGCAGCCGCGCCGCCAGCGCATAAGGCCGTAAATGAACGGCGTGGCGCGGCGTCTCGTTGTCGAAGGCGAAGGCGCCGCCCTCGTGGCCGATCGACACCAGGCCGCCGGGCCCCGGCTGCAGCGGCACGAAGGCCAAGGCATCAGCCGGCTCGGCGGCGTCGGCGTCCCAGGCTTCGTCGTAGACCGGGTCCAGGGGGTTGCACGACAGCAGCTGCTGAAGGTCGGTGAGGATCAGCTCCTGGTGCTGCTGCTCGTGGTGCAGCCCGAGCTCGATGCGCGCGGCGATCGCGGCGCTGCAGCCGCGGCGCTGCAGCGCGGCCACGCGCTCGTCCACCTGGCGGCGGTAGTCCAGCACTTCGGCCAGCGACGGCCGCGTGACCAGTCCGCGCTGCGCGCGCGGGTGCTGCTGGCCGATGCCGTTGTAGTAGCTGTTGAACAGCACTCGGTAGGCCGGGTGGAAGGGCTTGAAGCCGGGCTCGGCCGCTTCGAGCACGAAGGTCTCGAAAAACCACGTGGTGTGCGCCAGATGCCATTTGACCGGGCTGGCCTCGGGCATCGCCTGCACCTGGCAATCGGCTTCGGACAGCCCGCGTGCCAGCGCCACGCTGCGGTCGCGCACGGCGCGGTAGTCCAGCGGCGGCTGCGGCAGCATCGGTCAGCTCCGGCCCGCGAGCAGCGGGTCGAGGATGCGGGCCGCGTAGGGGCCGGTCCAGTCGATCTCGCCGACCACGGTGCCCAACGGCTGGTTGCGGCGATCGAACAGCACCGTGCTGGGAAAGATGCGCGGCGTCCAGGCGCTGGCCGCGGCGCCGTCGGCATCCAGCGCGACGGGCAGCTCCAGGCCCTGGCGATCGAGGAAGCGCCTGACCGTCGCCGCCGGCTCCTTGTAGTTGATGCCGACGATGTGCAAGCCCTCGGCCGCGCGGTCGCGCGCCATCACCAGCAGCAGCGGCAGCTCGTCGCGGCAAGGCGCGCACCAGCTGGCCCAGAAGTTGGCCAGCAGCAGCCGGTGGCCGCTGTGCGAAGCCAGCGCCCAGCGGCCACCGTCGAGCAGCGGCAACTCGGGCAGCGGCGGCAGCCGCCGGCCTGCGGGCCAGGGCCGCCATTCGAAGGCATTGCCGGCGCGCGCCGGCAGCGCCGCGCCTGCCAACGCGGCCAGGCTTGCCCGGCGCGGCCGGTTCAACAACGGGTCCATGCGCGGATTGTCGGCGCTGGCGAGAATCGCCGACAGCCGCCCAGGCTTACCCTGGCGGCCACGCCACGATGCCCTCTGCCCTGAGCCCCCGCTTCTTTCAAGACCTGCCGCCCGAGGCCGACGTCCGCGCGGAGCTGACGCATGGCCTGCTGCAGCCGCAGGCCGCGGTCTCGCCGCGCTTCTTGTACGACGCGCTGGGCTCGGCGCTGTTCGTCGCGATCACCGAGCTGCCCGAGTACTACCCCACGCGCACCGAGGCCGCGCTGATGCAGCGGCACGGCCAGGCCATCGCCGCCGCGGTGCGCGCCGCGCTGCCGCCCGGCTTTGCGCTGCTGGACCTGGGCGCCGGCGACGGTGCCAAGGCCGAGCGCTTGTTCGCCGCGCTGCGGCCGGCGCATTACGTCGCGGTGGACATCGCGGCCGACCACCTGCAGCGCGCGCTCGCCGCGCTGCAGCAGCGCCACCCGGCGCTGCCGATCAGCGGCGTGGTGGCCGATTTCTCGCAGCGGCTGCGGCTGCCGGCGCACGTGCACGAAGGCCCGTCGCTGGTGTTCTACCCGGGCTCCAGCATCGGCAACTTCGCGCCCGAGCAGGCCTTGCGGCTGCTGCGCCAGGCGCGCGAGGCGGCGGCCGGCGGCGCGCTGCTGATCGGCGCCGACCTCGTCAAGCCGCGCGCGGTGCTGGAAGCCGCCTATGACGACGCGCTGGGCGTCACCGCGGCCTTCAACCTCAACCTGCTGCGCCATCTCAACACCCTGCTGGGCAGCGACTTCGAGGTGCGCGACTGGCAGCACCTGGCGCTGTTCGACGAAGCGCAGTCGCGCATCGAGATGCACCTGCAGGCCAGGCGCGGGCTGAGCGTGCGCTGGCCGGGGCAGCAGCGCCGCTTTGCCGCCGGCGAGCGGCTGCACACCGAGAACTCGTACAAGTGGACGCCGGCCGCCTTCAAGGCCCTGCTGCAGGCCGCCGGCTGGCGCGACGTGCAAGGCTGGCAGGACGAGCGCGGCTGGTTCGGCGTGTTCTTTGCGCGGGCCTGAAGCCGTGCCCTCAGGCCATCGGCACGCAGCTGCGAAAGCCGGCCGCAACGTCGTTGCGATCGGCGCCGAAGAAGTTGCGGTAGCGCCGATGACGCATGCGCGGCTGCGTCAGGTACGAGGCGCCGCGCAGCACCGGGCGGCCGTCGAACCAGGGCTGCGAGTAGTCGCGGTACGGATGCGCCTTGAAGCCCGGCCAGGGGCCGAAGGCGGTGGCGGTCCACTCCCACACGGCGCCCCAATGGAAGGGCGCGTCAGGGCCAGCACCGTCGGCGGCCTGCTGCCATTGCGACTCGGTCGGCAGGCAGCGGCCGGCCCAGCGGCACCAGGCCTGGGCTTCGTGCAGGCTCAGATGCTCGGCCGGCTGCGCGAGGTCCAGCACGCGCCACTGGCCGCCGCGGCGCTGCAGCCAGGTGCCGCCTTCGCGCCGCAGGTACAGCGGCCAGCGCAGGCCGCTGCGCTGCAGCCAGGCCCAGCCGGCTGCGGTCCAGTGCGCGGCGCGCGAGTAACCGCCGTCTTCGGCGAAGCCCAGGTACTCGGCCCAGTTGAGCACGCGGCTGTCGATCCGCGCCGGCTCGCTGCGCTGCGTGCAGGGCGGCACTTCGTTGTCGAAGGCGAAGCCGGGGCCCGCGCTGCCCATCGGTTGCGCCAGCGCCGCCAGCGGCAGCGCCAGCCGCGCCGGCGGCAGCACCGGCGGCTGCCAGCGCGCGTCGGACGTCGCCACGTCCAGACCGCGCGCCATGTACAAAGCGGCCTCGTGATGCATGTCTTCGTGGAACAGGACCAGACGGTGGAAGTACAGGCTGCGGTCGTCGCCGGCGGCAGGCAAGGCCTGCAGCGTGGCCTCGAGTTGGGCCGCCAGGTCGGCGCGCGTCGCTTCGGCATCGGGCAACGGCAGCTGCCAACGTTCGACATGCGGCACGCGGCTGGAGTCGTACAGCGCATCGGCGTTGCCGCGGCGCGCCGGCCGCAGCGCGGCGTCGGGGTCGGCATCCGCGCCCCGATGCCGCTGCGGGTTGCGTGCAATCCAGCGTTCCTGGAACCAGCCCACGTGCCCCAGTTCCCACAGTGGCGGGTTCAGGCTGGGGCGATACGGCACGGCCGGCACCGGCCCCAGCGCGGCCTGCAGCGCGGCAAAGCCGGCCAGCGTGTCGCGCCGGCTGTCGGCCAGGGCCTGCGCCAGCGCCGCGCCCTGGGCGTTGCGGGCGGCCATCGCGGCGGCATCCACCGCGGCATCGGCTGAATTGGAGACGGTCTGGTGCACGCGCCCACCTTGGTGATCGTGACCCCCGCGCTGGCGGCGGCCAACAACGGCAACTGGCAGACCGCGCGCCGCTGGGCGTCGATGCTGCGTGGCGATTATCGGGTCCGGCTGGCCGCCGACTGGCGCGCCGGCGACGAGGACTTGATGATCGCGCTGCACGCCCGCCGCTCGGCCGCCGCGGTGGCCGCCTGGCGCGCCGCGCACCCGGCGCGGCCGCTGCTGCTGGTGCTGACCGGCACCGACCTCTATCACGACATCGGCGTCGACGCCGCCGCCCAGCGCTCGCTGCAGCTGGCCGACCGCCTGGTGGTGCTGCAGCCGCTGGGCGTGGCCGCGCTGCCCGAGCGCTGGCGCGCCAAGGCCGAGGTCTGCCTGCAGTCCAGCCCGGCGCGCCGGCCGTTGCCGGCCAAGCCGCGCCGCCACCTGCGCGCGCTGATGGTGGGCCACCTGCGCGCCGAGAAATCGCCGCAGACCTTGTTCGACGCCGCCCGGCTGCTGCGCACGCGCACCGACATCCGCATCGACCACATCGGCGCCGCGCTGGACCCCGCACTCGGCGACGCCGCACGCCGCTGCGCGGCCGACTGTCCCGGCTACCGCTGGCTGGGCGGCCGCCCGCACGGCGAGACGCGGCGGCGCATCCAGCAAGCCCACGTGCTGGTGCACACCAGCGCGCTGGAAGGCGGCGCGCACGTGGTGATCGAGGCCATCACCAGCGGCACCGCGGTGCTGGCCTCGCGCATCGACGGCAACGTCGGACTGCTGGGCGACGATCACCCGGGGTTGTTCGACGGCGGCGACAGTGCGGCATTGGCGCGGCTGCTGCAACGCTGCCGCGACGAGCCGGCTATGCTCGCGCAGCTGGCAGCCAGCGGCGCGGCACGCGCGCCGCTGTTTGGGCCCGAGCGCGAGCGTGCCACGCTGCAGCGGATGATCAGCGGCCTGCTCAGCCGCCCTATGGAGACCCACCGCCGATGAACGCCCCCGAGACACCCGCCGAACCCCGCCTGACCTCGCTGTCGCACGGCGGCGGCTGCGGCTGCAAGATTGCGCCCGGCGTGCTGTCGGAGATCCTGAGGGGCACGGCCGCGCTGCCGATCCCGCCCGAGCTGCTGGTGGGCATCGAGACCGCCGACGACGCTGCCGTCTACCGGCTCAACGACGAGCAGGCGCTGGTCGCCACCACCGACTTCTTCATGCCGATCGTCGACGACCCCTTCGACTTCGGGCGCATCGCCGCCACCAACGCGATCAGCGACGTCTACGCGATGGGCGGCCGGCCGATCTTGGCGCTGGCGCTGGTCGGCATGCCGATCAACGTGCTGTCGACGCAGACGATCGGCCGCGTGCTGGAAGGCGGCTCGGCGGTCTGCCGTGCGGCCGGCATCCCGATCGCCGGCGGCCACACCATCGACTCGGTGGAGGCCATCTACGGCCTGGTGGCGCTGGGGCTGGTGCACCCCGCGCGCGTCAAACGCAACGCCGATGCCAGGCCGGGCGACCTGCTGGTGCTGGGCAAGCCGCTGGGCGTGGGCGTGATGTCGGCGGCGCTGAAGAAGGGCCAGTTGGACGCTGCCGGCTACGCGCAGATGATCGCCAACACCACGCGGCTGAACACGCCTGGGCCCGACCTCGCCGCGCTGAGCGGCGTTCACGCGCTGACCGATGTCACCGGCTTCGGGCTGGCCGGCCACGCGCTGGAGCTGGCGCGTGGTTCCGGCTGCGACGTGCAGATCGACTGGCCCGCGGTGCCGCTGCTGGACGGCGTGCGCGCGCTGGCGGCGCAGGGCTTCGTCACCGGCGCCTCGGGCCGCAACTGGGCCGGCTACGGCGCCGACGTGGCGCTGCCCGAAAGCTTTGCGCCGGAAGACCGCGCGCTGCTGAGCGACCCGCAGACCAGCGGCGGCCTGCTCGTCTCCTGCGAGCCCGGCGCGCTGGATGCCGTGCTGGCCATCTTCCGCCGCCACGGCTTCGAGCAGGCCGCGGTGCTGGGCCGCGTGGCCGCCGCTGCGCAGCCGCGGCCGCACCTGCGGGTGCTCAGTTGAGCCCAGCCGCGGGCGCGGCTGAGCGTGAGTTGAGCCCAGCCTCGGGCGCGGCTGAGCGTGAGTTGAGCCCAGCCGCGGGCGCGGCTGAGCGTGAGTTGAGCCCAGCCTCGGGCGCGCCTGTGCGCGAGTCGAGCGCAGCCTGAGCGCGCCCATTGACCGGCGAACTCGGGCTGATCATCGCCGGCGCGGCCACCGCCGGTTTCGTGCAGGGGTTGTCGGGCTTCGCGTTCAGCATGGTCTCGCTGTCGTTCTGGGCCTGGGGGCTGGAGCCGCAGCGCGCTGCGGTGTTGGCCACCGTGGGCGGGTTGACGGGCCAGATCCTGGCGGCGCTGGTGGTGCGTCGCGGCAGCCGCTGGCGCGTGCTGTGGCCCTTCATCGCCGGCGGGTTGTGCGGTGTCCCGCTGGGCGTGTTGCTGTTGCCGCACATCGACCTGCGCGCCTTCAAGCTGCTGATCGGCAGCCTGCTGGTCGTCTGGTGCCCGCTGATGCTGTTCAGCAGCCGGTTGCCGCAGCTGCGCGCGGGCCGCGCCGCCGATGCCGCAGCCGGCGCCATCGGCGGGCTGATGGGGCCGCTGGGCGGCTTCACCGGCGCGGTGCCGACGCTGTGGTGCACGCTGCGCGGCATGGAGCGCGACGAGCAGCGCGCAGTGGTGCAGAACTTCAACCTCACCATGCTGGCCGTCAGCACCGCCGCCTACCTGCAGCGCGGGCTGATCAAGCCGGCGCTGTACGCCGACCTCGCCATCGTCGCCGCTGCGCTGACGCTGCCGGCGCTGCTGGGCATGCGGGTCTACATCGGCATCAGCCCGCTGGCCTTCCGCCAGCTCGTGCTGGGGCTGCTGACGCTGTCGGGGCTGGCGATGCTGGCCTCGTTGTTGCGAGGATGAGCCGCGGGCCGCGCGCCGGGCCGCTGCCCATCCGGCCCGCCATCCCCTCGGCGGATCGGCCGACGGACGCGTCGGACGCGGGGCTGTCATGAACCAGCCTTGCGTGATCGACGTCGAGGCCTCCGGCTTCGGCCGCGGCAGCTACCCGATCGAGGTCGGCTACGCGCTCGCCGACGGCCGCACGCGCTGCACGCTGATCCGCCCGCCGCCGCACTGGACGCACTGGGACGGCGGCGCCGAGCAGGTGCACCGCATCGCGCGCGAGACCCTGCTGCGCCACGGCCGCGCGCCGCAGGACGCGGCGCGCATGCTCAACGAAGACCTCGCTCGCGGCCGGCGGCAAGGGCTCCGGCTAACCCGTTAGCAGGGCGTCATCGGGGCGCGATCAGGGCGCGATCCGGCCCCGATCAGCGCGCCTGCTCGCGCTCCTGCAGCAGCCGCCACATCACCTTGCCCGAGCCGCTCTTGGGGAGGCTGTCGACGAACTCGACCAGCCGCGGCACCTTGTAGGCCGCCATGTGCTCGCGCGCCCAGGCGATGATGTCGTCGGCCTTGGTGTGGCCGCGCGCCGCGTCGCGCAGCACGACATAGGCCTTGACGGTCTCGCCGCGGTAGTCGTCGCGTGCGGCCACCACGCAGGCCTCCTGCACCTGCGGGCACTTGAAGAGCAGCAGTTCCACCTCGCTGGGCCACACCTTGTAGCCGCTGGCGTTGATCATGCGCTTGAGGCGGTCGGTGATGAAGAAGTAGCCCTCCTCGTCCATGCGCCCGAGATCGCCGGTGCGGAAGAAGGGCTTGCCGTCGATCTGCACGAAGGCGTCGCGCGTTGCCTCGGGGTGGCGCCAGTAACCCTTGAAGAGCATCGGCCCGTGGGTGACGATCTCGCCGCTCTCGCCCACCGGCATCTCCTGCAGCGTGGCGGGATCGACCACGCGCGAATCGACACCGAAGATCGGGATGCCCAGGCACTGCAGCTTGGCGCGCTCGGGCGGATTGGCGTGGGTCGGCGCGGCGGTTTCGGTCAGGCCGTAGCCTTCGGCGAACGTGAGGCCGAACTCGGCCTGCAGCCGCTCGGCCACCGCCTGCGGCATCGCGGCACCGCCACCCGAGAGCCGGCGCAGGCTGCTGAGGTCGAAGCGGGCGACGTTGGGGCTGCCCAGCAGGTCGATCACCATCGTCGGGATGCAGGTCCAGTGGCTGACGCGGTGGCGCGAGATCAGCCGCCCCGCCAGTTCGCGGTCCCAGCGCGGCATCAACACCGTCGTGTTGCCGCCGTAGGCGGCGGCCAGCACGTTGTAGAGCAGCCCGGTGATGTGGAACATCGGCACCACGCCCAGCGCCACCGTCTCGGGGCCCGATTGCCCCCACGGTCCGGCGCCCGCGATGTTGGGCATCAGCGTGCGGTGGCTGTGCATGCAGCCCTTGGGCAGGCCGGTGGTGCCCGAGGTGTAGGGCAGCACGCACAGGTCGTCGGGCTGCGCGGTCGACGGGCCGGCCGGACGCAGCCCCGCAGATAACGCATCAGTCCAACGCACCGCACCCGGCGGCAGCGGCGCCTCGGCGCACAGCCAGTCGAAGATCGCCGCGGCGGGCTTCTCGGCCGGATCGATCTCGTCGAGCGGCGGCATCGCGTCGGTGTAGCGCGTGACCAGCAGCGTGCGCAGGCGCTGCGCCGGCGGCAGCGCGGCGTTGGCCTGCTCGACAATGGCGGCGAGATCGGCGCTGGTGATCGCCACCTTGGCCTCGGGGTCGCTGATGTAGTGGCCGAACTCGTCGGCGCGATTCATCGGGTTCACCGGCACCACCACCGCGTCGGCGCGCTGGATCGCGTGGAAGGCGATCGCCCATTGCGGGCAGTTCTGCAGGTACAGCAGCACGCGGTCGCCCTTGGCCACGCCCTGCGCCTGCAGCCAGCCGGCCAGCGCCTCGGCCTGGGCCAGCAGCTCGGCATAGCTGAGCGTGCGGCCGAGGAAGACGTAGGCCGCCCGGTTCGGAAAGCGGCGCGCGCTGACCTCGAGGTTGAAGCCGATGGTGGTCTCGGGGATCACCAGTTCGCGCGGCAGGCGCGACGGCCAGATGGCGTGGTGCGCCCGCGCGGGCGCGGGCTCGGCAGCAGCAGCGGTCATGGTGAGTCTCCCGCGGCCTCGGCGGCCTCGAATGGGCGGCTTTCAGTTGCCGTCGAGGCGGCGCTTCTGGGCCTGCTCGGCTCTCAGGCTGACGCACTCGGGGTGCTTGCTGAATTCCGAGCGATTGCAGACCAGGTCGATGCAGATCAGGCGCACCAGCGGCAGTTCCTTGGCGCAGCGCTCGCTGGGCGACTTGGGCCGCTCGTCGGCGGGCGGCGCGGCGTCGGCCGTGGCGGCGGGCGCGGGCGCCGGCGCCGGCCGGGGCGTCGGTGCCTGGGCCTGGCGCGGCGCGGGCTGCGGCTGCGCACTCTGGCTCTGCGGCGCCGGCGTGGTCGGGCCCGCCGTGCTGGTGCGCGGCTGCGGCGCGGGTTCGGCACGCCGCGGCGTGGGCTCGGTGATGCGCGGCGTGGATTCTGTGCGCGGCGTGGGTTCTGTGCGCGGCGTGGCCGTCGGCGGCGCCGGGTTGGGCGCCGGCGCGACGACGGGCGCCGGCGCGGGGCTGGGGTCCGGCGTGATCGCGGCGGCGGCGGAGGCGACCGCGCCGATCGTGGTGGTGGCCGACGTGGGCTCGGCGACCGCCGGCGCGGGTGCAGGACTGGGCAGCGCTGCGGGCTCAGGCGCCGTCACCGGGCTCGCGTTGGCCAGCGCTGGGTCGGCGGCCGGACGGGTCAGGAACCACCACAGGCCGCCGCCGATGACCGCGGCCGCGGCGACGCCGGCGAGCACCGGCGTCAGCCAGGACGGCGGCGAGGCCGCGGCCGCCTGGCGCGCGGGACTGGGCGCTGGCGGCACGGGCGCCTTGGACACCACGGGTGGCGGCCGATCCTCCGCGGCGCGGCGCTGGGCCGGCGCCGCAGCCGGCGCATCGGCGCCCTGGTCGGCCAGCGCGCGCGGCGCGTACTGCGTGGTGTCCTGCCGCGCGGCCGGCGCGGCCTGCGCTGGTGCCGCGGGCGTCGGCGCCGCCGCCGGTGATTCCGCCGGAATCCAGAATGCCGACGAGCGCGGCGAGATGATGGTCGCGTCGTCATCGCCCGCCGCGGGCCGCGGCGGCGGTGCCATCGCCGCACGCGGGATCACCACGGTGGCGTCGTCGTCGGCCGTCGGCGCCGGCGGCGGCGCGCCGCGCGGCACGACCACGGTCGCGTCCTCGTTGCCGAGGCCAGCGCCACCGTCGACCGGCGCGGTGCGCTCGAACGGCGACAGCGGCGTGCGCTGCGGCGGCAGCGTGCGGCCGGCCAGCGCGTCGCGCACCGCGGACACGGTCTGCGGCCGCTCGGTGGGCAGCGGCGCCAGCATCCAGTCGATCACCGCCAGGAACTCGGGCGTGCAGCCGGGCAGCGCCTGCGTGGCCAGCGGCTTCATGGTGTCCTGGATCGAGCGGCCGGGCGCCGGCGGTGGCGGCTTGCCCAGCAGCAGGAAGTGCATGGTCGCGCCCAGCGCGTAGATGTCGGTCCACGGCCCCTGCTTCATGCCGCCGACATCGGCGTACTGCTCGATGGGCGCGTACGAGGGCTTGAGGATCGCCGTCAGCGCCTGGCTGCGGTCGGTGATGACGCGGCGCGCGGCACCGAAGTCCAGCAGCACCGGCCGGCCATCGGGCTCGATCATGATGTTGTCGGGCGCGATGTCGCGGTGGTACACGTCCTCCGAATGCAGCCGCTCGATCGCGCCCAGCAGCGGCTCGACCATGCTGCGCACCCAGGCCTCGTCAGCCGGCGCGCCGAGCCTGGCGCGCACGTCGCGCGCGTTGCGGCCCCGGTACAGCGCCATCGCCATGTAGGCGGTGCCGTTGGCCTCCCAGAAGCGGTGCACCTTGACCAGCGACGGGTGGTCGAAGCGCGCCAGCAGCCGCGCCTCGTTGACGAAGCTGCGCAGGCCCAACGCGAAGGTGTCGGCATGCTCCTGCGAGACCAGCGAGACGTGCAGCGTCTCGCTGCGGTCGACCAGCGTCGCGGGCATGTATTCCTTCAACGCCACCTCGCGTTCGAGCAGGTGGTCGAAGGCCAGATAGACGATGCCGAAGCCGCCGACGCCCAGCACGCGCCTGATCTCGAACTCGCCGAGTCGGGTGCCGACCGGCATGGCCCCGTGGGGGTAGGCCGGGCTTGTGGCGCGGGTGTCAGGCATGAAAAGCAAGCTTAACAGGGACGCTGGGCCGCCAGCGCAGGCCGGCGTGCCGCCGGCGCCGGCGGCGTGTCGGATCCCGCAGATCAGTCCTGGCGTGGCATCAACTCAAGCATCAGCTCGACCCGCGCCTGCGCCGGGCTGAGGCTTTCGTAGACGACCCAGGGCCCGTGTGGCGGCGCCACCACCGTCCCGCCGGCACAGCGCGAAACCACGCGCACCGCCACGCCGCGCGCCTGCGCGCGCGCCAGGCCCGCGGCCAAAGCCTGGTGCACGGTGCCGTTACCGGTGCCGGCCACCACCAGGCCTTGCACGCCGGCGGCCACCAGCGCGTCGACCGCGGCCGCGCCGGCGCCGCCGTGACTGGTGACGATCTCCACCCACGGCCAACGCGCCACGTCAGTCGGCAGGCGCTGCGGGCCCAGCGGCTCGCCCAGCGGCCAGGCGCGGTGCTGGCGCAGGCGGCCGTGCTGCACATGGGCCACGGGGCCGCCATCGCCGGAGCCGAAGGCATCGAGCCGCCAAGTGTGCAGCTTGCGCACGTCGGCCGCGGCATGCACCGTGCCGGCCAGCACCACCAGCACGCCGGCCGCGCCGGGCGTGGCCGCCACCCGCAGCGCGTCGGCCAGGTTCTGCGGGCCGTCGGCCTGCAACGAGGTGGCCGGCCGCATGGCGGCGGTCAGCACCACCGGCTTGCGCGGCGCCAGCACGCGCTGCAGCAACCAGGCGGTCTCCTCCAGCGTGTCGGTGCCGTGGGTGATGACGAGGCCACGCAGCTCCGGCCGCGCCAGGTGCTGCGCCACCGCCTGCAGCAGGCGCTGCCAGGTCGCGTGGTCCATGTCCTTGCTGTCGATCTGCGCCAGCTGCTCGCTTTCGAGCCGCAGGCCGTCCAGCGCCGGCAAGCCCTGGAGCAGCGCTTGCACGCCGAGTTGGGCCGACTGGTAGCCCAGGTTGTCGGTGGCCGTCTCGGCGCGGCCGGCGATGGTGCCGCCGGTGCCCAGCACCAGCAGACAAGACGATTCGTTTTGCACTTTGCGCGACTCTGGATGAAAATACAGTGACTGTATGGATGACCAGCCGTCCGCAGCCCCCTCACCAGGAGACCCCGGCATGAACGAAGGCCCCAAGCTCACCGCCCGCCAACAGCAGATCCTGGACCTGGTGCAAAGCGCTATCGCCCGCACGGGCGCACCGCCCACGCGGGCCGAGATCGCCGCCGAACTGGGCTTCCGCTCGGCCAACGCCGCCGAGGAGCATCTGCAGGCGCTGGCCCGCAAAGGCGTGCTCGAACTGGTGGGCGGCACCTCGCGCGGGATCCGCTTGAAGTCTGACACATTGCGCGCGCTGAACGACTCGCGCGGCAAGCAGTACACGCTGCCGCTGCCCGGCTTCGCGCAGCTCACGCTGCCGCTGGTGGGCCGCGTGGCCGCCGGCAGCCCCATCCTGGCGCAGGAGCACATCGACCAGACCTACCTGTTGGAGGCCAGCATGTTCCCGCGCCGGCCCGACTACCTGCTCAAGGTGCGCGGCATGAGCATGCGCGACGCCGGCATCCTGGATGGCGACCTGCTCGCGGTGCAAAAGGCGCGCGAGGCCAAGAACGGCCAGATCGTCGTGGCGCGGCTGGGCGACGACGTCACCGTCAAGCGGCTGCGCCGCACCAGCAAGGCGATCGAGCTGATCCCCGAGAACCCCGAGTTCGAGACCATCGTGGTGCCCTTCGACGAGCCGCAGTTCGAGCTGGAAGGCATTGCGGTCGGCCTCATCCGCAACACCATGCTGATGTGATGAGCGACCTGAGCATGCACAACCCCCGCCTGCTGCAGGCGCGCGGCGCGCTGAACCCGCGCAAGGCGCGCCACGCGGCCGAGTGCCAGTCGCTGGAGCAACTGCCCAACATCGGCCCGTCGCTGGCCGCCGACCTGCGCCTGCTGGGCGTGCTGCACCCGCGCGAGTTGGCGGCGCGCGACGCCTTCGTGCTGTACCAGTCGCTGTGCAGCATCACAGGCCAGCGGCAAGACCCCTGCGTGCTGGACAGCTTCATGGCCGCCACCGATTTCATGCGCGGCGCCGAGGCCAGGCCCTGGTGGACCTACACCGCGCAGCGCAAGGCGGTCTACGGCACGCTGTAGCAGCAGCCTTGTTGTAGGGAAAACTAAACCCGCTTCCCGGCCTTGTTCAAGGCTTGGGGCGCGGCCCGGCGGGGCCAAGATCGCTTCAGCCCATAGGCCGTTGCGCCGATACCCCTTGTCATGAACCCGCTGCGTCTTTTCCCCTTGTGGCGCCCGCGCTCGACCCTGGTCACGCCCAGTGCGTTCCGGGTCGAGGTCTGCCCGCCGTCGCTGCGCCACGCGCCCGCCGGCTTCGGCCAGCGGCTGCTGTTCTGGCTGCTGGCGCCGGCACCGCAAGAAGCGGCGCCGCCGATCAACCGCCTGCCCGGCGTCAAACGTGACTTCGCCGCCTGCGTGGCCGACCTGCCGGCCGCCAGCGCCGAGGCGCTGCGCCATGCCATCGACGATGCGCGCTCGCTGCGTGAGCTGTGGCATCTGCGCGCCGAGGTCTACAAGCACGTCGGTCGCGCGCACAGCGAGGCCGAGGCCGACCGTCGGCTGCAACGCCTGAACACGCACTTCCCGACCCGCGCACCGCGCGCCGGCATGCCGGCGCGCAGCGGCGGCCCGGGCGCACGCCGCCTGCTGGGCGTCGACGCACCCGCCACGCTGATGACTCTCCACTGAACATGCTCTCTTCCGCGCCCCGCCACTTCCTGCCCACCGCCGCGCTGGCCGGTGCCGGCCTGCCGGGCGACCGCCTGGCGCAGATCGCCGCCCGCAGCGCCTTCGTCAGACTCAAGGGCAGCTTCCTGGACGCCGTGGCGCTGCTCGGCAGCCGCGACGGCGACTGGCTGCGCCAGCAGGTGAACCACGCCGAGGAGCCGGTGGACCTGTGGCTGCTGCGCGGCCCGCTGTTCGATGCGCTGGATGGCAACGAGCCCGAGCGCCGCGTTGCGCGCCTGCGGCTGCGCCGCTGCCTGGACAGCCTGTTCCCTGAAACCACGCCGGCCAGCAGCTTCGGGGCGTTCTGATTGCGGTCCGCCGTCGCACATGACATCGTGCGCCGGCCTGCGCCGGCCTGCGCCGGGCGCACGAGGCCTTGGCGGCCTCGCACGTCCAGGCTCAGTCCTCGAACCGCCCCAGCCGCACCTGCGTGTTGCCGGGCCGCACGTGGTCGGCGCCGGGCATCACCAGCACGGTGTCGTCGTAAGGCGCGGTCCAGACCTGGTCGCCATCGCACGCGATCGGCGTGCCCGCACGGCTGACGACGCCCAGGCCTTCCACCGGCACCAGAAAACGGAAGGCCGAGCTGCGCGCCACCACGGCCTCGGTCACCCGCACCAGGCGCTGGCGTGCCGGCGTCGGCACCCGCTGCCGCTGCTGCGCCCATTCGGCATCGGCCACGCCGGTCAGCGCGAGAAAGCGCACCAGCGTGTCGATCGCCACCTCGCGCGAGTCTGCCGTCCAATGCTGGCCGCATTCGATCAGCAGCGCGCGCCGCGGTGACGCCGGGTCGCTGAAGCCGCCGCGCTCCACCATGCGCAGGCCGGCCGGGTGGCCGGTGTCGATCAGCAGGTCGGCCGGCACGCCGAGCGCGCGCGCGTAGTCGGCGTTCTTGTCGGCCGTGCCGCAGACCATCAACGGCCGGCAGGGCTCGCTCATCGAATGGATGTCCAGCAGCAGCTCGGCCTCGTCGACGAAGGGCCGCAGCGCGCGGGCGCGGCGCAGCTCGGCCGAGTCGCGCGGGCCCAGCAGCACCTCGTCGGCCCAGACGCGGTTGAGGTCCTCGTCGACGAAGCGCGAGCGGTGCGGCTGGTCGGCATCGAAGCGCTCGAAGGCCTCGACGTTGGCGAAGCTCAGGGTCAGCCGGCCGCGGCTCGGCACGAAGCGCTGCTCTTCCAGCAGCCACTTCAGCGCCCAGGCGCCGCAGATCTCGTTGCCGTGCGTCAAGGCCTGCACCATCACGCGCGGACCGGGCCGGCCCGAGTCGAGCACGTGCACGTAGTCGACACCGCCGTTGCCGTGCTTGAAGGCGCTGATGTCGGGCGGCAGGATTTCCACGGGTGCGGGGGTTTTGCTCATGGCGGGCTGCGGGTTTGTCTGGGGGCGGCGATGGCGCGGAGTATCGCGCGCGCCACGACAATGGCGCCCCTGGACGGGGCACGTCATCGGCGGCCGAGGCCGGGCACAGCGCTGGCAATCCGGGCCAACCATGACGGTGGCGGCCCCGATGGCTCGCTGCGGCCGTTGCCTTAGCATCGCCGCGGCACCAAGGGGGTGCAACGATGGTCCGGTCCGCCGGAAGAAGGAGCCAGCACATGCAAGAGCAGGAGATTCGCGCGCTGATCGAAGAGGTCCGCGCCGGCACGTTGCCCCGCCGCAACTTCATCGGCCGCATGGTCGGCCTGGGGCTCACGGCGCCGACGGCTTCGATGATGCTGATGTATCACGGCCTGGCGCAGGCGCAGACCGTGCTGCCTTACAAGCCCACCAAGCGCGGCGGTGGCGGCACGCTCAAGCTGCTGTGGTGGCAGGGCCCGGTGCACCTGAATCCGCACTGGGCCACCGGCACCAAGGAGCAGGAAGGCGCGCGCATCTTCTACGAGCCGCTGGCCGCCTGGGACGCCGACGGCAACCTGTACCCGGTGCTGGCCACCGAGGTGCCCAGCGTGCAGAACGGCGGCGTCGCCGCCGACGGCAAGAGCGTGACCTGGAAGCTCAAGCGCGGCGTCACCTGGCACGACGGCCAGCCCTTCAGCGCCGACGACGTGGTCTTCAACTGGGAGTTCTGCAAGGACCCGGCCACCGCGGCGTCCAACATCTCCACCTACCGCGACATCAAGGTCACCAAGCTCGACTCGCACACCATCCGCATCGACTTCACCAAGCCCACGCCGTTCTGGGCCGAGCCCTTCACCGGCACCACCGGGATGATCCTGCCGCGGCACCTGTTCAAGGACTACATGGGCGCCAAGTCGCGCGAGGCGCCGATGAACCAGAAGCCGGTGGGCACCGGCCCGTACAAGTTCGTCGACTTCAAGCCCGGCGACATGGTGCGCGGCGCCATCTACGAGGGCTACCACCAGCCCAACCGGCCCTACTTCGACGCGCTGGAGATGAAGGGCGGCGGTGACGCCGTGGGCGCCGCGCGCGCGGTGCTGCAGACCGGCGAGTACGACTACGCCTGGAACCTGCAGGTCGAGGACGAGATCCTGAAGCGCCTGGAAGCCGGGGGCAAGGGCAAGGTCAGCATCGTCGCCGGCGGCAACATCGAGTTCATCCTGCTCAGCTATGCCGACCCCTGGAACGAGGTCGATGGCGAGCGCGGCAGCGCCAAGAGCAAGCACCCGATCTTCAGCGACAAGGCGGTGCGCGACGCGATGGGCCTGCTGATCGACCGCAAGGGCGTGCAGGACTACATCTACGGCCGCACGGGCCTGGCCACCGCCAACTTCCTGAACAACCCGCAGCGCTACAACAGCAAGAACCTCAAGTACGAGTTCAACATCGACAAGGCCAACCAGATCCTGGAAGCGGCCGGCTGGAAGAAGGGCTCCGACGGCATCCGCGCCAAGGGCAACCTCAAGCTCAAGTTCGTCTACCAGACCTCGGTCAACCAGCCGCGGCAGAAGACGCAGGCCATCGTCAAGGACGCCTGCACCAAGGCGGGCATCGATCTGGAACTCAAGAGCGTGACCTCGGCGGTGTTCTTCGGCGGCGACTACGCCAACCCCGACACCTACCAGAAGTTCTGGTGCGACATGGAGATGTACACCACCACGATGACCCAGCCCGACCCGCAGCTGTTCATGGAGCAGTACTGCAGTTGGGAGTTCGCGACCAAGGCCAACAAATGGTCGGGCCGCAACATCAGCCGCTGGCGCAGCCCCGAGTACGACGCCGCCCACACCGCGGCGCAGGCCGAGCTCGATCCGGTCAAGCGCGCCGCGCTGTTCATCAGGATGAACGACCTGGCCTGCACCGACGCCTACGTGCAGCCGGTGGTGTTCCGCCCGCGGCCTTCTGCCGCCGTCAACAAGCTGGTGGCGCCGCTGTCGGGCTGGGACAACGACATGTGGGCCCTGCCCAACTGGTACCGCGAGAGCTGATTTTTGGTGCGACGTCCGCGGCGACGGAAGCCGCGGACCCTAGGAGAGACGACGATGCAAGAGCAAGAGATCCGCGACCTGATCGAACAGGTGCGTGAAGGCAGCCTGCCGCGGCGCGGTTTCATCGGGCGCATGGTGGCCGCCGGACTGACGGCGCCGATGGCCGGCATGCTGCTGATGCACCACGGCGTTGCGCAGGCGCAGACCCCGGCCACGCTGCCCTACAAGCCCACCAAGCGCGGCGGCGGCGGCACGCTCAAGCTCATCTACTGGCAGGCGCCGGTGCACCTGAACCCGCACTACGCCGGCGGCACCAAGGACCAGGACGCCAGCTACATCTTCTACCAGCCGCTGGCCGGCTGGGACACCGAAGGCAACCTGGTGCCGATGCTGGCCGCCGAGGTCCCCAGCCGCGCCAACGGCGGCGTGGCCGCCGACGGCAGGAGCGTGACCTGGAAGCTCAAGCGCGGCGTCAAGTGGCACGACGGGCGCGACTTCACGGCCGACGACGTGGTGTTCACCGCCGCCTACGCGGGCGATCCGGCCTCGGCGATGGTGACGGTGGCCACCTACAAGGACCTGAAGGTCACCAAGGTCGACTCGCACACCATCCGCATCGACTTCTCCAAGCCGACGCCGTTCTGGGCCGAGTCCTTCACCGGCAACGCCGGGATGATCCTGCCCAAGCACGTGTTCGAGCCCTTCATCGGCGCCAAGTCGCGCGAGAACCCGGCCAACCTCAAGCCGGTGGGCACGGGCCCGTACAAGCTGGTGGACTTCAAGCCGGGCGACTCGCTGCGCGCCGAGGCCAACAAGGACTACCACGTCCCCAACCAGCCCTTCTTCGATGCGCTGGAGCTCAAGGGCGGCGGCGACGCCACCAGCGCTGCGCGCGCGGTGCTGCAGACCGGCGAGTACGACCTCGGCTGGAACCTGGCGGTGGAGGACGAGATCCTCAAGCGCCTGGAGGCCGCGGGCAAAGGCAAGATGCAATTCTTCGCCGGCAGCGACATCGAGTTCATCGGCCTCAACCCGACCGACCCCTGGAACGAGGTCGACGGCGAGCGTGCCAGCATCAAGAGCAAGCATCCGGCCTTCAGCGACAAGGCCGTGCGCGACGCGATGAGCCTGCTGGTCGACCGCAAGGGCATCGCCGATTTCATCTACGGCCGCGGCGCCATCACGACGTCGAACTTCCTCAACAACCCGCCGCGCTTCCGCAGCCCCAACACGTCTTACGAGTTCAACATCGACAAGGCCAACCAGGTGCTGGATGGCGCGGGTTGGAAAAAGGGTGCCGACGGCATCCGTGCGAAGGGCAACGTCAAGCTCAAGTTCGTCTACCAGACCTCGGTCAGCGGCCCGCGCCAGAAGTGCCAGGCCATCGTCAAGGACGCCTGCACCAAGGCCGGCATCGACCTCGAGCTCAAGACCGTGGTGGCCGCGGTGTTCTTCGGCGGCGACGCCGCGAACCCCGACACCTACCAGAAGTTCTGGGCCGACATGGAGATGTTCACCACCACGATGGCTGCGCCCGACCCGCAGTTCTTCATGGAGCAGTTCACCTCCGATCAGCTGGCGCAGAAGGCCAACAAGTGGGCCAGCCGCAACTGGTGGCGCTGGCACAGCCCCGAGTACGACGCCGCCTTCAAGGCCGCCCAGGTCGAGCTTGACCCGGTCAAGCGCGCGGCCTTGTTCATCAAGATGAACGACCTGGTGGTGGCCGACAAGTACGTGATCCCGCTGTTCGCGCGGCCGCGGCCTTACGGCATCCTCAACAAGCTGCACCCCGTGCTCTCGGCCTGGGACAACACCACCTGGGCGCTGGGCTACTGGTACCGGGATTGACCCACCGCCGAGGCGCTGACGCGCCGCCCCTTGATGGGGGCGCCGCCTGCGGACCGGCCAAGCCGGATCCGCGGCGGCCGCTTGATGGCCCTCGCTGACTGCTTCGTGAGTCTTCCCTCTTGCTCAACTACGTCCTGCGTCGCCTGCTGATCGCCCTGCCCAGCCTGCTGGGCATCAGCGTGGTGCTCTTCACCGTGCTGGCGCTGGCGCCGGGCGATCCTTTCGAGGAACTGGCCACCAACCCCAACGTGCCGCCCGAGGTGCGCATGGCCTTGCGCGCGCAGTTCGGCCTCGACGACCCGATCTGGCAGCGCTACGTGCACTGGCTGGGCAGCATGCTCAAGGGCGACTGGGGCTTCTCCTTCGTCAGCCGCATCAACGTCGACCAACTGATCGGCCAGCGCATCCCGGTCACGCTGGCGGTGATCGGCGCCTCGCAGGTCCTGGCGCTGCTGATCGCGCTGCCGGTGGGCATCCTGGCCGCCGTCAAGCCCTACAGCTGGTTCGACCGCATCGCCAGCTCGCTGGCCTTCATCGGCTTCTCGCTGCCGACCTTCTTCACCGGCATCCTGTTCATCCTGCTGTTCTCGATCGAGCTGGGCTGGCTGCCCTTCGTCTTCCGCGCCGACCTCAGCGAGACCGGCTGGGCCTGGTGGCGCGAGAACATCAAGCAAAGCATCATGCCGGTGGCCGTGCTGGGCCTGTTCCAGGCCGCCAGCTGGATGCGTTATGTACGAAGTTCGGTGCTCGACGTGATCCGGCTCGACTACGTGACCACCGCGCGCAGCAAGGGCCTGACCGAGCGCGTGGTGATCAACAAGCACGTGGTGCGCAACGCGTTGATCCCGGTGGTCACGCTGATCGCGCTGCAGCTGCCGCAGCTGTTCGGCGGCGCCATCGTCACCGAGCAGATCTTCCGCATCCCCGGCATCGGCAGCCTGCTGATCGACGCCATCCTGCGCAACGACACCCCGGTGGTGATGGCCGTCACCTTCGTGCTCAGCGCGCTGGTGATCCTGTTCAATCTTCTTGCCGACGTCGTCTATGGCTGGCTCGACCCCCGCATCAGCTATCGCTAGCGCGCCGCTCGGCAAGGCGACGGCCAGCATCTCGCCCTGGGCCGAAGCCTGGCGGCGCTTCAAGCGCCACCGTCTGGCCTACTGGAGCCTGTGGGTGCTGGCGGCGCTGGCGCTGGCCGTGTTGCTGGGGCCGCTGTTCTACAAGGTCGGCATCAACGACGTCGACTTCAAGGCGCGCCTGGCAGGCCCTTCGGCCACCCACCTGATGGGCACCGACGACCTCGGCCGCGACCTGCTGGCGCGCATGCTCTACGGCGGCCGCATCTCGCTGGCGGTGGGCGTCGCGGCGATGCTGATGGCGCTGGTCGTGGGCGTGGTGATCGGCGCCGTGGCCGGCATCTCCGGCGGCTGGGTCGACACGGCGCTGATGTGGCTGACCGACCTCTTCCTGAGCCTGCCGCAGCTGCCGCTGCTGCTGCTGCTGATCTTCCTGTTCCGCGAGGCGCTCAAGCAGATGTTCGGGCTCGAGCTGGGCATCTTCATCCTGATCGTCGCCGTGATCGGCGGCTTTCGCTGGATGCCGGTGGCGCGGCTGGTGCGGGCCCAGTTCTTCTCGCTGCGCGAGAAGGAGTTCGTCGAGGCAGCGCGCGCGCTCGGTGCCAGCGTGCCGCGCCAGGTGGTGCGCCACATCCTGCCCAATAGCCTGGGGCCGGTGATCGTGGCCGGCACCATCGACGTGGCCGCCGCGATCATCGCCGAGAGCACGCTGTCGTTCCTGGGCCTGGGCTTCCCGCCCGACATCCCGACCTGGGGCCGCATCCTCTACGACAGCCGCGACTTCATGGACATCGCCATGCACTGGGCGCTGTTCCCGGGGCTGGCGATCTTCATCACCGTGCTGACGATCAACTTCATCGGCGACGGCCTGCGCGACGCGCTGGACCCGAGGCGCGTGCTCTGACATGCCTTTGCTCGACATCCAGGGGCTGAAGACCCACTTCAAGACCGACGACGGCTGGCTGCACGCCGTCGACGGCGTCGACATCGCGATCGACGCCGGGCAGACCGTGTGCGTGGTCGGCGAATCGGGCTGTGGCAAGAGCGTCACCGCCAAGACGGTGATGAAGCTGATCGACATGCCGCCGGGCAAGATCGTCGCCGGCCGCGTGCTGTGGCAGGGCCGCGACCTCGTGCCGCTGGGCCCGGCCGAGATGCGAAAGATCCGCGCCAAGGAGATCGCCATCGTCTTTCAGGAGCCGATGACGAGCCTGAATCCGGTCTACACCGTCGGCGAGCAGATCGCCGAGAGCGTGCGCCTGCACGACGGCCTGTCCAAGGCCGAGGCCTTGAACCGTGCGGTGGAGATGTTGAAGCTGGTCAACATCCCCACGCCCGAGCGCCGCATCAAGGACTATCCGCACCAGTTCAGCGGCGGCATGCGCCAGCGCGTGATGATCGCCATCGCACTGGCCTGCAACCCCAAGCTGCTGATTGCCGACGAGCCCACCACGGCGCTGGACGTCACCATCCAGGCGCAGATCCTCGACCTGATGCAGGAGCTCAAAGACCGCCTGGGCATGGCCGTGATGCTGATCACCCATGCGATGGGCGTCGTCGCCGAGGTGGCGCAGAAGGTCGTCGTGATGTACGCCGGCCAGGTGGTCGAAGAAGCGCCGGTGGCCGAGCTGTTCGGCAACCCGCGCCACCCCTACACGCAGGGGCTGATCCGCTCGATCCCACGCATCGACCTTGCGGCCGAGAACAAGCAGCGGCTGGAGGCCATCCCCGGCACCGTGCCCAAGCTGATCGAGCCGCGCGAGGGCTGCCGCTTTGCCGCCCGCTGCAAGTTCGCGCAGGCCGAATGCAGCGCGTCGACGCCGCCGCTGCGCGAACTGGCCGGCACCGGCCCGGGCCACAAGGTGGCCTGCTTCTTTGCCGAGATCACCCGCTGATGGCTGCCGCGCCCCTTCTCCAAGTCCGCAACCTCGCCAAGCGCTTTCCGATCCGCGGCGGGCTGCTGCAGCGCGTGGTCGACCAGGTGCACGCCGTCGACGGCGTCAGCTTCGAGCTGGCCGCCGGCGAGACGCTGGGCGTGGTCGGCGAATCCGGCTGCGGCAAGAGCACCACCGGCCGCTGCATCCTGCGCCTGATCGAGCCCACCGAGGGCCAGGTGATGTTCGAGGGCAAGGATGTCACCCAGGCCGACAAGGGTGCCCTGCGCGCACTGGCGCGCGACATGCAGATCATCTTCCAGGACCCCTACGCCAGCCTGAACCCGCGCATGACGGTGGGCGCCATCATCGGCGAGGCGCTGACCATCCACAAGCTGGCGCCCACGCGCCAGGCCTACGAGGCGCGCATCGTCGAGCTGCTGGAGACCGTGGGCCTGGCAGCCGACCACATGCGGCGTTATCCGCACGAATTCTCCGGCGGCCAGCGCCAGCGCATCGGCATCGCGCGCGCGCTGGCGGTCAGCCCCAAGCTGGTGGTCTGCGACGAGGCGGTCAGCGCGCTCGACGTCTCCATCCAGGCCCAGGTGATCAACCTGCTGGAAGACCTGCAGGAGAAGTTCAACCTCACCTACATCTTCATCGCCCACGACCTGAGCGTGGTCGAGCACATCAGCGACCGCGTGGCCGTGATGTACCTGGGCCGCATCGTCGAGATCGCGCCGGCGCGCGAGCTCTACAGCAACCCGCGCCACCCGTACACCGAGGCGCTGCTGTCGGCGGTGCCCATCCCCGACCCCCAGGTCAAGCGCCAGCGCATCCGGCTGCAGGGCGACGTGCCCAGCCCGATCCGGCCGCCGTCGGGCTGCCACTTCCACACCCGCTGCCCGATTGCGCAGAAGGGCCTGTGCGACGTGCAGCGGCCCGAGCTGAAGACCGTGGGCGAAGGCCACCAGGTGAGCTGCCACCTGCGCAGCTGAGCCTGCAGCCCTGAGCGAGGCCTGCGCCGTGCTGGTCCCCGTGGCCTCCCACCGCCGCTACCGCGGCGACTATGCGGCGCATGCGCACGAGCATGCGCAGTTGCTGTTCGGACTGCAGGGCACGCTGGAGCTGGAGCTCGACGGCCGCGCGGCCCGCGTCGAGCCCGGCGTGGCGCTGATCGTGCCGGCCGGCGCCGCGCACGGCTACCAGGCGCGGCGCGAGGCGCTGGCGCTGGTGGTCGACGCGCCGGCGCAGCGCGCGCTGGACCGCGTGCGGCTGCTGGCCTTGGATGCACGGCTGACGACGGACATCGACGTCCTGCTGCAAGGCCTGGATGCGGCGCCGCGCGTGTTGCCGCGCCGCAGGCTGGACCTGCACGCGCTGGCCGCCGCGGTCGACGCCGCGCTGCACGAAGCCTGGCCGACGGCGCGGCTGGCGGCGCTGGCCGCGCTGAGCGTGCCGCGGCTGCATGCGCGGCTGCTGCAGCACGCGGGGCTCACGCCGCAGGCCTGGCTGCGCCGGCGCCGGCTCGACCGCGCACAGGCGCTGCTGGCCGCCGGGCTGACGCTGGACGCCACGGCGCTGCAGATCGGCTACGCCAGCGCCAGCGCGCTGGCCTTCGCGCTGCGGCGCGAACGCGGCCTGGGCGCGCGCGAACTGCGGCGCTGACGCCACTTCGAGAGCCTCTCGACAAAAGCCGCCGCGCCGCGGCCCCAGCATCGCGGCCATGAACGACGCCACCCGCCACCCGCTGCGCGGCGTGCTGATGGTGCTGCTGGCCGCGCTGTGCTGGGGCACCACCGGCACCGCGCAGAGCTTCGCCCCGCCCACGCTGCCGGCCTACTGGGTGGGCGCACTGCGGCTGGGCGTCTCGGCGCTGTTCTTCGCCGCGGTGATCCTGGCCAGCGGCAGCGGCCGCGGCTGGCGCCGGCTGCCGTGGCCCGGCGTCGCGCTGGCCGGCGCCAGCGTGGCGGTCTACAACCTCGCCTTCTTCGCCGGCGTGCGCGCCAGCGGCGTCGCCGTCGGCACCGCGGTGGCGCTGGGCAGCGGGCCGATCTGGGCCGGCGGGCTGCAGGCCTTGCGCGGCCAGCGGCCCGACCTGCGCTGGTGGCTGGGCACCGTGCTCGCGGTCGGCGGCGGCGTGGGCATGGTCGCCGGCAGCAGCGGCCAGGCGGGCCAGCCCTTCAGCGCCACCGGCCTGGCGCTGTGCCTGCTGGCCGGGCTGTCGTACGCGGTCTACGCGCTGGTCAACGCGCGGCTGGTCGCGCACGCCGCGCCGTCGCTGGTGACGGGCGCCGTCTTCACGCTGGCCGCGCTGATTGCCGCGCCGGCCGCGGCGCTGGCGGCAGGCCCCGTGACGCTGACCGCGCGCGACCTCGCGATCGCCGCCTGGCTGGGCGTGGTCGCCACCGGCATCGCCTACCTGCTGTTCAGCCACGCGCTGCGCCACGTGTCGGGCGCCACCGGCGTCACGCTGGCGCTGGCCGAGCCGGTGACCGCCTTCGTGCTGGCGATCGCGGTGGTCGGCGAAAGGCCCGGCTGGGCGGCGGCCGGCAGTGGCCTGCTGGTGCTGGCGGGCTTGGTGGTCGTCGTGTGGGCGGAGCTGCAGGCGACGCGCCGACCCCGCTGACACCGACGGCACTGCAAGCTCAGCGCTGCAACCTCAACGCTGCGCCCAGCGCGCGAACAGCGCGTGCAACTGCTCCAAGCCGTCGGTCAATGCCGCCGGGCCGGGCTGCAGGATGTCGCAGCTCTTGATCTCGTGCAGCTCGCCGTCGCGCACGGCCGGCACTTGCGACCAGCCCTCGCGCGCGGTCACCTTCTCGACCCTGAACTTCTTGCCGCACCAGCTGCCGACGATCAGCTCCGGCGCGCGCCGCGGCACCTCTTGCGCATCGGCGATCACGCGGTCGCGGCCCATGCGCTGCGCCGCCAGTTCGGGGAAGACGTCGTCACCGCCGGCAATGCCGACCAACTGCGACACCCACTGGATCGCGCTGATCATCGGCTCGTCCCATTCCTCGAAGTACACGCGCGGCCGGCGCGGCCACCGGGCGGCGGCGGACCTGATGGCGGCGTGGCGCTGCTCGGAGCGCGCGATCCAGTCCTCGGCCCTGGCCTGCGCGCCCACCAGGCCAGCCACCAAGCGCAACGTCGCGACGATCTCGGCCACGCTGCGCTGGTTGGTCACCAGCACGTTGAGCCCGGCGCGGATCAGCTTGTCGGCCAGCGCCGCCTGCATGTCGGAAAAACCGATCACCAGATCGGGCTGCAGCTCGACGATGCGGTCGATCTTGCCGTCGAGAAAGGCCGAGACGCGCGGCTTGTCGTGCCGCGCCTGCCGCGGCCGCACCGTGTAGCCGCTGATGCCGACGATGCGGTCCTGCTCGCCCAGCAGGTACAGCCACTCGGTGGTTTCCTCGGTCAGGCAGACGATGCGTTGCGGGCCGGATTGCATGCGGCGCACTCTAGCGGTTTGCCGTGGCCGCTGCGGACCCCCCGCCTATAATCGCCGTTTACCACCACGGCAGATGCCGCGCCCGCCGGTGCCGGCCGGTCGCTGCCGCAGCACATGACCAAGTTCGTCTTCGTCACCGGCGGTGTGGTGTCCTCGCTGGGCAAGGGCATCGCGGCGGCCTCCCTCGCGGCCATTTTGGAGTCGCGCGGCCTCAAGGTCACCCTGATCAAGCTGGATCCCTACCTCAACGTCGACCCGGGCACGATGAGCCCGTTCCAGCACGGCGAGGTCTTCGTCACCGACGACGGCGCCGAGACCGACCTCGACCTCGGCCACTACGAGCGCTTCATCACCACGCGGATGAAGCGCAGCAACAACTTCACCACCGGCCAGATCTACAAGAGCGTGCTCGAGAAGGAGCGCCGCGGCGACTACCTCGGCAAGACGGTGCAGGTGATCCCGCACGTCACCAACGAGATCCAGGACTTCGTGCGCCGCGGCGCGGTCGACGTCGACGTGGCCATCGTCGAGATCGGCGGCACCGTCGGCGACATCGAGAGCCTGCCCTTCCTCGAAGCCGTGCGCCAGATGAGCCTGAAGCTCGGGCCCTCGAACTTCGCCTTCGTGCACCTGACCTACGTGCCCTGGATCGCCGCCGCCGGCGAGTTGAAGACCAAGCCGACCCAGCACACGGTGCAGAAGCTGCGCGAGATCGGCATCCAGCCCGACGCGCTGCTGTGCCGCGCCGACCGCGCCGTGCCCGACGACGAGCGCGAGAAGATCAGCCTGTTCACCAACGTGATGCCGCACGGCGTGATCTCGATGCCCGACGTCGACACCATCTACAAGGTGCCGCGCCTGCTGCACGAGCAGGGCCTGGACGAGCTGATCTGCATGAAGCTGCAGCTGCTGACGCGGCCGGCCAATCTCGAACGTTGGGACACGCTGGTCCACGAGGTGGCGCATCCGCAGGGCACGGTGACCATCGGCATGTGCGGCAAGTACACCGAGCTGTCGGACTCGTACAAGTCGCTCAACGAGGCGCTGCGCCACGCCGGCATCCACAACCACGTGAAGGTGGCCATCGAGTACATCGACGCCGAGTCGCTGACGCCCGACAACGTGGACGCGCTCAAGCACCTCGACGCCATCCTGGTGCCCGGCGGCTTCGGCAAGCGCGGCACCGAGGGCAAGATCGTCGCCGCGCAATATGCGCGCGAGCACCGCGTGCCCTACCTCGGCATCTGCCTGGGCATGCAGGTGGCGACGATCGAGTTCGCCCGCCACGTGGCCGGCCTGAACGGCGCCAACAGCACCGAGTTCGACCCCGCGTGCAAGGTCCCGGTGATCGCGCTGATCGAGGAATGGCAGGACCGCGACGGCAGCATCCAGAAGCGCACCGCCAGCTCCGACCTCGGCGGCACCATGCGCCTGGGCGCGCAGAGCAGCGACGTCAAGCCCGGCACGCTGGCGCACAAGATCTACGGCCCCGTGGTCACCGAGCGCCACCGCCACCGCTACGAGGCCAACGTGAACTATCTCGACGCGCTGCAGCAGGCCGGCCTCGTGATCAGCGCCCTCACTCAGCGCGAGCAGCTCACCGAGATGGTCGAGCTGCCGCAGGTCCAGCACCCCTGGTTCGTCGGCGTGCAGTTCCACCCCGAGTTCAAGAGCACGCCCTGGGGCAGCCATCCGCTGTTCGACAGCTACATCGAGGCCGCGCGCCAGCACGCCGCGCGCAGCAACGTGGTGCCGATGAAGGTCAGCGCATGAAGCTCTGCGGCTTCGAGGTCGGGCTCGACCGGCCGTTCTTCCTGATCTCCGGGCCCTGCGTGGTGGAGAGCGAGCAGCTGCAGATGGACGTCGCCGGGCGGCTGCAGGAGATCACCTCGTCCTTGGGCATCCCCTTCATCTTCAAGAGCAGCTTCGACAAGGCCAACCGCAGCAGCGGCGCCAGCTTCCGCGGCCCCGGCATGGAGCGCGGGCTGGAGATCCTGGCCAAGGTGAAGCGTGAGTTGAAGCTGCCGATCCTGACCGACGTGCACGACGAGTCGCAGATCGCGCCTGCGGCAGCCGTCGCCGACGTGCTGCAGACCCCCGCCTTCTTGTGCCGGCAGACCGACTTCATCCGCGCGGTGGCGCAAAGCGGCCGGCCGGTCAACATCAAGAAGGGGCAGTTCCTGGCGCCGCACGACATGAAGAACGTGATCGACAAGGCCCGCGCCGCCGCGCGCGAGCAAGGCCTGCCGGCGGACAGCTTCATGGCCTGCGAGCGCGGCGCCAGCTTCGGCTACAACAACCTGGTGTCCGACATGCGCAGCCTGGCCATCCTGCGCGAGACCGGCTCGCCCGTGGTCTTCGATGCCACGCACAGCGTGCAGTTGCCCGGCGGCCAAGGCAGCAGCAGCGGCGGCCAGCGCGAGTTCGTGCCGGTGCTGTCGCGCGCCGCGGTGGCGGTGGGCGTGGCCGGGCTCTTCATGGAGACCCACCCCGACCCCGCCAAGGCCTTGTCCGACGGCCCCAACGCGGTGCCGCTGAAGCACATGCGCTCGCTGCTGGAGCAGCTGCTGGCGCTCGACCGCGTGGTCAAGGCCCAGCCGCTGCTGGAGAACGACTTCTCCTGCTGAGCCCGCCGATGAGCGCCGCCTACATCATCGCCGACGTCATGCGCATGGTCGTGGTCGACGGCGTGAACTGACATCTTCTTCAACAGCCAGCGAGAGAAAGAGCAAACCGCATGAGCGCCATCGTCGACATCGTCGGCCGAGAAATCCTCGACAGCCGCGGCAACCCCACCGTCGAATGCGACGTGCTGCTGGAAAGCGGCACCATGGGCCGCGCCGCCGTGCCGTCGGGCGCGTCCACCGGCAGCCGCGAGGCGATCGAGCTGCGCGACGGCGACAAGTCGCGCTACCTCGGCAAGGGCGTGCTGAAGGCGGTGGAGCACGTCAACACCGAGATCAGCGAGGCCGTGCTGGGGCTGGACAGCAGCGAGCAGGCCTTTCTGGACAAGACGCTGATCGACCTCGACGGCACCGACAACAAGAGCCGCCTGGGCGCCAATGCGATGCTGGCCGTCAGCATGGCGGTGGCGCGCGCCGCGGCCGAGGAATCGGGCCTGCCGCTGTACCGTTACTTCGGCGGCACCGGCGGCATGCAGATGCCGGTGCCGATGATGAACGTCATCAACGGCGGCGCGCACGCCAACAACAACCTCGACCTGCAGGAGTTCATGATCCTGCCGATCGGGGCGCCCAGTTTCCGCGAGGCGGTGCGCTATGGCGCCGAGGTGTTTCATGCGCTGAAGAAGATCATCGACGGCAAGGGCATGCCCACCAGCGTCGGCGACGAAGGCGGCTTTGCGCCCAACGTCGCCAGCCATGAGGCGGCCATCCAGCTCATCCTCGAAGCCATCGACAAAGCCGGTTATGTCGCCGGCGAGCAGATCGCCATCGGCCTCGACTGCGCCGCCAGCGAGTTCTACAAGGGCGGCAAGTACCACCTGGAAGGCGAAGGCCTGGTGCTGAGTGCCGCCGAGTGGACCGACATCCTTGCCACCTGGTGCGACAAGTACCCCATCATCAGCATCGAAGACGGCATGCACGAAGGCGACTGGGACGGCTGGAAACTGCTGACCGAGCGCCTGGCCAAGAAGGTGCAGCTCGTCGGCGACGACCTGTTCGTGACCAACACCAAGATCCTGAAGGAAGGCATCGACAAGGGCATCGGCAACTCGATCCTCATCAAGATCAACCAGATCGGCACGTTGACCGAAACCTTCGCGGCCATCGAGATGGCCAAGCGCGCCGGCTACACCGCGGTGATCAGCCACCGCAGCGGCGAGACCGAGGACAGCACCATCGCCGACATCGCGGTGGGCACCAACGCCGGCCAGATCAAGACCGGCTCGATGAGCCGCAGCGACCGCATCGCCAAGTACAACCAGCTGCTGCGCATCGAGGAAGACCTGGGCGACGTCGCGCAATACCCCGGCCGCGCGGCCTTCTACAACCTGCGCTGAGGCGGCTGCGCCGCACATCATGGGTCTCAAGCTGCTCAACGGGGTGCTGGCACTGCTGCTGGCGCTGGTGCTGGGCAGCCTGGCCTTCGGCAAGACCGGCGTGCCCTACGTGATGAGCCTGCGGACCCAGTTGAGTGAGCAGCTGGCCGCCAACGACGCCGCGCGCGCGCGCAATGCGCGGCTGCAGGCCGAGGTCAGCGACCTGAAGGAAGGCCTGGAGATGGTGGAGGAGAAGGCGCGCGCCGAGCTGGGCATGGTGCGGCCCAACGAGATCCTGGTGCAGGTCACCCGGCGCTGACGACGGCTCTCGCTTTCCACCGCTCTCCCGCTTGTCCTTGCTCGAAGCCGCGCTCCAGCCCTGGTTCACGCTGCTCGGCAGCCCGGTCACCGGGCTGGAGCTGCTGGCCTTCGCGCTCTCGCTGTGGATGGTGGAGCGCAACCTGCGCGTGCACCCGCTGGCCTGGCCGCTGGCGATCGCTGCTTCGCTGCTGTACGGCGTGCTGTTCCTGCACAGCCGGCTCTATGGCGAGGCGGGGCTGCAGTTGCTGTTCGTCGCCGCTGCCGGCTGGGGCTGGTGGCAATGGCTGCACGGGCACGAGTCCGACGGCAGCACGCTGCGCGTACACCGCTTGCGGCCGGCGCAGCGCTGGCAGGTGGTGCTGGTCACGGCCGCCGCGTGGCCGCTGTTCGGCCTGCTGCTGCAGCACGCCACCGACAGCGACGTGCCGTATCTCGACGCGCTGCCCACGGTGGCCAGCATCGCCGGCCAGTTGCTGCTGGCGCGCAAGCGCGTGGAGAACTGGGCCGTGTGGCTGTTCGTCAACGTCGTCAGCATCGGCCTCTTCGCGGTCAAGGGCCTGTGGTTGACGGTGCTGCTCTACGTCCTGTTCGCGCTGCTGTCGGTGGTCGGCTGGCGCGAATGGCTGAAGCTGGAGCGCGCGGGGGCCACGCATGGCTGACGCGCCGGCGCTGGTGGTGGCGGTGGTCGGCGCCGAAAGCACCGGCAAGACCGCCCTCGCCCGCGCGCTGGCCGAACAGCTGGCTGAGCACACGGGCCTGGCCTGCACCTGGGTGCCGGAGTACCTGCGCGAGTGGTGCGAGGCCCGGGACCGCACGCCGCGCCGCGACGAGCAGGCCGGCATCGCGCGCCGCCAGATGGCGTTGATCGAAGCGGCCGCGCAGACGAGCGACGTGGTGGTCTGCGACACCACCGCGCTGATGACCGCGGTCTACAGCCACACCGTGTTCGGCGACGACTCGCTCGACGCCGAGGCGCTGGCGCTGCACGCACGCTGCTGCCAGTTGACGCTGCTGACCGCACTCGACCTGCCCTGGCTGGCCGACGGCTTCCTGCGCGCCGGCGCCCACGTGCGCGAGCCGGTCGACGACCGCTTGCGCCGGCTGCTGGCGCAAGGCGGCATCGCCCATTCGGTGATCTGCGGCCAAGGCCCGGCGCGGCTGCAGGCGGCGCTGGACGCGCTGCGGCCGCAATGGCCGCGGGCACTCAGTTGACGGTGCCCGAACTGGGCTGCTGGCGGTGCCCGGGCGTGAACATCTCGCCGACGTCCACCGCGTCGAAGTGGTACTGCAGGCCGCAGAAGTCGCAGCCCACCTCGACCACCCCGCGCTCGGCGATCAGGCCCTCGCTTTCGTCGCGGCCCAGGCCCAGCAGCATGCCGCGCACGCGCTCGCGCGAGCAGCGGCAGGCAAAGCGCGGGTGCAGCGGCTCGTAGCGCGTCATCCGCTCTTCCCAGAACAGGCGGTGCAGCAGCGTGTTGGCGTCCAGCGTCAGCAGCTCGTCGCGCGTCAGCGTGCCGGCGAGCAGCGCGATGCGGTTGAAGCCTTCCGAGAGGCCGATCAAATCCTCGTTGCGCCCAGCTGCCAGGTTAGCTGCGCCCTCCACCGGCAGGCGCTGGATCAGCAGCCCGGTGGCCACCTGGTCGTCGGCCGCCAGCAGCAGCCGTGTGTCGAGCTGCTCCGACTGCAGCATGTAGTGCTCCAGCACGGCCGACACCTGCTGCAGCGGCTCGCCCCGGTCGCCGTGCAGCGGCACCACGCCCTGGTAGGGCTGCTGGCCGGGCAGCCGGTCCTGCGGGTCCAGCGTGATCGCGCAGCGCCCCTTGCCCTGCACGTTGAGCAAGGCCTCCAGCTGCGCGCCGGCCGGCACCTCGCCCACCACTGTCGCGGTGCAGCGAAAGCTCAGGTCGGGCTGCGCCTCGGCCACCACCAGCTTGACCGGCCCGTCGCCGAAGATCTGCAGCACCAGCGCGCCGTTGAACTTGATGTTGGCCTGCATCAGCACCGCGGCCGCCGCCATCTCGCCCAGCAGCGAGCGCACCTCGGCCGGATAGGCGCCGACGGCCGCGCGCCGGCGCAGCACCTCGGCCCAGGCATCGGTCAGCCGCACCAGCATGCCGCGCACCGGCAGGCCGTCGAACAGGAACTTGTGCAGCTCCGACATCGATTCAGCCCACGCGCACGGTTTGCGTGCGGTGGCGCTCGGCCTGCTGCACGTAGTGCGCGGCGGAGCCGGCCAGACGCGCGATCTCCTCGGGCTTGAGCGCGCGCACCACCTTGGCCGGCGCGCCCATGATCATCGAGCCGTCGGGGAACTCCTTGCCCTCGGTCACCAGCGCGCCGGCGCCGACGATGCAGTGGCGGCCGATGCGCGCACGGTTCATCACCACCGACTGGATGCCGATCAGGCTGCCGTCGCCGATGCTGCAGCCGTGCAGCATCACCTGGTGGCCGATGGTCACGCCCTCGCCCACCAGCAGCTCGATGCCGCTGTCCGTGTGCAGCACGCTGCCGTCCTGCACGTTGCTGTTGCGGCCGATGCGCAGCCAGTCGTTGTCGCCGCGCAGCACGCAGCCGTACCAGACGCTGGCGCCTTCGGCCAGCTCGACGCGGCCGATCACCGCAGCGCTGTCGGCCACCCACGCCGTGGCGGCGACGCGCGGCTCGTGTTCTCCCAGACGGTAGATGCCCAAGGGCAGCTCTCCTCGATGCGTTGATCGCCGACAATTGTAGGAATGGAACTGCGCCGCCAGGCCCGTGAGGCCTTGTGCATCGCCGAGCCCGCCGCCAAGGCGGCCGCGGCACGCGCGCTGTTCGAGGCCTGCAGTGCCGGCGCCGCGCCGGATGCCGAGGCGATCCTCGAAGAACCCGCCGCCGCGCCCGGCCGCCCCGCGCGGCCACGGCTGGTGGACCCGGCGGCGCTACCGCGCCGATCGCCTTTTACGGCCGAAGGCCGCGCCGCGCTGCTGCACGCGGTGACGCACATCGAGTTCAACGCCATCAACCTCGCGCTCGACGCCGCCTGGCGCTTCGCCGGCCTGCCGAGCGACTACTACCGCGACTGGCTGCGCGTGGCCGCGGAGGAGGCGTTGCATTTCGGGCTGCTGCGCGACCACCTGCAGACCCTCGGCCACGACTACGGCGACTTCGACGCCCACGACGGCCTGTGGGCGATGGCCCAGCGCACCAAGGACGACTTCGTCGCCCGCATGGCGCTGGTGCCGCGCACGCTGGAAGCGCGCGGCCTCGATGCCACGCCGCCGATGCAGGCACGGCTGCGCAAGGCCGGCGACCAGCGCGCAGTGGACATCCTCGACCTCATCCTGCGCGATGAAATCGGCCACGTCGCCATCGGCAACCGTTGGTACGCCTGGGCCTGCGCGCAGCGCGGTCTGGACCCGCTGGTCCACTACCCGCTGCTGGCTCGGCAGTACCGTGCGCCGCGGCTGCAGCCGCCCTTCAACCTGGAGGCGCGGCGCAGCGCCGGCTTTCATCCCGATGAACTGCGGGCCCTGCAGGCGGCCGCCGCCGCCGCCGGCACGTCTTCATCTTGAGCACCCGCGACCTCTTCTCCCACCGCGCGTTCATGCTGCTGTGGGTGGCCCGCCTGGCCGGCACCGCCGGCAACCAGATGCTGATGCTGGCCCTGGGCTGGCAGATGTACGACCTCACCGGCTCGGCCTGGGACCTGGGCCTGGTCGGTCTGCTGCAGTTCCTGCCCTCGCTGCCGCTGGTGCTGCCGGCGGGGCAGCTGATCGACCGCTTCAACCGCGCGCGGCTGCTCTCGGTGTGCCTGGCGGTGCAGGTCGTCATCGGCCTCGTGCTGTGCCTGGGCACCGCCAGCGGGCAGCTCGACCGCCATTGGCTGCTGGCGGTGTCGGTCGCGCTGGGCGTGATGCGCGCCTTCCAGATGCCCACGCAGCAGGCGCTGACGCCCTGCCTGGTGCCGGCCGCGCTGCTGCCGCGCGCGCTGGCATTCAGCTCCAGCGGCATGCAGGCCGCCATCATCGCCGGCCCGGCCCTCGGCGGGCTGCTCTACGTGGCCGGGCCCACGGTGACCTACGCCACCTGCACCGCGCTGTTCGCGCTGGCCACGGCGCTGGTGGCCGGCGGCGTGCGCTACGAGCACGAGCCGGCGCCGCGCGGCGTCGGCTGGCAAACGTTGCTGGCCGGGCTGCATTTCGTGTTCAGCCACAAGGTGGTGCTGGGCGCGATCTCGCTGGACCTGTTCGCGGTGCTGCTGGGCGGCGCCACGGCGCTGCTGCCGATCTTCGCCAAGGACGTGCTGCACGTCGGCCCCGCCGGCCTGGGCCTGCTGCGCGGTGCGCCGGCCGTGGGCGCGCTGCTGATGTCGGTGGCGCTGGTGCGCTGGCCGATCCGCCGCCGCACCGGCGCCTGGCTGCTGGGTGCGGTGGCCTTCTACGGCGTGACCATCGTGGCCTTCGGGCTGTCCACCAGCTTCTGGCTGTCGCTGGCGGTGCTGGCCCTGGGCGGCGGGGCCGACATGGTCAGCGTGGTGATCCGCCAGACGCTGGTGCAGCTCGAAACGCCGGACGCGATGCGCGGCCGCGTCAGCGCGGTGAACTCGGTCTTCATCGGCGCCAGCAACCAGCTGGGCGAGTTCGAGTCCGGCGCCACCGCGGCCTGGCTGGGGCCGGTGGGCTCGGTGCTGCTGGGCGGCATCGGCACCTGCGTGGTGGCCGCGCTGTGGTGGCGCGGCTTCCCGGCGCTGTCGCAGCGCGATGCGCTGGTGCAGGAGGCTTGAAGAGGCCTGCCTGCAGGCACCGGACCACGCCGCCTGCACGCCTGGCCGCGCTGCCATGTCGAGATCGGCCGTGGCCGCCAGCGCTCATCCCCGCTTGGCCCGCAGCACCGCCCGCACCTGGCGGCTGCGCTGCTTCCACAGCGCGACCTGCGCCTTGCGCTGCAGCGCGGTCTGGGTGTCGCGCTGGGTCTCGCGCAGCAGCTTGCGGTAGTTGCGCAGGCGTTCGGGCGCCACGGCGTTGCGCACGGCGCAGCCGGGCTCGTCGTCGTGCTGGCAGTCGCGGAAGCGACATTGCGGCGCCAGCCGCGCGATGTCGTCGAAGGCCGACTCGACGTCGCCCGACTCGCCGTCCAGCCGCAGCGTGCGCAGCCCTGGCGTGTCAATGATGCAGGCGCCTTCGGGAGTGGCGTGCAGCGAGCGCGCCGTCGTCGTGTGGCGGCCGCGGCCGTCGGCGCTGCGCGTGCCGCCGGTGTCCTGCACGGCCTGGCCGAGCAGCGCATTGGTCAGCGTGCTCTTGCCCGCGCCCGAGGAGCCCAGCAACACCAGCGTGCGGCCGGCGCCCAGCCAGGGCTGCAGCGCCTGGCGCACGGATGCGCCGTCGCGCGCATCGACGGCCAGCGCGGCGCCGTCGGCGCTCAGCAGCGGTTGCAGCTCGCGCAAGCGGGCGGCCACGTCGGCGCAGAGGTCGGCCTTGGTCAGCACCACCGCGGCCGACACGCCGGCCACGCGCACGGCGACGAGGTAGCGCTCCAGCCGACGCAGGTTGAAGTCGAGGTCCAGGCCCATCACCAGCAAGGCGGTGTCGACGTTGCTGACGATCACCGCGCGGCTGACCTTGTCGCGCCCGTCGTGCTGGCGGCGCGCCAGCTGCGTCAGCGGCGGCAGCCGCTGCTCGACCCACCATTGCCCGAAGGCGTTGCGGCGGGCCAGCACCCAGTCGCCGACGGCCAGCGCATCGTCCTGCGCCGCCAGCGTCTGCAGCAGCGCGGGCAGCGCCCGCGCCGGCCATTCCTCGCGGCCATCGTGCAGGTGCAGCGCATCGCGCTGCACTTCGGTCACGCGCATCAGCGATGCGCTCGTTTCGGCGGGCAGCTGCTGCCGCGCCAGGTGTTGAAGCATCAGCGGCGAGAGGCCGATCGCGGCCAGCCGCTGCAAGTCCAGGGTTTGGATCATCGCAGTCCACGGCGTTCGACGGCCGCGCGCCATGGCGCGCAGCCTGAAGTCCGGCGGCCGCACGCGCGGCCGCAGGGGCTTTTCGACGAAGGGGGGTGGCGTTCGCCGCGGCCTTGCGAGGCCACGGCCCGTCAGACCGGGACTGAGGGACGCGTGAACCGCACGGTGCGTGCGGCGGTCAGCTCAATGCGATGCGAGCGGCAGGGCTCGAAAGAAACTCTAGACGGCGAAGGCCACGCAACGGGCAAGATCTTGGGTCTTCATGCTGGCCTCCGTGGGTGAGTGGAATGGAAGGCCGCGACTGTGCGTCAAGCCGCGGCCCGCGTCAACCAGCGGCGGCGCGATTTTTCCGTCCGCGCCACGGTGGCATCGCCGCGCTCTCCTAGACTCGGCCCCCGATGTCGCTGTTCTTCCTGCTCCTGCTGCCCTTCGCCGGCTGCGCCGTGGCCGCGCTGCTGCCGACCAATGCGCGCAACCTCGAGTCATCGTGGTCGGCGCTGGTGGCGCTGGGCGTCGCGGTGCCGATGGCGCTGCTCTACCCGCAGGTGCAGGATGGCGGCGTCGTGGTCCAACGTTTGACGTGGGCGCCCAGCCTGGGCCTGGACCTGGTGCTGCGCGTCGACGGCTTCGCCTGGATGTTCGCGATGCTGGTCAGCGGCATGGGGCTGCTGGTGATCGTCTACGCGCGCTACTACCTGTCGCCCGACGACCCGGTCGCGCGCTTTTATTCGCTGCTGCTGGGCTTCATGGGCGCGATGCTGGGCGTGGTGCTGTCGGGGCAACTCGTGCAGATCGTGGTGTTCTGGGAGCTGACCAGCGTCTTCTCGTTCCTGCTGATCGGCTACTGGACGCACCGCAAGGACGCCCGCCGCGGCGCACGCATGGCCTTCACCGTCACCGCGGCCGGCGGCCTGTGCCTGCTGGGCGGCGTGCTGCTGCTGGGCCACATCGTCGGCAGCTTCGAGCTCGACGCGGTGCTCGCCGCCGGCGACCGCGTGCGGGCCCATGCGCTGTACGGGCCGATGCTGGCGCTGGTGCTGCTGGGCGCGCTGACCAAGAGCGCGCAGTTCCCGTTCCACTTCTGGCTGCCGCACGCCATGGCGGCGCCGACGCCGGTCTCGGCCTACCTGCATTCGGCCACGATGGTCAAGGCCGGCGTGTTCCTGCTGGCGCGGCTGTGGCCGGTGCTGGCGGGCACCGAGGCCTGGTTCTGGATCGTCGGCGGCGCCGGGCTGCTGACGTTGCTGCTGGGCGCCTACGCGGCGATGTTCCAGAACGACCTCAAAGGGCTGCTGGCCTATTCGACCATCAGCCACCTGGGGCTGATCACGCTGCTGCTGGGCCTCAACAGCCCGCTGGCCGCGGTGGCCGCGGTCTTCCACATGATGAACCACGCGACCTTCAAGGCGTCGCTGTTCATGTCGGTGGGCATCATCGACCACGAGACCGGCACGCGCGACATGCGCCGGCTCGATGGCCTGTTCCGCTACATGCCCATCACCGGCACGCTGGCCATCGTGGCCTGCGCCGCGATGGCCGGCGTGCCCTTGCTCAACGGCTTTCTGTCCAAGGAGATGTTCTTCGCCGAGACGGTGTTCGTCAGCGCCAGCCCCGCCGTCGAGTTCGGGCTGCCGGCGCTGGCCACGCTGGCCGGCGTGTTCGCGGTGGTGTACTCGCTGCGCTTCGGCCACGACGTGTTCTTCGGCCCGCCGCCCAACTGTCCACGTCAGCCGCACGAGCCGGTGCACTGGATGCGCGTGCCGGTGGAGCTGCTGGTGCTGGCCTGCGTGGTGGTCGGCATCGCGCCGGCCTGGTCGGTGGGGCCGCTGCTGGCCACCGCGGCACAGCCGGTGATCGGCGGGCCGCTGCCGCCATACAGCCTGGCGCTGTGGCACGGCTTCAATGCGCCGGTGGCGATGAGCATCATCGCGCTGGTGGTGGGCGCGGCCGTCTACCTGCGTTACGGCACGGCCTTCAAGCGCCGCAGCCGCCGTGCCGCGCCCGGGCTGCTGGGCTTGGACGGCCGGCGGCTGTTCGACGGCCTGCTGGCCGCCACCAGCGCGGGCGCGCGCCGCGGCCTGCGCCTGGCGGGCACGCGGCGGCTGCAGCCGCAGTTGCTGGCGCTGGTGGTCATCGCCGGGCTGGCGGCCTTGAGCTCGGCGCTGATCGTGCCGCTGGCCTGGGGCGACCGCCCGCGCGTGGCGCTGACGCCGGAGTTCGCGCTGCTGTGGCTGATCGGCGCGGCCTGCGCCATCGGCGCCGCCTGGCAGGCCAAGTTCCACCGCCTGGTGGCGCTGGCCATGCTCAGCGTCGTCGGGCTGGCCTTGTGCATCAGCTTCGCGTGGTTCTCGGCGCCAGACCTCGCGCTGACGCAGCTGGCGGTGGAGGTGGTGACGCTGGTGCTGTTCCTGCTGGGCCTGCGCTGGATGCCCAAGCGCGTGGCGCAGGACGACCCGCGCACCGCGGCGCGCGCCTGGTGGCGCCGGCGGCGCGACCTGGTGCTGGCGCTGGCGCTGGGCGCCGGGCTGGCGGCGCTGTCGTACGCGCTGCTCACGCGCCAGGCGCCGCTGTCGATCTCGCCTTTCTTCATCGAGAACGCGCTGCCGTTGGGCGGCGGCAGCAACGTCGTCAACGTGATGCTGGTCGACTTCCGCGCCTTCGACACGCTGGGCGAGATCACCGTGCTGGGGATCGTCGGCATCACGGTCTATGCCTTGCTCAGGCGCTTCAGGCCGCCGCTGGAGGTGATCGACCGCCCGGCGCAGCAGCGCGTGATCCCCGAGGACGAAGAGAGCGACCTCGTCACGCGCAGCAGCGCCACCACCGGCAGCACGCCGCAGCCCTACCTGGAGGTGCCCGCGGTGCTGGTGCGGCTGCTGCTGCCGCTGGCCGCGGCCTTCGCCTTCCACCTGTTCATGCGCGGCCACAACCAGCCCGGCGGCGGCTTCGTGGCGGGGCTGGTGCTGGCCACCGCCTTCATCGCGCAGTACATGGTGAGCGGCACGCGCTGGGTGGAAGACCGCATGCACCTGCGGCCGCCGCTGTGGATCGGCGCCGGCCTGCTGGTGGCGCTGGGCACGGGCCTGGGCGCACTGGGCTTCGGCCATCCCTTCCTGACCACGCACACCGCGCACGTGCACTGGCCGTGGATCGGCGAGGTGCACCTGCCCAGCGCGGCGCTGTTCGACCTCGGCGTGTTCCTGGTGGTGGTGGGCGCCACGCTGCTGTTGCTGACGGCCATCGCCCACCAGTCGCTGCGCGCGCGGCGGCGCCAGGGCGCCGATCACGCGGAAGCCGCCTGATGGAAGCCGTGATCTCGATCGCCATCGGCGTGATGACCGGCGCCGGCGTCTGGCTGCTGCTGCGGCCGCGCAGCTTCCAGGTGCTGATCGGGCTGTCACTGCTGTCGTATGCGGTCAACCTGTTCATCTTCAGCGTCGGCAGCCTGTCGGTCGACGCCGAACCCATCGTCCAGCCCGGGCTGCCGGCCGACCTGGCGACCTACACCGACCCGATGCCGCAGGCGCTGGTGCTAACCGCCATCGTGATCGGCTTCGCGACGACGGCGCTGTTCCTCGTGGTGCTGCTGGCCTTGCGCGGCTTGTCGGGCGGCGACCACGTCGATGGGCAGGAGGAGCAGCCGTGAGCCCGCGGGCTTTGCCGAGGGCTCACTCCCGCTTGGCGGGACCGGGCGCAGCCCGTAGGGTGCCCCAATGATGGCGCTGGCCGAGCACGCCGTCGTCGCGCCGGTGCTGCTGCCGCTGGCCACCGCGGCGCTGATGCTGCTGTTGGGCGAAGGCCGGCGCGGTGTGAAGGCGCTGATCAACACGCTGTCCACCGCCACCGGGCTGGCGCTGGCCATCGCGCTGCTGCTGCGCGTGCAGGCCGAAGGGCCGGCGGCCTTCGGCGTCTACCTGCCCGGCAACTGGCCGGTGCCCTACGGCATCGTGCTGGTGGCCGACCGGCTGTCGGCACTGATGGCGGTGCTCACCGGCTGCGTCGGGCTGGCCGCGCTGCTGTATGCGCTGGCGCGCTGGCAGCACGCCGGGGTGTACTTCCACGTGCTGTTCCAGTTGCAGTTGATGGGGCTGTACGGCGCCTTCCTCACCGGCGACCTGTTCAACCTGTTCGTCTTCTTCGAGGTGCTGCTGGCCGCCAGCTACGGGCTGCTGCTGCACGGCGGCGGGCTGCCGCGCGTGCGCGCGGGGCTGCACTACATCGCGATCAATCTCGTCGCCTCGCTGCTGTTCCTGATCGGTGTGGCCGTGCTCTACGGCGTGACCGGCACGCTCAACATGGCCGACATCGCCGCCAAGCTGCCGCTGGTGCCGCCCAGGGACCGCGGCCTGCTGCACGCCGGCGCGGCGATCCTCGGCATCGCCTTCCTGGCCAAGGCGGCGCTGTGGCCGCTGAACTTCTGGCTGCCGCCGGCCTACGCCGCGGCCAGTGCGCCGGCGGCCGCGGTGTTCGCCATCCTCACCAAGGTGGGCGTCTACGCGGTGCTGCGGCTGTGGACGCTGGGTTTTCCGGCCGATGCCGGCGCTTCCGCCGGCTTCGGCGGCACCGTGCTGGTGTGGGGCGGGCTGGCCACGCTGGCCTTCGGCGCGATCGGCATGCTGGCCTCGCAGCAGCTCGCTCGTCTGGCGGGTTATTCGGTGATCGCCTCGTCGGGCACGCTGATCGCCGCGGTCGGCTTCGACGACCCGCGCCTGAGCGGCGGCGCGCTGTACTACCTGGCCAGCTCCACGCTGGCCGGCTGCGCGCTGTTCTTGCTGGTGGAGCTGCTGGAGCGCGCGCGCCAGGTCGAGCTGGTGCCGGCGCAGATCGACGACGGCCGCCAGGCGCTGCCCGCCTTCATCGACAACGAGCCGCCGGCGGGCACCAACCTCGACGACGACGAAGAGGCGCTGACCGGCCGCGCGATCCCGTCCGCGCTGGCCTTCCTGGGCCTGGCCTTCATGCTCTGCGCGATGCTGGTGTCCGGGCTGCCGCCGCTGTCCGGCTTCGTCGCCAAGGTGGCGATGCTGACGGCCTTGCTGGACCTGCGCGGACCCGCGGCGTGGACACTGTTCGGCATGCTGATCGCCTCGGGCCTGCTCGCGGCGATGGCGCTGATGCGCGTGGGCATCCGCCATTTCTGGACGCCGCAGGACCGCCCCTCGCCGCGCCTGCGGGTGACCGAGACGCTGCCGATCGCCGCGCTGTTGACCGCCGCGCTGGCGCTGGTGATCCACGCCGAACAGGCGCTGGCCTACACCCGCGCGACGGCCGACGCGCTGCACCGCCCGACGCTCTACATCGATGCGGTGCTGGCCGCGCGGCCGCTGCCGCCGCCGGCGCCGCGGACGCCGGAGGCCACGCGATGAAGCGCCTGCTGCCCTCGCCCTGGCTGTCGCTGGCGCTGTTCGCCGGCTGGCTGCTGCTGGCGCGCAGCGTCAGCCCAGGGCAACTGCTGCTGGCGCTGCTGGTGGCCTGGGCGGTGCCGCTGCTGATGGCGCCGCTGCGCCCGCGGCCGGGGCCGATCCGGCACTGGGGCACGCTGGTGCTGCTGATCGCCCACGTCGGCATCGACGTCATCCGCTCGGCCATCGACGTGGCCGGCGGCGTGCTGCGCCTGGGCCGGCGGCCGCCGCGCGGCCGCTTCGTCGTGGTGCCGCTGGAGCTGCGCCAGGTGCATGCACTGGCGGCGCTGGCGATGATCACCACCGTCACGCCCGGCACCCTGTGGTGCGAACTGGCGCCCGATGCCAGCAGCTTGCTGCTGCACGTGTTCGACCTCGACGACGAGGCCGCCTTCGTCGCCGCGTTCAAGGCCCGCTACGAGCGGCCGCTGCAGGAGGTGTTCGAGTCATGAGGCCGCAGGCTTTGCCGAGGGCTCATTCCAGCTTGGCGGGACCGGGCGCAGCCCGTCGGGTGCAACCATGAGCGGCTGGCTGTCGCTGGCGATCACCGCCACGCTGGTGCTGTACCTGGTGGCGATGGGCATCGCCACCTGGCGCTTGTTCCGCGGCCCGTCGGCACAGGACCGCGTACTGGCGCTGGACTTCATCTACCTGGTGGGCACGCTGACGATGCTGGTGCTGGCGATCCGCTACGACAGCGAGATGTACTTTGAGGGCGCGCTGCTGATGGCCCTGTTCGGCTTCGTCAGCTCGGTGGCGCTGGCCAAGTTCCTGCTGCGCGGCGAGGTGATCGAGTGACGAACCTGCAATGGCCGTCGCTGGTCGAAGGCATCGTCGCGGCGCTGCTGCTGTTCAGTGGCCTGGTCGTGCTGGTGGCCGCGCTAGGCCTGGCCCGGCTGCGCGACTTCTTCATGCGCATGCACGCGCCGGCCTTGGCGTCGACGCTGGCCGCGTGGACCGTCACGCTGGCCTCGATCGTGCACTTCAGCGGCCGCGACGGCGCCCTGGCGCTGCACGTCTGGCTGATCATCATCGTGCTGTCGATCAGCGCGCCGGTCACGACCGTGGTGCTGGCGCGCGCCGCGCTGTTCCGCCGGCGCCAGGCAGGCGATGAACTGCCGCCGCCGCTGCGGCGAAAGGCAGGCTGAGGACTGCCGGCGCCAACCGGCAACTTAAACGTCTCTTCTTCGCACCGCCTGCTGCCGGTACCTGGGGCCACGCCGCTCGTGGGCAACGGCGCCGATGCGCGCGCCTTCAGCAGCCACGCGGTAGATCAGGACATACGGATAGCGGCGGAGCGGGTACACGAGGCGGCCGTTGCTCGTCTTGGTGCCGAGTCCGGGATGCCGATCGACCAGACCTGCCGCGCGTTCGAACTCGTCGAGAAAAGCGGCGGCCACACGGGGACTCGCATGTTCGAGATACCACGCGAAGGCATCTTCCAACTCGCCGGCAGCCGGCGGCGACAGCGAGTAGGCCACTCACTTCAGCCGTTCGCGCAACTTGGCGACGACCTCTTGGCCATCGAGCCAGTTCGTCTGCCCTGACGTGATCGCCGCCTCGCGGCGGTCGAGTTCGGCCGCCCACTGCTGCTCCCAGTCCGGATCGAACGGCACCGGGTCGAAGCTGGCGAGCAGGCGGTCCAGGAGTTGGGAGCGCTCATCAGCAGGCAGGGCCAGCGCCTCGGCCGCCAAGACTTCCATCGGGATCGACATGGAGCACCTCGGGCAACGGTGGTGGGAATGATAGCGTTCGAGCCGCCTTCGCAGCGCTTCAGCCTCCCCGCGCCAGCGCCACGAAGTGCGGGTTCTCGAAGCCCGGCTTGCCGTAGGCCAGCGGCGCGCCGCCGTCCAGCGTCTGCACCGTGCCGCCGGCGGCAGCCAGCACCGCGTGGCCGGCCGCGATGTCCCACTCCATCGTGCGGCCCAGCCGTGGGTAGAGGTCGGCCTCGCCGGCGGCCAGCAGGCACAGCTTGAGCGACGAGCCGGCGTTGAGCGTCCGCGCCACGCGGCGGCCGGCCAGAAAACGCCGCAGCGCCGGCGCATCGCCGTGCGAGCGGCTGGCCACCACGGTCAGGCCTTCGGGCGGCGGCGCGCGCCCGTGGATCGCGCGCCGGCCCTGGCCCTGGCCCTGACCGTCGTCCTCGGCCCAGGCGCCCTGTCCGACGACACCCGCGAACAAGCGGCCCAGCGCCGGCGCGCCCACCACGCCCAGCACCGGCCGGCCCCGGTCGATGAGCGCGACGTTGACGGTGAACTCGCCGTTGCGATGGACGAACTCCCGCGTGCCGTCCAGCGGGTCCACCAGCCAGAAGCGGCCGCCCGCCACCACCGCGTCGGCCTGGCCGCGCGCGGCCATCTCCTCGGCCACCACGGGCACGCCGGGCGCCAGCGCACGCAGCGCGGGGACGATCAGGCCTTCGGCGCGCTCGTCGGCCTCGGTGACCGGCGAAGCATCGTCCTTGCGGCGCACCGCGAAGTCCTCGCCGTAGACCGCCATCACCACGTCGCCGGCAGCGCGCACGATGCGCACCACGGCCTCAACATCCACCCCGTCGAAATTCATGCCACTGGCCACGCCATGCCTCCTGCGGCACGCATCGTAGCCGCGGCCGGCGGCCGAATTTGCTTATGACATCTCTGGCTGTGGCGGGCCTCGTCGGCGCGGAATACTCGCGCCCTGCCATGACGACCCCACCCCTGACCCACCTGCAACGGCTCGAAGCCGAGAGCATCCACATCCTGCGCGAGGTGGTGGCCGAGGCCGAGCGCCCGGTGATGCTGTACTCCGTCGGCAAGGATTCGGCCGTGATGCTGCGCCTGGCGCAGAAGGCCTTCTTCCCCGCGCCGCCGCCGTTTCCGCTGCTGCACGTCGACACGACGTGGAAGTTCCGCGATATGTACGCGCTACGCGACCGCATGGCGCGCGAGCTCGGCATGGAACTGCTGGTGCACCGCAACCCCGAGGCCGCGGCCCAGGGCATCAACCCTTTCGACCACGGTTCGCAGATCCACACCGACCTGTGGAAGACGCAAGGGCTGAAGCAGGCGCTGGACAGGTTCGGCTTCGATGCCGCCTTCGGCGGCGCGCGCCGCGATGAGGAGAAGAGCCGCGCCAAGGAGCGCATGTTCAGCTTCCGCAGCGCGCAGCACCGCTGGGACCCGAAGAACCAGCGGCCCGAACTGTGGAGCCTGTACAACGCGCGCAAGCAGCGCGGCGAATCGCTGCGCATCTTCCCGATCAGCAATTGGACCGAGCTGGACGTGTGGCAGTACATCCAGCTCGAAAACATCCCCATCGTGCCGCTGTACTTTGCAGCGCCGCGCCCGGTGGTCAGCCGCAGCGGCACCTGGATCATGGTCGACGACGACCGCATGCGGCTGCAGCCCGGCGAGCGCCCGGTGACCAAGAAGGTGCGCTTCCGCACGCTGGGCTGCTATCCGCTGTCGGGGGCGGTGGAGTCGCAGGCCGAAACGCTGGAAGACGTGATCCAGGAGATGCTGCTCACCCGCACCAGCGAGCGCCAGGGCCGCATGATCGACCACGACCAGGCCGCGTCGATGGAGAAAAAGAAGCAAGAGGGATATTTCTAAAGTGGCGCACGTCTCCGACCTCATCGCGACCGACATCCGCGAATACCTGCGCCAGCACGAGCAGAAGAGCCTGCTGCGCTTCATCACCTGCGGCTCGGTCGACGACGGCAAGAGCACGCTGATCGGCCGCTTGCTCTACGACAGCAAGATGCTGTTCGAGGACCAGCTCGCGGCGATCGAGCACGACAGCCGGAAGTGGGGCACGCAAGGCGGCGAGATCGACTTCGCGCTGCTCGTCGACGGGCTCTCCGCCGAGCGCGAGCAAGGCATCACGATCGACGTGGCCTACCGCTTCTTCAGCACCGACCGGCGCAAGTTCATCGTCGCCGACACGCCGGGCCACGAGCAGTACACGCGCAACATGATCACCGGCGCATCGACGGCCGACCTGGCGGTGATCCTGGTCGATGCGCGCAAGGGCGTACTGACGCAGACGCGGCGCCACAGCTACCTGGTGCACCTGATCGGCATCCGCAAGGTGCTGCTGGCCGTCAACAAGATGGACCTGGTGGGCTACTCGCAGGACGTCTTCGAGCGCATCGACGAGGACTATCGCGCCTTTGCAGCCCAGCTCGGCCTGGATGACGTGCAGTCGGTGCCGCTGTCGGCACTGAAGGGCCAGAACATGACCGCGCCCAGCGCCGCGATGCGCTGGTACCGCGGGCCGACCTTGATGCAGTGCCTGGAAGGCGCCGAGCTCGACCAGACGCGGCAGGAGGCCTTGCCCTTGCGACTGCCGGTGCAGTGGGTCAACCGCCCCAACCTCGACTTCCGCGGCTTTTGCGGCCAGATCGCCAGCGGCACGCTGCAGCCGGGCCAGCGCATCCGCGTGCAGCCCTCGGGCCGCGAGAGCCGCGTCGCGCGCATCGTCGCGCTCGGCGGCGACCGGCCGCTGGCGCAGGCCGGCGAGTCGGTGACGATCACGCTCGAAGACGAGGTCGACGTCTCGCGCGGCGATCTGATCTCCGCCGCCGACGCGCCGGCCGAGGTGGCCGACCAGTTCGAGTGCACGCTGGTCTGGATGGCCGACGAGCCCATGCTGCCCGGCCGCCCCTACCTGCTGAAGATCGGCACCCGCACCGTCGGCGTGACGGTGACCGAGCCCAAGTACAAGGTCAACGTCAACACGCTGGAGCACCTGGCGGCCAAGCAGCTCGAGCTCAACGAGATCGGCGTCTGCAACATCGCGCTCGACCGCGGCGTGCCTTTCGACGCCTACGCCGACAACCGCGCCACCGGCGGCTTCATCGTCATCGACCGCCTGACCAACAACACGGTCGGCGCGGGCATGCTGCACTTCGCGCTGCGCCGCGCGCACAACATCCACCTGCAGCACCTGGACGTCGACAAGGCCGCGCGCTCGGCGCTCAAGGGCCAGCGGCCCGCGGTGCTGTGGTTCACGGGCCTCTCGGGCGCCGGCAAGAGCACGATTGCCAACCTGGTGGAGAAGAAGCTGCTGGCGCTGGGCCGCCACAGCTACCTGCTCGACGGCGACAACGTGCGCCACGGCCTCAACCGCGATCTCGGCTTCACCGCCGTCGACCGGGTGGAGAACATCCGCCGCGTGGCCGAGGTGGCCGGGCTGATGGTGGACGCCGGGCTGATCGTGCTGACCGCCTTCATCAGCCCCTTCCGCGCCGAGCGCGAACTGGCGCGCTCGCTGCTGGCCGATGGCGAGTTCATCGAGATCCACGTCGACACGCCGCTGGCGGTGGCCGAGTCGCGCGACGTCAAGGGCCTGTACGCCAAGGCCCGGCGCGGCGAGCTGAAGAACTTCACCGGCATCGACTCGCCGTACGAGCCGCCGCAAGCGCCCGAACTGCACGTGGACACCGCCGGCCGCAGCGCCGAGGCGGCGGCCGACGCGGTGATCGCGCTGCTGCGTCAGCGCGGTGCGATCGCCTAACCTCAAAACAACATGGACTGGCTGAACGTGGCCGCCGGGGCCGGCGTGGGCATGCTCGTGGGGCTGACCGGCGTGGGCGGCGGATCGCTGATGACGCCCATCCTGGTGCTGTTGTTCGGCGTGGCGCCGGCCGCCGCGGTGGGCACCGACCTGTGGTTTGCCGCCATCACCAAGCTGGCCGGCGGCGCGCTGCACCACACGCGCGGCAACGTCGACTGGCAGGTGCTGCGGCGCCTCAGCCTGGGCAGCCTGCCGGCCTCGGTCGCCACGCTGGCCTGGCTGAAGCTGGCCGGCGGCGGCAGCGTGCACGGCGGCTTGATCCTGGGCACGCTGGGGCTGATGCTGGTGCTGACGGCGGCGGCGATGATCTTCAAGTCGCAGATCCAGGCGCTGGGCCGCCGGCTGCGCCTGGGCTCGGCCGAGTCGTTCAAGCGCTGGCAGCCGCTGGCCACGGTGCTCTCGGGCGCGGTGCTGGGCGTGCTGGTCACGCTGACCTCGGTGGGCGCCGGCGCGCTGTGCGCGGTGCTGCTGACCTACCTGTATCCGCTGCGGATGACGGCGCGCCGGCTGGTCGCCACCGACCTGGTGCATGCGATCCCGCTGACCGCGGTGGCCGGCAGCGGCCACCTGCTGATGGGCCACGTCGACGGCGCCCTGCTGCTGCAATTGCTGGCCGGCTCGATCCCGGCGGTGCTGTTGGGGGCACACTTCAGCGACCGCGCGTCCGACAAGCTGCTGCGGCCCCTGATCGCCGTGGTGCTGGTGCTGGTGGGGCTGAAGCTGCTGGCCGTTTGAATCCACCGCCAAGCCCTGCCCCATCCGCACGATGAACCCGTTCGAACCCCTGGACCGCATCCCTTTCCTGCGCCTGCTGGGCGTGCAACTGCAGGACGCGCCGCCGAACCGGTCGCGGCTGCTGCTGCCCGAGCTGAAGCCCGAGCACCTGAACTCGCTCGCGGCCGCGCACGGCGGCGTGGTGATGACGCTGCTCGACGTGGCGATGGCCCGCGCCGCGCGCAACGTCGAAGGCCGCGACGGCGGCCCCGTGGTGACGGTGGAGATGTCGTCGCGCTTCCTGCTGCCCGGCGGCGGGCCGCTCACGGCCAGCGGCGAGGTGCTGCACGCCGGCCGCTCGCTGTGCACCTGCCAGGCCGAGGTGCGCGATGCCCAGGGCCGCCTGGTGGCCAGCGCGGCCGGCACCTTCAAGTACTGGCGGGGCGCGGTGGGCGGGGTCGACTGAGCGGCCGCAGGGTTCAGTGGCAAGCCGGCATAGACTGCCGGCTGCCGTGTCCAACTCTGCTCCCGCCCGGGCGATCGCCATGAACCACGCCGTCACCGCCATCGACCACTACATCAACGGCCGCCGCGTCGCCAACCGTTCCGGCCGCGGCCAGGACGTGTTCAACCCCGCCACCGGCGCCGTCACCGGCCGCGCCGGGCTGGCCGATGCCGAGCAGGTGGACGCCGCGGTGGCCGCCGCAGCGGCAGCCTTTCCGCAATGGGCCGACACGCCGCCGATCCGCCGCGCGCGCGTGCTGTTCAAGTTCCTGGAGCTGCTCAACCAGCACCGCGACGAGCTGGCCCACCTGATCACCGCCGAGCATGGCAAGGTCTTCACCGACGCCCAGGGCGAGGTGACGCGCGGCATCGACATCGTCGAGTTCGCCTGCGGCATCCCGCAGCTGCTGAAAGGCGACTACACCGAGCAGGTGTCCACCGGCATCGACAACTGGACGCTGCGCCAGCCGCTGGGCGTGGTGGCCGGTATCACGCCGTTCAACTTTCCGGTGATGGTGCCGATGTGGATGTTCCCGGTGGCCATCGCGGCCGGCAACAGCTTCGTCCTCAAGCCCAGCCCCACCGACCCCAGTGCCTCGCTGCGCATCGCCGAGTTGCTGACCCAGGCCGGGCTGCCCGACGGCGTGTTCAACGTCGTGCAGGGCGACAAGGTGGCGGTGGACGCGCTGCTCGAACACCCCGACGTCAAGGCCGTCAGCTTCGTCGGCTCGACGCCGATCGCCAACTACATCTACGAGACCGGCGCCCGCCACGGCAAGCGCGTGCAGGCGCTGGGCGGCGCCAAGAACCACATGGTGGTGATGCCCGACGCCGACCTCGAGCAGGCGGTGGACGCGCTGATCGGCTCGGCCTACGGCTCGGCCGGCGAGCGCTGCATGGCCATCAGCGTGGCGGTGCTGGTGGGCGAGGCGGCCGACCGCATCATGCCGGCGCTGGTGCAGCGCACGCGCTCGCTGAAGGTGCTCAACGGCGAGAACCTGGCCGCCGAGATGGGCCCCATCGTGACCCGCGTTGCGCAGGAACGCATCAGCGGCTACATCGCGCTGGGCCAGCAGGAAGGCGCCAAGCTGCTGGTCGACGGCCGCGGCTTCGAGGGCGCGCAAGCCGGTGATGGCTGCGCGCAGGGCTTCTGGCTCGGCGGCACGCTGTTCGACGACGTGACGCCGGCCATGCGCATCTACCGCGAAGAGATCTTCGGCCCGGTGCTGGCCTGCGTGCGCGTGAAGGACCTGAAGTCCGCCGTCGAGCTGATCAACGCGCACGAGTTCGGCAACGGCGTGGCCTGCTTTACGCGCGACGGCCACGTGGCGCGCGAGTTCGGCCGCCGCGTGCAGGTGGGCATGGTGGGCATCAACGTGCCGATCCCGGTGCCGATGGCCTGGCACGGCTTCGGCGGCTGGAAGCGCAGCCTGTTCGGCGACATGCACGCCTACGGCGAGGAAGGCGTGCGCTTCTACACCAAGCAGAAGTCCATCATGCAGCGCTGGCCCGAGAGCACGCCCAAGGGCGCCGAGTTCGTGATGCCGACGGCGCAGTAGCACCGTCGACAATGGCGCAGCCGCGCGGGCAAGGGCAAAGTCGCATCAAAATGCCCCGTGCGGCCGCACACCGGCCTTGAGTCCGCCCGCCGACTGCCGATAGCGGATGGACCTCCACGTGGACCTCCCGATGACAGTTCGGATCAATCGACGCCAGGCCGCCGGCCTGCTGGCCGCTGCGGCCGCGCCCGCCGCCTGGGCCCAGGACACCGCACGCGCACTCGATTTCGGCGTGCTGCCCAACCTGAGCCCGCGCGTGCTGCTGGCCCAGTATCGGCCGCTGGGCCAGTTCCTGGAAAAGCGGCTGCAGCGCCCGGTGCAGGTCGCCACCGCGCCCAACTGGACCGCGTTCTACCAGCGCACGGCCGCGCGCGAATACGACCTCGTGGTCACCGCGGCCAACATGGCGCGCGTGGCGCAGCTCGACTCGGGCTACGTGCCGCTGGTGGCCTATGCGCCGCAGATCAAGGGGCTCATTGCGGTCGCCAAGGCGGCACCGATGCGCTCGATCGCCGATCTCAAGGGCGGCCGGCTCGCGCTGTCCAACGCGCAGTCCCTGGTCACCCTTCGCGGCATGCAGTGGCTGGCCGAGCAAGGGCTCAAGCGCGACGTCGATTTCCGCACCGTGCCCACGCCCAACGACGACAGCGTGGGCAACCTGGTGCTGCGCGGCGAGTGCATCGCTGCCATGGTCAGCGGCGGCGAGTTTCGCGCCATTCCGGAAGAGCTTCGCGAACGGCTGCAGCTGTTCACGACCTTCGCCGAGGTGCCGTCGTTCATCGTCGCGGCCAGCCCGCGCCTGGGCGGCACGGCGGCCGCGGCGCAGATGCAGCAACTGCTGCTGGATTTCGCCCGCGACAGCGACGAAGGCCGGGCTTTTTTCGCGGCCAGCGGCTTCACCGGCATGGTGGCGGCCACCCCGGCGGCGCTGCAGTCCCTGGACGTCTACGCGGCCGACACCCGCCGGCTGTTCACCGCCACGCCCTGAGCGCGGCGTGACGGAGGAGCCAAGCCCGCCGTGTCGCTGCGCCTGAAGCTGCTGCTGGCGTGCGTGCTGATCGAGTTGGCAGCACTGGGGCTGCTCGCGCACAACGGCATCGCGCTGCAACGCGCTGAGCTGGTCCACCAGGGCGAGAGCCGGATCGGGCTCTTCAAGGCCACCGCCGAAGCCGCGCTGGCGGTGCCGCTGCTGCAGCGCGACTACGCGTCGCTGCAACAGGCGATCGACCAGATCGCCGGGACGCGCTCGATCAACTACATCGTCGTCGTCGACCATCGTGGCCAACGCATCGCCGCGTCGGGCTGGCCGACGTCGATGCCGCTGGCCGCTGCCGATGGGCGGCTGGAAGATGCAGACATCGACCGCGCCGACCACACGTTTCACGGCATTCACGACCTCGCGTTGGCGGGCCAGCCGCTGGGCCAGCTTCACTTCGGCCTGTCGACCGACTTCATGAGCGACGCCCGGCGGGCGATGCTGCGCGAGACCGCGATCGTCATGGCGCTCGTCGTCGCGGCGACGGTGGCGCTGCTCTTCGCCGTGACCTGGATGCTGACGCGCCAATTGCGAGCACTGCAGAACGCCAGCGAGCGCATTGCGCAAGGCGACCTGCAGGTTCAGGTGCCGATCCTGTCGCAGGACGACATGGGCCGCCTCAGCGAGCGCTTCAACACCATGGCCGCGGCGGTCAAGCAGCGTGTGGACGACGTCGAGCGCAGCGAAGGTCGGCAGCGCGAGCTGCTGGTGGCGGCCCGCGACGAGCAGAGCCGGCTGCGCTCGCTGCTGGAGGCGATGAAGAGCGGCATCCTGTTCCTGGACGCGCACGATCGCGTGCTGTACGCCAACCGGGCGTTCGCCACCATCTGGCGGCTGCCGCCGACGCAGGCCGTCACCGGGCTCGGGTTGCCCGACGTCCAGTCGCTGATCGCCGGGCAGTTCGAGCTGCCGCCGCCGCTGGCGGCGACCGACAACGCGGCGGTGACGGAGCTGCGCACGCGCGACGATCGCCTGATCGTCCAGCATCGCCACCCGGTGCACGACGCCAACGCGGCGGTCATCGGCCAGTTGCTCATCCATGACGACGCCACGCTCGAGCGCTGGAACCTGCAGCGGGCGCAACTGGCCGAGCGCGATGCGCTGACCGAGCAGCTCAACCGGCGCGGCCTGGTCGAAGCGCTGAACCGGGCCGTGCTCGCCGCCGGACACGCCGGCGACAGCGTGGCCTTGCTGTTCATCGATCTCGACGACTTCAAGTACGCCAACGACGTCTACGGGCATCGCGCCGGTGACGAGCTGTTGCGTGCCGTGGTCAAGGCGCTGGCCGGCGAGCTGCGGCGCGGCGAGATCGTGGCCCGCATCGGCGGCGACGAGTTCGCCGTGCTGTGCCCGGGCACCGGTGTCGACGGCGTCGCCGCCGTGGCCCCGCGCCTGGTGCAGGCGGTGTCGCGCACGCGGCTGTCCGTCGACGGCCACGAAGTCGGCGTCGGTTGCAGCGTCGGCGCGGCCATCTTTCCGCTGCATGCGGCCGGCAGCGACGAGTTGCTGGCACGCGCCGACGTGGCGATGTACGCGGCCAAGCGCGCCGGCAAGAACGGCTGGGCCCTGTTCGACCCCGAGCAGGTGCGCACCACGCCCGAGGGCAACACGCTGCGCTGGAACGCCCGCATCGACCGGGCGCTGGAACAGGACCGCTTCGTGCTGCACTTCCAGCCGGTGGTGCGCGCCGACGATCGCAGCATCAGCCACTACGAGGCCTTGCTGCGCATGGTCGACGAGCACGATGCGCACAAGCTGGTCCTGCCTGAAGAATTCATCGGCCCGGCCGAGCGCACCGGGCGCATCCGGCAGATCGACCGCTGGGTCATCGGCGCCTGCTGCCGCGTGCTGGCGCAGCAGCCGCCGGGCGTGCGGCTGGCGGCCAACCTGTCGGCCCGTTCACTGGATGACGCATCGCTGCCGACCTACGTGATGCACTGCCTCGAGCGCGCCGGCATCGATCCGGCGCGCCTGGCCTTCGAACTGACCGAGACCGCGGCGCTGCACGATGTGGCCGCGGCGCAGCGCAGCATCCGTGCGCTGCGCGAGCTCGGTTGCGGCGTTCATCTGGATGACTTCGGAGCGGGCTTCGCGTCGTTCACCCAGCTCAGGCAGCTTGACGTGGATGCGATCAAGATCGATGGTGCGTTCGTGCGCGGCCTGCCGCAGCGCGAGGACGATCGGGTCTTCGTCGCCGCGATGATCGCGGTGGCGCGCGGCCTGGGCATGAGCACGATCGCCGAACACGTGGAGGATGAAGCGACGCTGCTGCTGCTGCGCTCGATGGGCGTCGACCTGGTGCAGGGCTACCACGTGGCGCGGCCAGCACCGGGTCTGGCCAGCCTGGGCTCTACCCGCACGTCGCTGTGGCGTCCCAGCCAGAGCAGCGCGCTGCATTAGGGTTTTGGGCAGTCCTCAGCCCCGCGGGTGATGCCGCGCGTGCAGCTGGCGCAGCCGCTCGCGCGCCACGTGGGTGTAGATGGTGGTGGTGCCGATGTCGGCGTGGCCCAGCAGCAGTTGCACCGCGCGCAGGTCGGCGCCGTGGTTCAGCAAATGGGTCGCGAAGGCGTGGCGCAGCGTGTGCGGCGACAGCGGCACCACGATGCCGGCCTGCGCGGCATAACGCTTGATCAGCGTCCAGAACATCTGCCGCGTCATCGCCGCGCCGCGCACGGTGACGAAGATCGCGTCGGCGCTGCGCCGGCCCAGCACCTGCGGCCGGCCCTCGGCCAGCCAGCGGCGCAGCCAGGCGTGCGCTTCCTCGCCGAAGGGCACCAGGCGCTCCTTGGCGCCCTTGCCCAGCACGCGCAGCACGCCTTCGTTCAAGCCCACGTGCACGGTCTTCAGCGTCACCAGCTCGCTGACACGCAAGCCGCTGGCGTACAGCAGCTCCAGCATCGCGCGGTCGCGCAGGCCCAGCGGCGTGGCGGCGTCGGGCGCGGCCAGCAGCGCTTCGACCTGCGCCTCGCTCAGGCTCTTGGGCACGCGCAGCGGCGTGCGCGCGGCGCGCAGGCGCAGGCTGGGGTCGGCGGCGATGCGGCGCTCGCGCAGCGCCCAGCGGAAATAACGCTTGAACACCGTCAACCGCCGGTTGGCCGTGCTGGCCTTGCTGCCGGCGTGGTGGGCGCTGATGAAGCCGAGCAGGTCGACCTCGGTGCTGGCATCCAGCGCCTTGGCGGCGTGGCCGGCCAGCCAGCGCGCGTAGAGCGTCAGGTCGCGCCGGTAGGCCGCCAGGCTGAGGGCGGCCAGCCCGTCCTCCAACCACAGCGCGTCGACGAAGCGGTCGATCGCGGCCTGGCTGTCCGCGAAAGGCTCGGCCATCGGCGCGCCGCGGCCCTGCGTCAGTCCAGCTTGAGCTTCTGCGCCGCGACGACCTTCTTGTAGACCTCGAACTCGGCCTGGATCTGGGCCTGGAACTCGGCCGGGGTGTTCAGCACCAGCAGCGAGCCGGTGTCCTCGATGCGCTTCTTCACGTCGGGCATCAAGGCGGTGGCCTTGACGGCGGCGTGCACCTTGTCGACCACTTCCTTGGGCAGGCCCTTGGGCCCGTGGATGCCGTAGTAGGCCATGCGGTTGACCGGCTCCAGCCCCACCTCCTTGAAGGTGGGCACGTTGGGCAGCACGGCCAGGCGCTGCGGCGCCGCGACGACGATGGGGATCAGCCGCCCGTCCTTGATGAAGGGCAGCGCCGAGGGCAGGTTGTCGAAGATGATCTGCACCTGGCCGGCCACCGTGTCATTGAGCGCCGGGCCGGCGCCGCGGTACGGGATGTGCGTCATGAAGACGCCGGCCATGTTCTTGAACAGCTCGGTCTGCAGGTGGCCGATGCCGCCGGTGCCCGAGCTGCTGTAGCTGTACTTGGCCGGGTTCTTCTTCAGCTCGGCGATGAAGCCCTTGTAGTCGCGCGCCGGGAAGCTGGGATGCACCGCGATCACGTTGGGCGTGGCCGCGACGTTGATGATGGGCGTGAAGTCGGTCAGCGGGTTGTAGGCGATCTTGGGGTTGATCGCCGGGTTGGCGGCGGTGGTGGACACCGTGGCCATGCCCAGCGTGTAGCCATCGGCCGGCGCGCGCGCGATCTCGGTGGCACCTACCGAGCCGCCGCCGCCGGACTTGTTGTCGACGATCATCTGCTGGCCCAGCGCCTGGTTGATCTTCTCAGCCAGCACGCGGGCGATGATGTCGGTGGTGCCGCCGGGCGCGAACGGCACGATCAGCCGCACCGGCTTGGTGGGATAGGCCTGGGCCTGGGCCAGGGCCTGGCCGCCGAAGCTCATGGCGGCCAGCGTGAGCAGGGCAAGCGTTGTGCGCTTCATCGTCATCTTCTCTCCGCGGGGGTGGATGGATGCAAAAGCGGCGATTGTCGGGCATCGCCGGCCAAGGGCTTTCACGAACCCAGCAGCCCCGCCTTCAACTCCGCCTGCGTGGGCTTGTCGCCGATGAAGATGCGCAGCAGCGCGGCATAGAAGTCGTCTCCGGCCACCGGCTGGCCGCGGCGGCGGCCGTTGTAGCTGAACAGCAGGCCCTGTCCGGGCACGAAGTCGAGGTCGACGACGTCACCCTTGCGCACCTTGCCCAGCGCGCTGACGATGCCGTCGAACTGCTGCATGCGCTCGGCCAGCGCCGGCAGCTCGGCCTCGGGCGTGTTGCGCTTGACGCCCTTGTCGAAGGCCTTGACGAACTCCTGCGTCGACACCTCCTGCAGCATGCGCATCTGCAGCCGCTTGGGTCCGCGCATGGCCAGCACCTGGTCGGCGTCGCGCGCCTTGTGCGGCAGATACAGCGCGGCGAGGTAGCCCTTGAGCCAGGCCACCGAGCGGATGCCCACGCCGTTGAGCTGCAGCGCCTGGCCGCCGAGCTGCGCCTGGGCCTCGAACCGCTGGCCTTCCATCGTCACCTGGGCTTGCGCGGCGGCGCCGCAGGCGGCCAGCGCCAGCGCGATCACCCAGGCCCGCGGTCCAGTTCGCATGGTCGTCGTCATCGGGCTGCAACGCCGCAGCGGCCGCCGGCGCCGACACCGCGGCAGTGGCTTTACGCCCAGCTACACAGGCGGCGGCGGCGCCAGCGCCCAGTCGATGTGCTCGCGCACCAGATCGTCGGCGCCGTCGCGGGCGTCCAGCAAGGCCTGGCGCAGGCTGAGGTCGAACGTTGCCGCCCAGGCGTTGCCCAGCGCCACCGCCAGGTTGCGCCGCCAGCGCTGCCAGCCGATGCGGCGGATCGGGCCGCCGGCCAGGCGCTGGTCGAACTCAGCCTCGGTCCAGCGCCACAGCGCCAGCAGCGACGCGGCCTGCAAGCCGTTGCGCGGGTCGAAGTCGGGCAGCGGCGAGGCCTGCGCGAACTTGTTCCAGGGGCAGATCAGCTGGCAGTCATCGCAGCCGTAGACGCGGTTGCCGATCGCCCGGCGCAGCTCGACGGGAATCGGCCCGTCGTGCTCGATCGTCAGGTAGGAGATGCAGCGCCGCGCGTCCAGCCGGTACGGCGCGACGATGGCGCGCGTGGGGCAGACGTCTATGCACGCCGTGCACCGGCCGCAGTGCGATTCGGCCGGCGCGCTGGGCGGCAACGCCAGGTCGACGAACAGCTCGCCCAGGAAGAACATCGAGCCGGCGTCGCGGTGCAGCGTCAACGTGTGCTTGCCGCGCCAGCCCAGGCCGCTGCGCGTGGCCAGCTCGACCTCCAGCACCGGCGCCGAATCGGTGAACACGCGGTGCCCGCGCGGCCCCAGCTCGGCCTGCAGCCGGTCGGCCAGCGTCTGCAGGCGCTGGCGCAGCACCTTGTGGTAGTCGCGTCCGCGTGCATAGATCGACACCTGCGCCTGCCGCGGCCGCGCCAGGCCCTGCCATTCGACCGTCTGCCAACCCTCGGGCATGGCGCGCGGCAGGTAGTCCATGCGCGCGGTGATGACCGACAGCGTGCCCGGCACCAGCTCGGCCGGCCGCGCGCGCTTGAGGCCGTGCGCCGCCATGTAGCCCATGCGGCCATGGAAGCCGGCCTCCAGCCAGGCCAGCAGGCCGGCCTCGGCTTCGTGCAACTCGATGCCGGCGATGCCGATCTGGGAGAATCCCAGCTCATGCGCCCACTGCCGCAAATGCTGGACGAGTTGTGGCCCGTCGACGTGTTGCGAATGAGGCATGACTCGATTTTAAGAAGCAGCGATTTCCACTGGTCCGACGAGGAAGCCTGCCGCCGTTGGGCGGAGCACCTGTCGATGCGGCCGGCGCTGCGCGACGCCTACGTCGAGCTGCGTGGACCTTTGGGCGCCGGCAAGACCACCTTCGTGCGCCACCTGCTGCGCGCGCTGGGCGTGCAGGGCCGCATCAAGAGCCCCAGCTTCGCGGTGCTGGAGCCGCACCAGGCGCCGGGGCTGGCCGCGATTTCGCACTTCGATTTCTACCGTTTCAGCGACCCGCGCGAATGGGAAGACGCGGGCTTTCGCGACGTCTTCGCCGCGCCGGGCCTGAAGCTCGCCGAATGGCCCGAGAAGGCCGAAGGCGTGCTGCCGACGCCCGACCTGCGATTGACCATCGAGCCCATCGACGAGCAGCAGCGCCAGGTGCGCGCCGAAGCCTGCACGGCGCGTGGCGTGGAGCTGCTGCGATGAGCGCCGCACGATCGCATCGGCGGCGCACGCTCGCCCTCGGGGGGACGGTGCGCAGCGCCAAGGGGGTCTCATGCCCGCCGCGCCGCACGGCGCTGCAGCGCCTGGCCGGCACCGCCGGGCTGGCCTTGCTGCTGGGCCGCGCCGAGCTGGCCCAGGGCGTGGCCAACGCGGCCAACATCGTGGCCGTGCGCATCTGGCCGGCGCCCGACTACAGCCGCGTGACGATCGAGAGCGACCGTCCGTTGGCCGCGCGCCACTTCCTCACCGAGGGGCCGTTCCGGCTGGTGGTCGACATCGACGGCCTGGAACTCAACGCGCAACTGAAGGAGCTGGTCGGCAAGGTGCGGCCCGGCGATCCCTACATCGCCGGTGTGCGCGTGGGCCAGTACCAGCCGCGCGTGGTGCGCCTGGTGCTGGACCTCAAGCAGCCGGTGGCGCCGCAGCAGTTTGCGCTGGCGCCGGTGGCGGCCTACCAGCACCGGCTGGTGTTCGACCTCTATCCGGTGAAGGAGGCCGACCCGCTGCTGGCCCTGCTGCGCGACAAGGAAGCGGCCGAGCAGCAGGCGGCGCGCGCCGTCAACGACGCGTTGGGCGATTTGATCGCGCGCGTGGATCGGCCGGCGCCGCCGGCCTCGTCGCCGGCGCCGCCATCGCCGCCAGCGCCACAGGACGCATCGGCGCCGCGGTCGACGGCTGCGCCACCGGAGGTCGAGCCGCCCACCGAGGCCGAGCGCCGGCAGGCGCAGCGGCTGATCATCGTCGCGCTGGACCCCGGCCACGGCGGCGAGGACCCCGGCGCCATCGGCCCCACGGGGCTGCGCGAGAAGGACGTGGTGCTGGCCATCGCCCGCCTGCTGCGCGACGAGCTGAACCGGCAACGCAACCTGCGCGTGTTTCTCACCCGCGACGCCGACTTCTTCGTGCCGCTGCACGAGCGCGTGCGCAAGGCGCGGCGGGTGCAGGCCGACCTCTTCGTCTCGCTGCACGCCGACGCCTTCTTCAAGCCCGAGGCGCGCGGTGCCAGCGTGTTCGCGCTCAGCGCCAAGGGCGCCACCAGCGCCGCCGCGCGCTGGATGGCCGAGCGTGAGAACGCGGCCGACGGCGTGGGCGGCGTCAACGTGCAGACGGCCGACGCCCAGGTGATGCGCACCCTGCTGGACATGAGCACGACGGCGCAGATCAAGGACAGCCTCAAGCTCGGCCGCGAGGTGCTGGGCCGCATCGGCCAGGTGGGCTCGCTGCACAAGCGCGAGGTCGAGCAGGCCGGCTTCGCGGTGCTGAAGGCGCCCGACATCCCCAGCATCCTGGTGGAGACGGCCTTCATCTCCAACCCGGAAGAGGAAGACAGGCTGCGCGACAAGGACTATCGCCAGCAGCTCGTGCAGGCCATCGCGGCCGGCATCAAGCGCTACTTCGCGCGCAACCCGCCGCTGGCGCGCAGCCGAAGCCTCTGAGCTAACGCTTTAGATAGAGCCATAGCCACAGCAGCCCGAAGAACACCGGCTGGTGCAGCATGTAGAAGCTCAAGGACCAGCGCCCCAGCACGGCCAGCGGCCGCAGCGGCCGCGCCAGCGCGCCGGCCAACCAGCGCGGCCGCCGCACCAGCACCCACCGCCCGACGGCCAGCCCCAGCAGCAGCACGCCGAACCACGGCAGCAGCGGCACGTAGTCTTCGGTGATGGGCTTGCGCGTGACGAGGCCCGCCCAGCTCAGCCAGGGGCCGTTGAAGACCTCGTGGCGCCACAGCGCCGGCAACAACAACGCCGCCGCGGCCAGCGGCCACAAGGCTGCGCGCCGTGGCGCCAGCAGCCGCGCGGCGATCAGCATCACGGCCAGCGCGTGCAGCACGCCGAAGCTGATCCAGCTGTGCGGAAACACCAGCCACGAACCGAGGCTGACCAGCGCCGCGCAGCCGGCCACCTGCACCCAGCGCCGCCAGAACCGGGGCCAGCCTTGGCCCGCGCGCAGCGCAACGGCCTGGCCGAAGCCGGCGCAGAACAGGAACAGGCTCAGGATCAGCGTGCGGTTGGCGATCCACAGCGGATCGGCATTCGGCGCCTGCCGCGGCTGCAGCAGGCCGAAGTGGTTGAGGTCGAAGGCAAAGTGGTAGGCCGCCATCCAGACGATGGCCAGGCCGCGCAAGGCGTCCAGGCGATCGAAGCGGGCAGCCGCCGTGATGGTCATGCCGTCTTCTCGTAGACGTCACCGAAGCCCTGCCCGTCCCAGGCGTACAGCAGGTAGGCCGCGTGCAGGCAGCCGCTCGCGCCCTGCGGGCTGAACAAGCCCACGCACTGGCCGCCGGCGTGGCGCACGCTGCGGTAGACGACGCCCGGTGAACCGGCCGCGTGCAACTGCGCGGCCATGGCGCGCGAGGCGGCATAACTGCTGGGATGGTGGCATGCCTCGAAGGCCTCGGTGCGCGGGCGCAAGTCGTGCAGCCGCTGGTCGACGGCCACGTGGTACAGCCGCATCGGCAGGTGCATGGGTGGCTGCAACGTCGCCGCCAGGAAGCGTGCGTGGTGGTAGCGCGTCTCGGCGATCGCGGTCTCGCGCTCGCGCGCGGCGTAGAACACGCCCCAGCGGCCATCGGAGAAGCGGCTGCCTTCGACGTTGACGTGCGTGAAGGCGGCCATGATGGGCCCGCTGCCGGGGCCGTACAGCCGCTGCTCGCGCGGCACCCGCTCGACCTCGCCGATCTCGTCGCGCAGGCGCTCGTTGGTCATCGCCTCCAGCGCGTACAGCGCGTCGAAGTCCTCGGCATCGGCCACGCGGTCGAACAGCGAGATCGCCGGGTAGCGCGTGGGCACGATGCGGCAGGCCTGCGGCCAGCGCACGCGGCGCAAGGCGGCCTGCGCCGCGGGATCGGGCGCGCTCAAGACCAGCCGCCGCCGCGCACGCCGTCGAGATAGCGGCGCACCAGGTTCAGGTCGCTCACGTTGCCGGCCAGCATGCGGTCCAGCGCGCTGCGGCCGCCGAAGGGCTGCGCGGTGTTGGGCTGGCGCACCCAGGCATCGGCGGCCGCGGCGTCGGGCAGCAGGATCTGCAGGCTCTTGTAGATGCCCAGCAGGTTGGACAGCCGCTCCAGCGTGTCGCGCGGCACCGCGGCCTTGTCGGGTTGCTTGCGCCAGGCGAAGAAGGTCGACCGCGGAGGCGAGCCCAGCAGCCGCAATTGCTCGTCCACCGACAAGCCCCAGGCCTGGGCGATGCGGCCGAAGGCGCGCAAGCCGGCGGCTGCCATCTGCGGGGTGGGTACTTCGGGCACCGCGTACCTGGGCGCCGGCTCGCGGGCATGGTGGACGGCGAGGGTCATGATCGATCCTTGGATGGATTTTGTGAGTAGCTTAATCCATATCCGGACCAGATGCCAGCAGCAGGGGCAGCAGTTGCGCCGCCGTGCCGCGCAGGCAGGCGTGGGCCTCGCCGTCGATCTCGCTGGGATGCGGGTTGACCACCACCACCGTCGCGCCGGCGCGGCGCGCAATGCCGGCCAGCCCGGCTGCCGGCCACACCGCGCCCGAAGTACCCACCACCAGCAGCAAGCGGCAGCCCTGTGCGGCGGCTTCGGCCGCGGCCAGCGCGCGCGGGGGCAGCATCTCGCCGAACCACACGACGGCTGGCCGCAGCAGGTTGCCGCAGTCGGGGCAATGCGGCGCCTGGCCGGGCACGGCTTTGTCGATGCCGCAGCCGCGGCGCTGCGGGCATGGCGAGAGCCACGCGTCTTGCAGGATGTCGCCATGCAGCCGGATCGTGCCGGCGTTGCCGGCGCGCTGGTGCAGGTCGTCGACGTTCTGGCTGATCACGGTCAGCACGCCCGGGCGCCGGCGCTCGAAGTCGGCCAGCGCGCGGTGGCCGGCGTTGGGCTGGGCGCGGCGCACGCCGTCGCGGCGCTCGGCGTACCAGCGCCAGACCTGCGCCGGGTCGGCGCGAAAGCCCTCCTCGCTGGCCAGCGCGGCCGGGTCGAAGCGCGACCACAGCCCGGTCAGCGCGTCGCGGAAGGTGGGGATGCCGCTTTCGGCACTCATCCCGGCGCCGGTCAGCACGGCCACGCCGCCGGCATGGGCGGCGGCGTCGGCGAGTTGCCGGCGGACGACGCGAACGGCGCGGACGGGGTCGGCCGGATCGGCGGCAGCGCTGCGTTGGCTCATGGTGGCCGCATCCTAGCGGCCACCGGGACCGCCGCGGCGCCTACTCGAAGCGGCCGCCGCTCTCGGCCAGCATCACCACGCCGGCGGCCGGTTCGAAGCGCGGCCCGTGCTGCGCCGCCAGTTCGCGCGCCCGCGCGACGAAAGCCTTGGGCCCCATCGCGTTGATGAACTGCAGCACGCCGCCTTGGAACGGCGCAAAGCCCCAGCCGAAGATCGAGCCCACGTTGCCGTCGGCCACCGAGCGCAGCACGCCCTCGTCGAGGCAGCGCACCGCCTCGTTGGCCTGCACGAACAGCAGCCGGTCCATCAGCTCCTGCTGCCCGGGCTGCCGCGCGGCCGGCGGGAACAGCCCCGTCAGCTCGGGCCACAGCGCCTTGCCGTCGTCGCCGTAGTCGTAGAAGCCTTTGCCGACCTTCTTGCCGATGCGGCCGATCTCGCACAGCTGGCGTACCACGTCCATGCCGGGCTGCTCGACATAAGGCTTGCCTTCGGCGGCCAGGTCCTTCTTGGTCTGCTCCATCACGTGCAGGCTCAGTGACAGGCTCACCTCGTCCTGCAAGGCCAGCGGCGGCATCGGCATGCCGGCCTGCAGGCCGGCCACCTCGATGCTGCGCGGGTGCACGCCTTCCTTCAGCATCGCCAGGCCTTCGCCGACGTAGGTGGCGAAGACGCGGCTGGTGTAGAAGCCGCGGCTGTCGTTGACGACGATCGGCGTCTTGCCGATCTGCAGCACGTAGTCGAATGCGCGCGCCAGCGTCTCATCCGAGGTTTCGCGTCCGACGATGATCTCCACCAGCGGCATCTTGTCCACCGGGCTGAAGAAGTGCAGTCCGATGAAGTTGCGCGGCCGGCTGCTGGCCTGCGCCAGCCCGGTGATCGGCAGCGTGCTGGTGTTGGACGCGAACACCTTGTCGGCACCCAGGACGCCTTCCGCGCGCCGGGTGACGTCGGCTTTGATCGCGCGGTCTTCGAACACCGCCTCGATCACCAGGTCGCAGCCCTGCAGCAGCTTGAAGTCGGTGCCGGCGGTGATGCGGGCCAGCAGCGCGTCGCGCTTGTCGGGCGTGCTGCGGCCCTTCTTTACCGCGCGGTCCAGCAGGCCTTGCGAGTAGCCTTTGCCCTGGTCGGCCAGCGCCTGCGTCGTGTCCAGTAGCACCACCTCGATGCCGGCCTTGGCCGAGACATAGGCGATGCCGCCGCCCATCATGCCGGCGCCCAGCACGCCCAGCTTCTTGACTTTGCCGCGCTCGATGCCAGCCGGGCGCGACGCGCCCTTCTTGATCGCGTTGAGCTGGTACCACAGTGTGTTGATGATGTTCTTCGACGCCTGGCTCAGCACGCAGGCGGCGAAGTAGCGGCTTTCAACGACGCAGGCGGCGTCGAAGTCGAGCAGGCAGCCTTCGAAGATGCTGCTCATGATGTGCGTCACTGCCGGGTAGTTGCCCCAGCTCTTGGCCGACGCGACCGACGGCGCAATGGCCAGCATCTGCACGATCTGCGGCGAGCGCGAATCGCCGCCGGGGATCTTGAACTTCGGCTTGTCCCAGGGCTGCGCGGCCTTGGGGTTGGCCACGATCCATGCCCGCGCCTGCGCCATCAGGTCGTCGCGGTCCTTGGCCAGCGCCGTGATCAGGCCCATCGCCAGCGCCTTGGCCGGCGCGCTGTCGCTGCCTTCGGCGCAGATCTGCAAGGCCTGCTGCATGCCCACCAGCCGCGGCAGGCGCTGGGTGCCGCCGCCGCCGGGCAGCAGGCCCAGCTTGACCTCGGGCTGGCCCAGCTTGAGCCGCGAGTCGTCGATCACGATGCGCGCGTGGCAGCCCAGCGCGATCTCCAGCCCGCCACCCAGCGCGTGGCCATTGATCGCGGCCACCACCGGCTTGCCCTGCGTCTCCAGCGCGCGCAGCACCTGCTTCATCGCCATCGAGGCCTCGAAAGGCTCCTCGGCGCGGGTCCACTTCGACATGCGGTCGAGGTCGCCGCCGGCACAGAAGTCGGCCTTGCCGCTGGTCAGGATCAGGCCTTTCACCGCCGGATCGGCCAGCCGCCGGCAGGCCTCGGCGATGCCTTCCATCAGCGGGTCGGCCACCACGTTCATCGGCCGGCCGGGCAGGTCCATCGTCGCGACGAGGATGCCGTCGTCGCCCAGGTTCAGCTTGACTGCGTCGCTCATGCTCAGAGTCGTTCAATGATGGTGGCAATGCCCATGCCGCCGCCGACGCACAGCGTGGCGAGGCCGGTGTTGAGGTCGCGGCGTTCCAACTCGTCGAGCAGCGTGCCGAGGATGATGCAGCCGGTGGCCCCGAGCGGATGGCCCATCGCGATCGAGCCGCCGTTGACGTTGACGCGGTCCATGTCCACGCCGAGGTCGCGCGCGGTCTTCATCGGCACCACCGCGAAGGCCTCGTTGACTTCCCACAGGTCCACGTCACTGGCGCTCATCCCCGCCTTGGCCAGCGCCTTGCGGCAGGCCGGCGTCGGCCCGGTGAGCATGATCGTCGGCTCGGCGCCGATCACGGCGGCGCTGCGGATGCGGGCACGCGGCTTCAGCCCCGCCTTGCGGCCGGCGTCGGCATTGCCGATGAGCATCAGCGCCGCGCCGTCGACGATGCCGCTGCTGTTGCCCGCGTGATGCACGTGATGGATGCGCTCCACCGTCGTGTACTTGCGCAGCGCGGTGGCGTCGAAACCCATCTGGCCGATCGCCGCGAAGCTGGGCTCGAGCTTGGTCATCGCCTGCAGCGAGGCGTTGGCGCGGATGGTCTCGTCCTCGGCCAGCAGCGGGAGGCCGGCGATGTCCGTCACCGGCACGATGGATTTCGCAAAGCGCCCTTCGGCGCGCGCCGCCGCGGCGCGCTGGTGCGAGCGCAGCGCGAAGCCGTCGACATCGGCACGGCCCCAGCCTTCGAGCGTGGCGATCAGGTCGGCGCCGATGCCTTGCGGCACGAAGCCGGTCTTCTGGTTGATGCGCGGGTCCATCACCCAGGCGCCGCCGTCGCTGCCCATGGGCCAGCGGCTCATGCTCTCGACGCCGCCGGCAACGACGAAGTCTTCCCAACCGCTCTTGACCTTGGCCGCCGCGAGGTTGACCGACTCCAGCCCGCTGGCGCAGAAGCGGCTCTGCGTCACGCCGGCCACGGTCTGCGCCCATTCGGCGTCCAGCACCGCGGTGCGCGCGATGTCGGCGCCCTGCTCGCCCACCGGCGTCACGCAGCCCAGCACCACGTCGTCGACCAGTGCCGTGTCCAAGGCCAGCCGCCGCTGCAGCGCCTGCAGCAGCGTGCGCAGCAGCCACACCGGCGCGGCCTGGTGCAGGCTGCCGTCCTTCTTGCCCTTGCCGCGCGGCGTGCGCACGTGGTCGTAAATGAACGCTTCTGACATGCTGTTCTCCGCAGAGGCCTCACATCGAGCGCGAGGCCAGTTCCTTCATGATCTCGTTGGTGCCGCCGTAGATGCGCTGCACGCGCGCGTCGACGTACAGCTCGGCGATCGGGTATTCCATCATGTAGCCGTAGCCGCCGAAGAGCTGCAGGCATTCGTCCATCACACGGCCTTGCTGCTCGCTGACCCAGCTCTTGGCCAGCGCGGCGCGCGCGGCGTCGAGTTCGCCCTTCAGGTGCGAGACCATGCAGGCGTCGACGAAGGCGCGCGTGGCCAGCACCGTGGCCTGCACCTCGGCCAGCTTGAAGCGCGTGTTCTGGAAGTCCCACACCGTCTTGCCGAAGGCCTTGCGCTGCTTGACGTAGGCCAGCGTTTCTTCCAATGCGCGCTCCATCGCCGCCACGCCTTGCAGCGCGATGATCAGGCGCTCCTGCGGCAACTGCTCCATCAACTGGAAGAAGCCTTGCCCCTCCTTACCGCCCAGCAGGTTGGCGGCCGGTACGCGAACGTCGTCGAAGAAGAGTTCGCTGGTGTCCTGCGCCTTGAGCCCCACCTTGTCGAGCTTGCGGCCGCGGCGAAAGCCTTGCGCCTCGTCGGTTTCCACCAGCAGCAGGCTGATGCCCTTGGCGCCTGCCTCGCGCTCGGTCTTGCAGACCACCACCACCAGCCGTGCGTGCTGGCCGTTGGTGATGAAGGTCTTGGCGCCGTTGATCACGTAGTGGTCGCCGTCGCGGCGCGCCTGCGTGCGCACGGCCTGCAGGTCGCTGCCGGTGCCGGGCTCGGTCATCGCGATCGCGCTGGGCAGCTCGCCGCTGACCATGCGCGGCAGGAAGCGGCGCTTCTGCTCCTCGGTGCCGCAGTGGAAGAGATACGGCGCGACGATGGCCGAGTGCAGCCCGCCGCCCCAGCCGCTGAGATTGGCGCGCGCCGCTTCGACGATGACCACCGCCTCGTGGCCGAAGTCGCCGCCGGCGCCGCCGTACTCGGTGGGCGTGGACAGGCACAGCAGGCCGTTGGCGCCGGCCTCGGCCCAGCATTCGCGCGGCAGGATGCCGGCCTCGCGCCAGGCCGCGGCCTGCGGCGCCCAGCGTTCGCTGAAGAAGCGGCGCGCCGACTCCTGCAGCATGCGGTGGTCGTCGGCGATCCAGGGCGACGGAAACAGCGGCAGCGTCACTTGCTCTCCAGTTGCTTGCGCACGGTGGCGTTGATCACCCGCAGCTCGGCCAGCGTGGCGTCGATGTGGGCGCGCTTGAGCTCCAGCTCGCCGATCGCGGCGTCGGTGTGCTCGCGCACGAATTTCAGCTGCTGCACGCGGCCCTCGCCGTGGTCGCCGTACAGGTCGAGGTAGTGCCTGATCTGCTGCAGCGAGGCGCCGATGGCCTTGGACCGCAGGATCAGCGCCAGCCGCGCCCGGTCCTTGCGCGAATACACGCGCGCGCCGTTGACGCGGCGCGGCATGAGCAGGCCCTTGTCCTCGTAGAAGCGGATCGTGCGCAGCGTGATGCCGAACTCGGCGCACAGCTCGGCGATGCCGAACAGCTCGCCCGTGTCCTGCGCGCGGTGCGCGTCCAGCACCTGCTGCGCCGCCGCGGCGCCGCTGCCGCCCGCGCGCCGGCGGACCGGGGCGTCGAGCATGCTCACACCACGCGCTGCAGCTTCATGGCCACGGCCATGTCGCCGCTGACCTTGAACTTGCCCATCATGAAGCCGGTGGCCGGCTCCAGTTCGCCGCTGAGCAGCGCCGACAGGTTGTCCAGCGTGATCGCGATCGTGCAGTCGGCGTCCAGGTTCTGGTTGTGCACGGCGTTGGGCACCGACCTGCCGTCGATGAAAGCCACGCCGTCGGCGCCGCAGTCGAACTTGAGCGTGGCGTTGAGGCCGCTTTGCTCGCCCACCTTCTGGCGCAGGGTCTCGGTGCAGGCTTGCAGGTCCATGGCTCGTGCCGTTCATCGGGAGGGATGGCGCGCAGCATAGGCCGGCCGCTGCCGCATGGTGCTCAGGAATACCCTAAGCGAGATCAGGTTGACGTTAACGTCACCCTGCGGCCCAATCCCACCGATGACGACGTACCGCAGCATCTTCCGCCCCGACCTCTTCGCCGGCCAGCTGCTGTGGGTGACCGGCGGCGGCAGCGGCATCGGGCGCTGCGTGGCGCACGAGCTGGCCGCTCTGGGCGCGCAGCTGGTGATCAGCGGCCGCAACGTGGACAAGCTGCAGCGCGTGGCCGCCGAGATCGCCGAGGACGGCGGCCGCTGCGAGCCCATCGCGCTGGACATCCGCGACGAGGAGGCCGTCAAGTCCGCGGTGGCCGCCGTCGTCGCCCGGCACGGCGCGGTGCACGGCCTGGTCAACAACGCCGGCGGGCAATTCCCGTCGCCGCTGGCGGCCATCAGCAAAAAGGGCTTCGACGCGGTGGTGGCCAACAACCTGGCCGGCGGCTTCCTGATGATGCGCGAGGTCTACAACCAGAGCATGCAGCAGCACGGCGGCGCCATCGTCAACATGACGGCCGACTTCCGCAACGGCATGCCCGGCATGGGCCACAGCGGCGCCGCGCGCGCCGGCATGAGCAACCTGACCAAGACCGCGGCCTACGAATGGGGCCCGGCCGGCGTGCGCGTCAACGCGGTGGCGCCGGGCTGGATCGCCAGCAGCGGCATGGACAGCTACGGCGAGGCGATGAAGCCGCTGATCCGCCGCCTGAAAGACCGCGTGCCGCTGGGCCGCATGGGGCTGGAGGCCGAGGTCAGCGCCGTCATCGCCTTCCTGCTGTCGCCGGCGGCCGCCTTCGTCAACGGCGTCACGGTGCAGATCGACGGCGCGGCGTCGCTGGGCAACGCGGTGTTTCCGATCGAGGCGCCCCGCAACAGCAAGCCCTTCGAAGGCTTTCACCGCGCGGTGACACCCGAGGTGCTGAAGTGACGCGGCTGGTCTCGCAGCTCGACCCCAAGTCCGCCGCCTTTGAGGCCAACACCGCGCGCATGCGGCAGCGGCTGGACGAGGTGCTGGCGCTGCAGGCGCAGGTGGTGGCCGAGTCGGCGTCCAAGCGCGCCCGGTTCGAGTCGCGCGGCCAGTTGCTGCCGCGCGAGCGCGTGGCGCGGTTGATCGACCGCGGCAGTGCCTTTCTCGAGCTCAGCCCGCTGGCCGGACTGGGCATGCACGACGACGACGGCAAGAAAAGCGTGCAAGGCGGCGGCAGCATCGTCGGCATCGGCTTGGTCGCCGGCAAGCGCGTGCTCATCAGCGCCAGCGACAGCGCGGTCAAGGGCGGCACCGTCGCGCCGATGGGGCTGAAGAAGGCGCTGCGCGCGCAAGCGCTGGCGGCCGAGAACAAGCTGCCGCTGGTGGCGCTGGTGGAAAGCGGCGGCGCCAACCTGATGTACCAGGCCGAGATCTTCGTCGATGGCGGCCGCACTTTTGCCAACCAGGCGCGGCTGTCGGCCGCGGGCATTCCGCAGGTGGCGGTGGTCCACGGCTCGTCCACCGCCGGCGGCGCCTACCTGCCGGGTTTGTCGGACTACGTGGTGCTGGTGCGCGGCCGCAGCAGCATCTACCTGGCCGGGCCGCCGCTGGTGAAGGCCGCCATCGGCGAGGACGCCGACGACGAAGAGCTGGGCGGCGCGCTGATGCACGCCAGCGTCACCGGCCTGGGCGAGTACCTGGCCGAGAACGACGCCCACGCGATCGCGCTGGCGCGCGAGTTGATCGACCAGTTGCCATGGGACGTCGTGCCGCCGGGCCCGCAGGCCGCGCCAGAGCCGCTGTACGACCGCGAAGAACTGCTGGGCGTGGTGCCCGCCGACGAGCGCGCGCCCTACGACGTGCGCGAGGTCATCGCGCGGCTGGCCGACGCTTCCGACTTCCTCGAGTTCAAGGCCTCGATGGCGGCCGACACCGTGTGCGGCCACGCGCGCATCCAGGGCCATCGCGTGGGCATCCTCGGCAACAACGGGCCCATCCAGCCCGCGGGCAGCACGAAGGCGGCGCAGTTCATCCAGTTGTGCGACCAGGCCGGCGCGCCGCTGGTCTTTTTGCAGAACACCACCGGCTACATGGTGGGCAAGGCGGCCGAGCAGGCCGGCGCCATCAAGCACGGCAGCAAGATGATCCAGGCGGTGGCCAACGCGCGGGCTCCGAAGTTCACCATCGTGCTGGGCGGCAGCTTCGGTGCCGGCAACTACGGCATGTGCGGGCGCGGCTTCGACCCGCGCTTCATCTTCGCCTGGCCCAGCGCGCGCACCGCGGTGATGGGCGGCGCGCAGGCCGCACAGGTGATGGACATCGTCAACCGCGCCAAGCTGCAGAAGATGGGCCAGCCGGCCAACGACGAAGCCTTGGCTGCCATGAGCGATGGCCTGCGCCGCCGGCTCGACGCCGAGAGCAGCGCGCTCTTCGGCACCGCGCGGCTGTGGGACGACGGCATCATCGACCCGCGCGACACCCGTCGCATCCTGGCGTTATGCCTGGACATCGTGCGCGAGGCCGAACGGCGCACGCTGCGCCCCAACACCTTCGGCGTCGCGCGGCTTTGACGATCATCTCGGAGACCCCAGCATGAAGCTCACGCCCGAACACCAGCAGATCGCCGACACGGTGCGCAAGTTCTGCGACAAGGAGCTCAACCCGCACGTGCCGGCCTGGGAGGCGGCCGAGGAGTTCCCCAGCCACCAGGTCTTCAAGAAGCTGGGCGACCTGGGGCTCCTGGGGCTGAAGTACCCGGAGGAGTTCGGCGGCGCGGGGCTGGACTTCAGCTACAGCATGGTGATGGCCGAGGCGCTGGGCCACTGCAACTGCGGCGGCGTGCCGATGGCCATCGGCGTGCAGACCGACATGGCCACGCCGGCGCTGGCGCGCTTCGGCAGCGACGAGTTGCGCCGCGAGTACCTGGTGCCGACGATCGCCGGCGACGTCGTCGCCTGCCTGGGCGTCAGCGAGGCCGGCGGCGGCTCCGACGTGGCGGCCGTCAAGACGCACGCGCGCGCCGAAGGCGGCGACTACGTGATCAACGGCAGCAAGATGTGGATCACCAACGGCCTCAAGGCCGACTGGTGCTGCCTGCTGGCCAACACCAGCGAAGGCGCGCCGCACAAGAACAAGAGCCTGATCGTCGTGCCGATGGATGCCGTGGGCATCAGCAAGCACAAGATCAAGAAGATCGGCATGAACAGCAGCGACACCGCGCAGCTCTTCTTCGACAACGTGCGCGTGCCGCGCCGCAACCTGATCGGCCAGGAAGGCCTGGGCTTCACCTTCCAGATGCTGCAGTTCCAGGAGGAGCGGCTGTGGGCCGCGGCCTCGTCGCTGGTGGGGCTGGACCGGCTGATCGACCAGACCATCGCCTACACCCGCGAGCGCAAGGCCTTCGGCAAGGCGCTGCTCGACAACCAGGTGGTGCACTTCCGCCTGGCCGAGTTGCGCACCGAAGTCGAAGCGCTGCGCGCCCTGACCTACAGCGCGGTGGAGCTGTACGTCGGCGGCAAGGACGTCACGCGGCTGGCCAGCATGGCCAAGCTCAAATGCGGCCGCCTCGCGCGCGAGGTGGCCGACAGTTGCCTGCAGTACTGGGGCGGCATGGGCTTCACCTGGGACAACCCGGTCTCGCAGGCCTACCGCGACACGCGGCTGACGTCGATCGGCGGCGGCGCGGATGAGGTCATGCTCGGCATCATCTGCAAGCTCGAGGGCACCTTCCCCGGGAGGGCTTGAGCCCCCGGCCGCCTGGCGGCCGCCCCCCGAGGGGGCTGCTGAACCGGACCGGGAGACCCGGATCCGGTTCAGGGCGCTAACGACGCCGCCCCCCCTGGTCGCTGCGCGACCGGTCCCCGGAGGGGAAACTTTTTCAGAGTCGAGGTTTTGATGGCATTTGAAACGTTGATCGCTCGCCAGGACGCCGCGGTGTTGCACCTCACGCTGAACCGGCCCGAGGTGCGCAACGCGATGTCGCTGGCGATGGTGCTGGAGTTGCGTCAAGCGTTGGCGCAGGCGCAGGCCGACGGCAGCACGCGCGCCGTGGTGCTGCGCGGCGCCGGTGGCCATTTCTGCGCCGGCGGCGACATTCGCGACATGGCTACCGCGCGCCAGCGGATGGGCGAGCGGCCCGATGCGTTGGCCGAAGTCAACGCCGCCTTCGGCGAACTGTGCGTGGCCTATGCGCAAAGCAGCCTGGCGATCGTCGCGGCGACCGAGGGTACGGTGATGGGCGGCGGCTTCGGCCTGGCCTGCGTGTCCGACGTGACGCTGGCCGACACCAGCGTCACCTTCCGCCTGCCCGAGACCGGCCTCGGCCTGGTGCCGGCGCAGGTGGGGCCCTTCCTGGTGGAGCGCCTGGGCTATGCCGAGGCCAAGCGGCTGGCGGTGACCGGCGCCACCGTCGGCGCCGAAGAAGCGCTGCGCCTGCGGCTGGTGCACGAGGTGCAGGCCGACGCCGCCGCGTTGGACGCGGCGGTGCAGCGCGTGCTGGACCACATCCTGCGCTGCGCCCCCGGCGCGCTGGCCGCCACCAAGGCGCTGATCGCCAAGGCGCGGCTGCACAGCCCGGCCTCGCTGGTGCGCGAGGCGGCAGAGGTCTTTGCGCACGCTGCGCTGGGACCCGAGGGGCAGGAAGGCACGACTGCGTTCCTGCAAAAGCGCAAGCCGGCATGGGCATCGGCATCGTGAGCTTCAACAAGATTCTGATCGCCAACCGGGCGGAGATCGCCTGCCGCATCCAGCGCAGCGCGCAGCGCCTGGGCTATCGCACTGTCGCGGTCTACAGCGAGGCCGATGCCGGCGCACCGCACGTGCTGATGGCCGACGAGGCCGTGTGCATCGGCGCGGCGCCGGCGGCCGACTCCTACCTGAACATCGAAGCGCTGCTCGATGCCGCGCGGCGCAGCGGCGCCGATGCGGTGCACCCCGGTTACGGCTTCCTGTCCGAACGCGCCGACTTCGCCGAGGCCTGTGCCGGTGCCGGCCTGGTCTTCATCGGCCCGCCGCCCGCAGCCATCCGCGCGATGGGCGACAAGGCGCTGGCCAAGCGCCGCATGATCGAAGCCGGCGTGCCCTGCGCGCCGGGCTACCTGGGCGACGACCAGAGCGACGCTGCGCTGGCCGCCGAGGCCGCGCGCCTGGGCCTGCCGCTGCTGGTAAAGGCGGTGGCCGGCGGCGGCGGCCGCGGGATGCGGCTGGTGCGCCAGGCTGGCGAGTTGGCCGAGGCGCTGGCCGGCGCCCGCCGCGAGGCGCTCAGCGCCTTCGGCGACGGCACGCTGATGCTGGAGCGGTTGATCGACGACGGCCGCCACATCGAGATCCAGGTCTTCTGCGACGCCTTGGGCCACGCGCTGCACCTGGGCGAGCGCGACTGCACCGCGCAGCGCCGGCGGCAGAAGGTGATCGAGGAGGCGCCCTCACCCATCGTCGACGCCGCGCTGCGCGACCGCATGGGCCGCGACGCCGTGGCCGCCGCGCAGGCCGTGGGTTATGTCGGCGCCGGCACCGTCGAGTTCATCGTCGACCGCGAGGGCCGGCACTACTTCCTGGAGATGAACACGCGGCTGCAGGTCGAGCACCCGGTCACCGAGTGCATCACCGGGCAGGACCTGGTGGAGTGGCAGTTGCGCGTGGCCGCGGGCCAGCCGCTGCCGCTGACGCAGGACGAGGTTCGCTTCGACGGCCACGCGATCGAGCTGCGCCTGTATGCCGAAGACCCCTACGACGGCTGGAAGCCGCAGACCGGCCGCATCGCCGCCTGGGAGCCGCAGCGCTGCAGCGTGCGCGTAGACCACGGCATCGCCGCCGGCGGCGAGGTCACGCCCTACTACGACGCGATGCTGGCCAAGTTCATCGCCCATGGCCGCGACCGCGACGACGCCATCCGCCGCCTGCTGCGCGCGCTGGCCGAGGCGCCGCTGCTGGGGCTGCAGACCAATGCGCGCTTCCTGGCCGACTTGCTGCAGCACCCGCAGTTCCGCCAGGCGCGGATGACGACCACGCGGCTGGACGAATGGGCCGCCGCCGGCGAGCCGCTGCTGCAGCGGCCCGCGGTGCCGGAGTCCGTGTGGGCGCTGGCCGCTGCGCTGCTGACCCAGGGCGCGGCGGCCGGCGCCGACCGCCCGCTCAGGCCGGCCAGCGTCGGCCGCTGCGAGCTGACGCTGCAATCGAGCGGCACGTCACGTGTGCTGCAGGCACCGCCGCCCGCTGTCGACATCGTCTCGCACGAGGGCCTGGAGTTGCGCTACGTCCAAGACGGCGTGCAGCGCCGCGCGCTGGCGCTGTTGCAGGGCCGCGAGCTGTACCTGGCGCTGCCCGAAGGCGTGTTCACGTTCAGCGAGCCCTCGCCCTACCCGCGCACCGACGCCGCAGCCGACCCCGCGCGCGCCCGCGCGCCGGTGGCCGGCGTCGTGGCGCATCTCGCGGTGGCGGTGGGCGACACGGTGCAGCCCGGCCAGCCGCTGGTCTGCGTGGAAGCGATGAAGATGGAGCTGTGGCAGCACGCCGGCGCCGCCGGCACGGTGCGCGCCATCCACGTCCAACCCAAGGACCCGGTGGCCGCAGGCACACTGCTGGTCGAACTGGAGCTCACGACGCCATGACCGACAAGGCCATCCTCACCTGCGCGCTGACCGGCGTGCTCACCAACCCGCAGCAGCACCCGGTGCCCGTCACCCCGGCGCAGATGGCGGCCGAGGCGCGCGACGCCTTCAACGCCGGCGCCAGCATCATGCACGTGCACCTGCGCGCACAGGAGCCCGGCCAGGGGCATCTGCCGAGCTGGGACCCCGACGTGGCCGAGGCCGTGGTCCGCGCGATCCGCGCCGCCTGTCCCGGCGTGATCATCAACCTGACCACCGGCACCGTGGGCAAGGACGTCTCGGGCCCGCTGGCGTGCCTGCGCCGCGTGCGGCCCGAGGCCGCGGCCTGCAACGCCGGCAGCCTGAACTACCTGAAGATCAAGGACAACGGCGACTGGGCCTGGCCGCCGATGGTGTTCGACAACCCGGTGGCCAAGATCCAGCAGTACCTGGACGTGATGAACGAGCTGCACATCCACCCCGAGTTCGAGTGCTTCGACGTCGGCATCGTGCGCAGCGTGGGCATGTATCTGAGGAACGGCATGTTCTCCGGCGTGCCCGAGGTCAACTTCGTGATGGGCGTGGCCAGCGGCATGCCTTGCGATGCTGCGCTGCTGTCGCTGTTGCCGGGGTATGCGCCGCCGGGCGCCGTGTGGCAGACCACGCTGATCGGCCGCGCCGAGATCTGGCCGGTGCACCAGAAGACGGCCGATCTCGGCGGCATGCTGCGCAGCGGACTGGAAGACACGTTCTACCTGCCCGGCGGCGCGCGCGCCGCCGGCAACGGCGTGCTGATCGAGGCGCTGGCCGCCTGCGCGCGCAAGGCCGGCCGCAGCGTGGCGTCGCCGGCCGAAGCGCGGCAGATCCTGGGCCTGCGCGCTGCCGATGCCGCCGCGGCCGCATGAGCCCGCAGGCTTTGCCGAGAGCTCGTTCCCGCTCGGCGGGACCGGGTGCAGCCCGTCGGGTGCAGCCGTGAGCACGGGGACACCGCCCCCGCCGCGACGCAGCGCCGCCGAGCAGGCGCGCGTCGACGCCGCGCTGGCCGAGCTGTTCCAGCACCGCATCGTCTTCAACCAGGTGCTGGGGCTGGCGGTGCTGTCGGTGCGCCACGGCGACGTGCGCGGACGCTTCGAGATGAAGCACGAGCTGATCGGTCACCCCGGCCACGGCCGCCTGCACGGCGGCGTGATCGCGGCGGTGCTGGACGCCATCGGCGGCCTGGCCGGCATGGTGGCCGTCGCCGAGCACCACGCGCAGGAGAGCGCGGAGCAGGTGCTGCAGCGCTTCGCGCGCTTCGGCACCATCGACCTGCGGGTCGACTTCCTGCGCCAGGGCATCGGCGCGCACTTCATCGCCAGCACCGAGGTCACGCGCCTGGGCGGGCGCATCGCCAGCACGCAGATGCGGCTGCACAGCGACCAGGGCGTGCTGATCGCCACCGCCGCCGCGGCCTACAGCGTGAGTTGACCGCGGTCGACGCTGCTGGCGGGTTATGCTGACGGCTTGCAGACCGGATCCCGGATGGCCGCGGAAGACCTCCAAGACATCAGCGCCGGGCTGCGCTCGCTGCTGGCCGAGGTGCGCCGGGGCGCGCTGCCGCGCCGCCGCTTCATCGCCCAACTGGCCGCCGCGGGCCTGGGTGCGCCGCTGGCCAGCCTGCTGCTGATGCACGAAGGCCTGGCGCAGGCGACGGCGCCGCTGCCGCCCTACGCGCCGCGCCGGCGCGGCGGCGGCGGGCTGCTCAAGCTGCTGATGTGGCAGGGGCCGACGGCGCTGAACCCGCACTTCGCCACCGGCCAGAAGGACCAGGAGGGCGCGGCCATCTTCTACGAGCCGCTGGCCGTGTTCGACCCCGACGGCCAACTGCTGCCGGTGCTGGCAGCCGAGATCCCCAGCCGCGCCAACGGCGGCATCGCGGCCGACGGCCGCTCGGTCACTTGGCGGCTCAAGCGCGGCGTCAGCTGGCACGACGGCGCGGCCTTCAACGCCGACGACGTGATTTTCAACTGGCGCTTCGCCACCGACCGCGCCACCGCCTCCACCCAGACCGGCTGGTGGGGCCGGCTGCGGCCGCAGAAGCTCGACGCGCACACCGTGCGCTTTCATTTCCCGCAGCCCACGCCGCTGTGGTTTGCGGCCTGCGCGCAGGGGCTGATCCCGCGCCATCTGTTCGAGCCCTACCTCGGCGAACGCTCGCGCCAGGCACCGGCCAATCTGCGGCCGGTGGGCACCGGGCCTTATCGCTTCGTCGACTTCCGCCCCGGCGACCTGCTGCGCGCCGAGGCCAACCCGCACTACCACCTGCCCCATCGCCCGCATTTCGACGCGCTGGAGCTCAAGGGCGGCGGCGACGCCACCTCGGCCGCGCGCGCGGTGCTGCAGACCGGCGAGTTCGACTGGGCCTGGGACCTGCTGGTCGAGGACCAGTTGCTCAAGCGCCTGGAAGCCGGCGGCAAGGGCGTGGTGGACGTCGCCGAGGGCGGCACCGTGGAGACGATCCAGCTCAACTGCGCCGACCCCTGGACCGAGGTCGACGGCGAGCGCGCCAGTCCGCTCAGCCGTCACCCGCAGTTCAGCGACCCCGCGGTGCGCGAGGCGATGGCGCTGCTGGTCGACCGCCAGTCGATCCAGGACGTGATCTTCGGCCGCGGCGGCCCGATGACCACCAACGTGCTGGCCAACCCGGCGCGCTTTCGCAGCCCGAACACGCGCCATGTCTACGACGTGGCACGCGCCAATGCGGTGCTGGACGCTGCCGGCTGGGCGCGCGGCGCCGGCGGCCCGCGCCGCAAGGACGGCCGGGCGCTGAAGTTCGTCTACCAGACCTCGATCAACGCCGCGCGCCAGAAGACGCAGGCCATCGTCAAGCACAGCTGCGCACAGGCCGGCATCGAGATCGAGATCAAGGCCGTGCAGGGCGCCGTGTTCTTCGCCGGCGACGGCGCCAGCCCCGACACGCTGCAGCGCTTCCAGGCCGACCTGCAGCAGTTCGCCTTCACGATGGGCGACGCCGACCCGCAGCACTTCATGGACCAGTACCACAGCCGCGAGATCGCCTCGCGCGCCAACCAATGGCAGGGCCGCAACGTGGCGCGCTGGCGCAACGCCGAGTACGACCGCCTGTACGACGCCGCCGGCGCCGAGCTCGACCCGCTGCAACGTGCCGCGCTCTTCATCCGCATGAACGACCTCGTGGTGGCCGACCACCACGTGCTGCCGCTGGTCACGCGGCCGCAGCTGTGCGGCCGCGCACGCAGCCTGGTGGCGCCGCAGTCGGGCTGGAGCTACAACTTCAACTGGCTGGCGCACTGGTATCGCCGCGCGTGAGCGGGCTCGCGCGCGCGACGCCTTAAGCTGCGCGCATGAAGACCACCCTGCACGTCCCCTTCACCGCACTGGCGGCAACGCTGGCCGTCACGGCCGCGCTGCTGCTGGCCCCCGCCTGCAGCGAAAGCCGCACCGAGGCGGTTGCGCGCGCCGTCACGCCGCGCGGCGCGCTGGCCGCCGACGAGTTGGCGAACATCGAGCTGTTCCGCAAGACCTCGCCGTCGGTGGTGCACATCACCTCGCTGGGCGTCCAGCGCGACCTGTTCTCGATGAACGTGCAGCAGGTGCCGCGCGGCACCGGCACCGGCTTCGTCTGGGACCAGACGGGCCACATCGTCACCAACTTCCACGTCATCCAGGGCGCCAACGGCGCCAAGGTCACGCTGTCGGACCAGAGCAGCTACGACGCGTCGCTGGTCGGCGCCTTCCCCGACCGCGACCTCGCGGTGCTGCGCATCGAGGCGCCGAAAGACAAGCTGCCGCCGATCGTCATCGGTGCCAGCCGCGACCTGATCGTTGGCCAGCGCGTCTACGCGATCGGCAACCCCTTCGGCCTGGACCAGACGCTGACCACCGGCATCGTCAGCGCGCTGGACCGCGAGATCGAGTCGTTCAACAACCGCACGATCCGCGGCGTGATCCAGACCGACGCGGCCATCAACCCCGGCAACTCCGGCGGCCCGCTGCTCGATTCGGCTGGGCGGCTGATCGGCGTCAACACGCAGATCGCCAGCCCCAGCGGCGCCAGCGCCGGCATCGGCTTCGCGATTCCGGTCGACGAGGTCAACCGCATCGTGCCGCGCCTCATCCGCGACGGCCGCTTCGTCCGTCCGACGCTGGGCGTCAGCGCCGGCCCGCCGGCGCTGAACCAGGCGCTGAAGACGCCGCGCGGCGTGGTGCTGCTCGACGTGGGCCGCGGCGGCCCGGCCGACAAGGCCGGGCTGCAGCCATTCCGGCGCGGCAACCGCGGCGAGATCGTCGCCGGCGACGTGATCACCGCGATCAACGAGAAGGCGGTGGGCGACTTCGACGAGTTGCTGGCGGCGCTGGAGCAGTTCCAGCCCGGCGACTCGGTCACGCTGACGCTGTGGCGCGCCGGACAGACGCGCAAGCAGGCGCTGCAGTTGGCCAAGCCGGACTGAGTCCGGCGCCGGGCTCGGCCGTCGCTGACGCGCGCACCGTCACGCCGGCAGCGGCACGCCGCTGCCGAGGGCCGGGTCGTCATTGCGTGAACCGAGCGCCTTCTTCAGGTCCAGCCCCAGCGCCTTGGCGACGCCGGCGCCGTAGGCGGGGTCGGCGGCGTTGCAGTTGCGGATGTGGCGGAACTTGATGAACTCCGGCGCGTCGCCCATCGCGCGGCCGGTGTTGTCGAACAGCACCTGCTGCTGCGCCGGCGTCATCAGCTGGAACAGCTTGCGCGGCTGCTCGAAGTAGTTCGAGTCGTCGGCATGCGCGTCCCAGTAGTCGCCGTTGCCGTGGATCTGCAGCGGCGGCTCGCGGAACTGCGGCTGCGCCTGCCACTGGCCGAAGCTGTTGGGCTCGTAGTGCGGCAGGCCGCCGTAGTTGTCGTCGTCGCGCCCCGTGCCGTCGCGGTGGTTGCTGTGCACCGGGCAGCGCGCGCGGTTGACGGGGATCTGCTGGTGGTTGACGCCCAGGCGATAGCGCTGCGCATCGGCGTAGTTGAACAGCCGCGCCTGCAGCATCTTGTCCGGGCTGGCGCCGATGCCGGGCACGAGATTGCTCGGCGCGAAGGCCGCCTGCTCGACGTCGGAGAAGAAGTTGGCCGGGTTGCGGTTGAGCTCGAACTCGCCAACCTCGATCAGCGGGTAGTCCTTCTTGTACCAGACCTTGGTCAGATCGAAGGGGTGCAGGCGGTAGGCCTCGGCTTCCTTCTCCGGCATGACCTGGATGTACATCTTCCACTTCGGGAAGTCGCCGCGCTCGATGGCGTCGTACAGGTCGCGCTGGTGGCTCTCGCGGTCCTTGCCGATCAGTTCGGCCGCTTCCTGGTCGGTCAGGTTCTTGATGCCCTGCTGGGTGCGGAAGTGGATCTTGATCCAGAAGCGCTCGCCGGCCTCGTTCCAGAAGCTGTAGGTGTGCGAAGTGAAGCCGTGCATGTGGCGGTAGCTGGCCGGGATGCCGCGGTCGCTCATGACGATGGTGACCTGGTGCAGCGCCTCGGGCAGCAGGGTCCAGAAGTCCCAGTTGTTGGTGGCGCTGCGCATGTTGGTGCGCGGGTCACGCTTGACGGCCTTATTCAGTTCGGGGAACTGGCGCGGGTCGCGCAGGAAGAACACGGGGGTGTTGTTGCCCACCATGTCCCAGTTGCCTTCCTCGGTGTAGAACTTCAGCGCGAAGCCGCGGATGTCGCGCTCGGCGTCGGCGGCACCACGCTCGCCGGCCACGGTCGTGAAGCGGGCAAACATCTCGGTCTTCTTGCCGACCTTCTCGAAGATCTTCGCGCGGGTGTACTTGGTGATGTCGTGCGTCACCGTAAACGTGCCGAAGGCGCCCGAGCCCTTGGCGTGCATGCGGCGCTCGGGGATGACCTCGCGCACGAAGTTCGCGAGCTTCTCGTTCAGCCACAGGTCTTGCGCCAGCAGCGGGCCGCGCGGGCCGGCGGTCAGGCTGTCGCGGTTGGTGACCACGGGGGCGCCGAAGTCGGTCGTCAGGTGCGTGACGGGGCAGCGCTTGGCGTCGTTGGTCTTGGAGGAATCGGACATCTCGGCTTCCTTTCGTGTGGGTTCGCGTTTGGGCGATGGATGGGCAGAGGGTGCAGTTTGGCAAGCCCAGCCGCTTCAATCAATTCGATTGAGTCGATCTTTGCGATAGGAAAACGCGAACCTTCAGGCCGCACTCGCCGACCGAGCCGGCTCGCAGCTCGATCCACCAACCCGCGAGGGTACTGCCTACTACCTGCCGGCTACTGCCTACCGGCCGGGCAGCGGCAGCGTCAGGTCTTCGAGGTCCAGCGCCAGCGTGAAGCGCGTGCGCCGACGCTGGCTGCGCTGCAGCCAGCCGTCGATCAGCGCGCGGGCGCCTTTGCTCATCAGCCCCCAGCTGCAGCCCAGCCGCAGCCCGGCGGTGGGGCGCAGCGGGTCGCTGCCGACGTGGCAGATCTTCAGGTCGCAGCAGAACAGCAGCTCGCCGTCGGCTTGCTGCCACTCCACCGCGCGCAGCAGCATGCCCGGCAGCAGCGGCGGCGCGCCGGCCGGCAGCCACAGTGCGCAGCCGCCGGCGCCGATGTCCAGCACCGGCATCTCCACCCAGTGGTCGGCACAGAAGCCGCCCGGCACCGCGGCCACGCGGGCCAGCAGCGGCTCACGGCCCGCCCGCCGCAGCCGCAGCCCGTTGCGCCGCGCCAGGCGCAGCAACAAGGGCGGCAGGTCGGCGCGCAGGCGCAGGCGGTCATCGGCGACGGCGGTGACACGCAGGCCATGCAGCGGAAACTGCAGCTTGTGATCGCCCAGGTAGGCCGCCGCGAACAGGCCCTCGGGCTGCCCGGCCAGCGCCGCCAGTTCAGGGCCGCCGCTGAAGTGCAGGCTGTGCTGCTCGGCGTCCACCGACCACAGCGTGGCCGCCATCACCTCGCCACCCCAGCGGCCGATGCTCACCGGCGCGGCCAGCTCGCTCAGCTCGCGCAGCAGTTGAAGACGAGCCGGCGCGCCGCTGACCTGGAAGGCCAGCCACTCGTTGGTGGGCATGCCACGCGCCGCACCCGCGTCGAGCGCGCCCGGGATCGTTTCGACAAAGCTCATGGCCGGTGAGAGGAGACAGAACTGACGAGATCATTCGATTTGTAACTAATTGCGTCAATCCCGCGGCTCAGTGGTGGCGTGGCAGCATCAGCGCTCAAATTCACACCCGATGACGACGATCAAGGGCCATCTCCTCACGCCCGCCGGCTTCGTGCGCGGCCACGTCGTGCTGGACGGCGAGCGCATTGCCGCCGTCGAAGGCGCGCCCGTCCCCGAGGCCGAGGCCCGCGCCGAGCGCAGCGCGCCGCTGCTGCTGCCGGGCTTCATCGACCTGCACCTGCACGGTGGCGGCGGCGCCGACACCATGGACGCCGGTGGGGCGATCGACCGCATCGCCGCGCTGCACGCCGCCCACGGCACCACCGGCCTGCTGGCCACCACGATGACGGCGCCGCTGGCCGAGATCGAGGCCGCTCTGCGTGCGCTGGCGCCGGCAATCGCCGAGCGCCGGCCCGGCCGCGCGCGCGTGCTGGGCGTGCACCTGGAAGGGCCCTACATCCATCCTGACCGGCTGGGCGCGCAGCCGCCGTTCGCGCGGCCACCGTCGCTGGCCGAGATCGCCGCGCTGCAGGCGCTGGCGCCGATCCGCGTGATCACGCTGGCGCCCGAGACCGAAGGCGCGCTGGCGCTGATCCCCGCGCTGGTGGCCAGCGGCGTGCGCGTGCAGATCGGCCACAGCAACGCCAGCTACGAGCAAAGCTGCGCCGCGCTGCAGGCCGGCGCCGGCAGCTTCACACATCTGTTCAACGCGATGGGGCCGTTCCACCACCGCGCGCCCGGCGTCAGCGGCGCCGCGCTGGCGCATGCCGAGTACGCCGAGCTGATCCCCGACCTGCTGCATCTGCACCCCGGCACACTGCGCGCCGCGCTGCGCGCGATCCCCGGCGCCTACGCGGTGACCGACGCCACCGCCGCCACCGGCATGCCCGAGGGCGACTACCGGCTGGGCCGGCAGACGGTGCGCAAATGCGCCGACGCGGTGCGCCTGGCCGACGGCACGCTGGCCGGCAGCACGTTGACCATGGACCAGGCCTTGCACAACCTGGTGGCCATCGGCTGCAGCCTGGCCGAAGCGTCGATGCGCTGCAGCGCGCTGCCGGCACGCTACCTGGGCCTGGCCGACCGCGGCCTGATCGCGCCGGGCGCCTGGGCCGACCTGGTGGCGCTGGACCCGCAAAGCCTGCAACTGCGGCAGGTGATCGTCGAAGGGCAGGCGCTGTGACCGCAGCCCGTTCACGGATGCTGGCCGAGGCGCTGCAGGCGCCGGCCGTCGCGGCCCGGCTGCTGGCCGTCGAGGCGCCGGCCTTTGCCGACCTGGGCGAGCGCTGGCGCGCCCAGCCGCCGGCCGCGCTGCTGACCGTGGCCCGCGGCAGCTCCGATCATGCCGCGCAGTATTTCGGTTATCTGGTGATGGCGCGGCTGGGCCGGCTGGTCACCTCGCTGCCGATGTCGGTGCTGACGCTGTACCGCGCGCGGCTGCAGTGCCAGGGGCTGTGGGCCATCGCCTTTTCGCAGTCGGGCCGCAGCCCGGACCTGGTGCTGCCGCTGCAAGAGCTGGGCGCGCGCGGCGCCGACACGCTGGCGCTGGTGAACGCGGCCGATTCGCCGCTGGCCGCGGCGGCACGGCACCGCATCGCGCTGCACGCCGGCGTCGAGTCCAGCGTGGCCGCCACCAAGAGCTTCATCGCCCAGTTGGTGGCCGCTGCCGCGCTGGTGGCCGCCTGGCAGCAGGACGCCGCCTTCGCCGCCGCGCTGCAGGCCCTGCCGCAGGCCTTGCAGGCGGCCGCGGCGGCCGACTGGCAGGCGGGCATCGAGCCTTTGCGCGGCATCGAACGGCTGTACGTGATCGGCCGCGGCACCGGGCTGGCGGTGGCGATGGAAGCGGCGCTCAAGCTCAAGGAGGTCTGCGCGATCCAGGCCGAGGCCTTCTCCGGCGCCGAGCTGCACCACGGCCCGATCGCACTGGTCGAGCCCGGCTTCGCGGTGCTGGTGCTGGCACCGCCGGGCCCGGCGCAGGCCGGGTTGCTGGAGCTGGCGCAAACGCTGCGCGGCCAGGGTGCCCGCGTGCTGCTGGCGGCGCCAGCCGGCACGCCGGGCGCCGAGCTGCCGCTGGCCGTCAGTGCGCATCCAGACCTCGACCCGGTCTGCGTGGCGCAGAGCTTTTATCCGCTGGCCGAAGCGCTGGCCCGGGCGCGCGGGCTGGACCCCGACCGCCCGCGCCACCTGCGCAAGGTGACGCTGACGCGCTGAACGCGCGCTGCGTCAGCGCCGCTGTTGCAGCCGCGCCATCAGGCGCACCGTTTCGAGCTGGGCGTTGAGCTCGACGAGCTGGTCGCGCAGCCGCGTCCAGGCTTCGATCTGGGTCTGCAGCCGCTGATTCAGCGGCGGCGGCGGCGGGTTGGCAGCGGGGCGTCGGTCCATGGTGGGGATGCTCGCCGCGGCGCCCGCGACGGGCAACCCCATGCCCGCGGGGTCGCTGCCCCGGTCAAAGCCGGGGGCTGCGGCGCAGCGCGACGAACATCGCCTCGCAGGCCGCCAGTTGCTCCAGGCTGACGAACTCGTCGGCCTGGTGCGCCTGGTCGATGAAGCCGGGGCCACACACCACGCTGGCGATGCCGGCGCGCTGGAACAGACCGGCCTCGGTGCCGAAGCCCACCAGTGTCGGGCGCGCGCTGCCCAGCAGTCGCTGCACCAGCGCCAGCGCCGGGTCGTCAGGCGGTGCCTGGAACGCCGGCACCGAGCAGATCGGCTCGAAGCGAAAGCCCGTGGCCGGGTCCACCGCGTGCATTGCCGGCGTCAGCCGCTCGGCGCAGGCCAGCACCTCGGCCTGCATGGCCTGCGGGTCGCTGCCCGGCACGTCGCGGAACTCGTAGTGGAAGCGGCAGTCCTCGGGCACCACGTTGTCGGCGATGCCGCCCTGCATCACGCCCACCGCGGCCGTGGTGCAAGGCACCTCGAAGCCGGGGTACCGGGGCCCCTGCTCGCGCCAGCGGTCGGCCATGCCGGCCACGTGCGCCACGACACGCGCCGCGGCCTCGATCGCGTTGACGCCGCGCGGCGTCTGCGACGAATGCACCGCGCGCCCCTTGACGCAGCAGCGCCAGCGGTGCACGCCCTTGTGCGCCACCGCGGGCAGCATGCCGGTGGGCTCGCCGACGATGCAGTGGCCGGGCGCGAGGCCGGCCTCGCGCAGGTCGGCGATCAGGTGGCGCACGCCGAAGCAGCCCACCTCCTCGTCGAAGCTGAAGGCCAGGTGCACCGCGAACGGCAGATCGGCCTGCACAAAGGCCTCGGCATGCGCCACGGCCAGGCCGATGAAGGACTTCATGTCGGCGCTGCCGCGGCCGTAGAGGCGGCCGTCGCGCAGTTCGGCGCCCAGCGGGTCGACGGTCCAGGCCTGGCCGGTCCAGGGCACGGTGTCGGTGTGGCCCGAGAGGATCACGCCGCCGGGCTTGCCTTGGCCCAGCGTGGCGAAGAGGTTGAACTTGTTGCGCTCGTCGTCGTGCGTCAGCCGCAGCGGCACCCGCAGGCTGCGCAGGTGGTCGGCGATGCAGTCGATCAGCGGCCGGTTGGTGCGGTCGCTGACGGTGTCGAAGCGCACCAGGCGTTGCGCCCAGTCCAGCGCGGCGGGGGTGGGGACGGCCAAGTCGGTGGTCATCGGAGCATGGTAGCCAAGCCGGCGCATTTCCACGCATCGGCCGCGCCGGGGCTCGCTAGACTGTCGCGCTCGTCCCACCGCTCGTTTGGAGACCCTCGATGTCCAAGCCCTTCTTGAAATCCCTGGCCCTGGGCCTGGTCGCTGCGGCGATCGGCGGCGCGGCCTTCGCGGCCGGCGACGTCAACCCGCCCAAGCTGCCGCCGGCGCCGCCCAACAACGTGGTGGACACCAGCCCGCGCTGCCTGCCGGCGAAGGTCAACGAGTGCCGCCAGACCTGCGACGCCAAGAAGTCCAGCAGCAGCGACAAGAAGGACGACGCCCGCAAGCTCAACGAGTGCAAGCAGGACTGCATCCGCGGATGCTGAGCGCCGACGTCCCAGCCGACGCTGCCGCGCTGCGGCAGCAGATCCGCGAGGCGGCGGCGCGCATCGCGGCCGACGTGCGTCGCACGCCGCTGTGGCGGCTGCCCGGCGCCGCGCTGGGGCTGGATGTGGCCGAGGTCTGGCTCAAGCTGGAGCAGTTGCAGCTCGGTGGCAGCTTCAAAGCGCGCGGCATGTTCAACCGCATGCGCTCGCTGCCGCTGCCGCCGGCCGGCGTGGTGGTGGCCTCGGGCGGCAACGCCGGCATCGCCGTGGCCAGCGCCGCCCGCGCGCTGGGCGTGGCCTGCGAGGTCTTCCTGCCCGAGGTCTCGACGCCCGCCAAACGCGCCGCGCTGGCCGCGCTCGGCGCCACGGTCAGCGTGCAGGGCGCCGTCTACGCCGAGGCGCTGGCCGCCTGCCTGGCGCGCCAGCGCGAGACCGGCGCGCTGCTGATGCACGCCTACGACCAGCCCGAAGTGGTGATCGGCGCCGGCACGCTGGCCGCCGAAATCGAGGCCGAGGCGCAAGCCCTGCCCGAGCGCATCCTCGTCAGCGTGGGCGGCGGCGGCCTGGTGGCCGGCATCGCCGCTTGGTGCGCCGGCCGCTGCCGCGTCGAGGCGCTGGAGCCCGAGCGCGCGCCCACGCTGCACGCCGCCCGCCAGCACGGCGAACCGGTGGACGTGGCCGTCTCCGGACTGGCCGCCGATTCGTTGGGCGCGCAGCGCATCGGCAGCATCGCCTGGCAGATCAGCCGGCGCTGGGTGGACGGCAGCCACCTGCTGCCCGACGACGCCATCCGCGCCGCGCAGCAGCGCCTTTGGCGCGAGTTCCACCTCGCGGTGGAACCGGCGGCGGCGCTGGGGCTGGCCGCGCTGTGGTCCGGCGCGTTGCGGCCGCAGCCGCAGGAGCGCGTGGCCGTGGTGCTGTGCGGCGCCAACTTCGACCCCGCCAGCCTGGCCTGAACGCCGGCTGACCGGCGGTCGATCGCGCCCGGCGCAGGGCTACCATTGCCCCACTTTGCGGAGGAGGCAAGGATGCCGGTCATCGTGATCGCCAATCCCAAGGGCGGCGTGGGCAAGAGCACGCTGGCCACCAACGCGGCCGGACTGCTGGCGCGGCAAGGCCATGCGGTGATGCTGGGCGACGTCGACCGCCAGCAGTCGGCACGCCAGTGGCTGGCGCTGCGGCCGGCGTCGCTGCCGGTCATCCGCGGCTGGGACGTGGCCGCCGACGACATCGTGCGCCCGCCCAAGGGCACCACCCACGTCGTGCTGGACACGCCCGCGGGGCTGCACGGCAAGCGGCTGGAGTCGGTGCTGAAGATCGCCGACCGCGTGCTGGTGCCGCTGCAGCCCAGCCTGTTCGACATCCAGGCCACGCACGCCTTCGTCAAGCTGCTGCGCGAACACCGCCGCGCCGGTGACATCGCCGTCGGCCTGGTGGCGATGCGGGTGAAGGAACACACGCTGTCCAACGAGCAGCTCCACCAGTACCTGGCGACGCTGCCGGTGCCGGTGCTCGCCTGGCTGCGCGACACGCAAAACTACGTGCAGCTCGCCGCCCACGGGCTGACGCTGTGGGACGTGGCGCCCAGCCGCGTGGAGCGCGACCTGGAACAATGGCAGCCGTTGAACCAATGGCTCTCCCGTTGAGGGCACGTCCGATGAAACACTTTGCGCATCTGCAGGAGCTGGCGGCCTTTGTCGGCAGCGAGATCGGCCTCAGCGACTGGGTGACGGTCGACCAGGCCCGCATCAATCTCTTTGCCGAGGCCACCGGCGACCACCAGTGGATCCACATCGACGCCGAGCGCGCCGCCCATGGGCCCTACGGCAGCACCGTCGCCCACGGCTTTCTGACGCTGAGCCTGCTGCCGGAGCTGTCGAAGACCGCGTTCGCGGTCGACGACGTGCGCATGGGCATCAACTACGGCCTCAACAAGGTGCGCTTTCCGGCGCCGGTGAAGAGCGGCGCGCGGCTGCGCGGGCGCTTCAAGCTGATCGCCTTCGACCCCCTGCCCGGCGGCGCCCAGCTGACCGTGGAGGTGACGATGGAGGTCGAGGGCGGGAACAAGCCGGTGTGCGTGGCCGAATCGCTGTCGCGCCGCTTCACGCAGGCCGGCTGAACGGGCGGCTCCCCCCGCCGCTTCCCCACAAAGAGGGGCCGGCGCGCCGGCTGGGCTGACTTAGCATGCCCCGGCCCAGGAGGAGGAGGAGACGCCGCGATGAAAGTGCTGCTGGTCGACGACCACCCCCTGATCCTGTCGGCGCTGCAGACCGTGATCCGCGGCCTCGGCGAGGACGTGGTCGTCGAAGGCGTGGACAGCGCCGCCGCGGCGCGCGCCGCGCTGAAGCAAAGCGCCGACCACGACCTGCTGCTGCTCGACCTGGCGCTGGGCGACACCAGCGGCTTCGACCTGCTGGTGGAGCTGCGTCAGGCCTACCCGGCGCTGCCGGTGGTGGTGGTCTCGGCCTCGGAGCGCACCAGCGACGTGATCCGCGCGATCGACCTCGGCGCGATGGGTTTCGTCCCCAAGCGCTCGTCCAACGTGCAGTTGACCGAGGCGCTGCAGACCGTGATGTCGGGCGGCCTGTACGTGCCGCCGATGATGCTGGGCCTGCAGGTCGCCAGGCTCGTCGACGACGAAGACACCGCGCCCGCCGTGATGCAGGCCCGCAGCGCGCCGCCGCTGGGCCCGCAGGCGCGCGCCGAAAGCCACCAGCAGCTCAAGGCGCTGGACAGCGTCGGCCTGACGCCGCGCCAGACGGAGGTGCTGGAGCTGCTGCTCAAAGGGCTGCCCAACAAGCTGATCGCGCGCGAGCTCAAGCTCTCGGTGGAGACCGTCAAGGACCACGTGGCCGCCGTGCTGCGCGCTTTGGGCGTCAGCACCCGCACCCAGGCGGTGCTGGCCGTCAGCCAGATGACGCAGATGTCGGCGGCCGATCCGCCTGCCGCCGCCGCTGATGGCCACGCTGGCAGCACCGGCTGAGCCGGCTGAACCGACGCACGGCAGCGCCGACCACGCCGAGTCGGTGGCCGCGGACGCCGGCAACGACGCCGACACCGACACCGACGCCGCGCCGCCGACGCGCCGCCGCCAGGGCGACATCGACCACCTGCGCGCGCTGATGCAGCAGACGCCGGCCACGCTGACCGGCAGCGGCATCGGCATCGTGCTGATCGTCGCGATGTACCAGGGCCTGGCGCCCTGGCCGCTGCTGCTGGGCTGGGCGCTGCCCAGCCTGGCGCTGTGGCTGGCGCGGCTGCTGCACTACCGGCGCTACCGCCGCCGGCCCGACGCCGACAGCCAGACGCTCGTGCGCTGGCGCCGCAGCTGGCGCGCGCTGGTGCTCAGCCAGGGCGCGCTGTGGGGCCTGGCCGCCTGGCTGTTCTGGAGCCACGGCACGCCGTACCACGGGCTCGGGCTGATCTTCATCGTCTTCACCTACTGCATGGCCTCGGTGCAGCTGCTGTCGTCGCAGCCGCGCATCTTTCTGGGCTTCATCGCCGTGGTGCTGCTGCCGCTGGTGCTGCGCGTGGCCAGCGACGATCAGCATCCCTGGCACTGGCAGCTCGCCGGGCTGCTGAGCATCAGCTTCGGCATCACCGCGCTGATGGGCCGCACCTACGGCAGCGCCTTGGGCCAGGCCATCGCGCTGAAGGCGCGCACCGAGGAGCTGGCGGCCCAGCTGCGCGTGGAGATGGCGGCCGCCGAAAGCGCGCGCCGTGCCGCCGAGGCGGCCAGCCGCGCCAAGACGCAGTTCTTCGCCGCCGCCAGCCACGACCTGCGCCAGCCGCTGCACGCGATGGGGCTGTTCGCCGAGGCGCTGCGCCAGCGCAGCCGCGACCCTGAGGTGGCCGGCCTCGTCAACAGCATCAACGAATCGGTGGACGCGCTGGAAGGCTTGTTCGGCGAGCTGCTGGACATCACCCGCATCGACACCGGCGGCGTCGAGGTCGCCCCCGCGCCGGTGCGCATGCGCGAGCTGTTCGGCCGCCTGCGCCTGCACTTCGAGCCCACGGCCTTCGAAAAAGGGCTGCTGCTGGCCTTTCGCGGTGAGCAGCACGTGGCCCAGGCCGATCCCGTGCTGCTGGAGCGCATCCTGCGCAACCTGGTCAGCAACGCGATCCGCTACACCGACGACGGCGGCGTGCTGGTCTCGTGTCGCGCCTGGCAGGGCCGGCTGCGGCTGCAGGTGTGGGACAGCGGCATCGGCATCTCCGACGCCGCGCTGCCGCGCATCTTCGACGAGTTCTACCAGGTCAACAGCGCGCGCCCGCTGGAGCCGCACCAGCGCAAGGGCCTGGGCCTGGGGCTGGCCATCGTCAAGCGCCTGGCCGGGCTGATGGAAGCGCCGCTGACGGTGCGCTCACGCTCCGGCCACGGCACCGTGTTCACGCTGGAAGTGCCCGTCGGCAAGGCCGCGCGCGCCGCCGAGGTCAGGCCCGGCAGCCTGAAGGCGCCGCTGGGGCTGACGCTGGAAGGCAAGCGCCTGATCGTGGTCGAGGACGAGGCCGCGGTGCGCGAAGGCCTGGTGGTCGTGCTGCAGGCCTGGGGCGCCCAGGTGCTGTCGTTCGACACGGTGGCGGCGCTGGAGGCTTGGTTGCTGGGCCCGGGCGGATCCTCCGGTGAACGGCCGCACCTGGCGCTGGTCGACTTCCGGCTGCCGCAGCACCGCACCGGCATCGACGCGCTGCAAGCCCTGCGCGCGCGCTGGCCGCAGCAGCCGCTGCCGGCCATCATGATCACCGGCAGCAGCCTCGGCGGCCACGAGGACCAGGCGTTGACGCACGACTACCACCTGCTGATCAAGCCGGTGCTGCCCAACAAACTGCGTGCCATGATCGCCTTCAAGCTCGGCATGAGGAACTGACGGCCCCCGGCCGCTCGGGCGGCCGCCCCCCAAGGGGGCTGCTGAACCGGACGGCGAAACCCGGATCCGGTTCAGCGCGCTAACACCGTTGCGACCGTGTCGCCTGCGGCGACCGGTCAGCCGAACACCTTGCGCAGCAACGCGCTGCCGGTGCCGATCGGGTCGCGGCGGATCTTCTTCTCTTCGTCGCCGATCACGGCGTACAGGCCGTCCAGCGCCTTGGCCGTGACGTACTGCTGCAGGTTGGCGTCCTTGTCCTTCAGCAGCCCCAACCCGGCGGCCTTGCCGGCGACAGCGTTGTACTTGTCGGCGAGTTGCACCTTCTCGGTCTCGCGCGTGACGATGGGCAGGAACTTGTCGGTCAGCGGCGCGCGCGTCTTGCGGGCAAAGAAGTCGGTCACCGCGGTGTCGCCGCCGCGCACGATCTGCAGCGCGTCTTCGACGCTGATGCTCTTCACCGTCTGCACCAGCAGCGTCCGCGCCGCCGGCACGGCGGCCTCGGCGGCGCGGTTCATCGCCGTCTCCAGCGCGTCGACGCGCGCGCCCTGGCCGAGCTTGCGCATCAGCTTGGCGGCATCGTTCAAGTAGCCCGGCAGCGGGATGCGCAGGCGCGGGTTGCCGAGAAAGCCGTCGGTGCGGCCGAGCTGCGCCACCGCGGCCTCGGCGCCGCGCGCCAGCGCCTCGCGCACGCCGCTGGCGGCGTCGGTCTCGGACAGCCGGGCTGCCGCGCGGGCGGCCAGCGGTAGCAGCGCCGCAACGGCGAGCAGCAATCGGCGATGGGCTTGGGTCATCAGGGCCTCGTGGAGCGATCGAAATGGCCCAGTGTGGCCCAGGGGGCGCCGCCGCGCCAGGGCTCAGGGTGTAACCTGCGCGCTGGTGCGGATCAGGTAGTCGAAAGCGCTCAACGCCGCCTTCGCCCCGTCGCCGGCGGCGACGATGATCTGCTTGTAGGGCACGGTCGTCACGTCGCCGGCGGCGAAGATGCCGTCCACGCTGGTGCGGCACTTGTCGTCGATGATGATCTCGCCGAAGCGGCTGAGCTCGATGGTGCCCTTCAGGAACTCGGTGTTGGGCACCAGGCCGATCTGCACGAAGACGCCGGCCAGGTCGAGCCGCTGCTGCTCGCCGCTCGCGCGGTCCTGGTAGTGCAGGCCGTTCATCGTCTGGCCGTCGCCGGTGATCTCGGTGGTCTGCGCGTTGACGTGGATGCCGACGTTGGGCAGGCTCTTCAGCTTGTCCACCAGCACCTGGTCGGCCCGCAGCTTGCTGTCGAACTCCAGCAGCGTGACGCTCTTGACCACGCCGGCGAGGTCGATCGCCGCCTCGACGCCGGAGTTGCCGCCGCCGATCACTGCCACGTCCTTGCCCTTGAACAGCGGCCCGTCGCAGTGCGGGCAGTAGGCCACGCCCTTGGTGCGGTAGGCCTGCTCGCCGGGCACGTTGACGTTGCGCCAGCGCGCGCCGGTGGCCAGGATCACCGTGCGGCCCTTGAGCACCGCGCCGTTGTCCAGCATCACCCGCGCATAACCGCCGGCCTGCGCGGCCGGCTCCAGCTTCGCCACGCGCTGCAGGCCGATGATGTCGACGCCGTAGTGGCGCACGTGGGCTTCCAGCGCCGCGGCGAACTTCGGCCCTTCGGTCGCCAGCACCGAGATGAAGTTCTCGATGCCCAGCGTGTCCAGGGTCTGGCCGCCGAAGCGCTCGGCGACGATGGCCGTGCGGATGCCCTTGCGCGCCGCGTACACCGCGGCCGCAGCGCCGGCCGGGCCGCCGCCGATGATCAGCACCTCATAGGGCGCGCGCTCGTTGAGCCTGGCCGCCTCGCGCGCCGCGGCGCCGGTGTCGACCTTGGCCAGGATCTCGCCCAGTTCCATGCGCCCGTTGCTGAAGCTCTCGCCGTTGAGGAAGACGCTGGGCACCGCCATGATCTGGCGCTGTTCGACTTCCTGCTGGAACAGCCCGCCGTCGATCGCCACGGCGCGCACACGCGGGTTCAGCACCGCCATCAGGTTCATGGCCTGAACCACATCGGGGCAGTTGTGGCAGCTCAGGCTCATGAAGGTGTCGAAGCGGAAGTCGCCGTCCAGCGCCTTGATCTGCTCGATGATCTCGGGCTCCACCTTGGGTGGATGGCCGCCGGCCCACAGCAGCGCCAGCAGCAGCGAGCTGAACTCGTGGCCCATCGGCACCGCGGCGAAGTGCACGCCCATGTCGTGCCCGGCGCGGGTGATCTGGAACGAGGGCCTGCGCTCGAAGCGGCCGTCGAAGCGTGCGCCGATCTTGGCCGGCTCGATCGCGGCGATCTCGGCCACCAGCTCGCGGATCTCGGCCGCACCTTGCGAGTCGTCGAGGCTGGCGATCAGCTCGACCGGCTGCGTGATGCGTTCGAAATAGGCCTTGAGCTGGGCCTTGATGGCGTCGTCCAACATGGCAGTGCCTTTCGCGGAAGTGGGTTTGTCGTGAGGTCGAACCGACCCCGTTGAAAGCCCCCGCCCGGCGGCACCGAGGGCGTTTTCAACGAGGCCCGCGCAGGGCCCCGCTGCGCCCGAGGCCGGCAGGCCCCGAGTGCGCAGCGTTCAGACGATGGAAAGCCTCAGATCTTGCCGACGAGGTCGATCGACGGCGTCAGCGTCTTGGCGCCTTCGTTCCACTTCGCCGGGCAGACCTGGCCAGGGTGCTTGGCGGTGTACTGCGCGGCCTTGAGCTTGCGCAGCGTTTCCTTGACGTCGCGGGCGATCTCGTTGGAGTGCACCTCGGCCGTCTTGATCACGCCGTCGGGGTTGACGATGAAGGTGCCGCGCAGCGCCAGGCCTTCCTCGGGGATGTGCACGCCGAACATGTTGGTCAGCGTGTGGGTCGGGTCGCCCACCAGCGGGAACCTGGCCTTGCCGACCGCGGCCGAGGTTTCGTGCCAAACCTTGTGCGAGAAGTGCGTGTCGGTGGTGACGATGTAGACCTCGGCCTCGGCCTTCTGGAACTCGCCGTAGTGGTCGGCGGCGTCCTCGATCTCGGTCGGGCAGTTGAAGGTGAAGGCCGCCGGCATGAAGATCAGCACCGACCACTGGCCCTTCAGGCTCTGGTCGCTGACTTCGACGAACTTGCCGTTGTGGAAGGCCGTGGTCTTGAACGGCTGGACGGTGCTGTTGATGATGGACATGCGAGGAACTCCGTTGTTGGGTTGCAGGGTGACGCCGAAGCGACAACGGGGTTAATCCTATCAAATCAACCTAATCCATAGTTCAAACAATTAACTATCAGCGCGATAGGTGCGAGTCATGCTTCAACTCGGCTGCAGCCAGCGCCGCGCCAGCGCGACGAAGAAGCCGGCGGTCGGTGCCAGGATCGCGTCGTTGAAGTCGAAGCCCGGGTTGTGGGCGTCGCAGCCGCCCTCGCCCACGCCCTTGCCGATGCCATTGCCGACGGTGAAGTAGCAGCCCGGCACGCGCTTGAGCATCAGCCCGAAGTCGTCGCTGGGCAGGCCCGGCGGCAGGTCGGGGATCAGCGCGTCGTCGCCCATCAGCTCGCGCGCCAGTCCTTCGGCAAAACGCGTGGCCTCGCGCTCGTTGATGGTCACCGGGTAGCGCCAGCGGTAGTCGACCTCGGCGCGCGCACCATGCACCGCGGCCTGCTGCTCGGCGACGGCGATGATGCGGTCGCGCAGCCGAGCACGCACGTCCTCGCTGCGCGCGCGCACGGTCAGCCGCAGCTCGGCGCTGGGCGGGATCACGTTGGGCGCGGCGCCGGCCAGGAAGGCGCCAACCGTGATGATGGCCAGCTCGTTGGGATCGATTTCGCGCGAGACGATGCTCTGCAGCGCAATCACCAGGTGCGAGGCGGCCAGGATCGGGTCCACCGCGCGGTGCGGCAGCGCGCCGTGGCCGCCGACGCCGTGCACGGTGATGATCGCGGTGTCGCTGCTGCTGTACATCACGCCGGCGCGGAAGCCGAAACGCCCCGCCTCGTAGCCCGGCGCGTTGTGGAAGGCGTAGAGGCGCTCGCAGGCAAAGCGCTCGAACAGGCCGTCGTCCAGCATGGCCTGCGCGCCGCCCAGGCCTTCCTCGGCGGGCTGGAAGATCAGGTTCAGCGTGCCATGGAAGCCGCGCGTGTGGGCCAGCACGCGCGCCGCCGCCAGCAGCGTGGCGGTGTGGCCGTCGTGGCCGCAGGCGTGCATCAGCCCGGGCTTGCGGCTGGCCCAGGCCAGGCCGGTGGACTCGTTGATCGGCAAGGCATCGAGGTCGGCGCGCAGCCCCAGCGTGCGCGGCCCCGGGCCGCCACGCAGCACGCCCACCACGCCGGTGCCGCCGACGCCGCGGTGCACCTCGTAGCCCCAGCCCTGCAGCCGCTCGGCCACCAGTGCCGCGGTCTCGTGCTCCTGGAACCCTAACTCTGGATTCGAGTGGATCTGGCGCCGCAGCGCCACCATCTCGGGCTCGATCGCCCGCAGCTCCGCCGGTAGCCAGTCGCCGTCAGCCAGCTTCATGCTCACTCCTTGATGTTGGCGGCGCGCACGATCTGCTCGAAGCGCGCCTGCTCCGCGGCGATGAAGCGCGCGAACGAGGCGCGGTCGCCGCCGCCCACCTGCGCGCCGCCGTCGGCCAGCTTGGCCCGCACCTCGGGCTCGGCCAGCACCGCGTTGATCTCGTTGTGCAGCCGGTCGACGACGGGTGCCGGCGTGCCCTTGGGCGCAAAGACCCCGGTCCACGACTCCACCACCAGGCCCTTGAAGGTGGGCAGTTCGGTCAGCGTGGGCACGCCGGGCAGCGTGGGCAGGCGCTGCGGCCCGGTGACGGCCAGCGCCTTCATGCGCCCGGCCTGCACGTGCGGCGTGGCGGAGACGCTGACCATCATCGCCAGGTCGACCTGGCCACCGATCACGTCGCTGGCGATCTGCGCGCCGCCGCGGTAGGGGATGTGGACCGCGAAGATCTTGGCGCGCTCCTTGACCATCTCCATCGCCAGGTGCAGCACGGTGCCGACGCCCGAGGTGGCGTAGCTCAGGCGGCCGGGCTCCTTGCGCGCCAGCGCGACGAGCTGGTCCATCGACGCCACGCCCAGCGAGTTGCGCGCCACCAGCACCATCGGCGCGGTGGTGGTCAGCGCCACCGGCAGCAGATCGGTGCCGGGGTCGAAGCGCACCGCGGCCGGGTTGATGAACTTCGTGATCGCGATCGGCCCGTCGAAGGCCATCACCAGCGTGTAGCCGTCGGGCGCGGCCTGCACCGCGCGCTGCACGCCCACCAGGCCGCCGGCGCCGGCGATGTTCTCGACCACCACGCTCTGCTTGAGCCGGTCCTGCAGGCGCTGTGCGATCAGCCGCGCCGTGGTGTCGACGTTGCCGCCGGCGCTGAAGGGCACGATCAGCGTGATCGGCTTGGACGGCCAGGCCGGCTGCGCGCGGGCAGGCAGCAGCGGCCAGGCGGCCAGGGCCGCCAGGCTGCGGCGGCGGGCAATGGACACGAGGGTCATCAGGAGGCTCCGGGGATGAGGTCGACGCCTTCGGCCAGCAGCGAATCGAAGGCCTGGGTGAAATCGGCGCGCCAGCGCGCGCGGGTGCCGTCGTCGACCCACGCGGCGTCCAGCCCGTTGAGCATGAAGCCGCGCACCTCGGGCAGGCTGAAGCCGAAATCGCGCACCATCATCGTCCAGGCACCGGTTGGCGTGACGTGGTGCAGCGTGGGGTCGTCGGTGTTGGGATGCACGCGCAGGCCCAGCGCCGGCATGCGGCGGATCGGGTGGTCCAGCGCCCAGCGCCCGGGCGGCAAGGTGCGCAGGTAGTAGCTGTTGGTCGGCACCACGGTGAAGACGATGCCGCGCTCGGCGCAGCGGCGCGCGTAGTCGGGCGCGTCGACGATGGTGTAGCCGTGGTCGATGCGGTCGCAGTGCAGTTGCTCGACGGCGGTGCGCACGTGGGTCCAGGGCATGCCGAACTCGCCGGCGTGCGCGGTGCGCTTGAGCCCGTGGCGGCCGGCCAGCGCGTAGGCCTCGGCAAAATCCTCGGGCGGGTGATCCACCTCGCGGTAGTCGATGCCGATGCCCAGCACCTCGTCGGCGCGGTGCTCGATCACCCAGCGCACCATCTCGGTGGCCGCGGCCGGCGGTGCCTCGCGGTCGATCGCGGCGATCAAGCGGCCGGTGATGCGATGGTCGCGCTCGGCATCGGCAATGGCGCGCAGCACGGCCGGCAGCGCCGATGCATACGGGATGCCCGACGCCACCGCCGTGCCGGTGGGGTTCCAGAAGAACTCTGCATAACGTACGTGATGAGCAGCCGCGTCGGCCAGGTACTCGTAGACCAGGCGATGCAGGTCGTCGGGGCGGCGGATGAGCTGCGCGTCCAGCGCGCGCAGCACGCGCAGCACGCCCACCGGCTTCTCGCCGCGGGTGTAGAAGGCGGTGATCTCGTCGTCGGACAGCGGCGCGCGCTCGCGCCGCGCCAGCTCGCGGAAGGTCTGCTCGCGCACCGCGCCCAGCAGGTGGCAGTGCAGTTCCACCTTGGGCATCGCGTGCAGGAAGCGCTCGAGGCTGCGGCTCATCGCGGGGGATTCTAGGAAAGGCCGCCGATGCAGATCCCGCGCCAGAATGGGCGCTCGCCTCATCGCCCCGTCGCCCCATCGCCCCGAGCCCACACGCCATGAGCCCCAACCCGAACCCGATCCGCCTGGGCATCCTCGGCTGCGCCAACATCGCGCGCCAGTTCGCCCGCGACGTCGCGCCCAGCGCCGCCGGCACGCTGGCCGCGGTGGCCAGCCGCAGCAGTGACAAGGCTGCCGCCTTCGCCGCCGAGTTCGGCATCGCCCGCTGCCATGCCAGCTACGAAGCGCTGCTGGCCGACGACGGCATCGACGCGGTCTACATCCCGCTGCCCAACCACCTGCACGCCGAGTGGGCGATCCGGGCCACCGAACACGGCAAGCACGTGCTGTGCGAGAAGCCGCTGGCGATGAGCCGCGCCGAGGCCGCCGCGATGTTCGACGCCGCGCGCCGCCACGGCGTGATGCTGCTGGAGGCCTACCCCTACTGGTTCCAGCCGCAGACCGGGCTGCTGGCCGAGCTGCTGCGGGCCGGCGCGATCGGCCGCGTGCTGCAGGTACAGGCGAGCTTCGGCTTCACGCTGCGCAACCCCGACAACATCCGCATGCGGCCCGAGACCGGTGGCGGCGCGCTGCTGGACGCCGGCAGCTACCCGGCCAGCCTGATCCGCCTGGTGATGGGCGAGGCGCCGCAGCGCGTCAGCGCCATCGCGACGGCGGCGGCCACCGGCGTCGACCTGGCGACCACCGCGACGCTGGATTACGGCGACGGCCGCCAGGCGCAGCTGCGCTGCGCGATGAACGTGGCGCACCACCGCCACGCCAGCATCGTCGGCAGTGACGGCTGGATAGAGACCGAGTACGCCAATCACACGGCCGAGCATGCCGGCAGCCATCCGTGGGGTTACCAGCCCTGCCTGATGCGCCTGCGCCGCGGCGCTGCCGCCGCGGCGATCGAGACGCTCAGCGCGCCTGCCGGCAGCGGCTTTCGCTTTGCCGCCGAGGCCTTTGCCCGCGTGCTGCGCGACGGTGACCGCGACGCCATCGAGCGCGCCGCGCAAGCCAGCATCGACATCGCGGCCACGCTGGACGCGATCACGGCCAGCGCGCGTGCCGATGGCGCGTGGGTCGCGCTGGAGTCGTAAGCAAAGGTCAATGCGGCGCCGCCGACCCCCGCATTCCGGGGGGCACTTGCGATGGCGGCTGCGGCATAACGCTGAACATCGACAACCGGAGGAGTTGCAGCATGAAGTCAGCCTGGATCGCGCTGGCCGCCATGGCCGTCACCGGCAGCGCCGGCGCCGCCGCGGTGGCACCCACCAGCTACAGCATGGCCAACGGCAGCGGCACGGCCAGCGGCGGGCAATACAACTACTGGGACGCCAACTACAACGGCAGCGGCGCGACGACGACCGACGGCGCCGCGCTGAGCGGCGGCCTGGGCGACCTGACCGACGGTGTGGTGGCGACCGACAACTGGTTCAACGTCGAGAACCTCGCCGGCAGCGGGCCTTACGTGGGCTGGCGGTCCAACGTAACGCCCAACCCGGTGGTCACGTTTTTCTTCGGCGCGCCGGTGGACATCGACCTGATTCGCGTGCATGCCGACGATTCCGGCGGCAACGGCGGCGTCAACCTGCCCAGCAGCGTGCTCATCACCTGGGGCGGCGGCTCGGTGAGCGTCAACGTCGTCGACCCCGACCCGGCCTCCACCGCGCCGGCGTGGCTGGACTTCGGCGGCCTGGGCATCAGCCAGGTGTCGTCGCTGAGCGTGCAGTTCTTCAACAGCAACACATGGGTCTTCGTCGACGAGGTCAGCTTCGCCAACAACGGCAACGCGGTGCCGGTGCCGGCCACCCTGGGCCTGGTGCTGCTGGGCCTGGCGGCGGCCGCGCGGCGCCGCGAGGTCAAGCCGCGCTGACGGCTACATCACCGCGCCCAACTGCCAGGGCACGAACTCGTTCTGGCCGTAGCCGTGGCCTTCGCTCTTGGTGCGTTGGCCCGACGCGGTGGCCAGCATCAGGCGGAAGATGCGCTCACCCGCCTGGTCCACGGTCTCCAGGCCTTCGACGATGCCGCCGCAGTCGATGTCGATGTCGTCCTGCTGCTTGAGCCACAGCGCGGTGTTGGTCGACAGCTTGAGCGACGGCGACGGCGCGCAGCCGTAGGCCGAGCCGCGGCCGGTGGTGAAGCAGATCAGGTTGGCGCCGCCCGCCACCTGGCCCGTGGCCGACACCGGGTCGTAGCCCGGCGTGTCCATGTAGACCAGGCCTTTGGCGCGCACGGCCTGCGCGAACTCCAGCACCTCGACGAGGTTGGTGGTGCCGCTCTTGGCGATGGCGCCGAGCGACTTCTCCAGGATGGTCGTCAGCCCGCCGGCCTTGTTGCCGGCGCTGGGGTTGTTGTCCATCTGCATGCCGTTGCGGCGGGTGTAGGCCTCCCACCAGGCGATGCGCGCCAGCAGCCGGTCGGCCACCGCGGACGAGACCGCACGCCGCGTCAGCAGATGCTCGCCGCCGTAGATCTCGGGCGTCTCCGACAGGATCGCCGTGCCGCCGTGGCGCACCAGGCGGTCGACCGCGGCGCCCAACGCCGGGTTGGCACTGATGCCGCTGTAGCCGTCGGAGCCGCCGCACTGCAGGCCCACCACCAGGTGACTCGCCGGCAGCGCCTGGCGCTGCACGCGGTTGGCCTCGGGCAGCAGCTGTTGCACCAGCTCGATGCCGCGCGCCACGGTCTTGGCGGTGCCGCCGCTGTCCTGGATGTTGAAGGTGATGAGGCGCGCCCCTTCAGCCAGGCCTTCCTGCGCCACCAGGCCCTGGATCTGGTTGGTCTCGCAGCCCAGCCCCAGCACCAGCACCGCGGCGAAGTTGGGGTGCCGCGCGTAGCCGCCCAGCGTACGCCGCAGCACGCGCAGCTCCTCGCCGTCGCCGGCGGTGGCGCAGCCCATGCCGTGGGTCAGCGCGACGACGCCATCGACGTTGGGGTAGTGGGCCAGCGCTTCGGGACGCACGTCGCGCCGGAAGTGGTCGGCGACCGCGCGCGCCGCGGTAGCCGAGCAGTTGACGCTGGTCAGCACGCCGATGTAGTTGCGCGTGGCCACGCGGCCGTCGGGCCGCAGGATGCCCATGAACGTGGCCGGCGGCTCGACGTAGGCCGTGGGCCGCGCCGCGGCGCCGGGCTCGTGGGCACGCGCGAAGTCGCTGAACGCGAGGTTGTGCGTGTGCACGTGCTGGCCGGGGGCGATGTCGGCTGTGGCGTGGCCGATGATCTGCCCGTAGCGCCGCACCGGCTGGCCGCGCGCGATGGCCTGCGTCGCGACCTTGTGCCCCGGCGGCACCAGGCCGCCGACGGTGACGCCCTCCTCCACGATCGGCGTGCCGCCGAGCAGTTGGCGGCGCGCGATGACGACGTTGTCGTCGGCGTGGATGCGGATCGCCGCCGAGGTCACATCACTCATCCAAGACACCGAGCAAAACCCCGCATGACGCCGTCGAAGCCCAGCGGCCGCCGCGGAACCGGCTCCGCCGGGCCGCTGGCGGCGCCCCCCTGGGGGGGAGGCGCCGAAGGCGCTTCGGGGGGGGCCCCATCATCCGTCGATCAAGGCCGGATTCCAGGCGTGCACGGCCTGCACCTGCTCGCCCAGGCCCTGGATGCCCAGCCGCATGGTGTCGCCCGGCTTCAGGAACACGGCCTCGGGCTTGACGCCCATGCCCACGCCGGGCGGCGTGCCGGTGCTGATCAGGTCGCCCGGGTACAGCGTCATGAAGCGGCTGACATAACTGACCAGCTGCGCCACGCCGAAGATCATCGTGCGCGTGCTGCCGCTTTGGAAGCGGCGGCCGTTGACGTCCAGCCACATGTCCAGCGCCTGCGGGTCGGGCACCTCGTCGGTCGTCACCAGCCAGGGGCCCACCGGGCCGAAGGTGTCGCAGCCCTTGCCCTTGTCCCAGGTGCCGCCGCGCTCGATCTGGTACTCGCGCTCGGAGACGTCGTTGACCACGCAGTAGCCGGCCACGTGCTGCAGCGCGTCGGCCTCGGAGACGTAGCGCGCCTTGGCGCCGATCACCACGCCCAGCTCGACCTCCCAGTCGCCCTTCACCGAGCCCTGCGGCAGCACCACCGGATCGTTGGGACCGACGCGGGCGCTGATCGGCTTCATGAAGACGATGGGCTCCTTGGGCAGCGGCAGGCCCGACTCGGCGGCGTGGTCGGCGTAGTTGAGGCCGATGCAGACGAACTTCTCGCAGCCGGCCCAGGGCGGCGCGATGCGCCCAGGCTGCGCCACGACCGGCAGCGTGTCAACCTTGAGGCCGCGCAGCTTCTGCAGGCCCTGCGGCGTGAGCGTGGCGGCGACGATGTCGGCCAACTCGCCCGAGAGGTCGCGCACGCGACCCTGGGCGTCGACGAGGCCCGGCTTCTCCGCGCCCTTGGCGCCGTATCGCATCAGTTTCATGGTGGGTTCTTCTGGTGGGTTGAGGGTTTCGGGGCTCGAGGCTTCAGTTGCTCCAGCCGCCGTCGATGACCTGCGCGGTGCCGGTGGTGAACGACGATTCGTCGCTGGCGAGGTAGACCGCGAGCGCCGCGATCTCCGCCACGCGGCCGATGCGGCCCATCGGCTGGCGGGCGACGAAGGCGGCTTCCACCTCGGCCAGCGTCTGGCCGGCGGCCTTGGCCTGGGCGGCGATGCGCTCGCGCAAGGACGGCGACTCCACCGTGCCGGGGCAGATCGCGTTGCAGCGGATGCCGCGGGTGATGAAGTCGGCCGCCACCGCCTTGGTCAGGCCGATCACCGCGGCCTTGGTGGCGCCGTAGACGAAGCGGTTTGGCGCGCCCTTGATGCTGCCGGCCACGCTGGCCATGTTGATGATGGAGCCGCCACCGCGCGCCAGCATGCCGGGCAGGAAGGCCTTGATCGTGCGGTACTGCGAGCGCACGTTGAGGTCGAAGGCAAAGCTCCACTGCTCCTCGCTGCAGTCCAGCACGCTGCCGGCGTGCACGAAGCCGGCGCCGTTGAAGAGCACGTCCACCGCGCCGGCGGCCTGCGCCGCGGCCGTGATCGCGGCCGGGTCCAGCACGTCGAGCCGTTTGGTTGAGAGGTTAGCAACCCCGGCCAGGCCGGCCAGCAGTTGGTCGTCGATGTCGGTGGCGATCACGCGCGCGCCTTCGCGCGCGAAGGCCTCGGCGGTGGCGCGACCGATGCCCTGCCCCGCGGCGGTCACGAAGGCCGTCTTGCCGGCCAGTCTCTGGGTCATGATGGCGTGGTCTCCTCGGTGGCTGGCGACGAGCCGATCGATGCTGCCAGTCTCGTTGCGAGCATACGCGCATCGCTGCACGCGCTTCAGGGCTTGGCCGCGATCACGCCCAGTTCGTCCAGATCGAGATTGCGCTCCAGGTAGAGCAGCGTCGCCTCGTCGATCTCGCCATGCCGGTGCAGGCGGATCAGTTCGGCGCGTCCGGCGCCGATGATCGCGAGCATCAGGTCGAAGTGTTCCGTCACGGTCGCGGCCGCCTGCGTCTCGTTGCCTTCGTACCACTGCATCGCGCGGGCGCGCTTCTGGTAGTAGTCGAGCAGCTTCGGGTGCACGAGGCGGCCTTCGGCGTCGTGGGCCACCGATTCGGCCTGGCGCAACTGCGCCTCGGCCACGGCGAGCTCGGCCCGCGTCTGCGACACCTTCGCCAGGTCCGAGTCCGGCGGCCGCAGGCCGACCCAGCGAATCAGCAGGCCCAGCGTCGAGCCCTGCAGGAACACCGTGCCCAGGATGACCGTGAACGCGGTGACGAGGATGAAGTCGCGCCCCGGGAAAGCGGCCGGCAGGCTGAGTGCGAGGGCGAGCGTGACCACGCCGCGCACGCCCGCCCAGCCCAGCACCAAGGCGCTGCGCGCACCCAGCGCCTGATAGCGGCGCAGCCCGAGCGCGCGGCCCAGGCTGATCAGCAGATCGGAGAAGAAGATCCACGCGAAGCGCGCCACCAGCAGCGCCAGCAGGATCGCGAGCGCCGGCCCCACCATCTGGCCGACCACCACGTCCCAGCCGCCGACGCGCTGCACCACGCCGCGCAGCGACAGGCCGATCAGCATGAACACCGTGGCCTCCATCAGGAAGATCACCACGGCCCAGAACGAGCCGCCGCGCATTCGCACCGCGGCGCTCAACACCACGTGCTGGTACCAGCCGCAGATCAGGCCCGCGGTGACGGTGGCGATCACGCCGGACACGTGCAGCCGCTCGCCGAAGATGTAGGCGGCCCACGGCGGCAGCAGCGAGGCGGCGATGATCAGGAAGTCATCGTCGAGCTTGCGGACCAGCTTCACCCACAGGAACCCGACCACCACGCCCACGGCAACACCGCCGATCGCCAGCACGAGGAAGGTCTCCACCGCGGCCGACGCGCTGAAGGCGCCCGACACGGTTGCCGCCACGGCAAAGCGAAACAGCACCAGGCCGCTGGCGTCGTTGAGCAGGCTTTCGCCTTCGAGCAGCATCGTCACGCGTCGTGGCAAGCGCACGCGCTCGAGCACGGCCTTGGCCGAGACGGCGTCGGGCGGCGAGACGATCGCGCCCAGCGCCGCGCAGGCCGCCCAGGGCAGGCTTGGGAACAACGCGTGGGCCACCAACGTCACCACGATCGTCGTGAACAGCACCGCCCCGACGGCCAGCGAGAGCACGCCGATCAGGTGCTGGCGCAGGTGCCGGACCGCGATCGACCAGGCGCCGTCCATCAGCAGCGGCGGCAGGAAGATCATCAGGATCAGGTCCGGGTTCAGCTCGATCGACGGCAGGCCGGGAACAAACGCCAGGATCATCCCGCCGGCCAACAGCGACACCGCCGACGGCAGCTTCAAGCGCAGGGCGGCGTAGTGGATCGCGATGATCACCGGCAGCGTTGCGATCATCAGCTCGAAGACGTAGACGGACGCCATGGGCCTGGGGCAGTGTCGGAGTGGCAGCCGCCGAAGGATGCCAGACATCGATCCCGATCGGCGTTACGCTGGCGCCCATGTACCGATGGTGGATCGCCCTGCGCAGCCGGCGCAACCGGCTCTGGTTGAGTTCGGCAGCATCCGTGTTGCTGGCGGTGGCGCTGGCGCTGGTGGCCAAGGTCGCCAACCGGCTGGTCGGCGACGAGCACGTGCCCAGCGTGCCGGCCGAGACGCTGGACAGCCTGCTGACCGTGATCGCCTCCAGCATGCTGGCGGTGGCGACCTTCACGCTGGGCGTGATGGTCTCGGCCTTCGCCACCGCCGCGGCCACCGCCACGCCGCGCGCGACCGAGCTGGTGATGGGCGACCCCGGCACGCGCCGCGCGGTTTCCAGCTTCATCGCCGCCTTCATCTTCGCCATCGTCGCCAAGGTCGCGCTGGCCATGGGCTATTACGGCGAGACCGGCCGCTTCGTGCTGGCGCTGGCCACGCTCGGGGTGCTGGCCTACCTGGTGGTCGTGCTGGTGCTGTGGGTCAAGACGCTGGCCACGCTGGGCCGGCTGAGCGACACGCTGGAGCGCATCCGCCACGTGGTCTGGGAGACGCTGGCCGACCATGCCCGCGAGCCCTTTCTCGGCGGCATCGCGGCACCCACCGAAGCGCCGGCCGGCACCCCGGTGCATCCGCAGCGTGTGGGCCTGGTGACCCACCTGGACATCGCCGCCCTGCAATCGGCGGCCGAGGACGCCGATGTCCGGGTGCATCTGTTCGTGCGCCCGGGCGATACCGTCGACCCCTCGCGGCCGCTGCTCGTGGTGCATGGCGCCGGCCACGCCGAGGTCGACCCCGGGCCCTTGCGCGATGCGGTGGTGCTCGACTGGATGCGCAGCTTCGACCAGGACCCGCGCTTCGGCCTCGTGGTGCTGGCCGAGGTGGCGCAGCGGGCGCTGTCGCCGGCCATCAACGACCCCGGCACCGCGATCGTCGTGCTCAACACGATGGCGGCGCTGCTGGTGCGCGCGGCCGCCGCAAGCGGCCCGGGCGAGGTCCGGCATGACCGGGTGGCGGTGCCGCCGATCGCCCCGGCGGACCTGGTGCGCGATGCCTTCGCGCCGGTGGCGCGCGACGGCGCCGCGATGTGCGAGGTGATCGAGCGGCTGATCAAGGTGCTGACGATGCTGGCCGCCAACAGCCGCGGCGCGCTGTCCGAAGCCGCCGCGGCGCAGGCCGGCGAGGCCCTCAACCGCAGCCTGCGGGTGCTGCAGATGTCGGCCGAGCGCAGGCGGCTGGCCGAGGTCTATCGGCGCGGCTTCGGCCGCTGACCCAAAAGCACCACAAGCACGCCACCGGCCCTGCGTGCCCACCCTGACGTCATGACCGCATCGTGACCCTCGGGTGGCGGTTGGCACTGCCCGCCGCCGTTGCCCGCTCCTACGCTTGCACCCATCGCCGCTGACACGCACACGCGGCTTCCACGCAACGACAGGAACGCGCCATGAGCCCTCGCCCTCAGCTGCTGGCCGTTGCGGCTGCCACGGCCGCACTCGCCCTCGCGCAGCCCTTCATCGTCAGCGCCGCCACCGCGCCCGCGGCCGCCGCGGCCAGCGCCGCGGCGCCGGCCGCGTCGATGGCGGCGCGCTCGCCGCAGGACTGGATCAGTTTCGAAGACGCCACCTTCACCCCGGTGCTCGACGACGTGAGCCAGGCGCTGGCCGATACGCGCGCCGCGCTCGCCAGAAAGGACAACGGCGCCGCGGCCGATTCGATGGACCGCGCCGCCAAGGCACTGCAGGTGCAGAGCGACCGGCTCGGCCGCATCGACCGCGCCCGCGCCGCGGCCGACCTGCAACTGGCACGCGACACCCATGCCAGGATGGTCAAGCTGCAGACGCAGCTCGACCACACCGCGACGCTGATCCGCGACGGCAAGGTGCCCAGCACCGCGGCGCTCGACAAGACCCTGGACCGCGCCGCGCGCGCCGACCTCGAACGGCGCTGGCTGGTCACCGATGTGACGACCTGGTATCCCGTGTTGGAAGAGCCGCAGCGCCATTTCCTGGCCGCGATGCAAGACCGGGCCAAGCGCGACTACCACGGCGCGGCGCGCGAGGTCCGCAAGGCCGATGCCTATGTGCGCCTGGAAGCGGGCCGCGCCGCCGCCGACATGCGCGGCGGCCTGGAGGCCGCGGACCGCGATCTCCAAAGTCTGGCGCGGTCGCTGGACCGCGGCACCGCCACGTCCGAGCAGACGATGAAGGCGACGTTTGCGCGCACCGAGCGCGCGTTGGCGCTGTCGCATCGGGCCAAGGCGGCCGAAGCCTGGTCGCGCAAGTCCTACGACGAGGCGGGCTATGAACTGAAGGCCGCCGCCCACGGGCTGGAAAGCGCCGCCAGCTGGACCGGAAAGGAAGCCCAGACCGCCTCGGCCTCTGCCGTGGCGGATGCCCGCGGCATCGGCGACAAGCTCAGCGCCGGCGGCGTCTGGGCCCAGGACGAGATCGCCAAGGGCTTCGAATCGCTCGGCCACGCGCTGACCGCGCTGGGCCACAGCCTGGACCGCACGCCGCGGCCATCGACATAGCGGCCGGATCGAGCCGTCAACGGGCGCGGCGACCCCATCGCCGCGTCGGGTGAGGTTCACCCAAGCCGTTTCTCAACCGTTCATTTAACGCAGTACCACAGGAGCTCATGATGTCGAACATCCATGCCTACAAGCCGCGCAAGACCCCGATGCTGCTGGCCATCACGCTGCTGGCCGCGTCGGCCACCGTGCTCACCGCCGTGCCGACACAGGCCGCCCCCGACCAGGCCGTCGAGGCCAGCCGCGCCAGCGCCCACCGCAACCTGAAGCTGTCGCAGGACGGTTTCAGCACGATGCGCGACATCCGCGGCGCGCGCATCGCGATCTTCAGCGGCGACACCGCGGCCGCCAAGAAGCTCGTCGACATGGCCGCCGCCGACATCGCCAAGGTCAAGGCCGACGAGATGACGATGCACGCCTCGGCGCCGGGCAGCTGGGTGCCGATCGACGGGCAGCTCGTGGTGGCCGACAACTTCGTCAACACGCCCGAGAAGAACGCGCACATCGCGGCGGGCAACAAGAAGCTGCAGGAAGGCAAGGCCGACGAGGCGATCAAGGAGCTCAAGCTCGCCGAGGTCGACGTCGGCTTCTCGCGGCTGCTGATGCCGATGGACGCCACGCGGCGCCAGATCAGCATCGCCTCGGGCCTGCTGACGGCGCAGAAGTACTACGAAGCCAACCTGGCGTTGAAGGCGGCTGAGGACGGGCTGGTCGCCGAGACCGTGGCGGTGGTCGAGACGCCGAAGCCGGCCAAGGCGGGGGCATCGGCGCCCGGCCGCTGACCGTTCAGGCGTCGAAGACCAGTTGCACCCGGGTGCCCGCACCCGGGGCGCTGTCGACCCGCAGCTCGGCCTCGATCAGCGCCGCCTGTTCGCGCATGCCCAGCAGCCCGTAGTGGCCCGATTGCGGGCCCGTCGGCGGCGCCGCGGGATCGAAGCCGGCGCCGTCATCGGTCACGCAGATGCTGCAACGGTCGCCGCTGCCAGCGGCATCGCCGCGATAAGAGGCCAGTTCGACGGCGATGCTGCGCGCGCCGGCATGCCGCTCGACGTTGCGCAAGGCCTCCTCGACGATGCGGAACACCGCTTCGGCGCGCTCGCCGGCCATGGCCGCGATCTGCGGCTCCGAACGCAGCTCGGTCGCGATGCCGCTGCGTTCGCCCAGGCGTTCCAGCAGCTTGTGCAGCGCGGCGCCCAAGCCCACGTCGCGCACGCCGTTGTGGCGCATCTGCGTGATGGTTGCCCGCGCCCGTGCCAGGCCGTCGGCGGCCACCGCTTCGGAGCGCTCGAGCTCCTCGTCCAGCGCTTCGGCGGTGAGCGTGGGCCGCAGCTTGCGCATCAGCCGCATCTGCGTCAGCAGTGCCATCAGCGAGTGCGCCAGCGTGTCGTGCAGGTCGCGCGCCATGCGCAAGCGCTCGCGGGTCACGGCGGCATGGCGGCTTTCGTCGGCCAGCCGCTCGATGCGCGCCGAACGCTCGGCCACGCGAGCATCGAGCTGGGCGTTCAGCTCGGCCAGCGCGGACTTCTCCTGCTGCAGATGGCCGACCAGTTCGGCCAGCGTGGCGGCGATGCGGCCCACCTCGTCGGCACCCGGCAGCGCCGCCAGGCGGGTCTGGCGGCCGTCGCGCACGTCCACCGCCTGGCGCGCCAGGTCGGTCAGCGGCCGCAGCAGCAGCCGCGTGATGGCCACCGCGCACAGTGCGGCCATCAGGCCCGAGGCCAGCACGACCAGGAACACCGTGCGCCGGGTGTCGCGAGCGGGGCCCAAGGCCTCGTCGGCCGGTATGCGGATCACCACCCGCCAGGCCAGCAGCGCATCGCGGTCGAGCGCGCTGCCGGCGCTGGCGGCGATCCAGTGCCCGCCTTCGGTGACGTCGGCCTCGGGCAGCACGCGGCCGAGCCATGGCGCCGGGCCCAGCAGCACCCGGCCGCTGCGGTTGAGCAGCAGCATCTCGGGGTGCCGCGGGCTGTTCAGCGCGGCGAGCAGGTCGTCGCGCAGGCCTTCCATCCAGGACCAGCGCAGCTGCGCCGCGATCAGGCCCGTGACCTGGCCGCCGGCATAACGGATCGGTGCAGCGGCGTTGACGATGCCCTCGGAGCCGCCCGCCGTCGACGCGCCGGCGCCTGGCGCACGCCGCTCCGGCGCGTCGGTGACGACGGGACCGAGCGAGGCGGTCTGGAACCAGGGCTCGCCGGCGACCGATTCGCCGACGCCGATGCCGCCGGTGCCGGCGACCACGCGCCCGGCGGGGTCGACGACGCCCAGCCACGCGAACTCAGGGAACTGCGCCTGCACCGCCTCCAGGTGGCGCCGCAACGCGACGGTGCCGCGGTCGTCGGAGACGACGATCTGCGCGCCGGTGGCCAGCACGATGGACACGCGCGTGTGGATCGCGCCCGACAGGCTCTGGCGCACCTGGGCCGCGAACTGCGCCACCAGGCGCTGGCTGTCGGCCTGCGCGCGCTGCTCGGAAGCCCGCGCCGCCAGTTCGGCTGCCAGCAGCGAGGCCACGCTGACGATCGCGAACATCGACCAGCCGACGGCGGCCGCCAGGTGCCGGCGCGGATCGACGAGGCTCCAACGTGCCATGCCGGCAAGTATGCGCGGCGGCCCGTGTGACCCCCAGGTGCCGAGTGGCACTATCGTGCCTGGACGGCCTGCGTTAGCGTAGGCCTCCAGGCTGCCTATGCGGGTCGGCATGTCGCCACCCCTGGCGTGCTTGCGCTGCCGGGAGTTTTCGATGGACGATCCCGCGCCCGCCGTCCCCATCCGCCTGCTGATCGTCGACGACCAGCCGCTGATCCGCCGCGGACTTGCGATGATGCTGGCCGCTGAGCAGGGCCTGCAGGTCGTCGGCCAGGCCGGCGATGGCAGCCAGGCCATCGAACTGGCGATCGCCGAGCGGCCCGACGTGGTGGTGATGGACCTGCAGATGCCGCTGACCAGCGGCGTGGTGGCAACGCGCGAAATCACCAGCCGGCTGCCCGACACCCGGGTGGTGGTGCTGACCACCTTCGACGAGGACGAACTGGTGTTCGACGCCATCCGCGCCGGCGCCCACGCCTACTTGCTGAAGGACGCGCCCGAGGCCGAGGTGCTGGACACCATCCGCGCCGTGCACCGCGGCGAATCGCGGCTGTCGCCGTCGGTGGCGCGCAAGGTGATCGAGCAGTTCCGCGCGCTGCCGGTGCCGCCGGCGGCCACGCCCGCAGGCGCCGATGGTCACGCGGGCGCTGCCGGCGCGTCACGCCATGAAGACCCGCTGACGGAGAAGGAAGAGCGCGTGCTGAACCTGATCGCCCAGGGCATGAGCAACAAGCAGATCGCCGCGACGGTGTTCCTGGCCGAAGGCACGGTGAAGAACTACGTCAGCCGCATCATGGACAAGCTGCATGCCCACAGCCGCACCGAGCTGGCGGTGCGCGCGGTGCAGCGGCGCGGCTGAGGGCCGGTGCCTTCGGCTGATTGCCAGTGCCTGCGGCTGATTGCCAGTGCCTGCGGCTGATTGCCAGTGCCTGCGGCTGATTGCCAGTGCCTGCGGCTGAGGGCCGGCGCCGCCCAAAAAACGCTCAGCCCAGCGGACGCCAGCTGCGGCCGTCGCGCGCCAGCAGCGCATCGGCGGCGGCGGGCCCGTCGCTACCGGACGGGTAGATCGCCAGTTCCGGCCCGTTGCCGCTGTTCACGGCATCGAGCAGCGGCTGCACCGCCTGCCAGCCGGCCTCGATGTTGTCAGCGCGCTGGAACAGCGTCGCGTCGCCGGTCATCGCGTCGTAGATCAGCGTCTCGTAGCCGGTGCCCGACGCGCTGCCGAAGCAGTCGCGGTAAGAGAAATCCAGGTCTGCGCTATGCAGCGAAATGGTCGGGCCTGGGGTCTTGACCGCGAAGCGCAGCGCAATGCCTTCGTCGGGCTGGATGCGCAGCACCATCCAGTTCGGATGGGTGTGCTCGACGTCGGTGCCGCGAAACAGGCTGTACGGCGCCTGGCGGAAGCGGATCGCAATCTCGGTGCGGCGCTGGGCGAGGTGCTTGCCGGTGCGCAGGTAGAACGGCACGCCGGCCCAGCGCCAGTTGTCCACCACCAGGCGCCAGGCGATGTAGGTTTCGACGGCCGAGTCGGGCGCCACGTCGGGCTCCTGGCGATAGGCCTGCACCGACTTGCCCTCGACGCTGCCGGCGCCGTACTGGCCGCGCACGAAGTCACGCGCCACGTCCTGCGGCGACAGCGGCCGGATGGCCTGGATCAGCTCGGACTTCTTCGTGCGCACCGCGTCGGCGTCGAACGAGGTCGGCGGCTCCATGGCCGTCATCGCCAGCAGTTGGAACAGGTGGTTGGGCACCATGTCGCGCAAGGCGCCGGTGCGCTCGTAGAAGCTGCCGCGGTGCTCGACGCCCACGGTCTCGGACGCGGTGATCTGCACATGGTCGACGTGGTTGCGGTTCCAGATCGGCTCGAAGATGCCGTTGGCGAAGCGCAGCACCATCAGGTTCTGCACCGCCTCCTTGCCGAGGAAATGGTCGATGCGAAAGATCTGGCGCTCGTCCAGCGTCTTCAGGATGTCGGCGTTCAGCGCCTGCGCGGAGGCCAGGTCGTGGCCGAACGGTTTCTCGATCACGACGCGGCGCCAGGGGCCCGGCTGGTCCTGGGCGTTCTGCGCGTTCTGGGCCTCCTTGGGCTCGGTGGTCAGCCCGGCGCGCCCGAGGCCGTCGACCGCGGTCGCGAACAAGCGGTCGCCGATGGCCAGGTAGAACAGCACGTTGCCCGGCGCGCCTGGCTGGCCGTCGAGCGTGGCCAGGTGCTCGCCCAGGCGTTGGTACAAGCCGTCGTCATCGAGGTCGCCGACGACCACGCTCATGCGCTCGCTCAGCCACTGCCAGGCGCCGGGATCGAGCGCGGTCATGTCCGCCTCGCCTCTGGCGCCGCTGGCCGCCGCGGCCTCCATGGCCTGGCCCAGCGAGTGCCGCCAGTCGTCGGCGGACTGCTGCTGCCGATCGACGCCGACCAGGCGAAACGCCGCGGGCAGCCGGCCGGCCCGCACCAGGTTGTAGAGCGCCGGCACGACGAGGCGCCGCGTCAGGTCACCCGCGGCGCCGAGGATGACCATCGTGCAAGGCGGCGCCTGCGGCACCTCGGGAACTGACGACGAAGGAGACGACGACGACGACGGCGCATTCGCCGCCGCTGCGGGCGTGGCGGCCGGCTTGGCGGCAGTGGGGTTGCTCATCACCACTTCCCATCCACCGCGCGCCAGACGCGTTCGTCCCACAGCCGCATGCCGCCGGTCAGCCCGGCGTCGTTGGACGCGATGCGCACGTTCTCGGGGATGTCGGCGTCGACATGCTTTGAATTGCCGCCCCCCAGGTACAGCAGGTCCGGGTTCAGCAGCGACTGCACGATGCCGATCATGCGCCGCACGCGGCGGTTCCAGCGCTTGCGGCCCGCCTTGCGGCGCGCCGCGTCGCCCAGGTAGTCGTCATAGGTCTTGCCCTTGTGGATCGGGTGATGAGCCAGTTCCAGGTGCGGCGTCGGCCGGCCATGCAGGAACACCGCGCTGCCGATGCCGGTGCCCAACGTCAGCACGACCTCCAGACCGCGGCCTTGCACGATGCCCAGGCCCTGCACCTCGGCATCGTTCATCAGCCGCGCCGGCTTGCCGAAGCGCTTGGTGGCCTCGGCCTCGAGCGCAAAACCGTGCCAGGGCTCGGTGCCCAGGTGCGGCGCGGTCAGCACGCGGCCATCGCGCACCACGCCGGGAAAGCCGATGGAGATGCGATCGAACGGCGGCAGCGATGCGACCAGCCGGTCCAGCGCCGCCAGCAGCACCGCCGGCGGCGCCGGCTGCGGCGTGGCGATGCGCTGGCGCTCGAGCAGCATCCGGCCCTCCGCGTCGAGGACCGTCGCCTTGAGCCCGGTGCCGCCGATGTCGAACACCAGCGTGTGCGGGCCCGTCAGCTGGCTGACGGGCGCCATGGCCGCGCGCACGGTGGCGTGGCGGCGTGGCGTGGCGGTCGTCACGGTGGCCGTGGTGGCCGTTGTCGTCGTTGGGCGCTTCAGGGCAGCAGTCATGTCGGCTTTCTTTTGGGGTTGGACGGCGCACTCGGTGGGCTGGCTGCGGTCAGCCGCACCGCATGGTCCACGCCTTCCCAGGCATCGCCGTGGTGACGGGTGAACTCCAGGGTCTGATGGCCGGCCAGTTCGGCGGGCTCGAAGCGCAGTTGCCACAGCCCGTACGGCCCGGGCTGCGCGTCGCGGTCGCCCAACTGCTGCCAGCCGTCAAAGCCGTGGTGCACGCTGAAGGGCTGGTCACCCAGGATGACCAGCGCGCGCCCGTGGGGCAATGCGAAGACCGGCGCGCTGTCGCGCCAGTGCCAGGCCGCAGCGGCCGACCTGGCCTTGAAATGCGCGGCGACGCCGTCCAGCCATTCCACGGGCTTGCCGCGCTCGCGCGCGATCAGCAGCTTCAGGAATTCGGCGTGCGCCCACAACAGCGGCATCGCGCTGCCCGACGGGCGGCCCGGCAGCAGTCCGCGCTCGGGCATCGGCGCGCCGGCCCAGACCTGCTCGGGCAGCAGCCCGCCGCTGCTGGCGCAATGCGCCATGGTCTGCAGCCAGGGCAGCGGATCGGCGCCGGCCTGCAGCGCCAGGTGACCGCGCTCGCCGGCCAGCAGCGGCCACAGGCCACCGACGCCGCGGCCGTCGAACGGGCTGCCATCGGCATGTTCGCCGTAGCCGTCGTCCGTGTAGCGGTGATAGAGCGGGCCCGACGGCGTGTCCACCTTCAGCGTGGCATCGACCACGCGCACCGAGTCGACGATCTTCGGGTCGTCGATCGCGCGGATGCCCAGCCGCGGCAGGTAGGAAAATTCCAGGCCCACCAGGTCGGACGCGGCGATCGACTCGCCCTCGCGGTTGCGCAGTTGCACCTTGGCGCGGGCGCCGTCGGCGGGGTCGCAAAGGGCATGGCCCAGGCGCATGTAGTAGCCGGCCACGCCGATCCGTTCGGCCAGCGGCGTGCCGCTGACATAACACCATAGATCAAGGCGCTCGTTCCACTCATCGGCGAAGGCGAGCGCGGCGCGCGCGTCGTCCTTGTCCGTCAGCCAGGGCTGCGCGGCCACCAGCGCGGCCATCGCGACGGCCACGGTGAACGCGTTGACGCCCGGGTTTTCCTCCCAGCGGTCCTGTTCGCTGGCCGGGCCGTTGCGGGCGACGAAGGCGGTGGCCCGCTGCACCATCGCGGCGGTGCCCGCCAGTTCGGTCGCACCCGCCTCGCGCAGCTTGGCCGCCAGCAGCACCGGGAACGCCGCCTCGTCGAGCTGCACGCCGTTCCAGAACGGCTCGCCGCTGGGGTACGTGTTTTGCGCCCAATGCCCATCGGCCTCTTGCGTGGCGATGAAGTGCGCCAGCACGCGCCGCGCGTCGTCGATCTGGCCGATGGCCACCAGCGCGAACGCCGACAGCGTGGCATCGCGCGGCCACACGAGGTGATAGCCGCCGAGGGTGTCGCTGGTGTTGCCCCAGGGCGTGCTGAGGCTGGCCACCAGCGCGCCGGGGTAGGTGTGGTCTTCGTGCGCGCGCAGCACGGTGGCCGAAATGCGCGCCAGCCGGCCCAGTTCTGGCGTCGGTGCCGGCAGCGCCAGCGTGCGGCCCCAGCGCACCCAGTCGTCGATGAAGATGCGGCGAACCGCGTCGAAGCCCATCGCCAGGCCGCCGCGCGCCTGCGTCTCGGCGCCGCAGGCGGACAGCGCGACGCCCATGGCAATGACCCCGCGCTGGGCGGCCAGTTGCGCCACCAGTGCCACGTTGCCCGGGCCCGCGCGATCCCAGGCCCAGGTCAGGCGGCCGTGGCGCGCCAAGTCCTGCCAGCCGTCGGAAGACCCGACGTAGCCGACGCTGGCGTGCTCGAGGTCGACATCGGCGGTGATGCACAGCGCACGCGCGCCGCGGGTGGCAAACAGCGCCTGCTCGGCGACCCAGGCGGTGTTGTCGTGCCCGCTGCCGCCCAGGTGCGGCGCCACCAGCATCACCAGGGCGTAGGGTCCGTCGAGTTCGAAGCGGATCAGCAACACGTCGCGGTGCGGGTCGGGCAGCACGTGCAGCCGCAGCGTGTAGTCGCTGCCGGCATGGACGATGGTTACCAGCGGCACCGCCTCGTCGGGCGACTGGATGCGGTAGCCGTCGACGCGCTTGAGGTCGACCCAGCAGCCGGGGCTGACGGCGTTGGCGTCCGCGCCCTCGTCGGTGGCGGTGTCGCTGCGCGCAGCGTCGCCGGCATGGCGCACCAGGTGGAAGCCCAGGTCGCGCAGTTGCGGCTCGCCGGTCGAAGGCCAGTAGACCTCGTTGACGATGCCGTGCCCGCCGGTCACCCACATCCGCGCCGGCCCCAGGCTGGCGGCGACGAAGTCCTTGTCGCTGCTGGACCAGGTGGGGTCGACGCCGGGCGCACCCGGCGCGGGGCGTTCGCCGCGCGGCTCTTGGCTGGCAATCATGGAAGCCCTTCGAAGTCGGTTTTGGGGACGGTTGTAGCCGAGCGTCCGCCTCAGCGCTGCGGGCGACCAGTGGCTTGCGTCATCAAGTGGTCACCACCTCGGTGCCGGTGGTCGCCGAGCGCGGGCCCCCACGAATGCACCGGCACAGGGTTTGCGCGGATCGACAGCGCGGCCGCGAGGCGGGTGCAGGGCGCGCCTCGATGGTCATTCGTCAACCATTAGAATCCGCTCTTTTCCAGCGTCCAGGGCTGCCCCCGCATGTGCCAGACCATGATCACGCTCCGACGCCGGCCGCCAGGCCCTGGTCGCTGATGCCGAGGCGGCGCGACATCCTGCGTGGCGGCGCCGCCCTCGCTCTGGCCGGCGCCGGTGCCGGCCCCGCGCGGGCGCTGGAGCCGCCCTCGGCCGCCGTCGTGCTGACGATCTCGGGCCAGGTGCGCAACCCCAACGACGGCAAGCAGGCGCAGTTCGACATGCCGATGCTGGAGCGCATGCCGCAGACCAGCTTCAGCACGCGCACGCCGTGGTACTCGCAGGCGCGGCAGTTCACCGGCCCGCTGCTGCGCGACGTGCTGCGCGCCGCCGGCGCCCACGGCAGCGTGCTGCGGGCGCGGGCGCTCAACGACTACCGCGTCGACATCCCCTTCGAGGACCCGCAGCGCTTCGACATCGTCATTGCGCGGCTGCTCGACGGCGCGCCGATGCCGGTGCGCGACCGCGGGCCGCTGTTCGTGGTCTACCCCTTCGACTCGGTGCCGGAGCTGCGCAACGCGGTGTACTACAGCCGCTCGGCCTGGCAGTTGCGGGCGATCGAGGTGACGTGAGCTTGCCGCGCCGCTCTCAAGCGCCCGCTGCGCAGGGCGCAGCGCGAAGGAACGCCGGGTGAGTGACCCGCGGCCCGCCATCGCAAGCCCGCCGCGCTGGCCCTGGCTGGTGCTGATCGGCGTGGTCTCTGCGCTGGTGCTGGCCGGCGTGGTGATGCTGCAGGTGCAGCAGCTCGGGCGCCTGAACACGGCGCTGCACAACGGCTCCGAGGTGCGCACGGCGCAGATGCACCGCCAGGAGATCGAGTACCTGCAACTGCGCGAGCAATGGCAGCGCGCGCTCGATCCCACGCTGGCGCTGGACCTGCGGGCGCTCTCGCTGCGCTACGACATCTGGGTCAGCCGCGTGGCGCTGCTGCGCGACGACACCGCGTCGCGCCGCACCGCGGTGACCATCAGCCGCGACCTCAACGACACGCTGCGCCGGGCCGACGACTTCGTGCGCCGCGCCGACCCGCTGATGGCACCCCAGCTTGCGCCGGCCGCGCGGCGCGCCGGTCTGGCCGAGCTGCAGCCCGAATTGCTGGAGCTGGGCGAGGACATGCGCGAGCTGTCGCTCGCCGCCTCGCACCTCACGACCGAGGAGCAGACGGCGCGCAACCTCGTGCTCAGCCGCTACACGCGCGTGACGATCGCGCTGACCGCGCTGCTGGCGCTGATGGTGCTCGCGTTCGCCGCCTTCAGCCTGCGCCAGATGCGCCAGTTGCAGCGCCGGCACGACGCGCTGGCGGCGCTGACCGCCGACCTGCACGTCGCGCGCCGCGCCGCCGAGGCGCACAGCCGCGCCAAGAGCCACTTCCTGGCCGACATGAGCCACGAGATCCGCACGCCCTTCCAGGGCCTGCTGGGCATGCTGGGCATGCTGCGCGACACGGGGCTCGACGCGCGCCAGATCGACTACCTGCGCACCGCCACCGAGTCGGCCGACCATCTGCTGGCCGTGCTCAACGACATTCTCGACATGTCGCAGCTCGAAGCCGGCCGGCTGCAGCTCAGCCCGGCGCCGGTGACCCTGCGCCCGCTGTTGCAAGACGTGGAGTCGCTGATGCGACCGCAGGCCCATGCGCGCCATCTCGCGCTGCACGTCGACGCCGACCCCGCGGTGCCCGAGCGCGCGCGGCTGGATGCCACGCGCGTCAAGCAGGTGCTGTTCAACCTGTTGTCCAACGCGATCAAGTTCTCGCAGCGCGGCACCGTGGAGCTGTCGCTGCGCCTGCAGCACGACGCCGAGGGCGGCCCGCAATTGCTGTTCGCGGTGACCGACACCGGCCCCGGGATGGACGGCGAGACCGTGGCGCGGCTGTTCGAGCGCTTCGAGCGCGGCCGCCAGGAGCAGCGGCCCGGCGCGCCGCACGGCAGCGGGCTGGGGCTGGAGATCTCGCGCAGCCTGGCGCGGCTGATGGGCGGCGACCTCGACGTCAGCAGCCAGCCGGGCCGCGGCAGCCGCTTCAGCTTCAGCCTGCCGCTGGAGCCGGTGCTGGGCTCGGAGGCCGCCACGGCACCGTCGCGCGAGCTGGACAGCGGCTCCTCGCCGCAGCGGCTGGACGTGCTGGTGGCCGAGGACCACGCCGTCAACCGCCAGGTGCTGGCCGCCTTGCTGGACAGCCTGGGCCACCGCGCGCACTTCGTGCCCGGCGGCAGCGAGGCCATCACGGCCGTGCAGCGCCAGCGCTTCGACCTCGTGCTGATGGACCTGCACATGCCCGACATCGACGGCATCGAGGCCACGCGCCGCATCCGCGCGCTGCCCGAGCGCAGCGCCGCCACGGTGCCCATCGTCGCGCTGACGGCCGACGCCTTCACCGACACGCGCGAGCGCTGCCTGGTCGCCGGCATGAACAACTTCCTCAGCAAGCCGGTCAGCCGCGAGCGGCTGGGCGCGCTGCTGCGCCAGTTGTTCGGCAGCAGCGCCGGCAGCGACGCCGCGGCGGCCAGCGACCCGTTGCCGCCGCGGCTGGACGTCGCGCCGGCAGAAGCCGCCGTGCCGCTGCTCGACGCACAAGCGGTGGCACGCACGGTGGAACTGCTGTCGCCGGCGCGCTATGCCGGCGTGCTGGGCGACTTTCTGGACCAGGCGCCGGCCACCGCGCGGCGCCTGCGCAAGGCGGTGCGCGACGCCCAGCCGCTGGAGCTGCGCGTGCATGCCCACGCCACCCGCGGCGCTGCGCTCAACCTCGGCCTGGCGGCGCTGGCGGCCACCGCCGAAGGGCTGCAGAACGGCGCCGCGCACCTGCCGGCGCACGAGGTGGCGCGGCTGGTGCAGCGCTTCGAGGACCAGATCGCCGCCACCCGCCACGCCGCCGAGCAGGCCGGGCTGCTGCCGGCGACCGCGCCGACGACGGTCCGCTGATCAAATGATCACAGGCTCGGGTTCGAGCCGGATGCCGAAGCGGCCGTAGACGCTTTCCTGGATCGCGCGCGCCAACGTCACCACCTCGGCGCCGCTGGCGCCGCCGCGGTTGACCAGCACCAGCGCCTGGCGCTCGTAGACGCCGGCGCGGCCCACGCTCTTGCCCTTCCAGCCGCAGGCGTCGATCAGCCAGCCGGCAGCCAGCTTGATGGTGCCGTCGGGCAGTGGGTAATGCACGATTTCGGGGTCGCGGCCGATGATGTCGCGGCACTGCTCGGCGCTGACGATGGGGTTCTTGAAGAAGCTGCCGGCGTTGCCGATCTGCGCCGGGTCCGGCAGCTTGGCGCGACGGATGGCGCACACCCAGTCGAAGATCGTGTGCGCGTCGGGCGCGTGGTTGCCGGTCTCGGCCATGCGGCGCTCGAGGTCCAGGTAGCCCAGCATCGGGCGCCAGGGCTTGGGCAGGCGCAGGCGCACGCGCGTGATCAGGCTCTTGCCGGCCAGGCCGCCGTCGGCCGCGTCGTGCTTGAACACGCTGTCGCGGTAGCCGAAGGCGCAGGCGCGCGCGTCCAGCGTCACGGTGCGGCCGGTCACCAGGTCCACCAGGTCCAGCGACTCGAAGCGGTCTTTCAGCTCCAGCCCGTAGGCGCCGATGTTCTGCACCGGCGCCGCGCCCACGGTGCCGGGGATCAGCGCCAGGTTCTCGAGCCCCGGCCAGCCCTGCTCCAGCGTCCACTGCACGACGTCGTGCCAGACCTCGCCGGCGCCGGCCTCGACGATCCAGGCCTCGGGCGTCTCGGCCAGCAGCCGGCGCCCGCGCACCTCCACCCGCAGCACCACGGCGCCGGGGTCGCGGCTGAGGATGACGTTGCTGCCGCCGCCCAGCACCAGCTTGGGCGCGCGGCCGTGCTCGGGGTGGGCCAGCAGCCGCCGCACGTCGGCCTCGCTGCCGATGTGCACCAGCGTGCGCGCGGTGGCCGCGATGCCGAAACTGTTGAACGCGCGCAGGTTGACGTCGCTGTCGATGGCCAGCGGCGGCGGAGCGGGAGAAACAGCGGCCGACATGGGTTGATTTTGATCCATCGCGGGCAACCCGCCGGGCGCCGCGCGTGGCAGAATTTTTCCATCATGCCCAGCTTCGACGTCATCCTCGAACCCAACCTCGTGGAGGTGCGCAACGCGGTCGATCAGGCCAACAAGGAGATCGGCACGCGCTTCGACTTCAAAGGCTCCAGCGCCAAGGTGGAGTTCAGCGACAAGGGCGCCAAGGCGCGCGAGTTGCTGCTGCACGCCGACAGCGATTTCCAGCTCGACCAGGTGCGCGACCTGCTGCTCGCGCGCCTGAGCAAACGCAACGTCGACATCCGCTTCCTCGACCTCGCGGCCAAACCGCAGAAGATGGGCGGCGACAAGCTGCGGCTGGCGGTGCCGCTCAAATGCGGCGTCGACGCCGAGGCGGGCAAGAAGATCCAGGGCCTGCTGAAGGCCGCCAAGCTGAAGGTGCAGGCCGCGATCCAGGGCGACGCGGTGCGCGTCACCGGAGCCAAGCGCGACGACCTGCAGGCCGCGATCGCGCTGCTGCGCAAGGATGTGGCCGATCTGCCGCTGGGCTTCGACAACTTCCGCGATTGACCGCATGAAGCGTCGCCAGCTCAGCACCGCCGCGCTGGCCTTGACGATCGGCGGCACGCTGCGCGCCCAGGCGCAACCGGTGCAACAAGTCCAGCTGGGCGGCGTGATGGGCAGCAAGGCGATGCTGGTCGTCAACGGCCAGCCGCAAATGCTGACCGTCGGCGAAAGCCGCGGCGGCGTGCGGTTGCTCTCGCTGCAGGGCGACCAGGCGCAGGTGGAGGCTGGCGGCCGCGTGCAGACGCTGCGCGTCGGCGCCTCGCCGGTGGCGGTGGGCGGCGCCCCGGCCGGCGGCAACGGCGGCCGCGAGATCGTGCTGGTTGCCGGCCCCGGCGGCCACTTCATCACCGGCGGCTCGATCAACGGCCAGGCGGTCAGCTTCCTGGTCGACACCGGCGCCACCACCATCGCGCTCAGCCAGGCCGAGGCCACGCGCATCGGGCTGGACCTGCGCGACGGCCGCCGCGGCCTCACCAGCACCGCCAACGGCGTGGTGCCGGTGATCGGCGTCACGCTGACCAGCGTGCGCGTGGGCGGGGTCGAGGTGGCCAACGTGCCGGCCGCGGTGATCCCGGCACCGATGCCGCACGTGCTGCTGGGCAACAGCTTCCTCACCCGCTTCAACATGCGGCGCGAGAACGACGTGATGCGGCTGGAGCGCCGCTGACGGCCAGCCTTCAGCGCGGCGGCCGCGCCAGCACGAAGGCCACCGCCGCCAGCGCGCCGAACCCCGCGAACAGCAGCATCACCTGCGTGTAGCCGCCCAGCATCAGCAGCAGCGCCGCAGTGGCCAGTGGCGCCGCGGCGCGCGAGACCAGCGCCACCGCCGACATCGCGCCGCCGATGCGGCCGATGTGGGCGCGGCCGAAGTACTCCGGCAGCAGCCCGCCGCGCACGATGGTCACCAGCCCGTTGATCAGCCCGAACAGCAGCGCGAACCCCAGCAGCGGCCCTAAGCTGCGGCTGGCTGCGAACAGCGCCAGCGCCAGCGGCAGCCCCACCATCACGCCCAGCCCCACGCGGTGCAGCGACAGCCCGCGCCCGACCCAGGCCCAGACGAAGCGCCCCGCCACCTGCGCCGGGCCGATCCACACCACCACGGCCACGGCTTCGGCCTCGCTCAGCCCCTTGGACTCGAAGGCCGGCATCAGGTGCGCCCACAGCGCGGCGCCGACGAAGGCGTAGAGCGTGAAGGCCAGCGTCAGCAGCCAGAAGGCCGGCACCCGCAACGCCTTGTGCAGCGTGGCGTCGTCGGCCGCGTCGTGGCCCGCCGGCGCCGCCGCCACGGCCGCGCCGCGCAGCGTCCAGGCGTGCAGCGGCGCGACCACCAGCGCCAGCACCACGGCCAGCACCCACAACGCGGCGCGCCAGCCGAAGGCCCCGATCAGCGCCGCGCAGGCCGGGAACGACAAGGTGCTGGCGAAGCCGCCCACCAGCGTCAGCGCAGTGATGGCGTCGCGGTAGCGCGTCGGGTAGCGCTTGGTCAGCACGTTGAAGGCCGGCTCGTACAGCGTCATCGCCATCGCGGCGCCGGCCAGCGCCAGCGCGAGGTACAGCATCCAAGGCGACTGCACCAGCGCCCACAGCGCGCAGGCCAGCCCACCCAGCAGGGCGCCGGCCGTCATCACGCGGCGGCCCTGGCCGCGGTCGACCGCAGCGCCGACCGCGTAGTTGGCCAGCCCCCAGACCAGCAGCGCCAGCGTGAAGGCGCCCATCAGCGTGGTCTTGGGCCAGCCCAGCTCGCGCATCATCGGCAGCACGAACGACGAGAAGGCGTAGTACAGCACCGCCCAGCTCAGGATCTGGCCCAGTGCCAGCCCGGCGATCACGGTGCGATAGGCCGGCTGCGCCTCACACTCCTGCATGCGCTGGATGATAAGCAGCGCCTGCGCTGTCGCCGCTGGGACGGACGCCGCCGGCAGCCATGCGGATAATGGCCCGGCGCCGCCGACGAAGCAGGTGCGGCGACGGAGACTCTCGATGGACCTGAACTTCACCGCGGAAGAGCTCGAATTCCGCAGCAGCATCCGCCAGTGGGTGGCCGAGAACCTGCCCAAGGACATCAGCGACAAGGTGCACCGCGCATTGCGCCTGAGCCGCGACGACATGCAGCGCTGGGCCAAGATCCTGGGCCAGAAGGGCTGGCTGGGCTGGGGCTGGCCCAAGGCCTTCGGCGGCCCGGGCTGGAACGCGGTGCAAAAGCACCTGTTCGAGGAAGAATGCGCGCTGGCCGGCGCGCCGCGCGTGGTGCCCTTCGGGCCGGTGATGGTGGCGCCGGTGATCATGGCCTTCGGCACGCCCGAGCAGCACCAGCGCTTCCTGCCCGGCATCGCCAGCGGCGAGGTGTGGTGGAGCCAGGGCTACAGCGAGCCGGGCGCCGGTTCCGACCTGGCCAGCCTGAAGACGCGCGCAGAGCGTCGCGGCAACAAATACATCGTCAACGGCCAGAAGACCTGGACCACGCTGGGCCAGTACGGCGAATGGATCTTCTGCCTGGTGCGCACCAGCACCGAAGGCAAGCCGCAGACCGGCATCAGCTTCCTGCTGATCGACATGAAGAGCCCCGGCATCACGGTGCGGCCCATCATCATGCTCGACGGCGAGCACGAGGTGAACGAAGTCTTCTTCGACAACGTGGAAGTGCCGGCCGAGAACCTGATCGGCGAAGAGAACAAGGGCTGGACCTACGCCAAGCACCTGCTGAGCCACGAGCGCACCAACATCGCCGACGTCAACCGCGCCAAGCGCCAGCTGGAGCGCCTGAAGCGCATCACCAAGGCTGAAGGGTTGTGGGACGACCAGCGCTTGCGCGACCAGGTGGCGCTGCTGGAGGTCGACATCATCGCGCTGGAGATGATGGTGCTGCGCGTGCTGTCGGCCGAAAAGAGCGGCAAGAACAGCCTCGACGTCGCGGGCCTGCTGAAGATCCGCGGCAGCGAGATCCAGCAGCGCTACACCGAGCTGATGATGCTGGCCGGTGGCCCCTGCACCCGCGCCTACGTGCACGAGGCGATGGAAGCCGGCTGGCAGGGCGACCACGTCGGCGCCGCGCACTGCGCGCCGCTGGCCGGCAACTACTTCAACTACCGCAAGACCACCATCTACGGCGGGTCGAACGAGGTGCAACGCAACATCGTCGCGCAGACGGTGCTGGGGAGCTGAGGCCATGGACTTCGATTTCACGCAAGACCAGCTTTCGCTGCGCGACGCCGTCGCGCGCTGGGTCGACAAGGGCTTCAACTTCGAGCGCCGCCATGCGCTGGCCAAGGCCGGCGGCGCGACGCGCGCGGTCTATGCCGAGCTGGCCGAGCTGGGCCTCACGGGCCTGGCGGTGCCGGAAGCCCACGGCGGCCTGGGCTTCGGCCCCGTCGAGGCGATGGTGGTGATGGAAGAGCTGGGCCGCGGCCTCGTCAACGCGCCTTATGCGCACGGGGCACTGGTGGCGCCGGCGCTGCTGGCGGCGGCACCGGCGGCGCTGCAGGCGGCGTGGCTGCCGAAGATCGCCGACGCCTCGGCGCTGGTGGTGCTGGCGCACCAGGAGGTCGCTGCGCGCTACCGGCTGAACCACGTCGAGACGCGCGCCAAGGCCACCGCCGGCGGCGGCTACGTGCTCAGCGGCCGCAAGAGCGTGGTGCCCGCCGGCGACGAGGCCGACGCCTTCATCGTGCCCGCGCGGCTGGCCGACAAGGTCGACGACGAGGCCGGCATCGGCCTCTTCCTGGTCGAGCGCACGGCCGCTCAGGTCAAGGCTTATCCGACGCACGACGGCGCGCGCGCCGCCGAGCTGGTGCTGAACGACAGCCCGGCGGCGCTGATCGCCGCCGAGGGCTTCACGGCGCTGGAAGCAGCGGTCGACGTCGGCATCGCCGCGCAATGCGCCGAAGCCGTGGGGCTGATGGACCAGCTGCTGAAGATCACCGTCGACTACATGAACACGCGCAAGCAGTTCGGCGTGCCCATCGCCAGCTTCCAGGCGCTGCGCCACCGCATCGCCGACGTCAAGATGCAGCTGGAGCTGGGCCGCTCGATGAGCTACTTCGCCAGCCTGACGCTGGAGCGCGAGCGCGCGCAACGCCGCCGCGCGATCAGCCAGGCGCGAGTGCAGCTCGGCCACTCGATGCGCTTCGTCGGCCAGCAGTGCACGCAGTTGCACGGCGGCATCGGCGTCACCGACGAGTACCTCGGCAGCCACTACTTCAAGCGCCTGACGATGCTGGAGATGAACTTCGGGGATACGCTGCATCATCTCGGTGAGGTATCGGCCCGCATGCAGGACACGGCCGGCGTCTTTGCCTGATGCTGCCGCTGCATCCCGGCAGCCTCGCCGACGTGGCCGGCCTGCAGGTCGGCCACCACACGCGCGCTGACCGGCCCACGGGGTGCACCGTGGTGCTGTGCCCGCAGGGCGTGGTCTGCGGCGTCGACGTGCGCGGCGGCGCGCCGGGCACGCGCGAGACCGATCTGCTGAAGAGCGAGAACACGGTCGAGCGCGTGCATGCGCTGCTGCTGACCGGCGGCAGCGCCTTCGGGCTGGACGCCGCCGGCGGCGTGATGCGCTGGCTGGACGAGCGCGGCCACGGCCTCGCCGTCGGCCCGGCGCGCGTGCCCATCGTGCCGGCCGCGGTGCTGTTCGACCTGTGGGTCGGCGACGCCCGCATCCGGCCCGGCGCCGACGACGGCTACGCGGCCTGCGAGGCAGCCAGCAGCACGGCGGCGCCGCCAGCCCAGGGCGCGGTGGGCGCCGGCGCCGGCGCGCGCGTCGGCAAGCTCTATGGCATCGAGCGCGCGTCGCCGGGCGGCGTCGGCAGCGCGTCGCTGCGGGTGGGCGCGGTCACGGTGGCCGCGCTGGTCGCCGTCAACGCCGTGGGCGACGTGATCGCCGCCGACGGCTCGGTGCTGGCCGGCGCCCGCGGCGCCGACGGCCGCCCGCTGGGCAGCACGCAGCGGCTGCTGGCCGGCGACTTCGACGCCGGCCCGCCGCGGCTGATGGCCGGCATGGCCACCACCATCGGCGTGGTGGCCACCGATGCCCAGTTATCCAAGCCGCAGGCCAACAAGCTGGCCACGCTGGCGCACCACGGGCTGTCGCGCGCCGTCGATCCGCTGACCATGCACGACGGCGACACGCTGTTCGCGCTGGCCACCGGCGCCAGCGGCAAGGCCGGCGACCTGAGCGCGCTGGGCGCGCTGGCCGCCGAGGCGGTGGCGCGCGCGATCCGCAATGCGGTGCGCGCGGCCGCCGCCGCGCCGGCTGCGGCTACTTGAAGACCAGCAGGTTGCCCAACGCGACGCCTTCGCGCCGCGGGTCGGCGCCGCCGTCGTAGACCACGCCGCCGTCGGCGTCGTTGCGGCGCACGATGGTGGCGATGCCGCTGCTTTGCGCCGCGGTGTTGACGGTGTGGCCCAGCGCACGCAGGCCGCTGATCAGCGGGTCGTCGTTGCCGTTGTTGGCCAGGTTCACGTTGGGATGCTCGCCGCCGACGTTGGTGGTCGGGCTGTTGGCGGCGCCGAAGTCGATCATCGAGGTGGCCTGCTGCGCGTCCAGCCCCCAGTCGAGCGCGCCGACCAGCGTCTTGGAGACGTACTGGATGATGGTGGCGCCGCCGGGCGAGCCGGTGGACATCACGAAGTCGCCGCGCGAGCCGTCGGCCTTGGTGCGGAAGACGATGGTCGGCGCCATCGAGCTGCGCGGCCGCTTGCCCGGCGCCACGCGGTTGGCGATCGGCGTGCCGCCGGCATCGGTGGGCGCGGCCGAGAAGTCGGTCAACTGGTTGTTGAGCAGGTAGCCGCCGCGCGTCATGTGGAAGGCGCCGAAGGCCGATTCGACCGTGGTCGTCATCGAGACCACGTGGCCGCGGCGGTCGACGATGGTCACCTGCGTGGTGCCGTTCTCGGCCGTGGGCGCGCTCACGCCCAGCGGCACCGGGCCCAAGTTGCCGGGCTGCGCCGTGCCCATGCTCTTGGTCAGGCTGATCAGCGCGGCGCGCTGCTGCAGGTAGGTCTTGTCGACCATCATCGCCGGGCTGCCGCCGGGCAGCGGCACGAAGTCGGTGTCGGCCACGTACTTGTCGCGGTCGGCATAGGCCAGGCGGTTGGCCTCCGACACCAGGTGCACGCCCAGCACCGTGGGCTTGCCGCCGTTGGCGTCGATCGCGGTGGGCTTGAGCGGCGCGAGGTCGAAGTTCTGCAGCACGCCCAGCGTCTGCGCCACGGCCAGGCCGCCCGACGAGGGCGGCGGCATGCCGCAGACCACGTAGCTACCGCGGTAGGTGGTGCAGATGGCCTCGCGCTTCTTCGAGCGGTAGGCTGCCAGGTCGGCCAGCGTGGTGACGCCGGGCGTGATGCCGCCGGTGGTGTCGGCGATCTCGTCGACGATGTCCTGCGACAGCGAGCCGCTGTAGAAGGCGTTGACGCCGCCCTCGGCGATGGTCTTGAAGGTGGCGGCCAGCGCCGGGCTCTTCAGCAGCGTGTTGGTGGCCTTGGCCGTGCCGTTGCTGTTGAGGAAGTAGGCCCGCGCCTCGGGGTCGCGCTGCAGACTGCTGGCCGAGGCCTCGATCGACGCCGACATGCGCGGGCTGATCCTGAAGCCATCGGTGGCGATCTGGATCGCGGGGTCGAACAGCTCCTTCCAGCTCAGCACGCCGGCGTCCTTGTGCGCCGCGTCCAGCATGTGCAGCACGCCTGGCGTGCCGATCGAGCGGCCCGACGAGCGCGCGTTGGGCTTGGGCACCGTCTGGTCGGTGCTGCTCACCCAGCGCAGGTAGTTCTCGGTGGCGGCGGCCGGCGCGGTCTCGCGGCCGTCGTAGGCCACCACGCTGCCGGTGTCGGCGTTGTAGTGCAGCATGAAGGCGCCACCGCCGATGCCCGACGACTGCGGCTCCACCAGGTTCAGCACCATCTGCACGGCCACCGCGGCGTCCACCGCCGAGCCGCCCTTGTTCAGCACGTCGCAGCCGGCCTTGGCGGCCAGCGGGTTGGCGGCCACCACCATGAAGCTGCGCGCGGTGGCCACCGTCTTGGTGACGAAGCCGGTGGCGATCTCGGGCGCGCCGTTCTCGCCCGGCGTGCCGGGGTTGTAGGCCTGGCCGGTCGGCGCCAGCTGCAGGCAGGCGTTGTCGGCCACCGGGTCGCTGGTGCCGCAGCCGGTGAGCGCGATCAGCGACAGGGTCAGCGCGGCCAGCGGCCAGCGCTTGCGTGTCAGGTGCATGTGGGTCTCCTCGGGTGGGTCTTGTCCCCCGACGATGCCACAAGCCGGCCAACGTGTGGCGAGCGCAGCCCACAATCATCGCCATGAGGCTCGAGCAAATCCTTTTCAGCCAAGGCTTCGGCAGTCGCCGCCAATGTGCGGGGCTGATCGGCGCAGGCCTGGTGCGCGTGCAGGGCCGGGTGGTCACCGAGCCCGACGCCGAGTTCGACACCGCGGGCCTCGGCTTCGAGGTCGAGGGCCGGGCCTGGCCGTATCACGCGAAGGCGCTGCTGCTGCTGAACAAGCCGGCGGGCTACGAGTGCTCGCGCAAGCCCGGCCGCCACCCCGGCGTGCTGAGCCTGCTGCCGGCGCCGCTGCGTCAGCGCGGCGTGCAGCCGGTGGGCCGGCTGGACGAGGACACCACCGGCGTGCTGCTGCTCACCGACGACGGCGCGCTGCTGCACCGGCTGACCTCGCCGCGCCACCACGTCGCCAAGGTCTACGAGCTGCGCACGCGGCATCCGCTGGCGGCCGACCAGGTGCAGCGCCTGCTGGACGGCGTGGTGCTCGACGACGACCCGCAGCCGGTGCGCGCCGCGGCCGCCGAGATCACCGGCGCCTGCACCTTGCGGCTGACGCTGACCCAGGGCAAGTACCACCAGGTCAAGCGCATGCTGGCCGCGGTGGGCAACCGCATGGACGCGCTGCACCGCAGCGCCTTCGGCGACTGGCGGCTGCCGGCGGATCTGGCGCCGGGGCAGTGGTGCTGGTTGTCGCAGCCGACTGTGCAACCCACCGGGCAACCCACGGGGCAACCCGCGCCGACGGCGCCGCGATAATCACAGCCCATGCAGGTGTTCCGCGGCCTCACGGCTCCTTCATCGCGCGCAGGCGGCTGCGCCCTGACGATCGGCAACTTCGACGGCGTGCACCGCGGCCACCAGGCGATGCTGGCGCTGCTGACCAACGAGGCGCGCCACCGCGGCCTGCCCTCGTGCGTGCTGACCTTCGAGCCGCACCCGCGCGACTACTTCGCCCGCCTGCAAGGCAAGCCCGAGCTGGCGCCGGCGCGCATCGCGACGCTGCGCGACAAGCTGGTCGAGCTGGAGCGCTGCGGCATCGACCGCGTGGTGGTCGCGCGCTTCGACCAGCGCCTGGCCTCGCAAAGCGCCGAGGCCTTCATCGAGCAGGGGCTGGTGCAAGGCCTGGGCGCGCGCTATGTGCTGGTGGGCGACGATTTCCGCTTCGGCGCGCGCCGCGTCGGCAACTACGCGATGCTGGACGAGGCCGGCGGCCGCCTGGGCTTCGACGTCGCCCGCATGCTCAGCTACGAGGTGCACGGATTGCGCGTGTCCAGCTCGGCGGTGCGCGAGGCGCTGGCCGCCGGCCGCATGGCCGACGCGGCGGCGCTGCTGGGCCGGCCCTACGCGATCAGCGGCCACGCGATTCACGGCCGCAAGCTCGGCCGCACGCTGGGCTTTCGCACGCTGAACCTGCGCTTCGCGCATGCGCGGCCGGCGGCGATGGGCATCTTCGTGGCGCGCGTGCACGGCCTGGGCGACCAGCCGCTGCCCGGCGTTGCCAGCCTGGGCGTGCGGCCGACGCTGGAAGACGCCGGCCGCGTGCTGCTGGAAACGCACTGCCTGGCGTGGCCTGCCGGGCTGGGCGAAGACGGCGGCTACGGCCGGCTGCTGCGCGTGGAGCTGCTGCACAAGCTGCACGACGAGCGGCGCTACGAGTCGCTGCAGGCGCTGCAGGACGGCATCGCGCGCGACACCGAGGACGCGCGCGCCTGGTGGCGGCGGCAGGTTCAGAACGGCGGTTAGCCAGGCTCAAAACGGCGGTTAGCCCGGCTCAATCCATGTCCAGCGCCGGCCGATAGTCCGCCAGCGGCACGCGCTTCCAGCGGCCCAGCCAGGCGGCCGCGGCCAGCGCCACCACGCCGCCGGCGGCCAGCACCCCGATGGCCGGCGCCCAGGCGCCTTCGTAGGCGCCGAACATCGCGGCGCGCAGCGCGCGGATCACCCAGGTGAACGGCAGGAAGGGGTGGATCGCGCGATGGAAGTCGGTGGTCAGCGCCACGGGCAAGGTGCCGCCGGCGGCCGAGATCTGGATCACCAGCAGCAGCAGCGCCACGGCCTTGCCGGTCTCGCCCAGCAGCCGCACCAGCGCCAGCAGGATGGCCAGGAAGGTGAAGGCCGCCACCAGCAAGGTGGCCAGCAGCCGCCAGCCGCCCGGCATCGGCGCCGGCAGCAGCGTCTTGAGCATCACCAGCACGGCCAGCGCCTGCAGGCCCGCCAGCAGCGCCGGCATCGCCAGCTTGCCCAGCACGGTGGCGATGCCGTGCTCTTTCACCGGCACCGGCAGCTCGGGCAGGCGGCGCAGCGGCCACAGAAACGTGCACAGCGTGGCGCCCACCCACAAGGCCACCGCGATGAAGTTGGGCGCGAAGCCGGCGCCGTTGGCCGGCACCGGCGCCACCACCTCGACCACCGGCTGCACCGAGCCGGCCAGCCCGCCGGCATTGCCGCCGGTGGTTCCAGCGCCCAACGGTGACGCCGCCGGCAGCGCGCCCGCCAGCGCCTGCAGGCCGGTGCTGAGCGCTTGCGCGCCGCCTTCCAGCCGCTGCAGCCCGGCCGCCAGCTTCTGCGTGCCGCCGTTGGCACCCTGCAGTCCGCCGCCGAGCGCGGCGGCGCCGCCTTCGAGCTGGGCCAGTCCTTGCGACAGCCGCTGCAGCTCGTCGTCGGGCGGCAGGCTCTGGGTGATCTGGCGCAGCCCGCCCGCCAGCGGCTGCAAGCCGTCGATCAGGGCGCGCGTGCCGGCAAGCAGCCGGCCCTGGCCGTCGGCCAATCGAACCTGGGCATCGCGCGCTTCGCCCAGTCCGCTGGCCAGGCGCCCCAGACCTTCCTGCAACTGGCCGGCGCCGGCGGCCACGCGGTCGCCGACCAGCAGCAGCCGCTCGCCCTCGGCCTTGAAGCGGCCGGCGCCGTCTTCCAGCTGCAGCGCGCCGTCGTGCAATTGCACGAGGCCTTGGCCGAGCTGGGCCTGGCCCTGGGCCATCGCGTCGCCGGCGCTCAGCAGGCTTTGCAGCTCGGCATCGGCCGGCAGTCGGACGACCACGCTGCGCAGCCCCGTGCCCAGGCGCCGCATGCCATCGGCCAGCCGGTTGCCGCCGGCCGCGGCCTGGGCGCTGCCCTGGCGCAGCGCGCCGGCGCCTTCCTGGGCCTGACCCATCGCGCGCTGAAGTTCGCCGGCGCCCTGGCGCAGCTGACCGGCGCCCTGCGACAGCTCGCGCGCGCCGCCGAGCAGCCGCGCAACGCCGGCGTGCAGCTCGTCCAGCGAGACCTGGGCACCGGCCGCCTTCTGCAGCACGAGGGTCCAGCGCTCGCGGTTCAGGGCCTCGTTGACCTGGCGCGCCAGCTCGGGCGCGAAGCGCTTGGCGAAGCCGGCGCCGCTGTAGTCGTTGCCCTCGGAGGTGTAGATCACGATGCGCGCGGCGCCGGCCTCGGTGCCGGGCAACGCGCGCTGGCTGAAGTCGGGCGCGATCAGCACGGCGAACTGCGCGCGGCCCGCGGCCACCGCGTGGCGGGCCTCGTCCGCGTCGGCCATCAGCTCGTAGCCGAAGGTGGGGCGCGCGCGCATGCGGCGCACCAGCTCGTCGCCCAGGCGCACCGGGTGGCCCTGAAAGTCGGCACCGCGGTCGGCGTTGACCACCAGCACCGGCAAGGCGCCGGTGCGCGCCGCCGGGTTCCACACGCTGGTGAGGTAGATGAGCGCATAGATCGCGGGCACCAGCACGATGCCCAGCGCGGCCAGCCCCACGCGCCGATCGCGCAGCAGCAGCCGCGCGTCCACGCACGCCAGTTGCCACCACACCCCACGACCCGCAGTCGTCATCTGCGCAGCCCCCGTCCGGCGGGCCGGCGGTCGTCAGAACCGCCAGCCGATGCCGGTGGTGACGGTATACGCGTTGCGGCGCCTTGTCAGCGGGCTGTCGGCGGCGCCGTCCAGCAGGCGGTTGAAGCCGACGCCGAACAGGCCCACCCAGTCGTCACCGAGCTGCGCGCGCAAGGTGCTGTAGACCTGCACGTCACGCAGGCTGGTGCCGGGCTCGTAATGGGGGTAGCCGGTGCGCGCCGCCTGCTCGTCGCTGACGCCGAAATAGGTCTGCATGTAGCGCGGCCCGCCGACGTTGAGCGTGCCGCCGGTGGTCAGGGTCAGCCGCGGCGAGAGCTGCCACTCATGCTCGAGCTTGGTCTCCAGCAGGTTGCCGCCGCCGCGGCCGAAGGCATCGACGGTCCAGCCGGCGCCGAGCTGCCAATCGCGCGCGAAGGTCCAGGTGGCGCCCAGGCGCACGCGCACCGTGCGCTTGACGTCGCCCATGCCGGCCAGCGCGGGGCTGCTGCCCTCGTCGCGGCCGCTGTCCACGCGCAAGCCCAGGCTCAGGCGCAAGCGATCGCTGCGCACCAGGTCCAGGCCCAGGCCGCGCACCTCGGCGTCCTGCCGCAGCGCCGCCCAGCCGCCGCTGCTGCTGACGCTCAGGCGCCCCCAGCGCAGATAAAAGCCCGGCCGCAGCGATTGCCCGTAGTCGCTGGAGCCCAGGTAGTCGGGGCCGCGCGAGGCGATCAGCGTCAGCGCGCCGTCCACGTTGTCGAAGCGCCCGGCCTGCGCGCCGGCCGGCAGCAGGGCCAGCGCGGCGGCAGTGGCGGCGGCGAATCCGGATGCGCGGTTGGCAGTGTTCATGGGCCCTTAGAATGCCACGATGCGATTGTCCATGGTCAGGCTCGATCGGTTGCGCTTCCAGGCTGCCACGCGGCGCCAGACCACGCGTGACCGAATTCAGCGCCGCGAGCGCTGAAATCCGCCCCCCGCCGCCACCCGCGGCGGCCATGAATCCCGATCTCCCGCGCAGCGCACCGCCAGCCGCTGCCTGAAGCCATGAGCCACTCTAAGCCCGACGCTGCGCCCGCGAGCGACTACCGCAGCACGCTGAACCTGCCCGATACGCCGTTCCCGATGCGCGCCGACCTGCCCAAGCGCGAGCCCGGCTGGGTGAAGACCTGGAACGACGAAGGCCTTTACAAACGCTTGCGCGATGCCCGCCGCGGCGCGCCGCTGTTCGTGCTGCACGACGGGCCGCCGTATGCCAACGGCGTGCTGCACATCGGGCATGCGGCCAACAACATCCTGAAGGACATGGTCGTCAAGTCGAAGCAGCTCGCCGGCTTCGACGCGCGCTTCGTCCCCGGATGGGACTGCCACGGCCTGCCGATCGAGAACGCGATCGAGAAGGCGCATGGCCGCAACCTGAGCCGCGACGAGATGCAGGCGAAGAGCCGCGCCTACGCCACCGAGCAGATCGCGCAGCAGATGGCCGACCGCCAGCGCCTGGGCGTGCTGGGCGAGTGGGAGCACCCGTACCGCACGATGGACTTCGGCAACGAGGCCGGCGAACTGCGCGCGCTCAAGCGCGTGATCGAGCGCGGCTTCGTCTACCGCGGCTTGAAGCCGGTGTACTGGTGCTTCGACTGCGCCTCGTCGCTGGCCGAGTTCGAGATCGAGTACGCCGACAAGAAGAGCCACACGCTGGACGTCGGCTTCCTGTGCGCCGAGCCCGACAAGCTGGCCGCCGCCTTCGGCCTGCCCGAGCTGGTGGGCGAGAGCTTCGCCGTCATCTGGACCACCACCGCTTGGACCATCCCGGCCAACCAGGCGCTCAACCTCAACCCCGAGCTGGAGTACGCGCTGGTCCACACCGAGCGCGGGCAGCTGGTGCTCGCGGCCTCGCTGGTCGAGAAATGCCTGGCGCGCTACGGCCTCGAAGGCAAGGTCATCGCCACCACCCGGGGCGAGAAACTCGGCGGCATCGCCTTTCGCCATCCGCTGGCGCACGTGCACGCCGGCTACGACCGGCTGTCGCCCGTGTACCTGGCCGACTACGCCACCGCCGAAGACGGCACCGGCATCGTCCATTCGGCGCCGGCCTACGGCGTGGACGACTTCAACTCCTGCGTCGAGCACGGCATGAAGGTCGAGGACATCCTCAACCCGGTGGGCCCGCACGGCTACTACGCCCAGGGCTTCCCGCTCTTCCACGGCCAGAGCATCTGGAAGGCGGTGCCGCACATCATCGACACGCTGCGCGACGCCGGGCGGCTGTTCGCGACCTCGGATCTGGTGCACAGCTACCCGCATTGCTGGCGCCACAAGACGCCGGTGATCTACCGCGCCGCGGCGCAGTGGTTCGTGCGCATGGACGATGGCGTGGGCGTGTTCACGAAGGACAAGGCGCCGCAGACGCTGCGCACGATGGCGCTGGCCGCGATCGACGCCACCTCGTTCTTCCCCGAGTCGGGCCGCGCGCGGCTGCGCGACATGATTGCCAACCGCCCCGACTGGTGCATCAGCCGCCAGCGCAGCTGGGGCGTGCCGCTGCCCTTCTTCCTGCACGAGGAAACCGGCGAGCTGCACCCGCAGACGATGCAGATCCTCGACCGCGCGGTCGAGATCGTCGCCGAGGGCGGCGTCGAAGCCTGGAGCCGCGTGACGGCCGAGGAGATCCTGGGCGCCGAGGACGCCAAGCTCTACCGCAAGAGCAGCGACATCCTCGAAGTCTGGTTCGACTCGGGCTCGACCTTCTTCCACGTGCTGCGCGGCTCGCACGCGGGCGGCGCGCACACCCAGGGCCCCGAGGCCGATCTCTACCTGGAAGGTCACGACCAGCACCGCGGCTGGTTCCACTCGTCGCTGCTGCTGGGCTGCGCGCTCGAGGGCCGCGCGCCCTACCGCGGCCTGCTGACCCACGGCTTCACGGTCGACGGCCAGGGCCGCAAGATGAGCAAGTCGCTGGGCAACGTGATCGAGCTGCGCGCGCTGTGCAAGGACATGGGCGCCGAGATCGCGCGCCTGTGGTGCGCCTCGACCGATTACTCGGGCGACCTGGGCATCGACAAGAACATCCTCGCCCGCGTGGTCGACTCGTACCGCCGCATCCGCAACACGCTGCGCTTCCTGCTGGCCAACGTCAGCGACTTCGACCCCGCCAAGGACGCGGTGCCGCCGGCCGAGTTGCTGGAGATCGACCGCTGGGCGCTGGCGCGCGCGGCCGAGCTGCAGGCCGAGCTGCTGGCGCACTACGCCAAGTTCGAGTTCCATCCGGTCGTCGCCAAGCTGCAGCTGTTCTGCAGCGAGGACCTCGGCGCCTTCTGGCTCGACGTGCTGAAGGACCGCCTGTACACCACCGCGCCGAAGTCGCTGGCCCGCCGCTCGGCGCAGACCGCGCTGTGGCAGGTGACGCAGGCGATGCTGCGCTGGATGGCGCCCTTCCTCAGCTTCACGGCCGAGGAAGCGTGGGCGGTGCTGGCGCCTGGCGCCTCGCCATCGATCTTCACCGAGACCTTCTGGACCTTCGACGCGCCCGATGCGGCGCTGCTGGCCAAGTGGCAGCGCATCCGCGCGATCCGCGACGAGGTCAACAAGGCCATCGAGGCGCTGCGCGCCGATGGCAAGGTCGGCTCGTCGCTGCAGGCCGAGGTCACGCTGGCGGCTGCCGACGACGACCGTGCGCTGCTCGAATCGCTGGGCGACGACCTGAAGTTCGTGCTCATCACCTCGGCCGCGCGGGTGCAGCCGGGCGCGGCGCTGGCGGTGACGGTCACGCCCTCGGTCGCCACCAAGTGCGAGCGCTGCTGGCACTGGCGCGACGACGTCGGCCGCGACGCCGCGCACCCGGGCCTGTGCGGCCGCTGCGTCAGCAACCTGTTCGGCGCGGGCGAGGCCCGCCGCGTGGCCTGATGGCGCGCGGCGGCCGCAGCGGCGGCAACGCGCCGGGCCTGGCCTTGTGGCTGGGCCTGGCCGTGGTGGTGATCGCGGCCGATCAGCTGACCAAGACGCTGATCCTCGGCGCCTTCCAGTACGGCGACTCGCGCCCCGTCACCAGCTTCTTCAACCTCGTGCGCGCCCACAACACCGGCGCCGCCTTCTCGTTCCTGCACGATGCTTCGGGCTGGCAGCGCTGGGTCTTCGTCGGCCTGGGGCTGGCGGCCTCGGCCTTCATCATCTGGATGCTGCGCAGCCACCCGGGGCAGAAGCTGTTCTGCTTTGCGGTCAGCATGATCATGGGCGGCGCTTTGGGCAACGTGATCGACCGCCTGCTGCACGGCTACGTGGTCGACTTCCTGCAGTTCCGCTTCGACTGGCTGGCGCCGCTGTTCCGCGGCGGCTACTTCCCGGCCTTCAACCTGGCCGACAGCGCGATCACGCTGGGCGCGATCTGCCTGGTGCTGGACGAACTGCGGCGCGTGCGGCGCGCCGGCTGAATCGCCGTGCGGCCTTCAGCGCCGCTTGAGCACGTGCACGAACTCGGCACTGCCGCTGACCTGTTCCACCAGCTCGTTGCCGGTCTGGCGCGCAAAGGCCTGGAAGTCGCGGATCGAGCCCGGGTCGGTGGACACCACGCGCAGCACCTCGCCTGACTGCATCTCGGCGAGCGTCTTCTTGGTCTTGAGGATGGGCAGCGGGCAGTTCAGCCCGCGGGTGTCGAGTTCTCGGTGGATGTCCATCAGCGATCCTGTTGCGTGGGGCGCGATTCTACGAACGGCGAAGCCGCGGCGTGGCGATGGTCAAGCCGGGAAGACGCCGGTCGACAGGTAGCGGTCGCCGCGGTCGCAGACCACGAAGACGATGGTGGCGTCGCGCACCGCCTGCGCGATCTGCAGCGCCACCCAGCAGGCGCCGGCCGCCGAGATGCCGCCGAACAGGCCTTCCTCGCGCGCCAGGCGGCGCGCCGTCTCCTCGGCGTCGGCCTGCGTGACGGACACCAGCTCGTCGACCTGCGCGGGATCGTAGATCTTGGGCATGTAGGCCTCGGGCCATTTGCGGATGCCGGGGATGCGCGAGCCTTCGCCCGGCTGCGCACCGATCACGCGCACCGCCGGGTTGCGCGCCTTCAGGTAGCGCGCGACGCCGGTGATGGTGCCCGTGGTGCCCATCGCGCTGACGAAGTGCGTCACGCGGCCGTGCGTGTCGTCCCAGATTTCGGGGCCGGTGGTCTCTTCGTGCACGCGCGGGTTGTCGGCGTTGGCGAACTGGTCCAGCACGCGGCCCTTGCCTTCGCGCTGCATCTGCTCGGCCAGGTCGCGCGCGTACTCCATGCCGCCGCTGCGCGGCGTCAGGATCAGCTCGGCGCCGAAGGCCTTCATGGTCTGCGCGCGCTCGACCGACAAGTCCTCCGGCATCACCAGCACCATGCGGTAGCCGCGGATGGCCGCCGCCATCGCCAGCGCGATGCCGGTGTTGCCCGAGGTGGCCTCGATCAGCGTGTCGCCAGGTTTGATCTCGCCGCGTTCCTCGGCGCGGCGGATCATGCTGATCGCCGGCCGGTCCTTGACCGAGCCCGCCGGGTTGTTGCCTTCCAGCTTGGCCAGGATCACGTTGCCGCGCGCCGCGCCGGCGTCGCCCGGCAGCCGCTGCAACTGCACCAGCGGCGTGTGGCCGATGGTCTGTTCGAGGGTGAGGTACTCGGGGCTGGTGCTCATGGGGGATGCAAGGCTGGTGCGTGGCTGATGCGTCGCTGATGCGTGGCGGCGAGAGGCCGTCGCATTGTCGCAGCGCCCGAATGGCGCTGAAGGCTGCATGACATAATCGCTTGCTTCATGCGTGCCGTCGGCAGCACCCATCACTGGCCCGGGTGGCGAAATCGGTAGACGCAGGGGACTCAAAATCCCCCGCCGCAAGGCGTGCCGGTTCGAGTCCGGCCCCGGGCACCACCAGTCGTTCAAGAACAATCTTCGCGCCGACACATGCCGCCAATTCCACCCGTCACCAAGGCGCTGATGCTGATCTGCACGGCGCTTTTCTGCCTGAGCTACTTCGTGCCGCTGACCTTCTGGTTCGCGCTGTGGCCGCTGGGCAGCCCGCGCTTCGGCTTCTGGCAGGTGTTCACCTACGGCTTCCTGCACAGCGGCCTGATGCACCTGTTCTTCAACATGCTGGGGCTGTGGATGTTCGGCTCCGAGCTCGAGCGGCTGTGGGGCCAGCGGCGCTACATCCAGTTCCTGCTGGCGGGGTTGCTCTCGGCCGCCGCAGCGCAGCTCCTGGTGACGTGGTTGACGCAGTCGCCGGTGCCCACGGTCGGTGCCTCGGGCGCGCTGTTCGCGCTGCTGCTGGCCTTCGGGATGCTGTTCCCCAACCGCACCATCATGCCGCTGTTCCCGCCGATCCCGATGAAGGCCAAGACCTTCGTGCTGGTGTTCGGCGGGCTCGAGTTGCTGCTGGGCCTGTCGGGCGCCAGCGGCGTGGCGCACTTCGCGCACCTGGGCGGCATGCTGGGCGGCTGGCTGATGATCCGCTACTGGCGCGGACAGCCGCCGTTCGGCGGCGTGCGCCGGCGCTGACAAGGTGCGGCCAGCGGCTTGAGGGCGGCGGCTCAGTCCGTCGCGACCAAGCCCTCGCGCACCGTCGGGTGGCGCAGCACGAAGCGCAGCTCGCGCTTGATGCGGGCGTTGTCGAGGCGGCGCGATTCGCTCATGAAGCTGAGGCTGGCGGCCGCAAGCTGCTGCGCCGCCTCAATGCGGCTGACGCGCGGCGGCCGCGGCAGTCCGCTCAGGTCGGCCGCCAGGTCGAAGTACTCGCCCATGCGCAGCTCGCTGTCGTCGCTGGCGTGCAGCACGCGCTGCGGCCGCCCGCGCAGCAGTGCCAGCACGCACAGCCGCGCCAGGTCGTCGGCGTGGATGTGATTGGTGTAGACGTCGTCCTCGGCGCGCAGCACCGGGCTGCCGCGCAGCAGCCGCTGGCGCGGGTGGCCGCCCGGGCGGTCGGCCGCGTAGATGCCGGGCACGCGCAGGATGCTGACCGCCACGCCGTGGCGGCGGCCAAAGCAGCGCAGCGCCGCTTCGGCATCGGCGCGGCGGCGCGCGCGGTCGGTGGCCGGTGCGACCGCGCGAGTTTCGTCGAAACGTTGGCCGCCGCAATCGCCGTAGACGCCGCTCGTGCTGGCGTAGACGATGCGCTGGACGCAGCCGCCGCGCGCCAGCGCCTGCAGCAGGTGGCGGGTGCGGGTGTCGGCCTCACCGTGCGCCGGCGGCGGCGCCAGGTGCAGCACGTGGTCGGCCAGGCCTCCCAGCCGGCCCAGGCTGCGCGGCTCGTCCAGGTCGCCCAGCAAAGGCAAGGCACCGGCCTCGCGCAGCCGCCGCAGGCGCTCGGGCGCGCTGGTCAACGCCAGCACGCGCCAGCGCGGCTGCAGCAGGCGCAGCACGCGCAGGCCGATGTCGCCGCAGCCGACGATCAGCAGGCGCGGCCGGCGCAGGGCTTGTCCAGGCACGGGCATGGTGGGTCGAGGCAAGGGCAAAGGCACAATCGATGACCCAGTGTAGGGGGGCGCACCACAGCCTGCGCCGCCCCGCCCGTGAAAGCAGCACCGTGAGTTTTCAAGTCACCCTCAAGCCGGCCGAACGCAGCTTCACCGTCGAGCGCGATGAAGCCATCCTGGCTGCCGCCATCCGCCAGGGCATCGGCCTGCCCTACGGCTGCCGCGACGGCGCCTGCGGCTCGTGCAAGAGCCGGCTGCTCGAAGGCCGCGTGATCCACGGCGCGCATCAGTTGAAGGCGCTGTCGCAGGCCGAGGAAGAGGCCGGCCTGATCCTCACCTGCTGCGCCATGCCGCAGACCGATTGCGTGGTCGAGGCGCGCAGCGTGCCCGGCGCCGGCGAATACCCGGTGCTGAAGATGCCCAGCCGCGTGATCAGCATCGAGCGCGCCGCGGCCGACGTGATCGTGCTGCGCATGCAACTGCCGGCCAACCAGACCTTCCGCTACCGCGCCGGCCAGTACATCGAGTTCATCCTGCGCGACGGCGCGCGCCGCAGCTACAGCATGGCCACCGCGCCGCAGCGCCTGGGCAGCCCGCCGGCGATCGAGCTGCACCTGCGCCACATGCCCGGCGGCAAGTTCACCGACCAGGCCTTCGGCACGCTGAAGGAGAAGGACATCCTGCGCATGGAGGGACCCTTCGGCAGCTTCTTCCTGCGCGAGGACGGCGACAAGCCGCTGATCCTGCTGGCCAGCGGCACCGGCTTCGCGCCGATCAAGGCGCTGGTCGAGCAGATGCAGGACAAAGCGCTGACCCGCCCCGCGGTGCTGTACTGGGGCGCCCGCCGCAAGGCCGACCTCTACCGCCACGACTGGTGCCTGCAACAGGCCGCCGCGATGCCGCAGCTGCGCTACGTGCCGGTGCTGTCCGAGGCCACGGCCGAAGACGGCTGGAGCGGCCGCACCGGCTTCGTCCACCAGGCCGTGATGGCCGACTGGCCCGATCTCTCCGGCCACGAGGTCTACGCCTGCGGCGCGCCGGTGATGGTGGACGCCGCACAGCATGACTTCGTGCAGCGCTGCGGCCTGCCGGCCGAGGCCTTCTACGCCGACTCTTTCACCTCCGAAGCCGACAAGCACGGCACCGTCGCATGATGATCAACCGCCGTCACCTGCTGCTGGCCGCGGCGCCGGCCCTGGCCGCTGTCCCTGGCCTTGCCCGGGCGCAACCAGCGCCGCGCAGCATCCGCCTCGTCGTGCCCTACCCGCCCGGCGGCCCGCTGGACGTGGTGGCGCGCGCATTGGCCGAGCGCGTGAAGGACAGCCTGGGCACCGTGGTCATCGACAACCGGCCCGGCGCCGGCGGTAACCTGGGCGCCGATCTCGTTGCCAAGGCCGCGCCCGACGGCCAGACGCTGGTGATGGGCGCGGTGGCCACGCACGCCATCAACCCCTGGCTGTACAGCAAGCTGCCTTACGACCCGGTGCGCGACTTCACGCCGATCACGCTGGTGGCCCAGGTGCCCAACGTGGTGGTGCTCAACGCGCAGACCGCTGCGCGGCTGCACATCGACAGCCTGCGCGACCTGGTGGCCTACGCGAAGCTGCACCCGGGCGAGCTCAACTACGGCAGCGGCGGCAACGGCAGCGCCGGCCACCTGGCCGGCGAGATGTTCAAGCGCCAGGCCGGGCTGTTCATCGTCCACATTCCCTATGCCGGCGGGCCGCCGGCGCAACTGGCGCTGCTATCGGGCCAGGTCGATTTCACGATCGACAACCTGGCCACCGCCTCGGCCAACATCCGCAACGGCAAACTCAAGGCGCTGGCCGTGACCACCGCGCGCCGCTCGCCCGCGATGCCCGAGCTGCCCACCGTCGCCGAAGCCGGGGCCGCGCTGGGGCTGGCCAAGTTCGACATCCACACCTGGTTTGGCCTCTTCGGCCCCGCGCACCTGGACCCGGCGCTGACGCAAAAGCTCAACAAGGCCTTCGTCGACGCGTTGGCCACGGCCGAGCTGAAGGCCCGCATGGCCACGCTGATGGCCGAGGCAGCGCCGACCACGCCGGAACAGTTCGGCGCCTTCGTGAAATCCGAGCTGGTGAAGTACGAGGGCGTCGTGAAGGCGAGTGGGGCGAAGGCGGATTGACCACCCTATAGTGGCGGCCGCCCGGCAGCAGCCGGCCCTGACGACCACTTTCACCTGGAGGAGATCTTCGATGCGCCGTACCACCCTGACCCTGGCCCTGACCGCGAGCGTGGCCTTGCTGGCCGCCTGCCAGAGCACGTCCAGCCCAGGCAGTTCATCCAGCAGCAGCAGCACCGCAACGCCGGCGCCGGCCGCTGCATCCAACAAGATCCCGCCCGGCATGAATGCGCGCGGCGAGGTGGTGGACTCGTCCAAGGTCGGGTCCGGCTATGGCCAGAAGGTCAAGGGCGTCGGCGACTGGGAAGGCGAGATCACCGGCAAGCCGGCGCCGGGCAGCAAGTTCACGCGGTTGCAGATCGGCATGAGCCGCCAGCAGGTGCTGGACATCGTCGGCCAGCCCACCGACCAAGGCGCCTACATGACCGGCAAGGCCTGGATCCCGTTCTTCTTCGGTGCCGACCGCTACCGCCACGAACTGGCCTACAAGGGCCAGGGCCGGCTGATCTTCGCCGGCTCGGGCGGCTTCGACTCGAATGCCCACCTGATCTGGATCATCCACAACGCCAGCGACACCGGCTACCGCTGAAACTGAGCGCAGCGTGCGGGCCTGGCGTCACTCCCCCAGATACGCCGCCCGCACCTTGGGATCATCGAGCAGCGCCTTGGCGTCGCCGCTCATGGTGATCTCGCCCGAGTCCATCACGTAGCCGCGGTCGGCCAGGCTCAGGGCGCGGCTGGCGTTCTGCTCGACCAGCAGGATGGTCGTGCCGCGCGCATGGATGTCGGCCACCACCTCGAAGATCTTGTCGACCATGATCGGCGACAAGCCCATGCTGGGCTCGTCCAGCAGCAACAGCTTGGGCCGCGCCATCAGCGCGCGGCCCATCGCCAGCATCTGCTGCTCACCGCCGCTCATCGTGCCGGCCAGCTGGTTGCGGCGCTCCTTCAGGCGCGGGAAGATGGTGAACACCTTGTCGATGTCGGCGTCCACCTCGCCGTCGTTGCGCACGAAGGCGCCCATCTGCAGGTTCTCGGTGATGCTCATGCGGGTGAAGGTGCCGCGCCCTTCGGGCACCATCACCAGGCCCTGCTTGACCAGGTCCCACGGCCCCTGGCCCTTGATCGGGCGACCCAGGAACTCGATGTCGCCGGCGGCCACCGGCTGGGTGCCGGTGATGGCCTTGAGCGTCGTCGTCTTGCCGGCGCCGTTGGCGCCGATCAGGCTGACCAGCTCGCCCTGGCGGACCTCGAAGCTCACGCCCTTGACGGCCTGGATGCCGCCGTAGGCGACCTTCAGGCCGCTGACCTTCAGCATCGTCGTGCTCATCAATGCCCTCCGGTGCCGAGGTAGGCCTCGATCACCTTCTCGTTCTTCTGCACCTCGGCCGGCGTGCCCTCGGCGATCTGCTTGCCGTAGTCGAGCACGGTCACGCGGTCGCACAGGCCCATCACCAGCTTGACGTCGTGCTCGATCAGCAAGATGGTGCGGCTGTCCTGGCGGATGCGGTCGATCAGCTCGCGCAGCACCACCTTCTCGGTGGCGTTCATGCCGGCGGCGGGCTCGTCCAGCGCGATCAGCTTCGGGTCGGTGGCCAGTGCGCGGGCGATCTCCAGGCGGCGCTGGTCGCCGTAGCTCAGCGTGCGGGCCCTGTAGTCGGCATAACGACCAATGCCAACGTAATCCAGCAGCTCCTGCGAGCGCGCCTTGATCGCCGCCTCCTCGGCCTTGAAGCCCGCGGTGCGCAACACCGCGCCGAACAGCCCCGAGTGGGTGCGCACGTGGCGGCCGACCATCACGTTCTCCAGCGCCGTCATTTCGGGGAACAGGCGGATGTTCTGGAAGGTGCGCGCGATGCCGGCCTTGGCAACCTCGTGCACCGCCGAGGGCTTGTACGGCCTGCCGCCGAGCTCGAAGCTGCCCGAATCGGGCGTGTAGAGCCCGGTGATGACGTTGAAGAAGGTGGTCTTGCCGGCGCCGTTGGGGCCGATCAGCCCGTAGACCTGGCCGCGGTGGATCCGGATGCCGACGTCGGACAGCGCCTGCAGGCCGCCGAAGCGCTTGGACACGCCTTGCACGTGGAGGACGGTTTCGCTCATGGAATGCTGCCTCCGATGTTCAACGGGTGGGCGTCGGCGCGGACTTGCCGTGCTCTGGCGATGGCCACAGCCCGCGCGGGCGCAGCAGCATGATGATGATCATCGCCAGCGCGATCAGCAGCTGGCGCAGGATGGCCGCATCGATGCGGCCGCCGCTCATGTTCTGGATGTCGCCGGCGACGTAGCGCAGCACCTCGGGCAGCGCGGCCAGCAACAGCGCGCCCAGGATCACGCCGGGGATGTGGCCGAGGCCGCCCAGCACGATCATGGCCACGATCATGATGCTTTCCATCAGGCTGAACGACTCCGGCGAGACGAAGCCCTGGAAGGCCGCGAACATCGAGCCCGCGACGCCGCCGAAGGTGGCGCCCATGCCGAAGGCCAGCAGCTTCATGTTGCGGGTGTTGATGCCCATGGCCTTGGCGGCGACCTCGTCCTCGCGGATGGCCATCCAGGCGCGGCCGATGCGGCTGGTCTCCAGCCGGTGGCAGATCACCACGCTGCCCACCACCAGCGCCAGGAACAGGTAGTAGTACAGCGTGACCGAGGGGATGCGGAAGTCGCCGATCTCCAGCGCCTTGCCGAAATCGAGGCCGAAGATGCGCATCGAGTCGATGCGGTCCAGCCCGCGCGGGCCGTTGGTGATGTTGACCGGCTGCTCCAGGTTGTTCATGAAGACGCGGATGATCTCGCCGAAGCCCAGCGTCACGATGGCCAGGTAGTCACCGCGCAGCTTCAGCACCGGCGTGCCCAGGAGCACGCCGGCCAAGCCGGCCAGCAGCGCCGCCGCCGGCACCACCACCCAGATCGGCGTGTGCAGCCCGTTGGGGAAGAGCTGCGCGAACCACTCGAAGTTCTCGGCCAGATGGGGGCTGGCCATCAGCGCGAACATGTAGGCGCCCACCGCATAGAAGGCGACGAAGCCCAGGTCCAGCAGCCCGGCATAGCCGACCACGATGTTGAGCCCCAGCGCCAGCAGCACGTACAGCAGCGCCAGGGCCATGATGCGCACCCAGCCCTGGCCGAACTGCTGCGCGAAGAGCGGCAGCGCGATCAGGGCCAGCGCGCAGATGATGAAGACGACGATCTTGTTGTTCTTCATGGCGGCGTCTCCATCAGGCCCGGTCGGCCACGCGCTCACCCAGCAGCCCGGCGGGCCTGAGCGTCAGCACCAGGATCAGCGCCGCGAAGGCGAAGATGTCGACGTACTGGCTGCCCAGCACACCGCCGGTCAGGTCGCCGAGGTAGCCGGCACCGATGGCCTCGATCAGCCCCAGCAGCAAGCCGCCCACCACCGCGCCGGCCAGGTTGCCGATGCCGCCCAGCACGGCGGCGGTGAAGGCCTTCAGCCCCGGCAGGAAGCCCATGCTGTGCTGCACGGTGCCGTAGTTGGCGGCCCACATCACGCCGGCCACCGCGGCCAGCGCAGCGCCGATGATGAAGGTGGCCGAGATCACCATGTCGGGGCGCACGCCCATCAGCGAGGCCACGCGCGGGTTCTCGGCGGTGGCGCGCATCGCGCGGCCGAGCTTGGTGCGGTTGACGAGGTACATCAGCCCGGCCAGCAGCACCGCGGTCAGGCCCAGGATCATGCACTGGGTGATGGTGATCACGGGGCCGCCCAGGTCGATGGGGTCGGGCGGCAGCAGCGACGGATAAGGCTTGGGGTTGGGCTTCCAGATGATCATCGCCAGCGTCTGCAGCAGCAGGCTCATGCCCATCGCGGTGATCAGCGGCGCCAGCCGCGGCGCGTTGCGCAGCGGTTTGTAGGCGAGCTTCTCCACCGTGAAGTTGAGCGCCGCGCAGACGACGATGGCCGCCAGCATCGAGATGAGCAGCAGCCGCCACCCGGGCAGGCCCGAATCGGACATCGCGGTGACCAGCGTCCAGCTCACCATCGCGCCGACCATCAGCACCTCGCCGTGCGCGAAGTTGATCAGGTTGATGATGCCGTACACCATCGTGTAGCCCAGGGCCACCAGCGCATACATGCTGCCCAGCACCAGGCCGTTGATGACCTGCTGGATGAAGATCTCCATCGCGTGTGACTCCTGCTTGATCGGCCCCTCGCGCCACGGGTCTCGTGGGCTCGGACCTTGTCCTCATTGGCAAGAACCCGGCCTGTTGGGCCGGGTCCTTGGGGCGCGGATTCTAGGTGCCGGGCGGCGCCGTCCGGGCAGGTGTTTCCCGCGTCAGTCGCGCTCAGGCCGTATCGGCGGGCGGTTGACGCGCCGCTTCATTGAGGCGGCGCAACTCCGCCAGGCGCTCGCCGATGCGCAGTTCAAGCCCGCGCGGGCTGGGCTGGTAGAAGCGCCGCTCGGGCACGCCGTCGGGGAAGTAGTTCTCGCCGGCGGCGAAGGCGCCCTCCTCGTCGTGCGCGTAGCGATAGCCGGCGCCGTGGCCGAGCTGCTTCATCAGTCGCGTGGGCGCGTTGCGCAGCCGCTCGGGCACCGGCCGCGTGCCGTCTTGCTTGACGGCGGCGCGCACCTCGTTCCAGGCGCGGTAGACGGCGTTGGACTTGGGCGCCACCGCGAGATAGGCCACCGCTTCGGCAATCGCCAGCTCGCCTTCGGGCGTGCCCAGGCGCTCGTAGACCTCGGCGGCGTCCAGCGCCAGGCGCAGCGCGCGCGGGTCGGCCAGGCCCACGTCCTCGCTGGCCATGCGGATCACGCGGCGGGCCAGGTAGCGCGGGTCGGCACCGCCGTCGAGCATGCGCGCCAGCCAGTACAGCGCGGCATCGGGGTCCGAACCGCGCACCGCCTTGTGCAGCGCCGAGATGCTGTCGTAGAACTGGTCGCCGCCCTTGTCGTAGCGGCGCAGCAACTCGCCCAGCGTGCGCTCGAGCGTCGCCTCGTCGAGCTCGGCCGCCGGCCCGGCCAGCTCGACCAGGCTCTCGTAGGCGTTGAGCAGCCGGCGGCCGTCGCCGTCGGCATGGCCGATCAGCCGCTGGCGGGCCGCGGCCGTCAGCGGCGGCGCCAGCGCTTCAGCCTGCGCGCGGTCGACCAGCGCCGACAGCTCGTCGTCGGCCAGGGCTTTGAGCACATGCACCGTGGCGCGCGACAGCAGCGCCGAGTTGACCTCGAACGACGGGTTCTCGGTGGTGGCGCCGATGAAGGTGAACAGGCCCGACTCGACGTGCGGCAGGAAGGCGTCCTGCTGCGCCTTGTTGAAGCGGTGCACCTCGTCGACGAAGACCAGCGTGCGGCGCCCGCGCCGCGCCTCGCGCTGCGCGGCGTCGACCGCCTCGCGGATGTCCTTGACGCCGGCCAGCACCGCCGACAGCACGATGAACTGCGCGTCCACCGCATGCGCCAGCAGCCGCGCCAGCGTGGTCTTGCCGACACCCGGCGGGCCCCACAGGATCATCGAATGCACGCGGCCGCTTTCCAGCGCCGCGCGCAGCGGCCGCCCCGGCGCCAGCAGGTGGCGCTGTCCGATCACCTCGTCCAGCGTGTGCGGGCGCAGACGCTCGGCCAGCGGCACCGCGGGCGGCACGGCGGCGTCGCCTGCCTGTCCGGCCAGCCCGACAGTGCCCGCATCGCCGCCGCGATGTTCCGGGCTGTCGAACAAGGACTCCTGCGCACCGCCGCTCATCGACACATTGTCGCAGTGACCTCGCGCCCTGCCGCGCTGTGCCGCGCGGCGCCGCCCTGTGCCGCGCCGCACCGCGCCACGGCCGTTGCCGCGAAAATGGCGGCCACAGCCAGAGGGAGCCTCCATGTCGACATCGGTGCACAGCCGCCTTGCCGCCGCCGCACTGGCGCTGTGCGCCGCCCTGCCCGCCCGCGCCGACCGGCCGCTTGCCAGCGAGACCGCCGACGTCATCGACACCGGCGACTGTCAGGTCGAGGCCTGGGCGGCGCGGCTGCGTGCATCGGGCCTGCCCAGCACGCAAGGCGAAGTGGTGTTCACGTCCTGCGGCGTCGGTGGCCGCCACCAGGTCGGCTTCGTGCTGGACCAGGCACGCGACAACGGCACCACCGATCGCGGCGTTTCGCTGTGGGGCAAGACCACGTGGGTCGCGCCCGAGGTCGGCAAGGTCGGCTTCGGCACCTCGTACGTGCTGCGGCTGGACAAGGCGCCGGATCGCGGCTTGCGCGCTGAAACGACCGGGCTGCTGGGCGCCGCGACGCTCGATCTGGGCCACGAAACCATCGTGCATGCCAACCTGGGTTGGCAGTACAACCGCACGCCACGCCAGAGCACCACCGTCTGGTCGCTGGGCATCGAGCACGGCCAGGCCTTCACCGTGGCGGCCGATGTGTTCGGTGACGACCGCAGCAAGCCCTGGGCGTCCGCCGGCTTTGGTTTCAACGTCAACGATTCGCTCAGCCTGAACGCCGTCTACGCGCTGCAATTCGATCACCCGCGCGTGCGCGTGGTGTCGGTGGGGCTGAAGTTCCAGTTCTGACGCGGCCTTCGGGCCTTCGGGCCTTCGGGATCATCGGCGCGCGCTCGAACGCCCGCGTGGCGCCTACTGTTCGATCACGTCGGCACCCGCCGGCGCGACGAAGCGGAAGGCGTCGGCCGTCGGCGCCGCATTGGCGACGAAGCCGCTGAACTGCAGCAGCGAGCGCTGGCCGAAGTTGTCGACGATCTCCACCGCCGCCAGCTCCTTGCCCCGGAAGCCGACCTTCATGCTCTTGAACGAGCCGTCGCCGGCCTTGGGCGTCGCCAGTGCCCAGTCGAGGCCGCCTTGCGAGGGCTGCGCCTTCAGCGTGAAGTCGGCGTCCAGGCTGCCGCCGGCCAGCAGCGCCGCCGGCGTGCTGCCCAGCGCCTGCGCCAGCTTGCGCGAGCTGGCCTGGTTGAGGTCGGCGTCGTAGATCCAGACCTTGCTGCCATCGGCGACGATCAACTGCTCGAAAGGCTTGGCGTAGGCGAAGCGGAAGCGGTTGGGGCGCTGGAACTCGAAGGTGCCGCTGCTGGTCTTGGTCTTCGCGCCGTCGGTCGAGGTGACGGTCTGCGTGAACGCGGCGCGGCCGCTCTTCACGTCGCGCACGAAGTCGCGCAGCGTGTCGACGGCGTCGGCGTGGGCGGCACTGGCGGCGAGCACCAGCGCGATCAGGGCAGCAGCTCTCATTCGTCCTTCTTCGGCAGCAGCAGGTCGCGGTTGCCGTTGGTGGCCATGGCGCTTACGAGTCCGCTCTTCTCCATTTGTTCCAGCAGCCGCGCCGCGCGGTTGTAGCCGATGCGCAAGTGGCGCTGCACCAGCGAGATCGACGCCCGCCGGTGCTGCAGCACCACGGCCACCGCCTGGTCGTACAGCGCATCGCCCTCGCCGCCGCCGGTGGGGCCGTCGAGGTTGAGCGCGCCGCCCTCGCCGTCGCCGTCGAGCACGCCGCCTTCGAGGATGCCTTCGATGTAGTTGGGCTCGCCCTGGCTGCGCAGGTAGTCGACCACGCGGTGCACCTCCTCGTCGCTGACGAAGGCGCCGTGCACGCGCACCGGCACGCCGCTGCCCGGCGGCAGGTAGAGCATGTCGCCCTGGCCGAGCAGCGCCTCGGCGCCCATCTGGTCGAGGATGGTGCGGCTGTCGATCTTGCTGCTGACCTGGAAGCTCAATCGCGTCGGGATGTTGGCCTTGATGAGCCCGGTGATGACGTCGACGCTGGGCCGCTGGGTGGCCAGGATCAGGTGCAGACCGGCGGCGCGCGCCTTCTGCGCCAGGCGGGCGATCAGCTCCTCGATCTTCTTGCCGACCACCATCATCAGGTCGGCCAGCTCGTCGATCACCACCACGATGTGCGGCAGCCGCTCCAGCGGCTCAGGCTGCTCCGGCGTCAGGCTGAAGGGGTTGCCGATGGACTCGCCGCGCTCGGCGGCGTCGGCGATCTTCTTGTTGTAGCCCGACAGGTTGCGCACGCCGAGCTTGCTCATCAGCTTGTAGCGGCGCTCCATCTCGCCGACGCACCAGTTCAGCGCGTTGCCGGCCTGCTTCATGTCGGTGACCACCGGCGCCAGCAGGTGCGGAATGCCCTCGTAGACCGACATCTCCAGCATCTTGGGGTCGATCAGGATCAGGCGCACGTCGCGCGCCTCGGCCTTGTACAGCAGGCTCAGGATCATCGCGTTGATGCCCACGCTCTTGCCCGAGCCGGTGGTGCCGGCCACCAGGCAGTGCGGCATCTTGGCGAGGTCGGCGACCACCGGGTTGCCGACGATGTCCTTGCCCAGGCCCATGGTCAGCATCGACGCGGCGTCGTTGTAGACCTGCGAGCCCAGGATCTCGGCCAGCCGGATCGTCTGACGTCGCGCGTTGGGCAGTTCGAGCGCCATGTAGTTCTTGCCCGGCACCACCTCGACCACGCGGATGCTCACCAGCGACAGCGAGCGCGCCAGGTCCTTGGCCAGGTTGACGATCTGCGCGCCCTTGACGCCGGTGGCCGGCTCGATCTCGTAGCGCGTGATCACCGGCCCCGGCGAGGCCGCGACCACGCGCACCTCGACGCCGAAGTCCTTGAGCTTCTTCTCGATCAGCCGGCTGGTCATCTCCAGCGACTCGGGCGTCACGCTTTCCTGGCGGCCTGGCGCGGCGTCCAGCAGGTCGACCTGCGGCAGCTTGGTGTCGCTCAGCTCCTTGAACAGCGGCTGCTGGCGCTCGCGCGCGACGCGCTCGGACTTGGGCACCTGCAGCACCGGCGGCTCGATCACCAGCGGCACGTGCAGTTCCTCGGTCTGGCGCTCGAGCTCCAGCTCGACGTCCTGCTCGCGCTCGCGCTGCGCCTGCTCGCCGATGCGGCGGTCCTGCTCATGCTCCCTGCGCTCCTGCCGGCGCTCCAGCAGCGCTTCCACGCGCTCGCCGATCGCGTCGGCCAGCCGCGTCCACGAGAAGCGCAGCGCCATCGCCATGCCGGCCAGCCCCAGCACGATCCAGGTCACGCCCGAACCGGCAAAGCCCAGCCAGCGCATCGACGCCGGCCCCAGCGTGTAGCCCAGCACGCCGCCGGCGTGGCCGGGCAGCCCGCCTTCCCAGCGGTACAGGCGCGTCCATTCGAGGCCGCAGCTGGCCAGCAGCAGCAGCGCCAGCCCGACCCAGAACATCCAGCGCGGCGGCCGCGGCGCCGCGGCGCCCAGCGGCCCGCGCAAGGCGCGCGCCAGCGCCGACAACCAGGCGCGCCAGGTCACCGGCACCAGCCACCAGGCCGACCAGCCGAACAGGAACAGCAGCAGGTCCGACACCCAGGCGCCCACCGCGCCGGCCTTGTTGCGCACCGCCTCGCCGCTGCCCGAGGTGCTGAAGGCGGGGTCGGCCGCGTGGTGCGTGGCCAGCGCCAACAGCAGCAGCGCGCAGGCCAGGAAGCCCAAGGCCAGCATCAACTGGCGGCGCGCGCCCATCATCGGCGGCTGCGCGTCGCGCGTGCCGACGGCCGCGGCCGCCGTGCCGTCCGCCTGCAAGGATCCCAGGGGAAAACTCATGCGCACATTGTGCGCGATGGCGGCTGCGCGTCAGTCGTTCTGCAGCCGCTCCTTGATGACCACGAAGCCGTTCTCCTGCGTCTCGATGACGCCGCGGTCTTCGAGGTCCTTCATCACGCGGCTGACCATCTCGCGCGAGGCGCCCACCACCTTGGCCATGTCCTGGCGCGACACCTTGTGGCGGATGATCTTGATGCCGTTGTCGTCCTCGGCCATGTCGAGCAGCGTGCGCGCGACGCGGCCGTAGACGTCCAGCAGCGCCAGCGACTCGATCTGCCGGTCGGCGTTGCGCAGCCGGCGCACCAGGCCGCGCAGGATGGCGTAGGACAGCGTGGAGCCTTCGGGCAGGCAGCGCGAGAAGTCGGCGCGCGCCAGCACCAGCATGTCGGTCTGCACCTCGGCGCGCACGGTGGCCGAATGCGGCTCGTTGTCGATCAGGCTCATCTCGCCGACGTAGTCGCCCGATTCCAGCACCGCCAGGATGACCTCGCGTCCGCGCGAGTCGGAGGTCAGCACGCGGGCCCGGCCGTTGAGCAGGATGAACAGCGCATTGCTCTTGCGCCCCTGCTCCACCACCAGCTCGCCGCGGCGAAAGCGCCGCTTGACCACGCTGTCGGCCACCGCCTGCGCCTGGTCCGCGGTGAGCATCGAGAACAGCGGGACCCGGCGGATCAGGTCCAGGTTCGACAACATCGACATGGGCAGCCCTTCTTTTGCTTTGTGACGATCACCGATGCCCCGGCTCCTGGCCCCGGGGTTCCCGGCAGCTCCCGCGGCCGGGCCGTGGGTCTGCAAGAATCCGCCTATTGTGCCCATAGGCGCTCTTGCGGCCAGCGGCAGTTGCCCATAGCTGCCCTGGTCGGCCCGCAATCCGTGGGCCTGACGCGACGGCGGCCCCGTTCCGACCTACCTTTCATCCTGCACACACCATGAGCGAATCGAACACCCACGCCCGTGTCCTGATCCTCGGTTCCGGCCCCGCCGGCTACACCGCGGCGCTGTATGCCGCGCGCGCCAACCTGCAGCCGCTGCTGATCACCGGGATGGCGCAGGGCGGGCAGTTGATGACGACGACCGATGTCGACAACTGGCCGGCCGACGTCAAGGGCGTGATGGGCCCGGAGCTGATGCAGCGCTTCCTGGAGCACGCCGAGCGCTTCAACACGCAGGTCGTGTTCGACCACATCGCCAAGGTCGACTTCAGCCGCCGCCCCTTCGTGCTGCAAGGCGACAACGGCCACTACACCTGCGACACCCTGGTCATCGCCACCGGCGCCAGCGCCAAGTACCTGGGCATTCCCAGCGAGCAGTCGTTCATGGGCAAGGGTGTCAGCGGCTGCGCCACCTGCGACGGTTTCTTCTACCGCGGACAGGACGTCTGCGTCGTCGGCGGCGGCAACACCGCGGTGGAAGAGGCGCTGTACCTGTCCAACATCGCCAGCAAGGTGCACCTGATCCACCGCCGCGACAAGTTCCGCGCCGAGCCGATCCTGGTCGACAAGGTGATGGCCAAGGTCGAGGCCGGCAAGATCGAGCTGCACCTTTGGCACACGCTGCAGGAGGTGCTGGGCGACGCCAGCGGCGTCACCGGCGTGCGGCTGGCCTCCACGCAAGGCGACGGCACCCAGGAGCTGGCCGTCAAGGGCTGCTTCATCGCCATCGGCCACCAGCCCAACACCGACATCTTCAAGGGCCAGCTGGAAATGAGGGACGGCTACATCGTCACCCGCACCGGGCTCGACGGTTTTGCCACCGCCACCAGCGTGCCCGGCGTCTTTGCCGCCGGCGACGTGCAGGACCACGTCTACCGCCAGGCCATCACCAGCGCCGGCACCGGCTGCATGGCGGCGCTGGACGCGCAGCGCTTCCTGGAGAAGGAGTAAGGCTGGCCGCCGCCTTGCGGCTATACTTCGCAGCTTTGCCGGAAAAACCGGCAGCAGGCTACCGCCACCTGATCCTGGCGAGGTCAAGCCGTCACACACCCAAGCAAATCTGCCGAGGTGCCGGCTGTTTTTCAAAGAAGTGAGCTGTCATGGCACGCAAGTGCGAAGTCACGGGCAAGGGCCCGATGGTGGGAAACAACGTCTCCCACGCCAACAACAAGACCAAGCGCCGGTTCCTGCCGAACCTGCAGTACCGCCGCTTCTGGGTCGAGAGCGAGAACCGCTGGGTGCGCCTGCGCATCACCAACGCGGCGCTGCGCCTGATCGACAAGAAGGGCATCGACGTGGTCCTGAAGGACCTGCGTGCCCGCAGCGAAGCCTGAGAACCCCTGATAGGAGCACCCCACCATGGCCACCAAAGGCGGACGCGAAAAGATCAAGCTCGAGAGCACGGCCGGCACCGGCCACTTCTACACCACCAACAAGAACAAGAAGACCACGCCCGAGAAGCTCGAATTCCTGAAGTTCGATCCCAAGGCGCGCAAGCACGTGCTGTACAAGGAAGTGAAGCTGAAGTGAACGAGCGGCCACGCCAGCGGCAGCGCTGGTGGCCTCATTCGCCTGACCGAACCCGCCCGCGTGGCGGGTTCGTCGTTTCTGGCATCGGCGGCAGCAGGGCCAGCCAGGCGCGCAGCAGCGGCTGGGCTTCGTCGTCGGGCCGCCAGACGCAGTGCAGCTCCGAGGTCGCGTCCACCTCCTTGAGCTTCAGGAAGCGCGCGCCGGCCAGGCCCGAGCGGCGCATCGGCGCCGGCACCACCGCCACGCCCAGGCCCTGCGCCACCGCGGCCACCACCGACAGCCAGTGCCGCAGTTCGTGGCGCACGCGCGGATAGAAACCGGCGCGCGCGCACAGCTCGACGATCTGCGCGTGGTAGTCGGGCGAGACGTGGCGCGAGAACAGCACGAAGGCCTCGTCGCGCAGCGCGCCGAGCGCGATCGAGCGCCGGGTGGCCAGCGCATGGCGGTCGCCGACGCAGGCGACGAAGGGCTCGGCATCGACCCGCAGCGAGCGCAGCGCATCGGGCCGGCGGCGGCCGTGGACGAAGGCCACGTCCAGTTCGCGCCGCAGCAGCGCCTCGGTCTGCTCCTGCGAGTTCAGTTCCACCAGCGACAACTCCACGCCCGGGTGCGCGCGCGCGAAGGCCTGCATCCAGCCCGGCAGCCCGCGGTACAGCAGCGAGCCCACCATGCCCACGCGCAAGCGCCCCACGGCGCCGGCGGCGACGTCGCGCGCCAGCGCCTTGGCCTCGTCGGCCTGCGCCAGCAGCGAGCGCGCTGAGGCCAGGAAGGCGCGGCCGGCCGCGGTCAGCCGCACGCCCTTGCTGTCGCGGTCGAACAGCCGCGCGCCGACGCTGGCTTCGAGCTGCTGGATGCTCAGCGACAGCGGCGGCTGCGTCATCGCCAGCCGCTGCGCCGCGCGACCGAAGTGCAGCTCTTCGGCCAGCGCCAGGAAGTGCCGCAGGTGGCGAAGCTCCATTTGCCGATCATATCGACGCAGCCGGAAATTGAATTGGACGTGAATCGCCAGCGCTGCCGATACTGCGCGCCCCGCGACGCTGCAGCGAAGGACGCCGATGACCGCCGAGCACCCGATTCCCGACGCCCGCGGCAGCAACCTCTACGCCGCCGACGCCGAGCTGCAGGTCCTGCTGCCGCTGTACCTGCCGGCCGATCTGCTGGCCCACCTGCAGCCGCACCTGCAGCGCCTGGGCGCGCTGGCCGGCGGCGTGCTGGATGACCTGGCGCTCAGCGCCGACAAGAACCCGCCCGTGCTGGCGCACCGCACGCGCACCGGCATCGACGCGCAGCGCATCGTCAAGCACCCGGCCTACGTCGAGCTGGAGCGCGTGGCCTTCAGCGAATTCGGCCTCGCCGCGATGTCGCACCGCGGCGGCGTGCTGGGCTGGCCGCAGGCCATGCCGGCGGCCGCCAAGTACGCGCTGTCGTACCTGTTCGTGCAGGCCGAGTTCGGCCTGTGCTGTCCGCTGTCGATGACCGATTCGCTGACGCGCACGCTGCGCAAGTTCGGCACGCCGGCACTGGTGCAGCGTCACCTGGCCGCGCTGACCACGCAGGACTTCGACGCGCTGGCGCAAGGCGCGATGTTCATGACCGAGCAAGGCGCCGGCTCCGACGTGGCCGCCACCACCACGCGTGCCGAGCCGCTGGCCGACGGCAGCCACCGGCTGTGGGGCGACAAGTGGTTCTGCTCCAACCCCGACGCCGCGCTGGCGATGGTGCTGGCGCGCATCGACGGTGCGCCTGCGGGCTTGAAAGGCGTCTCGCTCTTCCTGCTGCCGCGCCGGCGCAGCGACGGCAGCGACAACGCCTACCGCATCCTGCGGCTGAAGGACAAGCTGGGCACGCGCTCGATGGCCAGCGGCGAGATCAGGCTCGAAGGCGCCGAGGCCTGGCTGGTCGGCGACGCCGGCCGCGGCTTCAATCACATGGCCGACATGATCAACAACTCGCGGCTGTCCAACGGCATGCGCGCCGCCGGGCTGATGCGCCGCGCCTACGGCGAGGCGCTGCACGTGGCCACGCACCGCGAGGCCTTCGGCCGCCGCCTGGTGCATCTGCCGCTGATGCGCCGCCAACTGCTCAAGCTGTTGCTGCCCACCGAGCAGGCGCGCAGCATGGTGTTCCAGACCGCCGATGCGCTGCGCCGCGCCGACGCCGGCGAGGACGGCGCCTATGCGCTGACGCGCATCCTGACGCCGCTGATCAAGTTCCGCGCCTGCCGCGACGCGCGCAAGGTCACCGGCGACGCGATGGAAGTGCGCGGCGGCTGCGGCTACATCGAGGAATGGAGCGACCCGCGGCTGGTGCGCGACGCGCACCTGGGCTCGATCTGGGAAGGCACCAGCAACATCGTCGCGCTGGACGTGATTCGCGCGGTCCGCCGCGAGGGCTCGCTGCCGGTGCTGCAGCAGCACGTGCAAGAACTGCTCGACGGCGCCGAGTTGCACGCCACCGCGCGCGCCACGTTCAACGGCGCGCTGCAGCGCACGCTGGCGCTGGCCGCGCGCGTGGCCGAAGGCCATGGCCGGGACGACCACGACGCGCGCCGCGCCGCATCGGCGCTGTACCACCTGAGCAGCGCGGCGGCGATGGCCTGGGAGGCGACGCGCTGCCGCTCCGCCAGGCGGATGACGCTGGCGCAACTCGTGCTGCAGCAGCGCCTGCTGCCGCAAGACCCGCTGCAGCCGCACGACGCACCGCCCTGGGCCGACGAACTGCTGCAGCCCTCTGCGGCAGCGAGCGCTGCGCCGGCCACGGTCAACCTGTTCTGAAGACCACGCACCACACCAACGCCGGAGACCAGCCCCATGACGACACGCCGCCCCCTGCTGCACGCCCTGCTGCATACCCTGTTGGCCACGCCCTTCCTGCTCGGCAGCCCGCTGCTGCAAGCCGCCGACTTTCCGACCAAGCCGCTGACCCTGGTCGTACCCTTCGCGCCCGGCGGCCCCACCGACGCGATGGCGCGCATCCTCGCCGCCGCGCTGAAGGGCCCGCTGGGGCAGACCGTCATCGTCGACAACAAGGCCGGCGCCGGCGGCAACATCGGCGCCGAAGCGGTGGCGCGCGCGCCGGCCGACGGCTACACGATGCTGTTCGGCACCTCGGGACCGCTGGCGATCAACCAGTACCTCTATCCCAAGATGGGCTACGACCCGCTGCGCAGCTTTGCGCCGGTGATCGAGATCGGCGATCTGCCCAACGTGCTGGCCGTCAACCCGAGCGTACCGGCACGCAACGTGCAGGAGCTGATCGCGCTGGCCAAGGCGCGGCCGGGCACGCTGAGCTACGCCTCGTCGGGCAACGGCGCCTCGTCGCACCTGGCCGGCGTGATGTTCAACATGCGCGCCGGCACCGACTTCCAGCACATCCCGTACAAGGGCACCGGCCCGGCGCTGAACGACCTGCTGGGCGGTCAGGTGGCGATGACCTTCACCGACGTGCTGACCGCGCTGCCGCACATCCAGGCCGGCAAGCTGCGCGCCTTGGGCGTGACCACCGCATCGCGGTCGAAGGTGCTGCCCGACGTCCCGACGCTGGCCGAGCAGGGCGTGAAGGACATGAACGTCAGCGTGTTCTTCGGCATCGTGGTGCCGGCCGGCACACCGCCCGACGTGGTGGCACGGTTGAACGCCGCCTACGCGCGCGTACTGGCCGAGCCCGAGGTGCGCGGCAAGCTGGCCGCGCAAGGCCTGGAGCCGCCGGCCGCCACCACGCCGGCGCACCTGGCCGAGTTCATGCGCCAGGAAGCCGCGCGCTGGCAGGACGTCGTGAAGGCCTCCGGCGCCCGGCTGGACTGAAAAATGACGCCCCCAAGCTCACTTCGTTCGCGGCCCCCCGAGGGAGCGCGTCAGCGCCTTCGGGCGGCCGGGCGGCGCTGACATGCCCGCCCTCGATGGCATCCGCGTCGTCGACGCCTCGCGCATCCTCGGCGGGCCTTTGTGCGGCCAGATCCTCGGCGACCATGGCGCCGACGTGCTGAAGGTCGAGCCGCCGCAAGGCGACGACACGCGCGCCTGGGGCCCGCCGTTCGACGCCCGCGGCGTCGCCTCGTACTACCACGGCCTCAACCGCAACAAGCGCGTGCTGACGCTGGACCTGAGCGGCGAGCCCGGCCGCCAGCGCCTGCTGGCGCTGCTGGCCGAGGCCGACGTGCTGGTGGAGAACTTCAAGACCGGCACGCTCGAGCGCTGGGGCATGGGCTGGGACCAGCTCTCGCAGCGCTTTCCGCGCCTGGTGCATTGCCGCGTCTCGGGCTTCGGCGCCGACGGCCCGCTGGGCGGCCTGCCCGGCTACGACGCCGCGCTGCAGGCGATGTGCGGGCTGATGAGCGTCAATGGCGAGGCCGGCGGCGAGCCGCTGCGCGTGGGCCTGCCGGCGGTGGACCTGGTGACCGGCCTCAACGCCGCGTTGGGCGTGCTGCTGGCGCTGCAGGAGCGCGAGCGCAGCGGCCGCGGCCAGTTCGTCGAGTCGGCGCTGTTCGACAACGGCCTGTCGCTGCTGCACCCGCATGCGGCCAACTGGTTCATGGGCGGCGCGCGCCCGGGCCGCAGCGGCAACGCGCACCCCAACATCTACCCCTACGACGTGCTGCGCACCGGCACCGCGCCGGTGTTCTTCGCGGTCGGCAACGACAAACAATTCAGGCAGTTATGCGCGCAGCTCGCCGCGCCGGCGCTGGCCGAGGATCAGCGCTTCGCCAGCGCCGGCGCGCGCTCGGTGAACCGCGCCGAATTGAAGGCCGCGCTGGAAGCGCTGCTGGCCGCGCACGACGGCCCGGTGCTGGCTGAAAAGCTGATCCGCCTGGGCGTGCCCTGCGCCGCGGTGCTGGACGTGCCCGAGGCGCTGGACCACCCCCACACGCGCCACCGCGGCATGGTGGTCGAGCTGCCCGGCGGCTACCGCGGCATCGCCTCGCCGATCAAGCTCAGCCGCACCCCGGCCAGCTACCGACTGCCGCCGCTCAGCGAGGGGCAGGCGTTCTTGCCGCGCGAGGCGGCCAACGATGGCTGACGAGCATCGCCGAGGCGCAGGCTTCGGCCGGCCGTTGATGTTCATCAAGTTCAGATCCGGGTGACTCACTAGACTGAAAGTCATTCGAAGCCTTCCAAGCCCTTTCGCCAGGCGCTCAGGCATCCCTCTGCTTGTTCCTCGACGAAAGGAGTCGTCATGTCGTTGCTGGGCCGTGCCCTCGCCGTCCTGCCCTTGAGCGCCGGTTTCCTGGCGGTGCCCGCCACCGCTGAGGCCGATGCCGGCGTCTTGGACACCGTCACCATCATCGGCACCGGATTGCCCACCGAGGTGATGCGCAATCCGGCCACGATCACCGTCATCTCGCGCGAGCAGATCGAGCAGACCGCGCCCGTGTCGATCGCCGCCTTGCTGCGCGACGTCCCTGGCGTGCAGATCTCCGAGGAAGGCATCGAGCGCCTGTCCATCCGCGGCGAGACCTCGCGCCGCGTCGCGATCCTGATCGACGGCCAGAAGCTCACCGACCACACCAACTACGGCCAGCCCATCCTGGTGGACCCGACGACGATCGAGCGCATCGAGATCGTTCGCGGCTCGTCGTCGGTGGTCTCCGGCAGCAGCGCGATCGGCGGGGTGATCAACATCGTCACCCGCAAGGGCGCGGACAAGCCCTTCAGCTTCAGCGCCACGGCGGGCGTTTTGTCGGCCACGCAGGGCTATCGCGTCTCCGCCACCGCGGCCGGCACCGTCAAGGCCGGCCCGGGCGCGCTGGACTACAACCTGAGCGTCGGCCGCATGGAGCAGGGCGACCGCCGGACGCCGGACGGTCGGCTGACGCCGTCGGACGTCGATGACGCCAACCTCTCGGCCCACCTCGGCTATCGGCTCGACCAGCACTACTTCGGCTTGAAGGCGCAGGCCTACGACCTCGCCGCCAACGTCTACGTGGATCAGCCGAACTTCCTGGTCTCGCTGCCGCGCCGCGACCTGCGCAAAGCGTCGCTCTTCTACGAAGGCACGCGGCTGACCCCGTGGCTGACCAAGCTCGGCATCAACGCCTACCGGCAGACCATCGAGCGCGACTTCCGCAGCGACGCCACCACCAGTACCGGCCCGCTGCGCATCCGCGTGCAGGCGAACTCGCTCGACGAGCAGGCCACCAACGGCGCCATGCTGCGCGCCGAGATGACGTTCTCCGCGCACAGCCGCACCGTCGCCGGCCTGGAGTGGGAAGACGACGGACTGGCGGCCGCCAAGATCACCCGCAGCACGCGCACGCCGCCGGGGACGACCACCACCTCGCAAAGAGACGACGACGCGCGCACGCGCACGGTCTCGGCGTTCGGCCAGCACGAGCTGTCGCTGCTGGCGGACGAGTTGACCGCGATCGTCGGCGCGCGCGGTTACCGCGTGCGCGCCGAGCTCAGCCGTTCAACCACCAACGGCATCGCCAACGCCCCGCGCGACAGCGCCGACAGCCTGCTGCTGGGCTCGGCGGGCCTGGTGTGGACGCCGGTCAAGCGGCTGGCGCTGCGGGCCAACGTTTCACAAGGCTACATCTACCCGACGCTGGGCCAGCTGTTCCTCACCGCCACCGGCGGCGGCACCACGCTGGTGGGCAACCCCGATCTGGCGCCCGAGACCTCCACCACCTACGAGCTGGGCGCGCGCTACGCGGCCGGCGCCACGGTGCTGGACGCGACGCTGTTCCACGCCCGCTCCAAGGACTACATCGCCACCGTGTCGTCGGGCACCCTCGGCACCTACCGCAACGTCGACGCGGCGCGCAGCCTGGGCCTGGAGGTGTCTGCCGAGCACTCGCTGCGCGGCTGGGGGCTGACGCCCTACACCTCGTTTGCCGCCATGCGCCGTCAACTGCGCTACGGCAACGGCTACCGCAGCGACGACGGCGGCTCGCCCGCGTTCAGCGGCCGGATCGGCCTGCGCCAGGCCTGGCACTGGGGCGCGGTCGGCGGCAGCGTGGACTTCTACGTGCGCGGCGAAAGCGAGGTCCGCCTGCGCAGCGAGACCGGCGCGCTCAGCGGCTCGGCCGCCGGCTACGGCACGCTGCACGTCAACGTCCATGCCGACTTCGGCGACGGTCTGACGCTGGTGGCCGAACTCAACAACCTGGCCAACCGCCGCTACGCGCCCTACGGCCAGATGCCAGGCGCCGAGCGCTCGGTCAACCTGTTCGTGACGAAGACGTTCTGACCGCGGCTCGCGGGGCCTGGGCGGCCCCACGCATCAAGCATCAGGCGCGCACCGCGCGCAGCTTGAACGAGAACTCCTGCAGCGCGGCGATGCCGCTGTCCTCGGCCTTCTTGCACCAGGCCTGCAGGTCGCTGACGAGCTGCTCGGCGGTCACGCTCTTGCGCGTCCAGAGCTGGCGCAGCTCTTCGCGCATCGCCACCAGCTTGGCCAGCTTGGGCGCATCGCCCAGGGCCCTGGCCAGCTGCGGCTTCACGCCCTGCGGGATCTTGTCGTCGTCGCGGTGCAGCCAGGCCTTGGCCAGGCTCATGTTGGCCCAGCGCATGCTGTTCTCGGCGCCTTCGCGGCGCAGCCGCTCCAGTTCGGCGCCGACGGCGCGCTTGAGTTCGGCGGCATAACGCGCCATCACCTCGTAGCGGTTGGCGATGATGGCTTCCAGCGTCTGGTCGTCGGCCACCGGCTTGACGGCGCCCAGCGCCAGCCGCGGCGGCGTCTTGCGCACCTTGGCCATGCCCAGCAGCTCCATCGCGCGGATGTAGCCCCAGCCGATGTCGAACTCGTAGGGCTTGACCGACAGCTTGGCCGAGGTCGGGTACGTGTGGTGGTTGTTGTGCAGTTCCTCGCCGCCGATGACGATGCCCCACGGGCTGATGTTGGTCGAGGCGTCGACCGCCTCGAAGTTGCGGTAGCCCCAGAAGTGGCCCAGGCCGTTGATGATGCCGGCCGCGGTGACCGGGATCCACAGCATCTGCACCGCCCACACGGTGGCGCCGATGGCGCCGAACAGCAGCAGGTCGATGATCAGCATCAGGCCCACGCCCTGCCAGCAAAAGCGGCTGTAGATGTTGCGCTCGACCCAGTCGTCGGGCGTGCCGTGGCCGTACTTGCTGAGCGTTTCCTGCACCTTGGCTTCGGCGCGGTAGAGCTCCGAGCCGGTGAGCAGCACCGTCTTGATGCCGCGGGTGACGGGGCTGTGCGGGTCTTCCTCGGTCTCGCACTTGGCGTGGTGCTTGCGGTGGATGGCCACCCATTCCTTGGTGACCATGCCGGTGGTCAGCCACAGCCAGAAGCGGAAGACGTGCGACGGCAGCGGCCCCAGCTCCAGCGCGCGGTGCGCCTGGCAACGGTGCAGGAAGATGGTGACGCCGGCGATGGTGATGTGCGTCATCACCAGCGTTGCCAACACGATCTGCCACCACGAGGCCTGCAGCAAGCCACCCGCCAACCAGCGCACGACACCGTCGTGCAGCGCCATCAACCCATCCATGTAATGTCCTTGCAATCCCCAACGTTCGGGGCGTCAAGCATTGTAGATGCGGCAAAGCAACGCCGATTGCGGGAATTGCCTAGACAACGTCGGGTTGCTCGGTGAATTCGCAGCGACTTTGGCTCAGATCAAAACCGTCGCCACCGGAAGACCGCGCGATCAGCGCCGTTGCCACACCGCTGCGAAAAAGCCGTCGGTCTGCTGGCGCTGCGGCCACAGGCGCAGAAACGGCCCTTCGACGAGGCCGTCGGCAGCGTCCACGTGCGCCGCGGCCAGGGCCTCGGCGGCCGGCAGCGCGATGAAATCGCGGCCCTCCGGCGCGGCCTCGAAAGCGCTCACCGTCGCTTCGTTCTCGGCGCGCAGCAGGCTGCAGGTGGCGTAGACCAGGCGTCCGCCGGACTTCAGCAGCCGCGCGGCGCTGCTCAGGATGGCGAGCTGCTTGGCCTGCAGTTCGGCCACCGCGGCCGGGCTCTGGCGCCACTTCAGGTCGGGGTTGCGGCGCAGCGTACCCAGGCCCGAGCATGGCGCGTCGACCAGCACCCGGTCGATCTTGCCGGCCAGGCGGCGCACGCGGTCGTCGCGCTCGTGGGCGATCTGCGCCGGGTAGACGTTGGACAGCCCGCTGCGCGCCAGCCGGGGCTTCAGCGCGTCCAGCCGGTGGCCCGAGACGTCGAAGGCGTACAGCCGCCCGGTGTTGCGCATCGCCGCGCCCAGCGCCAGCGTCTTGCCGCCGGCGCCGGCGCAGAAGTCCACCACCATCTCGCCGCGCTTGGGGTCGGTCAGCAGCGCCAGCAACTGGCTGCCTTCGTCCTGCACCTCGACGGCGCCGCCGGTGAAGACGTCGAGCTTGTTGAGCGCCGGCTTGCCCTGCACGCGCAGACCCCACGGCGAATGCGGCGTCGGCTCGGCAGCGATGCCGGCGGCAGCCAGCGCGCGCTGCACCTCGTCGCGCCGGGATTTGAGCGTGTTGACCCGCAGGTCCAGCGGCGCGGGCTGCGCCAGCACCTGCACGAGCTGCCAGAACGCGGCCTCGTCGAGCTGCTCGCGCAGCGCGGCGGCCAACCAGTCGGGCAGGTTGTGGCGCAACTTGTCGGGCAGCGCGGCGCGGTCGATCGAGCGCACCTGCTCCAGCCACTGCTGCTCTTTCGGGCCCAGCGCGCCGCGCAGGAAGGTGGCGCTGCCCTGCCAGGCCAGGATGGCCAGCCGGCGCTCCAGCGCGCCGCTGCCCGACTGCGCCAGGTGCTGCAGCAGCAACCGCTGGCGCAGCACCGTGTAGGCGGTTTCGGCCAGGCTGTGGCGCTCGCGCGCGCCCAGCGCCTTGTGCTTGCGAAAGAAAGCCGAGACCACGGCGTCGGCCGGCTGGTCGAGCTTCAGGATCTGCTTGAGCAGATCGGTGGCCAGGTCGAGCAAGGCGTTCGGGTGCATGCCGGCAAGCTACATCAGCACTTGCGAAGCGCCGTCGGTCTGGCGAACGCAGCCGTCAGCGTCGAGCCGCAGCCTGCCCTCGACGAACCAGCGCACCGCGAGCGGATAGATCACGTGCTCGGTGGCCAGCACGCGCGCGGCCAGCGTGTGCTCGTCGTCACCGGCCAGCACCGGCACGGCCGACTGCATCACGATGGGTCCGTGGTCGAGCGCGGCCGTCACGAAGTGCACCGTCGCGCCGCTGAGCTTGCAGCCCGCGGCCAGCGCGCGCCGGTGCGTGTGCAGGCCCGGAAAGGCCGGCAGCAGCGAGGGATGGATGTTGAGCAGCCGGCCCTGGTAACGCGCGACGAAAGCCGGCCCCAGCACGCGCATGAAGCCCGCCAACACCACCAGGTCGGGCGCGAAGCCATCGATGGCTTCGGCCAGCGCGGCGTCGAAAGCCTCGCGCGAGGGCTGCGCCTTGTGGTCGACCACCGCGGTGGCGATGCCTTGGCTTGCAGCGAAGGCCAGCCCCGCGGCGTCGGCGCGGTTGGCGATCACCGCGACCACGGCAGCCGGCCAGCGCTGCTCGGCGCAGCGCTGCACGATGGCTTCCATGTTGGAGCCGCGGCCGGAGATCAGGATGACGATGCGCTTCATGAGGGCGCCGGAGTGTAAGACCAGCCCTGCCCCGTCTTCGGCGACCTGACACAATGCGCGCCTTTCGTTGCCCGCCCGCTTCTTCGCCATGCGTTCCCGCGTCCTCTCCGGCATGCGCCCCACCGGCGCCCTGCACCTCGGCCACTACCACGGCGCCTTGAAGAACTGGGTGCGTCTGCAGGAGCAGCACGACTGCTTCTACTTCGTGGCCGACTGGCACGCGCTGACCACGCACTACGAAGAGCGCGAGGTCATCGAGAGGAACGTCTACGAGATGGTGATCGACTGGATCGCCGCCGGGCTGGACCCCGACAAGAGCACCATCTTCATCCAGAGCCGGCTGCCCGAGCACGCCGAGCTGTTCACGCTGCTGGCCATGGGCACGCCGCTGGGCTGGCTGGAGCGCGTGCCGACGTACAAGGACCAGATCGACAAGCTCAAGGATCGCGACCTCGCGACCTACGGCTTCCTGGGCTACCCGCTGCTGCAGGCGGCCGACATCCTGATCTACAAGGCCAACTACGTGCCGGTGGGCGAGGATCAAAGTTCGCACGTGGAGCTGACGCGCGAAGTGGCGCGCCGCTTCAACCACCTGTACGGCCGCCTCGGCGGTTTCGAGCAGCAGGTGGCTGCCGCGCTGGCGCGGCTGTCCAGGGACGACCAGCGCTACTACGACAAGCAGCGCAAGGCCTTCGGCGAGACCGGCTCGGCCGAGTCCTGGGCCAAGGGCGAGGCGCTGGTCAAGCGCGCCGCCGCGGCCATCGAAGGCTGGACCGACGGCGAAACCGAGCTGCTGCTGGGCCATCTGCGCGGCAGCGGCCGGGCCATCCTGGTCGAGCCGCAGGCGCTGCATACCGAGGTGCTGCGCCTGCCGGGCCTGGACGGCACCAAGATGAGCAAGAGCTACGGCAACGCGGTGCTGATGCGCGACACGCCCGCCGAGGTGGAAAAGAAGATCAAGGGCATGACCACCGACCCCGCGCGCGTGCGCCGCAGCGACCCCGGCAACCCCGAGAAGTGCCCGGTCTGGCAGTTCCACAAGGTCTACAGCGACGAGGCCACGCGCGACTGGGTGGTGCAGGGCTGCACCACCGCCGGCATCGGCTGCCTGGACTGCAAGCAGCCGATCATCGACGCCATCGTCAAGGAACAGCAGCCCTGGCGCGAGCGCGCCGCGGCACTGACGGCCGACCCGAAGAAGGTGCACTGGATCGTCGAGATGGGCACCGAGCGCGCACGCACGGTGGCCCGCCAGACGATGAAGGACGTGCGCGAAGCGATGGGGCTCAACTACTGATGACGATGAACGCAGCGCTGCAAACCATCGAGGTCACGTCGACCGACCAGCCGGCCGCCAGCATCATCGTGCTGCACGGCCTGGGCGCCGACGGCACCGACTTCCTGCCCTTCGCCGACGAGATCGATCTCTCGCCGGTCGGCCCCGTGCGCTGGGTGCTGCCGCGCGCGCCGGTGCGGCCGGTGACGATCAACAACGGCCACGCGATGCGCGCCTGGTACGACGTGCTGGGCACCGACCTCGTGCGCCGCGAGGACGAAGCGGGCCTGCGCCAGACCTTCGCCGCGGTGCAGGCGCTGATCGACCGCGAAATCGCGCGCGGCGTGCCGGCGCGGCGCATCGTGCTGGCCGGCTTCTCGCAAGGCTGCGCCATCACGCTGGGCGCCGGGCTGCGCTGCCCGCAGCGGCTGGCCGGCTTGGTCGGCCTGTCGGGCTACCTGCCGCTGGCCGCCGGCACCGCAGCCGAGCGCGCCGCGGCCAACGCGGACGTGCCGCTGTTCCTGGCCCACGGCCGCGACGACCCGGTGGTGGCGCTCGCGCGCGGCGCGGCCACGCGCGATCAGCTGCAGGCGCTGGGCTACGCGGTCGAGTGGCACGACTACCCGATGGAGCACTCGGTCTGCATCGAGGAAGTGCGGGCGCTGCAGGCCTTTCTGCGCCGCGTGCTGGCGCCCTGACGGCCCCGGGCCGCGAAGGCCGTGGCCGGCCTGCACATCACCGACATCGAGAACGCCATCAACTGGTGGCGCAAACGTTCGCCGTCGCCCGACGGCATCACGGCCTGCGCCGAGGTGCGCGCGCTGGCCGAGGTCTACGCCCTGATGGTCTATTACCGCGAGAGCAGCTGCGACGAACAGCGCCTGGGCGCCGCCGCCCAGGCCGCCTGGATGGCCTGGTATGCGAGCACGCCGGACTCGCCGTGCATCGCGATCTGCTCCACCAGCCAGGGCGACGCCGTCTGCAAGGGCTGCGGCCGCACCTTCGACGAAGTGCAACACTGGACGGCCTACAGCCCCGGCGCCAAGCGCGAGGTGTGGCGCCGCATCACGCAGCAGGCCACGGCCTGGCGCTTCAACCGCTATGCCGAGCGCGCCGCGGGCGACCCGGCGCCGGCCGCCGCCGATCCGCCGGCCGATGACCGGCCCGCGAGGAGCCGCCGTTGAGCGGCTCGTTCAGGCACAGCGTCGGTCGCATCGCCGACCTGGCCTGGCCGCTGTTCGTCGGCCAGCTCTCGGTGGTGGCCTTCTCCACCATCGACACGGTGCTGCTGGGCCGCCATTCGGCGGCCGACCTGGCGGCGCTGTCGGTCGGCGTCTCGGCCTACATCACGGTCTTCATCGGGCTGATGGGCGTGGTGCTGGCGCTCGGCCCCATCGTCGGCCAGCTGTTCGGCGCGCACCAGATGGTGCAGGCCGGCCGCCAGCTGCACCAGGCGGTGTGGCTGGCGCTGGCGCTGGCGGTGCCGGGCTGCGCGCTGCTGCTGTTCCCCGAGCCCTTCATCAGCCTGGCGCAGCTCTCGGGCGAGCAGGAGCGGCTGGTGCGGCGCTACCTGTCGGTGCTGGCGCTGTCGCTGCCGGCCTCGCTGCTGTTCTCGGCCTATCGCGGCTTCAACAACGCCGTCTCGCGGCCCAAGGCGGTGATGGCGCTGCAGGTGGGCGGCCTGGTCTTGAAGATCCCGCTGTCGGCGCTGCTGATCAGCGGCGTGCCGGCCGTCGGGCTGCCGCCGCTGGGCGTGGTGGGCTGCGCCGTGGCCACCGCGCTGGTGATGTGGAGCCAGCTCACGGTGGCGCTGCTGGTGCTGCGCCGCGATCCCTTCTACGCGCCGTTCCAGCTTTGGGGCCAGGGCCTGCGGCCGCCCGACCGCCAGGCCCTGGCGGCGCAGCTCAGGCTGGGGCTGCCGATGGGCTTGTCGATCCTGATCGAGGTCAGCGGCTTCGCGCTGATGGCGGTCTTCATCGCGCGGCTGGGCACCACCGCGGTGGCCGGCCACCAGATCGCGGCCAACCTGGTGGCGGTGATGTACATGCTGCCGATGGCGGTGGCCACCGCCACCAGCACGCTGGTGGCGCAGCGCGTGGGCGCGCGCGACCGCCACGACGCGCGCCGCCTGGCGCGCCACGGCATCGGCCTGGGCATCGGCCTGGCGCTGCTGTTGGGCAGCGCGCTGCTGCTGGGCCGCGGGGCGGTGGTGCGCCTGTACACGCAGGACGCCGCGGTGATCGCCGCCGCGCTGCCGCTGCTGGCCTGGGTGACGCTGTTCCACGTGGTCGACGCGGCGCAGACGCTGGCGGCCTTCGTGTTGCGCGCCTACCGCATCGCCACCGCGCCGATGTTCGTGTTCGCCGCCTCGATGTGGGGCGTGGGGCTGGGCGGCGGCTACTGGCTGGCCTTCGACCTCAGCGGCATCACGCCGCCGGCGCTGCGCGGTGCGCCGGGCTACTGGGCGGCCAGCACGGCCGGGCTGGCGCTGGCCGCGGTGCTGCTGCTGGCGCTGATGGTGCGCGTCATGCGCGGGCAGAAGGCAGCGACGGCGCCGGCAGCGCCAGCGTGAAGCAGCTGCCGCCGCCTGCGCGCGGCTCGCAGCGCACGCTGCCGCCGTGGCGCTCGGCGATCTGCCGCACCAGCGCCAGGCCCAGGCCCACGCCGCCGGCGCGCTCGGCATGGCCGGGCAGGCGGAAGAAGGGCTCGAAGATGCGCTCGCGGTAGGCCTCCGGCACGCCGGGGCCGCGATCGCAGACCTGCACTTCCACCTGGCCGCCACTGCGGCCCGGCTGCACGCTCAGCTCGATCTCGCTGCCGCCGTAGCGGCGGGCGTTTTCCAGCAGGTTGCGCAGCGCGCGGCGGATCAGCCGCTCGTCGCCCTGCAGCATCAGCGCCTGGCCCTGCACGCTGGCGCCGACGCGCACCGCCTCCTCGGCCGCCAGGCCCAGCAGGTCGAGCTCCTCGTGGCGGTCGAGCGCGGCGGCGGCGTCCAGCCGGCTGGCCAGCAGCACCTCCTCGACCAGCGCGTCGAGCTCGCCGACGTTGACGTCGATCTCGCGCCGCAACTGCTGGCGCTGCTCGGGCGTCGCGTCCTCGAGCATCGAGACCGCCATCTTCAGCCGCGTCAGCGGCGAGCGCAGCTCGTGGCTGGCGTTGGCCAGCAGGCTCTTGTGCGTTTGCAGCAGCGCCTCGATGCGGCCGGCCGCGCGGTTGAAGCTGGCGCCCAGTGCGGCGACCTCGTCGCGCCCGTCCTCGCTGACGCGCTGGTGCAGCGCGCCGCCGCCGAAGGCCTCGACGCCGCTCTTCAGCGCCTCCAGCCGCCGCGTCAGCCGCCGCACCACCGGCCAGGCACCGCCGGCCACCGCGGCGAACAGGATCAGCAGCAGCGCCGCCAGCGCCACGCCGTCGGGCATGCCCGGCAGGCCCGGCAGCGTCCACCAGCCCGGCGGCGGCGCGCCGGCCAACGGGCCGCCCGCCATGCCGGCGCGCAGGCCCGCCTGGCCGCGCGAAGGGCGCAGCAGCCACAGCGTGCGGCCGTCGTCCATGCGCACCGCCTGCAGCCGGCGCGGGAACTGCGGCCCGGCGTCGGCCTCGCGCCGCGCGTACGACTCGGAGGTGGCCAGCCGCTGCCCGTTGGCGTCGTCCAGCGCCAGCGGCAGGCGCAGGCGCTGCGACCAGTCGCGCAAGGCCTGCTCCTGCTCGGCCGGCGGCGCATCGGCGGCGGGTAGCGAGCGCTGCAGCAGGTCGGCCCAGGCCTCGGTGCGGTCGCGCATCGAGGCTTCGAAGCGCGTGCGCTCCTGCTCCAGGTGGCGCTGCACCAGCCAGCCCGAGACCAGCGCGAACAGCGCCAGCGCGGCCAGCACGGTGACGTAGATGCGCAGGTAGAGCGAGCGCACGGGTCGGGCCGCTTCTCGGGCTTCTCAGCCTCTCAGTTGTCGCCGTCTTGCTTGCGCGCGAAGACGTAGCCGCTGCCGCGCACGGTCAGCACCCGCTTGGGGTTCTTGGGGTCGTCCTCGATCAGCGCGCGGATGCGCGAGATGTGCACGTCGATGCTGCGATCGAAGGCTTCCAGCGGATGGCCCTTGAGGGCGTCCATGATCTGGTCGCGCGACAGCACGCGCCCGGGGCTCTTGGCCAGCACCACCAGCAGCTCGAACTGGTGGCTCGTCAGCTCGCAGGGCTTGCCGTCGAGCCGCGCCTGGCGCGCGCCGAGGTCGATCTCCAGGCGGCCGAAGCCCAGCACGTCGTCGCTGCCGGGCTCGGGCGTGGCGCGGCGCAGCAGCGCCTTCACACGCGCCAGCAGCTCGCGCGGCTCAAAGGGCTTGGGCAGGTAGTCGTCGGCGCCCAGCTCGAGGCCGACGATGCGATCCATCGGCTCGCCGCGCGCCGTCAGCATCAGCAGCGGCAGCCGGCGCAGCTTGGCGTCGGCGCGCAACTCGCGCGTCAGGTCCAGGCCGTCGCCGTCGGGCAGCATCAGGTCCAGCAGCAAAGCGTCGTACGGCGCCGCGCGCAGCCGCTCGCGGCCGGCCCCCAGGGAGCCGGCCGCATCCACGTCGTAGCCGTTGCGGCGCAGGTAGTCGCCCACCATGTCGGTCAGGCGTTGGTCGTCGTCGATCAGCAGCAGGCGTGGATTCAAGGCTTCAGGCTCCGCTCGGCACTCACGGACGCCGAGCTTACTTCGGCGCTGCGGCTCCGCGGCGTCCCATGCGCTCGGCCATGCGGTCCTGGCGCTGCTTGAGCTGCTCGGCGATCTTGGCGCGCTGCTCGGGCGTCAGCACGCGGCTGACGTCGAGCATGGCCTGCAGCATGCGCTTGCTGGCGGCGTCATGCTGCGCGAGCTGCTGCTGGCGCAGCACCTCGGCGGCATTGGCGTCGACGGTGGGCTGCGTGAACAGCGTGCGCATCTGCTCGTGCAGGCTGCGGCTGGCGTCGCGCTGCGCCTTCAGGTCGTTGCGCGCGGCTTCCATGATCTGGCGGATCTGGCTGCGCTGGTCGGCCGTGGCATTGACGGCATCCAGCACGCGCGGGCTCAGCATCGGGCCCATCATCATCGCGCCGGCGCCGGGCCCATGATGGCGTTGGCCATCGGGTGCGGCTTCGGCGGTCAGCATCACGCTGCCGGCCAGCGCGACCACGAGGCCGGTGGCCAACAGGCGGCTGGCGCTGCGGTTCCAGCGGGTGGCAGTCGGGTTCATCTTCAGGCTCCCAATCGGGTGTTGCGATGGGGGCCATGATGGCCAGCGCAGTTGTCGTGGCTGTGCGGGGCGGGTAAAGATCTGTTCGCCCCGCGCGCCGCGCCGCACGCCTCTCGGCGCCGCTCAGTGCTGGGCTTCGCGCAGGTCCTCGCCGCGGCGCACGGCCTTGTGGATGGCCTTGGCCGAGGGCGAGTGCAGCTCGCCCACCAGTTCGACCGCCGGCTCGTCGACCGGCGCCAGCGACAGGCCGTCCAGCACCACGCCGCCGTAAGCCGCGCGCAGCGCAGCCTCGGCCTCGGCGGCCTCGTCGCCGTGCAGCGGCTCGGGGTGGGCCAGCGGCGCCGCATCCAGCACCGAGGGCGTGGCTTCCACCTGGCTGTCGACCGCGGCGCCCAGGTCGGCCGTGGCCTCGGGCTCGCGCTCGATCAGCGCCACGGCCATCTTCGAGCGCAGGCTGGCCAGGCCGGCGTCGGACCAGTTGACCACCACGCGCTCGAACTGTTCGAGCGCGCGCTTGAGCACGTCGAACGGCACCTTGTGCAGCGCGCGCAGGCCCTTCTTGTCCAGCGCGTGCTCGATGAAGGCAAGCTGGCGCAGCGCCTGGCGGTTGTCGGGCATCTCGTCGAGCAGCGCCGCCAGCGACCGGCGGATGCGCTGCAGCTCCTGCTGCTCCTTCAGCGCGGCCGGGTCAGCGGCCTTGGCGCCGCGCTTGCGCGCCGCCGGCCCGGCCGACTCGGCCAGCACCAGCTCGATGCCGCGCTCGCCGCGCTGCACCTTCAGATCGGCCTTGAAGAAGGCACGGATGCCTTTGGCGATGAGGGTGAAGGGGCGTGAAATGGAAGCCATGGCAAGCGGGCGGACAAAGAAGACCTGGGCGGACCGAGCGCCGACGTGTTCGTTATCGGCCGCCTGCGCGCGGACTTGAGGCCGCGCGGTGTGACCAGGCGCAACCGCCGGCCGTGCCGGATCAGGCGGTGCAGGTGCGGTTTTTTCCGCTGCGCTTGGCCTCGTAGAGGCCTTCGTCGGCGCGGCCGAGCGCGGCTTCGAGCGTCTCGCCGGGGCGCCACTCGGTGACGCCGGCCGAGAAGGTGACGAAGACCTCGCGCTCGTCGTGCATGAAGAGCGCGGCGCTGAGCGCGCGCTGCAGCCGCGTCAGCGTCTGCTGGGCCTCGTCCAGCGCGGTGGCCGGCAGCAGCACGACGAACTCCTCGCCGCCGAAGCGCGCCAGGTGGTCCACCGGACGCAGCCGCTGCCGCACCTCGGCGGCCAGCGACTGCAAGGCCTTGTCGCCGGCGGCGTGGCCCAGGCTGTCGTTGAGCTTCTTGAAGTTGTCGATGTCGATCAGGCCCACCGCCAGCGGCGCGGCGGCACCGTCGCGCTCGCGCCGCGCGGCCTCGGTTTCGAAGGCCTGCGTCAGGCCGCGGCGGTTGGCCACGCGGGTCAGCGCATCGGTGCTGACTTCGTCGGACAGGCGGCGCAGCTCGCCTTCGAGCGCCCTCACCTGCTCTTCGAGCTGGCGCGCGCGCTCGTGCTCGCCGTGCAGGCGCGACTGCGCCTGCTGCACGAGCTGCTGCACCGAGCGGCTGTCGTCGACCAGCTCGCGCACCACGCCGGCCAGGCCTTCGATCGAATCGGCCGCCTCGATGGCCTGCACGTGGCGGCTGACGTTGTCGTGGAAGCGGCCGGTGTGCTCGCCGAGCTCGCCGATCTCGCCCAGCATGCGGTTGATGAGCTGCTTGAGCGCGTTGCGCGCCTGCTCGCGTTCGCTGCGCACACGGGCGTGGCGCTCGCGCGTCTCGGCCAGGATCACGGTCGCGGCCCGCACGCTGCGGGCGTTCAGGCCCTCGGCCAGCCGGGCCTGCAGCACCTGCGCCTGGCCGCGTGCCCAGCTCTCGTCCTCGGCCAGCTCGGCCAGGCCCTGGCCCAGCTCGGCGCACAGCCGGTTGACCTGCGCCACCACGTGATGGCGGTGCGCGAACAGGCGGCGGATCTCGTCGCACAGCACGTCCAGGTCGTGCAGGCACGCGGCCGTCGGGCCCTGCCCGGCCAGGCGGTCGGCCAGCGCGCCCAGGCGGTCGGCCAGTTCGGCGGCGCGGGCCTCGCCGGGCGGCAGCGCGGCGGTCACCGTGAGCCGCAGATGGTCGATCGCGATCGGCCATTCGGCGCTCTCGACGGCCACGGCCTCGGCTTCAGCGTCGGCATCGACTGGCGCATCGGCAGCCGTTTCGGCGGCGGCCGGCGGCGGCGCTGCGGGGCCCTCGCCGACGTGGTCTTCGACCGGCGCCGGGCCGTCGGATTCCCACGAGCCCACCAGCGCCGTCATCCGCTGCTGCAGGCGCTGCAGGTCGCTGCGGCTGCCGTCCAGCACGCGCTGCAGGCTCTCCTTCTTGCGCGCCAGCGACCACTGGCGGCTGCCGCGCTGCAGCGCGCGCACCAGGCGCTCGATCAGCACCGCCCAGGCCTGCGACTGCGCGCTGGCCGCCTGCAGCGTGCGCTCCAGCGCCTGGCCCGCCTGGTCCCAGCGGCCCTGCATCAGCGCCTGCAGCAGCTCGTCGCGGCGCTGCGGCTCGTCGCCCAGGCGCGCCAGCAGTCGCTCGAGCAGCGGCCGCGCGCGCTCGGGCAGCACGGTGCCGGCGTGCCCCGCTTCTTCGGCAAAGGCGCGGGCGTAGTTCTCGGGCGTGGGTTCGAGCTGCGCCATCGCCAGGCGGCGCAAGGCGCCCTTGGCGATCTGCGCCGGGGTCGCGGCGGTCATCGGCTGGCCATCATCTTGAGCGGTCTTGTCGTCCTAGCCGCGCACGACATCGGCGGTGGCGCCGGCCTCCAACTGGCCGGCCTGGCTGATCCACGGCGCGCTGCGGGCGAGCACGTTCTGCTGCAGCCACTGCTCGAGGTCGGCCGCGGCGGCCGGGCGGCTGAACAGGAAGCCCTGCATCACCACCACGCCCAGGCGGTGCAGCACCTCCATCTGGCGCAGCGTCTCCACGCCCTCGGCGATCACGCGCAGGCCCAGTGATCGCGCCAGCGCGATGATCGCGGTGACCACCGCCGAGCTCTGCGGGCTGACGCCCAGGTCGCGCACGAAGCTGCGGTCGATCTTCAGCTCGGAGATCGGCAGCGTGGTCAGGTACGACAGCGACGAGTAGCCGGTGCCGAAGTCGTCGATCGCGATCTCGACGCCGATCTCGTTGAGCCGGTGCAGCGCCGGGATGACGTTCTGCAGATCCTTCATCAGGTTGTCTTCGGTGATCTCCAGCATGATCACGCGGTGCGGCACGCCGTGCGCGGTGACGACCTGGTGGATGTGGTCGACCAGGTCGCTGCGCTCGAACAGCCGGCTGGGCAGGTTGACGGCGATCGATTCGCTGAAGCCGAAGCTCTGCTGCCAGGCCTTGGCCTGGCGCGCCGCTTCGGCCAGCGCCCATTCCGACAGCGGCACGATCAGGCCGGTCTCCTCGGCCAGCGGAATGAAGTCGCCCGGCGGCACCAGGCGGCCGCCGCGCTGCCAGCGCATCAGCGCCTCGACGCCGATCATGCGCGCGTTGCGCACGTCGATCTTGGGTTGGTAGTGCAGCACCAACTCGTCGCGCTCGATGGCCTTGTGCAGCGCGGTCTCCAGCTCCAGCTTCTCGCGCCCGCGGCCGGCGAGCTGCGGGCCGTACAGCGCCGCGGCGTTGCGCCCGGTGGCCTTGACCGAGTACATCGCGACGTCGGAGTTGCGCATCAGGTCGGCCACGCTGCCGCCATCGCGCGGGTACATCGCGACGCCGACGCTGGCGGTGACGAAGCACTCCTGGCTGGCCACGACGATGGGGTCGCGCATCACCTCCAGCATGCGCTGCGCCACGCGCTCGGCGTCGCGCTCGTCGACCACCTCGGGCAGCAGGGCCACGAACTCGTCGCCGCCCAGGCGGCCCACGGCCTCCAGCGAGCGGTGCGAGCGCACGCCCATGCCGTGGCCCTCATACACCGCCTCCAGCACCTGGTCGCTGTGGCGCACGCAGCCGCGCAGGCGGCGCGAGACCTCCATCAGCAGCTCGTCGCCCGACTGGTGGCCCAGCGTGTCGTTGATGATCTTGAAGCGGTCAAGGTCGATCAGCAGCAGCGCGCACTGGTGGCCCAGGCGCCGTGCCATTTCCAGCGCGCGCTCGGCGCGCCACAGCAGCTGGCGGCGGTTGGGCAGCCCGGTCAGCGCGTCGAAGTTGGCCAGGTGGCGGATCTTGTCCTCGGCCACGCGGCGGTCGGTCACGTCCTGCACCACGCCGGTGTAGCCGACCATCTGGCCCTGCTCGTTGAACTCGGGCTCGGCCTCCACGTGCACCACGTGGTCGCCGCTGTACCAGTGCGGCGTGATCGGCATGTCGGTAGTCAGCACCGAGCCATGCGCCAGCGTGCTGCGCAGCATGCGCAGCAGCACGCGGCGGTCCTCGGCCGGCACCAGGCGCAGCAGGCCGCGAAAGCTCAGGCCCTCGCCGGGGCCGAGGCCGAAGACACGCAGCGCCTCGGGCGACAGCAGCAGGCCGCCGTGGCGCCGCCAGTCGAAGCTGCCCATGCGCGCCAGGTCCTGCGCGCGCGCCAGCTTGCTCTTGCTGCGCTCCAGCTCCTGGCGCGTGCGCGCGGCGCGCAGCAGGTAGCGCAGGCGGCCGTCGAGCAGGCTCCACTGCTGCGTCCACTGCTGCGTCTTGACGAAGAAGTCGGTGGCGCCGGCCTCGTAGGCGCGGGTGATGGAGGCCTCGTCGTTGAGGCCGGTCAGCATCAGCACCGGCACGTGCTCGCCGCCGGGCAGCGCGCGCAAGGCGCTGCAGGTGTCGAAGCCGTCGAGCTCGGGCATCATCGCGTCGAGCACCACCACGTCGGGCATCCCGTCTTGCAAGGCATCGAGCGCGGCCTGGCCGCTGTCGACCTCGCGCACCACGAAGCCGCGCTCGCGCAAGGCGGCGCCGGCGATCATCAGCGTCACCTGGTCGTCATCGGCCAGCAGCACGCGCGGATGGTCGCGTGCATGCTCCTCAGCGTAAGACGTGACAACAGGGCTCATCGGCGGGCGCGCTACGCCGCGAGCATAGCCCCAACGGCCGTGAGCACCTGGCGGCCTTCGTCGATCAAGGCCTGCACATCGGCCGCCGGCGGCAGTTGTGGCTGGCTGCGCAGATGGTGCTCGAGGTCGGCGCAACGCTGCGAGAAGCTCATCGCGCCGATCGCCGCCGACGACGACTTCAGCGTGTGCGCCGAGCGCGACAGCCGCTCGGCGTCGCCCGCGGCCATGGCCTGCTCGATGTCGCCGAGGTGGCGGCCGAGCGAGCTCTCATAGGCCTGCAGCACGCGCCGCAGCACGCCTTGCTGGCCCGTGGGGTCGAGCTCGCGCAGGCGCTCGATCGCCTCCGGGTCGATCAGCGGCGGCGCCGCCGCGCGCTGCACGGGCGGCAAGGCCGGCGGCAGCACTGGCGGCGGCGCAGGCCGCGCGCCGCCGCTGGCCTGCAAGGGGCCGCCGGCCCCATGGCGATCGAAACCCATGCCCTTGTCTTTCTTCATCATCTCGCATCTGCGGATTCCGCAGCCCCCTGACGCACCGCCGGAGGATGCCGGTGGCGCGACCTTGCCGTCAAGGCGGCCAGCCCGATGCCAGAAGGGGTGCATCGGCGGCCTCGCCAGTCATTTATCGGGCGTTGCGGCGCGGTCTTGAGCCGCGGCCGTGCACCAGGGTCTCCGTACAATCGGCGCCATGCGCGTGCTGTCCCTCGTGGCGACCTCGATCGCCCCGGCTTTGTCGGCAGCGGCCGACGGCAGTGGCGCTTCCGCCGCCTCCAGCGGGCCGTGGATCTTCGCCAGCGTGGCCTTCGTCGGCGTGGCTGTCGCCAGCTTCGCGGCTGGGCTGTGGCGCGCCGGGCGGCCGCGGCAGGACGTGCGGCCGCCGGCATCAGCGCCCTCGCCGCCGGCCCCGCCGCCGCCGCCGCCAACGGCAACGGCAACCGGCACGCTGCGCCGGCTGACCGCCGCCCTGGCCGCCGACCCGCGCCCGGCGCTGCTGCTGCACACCGATCGCGCCGGCGGCGAGCGCCGGCTGCTGCAGGCCAACGTGGCGGCGCTGCAGCAGCTCGACGCCACGGCGGCCGCGCTGGGCGGGCCCTGGTCGGCGCTGGAAGCCGCGGTGCCGGCCGCGCTGCGCCAGGCGCTGGCCGACCCCGCCAGCCCGGCCGGCTGGTGGCTGCTGCACGACGAGGCCGAAGGCCTGTGCCTGGCGCTGGGGCCTGATGCCGCGGGCGCCGACGACGAGACCGCGTCGCTGGTCTACACCGTCTCGCACGACCTGCGCGCGCCGATCCGCGTGGTCGACGGCTTCACGCGCATCGTCAAGGAGGACTACGGCCACCAGCTCGACCGCGTCGGCAACGACCACCTCGACCGCGTGCTGGCCGCCGCCGCGCGCATGAACCAGATGATCGACGCCGTGCTGACCATGGCGCGGCTGGCCACGCAGCCGCTGGTGCGCCAGCCGGTCGACCTGTCGCAACTGGCCGGCTTCGTCATCGACGACCTGCGCCGCGCCGCGCCGGAGCGTGAGGTGGAGGTGCAGATCGAACCGGGCCTGCGCAGCCGCGGCGACGCCACGCTGCTGCGCCTGGTGCTGGAGAACCTGCTGGGCAACGCCTGGAAGTACAGCGGCCAGAACCCGCGCGCGCGCGTCGAGTTCGGCTGCAGCCGCGACGAGGACGGCAAGCGCCTGGTCTACGCCGTGCGCGACAACGGCGCCGGCTTCGACATGCGGGTGGCCGACCGCCTGTTCGGCCTCTTCCAGCGCCTGCACAGCGCCAAGGACTTCCCCGGCACCGGTGTCGGCCTGGCCTCGGTGCGGCGCATCGTGCAGCGCCACGGCGGCCAGGTCTGGGCCGAGTCGGAACCGGGCCGCGGTGCCGCGTTCTACTTCACGCTGCCGAACTGAGACGATCAGTCCTGGCCGCTGCGCGCCAGTTCTTCGACGGCCTGCACCAGCCGCTCGGCCTGCTGCTCGACGGCCAGGCCCTGCTCGTGGGCCAGCCGCTGCACGCGCTGCCAGGCGCGCTCGCGGGTCAGCGAATAGCGGTGCATCACGATGCCAACCGCCATCGCCACCAGTTCGGTGGGTGGCGCCACGGCCGCGGGGGCGGCGGCAGCGGGTGCTGCCACCGCCGGCGGCGCTGCGGCGGCGGGTGCTGCCACCGCCAGTGGCGGCTCGGCCGGCGCCGCTGCCGGCGCGCCGCTGCGCAGGCGGGCCAGCGCGGCGTCGACGGTGGGCACGATCTTGCCCACGTCCAGCGGTTTCACGAGGTAGGCCACCGCGCCCAACGAGCGCACCTTGGCGGCCGTGGCCTCGTCGGAGAAGGCCGACAGGAACATGAAGGGGATGCGGCTGACATCGCGCAGGTACTCGGCGACGTCGAAGCCGGTCTTGCCTTCCATGCGGATGTCCAGCAGCGCCAGCTCGGGCTTGTGCTCGCGCGCCAGCAGGATCGCGTCGTCGCCGTTGTCGGCGTCGATCACCTCGTAGCCGGCCTGCGCCAGCCCGTGCACGACGGTGGCCAGCACCAGGCGGTCGTCGTCAAGCACGAGGATGCGCCCCTTGCTCTTGCTGCTCATCGCGGCCTTGCCCCGTGCCGGGCGTCCATGGCGTCCATGGCGGTCATTGTGCGGCAAGCGGCGCCATCCCCGGCGCCCGCGGCGCGGGGTCGCGCAGCACGCTGGGGGCGCGCAACTGCACCCGCGCGACGACCTCGGCGCCCTGCTGCTGCAGCGTGAGCGTGGCGCTGCGGCGCGGCAACAGCGCGCGCGCCAGCCCCAGGCCCGACAAGCTGCCCGGGAAGCGCGCAAGGTCGAAGCCCGGCGGCAACTGGCCGCGGTTGGCGATCGTGATGCTGACCACGCCGCCCTCGTCGATGGCGGTCTCGCAGCGCACGCCGTCGCCCTGCCCGTGCTTGACGGCGTTGGTCAGCAGCTCGTTGAGCGTCAACGCGATCGGGATCGACTCGGCCTCGGGCATCACCCAGTGGCCGGCCTCGTCGGAGGTGGTGGCCTCGATCGAGCGGCCGAAGGTGCGCTGCACCGAGGCGGCGATGGCCTGCAGCACGTGCGCCACGCGCAGCGGTCCGCCGGCACCCACCTGCAGGCCGTAGACCTGGGCGATGGCCTGCACCTGGCTCACCGCCTCGGCCAGCATCGGCCCGGCGTCGGGGTGACGCTCAGCGTGCTGCTGCAGCAGCCCGGCCACGCCCTGCAGGTTGTTCTTGATGCGATGGTGCACCTCGCGCACCAGCACCTCGCGCTGGGCGATCGCGGCCTGCAGCCGCGCCTGCTCGGCGGCGCGCTGCTCGGTCATGTCGCTGGCCACCAGCAGCCGCTGCGGCGCCACCTCGGCGCTGGGCGCCAGGGTCACGATGCGCACGTCCCACACGCGGGCGCCGGCTTCGGCTTCGTCGCGCCATTCGTGGCGCTGCAGCGTTTCGCCGCCGTCCTCGGCCAGCCAGTCGGCCAGCGCCGCGGCCTTGGGCGGCGGGCAGCATTCGTCGGGCGTGCGGCCGGCCACCCGATCCAGCGGGCGGCCGAAGAAGGTGCCGGCCATCTGGTTGAGCTGCAGCACGCGCTGCGAGCGGGCGTCGAACAGCGCCATCGCCAGCGGCGCGGTCTCGATCATGCGCTGCAGCGAAGCCTGCGCCTGCGCGATGCTCACCTCCGCCTGGCGGCGGCGCTCGATGTCCAGCAGCGCAAAGGTCAGCTGCGGCTGGCCGCGGCCCGGGCCGTCCTGCGGCTGCGCGCGGCTGGTGACGACGGCGTTGCCGACGACCCAGAACTCGCGCCCGTCGCGCGCCTTGAGCCGGCACTCGAAGGTTTCGGACTGCCCCTCGCCCAGGCGCTGCAGCCAGTCGGTGCGGCGCAGCGGGTGGTCGGGCTCCGGCGTCGCGGCGATGCTGATCGCCTCGCCGACGAAGTCGGCCAGCTCGCCGCCGAACATGCGTCGCGCCGAGCGGTTCATCCATTCGATGCCGCCGTCGTTGACGGTGACGATGCCCACCAGCACCGAGTCGAGCAGCGCACGCGTGCGCTCGGCCTGGCCGGCCAGGCTTTCGCGGGCGCGGTAGCGCTCGTCGACGTCGACGTAGGAGCAGATGACGCCGGCCTCGGGGTCGGCGGCATCGACCGGGCGCGCCGCCACCTGCACCCACAGCAGGCTGCCGCCGCGGCGGCGCAGCCGGCGCTCGGCGCTGTAGCGGCCGTGCTGGCGCAGCGAGCGGGCCATCGAGGTCTCGAACTCCACGCACTCGCGCGCGTCGGCGTGCAGCTCCAGCCCGTCCAGCGCCGTCAGCTCGGGCGGCGCGTAGCCGGTGAGCGCGGCCATCGCCTGGTTGGCGCGCTCGATGCGGCGGCCGCGCATGTAGACGATGCCGACGTCGGACAGGCTGAACATCAGCTCGCGTTCGCGGCCCACCGTCTCCAGGTCGGCCTGCTGCGACTTCAGGCGCGAGATGTCGGTCAGCACCGCCACCGCCTCGGGCGCGCCGCCGTGCGAATCCTCGGCGCGGCGCAGCGACAGCGTGAACCACACCGGGCCGCTGGGCCCTTCGCCGCCGGGCAGCTCGGCATCGAAGGCCTGGCCCTCGGCCAGCGCGGCGGCGGCCTGCTGCACCACGGCCGCGGCCTGCGGCGGCAGCGCGGCGAACAGGCCTTCGAAGCTGGCGCCGGCGGCGCCGCCGGGCGGCAGCCGCAGCATGCGCTCGAAGCGGCGGTTGCAGCGCACCAGCATCGCACCGCGCAGGTAGGCGATGCCGGCCGTCGAGCCGTCGAGGATGGTCGACAGCTCGCGCAGCAACTGCTCGTTGCGCTGGCGCGCGCGCTCCTGTTCGGTGACGTCCAGCGTCACCACCGAGGTGGCGGGACGGTCGCTGCCCAAGGTGCCAGGCAAGGCGCCGGGCTCGACGCGGGTCAGCAGCCAGCGCTGACCCAGCTCGGGGTGGCGCACGGCAAAGCGCACCTCGGTGCGCTCGCCCTGGCGCAGCGCGCGCTGCAGCCGTTCGTATTCGGGCAGCGACTCGGCTTCCACCAGGTCGCGGCCGATGCCCAGCAGCCCGGCGCCGGCCGCCGGCGCCGGAGCCGGCACGCTGGCGCCGCCGCCGCCGCCGCGCCGGCGCAGCGGCGCCAGCCAGCCGCGGCTGGGGTCGTAGGTGGCCACGCCGACGCTGGCGGTGTGCATCAGCGCGCCCATCTCCAGTTGCGCGAGGTCGCGCTCTTCCTCGGCGCTGCGGTCTTCGACCACCGCCATGTAGCGGCGCTCGCCGCTGCGGGTGGCAAAGCTCGACAGCCGCGCGCTCAGGCGCCGCCGGCGGGCGCCCGACAGTTGCACCGAGGCCTGCAGCTCCAGCGGCGCGGCGCCGGGCACCAGCTCGGGCAGCGGCGCGCCTTGCGACCAGGCGAGCAGGTCCTGCAGCTCCTGCGCCGCGTCCGACAGCAGCACCGGCACCTGCTCGACCAGCAGCTCGAACGCGGGGTTGGACCGCACGATCAGCCCGGCGTGGTCGAACACCAGCATGCCGGCGGGGCTCAAGTCGAACCACTGGGCCAGCTCGTGCAGCGAGCGCTCGGCCTGGGCGCGCGCCGCGTGCTCGCTGGTGGCGTCCTGCAGCAGCTCCAGCAGCAGGCGCTGGCCGCCGGCTTCGATCGGATACAGCACCGAGCGGAACCAGCGCTCGGCACCGTCGGCGTGCAGCAGGCGGCGCTCGATCAGCGTGGCGACGTGGCCCGCCGGCGGCGAGTCGCCTAACGCGCGACGTGCGGCCAGCTGCAGCTCGCGGTCTTCCGGCGCGGCCAGCTGCACCAGGTCCTGCCCCAGCAGCGCCGCCCGCGGGCGGCCGCTGAAGGCGATGAAGGCCTCGTTGGCGTCGACGATGCGGTGCCCGCGGTCGTGCAGCAGCGCCGGGAACGGCGAGGCCCACAGCATGCGCAGCAGCTCGTCGTGCGCCGCCGGGCTGCCGGCCGCGGCACCGGCCGCCAGCGCGGTCAGCCGCGTGGCCAGCGGCGTCGCCAGCGCCTGCAGGCGCAGCAGCCGCAGGCCGCCAGCGCTGCTGCTGACGGCGCGCAGCAGGCCGGCCTCGCCGGCGTCGAGCAAGGCTTCGCTGCGGCCCTGGCCTTGCGCCGAGAACCAGCGCCAGGGCTCTGGGCCGAGCGGCGCCAGCACCTGGCTGGCCGGCATGCCCGGCGTCAGATCCGGCGGCAGCAAGGCGCGCGCGGCGGCGTTGGCGCCGCGCAGCAGCAGTGGCCCTGGCGCGAACCACAGCAGCGGCTCGGCCAGCTCGTCCAGCAGCTCGGCCGGAACGTCGTTCATCGATGCCGTGGCGCCGCCGGCAGTCACGTCACTCCAGTTGCGCTGCCGAGGCCAGCGCCGACAGCAGCGCGCGGTTGACTTCGGAGATGCCGATCAGCAGCCGGTCGGCGCGCTCGCGGACGTCGATCAGCGACTCCTGCTCGATCGCCTGCACCAGCTCCAGGTACGGCAGGAAGGGCCCGTCCTCGCCCAGCAGCGCCTGGCGCACGCGCTCGGGCACCGGCACCTGGCGCAGCAGGTCGGCGAAGGGCTGGTTGAGCAGCCGGTCGAGCAGCGAGAACACGCCGCAGATGAACAGCTCGCCGCGCAGCTCGGCGTCGCCGCTGCCCTTGACCAGCTCTTCCATGATCAGCCCGCGGCGCACGGCCGCGAACATCACCGGCTTCATGTTGACGTCCTTGCTGGCCGAGGCCAGCAGCAGTGCCAGCCAGCGTTTGAGCTTCTGGTAGCCCAGGATCATCAGCGCGTGGCGGAACGAGCCGATCTCGACCGACAGCCCGAAGCCCGGTGAGTTGATGTAGCGGATCAGCCGGAAGGCCAGCGTCGGGTCGTTCTTCAGCACCGCTTCGAGCCGCTCGACGGGCTCCTCGCGGTCGACGCGGTTGATCAGCTCCAGGATCACCTGCAGCTCCGGCGCCACCGCCTTCTTGCCGCTGCCCGGCAGCGGCGGCTCGCCCAGCGGCCAGCCGGCCACGGCCACGCAGCCGGCCTTGAACGCGGCGTAGATCTCGCCGCTGCTGCGCACGCCCTGGCGCAGCCGCGGCGGGCCCTGCGGCGGCGCCGGCGCGCTGGCCTCGTCCACCTGCAGCGTGAAGGCCGCGGCCAGCGGCGGCGGCAGCGGCTCGCGCGGCTGGCCCTTGAGCGCCAGCGTGCCGCCGGCGTCGGCCAGCGCCTGCGCCGAGGCGGCCGACAGCGGATCAGCCAGCACGAAGGCCGGCACCTCGATCATGAAGCGCGGCAGTGCCGGCGCATTGAGCAGCGCCTGCAGCATCGATTCGCCGGCAGCGTTGAGCAGCAGCGAGACGCCGGCAATGCCGGCGCCGTTGGCGCTGGCGCTGCCATCCATCGGCCGCATGCGCAGCGACAGTGCGGCGCCGCTCTCGGGCCAGACCTCGGCCAGCAGTTGCATCAGCTCGGCGCCGTCGATGCCGGCGTCGCGCTGGCCGGCGGCCAGCGTCAGCCGGGTGGCGACCACCGAACGCTGGCGGTCGATGACGGCGCTGTAGCCCAGCACCAGGCGGGCGAGAAGAGGATGGTCTTGCATGAAACGCCGGCCTCAGCCGCTGATGTAATTGAATAGCGACATGCGCTGCACGAGGGAGTAGGCCTTCAGCGCCGCATCGTAGCCGGTTTGCCGGTTCTGAAAGTCCGACAGCGCCTGCACCAGGTCCAGGTCCTCGGCGTTGGACTTCTCGGTCTGCGAGGCCAGCTTGCCGTCGGCGATGCGCAGCTCGGCCTGGTCCATGCGGTTGAGCGCCTCGCCGGCGTCGGCGCGCACGGCCAGCAGGTGGTTGTTGAAGGTGTCGAGATCGCTGATGCCGGTCTTCACCGCGGCGGCCACGTCGGTGCTGCTGATGCCCGGCGTCGACAGGCTGGTGATCGCGGTGTCCAGCACCTTGAAGATCGACAGCGGCGGGTCGCCGGCCACCGCGGCCGGCGCTTGCAGCCAGGCCTGCTGGCCGTCGATCGAGGTGCTGAGCGAGGCGTCGGAGGCCACCATCGTGTTGCCCGCCGAGCCCTGGTAGCTGACGCCGGTGGGCCCGTCGACGAAGGGCGGCGACGCCGCGCCCTGGCCGCCGAACACGTAGGAGCCCGCGCCGTCGCCGCGGTTGGCCACGCTCAGCAGCTGGTCGCGCAGGCCCTTGAGTTTTTGCGCCAGGTTGGCGCGTTCGCTGTCGGTGTAGGTGGCGTTGCCCATCTCCACCAGGCCTTCGCGGGCTTGCTGCAGCAGCTCGCCGGCGTCGCCGAGGGCGCTCTCGGACTGCTGCGTGGCGCTGCGCGCCGCTTCCAGTGCGCGCTGGTGGGCGTCGGCCTTGGCGATCGCGGCCAGCGCCCGCTCGGCGCGCGCCGCGGCCACCGGGTCGTCGCTGGGCTTGGCCACGCGCTTGCCGCTGGTGAGCTGCTCCTGGCTCTTCTGCAGATCGCTCTGCCGGCCCTGCAGCTGGGTGATGGTGTTCTGGTAGGCGCTGTAGGTGGCGATGCGCATCGCGGTCTCCGGGGTCTCAATCGCGGTCGTTCAGTCTCAGCCGGCGAGGTCGAGCAGGTCCTTGAAGATGGCCTGCGCGATCTGCAGCACCTTGGCCGCAGCCTGGTAGCTTTGCTGGAACTGGATCAGGTTGGCGGCTTCCTCGTCGAGGTTGACGCCCGACTTCGAGGTCTTGGCGTTGTCGGCAGCCACCGAGCGCGCCGCCGAGATGCCGGCCGACGACTGCGCCGTCTGCGCGCGCACGCCCACGTCGGCCAGCGCGGCGACGAAACTCTCGGTGAAGCTCAGCCCGCCGCTGGTCTGGCCGCTGCCGATGTCGGTCTGGCCCACCAGGTTCAGCGAGCCCAGCGCGTTCAGCGCCAGCGCGTTGCCGTTGTTGTTGGCGGGGTACTGGTTGGGCTTGACGGCGATCGCGTCGCCGGCCGCCGGCACGCCGCTGATCTGCACCTTGAAGCCGTTGATGTCGGGGTCGGGCGGACTGGGGATCGGCTCGCCCGGCGTCCAGGTGCCGCCGCCGCTGCCGATCAGGATGCCGCCGCTGTCGCGCAGCTCCCAGGTGTAGTCCATCTTCGACGGGTCGGCCGCCGGCCCAGTGAAGCTGATGGTCGCGCTGGCCGCCGGGTCGACCGGCGTCGACACCATGGTCAGCGCGCTGGGCGCTGCGGTGCCGGTGTTGGCGACCGCGGTGCTGGCGACGAAGGGCGAGGCCGCGGCCAGGTCCAGCGGATCGGACAGCAGCCGCTGCAGGCCACCGGCGGCTCGCGTCACCGGTTGCAGCAAGAAGCGCTCGCCGGCCACCGGGCCGCTGTTGAAGTGGACGACGAAGCCGTCGACCTGCTGGCCGTCGACCACGTCGACCGGCGCCGTGCCGTCGTCGGGCGAGCGCAGCAGCTGCCACTGGCCGGCGTTGTTGGGGTCTTCGCGCAGCTCGTACTCGGCGGCCTTGAGCTGGCTGTCGTCGGCAACCTCGATCGAGACGTTGCTGGTGAACTGGCCGCTGCCGTTCTTCTGGTTGGTGGCCGCCGGCAGCACCTGCGGCTGGGTGCTGGCGATGAAGCCGAACAAGGGCTTGGACGCCACGCTGCCCGCCGGCGGCTGCAGGTTCAGGCCCAGCACCTGCTGGTCGTTGACGGCGCCGGCCAGCGCGCGGCTGAGCTGGCCCAGCATCACCTGCCCGGCCACGAGGTCGTTGTTCTGGAACTGCAGCAGCCCGGCGATGCGGCCGCCGCCCAGCGCGTCGGGGCTGAGCGTGCGCGCGTCCTTGCTGCCGCCTTCGGTGATGGCGATCGACGAGCGGCCGCCGGCGTAGGTGTCGGGCACCACCTTGAGCTGCTCGGCCACCGCGCCCAGCACCAGGCGCTGGCCGCCGCCCATGAAGACGCCCACGGTGCCGTCGTCGGCCGCGATGGTGCTGACCTGCACGTGCTCGCTGAGCTGCGCGACCAGCATGTCGCGCTGGTCCAGCAGGTCGTTGGGCTCCTGGCCCATGCCGCGCGCGGCGGCGATGTCCTTGTTGACCTTGGCGATGCTGCTGGCCAGCCCGTTGACGGCGGTCACCGTCGACTGCAGCTCCTGGGTGACCTGCGTCTGCAGCGTCACGAGCTGGGTGTTGGACTCGTTGAAGCGCTGCGCGAGGTCCTGCGCGCGCGCCAGCACCACGCTGCGGGTGGCGCTGTCGGCGGGGTGGTTGCCGAGGTCGGACAAGGCCGAGAAGAACTGCGAGATCGAGTTGCCGATGCCCTGCTCGCCGGTCTTGAAGACCGACTGCAGCTGCTGCAGCTGCTCGTTGCGCACCGCGTCCATCGACGCCAGCGACTTCGACGCCGCCGCCTCGCGGGTGAGGAAGGCGTCCTGCACGCGCTGCACGCCGACCACGTCGACGCCGCGGCCGAAGTAGCCGTCGCCGGTGGCCTGGCCCTTGGCCGTGGCCAGCAGCGTGGTCTGGCGCGAGTAGCCGGCCACGTTGGCATTGGCGATGTTGTGGCCGGTGGTCTGCATCGACGCGTAGCTGGCCGCCATCGCGCGCACGCCGATCGAAAGCAGGGCGTTGCTCATCGTGGGCCTCGCGTCCTCGTCAGGCGGCCTGCCGCTGCAGGCGCAGCGTGGTGTTGATCACGCGGGTCAGCTTCTCGGCGTAGGCCGGGTCGGTGGCATAACCCGCTTTCTGCAGGCCTTGCGCGAAGCCGGCCGCGTCCTTGCCCTTGGCCACCACACCCGCGTAGCGCGGGCTGTCCTTGATCAGCCGGGCGTAGTCGGCAAACGACTCGGCGTGGCTGGCATAGGCACGGAACTTGGCCGTCACCTTGCGCGCGACGCCGCCGATGTATTCGGTGGTCGTGACCTCGGCCACCGGGCCGCTCCAGTTGGCGCCGGCCTTGATGCCGAACAGGTTGTTGGCCGGCGTGCCGTCGGCGTGCTTGATCTCCTTGCGGCCCCAGCCGGTCTCGTGCGCGGCCTGGGCGATCATGAAGGCCGCCGGGATGCCGGTGGCGGCCTGCGCCTGCGCGGCGGCGTCGCGGTGCTGCTGCACGAAGCCGGCGGCGCTCTTCTCGGGGATCGCCACCGCCTTGTCCAGCCGGTCCAGCGGCTGCGCGGTCGTGTTGGCCGTGGCCTTGGCGCCGGTGGCCGGAATGGGGCCGGGCGACAAGCCCATCTGGCGCTCGAGCTGCTTCATGATGGCCTCGGACAGCCCGCCCTTCATGCCCGACAGGTTGCCGGCGAGCTGGCTGTCCAGCATCTCGGTGCCGAGCTTGCTGCCCTGGTTGTCGAGCATGCCGCTGTCCAGCGTGGTGGCGCGCATGCTCTTCATCAGCTCCTGCATGAACAGGGTCTCGAACTGACGCGCCGCCTCGCGCACCGCGGCCTTGGGGTCGCGCGCGGCGGCGCCCTTCAGCGCGTCCAGCGACTTGGCGTCGTAGCCCAGGCGGTTGGTCGGTGCGACGGCCATCTCAGCTTTCCATGCCGTCGCCAAGCGGCACCGCGCCCGCATGAATCAACCGCAACCAAGCGGCCGCCGCGGATCCGGCTCTGCCGGTCCGCTGGGGGCGCCCCCCTGGGGGGGAGGCGCCGAAGGCGCTTCGGGGGGGGGTCATATCACTTCGATCTCGGCGTTCAAGGCGCCGGCGCTCTTGATCGCCTGCAGGATCGCCAGCAGGTCCTGCGGCGTCGCGCCCAGCGCGTTGAGCGCCTTCACCACCTCGGCCAGCTTGGTGCCGGCGGGCAGTTGCACCAGCGCGCCGCCTTGCTGCGTGATCGCGATGTCGCTCTTCTCCGACTGCACGGTCTGCCCTTGCGACAGCGGCCCCGGCTGGCTGACCACCGGCGTCGAGCTGATGGTGACCGACAGGCTGCCGTGCGCCACCGCGCACGGCCCCAGCGTGACCGCCTCGTTGAGCACCACCGAGCCGGTGCGGGCGTTGAGCACGATGCGCGCGGCGCGCTTTTCCAGCTCCACCGGCAGATTCTCGATGTCGGCCAGGAAGCCCACGCGCGCATCCGGATCGGCCGGCACGCGCACCTGCACCACGCGGCCGTCCAGCGCGCTGGCGACACCGCCCTTGGCGGCGTTGATGGCCTTGGCCACGGCGCGCGCGGTGGCGAAGTCGTTGCTGTTGAGGTCGAGCCGGATGCTGTCGCCATGTTGCAGCGGCGTGGGCACCGAGCGCTCGACGGTGGCGCCTTCGGGGATGCGGCCGGCCGAGAGGTGGTTGATCTGCACCTTGGAGCCGCCGGCCGCGGCGCCGGCGCCGCCGACGATCAGGTTGCCCTGCGCCAGCGCGTAGATCTGGCCGTCGGCGCCCTTCAGCGGCGTGGCGATCAGCGTGCCGCCGCGCAGGCTCTTGGCGTTGCCGATCGAGGCCACCGCCACGTCCAGCGGCTGGCCCGGCTGCGCAAACGGCGGCAGCGTGGCCGTCACCATCACGGCGGCGACGTTCTTGGACTGCACCGAGACGCCGGCCGGCAGCGTCACGCCCATCTGCTGCAGCATGGCCTGCAGGCTTTGCGCGGTGAACGGCGACTGCGTGGTCTGGTCGCCGGTGCCGTCGAGGCCGATCACCAGGCCCAGGCCCTGCAAGGGGTTGCTGCGCACGCCTTGCACGCTGGCCAGTTCCTTGACGCGCGCGACGGCCGCGCCGGCCGGCAGCGGCCACCACAGCGCGGCGCTGGCCAGCGCAAAAGCCAGCAGCACGGCGGCACGCAGCAGTCGTTCGGGATGGAGGCTCATATCGGGAGGAGGCTCAGGAAGACGCGGCCCAGCCAGCCCATCACCTGCGCATCGGCCTGGGCGCCGCGGCCGCGGTGCTCCAGCCGCACGTTGGCGATCTGCGTGCTCGGCACGGTGTTGCCGGCCTGGATGGTGCGCGGGTCGAGCTGGCCCGAGAAGCGCAGCGTGTCGACGTTGTTGTTGACGCCGATCTGCTTCTCGCCGGCCACCAGCAGGTGGCCGTTGGGCAGCACCTCGCGCACCACCACGGTGATGGTGCCGGTGAAGTCGTTGCTGCTCTCGGTGGTGCCCTTGCCCTCGAAGGTGTTGGAGCCGTTGGCAGAAGCGCTGGCGCGGCTCAGGCTCTTGACGAAGGGCAGCGCACTGATGCCGCCATCGACGCTGCCGTTCTTGTCCACCGAACTGGTGGACTTGGCGCTGGCCGCGACCTTCTCGACGATCTGCACCGTCAGCGTGTCGCCGACCAGGCGCGCGCGCTGGTCCTCGAACAGCGGCCGGTAGCTGGCGGCGTTGAAGATCGAACCCGTGGCCGGCGGCGCGGCCTGCGCCGACACGACGACGGCCGGCGGCTGCGGCCTGGTGTCGGCCATCTCGACGCGCGGGTACAGGAAGTCCTGCACCGTGCCCAGGCAGCCGGCGAGCGGCAGCGTGGCTGCGATCAAAACGAAACAGCGAAGGGCGCGCATCACAACTGCCCCAGCTTCTGCAGCATCTGGTCGGAGGTCTGGATGGCCTTGGAGTTGAGCTCGTAGGCGCGCTGCGTCGCGATCATCGAGACCAGCTCTTCCACCACGTTGACGTTGCTGCCCTCCACCATGCCCTGGGCCAGCGTGCCCAGGCCGTTGGTGCCCGGCGCCGCGGCCTGCGGCGCGCCGGAGCTGGCGCTTTCGGCGAACAGGTTGCTGCCGCGCGGCTCCAGCCCGGCCGGGTTGATGAAGCTGGCCAGCTGGATCTGGCCCACCGATTGCGGCGTGGCCTGGTTGGGCACGGTGACGTTGACGGTGCCGTCCTGCGCGATCGTCACCTTCTGCGCGTTGGCCGGGATCGTGATGCCCGGCTGCAGGACCAGGCCGCCGTTGGTGACGAGCTGGCCGTTGGCGTCGATCTGGAACGAGCCGTCGCGCGTGTAGCCGGTGCTGCCGTCGGGCATGGTGATCTGGAAGAAGCCCTTGCCCTTGACCGCCAGGTCGAGGTCGCTGCTGCTTTGCTGCAGCGCGCCCTGGCTGAAGTTGCGCGTCGAGGCCGCCACCCGCGTGCCCAGGCCCACCTGCAGCCCGGTGGGCAGCACGGCCTGGGCGTCGGCGGCGGCGCCGGTCTGGCGCAGGTTCTGGTACATCAGGTCTTCGAACACCACGCCGCCGCGCTTGAAGCCGTTGGTGCCGGTGTTGGCCAGGTTGTTGGCGATGGTGTCCAGCTTGGTCTGCTGGCCTTCCATGCCGGTCTTGGCGATCCACAACGATCGGATCATGCGCGTTGCTCCACAAGGATGTGGGCAGCATCTTCGCCCGGGCTTGAGAGCGGCAAGCGGCCGATAAGCCGCGGCTTTGCCCCTCAGATCAGGACTGATCGGGGCCGCGCGGCGATCAGCTCGGCGACAGCAGCCGCGACGCGGCCTGGTCGCGCGTCTCGGCGGTCTGCAGGCTCTTCATCTGCTGCTCGAACTGGCGCGAGGCGGCGATCATCGCCACCATGGTCTCGACGGGGCTGACGTTGGAGCCCTCCAGCGCACCGGCCTGCAGCCGGGCCTGGGGGTCGGCGTCGAGCGGGTTGCCGTCGGCGGGGCGGAACAGGCCGTCGTCGCCGCGCTTGAGCGCGGCCTCGGGCGTCACCAGCTTCAGCCGCCCCACGGCCTGCGGGCGCGCATTGCCGACGGTGGCGCTGATGGTGCCGTCGCCGGCGATGTCGAGCTGCGCGCCGGCCGGGATCGTGATCGGCCCGCTGTCGCCCAGCATCAGGCGGCCGGTGGCGCTGACGAGCTGGCCTTGCGCGTCGACCTCCAGCGCGCCGGCGCGCGTGTAGGCCTCGGTGCCGTCGGTGCCTTGCACCGCCAGCCAGGCGTTGCCCTTGAGCGCCACGTCCAGCTCGCGGCCGGTGCTCTGCATGGGGCCACCGGTGTTGTCGTAGCCGATGGTCGACTCCAGCGCGTAGGCGCGGGTGCTGGCGCCGTCGCCGCGCACCGGCACGGCGCGGAAGGCCGCCATCTCGGCGCGGAAGCCGTTGGTCGAGGCGTTGGCCAGGTTGTGCGCCAGCACGTCCTGGCGCTGCAGCGTGGCCTTGGCGCCGGACATCGACAGGTAGATCAGGCGGTCCATCGCTCAGGCCCCGGTCAACTTCACACCCGTTTCCACCGCACCGAACGGCACCCTTGCTGCATGCGACAGCCGCAGCCAAGCGGCCGCCGCGGAACCGGCTCTGCCGGGCCGCTGGCGGCGCCCCCTGGGGGGAGGCGCCGAAGGCGCTTCGGGGGCGGTCATGTCAGCGCAGATTGACCAGGGTCTGCATCACCTGGTCCATGGTCTTGATGGTCTGCGCGTTGGCCTGGTAGGCGCGCTGCGCGGTGATCATGTTGACCAGCTCGGCCGTCATGTCGACGTTGGACTCCTCCAGGGCGCCGGCCTGCAGCACGCCCAGATTGCCGTCGCCGGGCACGCCGGTCACCGGGTTGCCGCTGGCGAAGGTGGTGGCCCACATGTTGTCGCCCACCGGCTGCAGGCCTTGCAGGTTGCGAAAGTCGGCGATCTCCACCTGGCCGGCACTCTTGGTCTGGCCGTTGGAGTAGCGCGCGGTGATGATGCCGTTGGATTCGATGTTGATCGAGCTGAGCTGGCCGGCGGTGAAGCCGTCCTGCGACAGGTCGGTGACGCCGAAGGCCGAGGCGAACTGCGTGACGTTCATCGACAGCGTCATGCCGCTGACCGGCAGCGGCAGCACGCCGTTGGAGCCGGCCGCGCCCTGCACGTCGGGGAAGCCGATCTCGATGCCGCCGGTGTTGGGGTCGATCGCGCTGGTGAAGCCGGTGCCGGCGGCAAAGGCCGTGGGCACCGAGCCGTCGGCGCTGAAGGTGATGGTGCCGATGGGCTCCGGCGCGGCGGCCGTGCCCAGCACCGAGGCGCCGTTGGCGGTGACGAAGACGTTCCACTCGTCGGGCGCGGTGCCGTCGTTGACCGACGAACGCTGGAAGTAGTAGGTCAGCGCGATCGGGTCGCCCTTGGCGTCGTAGACGGTCAGCGAGGTTGCGCTGTTGTAGGTCTTGGCGTCGGTGAAGTCGATCGCCGGGCCGCTGACCGGCACGGTGACCTTCTTGGTGGAGTCGAGGTTGAGCTCCATGCCGGTCTTCTGCGTCGCCTGCGGCGCGATGCCGCCGGTGGGCAGCTGGATGGGCATCGCCAGGCCGGCCTGGATCTGGCCGGTGCCGGCGTCGGCCGTGTAGCCCAGCAGCTTGTCGCCGCTGTTGTTGACGATGTAGCCGTCCTTGTTGACCTTGAACTGGCCGTTGCGCGAGTACTTGGTGGGGCTGGCGCCGTCGCTCACCTGGAAGAAGCCGCGGCCGTTGATCGCGATGTCCAGCGGGTTGTCGGTGGCGGTGATGCTGCCCTGCGTGAACTGCTGGGCGATGGTCGCCAGCTGCGTGCCGATGCCCACGCCCGAGCCCACCGAAGCGTTGAGCGCGCTGGCGTAGAAGTCGGAGAACTCGGCCCGCGACGACTTGGCGCCGTAGGTGCCGGCGTTGGCGATGTTGTTGCCGATGACCTCGAGGTTTTTGCTCGTGGCGTTGAGTCCGGACAGGCCTTGCTGGAAGCTCATGGATGATTCCTCGGAGGAAAACTCAGTCGTAGGTGACGACGCTGGTCGCCGGCACGGTGCCGTTGCGGGCCAGCGTCAGCGTCAGCGCGTTGCCGGCGGTGCTGACGGCGTTGACGCGGTCGATCATCAGCGTGCTGCTGTCGACGGCGGTCTTGCCGTTCATCGCGCTGACGCGGAAGGTGTAGGCGGCGTTGGCGGCGTTGCTGCCCGGCTTCCACTCGAAACTGTGCAGCCCGGCGGTCTGCTGGCCGAGGTCGATGCTGCCCACCACCTTCTGGTTGGCGTCCAGCACCTCCACCTTGACCGAGGTGGCAGCGCCGGTCAGCGCCACCGCGCCGCGGCCGGTGCCGGTGCTGAGGTCCAGCGAGTCGCCTTCGAGCTTGACGTCGTGGCCCACCACCGAGGCGGCCTGCAGCGCCTGCATCTGCAGCAGGTGCGAGCCCAGGCCCTGCACCGACTCGTTGACCTTCTCCAGCTGCGTGACCGTGTTGATCTGCGCCATCTGGGTGGTCATCTGCGCGTTGTCCATCGGGTTCAGCGGATCCTGGTTCTGGAGCTGCGTCACCAGCATGGTCAGGAAGCGGTCGGCGCTGGCCGTGGTGCTGGGCGTGCCGCTGGCGCCGCTGCCGCTTTTGCCGTACAGCGCGTAGGCGTCGTTGACGGTGCTGCCGTCGGTGGTGATGGTCATGATGCTGGCGATCCTTGCGAAGCGTTCAGACCTGCTGGCCCATCTGCAGCGTCTTCTGCATCAGGCTCTTGGCGGTGTTCATCACTTCGATGCTGTTCTGGTACGAGCGCGAGGCCGAGATCATGTTGACCATCTCTTCCACCGCGTTGACGTTGCTGTAGGTCACGTAGCCGTCGGCATCGGCGCTGGGGTGCTTGGGGTCGTGCACGCGGCGGCCCTGGGCCTGGTCCTCGCGCACCGTGCTCACGCGCACGCCGGCGGCCGCCTCGGGCTGGCCCTGCTCGCCCATCAGCACGGTCTGGAACACCACCTGCCGCGCCTTGTAGGCCTGGCCGTCGGGCCCGGCGACGGTGTCGGCGTTGGCCAGGTTGGAGGCCACGACGTTGAGCCGCTGGCTCTGCGCACTCACGGCGCTGCCCGCGACATCAAAAATCCGCATCATGCTCATCGTGATCAACCCTGGTTGTGCGATTTCATCGCGTCCAGCGTCGTCTTGACGCTGCTGTTGATGAAGCGCAGCGTGCTCTCGTAGCGCAGTGCGTTCTCGGCGAAGCTGGCGCGCTCGCGGTCCATGTCGACGCTGTTGCCGTCGAGGTTGGTCTGCGAGGCCATGGCGTAGTTCAGCCGCGGATGCTCGGCGCTGCCGCCGCCGTCGGGCATCCCGGCGGCCAGCTCGGCGTTGGCGGCCAGCTTGAAGCCGCTGCTGCCGCCGCCGCTGGCTTGCTGCAGCGCCTGCGCGAAGTTGAAGTCGCGCGCCACGTAGCCCGGCGTGTCGGCGTTGGCGATGTTGCTGGCGATCAGCCGCTGGCGCTCGGCCCGCAAAGCGAGCGCCTGGGTCTGGAACTCCAGCGACGAGGTCAGGCGGTTGATCATCGGCGGCATTCTGGGATGGCACCGGCCGCCACTGAAGCCGGAACAGCGGGGCAAAGGCGTGGCATTTCAAAGCCGGCGCGCGCCCTGCCTTGTCTACAGTGCCGGGCGTGAACCCTGCTGCCCGCATTCGCCTGCCTGCCCGCTCCACGCTGCTGGCCCTGGCCTGGATTGCCGCCGCCGCATCGTCGCCGGCGCAGACCGAACCCGTGCCCGCGGACGCCGCGATCGAGACCGCCATGGCCGCACCGGTGCGCGCGCTGGTCGGCCAGAGCCTGCGCCTGCCGCCGGCCGCTGCCGGTGCTGCGGCGGCGGCGCGCGGCCAGCCGCGCGTGGAGATCGAGATCGGCCGCCTCGACCCGCGGCTGCGCCTGGCGCCTTGCAAGCGCATCGAGCCGCAATTGCCGCCGCAGGCCCAGGTCTGGGGCCGCACCCGAATCGGGCTGCGCTGCGTCGAAGGCGAGCGGCCCTGGCAGGTGTGGCTGCCGGTCACGGTCAAGGTGTTTGCGCCGGCCCTGGTGGCGCAGCGCGCGCTGCCCGCCGGCACCGAGCTGACGGCGGCCGACCTGCACATCGCCGAGGTCGACTGGGCCGCCGAGGCTCAAGTCCCGCTGACCCAGGCCGACAAGCTGATCGGGCGCAGCCTGGGCCGCGCGCTGCAGCCGGGCCAGGCCCTGCGCGGCGGCGACCTCAAGCTGCGGCAATGGTTCGGTGCCGGCGACACGGTGCAGATCCTGGCGCGCGGCGAGGGCTTTGCCGTCAGCGGCGAAGGCCAGGCGCTGTCGCCCGGCGTCGAAGGCCAGCCGGTGCGCGTGCGCACCGAGTCGGGCCGCGTGCTCACCGGCGTCCCGGTGGCCGAGCGGCGCGTGGAGTTGTCGCTGTGACGGGCGCGGACCCCGGAGCCCCCGCATCCAAGGGGGTTGATGAAAAATATGAACCGCCCGGCCTAAAGTCGGCGCGGCGCGAGACCGATACCCTGAACACATCAACCGGAAAGGCCCGCAGCAGCCCACGCTGAAGGCCCGCTCTCTGGGAGCCAAGCATGAAGATCGGTTCACTCATCAACACCCCGGCCGTCACGACCACCGCCACCGAGCGCAAGAACGGCACGGCCGCCACGGTCGACGGCAAGCGCACCAGCAGCGGCGACACCGTGGCGATCTCGCCGCAGGCGTCGGCGCTGGCGCAGGCCGGCGGCGACGGCAGCTTCGACGCGGCCAAGGTCGAGCGCGTCAGCCAGCAGATCAAGGACGGCAGCTACAAGGTCAACCCCGAGACGATCGCCGACAAGCTGATCGCCAATGCCCAGGAACTGCTGAGCCGCAACTACCGCTGACGGCAGGATGCGCCCGATGTTCAGTTCCCCCGAGGAAATGCAGGCCCTGCGGCGCGTGGCCGAGCTGGAGCCGCCGCTGACGGCCCTGGAAACCTGCCTCGGCGGCCTGGCCCAGGCGTTGTACGCCAACGACCCCCAGGCCATCGAGAGCCAGGCCACCGAGTTGCATCGCGCGTTGGCGCGCGCGGTCGGCCAGTTCAGCCGCGCGGCCCGCGAAGGCGGCGTCCCCGGCGTCCTGCGCCAGCGCCTGGCGCTGGCCGGCGGCCAGGTGGCCGCCCAGCGCGAGGCCCTGGCCCGCGCCACCGCCGCGCTCGACCGCGCGATCGACGTGCTGCTGCCGGACCATCCGCTGCACAGCGTCTACGGCGCCGCCGGCGCCGCCGAACGGCGCAGCGCGTCAGGGCGGCTGCAGGCCTGAGCGTGCCGCGGCGCCATGCGTTGGCGCCCTGATCGGTCACATCGACCGCCGTGCGGCGCGCTCTGCGCCCACGATCCGCATCGACACCCTTCGTCGCGCCTGATCAGGCGCTGCCGGCCGCGAAATGCGGGTACCGGGACTGCCTGCGCGTGGGCGGCATCTGGCGCCTGCTGTCGAGCGTGGTGTTCGAACTGCAGCCCATAAAGCTGGAGCCGCGGATCTCGGACCTGCCGACGGCCTGCTCCTTCGATCGCGACGAGGCGATGTCGGCTGCACCGAGGATCAGCGCCGCAAGCTGGCGCTGCTGTGGCCGCACGTCTCGCGCGCGCTCGGCGTGATGACGCGGCTGCGGCTGAGCGACCTGACGGTCGCATCCAGCCTGGCGGCGCAGGACGAGGGCCTGTCAACGCGATGGGCAGATCCAAGACCGGCGTCGCCGGCCGTGCCGAGCCGATCTGCCGGATGCTGGGGCTGGCGTCGGCGACATGAGCCGGCTCGGCGCGGCGTCAGCGCCGCGCCGCACCGGCCGTCAATGGCCGTCAGTGGCCGCCGCTCACCACTCGCGCAGCCGCGTGCGCAGCCGCGCGATCGACTGGCTGTGCAGCTGGCAGACGCGGCTCTCGGTGACGCCGAGCACGGCCGCGATCTCCTTGAGGTTCATGTCCTGCTCGTAGTACATGCTCATCACGAACTGCTCGCGCTCGGGCAGGTTCTTGATGGCTTCGACCAGGGCTTCGCGCATGCGCTGGTCCTGCAGGCGGCCCAGCGGGTTGGCGTCCTCGTCGGCGACGTGGCGGTCGAGGTAGTCCTCGTCGCCGTCGTCGCCGCTCATGTCTTCCAGGTAGATGAGCTGGGTGCCGCGCACCTTGCCCAGCAGTTGCTGGTACTCCGGCAGCGTCAGCTCCATCTCCTTGGCGATCTCGGTCTCGTTGGGCGCGCGGCCCAGGCGCTGCTCGAGCTTGTGCACCGCGGTTTCGATGGCGCGCTGCTGGCGGCGGTCGCCGCGGCTCATCCAGTCGCTGCCGCGCAGCTCGTCGAGCATCGCGCCGCGGATGCGCTGGGTGGCGAAGGTCTCGAACTGCACGCCCTGGTTGGCGTCGAAGCGGCTCAGCGCGTCGGACAGGCCGATCATGCCGACCTGGATCAGGTCGTCGAGCTCGACGTTGGCCGGCAGCTTGGCGATCATCTGGTGGGCCAGGCGGCGGACCAGCGGGCTGTACTGCTTGAGCAGCGCTCCGGTATCGAGTTGTCCCTTGGCGGTGTACATGGCGAGAGGCTCCCGTTGGCGGGGTCTAGAACGGAGGTTGCGCGGCGGCGGCAGCGCGTTGCGGCAGGGGGCGCGGCGCGGGCGCGGCGAAAGCCTGTGAAGGCTCGCCGTCCAGCGCGAGCTGCGCGGCCAGCAGCCGCTGCAGCGCGGGGTCTTGCGCGGCGGCGGGGTCGAACAGCGGGTCCACCGCGGCCCAGTCGTGCAGCACGGCGCCCAGGAAGCTGTCGGCACAGCTGGCCAGCCGCTCGGCGATGACGGGCACGCGGCGGCGTTCGGGGTCGGCGGCCAGCACCAGGTCGAACGTCATCAGCCCGCAGCGCTGCACCAGCAGCTTGCAGGCGGCGTAGGCCTGCTTGATCGATTCCGGCCGGTCGGCGCCCACCAGCAGCGGGCGCAGCGGGCGGCGGCCGATCATGCGCGCCAGGTCGCTGGGGTCGGCGTGCAACAGCATCAGGTCGTGCCCCGGCGCGGCGTCGAACGCGGCGTCGACGAAGGCGGCGGCCGAGCCGTGGGTGTCCACATGGGCCAGCGGCACGCCGCGCGCGGCGAGGTAGCTGACCTGCTCGTCCAGCCGCTCGACGCCGGCGGCAAGGTCGAACAGCGCGGTCTCGTGCGGCGGCGGCGCGGTGCTGGCAGCGTCCACCACCAGCACCTGGCGGCCTTGCGCGGCCAGCGCGGCGCACAGCGTCTCCAGCAGCGCCTGCGCGCCGGGGACGAAGGGGTTGGCGGCCACCGCCAGCAGGCGGCGGCGCGCTGCGAACAGCCGGCGCAGGCCGCTGGCCTGGTCGGCCGGCGCGCGGGCGGCCAGCATGGGGTTGAAGGTGGTGCGTCGCACGGCAGCCGCCTCGCTCAGGCCGGGTGCGCCGCGGACGCCGCGACAGTGGCCGGGTGGCCGGTGAAGACCAGCTTGACGTCGGTGTCGTCGAGCTTCCAGGCGCTGGAGCCGCCGGCGCGCAGCGCGCGCTGCATCAGCGCCTGCGCCGACAGGCGGTGCCAGTCCTCGGGCACGCGTTGGCCGTTGGCCACCGCGAGCACCTTGACCTTGTGGCGGATCAGCGCGTCGAGCGCGGGCGCCAGCTTCATCGCCTCGTCGATCTTCGACAGGATCACGCCGCGGCAGGTGTTGGCGCGGTAGGCGGCCAGCACGTCCTCGACGGTCTCGCCCTGGCTGGCGGCATTGACCACCAGCAGCCGGTTGACCGAGCGGTGGCTCAGCATGTCCAGCAGTTCCTTGGTGCGGGTGTCGCGCTGGGCCATGCCGGCGGTGTCGATCAGCACCATCTTCTTGCCCGCCAGCAGCTCCAGCAGGTCGTCGAGCGATGCGCGGTCGTGCGCGGTGTGCACCGGCACGCCCAGGATGCGGCCGTAGGCGCGCAACTGCTCGTGCGCGGCGACGCGGTAGGCGTCGAGCGTGATCAGCCCCAGGTTGCTGGCGCCGTGGCGGGCGGCAAAGGCCGCCGCCAGCTTGGCGGTGCTGGTGGTCTTGCCGACGCCGGTGGGGCCGATCAGCGCGAACACGCCGCCCACGTCTTCCAGCGGGCTCTCGGCCTCGCCGGTGAGCAGGTTGCGCTGCAGCACGTTGCTGGCCCATTCGGTCTCGTCGCCGTCGGCGGGCAGGCCGTCGACCAGCTTGCGCACCAGCGCCGGCGAGAAGCCGCATTCGAGCAGCCGGTGCGACAGCAGCGCCTGGCGCGGCTGGCGCTGCAGCTTCTCGATGAAAGCCAGTTCGCCGAAACGTTGTTCGATCAGGCCGCGCACCGAGCGCAGCTCGCGCAGCATCTCCTCGGCCTCGCGCGGCACGGCGATGGCGTCCGGCGCCGTGCGCTCGCTGGTGAACGAGGCCGCCGGCAGCGGGCGCTGCGGCGCGCGCAGGCGTTGCGGTTGCGGCGGCGGCTCGTCGGCCAGATCGGCGGCGAAGTCGGGCTCGGGCAGCGCGCGGCGTGCCAGCATGGCCGGCGCTGCCGCCAGCGGCGCCGCCGCGGGCGCGGCCACGCGCGGCACTTCGGCCGGCGCGGGCCTGGCGTCGTCGTGCCCCGTCATTTCGCTGCGGCGGCGCTTGAGCATGCGCTCGCGCACGTAGTCCTGGAACGACAGCGTGCTCATCGCCAGGCGCTCGACGTCCTGCTCGACCGGGCCGTCGGCACGCGCGGGCTCGACCTGCGCCGCCGCGCTCGCGCTGACCGTCGGCGCGTTGAATTTCTCCAGGTGCTGCAGGCTCTCGGGAGCCATGGCCAGCACTTCCACGCCTTCGGGACAGGGCCGGGTGGACATCACCACCGCGTCCTCGCCGAAGGTCTGGCGCACCAGGGCCAGGGCCTCGCGCGAGGTGCGCGCCGTGAAGCGCTTCAAGTTCATGCCAGGCCTCCGATGACGGATCCGATGCGGATGGAATGGGTCTCAGGAATCTCGCTGTGCGACAGCACCTTCAGCCGCGGCGCGGCGCGGCGCAGCAGCCGGGCGATCGGCGCGCGCAGGATGTCGGGCACCAGCAGGCAGGCCGGCAGGCCCAGGTTCTCCTGCTTCTGCGCGGTCTCGGCGGCGCTCTTGGTCAGCGTGTCGGCGACGCCGGGGTCCAGCGCCGCGCCGTGCGGCGAGGTCAGCGCCTGCGCCACCAGGCGCTCCAGATCGGGCTCCAGCGCGATCACGTCCAGCTCCTTCACGGGGCCGTAGATCTGCTGCACGATCACCGGCGCCAGGCGCACGCGGATGCGGCTGGCCAGTTCGCCGGCGTCGCTGACGGTGGCCGCGTGTTCGGCCAGGCATTCGACGATCGAGCGCATGTCGCGGATGTGCACGCCCTCTTCCAGCAGCAGCTGGAGCACCTTTTGCAGGGTGGAGATTCCGACCATCTTGGGCACCACGTCTTCGATCAGTTTGGGAGCGAGCTTGGTGACGTGCTCCACCAGGGCCTGGGTCTCGGTGCGACCCAGCAACTTGGCAGCGTTCACTTGCATCAAGTGTGAAAGATGGGTCGCCACCACGGTGCCGCAATCAACCACCGTAAACCCATGCATTTGGGCCTGCTCCTTGTGGCGCTCGTCGATCCAGGTGGCCGGCAGCCCGAACGCCGGGTCGACCGTCTTGGTGCCCGGCAGCTGAATGGTCGCGCCGCCCGGATTGATGGCCAGGAACTGGCCCGGGAAGGCCTCGCCCTCGCCCACCACGGCGCCGCGCAGCGTGACGCGGTAGACGCTGGGCTTGAGGTCGAGGTTGTCGCGGATGTGCACCGGCGGCGGCAGGAAGCCGACCTCCTGCGCGAACTTCTTGCGCACGCCCTTGATGCGGCCCAGCAGGTCGCCGTTGGGGCCGACCCGCGCCTTGTCGACCAGCGCGATCAGCCGGTAGCCGACCTCGAGCCCCAGCACGTCCACCGGCGCCAGGTCGTCCCAGCTCGCCTCGGCGTTGGCCACCGGCGCCTCGCCGGGCACCGGCGGCTCGGCGGCGCGGGCGGCGGCCTGCTTGGCGCGGCGCGTCATCAGCCAGGCCAGCCAGCCCAAGGCGCCGCCGACGATCCAGAACACCAGGTGCGGCATGCCCGGCACCAGGCCCAGGCCGAAGACGATGCCGGCGGCGATGGCCAGCGAGCGCGGCGAGGCGAACACCTGGCCACGGATCTGGCTGCCGATGTCCTCGTCCTTGCCGACGCGCGAGACCACCATCGCGCTGGCCACCGAGATCAGCAGCGCCGGGATCTGCGCCACCAGCGCGTCGCCGATGGCCAGCGTGACGTAGCTGCGGGCTGCCTCGGCGGCCGTCAGGCCGTGGCCGGCCATGCCGATCACGAAGCCGCCGACCATCGAGATGAAGAGGATCAGCAGCCCGGCCATCGCGTCGCCGCGCACGAACTTGCTGGCGCCGTCCATGCTGCCGAAGAAGTCGGCCTCCATGCCCACCTCGGCGCGGCGCTTCTTGGCCTCGGCCTCGTCGATCAGGCCGGCGTTGAGGTCGGCGTCGATCGCCATCTGCTTGCCGGGCATGGCGTCGAGGGTGAAGCGCGCGCCGACCTCGGCGATGCGCTCGGCGCCCTTGGTGACGACGACGAAGTTGATGACCACCAGGATCGCGAACACGATCAGGCCGACCGCGAAGTTGTCGCCGATCAGCACGTGCCCGAAGCTCTCGATCACCTTGCCGGCGGCGCCGGGGCCGTTGTGGCCGTCCATCAGCACCACGCGCGTGGACGCGACGTTGAGCGACAGCCGCAGCAGCGTGGTCACCAGCAGCACCGTGGGCAGCGCTGCGAAGTCCAGCGGCCTGACCATCTGCGACGAGACCATCATCACCATCAGCGCGATGGCGATGTTCAGCGTGAACAGCATGTCCAGCGCGAAGGCCGGCAGCGGCAGCACCATCATCGCCAGCATCAGCACGACGAAGGCGGGCATGGTCAGCGCCTTGGCGCCGGCAGCGTGCGGGCCCAGCAGGGCCTGCAGGCGGATCAACTGGTCCTTCATTCAGCGCTCCTTCGGCGGCGGCGCGCGGCCGCGGCAGACGCGCCGCCGCGCGGGCCGCCGTTGTGCGGATCCAGCTCGGGCGGCACCACCGGCTCCGGCGCGGACAGCGCGGCGGCCGCGGCCGGCGTGGCGCGGCGCAGCTGGTAGACCCAGGCCAGCACCTGGGCCACGGCGCCGAACAGCACGGCCGGGATCTCCTCGTCGATCTCGGCATGCGCGTACAGCGCGCGCGCCAGCGGCGGCGCCTGCAGCACCGGCACCTTGTGCTCGGCGGCGAGGTCGCGGATGCGCAGCGCCAGCAGGTCGCTGCCCTTGGCGACGACGCGCGGCGCGGTCATCGTCGCCTCGTCGTACTTCAGCGCCACCGCGTAGTGGGTGGGGTTCATCACCACCAGGTCGGCCTCGGGCACCGCGGCCAGCATGCGGCGGCGCGCCATCTGGCGCATGCGCGCCTTCATCTTGCCCTTGACCTCGGCGTTGCCCTCGACCTCCTTGTATTCCTGCTTGACCTCGTCGAAGCTCATCTTCAACTGGTTGCCCAGGCGCCAGCGCTGCAGCGGCACGTCGACCAGCGCAAACGCGGCCAGCGCCAGCACCAGCAGCATCACGCCGCCGCGCAGCAGCTCGGCCGAGCTGGCCAGCGCGGTGGGCAGCGGCTGGCCGGCGAGCGCGATGAACTCGCCCAGGTGCTGCTGCAGGTACAGGCCGCCGATGGCCAGCAGCACCGCGGCCAGCAGACAGGACTTGAGCGTCTCGGTCAACTGGTGGCCCGACAGCAGCCGCGGCAGCCCGGCCAGCGGGTTGAGCTTGTCGAACTTGGGGTGCAGCGGCTTGAGCGTGAAGTTCCAGCCGCCCGACAGCACGCTGGCGGCCACCGCGGCCAGCGCCATCGCCGCGCCCAGCGGCAGCACCATCAGCAGCATCTGCAGGCTCTGGTCGAGCGCCTGGCGCGTCATCACGTCGGATTCGGCCAGCGTCTGCGCATCGAAACGCAGGCCCTGCGCCAGCATGCCGCGCAGCCGGGTGACGGCACCGGGCGCCAGCGCGGCGACCAGCAGCGTGCCGGCGCCGATCAGCGCCAGGTGGCCGAGGTCGCGCGAGCGCGGCACCTGGCCGTCGCGGCGGGCCTTGGAGATCTTCCGCGCGGAGGCGGGCAGGTTGCGGTTCTGGGCGTCGGCCATGGCAGTTCACGGCTCCAGTTCGGAGCCCTGCCATGGTGCCGGGGCGGCGGCGGCACTTGAGGCCGATAAAACGGGGATTCCCGGCGGTGTTCCGGGCTGCGCGTCAAGCCGTGGCGCTGAAGGTGGGCGCGCCGCTGGCCGCGTACAGGGCCGCGCCGGTGGCCTTGAGCGCGCTGCCGTTCCAGTAGCGCACCGACTCGATGCCGCTCATCGCCACCGTGGCCAGCGTGGTCACCACGCCGGTCTTCTTGTCGCGCTTGCTCAGGCTGGCGCTGCTGCCGTCGCCGGCCACGGTCCAGCTCGCGCCGGACACCTTCTTCAGCAACAGCGTGTCGTTGCCGCTGCCGCCCACGGCCTGCAGGTTGCCGCCGGTCCAGTACAGGCTGTCGTCGCCGGCGCCGCCGTCCAGCGTGCCGCCGACCGTGTTGGCCACGAAGCTGTCGCTGCCGCTGCCACCCACTGCGCGCGTGAACTGGCTGCCGGCGGCGATCTTGAGGTTGTTCTGGCCGCTGTAGCCGGGCGTGCCGATCAGCGCGGTCAGGGCCTTGTTGCCGGACTTGAGCTTGGCGTACTGGGCCTTGCTGAACGGCATGTCGGAGTACGGGTCGACGATGCCGATCGAGCTGCTCTTGCCGGCGCGCAGGTCGACCACGTTGCGCCCGCTCTGGTTGGAGAGGTCGATCTGGCTGCCGGCGTTGCGGTTCCACAGCGTGGCCGACAAGGCCTGGTCGGCGCCGAAGGCGTAGGACTGGGCGCCGGCGCTGGTCGACGCGCCGTACAGGTACTGCAGCGCCTCGATGTCGTAGGCCTGGTAGGTGCCGGCGTTGACCTGGGTCTTGCTGAAGGCGCCGCCGTCGTACTCGATGCGGGTCATGTCCTTGGCATCGTTGTACGACATCAGCGTGTTGTTGCGGTTGTCGGCCGATTTGCTCAGGTAGGGCCCCGCCGTGCCGCCGCCACCGGCGTTGTAGTTGCCCGGGTGCTTGAGGCCCAGCGCGTGCGCGGTCTCGTGCAACAGCACCTGCCAGGAGTAGCTGCCCTCGCCCCAGTCGCCGCTGAAGCCGGACTGGTTGTTGGCGATGAAGACCTGCGAGCCTTCGTTGGGGTAGCGCGCGTAGCCGGCGCTGGCCGTCTGGGCGTTGCTGCCGTACTGGATGTCGCCGCCGCCGTTGACCTCGGTGAAGTCGACGTCGATCAGCGTCGACAGGTACTGGAAGGTGTCGCGCACGCGATCGCGCTGGCTGCTGTTCAGCGCCTGGAAGCCGTTGGCGTCGCTGCCGCTCAGGCCCGAAGCGCTTTCGATGAAGCTGTAGCTCAGCGACTTCTTGGCCGCGGCCGAGGGCTGCGCGCCGCTGGCGCCGGCATCGTGGAACCAGCGGTTGCCGCCGGCCAGCAGCGCATCGGTGCTGATGCGGCCGCTCTTCTTGATGCGGTCGGTGTAATCCACCGCGGCGGCCGCCGTGGCGGTGCGGGCGGACGCGGGCGCGCTGCTCACGCCGGCGGCGGCCGCCACGCGCGCACCCTCGGCCAGGCCCGCGGCCTGGCACTGCAGGCAGTTGCAGACCACGCGGGTGGTCGGTGCCCCCAGCGTGTAGCTCGTCACCGTGGCGAGCGGCGCCCCATGCTTGCGCGAGGCGCCGACCTTCGTCGCGGTGTCCAGTTCGACAGGACCTTGTGCTCCCAATCTGATTTGCATGACCTGCCTCCATTGCCGGCGTGTCGATCGCCAGAACAACGGCCGTTTCGGCCCTCAATTGAGGGCATCGACTGCAGACGGCGTGCGGCCTTGTGCAGTCGGTCACGAAAATCAGGCGCCCAAATGGCGACGAGGGCCCGCAGGCCCTCGTCGATGGGTGGCGCGCGCCGGACGGCGCGGCGGCGGCGCCGCTAGAAGCCCAGGCTTGCCAGCAGGTCGTCGACCTCGCCCTGGTTGGCCACCACGTCGGTGCGTCCTTCGGGGTTGACCACGGGGCCGTTGAGCACGTTGGGGTCGACCTTGTCGCGTTGGTCGGCCGGCACCACCTGCACCAGCAGCTTGACCAGGCTGTCCTCCAGCTCGCTGGCCAGCTTGACCACCTTGGCCACCACCTGGCCGGTGAGGTCGTGGAAGTCCTGCGCCAGCATGATGTCGGTGAGGTGCTGGTCGACGCGCGCGGTGCCGGCCTCGACCTCGGCGACGAAGTTGAACACCGCACCCGAGGCGACGGCGCGCACCGGGTCGGCGGTGAGCGCGGCGGCGAGGTCGCGCGTGTGGTCGCTGATCAGCTGCTGCTCGGCCTTGGCGCGGTCGACCGAGGTCAGCACCTTGTCGGCCGCGGCCGCGGTCTTCTCGGCGATGTAGGCCAGGCGGCTGCGGGCATCGGGCAGGCCGTCGGCGGCGGTCTGCAGCTGCGGCATCACGCCGAGCTGCTGCATCGTGTCGTGCAGCAGCCGCGTCAGCGCGCCGAGCTGAAGGTACACGTCCTCGGACAGCACCGGCGATGACTCGGCGCGCTGCTGCAGGGTGTGTGCGGTTTCCATCTTCATGCGGATCTCCCGTTGGCCGGCGGTGTGTTCAGGCGCTGACGGCCAGCTTCTGCAGGATCTTCTGCACCTTCTCTTCCAGCGTCGCCTTGGTGAAGGGCTTGACGATGTAGCCGGCGGCGCCGCTTTGCGCGGCCAGCACGATGTCTTCCTTGCGCGCCTCGGCCGTCACCATCAGCACCGGCAGGTGCTTGAGGCTGTCATCGGCCTTGATGTTCTTCAGCAGCTCGAAGCCGTTCATGTTGGGCATGTTGATGTCCGAGACCACGAAGTCGAACTTGGCACCGCGCAGCAGGTTGAGCGCGACGACGCCGTCCTCGGCCTCCTCGGCGTTGTTGCAGCCCATCTCCTTGAGCAGGCCGCGCACGATGCGGCGCATGGTGGAGAAGTCGTCGACGATCAGGAACTTCAGGTCGGTGGCGTTGCTCATGGCGGGTGGCCTCGTGCGAAAGACGGCGGGTTCGGATCAGGAGTTGATGCGTTATCGGTCGGCGCGGCGGCGGACTTGACCCTCGGGTCCGTGCTCAGCGCCGCGGCGGCACGAGTTGGGGCGCGATCGACGCGGGCTTGTCGGCGGCGGCGGCGGCCGCGCCCTCCTCCTCCACCGGCTCGACGACGGCCGGCGCGGTGCGGAAGAAGCGGTCCTCGGCTTCGCGGTTCATCACGATGATGCTGATGCGACGGTTGCTCGGTGCCAGCGGATCCTTGGGCTCGAACAGCGAACTGGCCGCCAGCCCCTGCACGCGCAGCGGCCGGTCCTCGGGCAGGCCGCCGGCCATGAGCTCGCGGCGCGAGGCGTTGGCACGGTCGGCCGAGAGCTCCCAGTTGCTGTAGCCGCGGTCGCCGCCGCCGAAGGGCGCGGCATCGGTGTGGCCTTCCAGCGTCAGCCGGTTGGGCACCTCGCCCAGCACCGAGCCGATGGCGCGCAGCAGCTCGCGCATGTAGGGTTTGACGGCCGCCGAGCCGCTGTCGAACATCGGCCGGTTGCCTTCGTCGACGATCTGGATGCGCAAGCCGTCGCGCGTCATGTCCAGCCGGATCTGGCTGCGCATCGCCGAGAGCATCGCGTTGGCGGCGATCTTGTCCTCGATGCGCTCCTTCAGCTCGTCCAGCGCCTTCTGCTCGGCGCGCAGCTGTTCGGCCTTCAGCGCCTGCAGGTTGACCGTCTTGCGCTTGGCCTCGACGTCGCCGTTCTTCACCTGGCCGGTGCTGCGCGACAAGTCCTGCCCGCCGCCCTTGATCACGTGCGAGGCGTCGCCCGAGCCCTGGCCGCCGCCCAGCAGCGAGACCTTGAGCGGGGTGCTGAAGTAGTCGGCAATGCCCTTCTTGTCGCCTTCGGTGGTGCTGCCCAGCAGCCACATCAGCAGGAAGAAGGCCATCATCGCGGTCACGAAGTCGGCGTAGGCGATCTTCCACGCGCCGCCATGGGCGGCATGGCCGCCCTTCTTGACGCGCTTGATGATGATCGGCTGCAGCTTTTTCGCGTCACCGGCCATGGCTACTTCTTCCCTTTGACGTGGCCTTCGAGCTCGGTGAAGGTCGGCCGGTCACCCGAGTACAGCACCTTGCGGCCGAACTCGATCGCCACCTGTGGCGCATAACCCTGCATCGACGCCAACAGCGTGGTCTTGATGCACTGCAGCTCCTTGCCGGCGTCCTCCACCTTCTGCTCCAGCAGGCCGCCCAGCGGCTCGACGAAGCCGTACGCGAGCAGGATGCCCAGGAAGGTGCCGACCAGCGCCGAGCCGATCATCCCGCCCAGCACCGCCGGCGGCTGGCCGACCGAGCCCATGGTGTTGACCACGCCCAGCACCGCGGCCACGATGCCGAAGGCCGGCAGGCCGCCGGCCAGCCGCGCGATCGCGGCCACGGCGGCGTGCTCTTCCTGGTGGTGGGTCTCGATCTCGCTGTCCATCAGCGACTCGATCTCGTGCGCGTTGAGATTGCCCGACACCATCATCCGCAGGTAGTCGGTGATGAACTCGGTCACGTGGTGGTCGTTGCCCACCGTCGGGTACTTCTGGAACAGCGGGCTGCTGTGCGGGTCCTCGACGTCCTTCTCGATCGACATCAGGCCTTCCTTGCGCGCCTTCTGCAGGATGTCGTACATCAGCGCCAGCAGCTCCATGTAGCGCGCCTTGCTGAAGCGGCTGCCCTTGAAGCAGGCGCCCAGCCCGCGCAGCGAGGCCTTGACCACCTTCATCTGGTTGTTGGCCAGGAACGCGCCCAGCGCGGCGCCGAAGATGGTGATCAGCTCGAAGGGCAGCGCATGCAGGATGACGCCGATGTTGCCGCCGTGCGCGATGTAGACGCCGAAGATGCAGCCCAGCGCGAGGACCCAGCCGATGATGACGAACATGATGAGTTTTCAGTCAGGGTCGGCCCGAGAGGCTTCGGGTCGACGGAGATCTGGCGGGGTTATCGGCCATCGCGGCGCTTCTTTGAGCCCGGCCGGTACAGCCACAGCGGCCGGCCGCCGCCGGCGTCCAGCTGGCGCCAGGGCTGCACGCCCGGCACCGCGAACTCCAGGCTCACCAGCCAGGCGCCGGGTGCCAGCTCGGCCTCGGCCTTGGCCCAGGCGCGCGCCATGCTCTCGGGGCGCTGGAACAGGTAGACGAGGTCCAGGCCGCGCCAGTCGCCGGCCCACAGGTCGCCGCGGCGCACGGTCGCGAAGCGGCAGCGGCGCGCGCAGGCCCAGGCCAGCAGCGCGCTCCACTCCACGCCTTCGATGCGCGCCGCCGGCCAGGCGGCGTGCAAGGCCCGCAGGCCATGGCCGAGGCCGCAGCCGGCATCGAGCACGCGCGCGCCGGCGGGCAGCGCGATGGCCTCGGCCAATGGGCGCAGCGCGTGGCGCGGCGTCGGGAACAAGGGCGCGTCGCTCCAGGCGCGCAGCGGGTAGGCCAGCACGAGCGGCAGCGCGGCCAGCAGCCAGGCCCAGGCCGGCGCCGCGGCGGTCAAGCCCAGGCCGGAGAGCGGAAAGCCCGCGGCGACGATCAGCCGCCGCCAGCGGCCCTGCACGCCCAAGCCCAAGCCCATTACCGGGCCCAGCGCGGCGGCCAGCAGCCAGCTCATCGCTGCCGGCAGCCCGGCAGCGCGGGCGGCGAAAAAGGCCAGCCACGCCAGCCCCCAGGCCAGCAACGCGGGCAGCGGCCAGCGCAGGGTCCGGCGCGGGGCCTGCGGTGGCAGCGAGGGAACGGAGGGTTTCACAGCCGCCCAGTGTGCGCAGGCGCCGCCGCGACCATGGGCCGATCAGGCGGGGCAAGGCCGGCCAGTTGTCGGGCAGCAAAGAAAAAGGGCGGATCCGTGAGGATCCGCCCGAAAGCACAGGGGACTGTGCCAGGAGGAGACAAACCTTCAAATCAAGCGCATGGCTGCAGTTTCGGCCGATCGGCGGCGGCGCTGCAACGCGGCGGCAGGCAGCATTTCACGCCGCGGCGGTGGCTTTGCGCGCCGCTGCCGACGATCCGGCAGCAATTCGCGGTTCGGCGTGGAGCTGCAGCGAGCCGGCGGCCTTGCCCTTGCCGGCGCGCGCCGGCGGCTCGCACAGGCCGCAGACGTAGTGGCGGGCGATCTCGTGCGGGTGGGTGACGAAGTGGCCGCCGCACTTGCTGCAAGGCGTCATCGTCAGCATGCCGTTGTCGACGAACTTCACCAGCCGCCAGGCGCGGGTGACGCTGAGCATGGGCTCCAGGCCCTGGGCCGTGATCTGCTCCAGGTAGAGTTGATAGGCCTTGATCACGGTGTCGATCTCGTCGAGCTCGGCCACCTTGTTGAGGTATTCGTGCGTGTTCAGGAACAGGCTGGCGTGGATGTTGGGCTGCCAGGTCATGAACCAGTCGGTGGAGAACGGCAGCTGGCCCTTGCTGGGGCTGCGGCCGGAGACTTCCTTGTACAGGCGCAGCAGCCGCTCGTAGCTGAGGTCGGTCTCGCTTTCCAGCACCTGCAGCCGCGCGCCCAGGTGGATCAGCGTGACGGCGCGCTCGATCTGCCGCGCCTCGCTGAGGATGCTCTTGTTGCGGGCCATGATCAGGCCGCCTCTTGGTGACGGCCGGCCATCAGGATCGAGGCGTGCAGGCGCGAGACGCCCTCGTTGGCCGCGCCCTTGCCGTGGCTGGTGAGCAGGTTCCACACCAGGTCGTCGTCCATGCGGAAGCGGCACAGCAGCGTGTTGCCGGTGGCGATCTTCATCATCTGCGCCGGGGTCAGCGCGCCGATCAGGCCCGCGGTCTCCTCGCTGACGCCCAGGCGGAACAGGGCCTGGTCGCGGTCGCCGCGGATCAGGCTCTGGGCCAGCATCAGGTACGACAGGTTGGCTTCGCGGATCTCGGCAAGGATTTGTTCGGAGGTCATGGCGGCGTCTCTCTCTCGGGTTGCAGTGGGTTTGCGTTTCAGCGTGAAACGAACTGTAGAGATCCGAACAAGGCTGCAACATCAGGCCATTTCCGTCACTGCAGTCCCGCTTTTTCCATCCCCCTTGTCAGGCAAATTCCTACAGGCCGTCAGCCACGCCCGCTGCGCCGCCGCCGCGTGAGCGCGACGATCACCGGCGCGATGGCTTCCTGCAGCCCCGCGCGGGCCGCGGCCTCGGTGGGCGCGCGCTGCAGCGCGGCCGCGGCGCGCACCAGCGCCTCGGCGCCCAGCGAGCCGGCGACGCTGGCCAGGTCTTGCACCAGGCGCTGCGCGCGCTCGGGCTTGCCGGCGGCCAGGGCCGCGTCGAAGCTTTGCGGCCAGGCTTCCATGAAGACCGTGGCATGCTCGATCAGGCGCTCGAACAGCGCGGCGTCGCCACCCACGCGGCGCAGGCCCGCGGCCTCGTCCAGCGCCATCGCCGCCGGTGCGGCCGGCGGCGGCACCGACGCCGGCAGCGCGAGCTGCTGCAGCGCGTCGATCAGCTGCGGCTTGAAGAAGGGCTTGGCCAGGTGGCGGTCGCAGCCGGCGTCCAGGCTGGCCTGCACGTCGCTGGCGAAGGCGTTGGCCGTCAGCGCCACCACGGGCGTGCGGCGGCGGCCGTCGGCGGCTTCCAGCCGGCGCAGCTCGCGCGTGACGCTCAGGCCGTCAAGGCCCGGCATCTGCACGTCGAGAAAGGCGATGTCGAAGGCCTCGCGTTGCAGCAGGTCCAGCGCCGTGGGGCCGTTGCCGGCCACCTCCAGCGCCAGCGGCTGGTCGGCCAGCATCGCGCGGAAGATGTAGACGTTGACCTCGTTGTCCTCGGCCAGCAGCACGCGCAGCGGCGCCGTCGGCGCGGCCGCGGCCGGCGGCGCGGCGCGCGGCGGCTCGGGCGGCAACGTGGCCGGCGGCAACGGCAGGCGCAGCGCGAACACGCTGCCGACGCCGGGCGTGCTGCTCACCTGCACCGAGCCGCCCATGCGCTCGGCCACGCTGCGCGTCAGCGCCAGGCCGAGGCCGGTGCCGCCGTACAGCCGCGTGATGCTGCCGTCGGCCTGCGCGAAGGGCTCGAACACCTGCTCCAGCTTGCTGGGCGCGATGCCGATGCCGGTGTCGGCCACCTCGAACAGGATCTGCCCGGCCTGTGCCGGGTCGTGGCGCACGCTCAGGCGCACCTCGCCCTGGTGGGTGAACTTGATCGCGTTGCCCATCAGGTTCATCAAGCCCTGCTCCAGGCGCTGGCGGTCGCCCAGCACGCCGTCTGGAAGGTCGTCTGCCAGCTCCAGCCGCAGCCGCAAGCCCTTGGCCTCGGCGCGCGGGCGCATCAGCGCCACCAGGTGGTGCAGGCTGCGCTGCAGCGAGAACGGCAGCAGCTCGAGTTGCAGGCGGTCGGCCTCGATCTTGGACAGGTCCAGCAGGTCGTTGATCAGCTCGTGCAGCGCGCGGCCAGCCTCGCGGAACACCTGCACGTGCTGGCGCTGCTCGGCCGTCAGCGGGCTGTCGGCCAGCAGGTCGGCGACGCCCAGCAAGGCGTTGAGCGGCGTGCGCATCTCGTGGCTGATGTTGGCCAGGAAGGCGCTCTTGGCGCGCGCCGCGTCGGCGGCCACCGCGGCCTGCTGCGCCAACTGGCGCTGCTGCGCGGCCTGCCGGCGCTGGTGCGCCAGCAGCGACAGTGCGAGGCCCGAGCCCAGCGCCAGCAGCGGCGCCGCCCACAGGCTGGGCTGGCGCGCGATCAGCAAAACCGCCAGCGCCAGCGCGCCGCCCAGCAGCAGCGCCAGGCCGGCGGCCACGGCGTCGCGCCCCGGCGCAGGGCGGCCGCGGCGCACGGTCCAGGCCGCGGGCAGCAACGCCACCAGCAGCAGCGCGGCATTGAGGGTCGGCGACGGCGGGCGCACCCAGCTGCCCTGCTTCAGCGCCGCATAGGCCTGGGCCAGCGCCACGGTGCCCGAGGTCTGGCCCTGCACGGTCATCACGGCGTCGGCGCGCAAGGCGCTGCTGCCGATGAAGACCACCCGCCCCTGCACCAGCCGGCGCAGGGCGGCGCCGTCGCGCCGGCCCAGCGCCACCTCGGCCAGCTCGGCAAAGGGCAGCACCGGCGGCCAGGCGTCGCGCGCCGGGAAGGCCAGGTGCAGTGCGCCGGCGGCGTCGACCGGGGGCAGCGCTGCCGTGGCACCGGCCGGCCCTGGCGCTGACGGCAAGTCAGTGCCGACCGCATGCAGCACCGCCAGCGACATCAGCGGCATTTGCAGCGCGCCGGCGCGGTGCCACAGCGGCAGCCGGCGCAGCACGCCGTCGTCGTCCAGCGGCGTGGTGATCACGCCCAACGGCGGCGGGCGGTCGGCGGCCGGCCAGACGCTGGGCGTGGGCAGCGCCAGCGCCGGCCAGTGCTGCCGCGGCAGCGACAGCGGGATCGACGCAGCCCATGCGGCAGCGGCCGGCGCCGGCTGATCGCTGCCCGACCGCAGCCCGACGGCGGCCAGCACCACCGGCGCGCCGGGCCGCGCCAGCGCGCGAGCCAGCGCCGCGTCGCCGGGCTGGGCATCGGCCAGCAGCAGGTCGATCGCGATGCCGCGGGCGCCGAGGTCGCGCAGTTCCTCGATCACCAGCGCGTAGACGTCGCGCTTGAAGGGCCAGGGGCCGAAGGCGTCCTTCAGCGCGGCCAGCGAGGCGTCGTCGATGTCGAACACCAGCACGTCGCCGTTGGCGTGCGCCGGCGCCAGGCGGCGCAGCTGCCAGTCGACCCCGACGCGGGAGAGCCAGCCGTTCAGCGGCGACAGCAGCACCAGCAGGCCGACGATCGCCGCGCAGCACCCGATCCACCAGGAATGAGGGGCAGCCGCGGGCGCCGTCGTCATGGCACCAGCAGCAACAACGGCAGCAGCAACAGCCACCAACGCGCCGCCGGCGCCGGCGCCGGGGCCGGCGGCGGCTGCGACGCAGGCTCCGGCACCTCGACGATCTGCGTCGTGCCGTAGTCGCCGTGGCGCTGGTCGGGCGCGAGCGTGCGCACGCGCACGAAGTGGCGGCCGGGGGCGAGGCCGGGCAGCACCAGCCGCGGCTCGTCGATCACGCGGTCGATGCTGGGTGCGGTGAACGCGGCATCGGCCGCCACCTGCAACTGGTAGCGCGAGCCGGCCACCGCGGCAGCCGACCAGCTGAGCGCGACGCCGCCGGCGTCGTCCAGCCGCGGCGGCTGGTTGGCCGGCGGCTCGGGCGGCGGCAGCAGCCGCTCCAGCGCCCGCGCGTCGCTCCAGGGGCCGCTGTGGCCGTCGGCGCGCACGCTGGCCACGCGCCAGTGGTAGCGGCCCGGCGGCAGGCTCGCCAGGCTCAGCTCGGCCTGGGCCGCCGTGAGGTCGTCGCGCGCCACCACCGGCTGCGCGAAATCGTCGCTGGCCGCCACCTGCAGCCGGTAACGCGCGGCGTCGAGATTGCGCGACCAGGCCAGGACGAGGGGGTCCTGGTCCAGGCTTTGGTCGGCGCGCGGACGCAGCAGCAGCGGCGGCTCGGGCCGCGCGGCCAGCTCGAAGTCGGCCTGCGCGTCCAGGCCTTCGATGCCCAGCTCGTCGGCGGCGCGCGCCAGCAGCCGGTAGCTGCCGTCGGGCAACGGCAGCAGCTAGCTCGCCAGCGGCGGCGCGAACAGGCCTTCAGCCAGCAGCTGCGGCGGCGTGCCGCGGTCCAGCACCTGCAAGCGAACGTGCTGCACGCCGCCCCCGGCGGCCAGCGGCAGCTGTAGCAGCACGCGTTCCAGCCGCGGCGGCAGGCCTTGCAGTGCCGGCGCCGGCAGCAGCGGCCGCGGCGGCAGCACCACGCCGGGTTCGGCGCGGGTGCCGAAGCCGGCGTCGACCGGCTGCGCGCCCACCGCAACGCGGCCGTGCACCACCTCGGCCAGCGTGCGCCCGTCGCCGGCGCGGGTGCGGAACTCGGTGCCGCGCACGCCCAGGTTGACCACCGGCGTGCCCAGCTCCAGCCGCGTCGGCGGCTGCAGTGCCGGCACCTGGGTCTGCATGCTGCCGCGATCGAGCTGCAGCCGCATCTGCACCGGGGCACCGCTGCCCAGGCGGGCGTGCTCCAGCACGCGCAGCCGGCTCTCGGGCCCGAGCGCGGTGCGCGTGCCATCGGCAAAGCGCAGCGAGGCCGACGACTGCGCGCCGGTGACGATCTGCTCGCCGGCGGCCACCGCGGCGGCGGCGGCCAGCGGGCGACGGGCACCGTCGAGGCCCTCCACGAAGACCTCGCCATGCACGTGCAGCACTTCGGCAACGGCCGGCTCGCGGCGCAGCATCGACAGCGGGATCTTCAACGTGCTGCCGGGCTGCAGCCGGCGCGGGTTGGCGATGCGGTTGAGGCGCTGCAGCTCCTGCCAACGCGCCTGCGGCTGCAGCAGCCGCGTGTGCACGCCGATCAGCGTGTCGCCGGGCTCGATGCGGTACGGCCAGGGCTCGCTGGCGCCTGCGCCAGCGCCTGCGGGCGCTGCGGCGGCAGGCGCTGCGGCGGCCGGCGCGGCCAGCACGGAAGCGGCAGAGATCGCAGGTGCGGCAACCGCAACGGCCATCCGCAAATTCCAGCGCAGCCCCCGCATCAACGCTCCTCCCCGGCGCCCCATCGGCTTGCAATATACCCGCGGCGCGGTCGATCAGGCGGGCCTTGGCCCCGCTATTCGGCCCATGTCGGCGCAGGCGGCACCCGTAGCATGCCGAGCACCTGGATGAAAGGCTCCTCTCGCATGACCGCCGCCACCCTCGAAGCCCCGCCCGTCCAGGACGGCCTGCTGCAGCGCCTGGACCAGCTGGAGGCGTTCGCCTCGCAGGCCAGCGCGGCGATCGACCAGCTCGTCGGCGCCGTGGTCGAGGCGCAGCAGGCGCGGCTGGCAGCGCCGCCGGCCCAGGATCTGCAGGCGCAGGAACTGCAGGCCACCAAGGCCAAGCTGCGCGAGCTGGAACAGCAGCTCGCGCTGGAGCGCACGACGCGCGACCTGGCCCAGGTCTCGCGCATGCACCCCAAGGCGCGGCGCGCGGTCTTCGTCGGCACCACCTATTTCGGATGCAACGTCAAGTACGCCTGGGCTGCCGCTTGCGAGCAGGCCGTGGTGCGCGACCTGGACGTCTGGTTCCTGCCCTTCAACGCCGAGCAGGAGCGCCTGGTCACCGAACTGGGCGGCCAGTGCCTGCCGCTGTCCTACGCGCACTGGACGGCCGACCATCTGCACGTGGTGCTGTCGGCCGCGGTGCTGGTGACCAGCGACCATTTCCTCAACCCCAACCCCTATGCCGCCGCGCTGCTGGCCGGCGCGCGCCACCTGCAGCTGTGGCACGGCGTCTCGATCAAGGAGATCGGCCTGCGCAACCTGGCGCCCGGCCGCGCGCTGGGCCCGCACTTCGCGCGCGTGCTGGCCACCTGCGGCCCCTATGCGCGGCTGCTGGGCACGGCAGCCGCCGGCGAAGCGGAATGGCGTCGCTGGTTCGCCTTCGATCGCTACGCGCCGGTGGGCTATCCACGCAACGACGTGCTGCACCGCCAGCCCACCGAGGCCGACCTCGCCGGCTGCGACCGCGAGACCTACGAGCGCGCCCGCGCCGCGCTGGCACGCGGCAAGCGCGTGATCCTCTACGCCCCCACCTTCCGCGACGGCCGCCCCGAGTGGGTGCTGCAAGCCGGGCTGGACAAGCTGGCCCAGGCCGCGGCCCAGGGCGGCGACCTGCTGGTCGTCAACCTGCACCCGGTGGAAAGCCCGCAGATCCCCAAACTGGCGCCGCTGCTGCCCGGCGTCGCCTTCGTCGCGCCGCGCACCGACCTCTACCCACTGCTGGGCCAGGTCTCGGCGCTGGTGACCGACTACTCGTCGGTGATGTTCGACTACCTGCACGTCGGCCGGCCGCTGCTGTTCTTCCGCCCCGACCACGAGGCCTACACCAGCCAGTCGCGCAAGCTCTTCGACGACAAGCTGCAAGCCCTGCCCGGCCCGCTGTTCGACGACGCCGCCGCGCTGGCCAAGGCCTTGCGCCGCGCCGACCTGGGCCAGGCGACCGAACACGCCGACGCGCGCCGGAAGCTGCGAAACCAGTGGTTCGACCACCACGACGGCGACAGCGCCCGCCGGATGCTGGCGGTGATCGATGAAGAACTCGAGATCGCCGGCGCGACACGACCCGAGGAAGCCCGATGAGCCCGCCCAAGCCCCAAGCTGCCGCTGCATCCGCCACCGCCGGCGCCGCGGCGAGCAACCTCGCTGCGCGCCAGAATCGCCTCGATGGGCTGCAGGCGCACCGCGAGTTCGAGCGGCTGTCGCGGCGCATGCGCAAGCGGCCGCTGGTCCTGTTCTTCGGCCGCGAATCCTTCGCCGACAACACCAAGTACCTCTACCTGCGCGCGCTGGCCGAGCCGCGCGGCTACGAGGTCATCTGGTGCACGCCCTACCCGGCGCTGGCGCAGCAGGTCAAGGCGCAGGGCCTGCCCTGCCTGCTGCTGACGCAGCCCGACCAGAACGCCGTGACCTGCACCTTGCTGGAAGCCGCGGTCGCCGTGTTCACGATGAACCCGCTGGAAAGCGTGGGCCAGGTGCTGCCGCTGCTGGGCTGCCTGGGCGGCGCGCAGCAGGTGCAGTTGTGGCACGGCATTTCGGTCAAGCGGCTGAACCTGCAGTTGCTGCGCCACCTGCCGGCGAGCAGCAACGACCTGCGCCAGTACTGGCTGGCCAACGCGCGTGCGGACCACGTGCTGAGCACGGCGAGCGCCTTCGACGGCTACTGGCGCGAGGTCTTCGGCTGCCGCAGCCTGCTGCGCAGCGGCCAGCCGCGCAACGAAGTGCTGGTGCGGCCCGCCGAGGGCCTGGAATGGCTGGGCTGCGAACTGCCGCCGCGCAGCGCCGCGGTGCTGGCCGCGAGTACGCCGGCGGTGCTGGTGATGCCGACCTGGCAGCGCGGCAAGGCCACCGAGCTGAGCGAAGGCGACTTCCTCGTGCGCGCACTGCACTTCGCGCGCGAGACCGGCGTGCAGGTCTTCTACAAGGCGCACCCGGCTTACGTGAATCATTGGGACATGAACAAGGAGGACGTCGACGGGCTGCACTTCATCGGCCCCGGCGTCGACCTCTACCCGCTGCTGCCGCGCTTCGCGGCACTGGTCACCGACTACTCGTCGATCCTGTTCGACTTCCTGCTCACCGGCGCGCCGGTGCTGACGCTGGACCTGCAGCCCGGCGAGCACCAGAACTTCGAGCCCGACTGGTCGCTGGTGCCGCCTGGGCTGCCGCGGCGCAGTTTCCGCGGTGACGGCTTCGGCCCCGCGCTGGCCGACGTGCTGTGCGACGACGCCGACCGCGGCGCGCGCGCAGCCTATGCGCAGCAGATCTTCGAGACCGACCCGGCAGCCGCCTGCACGCAGTTGCTGCAGGTCATCGACCGCCTGGTGGAGCGCTCGCAGCAGCCCGACCACGCGGTGTGGCTGCCGTCTGCTTGAAGGGTTAGCCGGCCCGGAGCCGGCCGGCCGGCGTCTCAGGCGCGGGCGCGCACCGCGGCGACGACCTCGGCCTTCAGCTCGGTGCTGGAGACGCCTTCGGTGCGCGGCAGGTAGACCACGTCGCACAGCGGCTTCAGCTCGTCGAAGCGGCCTTCCCAGTCGCTGCCCATCACCACCGCGTCGGCGCCCTGGACGACGATGTCGTGCGCCTTCTGCGCCCAGTCGGTCTCGGGGATCACCGCGTCCACCCAGCGGCAGGCGGCCACCATGGCCGCGCGATCGGCGTAGGGCACCACCGACTTCTTGCCCTTGATGGCGTTGAACTCGTCGGTGGAGACGGCGACCACCAGGCGGTCGTAGCGCTGGCGGATGCGCTCGAACAGCCGCACGTGGCCGATGTGGAACAGGTCGTAGGTGCCGTAGGTCAACGCCACGGTGGGCGTTGGCGCTGCGGCCGCCGCGACGCGCGGTGCCAGCGCCGGGCCGACGCCGGCAGGCAAATGACGGGCAGCAGGGGCAGCAGGGGCAGCAGGGGCGGCGGGCAGGCTCATCGCGGCGGGCTTTCGGTGGCGGTGGTGGCGGTGGAGACGGCGGACGAGGCAACCACCGCACGCGGCCGCCCCGTCAGCCGATCTTGGCCGCCGCCGCCGCCACCGAAGCCCCGAACAAGCGCCCGCCGCGGGCCTTGTTCGACGCCTCGGGCACCGCTCAGCCCTTGCCGTTCTTCGCGATCAGCGCCTTGGCCGCGGCCAGCAGTTGCGCGCCCTTGTAGCCGCGCTTGTCGATGTCGGCCACCCATTCCTCGTCGACGTGGCTGGAGCGCTGGATGAACTCGTCGCGTTGCGCGGCGGTGAACTGGTAGATCTGGTTGCCGCGGTCGACCGCAGCCTTGCGGCCGATCGCGTCGTTGGCCTGCTGCGTCTTGCCCAGCCAGGCCGAGGTGGCCAAGCCCGAGTTGGCGTCGATCACCTTCTTGAGATCGGGCGCAAGTCCCTCGTACTTGGCCTTGTTCATCGCCATCACGAAGGTGGTGGTGTAGAGCGCGGCGCCGGTGTTGTCGAACTCGCTGTGGTACTTGGTCAGCTCGTGCACCTTGACCGAAGGCACCACCTCCCAGGGGATCACGCAGGCCTCGATCGTGCCCTTGCTCAGCGCGTCGGGGATCTGCGGCAACGGCATGCCCACCGGCGTGGCGCCCACCGCGGACAGCATCTTGGTCACCAGCCGCGTCGGGCCGCGCACCTTCATGCCCTTGAGGTCGCTGACGCTCTTGATCGGCTTGCTGGCGGAATGGAACATGCCGGGCCCGTGCACCTGCAGCGCCAGCACGTGGGTGTCCTTGAACTCGTCGGGGCACTGGGTCTGGAAGTACTCCCAGTAGGCCTTGGACGTGGCCTCGGCGTTGTTCATCATGAACGGCAGCTCGAAGACCTCGATGCGCGGGAAGCGCCCGGCGGTGTTGCCCGGCAGCGTCCACACCACGTCGACCACGCCGTCGCGCGCCTGGTCGTACAGCTGCACCGGCGTGCCGCCGAGCTGCATGGCCGGATAGCCCTCGAACTTGATGCGGCCGCCGCTGTCCTTCTCGACCTTCTCCATCCAGGGCTTGTGCATCGTCAGCCAGACGTTGCTCATCGGCGCCATGAAGGTGTGGAACTTGAGCGTGACCGTCTGCTGGGCCAGCGCGGCCAGCGGCGTGCCCAGCGTCGTGGCGGCGGCAGCGCCGGTGATCAGGGTGCGACGTTTCATCAGGGGGTCTCCAGGTGATGCGGACAAAAAAGGCGGGTGGATGGCAAGTTAACGACTGCGGCAGCGCGCGGCCGTCGCGGTTTTCCCTAGGGCCCTAACTGATGAAGCGCACCAGCCACAGCGGCACGATGGGGAAGAACAGGAACAGCATCGTGCGCAGCACGTCGCTGATCAGGAACGGGAACACGCCGCGGTAGGTCTCGCCCATCGGCACGTCGTGCGCCATGCCGTTGACGATGTAGACGTTCAGCCCCACCGGCGGCGCGATCAGCCCGAAGCCCACCGTCATCAGCACCATGATGCCGAACCAGATGGCCGCCATGTCCTTGGGCATGCCGAAGTCCAGCGCCATCACCATCGGGAAGAAGATCGGGATGGTCAGCAGCAGCATCGACAGCTCGTCCATCACCGCGCCCAGCAGCACGTAGAACAGCAGGATCGCGACCACGATCCACAGCGGCGACAGGCCCCAGCTGCCGACCAGCGCCGCCAGCTGGTTGGGCACCTGGGTCAGCGCCAGCGCCGAGTTCATCAGGTCGGCGCCGATGAAGATGAAGAAGATCATCGCCGCGCTGGCCGCGGTGCCGTAGAAGCACTGCTTGAACTTCTCGAAGGTCATGCCGCCGCGCAGCAGCGCGGTCAGGAAAGTGGCGGTGGCGCCCACCGCGGCGCCCTCGGTCGGCGTGAACAGGCCGCCGTAGATGCCGCCGAACACCAGCGCGAAGATCAGCAGGATGGGCGTGATGCCCATCGCCGCGCGCAGGCTCATCCTGGGCGGCGCCTGCTCGACCTCGGGCGCGTGCCCCGGGTACAGGCGCACGTAGATCGCCACCGCGATCATGTAGCCGACCATCGCGATCAGCCCCGGCACCACGGCCGCGGCGAACAGCTTGCTGATGTTCTGCTCGGTGAGGATGGCGTAGATCACCAGCACGATCGACGGCGGCAACTGGATGCCCAGCGTGCCGCCGGCGGCCAGCGTGCCGGTGGCGATGCGGCCGGAGTAGCCGTGGCGTGTCATCTCCGGCAGCGCCACGCTGGTGATGGTGGCCGCGGTGGCCACCGACGAGCCGCTGATCGCACCGAAGGCCGCGCAGGCCAGCAGCGAGGCCATCGCCAGCCCGCCCTTGAAGCGGCCCATCACCGAGGCCGCGAACTCGAACAGCGCCTTGCTGATGCCGCCGTGCGTGGCGAACTGCCCCATCAGGATGAAGAGCGGGATCACCGACAGGTCATAACTGGCGAAGCGAGCGAACGCCTGGGTGTTGAGGAAGTTGGCATACGGCAGCCAGCCGGCCTGCAGCAGGTACCCGATCGACCCGGCGGTGAACATGCTCACCGCGATCGGCACGCGCAGCGCCATCAGCAGCAGCATCGAGCCGAAGATCAGCCCGGTCAGCATCAAGGGAGTCATGCCGCAGCTCCCTCGCTGCGGCCGTCACCGAAGCCGCGCAGCGCCTGCGCCAGGCCGATCACCGCGGTCAGCGCCAGCGGCGGCACCATGCCCACGTAGACGGTCCATTCGGGCAGGCCCATCATCATCGAGCCGGCGCCCGAGTTCCAGGCGTTGATGCCGCCGATCGCGGTGCGCCAGGCCAGCAGCCCCATCGCCAGCGCGACGGTGAAGGCGCCGACGCGGTCCAAGGCGTCCTGCACCGATTGCGGCGCGCGGTTGGTGAAGAAGTCGACGATGATGTTGTTGCGCTTGATCTGGCACCAGGGCATGAACAGCGCGATGGCCGCGCCGGCCGCGAAGCCCGACAGCTCGAAGGCGCCGACGATGCTCCAGCCCGTGGTGTTGCGGCCGATCAGGCTGACGCAGGTCATCACGGTGATGACGATCATCAGCACGCCGGCCAGGATCGCGCACAGCTTGGCCAGCTGCTCCAGCAGTTTCATGGATCCCCTCGTGAAGTTGTCCTCGCCCGCCGGCAGCTCAGGCGGCCGGGCAAGCGCCGGCGGCCGATTTTTGGGGCCGCCCGTCATTCGTCAATGCAGATCTTTCCCGATCGGCGGATCGGCGCGCGGCTAGTAACGGGAGAAGTACTCGCGGCGCTGCCAGTCGTCCTTGTCCTCGGCCTGCGCGTGGCGCAGCGCCTCGGAGCGCTTGATGCGACCGAGCAGGCGCACGAAGTCGCTGCCGAAGCCCTCGGTCATCACCGCGCTGGCCTCCAGCGCGTCGAGCGCCGCGTCCAGGCTGGTGGGCAGTGCCGGGCCGCCTTCGGCATAGGGCGCGTCGGTGGCCGGCGGCGGCTGCAGGCCGCGCTGCAGGCCGTCCAGGCCGGCATGGATCTGCGAGGCCATGTAGAGATACGGGTTGGCCATCGGCTCGCCGATGCGGTTCTCGATGCGCGTGCCGGCGTCGCCCGGTGCGCCCAGCACGCGCAGCATGGCGCCGCGGTTGTCGCGCCCCCACAGCGCGGCCAGCGGCGCCAGTGCGTTGGGGCGAAAGCGCGCGAAGGCGTTGACGGTGCTGCAGCCGAACACCGCGGCCGCGCCGGCATGCGCCAGCAGCCCGGCCAACCAGGCCGTGCCGGCATCCGACAGCGTAGCGCGCGCCTCGTGCGGCGCGGCGCCGGCGGCCGGCGCGTCGCGCATGAAGGCGTTGCGGCCGTCGGCCCGGCTCACCAGCGACTGATGCAGGTGCCAGCCGCTGGACATGATGTTGGGAAACGGCGGCCGGCACATGAAGGTGGCGTGGTAGCCGGCGCGCTGCAGCGCCTGGCGCACGCCGTTGCGGAACAGCACCATGCGGTCGGCCGCGGTCAGCGCGTCGGCGACGTCGAACACCGCCTCGAACTGGCTGGGGCCGAGCTCGATCTCCAGCGATCGCAGCGGCAGATTCAGGCCCAGCGCGGTGCGGCGCACGATCTCCAGCATCGCGTGCGCGCGGTCGGCCCAGGCCTCGGACAGCAGGTTGTAGCCCGGGTGCAGCAGCGCCACCTGCGGCGGCTCGCCAGGCCAGGCGGCGGCCGCCGGGTCATCGCGCTCGGCGACGATGCGGTAGACGTGGAACTCCACCTCCAGCCCGCAATGCATCTCGTAGCCCTGCGCGGCCAGCTTGTGCAGCGCCGCCTGCAACAGCCGGCGCGGGTCCAGCGTCACCGGCGTGCCGTCGGCGAACCAGGGCTCGGCGCGCAGCCAGGCGGTGCCGGGCGCCCACGGCAGCATCACCAGGCTGGCCGGGTCGGGCAGCAGCATCAGGTTGCCGGCGCCGAACAGGTTGGCAAAGCCCGGCAGCTCGGCCTGCGTGGCGCGCTCGAACACCTTGAACGCGGTGCGGTCCGCGGTGTCCTTGAGCATCAGCGTGCTGACGAGGCCCAGGCCGTCGCGCAGCGCCGCCGGCAGCGCCGCCGGCATCAGCGTCTTGCCGCGCAGCATGCCGTGCAGGTCGCACCAGCCCACGCGGACCTGCTCGACGCCCTGCTCCTGCAGCGTCTGCAGCAGCGCCTGGCAGGCAGCCTCGCGCCCGGCGTCGTGCACGCCGCAGCGCTGGGCGAAGGTGCTCAAGACGCGGCCTCGGCGGCGGGCGTGGCCGCGGCCGCGTCGGCGGCCAGCCAGGACGCAGCGCGGCGCCTGGCCTCGACCTGCCCGGTCCAGAAGCGCTCCCAGTCCGGCGCCGGCGCGATGCAGTCGATGGTGTCGGGCGCCGTCGGCTGCTGCGCCGGGCGCGGCGGCGGCTTGCCTGCAGCCACGGCGTCGATGGCCGCCATCAGCGTGCGGCGGTTGGCCATGATCACCTTGTCGCTGGTGCCCAGATGCTCGCGCGTGCGGTCCTGCAGCGCGCCCATGCTCTCCACGGCCCACTGGTCGTGCACGTTGATGTCGTTCTCGCCCATGCCGAGGAAGGTGCGGTCGCGCTGCTCCGCGGGGTCGTAGCCCCAGTCGTTGTGGCGGCCCTTCTTGGGCACATAGTCGGGCAGCTCCACCGCGGCCAGCCGCTGGCGGCGCATCTCTTCCTTGTCCAGCGGATCGGCATAACTGGTGAAGAAGGAGTACCAGTAGGTGTTGACGTCGTCCACCGGCACATGGAGCTGGGTGATGGTGATGGTCTCCGACAGCGGGATCACGAAGGTGTACGGGAACAGCGCGTTGGTCACGCGCACGTGGGTCAGCTCGTCGTTGATCAGGCGCAGCGTGGTCAGCCGCAGGTGGCCGTCGCCCAGTTGATCGTGGCGGATCTCGGGACGGTGGAACTCGCGCATCACGCGCGTCATCGGCCAGCGCTGGCCGTCCACCGTGCCCAGGCTGGCGCCGCGGAACTGGCGGCCGTAGCTTTGCGACAAGTCCTCGTCCTGCAGGAAGCGGTGCAGGAACGAGGCGTGCGCCGGGTCGATGCCGACCTCGAAGGCCTGCAGCCAGTTGCACTGCCACAGGCCCTTGAAGGCGAAGCTGTGGCTGGCCGGCGCGCGGAAGGCGTCGATCGCAGGCAGCGCGGGCGGCTCGCTGCCGTCGCCGCTGTCAGGCCCCAGCCAGGCAAACAGCACGCCAGCCACCTCGCGCACCGGGTAGGCACGCTGGCGCACGCGCTGGCACAGCGTGGAGCCGTACGGCTCGGCCGGCGTGTCCAGGCAGCGGCCCTCGGCGTCGAACTTCCAGCCGTGGAAGGGGCAGCGCACGCCGTCGCCTTCATGCCGGGCAAAGGCCAGGTCGGCGCCGCGGTGCGGGCAGTCGCGGTCGATCAGCCCCCAGCGGCCCTGATCGTCCCTGAACAGCACGAAGTCCTGGCCCAGCAGCCGCAGCGCCTTCAGCGGCCGCTGCGCCATGCGCGGGTCGAAGCGCGGATCGAACTCGTCCACCAGCGCGGCCGGGTGCCAGTACTGGCGCAGCAGCGCACCGCCGGCCGTGCCCGGCCCGACGCGGGTGATGCGCTCGTTGTGTTCGGCTTGCATGTCGGACCTCGCTGCTGGGACGCTGAGCGGCCAAGTCTAGCCGCGCCTACAAGGCCCGCACCATCTCCACGTGCGCGATGCCGGCCTCGTCGAACTGCGGGCCGCGCGGCTGGAAGCCGGCGCGCAGGTAGAACGGCGCCGCGCTGAGCTGCGCGTGCAGCAGCACCTCGCGGTCGCCGCGGGCGCGGGCTTGCGCCATCAGCGCGTCCAGCACCGCGCGGCCGATGTGGCCGCCGCGCATCGCCGGCAGCACGGCCATGCGGCCGATCTTGGCGGTGCCGGGCACGTGTTCCAGCAGCCGCCCGGTGGCCAGCGGCATGCCGAAGCGGTTGTAGGCCACCGCGTGCAGACAGCCGGCGTCGGCGGCGTCCCATTCCATCTCGGCGGGGATCTTCTGCTCGTCGATGAAGACGGCCGCGCGGATCTGCTGCGCCTCGCGGCCCAGCTCGTCCCAGGCACCCAGGCGCACGTCGACCATGGGCTTGCCGGCCTCAAAGCCGAGCAGCACCTCGCGCAGGTCGGGCGGCACCGGGCGGCTGCTCATCGTGGCCGGGTCGGCGAAGACGTAGACCAGCTCGCCGCGCACCAGGCGCTCGTCGCCACGCAGCACCACGCCCTCGAAGACGAGCGAGGAGTTGCCGATGCGCGCGCAGCGGATGCCCACCTGCAACTGATCGTCGTAGCGCGCCGAGCCTTCGTATTCGCACGTGGCCTTGCGCACGTACAAGTCGCCCTGCAGCATCTCCATGGTTTCGTGGTAGGGCAGCGCCAGCGCCCGCCAGTAGCCGGCGATGGCGGTGTCGAAGTACATCAGGTAGTGGCCGTTGAAGACGATCTTCTGCAGGTCCACCTCGACCCAGCGCACGCGCAGGCGGTCGAAGAAGCGGAAGTCGGCGCGAGGGTCGGCGAGCGCTGCAGTCATCAGGACCGCCCGGCCGTTGCGAAGGTCCAGAGCGCCCCCCTGGGGGGCCGCGAACGAAGTGAGCTTGGGGGCTTCATGGCTGCAGATTCTTGCGCAGCGCGGCGGCCGCGGCGTCGAGCGCGTGGCCGGCTTCCTTCAGCACGCGGCCCATCTTGATGAAGTCGTGCGTCAGGCCGCGGTAAAGCTCCAACTCCACCGCGATGCCGGCGGCGCGCAGGCGGTCGGCGTAGGCCAGGCCTTCGTCGACCAGCGGGTCGCATTCGGCCAGGATCACGCAGGCCGGCGCCATGCCGTCCAGGTCGTCGGCCAGCAGCGGCGCAAAGCGCCAGTCGCTGCGCTGGCCGTGGTCGATGTAGTGCTCGAAGAACCACTCGATCGCCGCGGCGTCGAGCAAAAAGCCGTTGGCGAACAGGCGGTGCGACGGCGTGTCGGCATACGCCGTCGTGCCGGGCGTGATCAGGACCTGCAGCTTCAGCGGCAGGCCGCGGTCGCGCGCATGGATCGCCGCCACCGCGGCCAGCGTGCCGCCGGCGCTGTCGCCGGCGACCGCCAGGCGGCCGCCGTCCAGGCCCAGTTCGTCGTCGGCGTGCGCGGCCAGGTGCTCCAGCGCGGCCCAGGTGTCGTCCACCGCGGCCGGAAAGCGATGCTCGGGCGCCAGCCGGTAGTCCAGCGCCAGCACCGCGCAGCCGCTGCGCCGCGCGAGCTGGCGGCACAGGCTGTCGTGCGTCTCGAGGCCGCCGATCACGAAGCCGCCGCCGTGCAGGTAGAGCAGCAGCGGCAGCCGCTGCTGCGAGGGTGCATACAACCGCGCCGGCCGCGGGGCGCCGTCGCCGCCGGGGACCTGCACGTCCTGCACCCGCGGCAGCAGCGCGCGCGGCGGCTCCAGCACCTCGGCCGCCAGCTGATAGGCCTGGCGCGCCTGCTGCGGCGTCAACTGGTGGAAGGGCGTGCGGTGGGCGCGGCGGATGCGGTCCAACAGGCCGGCCATGGCCGGGGTCAGCAACGGGGTGCTCAAGGGCAGCGATCGACGATGAGGGGTGGCAGGCGAGCATACTGGCGCCATCACGACCGCCCTGCCCTTGCCCTTCCGACCCAACCCCAGCCATGGCCCGCATCCTGTACCTGACCCAGATCGACATCGACTTCGGCGTGATCGCCTTGCTGCCCGAAGAATGCCAACGCATCGGCATCACCAAGCCGCTGGTCGTCACCGACCCCGGCGTGCGCGCCGCCGGTGTGCTGCAGCCGGCGCTCGACGCGCTGGGCGCGATGCCGCATGCGGTGTTCGACCGGACGCCCAGCAATCCCACCGAGGCCGGCGTGCGCGCCGCCTGCGCCGTCTACAAGGCCGAGGGCTGCGACGGCCTGATCGCCGTCGGCGGCGGCAGCAGCATCGACCTCGCCAAGGGCGTGGCGATCGCCGCCACGCACGAAGGACCGCTGAAGACCTACGCGACGATCGAAGGCGGCAGCCCGAAGATCAGCGAACGCGTGGCGCCGCTGATCGCCGTGCCCACCACCGCCGGCACCGGCAGCGAGGTGGCGCGCGGCGCCATCGTGATCGTCGACGACGGACGCAAGCTGGGCTTCCACAGCTGGCATTTGATGCCCAAGGCCGCGCTGCTGGACCCGGCGCTGACGCTTGGCCTGCCGCCGCTGCTGACCGCGGCCACCGGCATGGACGCGATCGCGCATTGCATGGAGACCTTCATGGCGCCGGCCGTCAACCCGCCGGCCGACGGCATTGCGCTGGACGGGCTGCAGCGCGGCTGGGCGCACATCGAGCGCGCCACCCGCGACGGCCAGGACCGCGAGGCGCGCTGGGCCATGATGAGCGCCAGCATGCAAGGCGCGATGGCGTTCCAGAAAGGGCTGGGCTGCGTGCACTCGCTGTCGCACAGCCTGGGCGGCGTCAACCCGCGGCTGCACCACGGCACGCTCAACGCGATGTTCCTGCCGGCGGTGATCGCCTTCAACGCCGGCGCGCCCACGATCCAGCGCGAGCGGCGCTTGCAGCGCATGGCACAGGCCATGGGCCTGCCTGGCTGCGACGAGCGCGGCAGCGAGCTGGCCGCCGCCATCCGCACGATGAACGCCAGCCTGGGCCTGCCCAGTGGCCTGCGCGCGATGGGCGTCACTGAAGACCAGTTCGAGCGCGTGATCGACGGCGCGATGGCCGACCACTGCCACAAGACCAACCCCCGCCTGGCGACGCGGGACGACTATCGGGCGATGCTCGAGCAGTCGATGTAGCGGGCGGAGCGGCCACGAAAAAAAGCCCAGCCGGCAACGCCGCTGGGCCCTTCAAGCGGCCGCCGCGGATCCGGCTTTGCCGGGCCGCTGGCGGCGCCCCCCCTGGGAGGGAGGCGGCCGTCAGGCCGCTTCGGGGGGGGGGGTTAATGATTCGTGCCGTCGAAGAACTGCTCGTCCTCGGTCGAGCCCTTCAGCGCCGCGGTGGACGCCTGCTTCTCGATCGTCGTCGTCACGGCGTCGAAGTAGCCGGTGCCGACCTCGCGCTGGTGCTTCACCGCGGTGAAGCCCTTCTCGGCGGCGGCGAACTCCTTCTGTTGCAGTTCGACGAAAGCCGTCATGTTGTTGCGAGCGTAGCCGTGGGCCAGTTCGAACATGCTGTAGTTCAGGCTGTGGAAGCCGGCCAGCGTGATGAACTGGAACTTGTAGCCCATCGCGCCCAGTTCGCGCTGGAACTTGGCGATGGTCGCGTCGTCGAGGTTCTTCTTCCAGTTGAACGAGGGGCTGCAGTTGTAGGCCAGCAGCTTGCCCGGGAACTTGGCGTGGATCGCGTCGGCGAAGGCCTTGGCGAACGCCAGATCGGGCTTGCCGGTCTCGCACCAGATCAGGTCGGCATAGGGCGCGTAAGCCAGGCCGCGGCTGATGGACTGCTCGAGGCCGTTCTTGGTGCGGAAGAAACCTTCGACGGTGCGCTCGCCGGTGCAGAAGGGCTTGTCGTTGTCGTCGACGTCGCTGGTCACGAGATCGGCGGCCTCGGCGTCGGTGCGCGCCAGCAGGATGGTAGGCGCGCCCATCACGTCGGCGGCCAGCCGCGCGGCGACGAGCTTGGCCACCGCCTCGCGCGTCGGCACCAGCACCTTGCCGCCCATGTGGCCGCACTTCTTGACCGAGGCGAGCTGGTCCTCGAAGTGCACGCCGGAAGCACCGGCGTCGATCATCGCCTTCATCAGCTCAAAGGCGTTGAGCACGCCGCCGAAGCCGGCCTCGGCGTCGGCGACGATGGGCGCGAAGTAATCGATGTCGTTCTTGCCTTCGGACCACTGGATCTGGTCGGCGCGGGCGAAGGTGTTGTTGATGCGGCGCACGACCTTGGGCACCGAGTCCACCGCGTACAGGCTCTGGTCGGGGTACATCTCACCGGTGCTGTTGGCGTCACCCGCCACCTGCCAGCCCGAGAGGTAGATCGCCTTCAGGCCGGCCTTCACCTGCTGCATGGCCTGGTTGCCGGTCAGCGCGCCCAGGGTGTTGACGAAGGGCTCGGTGTTGATCAGCTTCCACAGCTTCTCGGCGCCGCGCTTGGCCAGCGTGTGCTCGATCTGGACCGAGCCGCGCAGGCGCACCACGTCGGCGGCGGTGTAGCCGCGCTGGATGCCTTTCCAGCGCGGGTTCTCCGCCCATTCCTTTTCCAGGGCGGCGGCTTGTTGTTCACGGGTGGCTTGGCTCATCGAGGTGGCTCCTGTTGCGGCAAAGAGGTTCAAAACGTCGCCAGCGTAACCGGGCGGCCGGCCGCTGCCAACACTTATGTCTTATAGAAGACATCAATTCGAAATCAATGAAATCAACGACTTAACGTACTGATTTCGGATTGTGGCATCGTGTTCTTCCAGATGATGAATTTTGCTGCGATGCATCACGGCAACTTCCCGCATCGCGAAATGGCCATTTCGCGATGCAGAAACCGCAGCTACGCCGGGGGCTTCAGCGCACGCCGGCCAGCCAGCGCGCATAGAGCCGGTCGGCCAAGGCCTGGTGCGCCGGCAAGGCCGCCGGCAGCGCGGCGCGCATGCCGGCGCCGTCTTGCACCGTGGCCGGATGCGCGTGCAGCGCCTGCCACCAGCGCTCGCCGGCTTCGGCCGACCAGCGGTCCACCTTGGCGGCGTCGATCTCGATGTGGAACTGCATGCCCAGATGCGGCCCGATCGCATAGGCCTGCTGCGGGCAGGCGTCGCTGCCGGCCAAGCGCTGGGCGCCTGCGGGCAGATCGAAGGCCTCGTAATGCCATTGAAAAACCGTGGCCGGCCCGCTGCGGCCGAACCAATCGCGCGCAAGCTCGCTGTCCAGCACCTGCAGCGGCTGCCAGCCGATCTCCGGCACCGGTGAGTCGTACACGCGCGCGCCCAACGCGCGGGCCATCAACTGCCCGCCCAGGCAGTGGCCGATCACCGGTTGGCCGGCGGCCACGGCCTCGCGGATCAGCTCCTCGGCGCGGCGCAGCGACGGCAGCGGGTCGTTGGCGCTCATCTCGCCGCCCAGCAGCGCCAGCGCCGAGTGCTCGCGCAGGTGATCGGGCCAGGGCTCGCCGGCCTCGGCGTCGCGCAGCTCGAAAGGCACGCCGCGCGCACGCAGCCAGTGCGCAAAGTAGCCCGGGCCGTCAGCGCTGAGGTTCTGCAGGATCAGGATGGGTTTCATCCCCCGCAGTGTGCCCCGCCGCACCGAGGATTGATGCCGCGCAAGGTTCGCAGCGCTGCGACTTCAAGAATCGCGCAAACCCCGAGGAGTGCCGCATGAGCCCAGCCGTCGCTCGCCCCGCACGTCCCGTGCGCCCGGTCTGCAGGCCGCCGCCGGCCCTGCCCTCGTTCGAGGCTTTGGACCGCACCCACGCCGAGTTGCGACAGGTGTTCAGGCAGTTCGACCAGCTTCTGCAGCATATGGACGGCAACGGCGCCGACGCCGTCGGCCAGGCCAACGCGCGCGCCATCCACGCCTTCTTTGCCGGCCATGTGCGCCAGCACCATGCCGACGAAGAGCAGTTCGTGTTCCCGCCGCTGCTGGACGGCGGCGATGCCGAGCTGACGCAGCACGTGCACCGCCTGCAGCAGGACCACGGCTGGCTGGAGGAAGACTGGCTGGAGCTGGCGCCGCAGATCGAGGCCATCGCCCAGGGCTACAACTGGTACGACCTGTCGACGCTGCGCCAGACGCTGCCGGTGTTCACCGCGCTGTACGCCGAGCACATCGCGCTCGAAGAGTCGCTGATCTACCCCGAGGCCAGGCGCCGGCACCAGCAGCACGCCGATCGCGCCACCGCCCGCAGCGACTGACGTCCCCCAGTCGATCCGGCTGCGCCGGTCGACTGGAGATCGCCTTCGGGGGGGCGGGCCGGGTGCAGCCCGGACCTTGGGGGCTGCATTCGATCCGGCTGCGCCGGTCGACTGGATATCCCCCTCGGGGGGACGGGCCGGGCCGAGCCCGGGCCTCGGGGGCTCCAGTCGATCCGGCTGCGCCGGTCGACGGGAGATCCCCCTCGGGGGGACGGGCCGGGCCGAGCCCGGACCTCGGGGGCTCCACTAGACTGCGGGTGATCTCGAACAAGGAGTCACCATGAGCAGCACCGATCTCGACGCCTTCTGGATGCCTTTCACGGCCAACCGGCAGTTCAAGAAGGAACCCCGGATGCTGGCCCGCTCCGAGGGCATGCACTACTGGGACGACGGCGGCCGCCAGGTGCTGGACGCGGTGTCGGGCCTGTGGTGCGTCAACGCCGGCCACAACCGCGCGCCCATCGTCAAGGCGATCCAGGAGCAGGCGGCCGAGCTCGACTTCGCGCCCACCTTCCAGATGGGCCACCCCAAGGCCTTCGAGCTGGCCGAGGCGCTGGTCAAGATCACGCCGCAGGGGATGAACAAGGTGTTCTTCACCAACTCGGGCTCGGAGGCGGTGGAGACGGCGCTGAAGATGGCCATCGCCTACCACCGCGCACGCGGCGAAGGCACGCGCACGCGGCTGATCGGACGCGAGCGCGGCTACCACGGCGTCAACTTCGGCGGCATCTCGGTCGGCGGCATCGTCGGCAACCGCAAGACCTTCGGCACGCTGCTCACCGGTGTCGACCACATCCGCCACACGCACGACCCGGCGCGCAATGCGTTCAGCGTCGGCCAGCCGGCTTTCGGCGCCGAGCTGGCCGACGACCTCGAGCGCCTGGTGGCGCTGCACGACGCATCGACCATCGCCGCGGTGATCGTCGAGCCGATGGCCGGCTCCACCGGCGTGCTGGTGCCGCCGGTGGGCTACCTGCAGCGCCTGCGCGAGATCTGCGACCGCCACGGCATCCTGCTGATCTTCGACGAGGTCATCACCGGCTTCGGCCGCACCGGCCAGCCCTTCGGTGCGCTGACTTTCGACGTCACGCCCGACCTGATGACGCTGGCCAAGGGCATCACCAACGGCTGCGTGCCGATGGGCGCGGTGGTCTGCCAGCGCAAGATCTACGACGCATTCATGAACGGGCCCGAGCACCTGATCGAGTTCGCCCACGGCTACACCTACTCGGCGCACCCGCTGGCCTGCGCGGCCGGGCTGGCCACGCTGCAGCTCTACCAGGACGAAGGCCTGCTCACCCGCGCCGGCGAGCTGCAGGCCTACTTCGGCGAATGCGTGCACGCGCTGAAGGACGAGCCCAACGTGATCGACATCCGCAACATCGGCCTGGTGGCCGGCATCGAGCTGCAGCCGCGCCCCGGCGCGCCGGGCATGCGCGCCTTCGATGTCTTCACCGACTGCTTCCGCCAGGGCGTGCTGGTGCGCGTGACGGGCGACATCGTCGCGCTGTCACCGCCGCTGATCGTGCAGCGCGCGCAGATCGACCACATCGTCGACACGCTGCGTGCAGCCCTGCGGCGGGCGGCCTGAATGACGGCCGCTGCGGGCGCCGCCCGCCGGCCACGGGTGCTGGTCTCGGCCTGCAACAAGACGCTGGGCGACCACCCCTTCCACGCGGTGGGCCGCAAGTACGCGGACGCGGTGCGGCTGGCCGGCGGCCTGCCGCTGATCGTCGCCCGTGCCGAGCCCTGGGAGCTGGACGAATGGCTGGACCTCGCCGACGGCGTGCTGCTGACCGGCTCGGTCTCCAACGTCCACCCGTCGCACTTCGGCGAGGCGGTGCACGACACGGCGCTGCCGCTGGACGCCCTGCGCGACGCCTGGACGCTGCCGCTGATCCCCAAGCTGCTGGCGCGCGGGATGCCGCTGCTGGCCATCTGCCGCGGCACGCAGGAGGTCAACGTCGCGCTCGGCGGCAGCCTGTACCAGGCGGTGCATGAAGCGGGGCCTTACGCCGATCATCGCGCGCCGCACGACGAGCCGGTGGAGGTGCAGTACGGTCCATCGCACGCGGTGCAGGTGCAGCCAGGCGGCTGGCTGCAGCGCAGCGGCGTGCCGATGCAGTTCCAGGTGAACTCGGTGCATGGCCAGGGCCTCAAGCAGTTGGCGCCGGGCCTGCGCGTGGAGGCGCTGGCGCCGGACGGCCTGGTCGAAGCCTTCTCCGTGACCGCCGCGCCGGCCTTCAACCTGTGCGTGCAATGGCACCCCGAATGGCGGGCCGCCGCCAACCCGCAGTCGATGCAGATCCTGCGCGCCTTCGGCGACGCCTTGTGCCGCTACCGTGACCGCTACGACAGACTTGCTGCATGACCACCCGCACGCCCACCACCTTCGCCGAACTGGAGCACTGGCTCGACCAGCAGCGCGTCACCGAAATCGAGTGCCTGGTGCCCGACCTCACCGGCGTTGCGCGCGGCAAGATCCTGCCGCGCGAGAAGTTCACCGAAGACCGCGGCATGCGGCTGCCCGAGGCCGTGGTGGCGATGGGCGTGACCGGCGAGTTCCCGTCCGAAGGCCCGTACTACGACATCATCACGCCGACCGACCGCGACATGCAGTTGCGCCCCGACCCCGGCACCGTGCGCATCGTGCCCTGGGCCACCGACCCGACGGCGCAGGTCATCCACGACTGCTACGACCGCGAGGGCCGCCTCGTGCCCTTCGCGCCGCGCTCGGTCCTGCGCCGCGTCTGCGACCTGTATGCGGCCGAAGGCTGGCAGCCGGTGGTGGCGCCGGAGCTGGAGTTCTACCTCGTCGCGCGCAACACCGACCCCGACGTGCCGCTCAAGCCGCCGGTGGGCCGCAGCGGGCGCAGCGAGACCGGCCGCCAGGCTTATTCGATCGACGCCGTCAACGAGTTCGACCCGCTGTTCGAGGACGTCTACGCCTATTGCGAGAAGATGGAGCTCAACGTCGACACCCTGATCCACGAGGTCGGCGCCGGGCAGATGGAGATCAACTTCTTCCACGCTGCGCCGCTGGGCCTGGCCGACGAGGTGTTCCTGTTCAAGCGCACCGTGCGCGAGGCGGCGCTGCGCCACGACATGTTCGCCACCTTCATGGCCAAGCCCATCGCCGGCGAGCCCGGCAGCGCGATGCACATCCACCAGAGCGTGGTGCGCGCGACCGACGGCGGCAACCTGTTCAGCAACGCCGACGGCAGTGCCAGCCGCGAGTTCCACTGGTTCATCGGCGGCCTGCAGCGCTACGTGCCGGCGGCGATGGCGCTGTTCGCGCCTTACGTCAACAGTTACCGCCGGCTGGCCCGCTTCACCGCCGCGCCGATCAACATCCAATGGGGCGTTGACAACCGCACCGTGGGCATCCGCGCGCCGCTGTCGGCGCCGGTGGCGCGGCGCATCGAGAACCGCGTGATCGGCGCCGACGCCAACCCCTACGTGGCGCTGGCCGCGTCGCTGGCCTGCGGCTACCTGGGCATCAAGAACCGCATCGAGCCGACGGCCGAATGCAAGGGCGACGCCTACCTCGGCGAGTACCAACTGCCGCGCAGCCTGGGCGAGGCGCTGGAGCTGCTGCGCGCCGAGGGCGACCTGGCGCAGGTGCTGGGCGCAGGCTTCGTCACCGTCTACAGCGAGGTCAAGGAGACCGAGTACGCCGAGTTCATGAAGGTGATCTCGCCCTGGGAGCGCGAACACCTGCTGTTGCACGTCTGAGGCATCCACGATGAGCACCACCCGCACCACCCGCACCGAGCGCACCACGCAGGACTGGCAGGCCGCCGACGCGGCGCACTTCCTGCACCCCTTCACCGACCACCAGGGCCTGGCGCGCAAGGGCGCGCGCATCATCACCCGCGCCGACGGCATCTACCTGTGGGACAGCGACGGCCACCAGATCCTGGACGCGATGAGCGGCCTGTGGTGCGTCAACGTCGGCTACGGCCAGCGCTCGCTGGTCGACGCGGCGACGCGGCAGCTGCTGGAGCTGCCGTTCTACAACGCCTTCTTCCAGACCGCCACGCCGCCGGCCATCGAGCTGGCCGAGGCGCTGGCGCAGGTGGCGCCGCCGCAGTTCGAGCGCGTGTTCTTCGCCGGCTCGGGCAGCGAAGGCAACGACACCGTGGTGCGCATGGTGCGCCGCTACTGGGACCTGCTGGGCCAGCCCGATCGGCAGGTCATCATCAGCCGGCATAACGCCTATCATGGGAGCACCATGGCCGGCGCCTCGCTCGGCGGCATGAGCGGCATGCACGCGCAGGGCGGGCTGCCGATCCCCGGCATCGTGCACATCGAGCAGCCCTACTGGTGGCAGCACGGCCGGCCGCAGGGCCTGTCGCGCGACGACTTCGGGCGCCTGGCCGCCTCGTGGCTGGAAGACAAGATCCGCGAGGTGGGCGCCGAGCGCGTGGCCGCCTTCATCGGCGAGCCGGTGCAAGGCGCCGGGGGCGTGATCATCCCGCCGGCCACCTACTGGCCCGAGATTCAGCGCATCTGCGACGCGCACGGCATCCTGCTGGTCAGCGACGAGGTGATCTGCGGCTTCGGCCGCACCGGCCGCTGGTTCGGCTGCGAGACCTTCGGCTTCAAGCCCGACCTGATGACGTTCGCCAAGGGCGTGACCAGCGGCTACCTGCCGCTGGGCGGCGTGATGGTGGGCGAGCGCGTGGCCCGCGTGCTGATCGAGCGCGGCGGCGAGTTCGCGCACGGCTACACCTATTCAGGCCACCCGGTGGCCTGCGCAGTCGGGCTGGCCAACCTGAAGCTGATCCGCGAACTGGGCCTGGTGGAGCGCGTGCACGACGACACCGGCCCCTACCTTGCCGCGGGCTTCGCCGCCTTGAGCGAGCACCCGCTGGTCGGCGACGCCGAGACCTGCGGCCTGATGGGCGCGCTGCTGCTGGTGAAGGACAAGGCCAGCGGCGCCGCGTTCGACGAGGCGCAGGAGGTCGGCATGCTGTGCCGCGCGCACTGCTTCCGCGAAGGGGTGATCATGCGCGCCGTGGGCGACCGCATGATCGTCGCGCCGCCGCTGGTGATGACGCGCGCGCAGATCGACGAGATGCTGGCGCTGATCCGCCGCTGCCTGGATCTGACGCTGGCCGAGCTGCGGCAGCGCGGCTGGCTTTGAGCGCCGCCGCGGCCGGCCGTGGCCACGCGCCCTGGCTGGCCTACGCCAGCCTGGGCGCCAGCATGGCGCTGGTCGGCAGTTATGTGGGGCTGTCCAAGCTGCTGGTGGCGGTGTTCCCGGTCTTCCTGCTGGCCTGGCTGCGCTTCGGCCTGGCGGCGCTGGCGATGCTGCACTGGGTGAAGCGCGGGCCGGCCGAGGCGCCGCTGTCGCGCCACGACCGCCGGCTGCTGTTCTGGGAAAGCTTCATCGGCAACTTCCTGTTCTCGATCTGCATGCTGTACGGCGTCAAGCTCAGCTCGGCGGTGGCCGCCGGCGTGGCGATGGCCGGCATCCCCGCGGCGGTGGCGCTGCTGTCGTGGCTGTTCCTGCGCGAGCGCATCAGCGGCCGCGTGTGGCTGGCCATCGCCTGCGCGGCCTCGGGCATCGCGCTGCTGGCGCTGGCCCGGCCCGGCGGCCACGGCGGCAGCACCGACGGCGTCTCGCCGCTGGGCTTTGCGCTGCTGATGGGCGCGGTGTTCTGTGAAGCGTGTTATGTAGTGATCGGCAAGCGGCTCACCGGCAACGTGTCGCCGCGGCGCATCAGCGCGCTGATCAATCTCTGGGGCCTGGCGCTGGTCACGCCGCTGGGCTTGTGGCAGGCGCTGTCGTTCGACTTCCGCACCGTGACGCCCGCCATCTGGGCGCTGCTGCTGTTCTACGCGCTGGCCGCCAGCATGGTGACGGTGTGGCTGTGGATGCAGGGCCTACGCCAGGTGCCGGCGCCGCAGGCCGGCGTGTTCTCGGTGCTGCTGCCGGTCAGCGCCGCGCTGGTGGGCGTGGCGCTGCTGGGGGAGGCCTTCAGCGGCCTGCACGCGCTGGCTTTCGCGGCCGCGCTGGCCGGCGTGCTGCTGGCCACCTGGCCCGGCGCAAAAGGGCATTAGGGCTGCCGCCAAGCATCGGTGATAGGCTCGGCGCCCGCCTCGTGATCTCAAATCCCCCGCACGATCGCTTCCAAGATGGTTTGCGCCTGCCTTCGCCACCGGTCCCCGGCCGTGCCTTCCGCGGCCGTGCGCGGCGCCCAGACCCCCGTCTTGCGGTTCTGAGGCTCGCGCACGGCGCGATGCTTCACCCGCACGGCCTGTAGCCCTGGGTTGCGGCCGGCGCGCCGCCGCAACGTTTTGCGGCGCCGACTTGCAAGGCTTCATCGACATGGAGATCTCTTCGGAGGCCCTGAGGGCCAGGCGTTCCTGCGCCGGCGGCGAGCGCTGGTTGGCCCGCTGCTTCAACGCGGCCGCACCGTTGCTGCCGTGGCTGCCGCGCTGGCTGGAACTGCGCATCGACGTCGACCACGACGCCGACAAGATCGAGCTCGAGCTCGACGCGCTGCACCGCCGCCTCAACCGCCCCGGCGACGCGCTGCACGGCATTGCCGCGGTGCCCACCGGCCGCCCCGGCCTGGTGCTGCGCTGGCGCGCCGCCGACGGCGACTTCTACGTCTACGTGGAAGACCGCGCGCGCGGCTGCCTGGCCGGCTACACCGTCTTCAACCGCCTGGTCGAGTTGGACGCTCGCGCCGATCGCTGCCTGCGCGCGCCGCACTCCAAGTACCGCGCCGCCTACCAGCGCCAGGGCCTGGCGTCGGCGGTCTACCGCTGGGGGCTGGATGCGGGGCTGTGCCTGATCACCGGCGCGCGCCAATCACCCGCGGCCAACGCCTTGTGGCACGGGCTGGCGCAGCACTACCCGCTGCACTACGTCGACCTGCGCGAACGTGTGCTGCGCCACCTGGGCCCGCAGGTGGGCGACGCGGTGCGCGACGAGTTGCACACGCGGATGCTGTTGCCGGGCCGCGGCTGGACGGTGGCGCGGCTGGTGGCCGAGGCGGGGTTGCGGCCGGCGGCCTGAACGGGCGGACGGCGGGCGGACGGCGGGCGGGCGGACGGCGGGCGGGCGGCCGCCGACCTTCATCGCCCGTTCACAGCACGCGGCCGGCGATGGTGCGCAGCTTGTCGACCAGCGCCGGGTCGCGGTGCTCCGGTGCGGTGATCAGGGCATGCCGCAGCGCCGTGCGGCAGCGGCAGGTCGCCGCCGTCGCATCCTGCGACACCACAGGCGCCAGCGCCGCCACCAGCCCCTTGGCGGTGGCGGCGTTGCCCAGCAGCACGCCGATGATGGCGTCCACCGTCACCGCGTCGTGCGCCGGGTGCCAGCAGTCGAAGTCGGTCACCATGGCCACGCTGCAGTAGCAAAGCTCGGCCTCGCGCGCCAGCTTGGCCTCGGGCATGTTGGTCATGCCGATCACGCTGCAGTTCCAGCTGCGGTAGAGCTGCGATTCGGCCAGCGTGCTGAACTGCGGCCCTTCCATCGCCAGGTAGCAGCCGCCCTGCTCGTGCGGCACGCCGGCGCCGCGCAACGTGGCCGCCACGTGCGCGCCCAGGCGCGAGCACACCGGCCGCGCCATCGACACGTGCGCCACCAGCCCGCTGCCGAAGAAGCTCTTGGCGCGCGCGAAGGTGCGGTCGATGAACTGGTCGACGACGACGAAGGTGCCCGGCGCCAGGTCGGCCCGCAGCGCGCCCACGGCCGACAGCGAGAGCACGTCGGTCACCCCCTGCATCTTCAGCGCGGCGATGTTGGCGCGGTAGTTCACCTCGCCCGGCGCAATGCGGTGGCCGCGGCCGTGGCGCGGCAGGAAGACGAGTTCGGCGTCGCCCAGGCGGCCGCGGAACAGCTCGTCGGACGGCGCGCCCCAGGGCGTGTCGACGCGCACCCAGCGCGTGTCGGCCAGGCCCGGCAGGTCGTACAAGCCACTGCCGCCGATGATGCCCAGCACCTGGCGGGCCGATGCGTTCGCCGTCATGCCACGGCCTCCGGCTGGCGGGCGCCGGCGTGCGCCAGCGCATGCACCTCAGCCGGCGACCGGCCCTTGAGACGATGGTCCGACCACACGCGGCGCCAGTGCCGCGCGCCGGGCATGCCGTGCCACAACCCCAGCAGGTGGCGCGCGACGTGCGACCAGGGCACGCCGGCCGCCTGCCGGCGCTGCATGTAGCCGACCATCGCGCGCTCGACGGCCAGGCGGTCGGCAGCCAGCGGTGCGCCGCCGAGAAAGCGTGCGTCCCAATCGGCCATCAGCCAGGGGTTGTGATAGGCCTCGCGGCCCAGCATCACGCCGTCGACGTGTGCCAGATGATGTTCAATTTGATAGTTATGCGTGATGCCGCCGTTGAGCACGATGGTCAGTGCCGGGAAGTCGCGCTTGAGCCGGTGCACCACCTCGTGGCGCAGCGGCGGGATCTCGCGGTTCTCCTTCGGCGACAGGCCTTGCAGCCAGGCATTGCGGGCGTGGATGATGAAGACCCGCGTGCCGGCGCGCTGGTGCAGCGTGCCGACGAAGTCGCGCACGAAGCCCTCGCCCTCGACGCGGTCGATGCCGATGCGGTGCTTCACCGTCACCGGGATGTCGACCACGTCCTGCATCGCCTTCAGGCAATCGGCCACCAGCTCGGCCTCGGCCATCAGGCAGGCGCCGAAGGCACCGCGCTGCACGCGCTCGCTGGGGCAGCCGCAGTTGAGGTTGACCTCGTCATAACCCCAATCCTGCGCCAACCGTGCGCAACGCGCCAGGTCGTCGGGCTCGCTGCCGCCGAGCTGAAGCGCCAGCGGGTGCTCCTCGGCATTGAAGTCCAGGTGCCGCGGCACGTCGCCATGCAGCAGCGCGCCGGTGGTCACCATCTCGGTGTACAGCCGCGTGCGGCGGGTGATCAGGCGGTGAAAATAACGGCAATGCTGATCGGACCAGTCCATCATCGGGGCGACGGACAGGCGCCAGGGGCTGAGGCCGGTGCTGGATTCGGTTGTTGCGGTCACGGCAGGATGGGTGCTGGTGCAGGCCGGCATTGTCCCAGCGATCGCAGCGGCGGCGCGCGCCCGTGCCGCGTCGATCGTCGATGCCCGCGCAGCGGGCCTACAAGATCCGCTTGCGCGCCTGCGTCACCAGCACTTCGGCGGCGATGACGACGACGAAGGTCGCCACCAGCACCATGCCGATGCCGCCCGCGCCGACGAGGCCGAGCACGCCCGATGCAAGCATGCCGGCGAGCGGCCCGGGGCCGAAGAGGGCCACGAAGAGCAAGGCCGACAGCAGCGGCCGAACGCTGCGGCGAAATCAGCTCCGCGCCGCCGTCTCCGCAATCCCCGCCGCCAGCCGCGGCAACAGCGGCAGCGGCAGGTCGTGGCCCATGCCGGGGACGATGTCCTTGTGCGCGCCGGCGATGTGCTCGGCCAGGTGGTGCGCGGCGGCCGCCGGGATCAGCGGGTCGGCCTCGCCGTGCATCACCAGCGTGGGCATCTTGATGCGCGCCAGCAGCGGGGTGCGGTCGCCGTCGGCAACGACGGCGGTCAGCTGGCGCAGCGTGCCGGCGGGGTGCCACGAGCGCTGGACGGTCGCCAGCAGGCGGCGCCGCAGGTCTTCGGGGTCTGGCGCATAGGCGGGGCTGCCGATGGTCGCCAGCAGGCGCTGCAGATGGGCCACCACGTCTTCGGGCCGGTTGCTGGCGGGCCGCGCCAGCAGCTGATGGCGCACGGCCAGCGGCGCCTGCGGCAGGTGGCGCGCGCCGGCGGTGGTCATCAACAGCGTCAGGCTGCGCACGCGCTGGCCGTGCGCGGCGGCCAGGTGCTGGGCGATCATGCCGCCCATCGACGCGCCGCAGACGTGGGCCTGCGCGATGTTCAGCGCGTCCAGCACGCCCACCGTGTCGGCCGCCATCTCGGCCAGCGCGTAGGGCGCATTCACCTTCAGGTGCAGCAGATGGCGCATGCCGGCCCAGGCCAGGTTGGGCAGGCCCAGCTGGTCGAAGTGCTGCGACAGGCCGATGTCGCGGTTGTCGAAGCGCACCACCCGAAAGCCGCGCCGCAGCAGGTCCTGCACCAGCTCGTTGGGCCAGGCGATGAGCTGCATGCCCAGCCCCATGATCAACACGACGGCGGGCGCGCCGGGCGGCCCCTGGTCGTCGACCTCGATCTGCAAGCCGTTGGCACTGATCCTCATCGGCGGGCCTTCGCGGGCTTGGCGGCCTTCTTCGCCGCCGCGCCGAGGCGCCCGGTGACCTGCGAGACCGTGCCCTGCAGTGCGCCATCCAGCGCGCCGCTGACCACGGCCTTGGTCACCTTGCCCACCGTACTGCCCACCGCGTCGGTCAGGCTGCGCTGCGCGCGGCCCACCAGCGAGGGCCGCTTCGGCGTGTCGGCATGGTCGTGGTCGCCGGGGCGCGGCAGCGCCTGCAGGTCGTCGAAGGCGACGCGGATGGCCTGCGCCAGCTCGGCCACGTCGGGCAAGGCCTGGGCATCGGCCATCAGGCCGAAGTCCAGCGACTGGTCGTAGCTCTGCACGGTGATGTTGAGCCCCATGCCGTGGACGACGATCGAGGTCGGGTAGTTGGTCAGCATCTTCGCGCCGGCCATGTACAGCGGCACCGGCGGGCCCGGCACGTTGGAGATCACGACGTTGGCCACCTGCGGGATGCGGTCGGCCACCTTGGCCTTGCCGTACAGCGCGGTGGCCGCCTCCAGCAGCCAGGGCACGCCCAGCGACGGAAAGTCGGTCGGCAGGATGCTCTTGAGCGAACCCATGGTCGACTTCATCGCCGCGCTGGCCGCCTTGATGTGGGCCAGGCGCTTGAGCGGATCGGCGATGTTCGTGCCCAGGCTGATCAGGCTCATCGAGGCCTGGTTGTCGGCGCTGGTGTCGCCTTTGGCGCGCAGCGAGATCGGCACCGCCGCCACCATCGACTTGCGCGGCAACTGGCGCTTCTTGGCGAACAGCCGTCGCAGCGCGCTGCTGCACAGCATCAGCACCGTCTCGTTGAGCGTGGCGCCGTGCGCCTGGCCCAGCTCGCGCAGCTCGGCCAGCGGCAGGCTGACGCTGGCGAAGGCCCGGCCCTCGGTGACCGAGTTGTTGAACACGGTGGCCGGCGCCAGCGTGATGTTGCCGCTGCCCTTTTTGCCGGTGAGCAGCCGGCTGTGCGAGACGGCGCCGGCCGCGGCGTCCTTCAGCGTACCCACGGTCGACGGCAGCCCGCGGATGATGCCGGCCACCTTGCCGGCCTGGCTGGCCAGCACGCCGCGCAACATCTCGGTCATGTCGAGCTTGAAGACGCGGTCGCGCTTTGAAGGCCTGAGCTCCAGCTTGCGCGGCTGCGGCGTCAGGTCCAGCAGCGCATTGGCCAGCGCCACCGCGGCCTGGCCATCCACCGCGGCGTGGTGCAGCTGGGTGTAGATCGCGGCGCGCCTGGCGCCGCCGGGCCCCGGCGCCAGGCCTTCGAAGACGTGGAACTTCCACAGCGGGCGCTCGCGGTCCAGCAACTGCGGATGCAGGCGGCTGACCGCGGCTTCCAGCTCGGCGATGCCGGCGTGCGGCGGACTGTCACCCGGCACGATGTGCTGGCGCAGGTCGGGCACGGCGTCCACCCAAGCCGGGTTGGCCATGTTCAGCGGCATCCACCACAGGCGGCGGCGCAGCGCCGGCGTGGCCGGCAGCCGCTCGGCCACGTGCTTGCGCACCGCGGTGATGAACTTGCCCTTGAAGCCCGGCGGCAGCTCATACAGGTGCAGCGCACCGACGTGCATCGGCATCTGCGGGGTTTCCAGGTACAAAAAGGTGGCGTCGAGTCCCGAGAGCTGGTTCATCGGCAAAGTCCGCGGCAGCAGTGGCCGGCGCATCTTAGACCGCCGCGACGAGCAGGCCCAAGGCCGGCTGCCAACGCCCGTCGCAGCACCGGCATGGCCCCCAAGGAAGGCGCCAGCGCCTACAACAGCGGACGACTGATCGCCATGCCGGGGCTGGGTTTCATCGCCAGCCACCCGTTGCCCACCAGCGCGGCCAGCACCAGGCTGCCGCCACCCAGCACCGCGGCGCTGGGCTTCTCGCCGGCGCCCAGCCAGGCCCACAGCACGCCGAAGACCACTTCCAGCAGCGCCAGCAGCGAGATCTCCGGCGCCTTCAGCACGCGCGCGACGGCCATCGCGATCAGGCAGGGGATGGCCAGCTGCAAGCTGCCCAGCAGCGCCAGCCAGCCCAGGTCGTGCGGCGTGGCGCCGAGCGGCAGCGCCAGCGGCAGCGTCACCGCGGCCGACAGCAGCGAGCCGGCCAGCACCGCGGGCAGCATGTCGCCGGCTTCATCCGCTTCGTCGGGGCCGTGGTGCAGGTGCTGCATCAGCGTCCAGTTGGTGGCCGCGGCGATCGGCACGCCCAGGGCCACCAGCACGCCCAGCCAATGCGTGCCGCCGGCAAAGCCCACCTCGTGCCCGTACATCCACGCAATGCCGATGCCGGCGACGACGATCGCAGCCCAGGTGCGCAGCGGCAGCCGGTGGCCGAGGAAGATCCGCGCGCCCAGGGCCGTGAGCAGCGGGCCGATCGACATCGTGATCAGCACGTTGGCCACGGTCGTCAGCGTCAGCGCCAGCATGAAGGCGGTGAACATCGTCGCCCAGCACAGCGACGAGATCCAGAACGCGCGGTCGCCTTCGCGCAGCGTGCGCCACAGCGCCGCCGGGCCGCGCAGCCAGCCCAGCAGCAGCAGCAGCGTCAGCGCGCAGAACACCGAGCGCCAGAAGGTGACTTCGAAGCCGCGCGCCGAATCCAGCCAGCGCGAGACCACGCCGGCCACGCTCCACATCAGCGTGCACAGCACCATCCACCAGACGCCGTGGCGATGCTTGATGAACATGGCCTCAGGCGGCTTCCCTCGACGCCCGCTTGCGATCGTGCTCCTTGAGGAAGCGCTTGCGCACGCGGATGCTCTTGGGCGTGATCTCCACCAGCTCGTCGTCGTCGATGAACTCGACCGCGTACTCCAGCGTCAGGTCGATCGGCGGCGTGATCTTGATCGCGTCTTCCTTGCCGCTGACGCGGAAGTTGGTGAGCTGCTTGGTGCGCACCGCGTTGACGACGAGGTCGTTGTCGCGGCTGTGGATGCCGACGATCATGCCTTCGTACACCGGGTCGCCGGGGCGCACGAACATGCGGCCGCGGTCGTCGAGCTTGCCCAGGGCGTAGGTGACGATCTCGCCGTCGTCCATGCTGATCAGCACGCCGTTCTTGCGGCCGGCGATCTCGCCCTTGTACGGCTCCCAGCTGTCGAAGATGTTGCTGATCAGCCCGGTGCCGCGCGTCAGGTTCATGAACTCGTTGGAAAAGCCGATCAGCCCGCGCGCCGGGATGCGGTACTCCAGCCGCACGCGGCCGCGGCCATCGGTCTCCATGTTGACCAGCTCGCCCTTGCGCTCGCCCAGGGCCTGCATCACGCCGCCCTGGTGCTGGTCTTCGATGTCGGCCGTCACCAGCTCCATCGGCTCGCAGCGCTCGCCGGCGATGTCCTTGAACACCACGCGCGGCTTGCCCACGGCCAGCTCGTAGCCTTCGCGGCGCATGTTCTCCAGCAGGATGGTCAGGTGCAGCTCGCCACGGCCTGACACCTCGAACACGCCGTCCTCGCCCGACTCTTTCACGCGCAGCGCGACGTTGCTCTGCAGCTCCTTCTGCAGCCGGTCCCAGATCTGGCGGCTGGTAACGAACTTGCCCTCGCGCCCGGCCAGCGGGCTGGTGTTGACGCAGAAGTTCATCGTCAGCGTCGGCTCGTCGACCTTGAGCATCGGCAGCGGCTGCGGATCGTCGACGCTGGTCACGGTGACGCCGATGCCGATGTCCTCGATGCCGTTGATCAGCACGATGTCGCCGGGGCCGGCCTCGGCGGCCTGCTGGCGCTCCAGGCCCTCGAAGGTCAGCACCTGGTTGACGCGGCCCTTGTACGAGCGACCGTCGGCGCCTTCCATCACCAGCACGTCCATGCCCGGCTTGATGGTGCCGGCGTTGACGCGGCCGACGCCGATGCGGCCGACGTAGGTGCTGTAGTCCAGCGACGAGATCTGCAGCTGCAGCGGCGCCGCCGGGTCGCCCTGGTGCTCGGGCACGTGCTTCAGCACGGTCTCGAACAGCGGCTGCAGGTCGGCGCCCCAGGCCTCGCCGGCCGCGCCTTCCTTCAGCGACGCCCAGCCGTTGAGGCCCGAGGCGTAGACCACGGGGAAGTCGAGCTGCTCCTCGGTGGCGCCGAGCTTGTCGAACAGCTCGAAGGCGGCGTTGATCACGTAGTCGGGCCGCGAGCCGGGCTTGTCGACCTTGTTGACGACGACGATGGGCTTGAGGCCCAGCGCCAGCGCCTTCTTGGTGACGAAGCGGGTCTGCGGCATCGGGCCCTCCTGGGCGTCGATCAGCAGCACCACGCCGTCGACCATCGACAGCGCGCGCTCGACCTCGCCGCCGAAATCGGCGTGGCCCGGCGTGTCGACGATGTTGATGTGCGTGCCCTGCCAGGTGACGGCGCAGTTCTTGGCCAGGATGGTGATGCCGCGCTCGCGCTCGATGTCGTTGCTGTCCATCACGCGCTCGGCCACCTGCTGGTTGTCGCGGAAGGTGCCGCTCTGGCGCAGGAGCTGGTCGACCAGCGTGGTCTTGCCGTGGTCGACGTGGGCGATGATCGCGATGTTGCGGATGGGGTGGGTCATGCTGATTCAGGCCGCGAAGGCCTGCACCTCTGGAGGACTGAGAAGTCGGTCGGGGATGAGTTCGCCGCCGCTGACGTGCGCGGCGCCGAGAAAGGCGCGCGGCGCCTGGGCGTAGACGCGCACCGCCGGCGCATCCGCCAGCGCCACGCGGCGGCGCAAGCCGGTGAGAAAGCGCGCGGCCTCGGGCGGCGGCAACTGCACCTCGGGCCAGTCGGCCAGCAGCACGTCGGCCGGCTGCAGCCGCGCGGCGCGCTGGGCTTCGTCCAGCGCGGCCAGTTCGTCGATCGTGATCGCCTGCTCGACGCGCAGCGCGCCGGTGCCGGTGCGCCGCAGCGCCGCCAGGTGCGCGCCGCAGCCCAAGGCCTCGCCGATGTCCTCGGCCAGCGTGCGCACGTAGGTGCCCTTGCTGCAATGCACGTCGAGCACGAGTGTCGGACCTTGCCAGTCGACGATGGCGATGCGGTGGATCTGCACCGGGCGGGCGGCGCGCTCGACCTCGACGCCGGCGCGTGCGTATTCGTACAAGGCCTTGCCCTGGTGCTTGAGCGCCGAGTGCATCGGCGGCGTCTGCTCGATGGCACCGACGAAGCGCGCGCAGGCGGTCTGCACGGCGGCCAGGTCGCAGTCGACCGGCCGCTCCTCGACCACGCCGCCTTCGCGGTCGCCGGTGCTGGTGCGCTGGCCCAGGCGCAGCGTGGCGCGGTAATGCTTGTCGGCATCGAGGCTGGCCTGCGCGAACTTGGTGGCAGCGCCGAAGCACAGCGGCAGCAGCCCGGTGGCCAGCGGATCCAGCGTGCCGGTGTGGCCGCCCTTCTCGGCGCGCAGCAGGCCCTTGGCCTTCTGCAAGGCGTCGTGGCTCGTCCAGCCCAGCGGCTTGTCGAGCAGCAGGACGCCGTGCAGCGCGCGGCGAGGGATGCGGGCCGGGGCATTCACGTCAGTCTTCTTTCGCCCGCGTCGCGTTGGCGCGCACGATCAGCGCATTCAAGTCGGCCGCGCGCTCGGTGGTGCGGTCGAAGTGGAAGTGCAGCGTCGGAACGGTGTGGATCTGCAGCCGCTTGAACAGGCCGTTGCGCAGGTAGCCGGCGGCCTCGTTCAGCGCGTCGGCGCTGGCCTGCGCATCGCCCACCAGCACCGAGAAGAAGACCTGCGCATGGGCGTAGTCGGGCGAGACGTCGACGTGGCTGATGGTCACCATGCCGATGCGCGGATCCTTCAGCTCGCGGATCAGCTCCGACACGTCGCGCTGGATCTGGTCGGCGATGCGGAAGCTGCGGTTGGGGGTGGCGGATTTCTTGTGGCGCATGGCGCGGAGCCCTCTAAACGCAAGGGCCCCGTCGGCTGCCGACGGGGCCCCTGCAGCCAATGAACGGCGTGTACTACAGGGTGCGGGCGACTTCCTTGACCTCGAAGAACTCCAACTGGTCGCCTTCCTTGATGTCGTTGTAGTTCTTGAGCTTGATGCCGCACTCGAAGCCTTCCTTGACCTCGCGGACATCGTCCTTCATGCGCTTGAGCGACTCGATCTCGCCGGTGTAGACCACCACGTTGTCGCGCAGCAGGCGGAAGCGCGCGTTGCGCGTCACCTGGCCGGCGGTGATCATGCAGCCGGCCACGGTGCCGATCTTGCTGGCCACGAACACGGTGCGGATCTCGGCCGTGCCGATGACTTCTTCCTTCTGCTCCGGCGCCAGCATGCCCGACATCGCCGCCTTCACCTCGTCGACCGCGTCGTAGATGATGTTGTAGTAGCGGATGTCGACGCCGTTGCCCTCGGCCAGCTTGCGCGCGCCGGCGTCGGCGCGCGTGTTGAAGCCGATGATCACGGCCTTGGACGCGATGGCCAGGTTGACGTCGCTCTCGCTGATGCCGCCCACCGCCGCGTGCACGATCTGCACCCGCACCTCGGCCGTCGACAGCTTCTGCAGCGACTGCGCCAGCGCTTCCTGCGAGCCCTGCACGTCGGCCTTGATGATCAGCGACAGCGTCTGCGCCTGGCCTTCGCCCATGTTCTCGAACATGTTCTCCAGCTTGGCCGCCTGGCGCTTGTTGAGCGTGACCTCGCGGTACTTGCCCTGGCGGAAGGTCGCAATCTCACGCGCGCGGCGCTCGTCGGCCAGCACCATGAAATCGTCACCGGCGTGCGGCACCTCGGTCAGGCCCTGAATCTCGACCGGAATCGAAGGCCCGGCCGCGTCCGTGTTGTGGCCATCCTCGTCGATCATCGCGCGCACGCGGCCGTAGCTGCTGCCGGCCAGCACCACGTCGCCCTTCTTCAGGGTGCCGCTTTGCACCAGCACGGTGGCCACCGGGCCGCGGCCCTTGTCGAGCTTGGCTTCGATCACCAAGCCCTTGGCCATGGCCTCCTGGGGCGCCTTCAGCTCCAGCACCTCGGCCTGCAGCAGCACCTGCTCCAGCAGGTCGTCCATGCCCTGGCCGGTCTTGGCCGAGACGGGGACGAACGGCGACTCGCCGCCGAACTCTTCCGGCACCACGCCCTCGGCCACCAGCTCGCTGCGCACGCGCTCGACGTTGGCGTCGGGCTTGTCGATCTTGTTCATCGCCACGACGATGGGGACCTCGGCGGCCTTGGCGTGGTGGATGGCCTCCTTGGTCTGCGGCATCACGCCGTCGTCGGCGGCGACCACCAGGATCACGATGTCGGTGGCCTTGGCGCCGCGCGCACGCATGGCCGTGAAGGCCGCGTGGCCCGGGGTGTCCAGGAAGGTGATCATCCCGCGCGGCGTCTCGACGTGATAAGCGCCGATGTGCTGCGTGATGCCGCCGGCCTCGCCCGCGGCCACGCGGGCGCGGCGGATGTAGTCCAGCAGCGAGGTCTTGCCGTGGTCGACGTGGCCCATCACGGTGACCACCGGCGCGCGCGGCAGCTCGTCGCCGGTGGCGGCGGCCTGTTCTTCCTCGGTGAAGGCGTCGGGGTCGTCCAGCTTGGCGGCAAAGGCCTTGTGGCCCATCTCCTCGACGACGATCATCGCCGTCTCCTGGTCGAGCTGCTGGTTGATGGTGACCATCTGGCCCAGCTTCATCAGCTGCTTGATGACCTCGCTGGCCTTGACCGACATCTTGTGCGCGAGGTCGGCCACCGAGATGGTCTCGGGCACGTGCACCTCCTGCACCACGGCTTCGGCCGGCGGCGTGAAGCTCGGGCCGTCGTCGTCGCGGCCACCACGGCGGCCGCCGCGCGGCGCGCGCCAGCCGGCGCGGGCACCGCCGGTGTCGCCGCGGGTCTTCAGCGCGGCGCGCTTCTTGGCGGCGTCGTCGGCCCAGCTCGACGAGAGCTTCTCGGACTTGACCTGCTTCTTGTCGCCGGGCTTGGCCGCGCCGGCGGCGCCAGGCGCGGTGGTGCCGGGCTTGGCGGTGGGCTTGTGGATGGTGCCCTTGATGGCTTCCTTGGCCGCGTCGGGCTTGGCCTCTTCGGGCTTCTTGGCCACCAGCGTCTTGCGCGGCGCCGACATCATCGCGCGGATGGCCGCAGCCTCGGCCTCGGCGGCCTTGCGGCGGCGCTCCAGGTCGGCCTGGCGCGCGCTGTCCTCGGCGGCCTTGTCAGCGGCCTTGACGACGCGCAGCACGGGCTTGGGCGGCTCGGCCGGGGCGGGTGCAGCGGCGGGTGCAGCAGCGGGTGCAGCCGCAGCAGCGGGGGCGGCCGCAGCCGGCGCAGCAGCCGGCGCGGTGGCAACCGCGGGCGCAGCCGCCTTGCCGCCGGCCGCCTTGGCGGCAGCGGCCTCAGCGGCGGCCTTGGCTTCGGCCTGTGCCTTGGCAGCGGCTTCCTCGGCGGCCTTGGCGGACGCGGCCTCGGCGGCGGCCTTGGCGGCGGCTTCGGCGGCGGCCTCGCGGGCCTGGCGCTCCTGCTCATCGCGCAGGCGGCGCTGTTCGGCCAGCTCCTGCTCCTGGCGGCGGATGGCCTCGGCCTGGGCGCTGGCTTCTTCCTCGCGGCGCTGCAGCTCCAGTTCCTCGGCGCTCGGGCCTGCCGGCTCCTCGACGGCCGGCGAGGCGTCGTCGCGCTTGACGAAGACGCGCTTCTTGCGCACCTCCACCTGGATGGTGCGCGCCTTGCCGCTGGCATCGGCCTGCTTGATCTCGCTGGTGCTCTTGCGTGTCAGCGTGATCTTCTTGCGCTCGCCGGCGGCGGCGGTGCCGTGCGCGGTGCGCAGGAATTCGAGCAGGCGCTCCTTGTCGGCCTCGGTCAAGGCGTCTTCGGGCGACTTCTTGCTCACGCCGGCCGACTGCAGTTGCTCGAGCAGCGCCGCCGCGGGGCGATTGAGCTGCGCGGCGAACTGGGCGACGGTGGTCACGGCCATGTTGCGGATTTCCTATCCTGGGTGTGCTTGTCGTTCGAGTCGGTGCTGGGTGCTGCTGCGGCGCCGGTCGTCAGGCGGTGAACCAGTGTTCACGCGCCTTCATGATCAACGCGCGAGCCTGCGCTTCGTCGACGCCGGTCATCTCGGTCAGCTCGTCGACGGCCAGATCGGCCAGGTCGTCGCGCGAATGGATGCCGCCGCCGGCCAGCTTGGCGATCAGCTCGGGCGTCAGTCCCTGACCCTCGAACTCGAGGTCGCGCAGGTCTTGCGAGACCTCCTCGACCTGCTCTTCCTTCTCGATCTCCATCGTCAGCAGCGCGTCCTTGGCACGGGTGCGCAGCTCCTGCACGGTGTCTTCGTCGAAGGCCTCGATCTCCAGCATTTCCTGCAGCGGCACGTAGGCCACCTCTTCCAGGCTGGTAAAGCCTTCGGCGATCAGGATGTCGGCCACTTCCTGGTCGACGTCGAGCTTCTCGACGAAGAGCTTGCGCACCGACTCGCTCTCGGTCGCCTGCTTGGCCTGCGACTCTTCGGCGGTCATGATGTTGATGCGCCAGCCGGTCAGCTCGGAGGCCAGGCGCACGTTCTGGCCGCCGCGGCCGATGGCGATGGCCAGGTTCTCCTCGTCGACCACCACGTCCATCGCGTGGCGCTCCTCGTCGACGACGATCGAAGCCACGTTGGCCGGCGCCAGCGCGCCGATCACGAACTGCGCCGGGTCTTCGGACCACAGCACGATGTCCACGCGCTCGCCGGCCAGCTCCGTCGTCACGCCGTTGACGCGCGAGCCGCGCACGCCCACGCAGGTGCCGATGGGGTCGACGCGGCGGTCGTGGCTGACGACGGCGATCTTGGCGCGGCTGCCAGGGTCGCGGGCGCAGCTCTTGATCTCCAGCAGGCCCTGCTCGATCTCGGGCACCTCCTGCGCGAACAGCTCGACCATGAAGCCCGGCGCGCTGCGCGACAGCATGATCTGCGGGCCGCGCTGCGTGGGGTCGACGCCCAGGATGAAGGCGCGCACGCGGTCGCCGCTGCGCAGGTTCTCCTTGGGGATCATCTCGTTGCGCTTCAGGCGCCCTTCGACGCGGCCGCTCTCGACGATGATGTCGCCCTTGTCCAGCCGCTTGACGGTGCCGACGAAGATCTTGTCGCCGCGCGACAGGAAGTCGTTCAACAGCTGCTCGCGCTCGGCGTCGCGGATCTTCTGCAGGATCACCTGCTTGGCCGCCTGCGCGCCGATGCGGCCGATCGGCACCGACTCGATCGCTTCCTCGATGTAGTCGCCGACCTCGATGTCGGGGATGCGGTCGATCGCGTCGGACAGCATCTCTTCGGCGTCGGCATTCTGCAGCCCGGCCTCGTCGGGCACCACCAGCCAGCGGCGGAAGGTCTCGTACTCGCCGGTGTCGCGATCGACGGCGACGCGGATGTCCACCTCGCCGCCCTGCAGCTTCTTGGTGGCCGATGCCAGCGCCGCCTCGACGGCGCCGAACACCACCTCACGCTCGACCGTCTTCTCGCGCGAGATGGCGTCCACCAGCATGAGCATTTCGCGATTCATTCCTGACCTCCGTCTTGCGGCGCGGCCGGCGCGGCATCCGCCGCCGGTTGCGCCTTGCGTCCCCTGCGCCCCTTGAAATCCAGCACCGGCACCAGCCGGGCCTCGCGGACCTCATCGAGGCTGAACCCCAACACCTGTTGCGTCTTGCCGTCTTCGAAGACCAGCGTCCAGCCGCCCTGCTCGTCGCGGCCGAGCAGGCCCTTGAAGGCCTTGCGCCCCTCGAAGGGCTGCTTGAGCGTCAGGCTCACCTGCGCACCGTTGAAGCGCTGGAACTGCGCCTCGGTCTTCAGCGGCCGGTCGAGCCCCGGCGACGAGACTTCCAGCCGCTCGTACGCCACGCCGTCGACCTCCAGCGCGTACTGCAGTTGGCGCGTGACCAGCTCGCAGTCGTCGACGGTGATCGCCTCGCCATCGTCGCCGGTCGTGTAGCGCTGGCCGGGCAGGCGGTCGATCGTCACGCGCAGCAGCCCGCGCGGCGCGCGCTCCACATCCACCAGCTCGTAGCCGAGGCCGGTGACGGTGGTTTCGATCGCGACGCGTGCGTCGGCCCGGGGCTGGCGCGGCTGGGTTGCCGCGGTCGCCCCTTCAGCCGATCCTGCCGGTCTGGCCACTCTGGCCGTTCCAGCCGTTCTGGCCGCCTTGCCTGCTGCTGACGGTGCCCGTGCTGCCAAAATCTGCGCCCGCTCCTGTGCTTGCTGGGTCGTTGCCAAGCCCGGGGTCTGCCGCCACGGTCTTGGACGCCGCTTCGTCGATCCATCTGCCCTCGACATCTGCCCTAAAAGCAAAAGCCGGCAAACGCACCGAAGAAGCCAAGCGAGCAAAAAAAATGGGCCGGAAGATTTCCGCCCACGCAGCTTTACCCGGGAAAGCTGCAGAGTATAGCCGGCTGCAAAAGGCCGGGCAAGGGCCCGGGATCGCCCGCGCGCCAAGCCCGCAGGCTGATGCCAGAATCGTGGCTCTCGCACTGAACCGAAAGACACCATGGGATTCCTCGCCGGCAAGCGGCTGCTGATCACGGGCGTGCTGTCCAACCGTTCCATCGCCTACGGCATCGCCCGCGCCTGCCGACGCGAAGGCGCCGAGATCGCGCTCAGCTACGTCGGCGAGCGCTTCCGCGAGCGCAGCCTCGAGTTCGGCCGTGAGTTCGGCACCGACCTCGTGTTCGACTGCGACGTCGGCAGCGACGAGCAGATCGAACGCCTGTTCCAGCAACTCGGCGACGCCTGGCCGCAGTTCGACGGCTTCGTTCATGCGATCGCCTTCGCGCCGCGCGAGTCGATCGCCGGCCGCTTCCTGGACGGGCTCTCGCGCGAGAGCTACCGCATCGCGCAGGACATCTCGGCCTACAGCTTCCCGGCGATGGCCAAGGCCGCGCTGCCGCGGCTGCGCCCGGGCGCCGCGCTGCTGACGCTGACCTACCTCGGCGCGATGCGGGTGGTGCCGCACTACAACACCATGGGCCTGGCCAAGGCCGCGCTGGAGGCCAGCGTGCGCTTCCTGGCCGCCGACCTCGGCGCCCAGGGCGTGCGCGTCAACGGCATCTCGGCCGGCCCGATCAAGACGCTGGCGGCCAGCGGCATCAAGGACTTCGGCAAGCTGCTGAGCGCCTTCGCGGCGATGACGCCGATCCGCCGCCCGATCACGATCGACGACGTCGGCAACACCGCGGCCTTCCTGCTGTCGGACCTGGCCGCCGGCATCAGCGCCGAGATCGTCTACGTCGACGGCGGCTTCAGCCACGTGGCCTTGGCCGACCCCGACGCCGGCCCGGCCTGAACGCGCTTCAATCGCTCACGCAGTCGACGTAGTACCCGGCCTGCTCGTCCTCGACCAGGCCGTGCACGTCGGTGTCGAAGCCGGGGAAGGCTTCGTTGAAGCGGCGCGTGAACTTCAGGTAGTCGACGATCTTGCGGTTGAAGCGCTCGCCGGGGATCAGCAGCGGGATGCCCGGCGGATACGGCGTCAGCAGGCTGGTGGTGATGCGGCCTTCCAGCGCGTCGATGCCCACGCGCTCGGTCTTGCGGTGCGCGATGTGCGCAAAGGCCTCGGACGGCTTCATCGCCGGCTGCAGGTCCGACAAATACATCTCGGTGGTCAGCCGCGCCACGTCGCCCTGCGCATACATCGAGTGGACGGCCTGCGACAGGTCGCGCAAGCCCATGCGCTCGTAGCGCGGGTGCGCGGCACAGAACTCAGGCAGCACGCGCCACATCGGCGCATTGCGGTCGTGGTCGTCCTTGAACTGCTGCAGCGCCGTCAGCAGCGTGTTCCAGCGGCCCTTGGTGATGCCGATCGTGAACATGATGAAGAACGAGTACAGCCCGGTCTTCTCCACCACCACGCCATGCTCGGCCAGGAACTTGGTGACGATGCTGGCCGGAATGCCGGTCTTGTCGAACTTGCCCGACACGTCCAGCCCCGGCGTGATGATCGTGCACTTGATCGGGTCGAGCATGTTGAAGCCGTCGGCCAGCGCGCCGAAGCCGTGCCAGCGCGCGTCGGCCTTCAGGATCCAGTCCGACGCGCGGCCGATGCCCTCGCTGGCCAGCTTGTCCGGGCCCCAGACCTTGAACCACCAGTCCTTGCCCCATTCCTTCTCGACCTTGCGCATCGCGCGCCGGAAGTCCATCGACTCGGCGATGCTCTCTTCCACCAGCGCGCGCCCGCCCGGCGCTTCCATCATCGCCGCCGACACGTCGCAGCTGGCGATGATCGCGTACTGCGGGCTGGTGCTGCTGTGCATCAGGTAGGCCTCGTTGAACAGGTGCGTGTCGAGCTTGATGTCGCGCGCGTCCTGCACCAGCACCTGGCTGGCCTGGCTCAGGCCCGCCAGCAGCTTGTGCGTGCTCTGCGTGGCCCATACCATCTGGTCCTTCGGGCGCGGGCGGTTCTTGCCCATCGCATGGAACTGGCCGTAGAACTTGTGGAAGGCCGCGTGCGGCAGCCAGGCCTCGTCGAAGTGCAGGTTGCCGATGTAGCCGTCAAGGCCGTGCTTGATGGTCTCGGTGTGGTACAGCACGCCGTCGTAGGTGCCCTGCGTCAGCGTCAGGATGCGCGGCTGCACCTTCTTCGGGTCGACCCCCTGCAGCAGCGGGTTGGCCGCGATCTTGCGCTCGATGGCCTCGCGGCTGAACTCGGCCAGCGGAATCGGGCCGATCAGGCCGTGGTGGTTGCGCGTGGGCGTCAGGAACACCGGCACCGCGCCGGTCATGATGATGCTGTGCAGGATGGACTTGTGGCAGTTGCGGTCCACCACCACCACGTCGCCCGGCGCCACCGTGTAGCTCCACACCATCTTGTTGCTGGTGCTGGTGCCGTTGGTGACGAAGAAGCAATGGTCGGCGTTGAAGATGCGCGCCGCGTTGCGTTCGCTGGCCGCGACCGGGCCGGTGTGGTCCAGCAACTGGCCCAGTTCCTCGACGGCGTTGCAGACGTCGGCGCGCAGCATGTTCTCGCCGAAGAATTGGTGGAACATCTGCCCGACCGGACTCTTCAGGAAGGCGACGCCGCCGCTGTGCCCCGGGCAGTGCCAGCTGTACGAGCCGTCCTGCGCATAGTCCATCAGTTCCTTGAAGAACGGCGGCGCCAGGCCGTCGAGGTAGCTCTTGGCCTCGCGGATGATGTGGCGCGCGACGAACTCCGGCGTGTCCTCGAACATGTGGATGAAGCCGTGCAGCTCGCGCAGCACGTCGTTGGGCAGGTGCTGGCTGGTGCGCGTCTCGCCGTACACGTAGATCGGAATGTCGGCGTTCTTGCGCCGGATCTCCTCGATGAACTTGCGCAGGTTCAGCACCGCCGGGTCGAGCTCGGGCCCGGCGGTGAACTCCTCGTCGTCGATGCTCAGGATGAAGGCGCTGGCGCGGCTTTGCTGCTGCGCGAACTGGCTCAGGTCGCCGTAGCTCGTGGCGCCCACCACCTCGAAGCCCTCCTTCTCGATCGCCGCGGCCAGCGCGCGAATGCCGAAGCCCGAGGTGTTCTCGGAGCGGAAGTCCTCATCGATGATGACGATCGGAAAGTGAAAGCGCAGCATGTCTGGGTTCCCGGAAGGCTTGGGGCGGAGCGGTCGGCGAAACGAAGGCGCGCAGTGTAGGGGCAGCGCGTGAAGGCGCTGGCCGGCGGCCGCCGCGCTCTACACTGCACCGGACTTCGAATCGTGCCCGGGAGACGACGATGGACTGGAGCGCATCCACCTGGTGGTGGCTGGCCGCGGGGCTGCTGGTGGCCGCCGAGCTGCTGAGCGGCACCTTCTATCTGCTGATGGTGGCGCTGGGCTGCGTGGTCGGCGCGCTGCTGGCCTACGGCGGCGCCAGCGTCAGCGCGCAACTGGTGCTGGCGGCGCTGGTGGGCGCCGGCGCCACGGCCACCTGGCACTGGCGGCGCGCCCGCGCGCCGCGCTCGGCCCCCGTGGAAAGCAACCGCGACGCCAACCTCGACGTCGGCCAGACCGTCTTCGTCGACGCCTGGGCCAGCGACGGCACCGCGCGCGTGCAGTACCGCGGCAGCTGGTGGTCCGCGCAGCTCGCGCGCGGCGCCGCGGCCGCCGCCGGGCCGCACGTCATCGTGGCCGTGCGCGGCAACCAGCTCGAACTGTCGCCCGCCGCCGCGGGCTGAAGGAAAGGAAGCAGCGCCATGGAAGTCGTCATCATCATCGTCGTCATCGCGCTGATCTTCATCGCGCGCACCTTCAAGATCGTGCCGCAGCAGCACGCCTGGGTGGTGGAACGCCTGGGCAAGTACGACCGCACGCTGACGCCAGGGCTGAAGTTCCTGGTGCCCTTCATCGAGCGCGTGGCCTACAAGCATTCGCTGAAGGAGGTGCCGCTGGACGTGCCCAGCCAGGTCTGCATCACCAAGGACAACACGCAGCTCCAGGTGGACGGCATCCTGTACTTCCAGGTCACCGACCCGATGCGCGCCAGCTACGGCTCCAGCGACTACCTGGCCGCCATCACCCAGCTGGCGCAGACCACGCTGCGCAGTGTGATCGGCAAGATGGAGCTGGACCGCACCTTCGAGGAGCGCGAGCTGATCAACACCAGCGTGGTCAACGCGCTGGACGAGGCGGCGCTGAACTGGGGCGTGAAGGTGCTGCGCTACGAGATCAAGGACCTCACGCCGCCGGCCGACATCCTGCGCAGCATGCAGGCGCAGATCACCGCCGAGCGCGAGAAGCGCGCGCTGATTGCCGCCAGCGAAGGGCGCCGCCAGGAGCAGATCAACATCGCCACCGGCGAGCGCGAAGCCTTCATCGCCCGCAGCGAAGGCGAGAAGCAGGCGCAGATCAACACCGCGCAAGGCCAGGCCGAGGCCATCAAGGCCGTGGCCGACGCCACCGCCGAAGCCATCCGCAAGGTGGCCGAGGCCATCCGCCAGCCCGGCGGCGAGCAGGCGGTGCAGCTCAAGGTGGCCGAAAAGGCCGTGGAGGCCTACGGGCAGCTCGCGCAGAAGAACAACACCATGATCGTGCCCGGCCACATGGGCGAGGTCTCGGCGCTGATCGGCACCGCCATGGCGCTGATGAACCGGGGAACCGGACCGACGGCCGGCTAGAATCCGCCGCTTGTTCCGGCTGCGTGCCCCGTCACGCAGGCACGGAGGGATGGATGAGTGGTTTAAGTCGCACGCCTGGAAAGCGTGTGTGGGTTAACAGCCCACCGCGGGTTCGAATCCCGCTCCCTCCGCCAGTGATAGGCCCGGCCGACATCGGCCCCGATCACTCGGGCGCCGGCCCGCAGCAGTTGAGGAGCGCAATCGCCTCCGGCGAACCGTCGCCCGCCTTGGGGCTGCGGAATTCCTGGTGCCAGATCTCCTTGCTCGTGTCGTACGAGTCGAAGCCGAACATCATGGCGTACTGGTTGAGCCACATGCCGGCGGCGCTGCGCAGCGCGAGGACGTTCAAGGCCGAGTTGGCGCCGAGAGTCCGCTCGCCCCTGCCGCCGTCGGAGATGGTGAAATCGAGGTCGAACGCGAGTCCGGTCGCATGCGGGTTCGTGCCGCGCGGCGTGTAGACGCTGTCCACCCGCTTGAACAGCGCCGCGGCCAGCTTCGCGTCCCAGCCCGGGGCAGCCGCGACCTTCTGGTGAAAGGCGATGCGCCGCGGATCGCCGGGTCGTCCGAGGACCGACTGGGCATCCTGCTCCAGGCTGCCCGGAAACTCGAGCTCGCCGAAGACGTCGGGGTGCGCCTTGATGGTGTTCTTGATGATGCGCAGGTAGTTGCGGCCCTGCGCCGCGTCGTCGGGCCGGTATCCGCTCTGGATCACGGCGCTCTTGATGCTCCAGTCGTCGATCGCGTCGCCGTAGCAGCGAAGCGCCGTCATCATCGCGTTCGCGGCCACGTGAACGTCGCCCGGCAGGAGCTTCGCGCGGCCGTTCGATCCCGCGCCCGTGTAGGTCACGAGGAGATCGGGATCCGCATAGGCGGGCGGCCGATTCGCCTGGTTGGAATGGGTCGACGGCGCCGGGAAGACGTAGTACTGGTGGCTGCCGACCATCTTGACCTTCGCCTTGGAGAGAGGCAGTTCGAGCATGGCAGTGTCTCCTTGCCGGCTTCGACCGGCGCACAGGATAGCGCTGGGAGGCCGCACCAGGGGACCATCGGGTACGACAAGCTGGGGGGACTCCCCTTACGGCACCGCCGCCCCCGCTTCGGCGTCCCCCTCCCCCGCCGCCTGCTGCTGATCCGCCCGGCGGCGCAGCCACAGGGATAGGCCGCTGCCCAGCACCACCATGGTGGCGATGTCCAGCAGCGCCCAGAGGATCTTCATCGGCCAGCCGCCGTAGTCGCCGAAATGCAGTGGCTGCGCCAACATCAGTACATTCAAATACCAAGGCAGTTGAATTGATGCCGTGACGGCTGCCGTGCGCGCATCCACCAGCACCGGGCGCAGCAGCCTGGCCGTCAGCGGGCTGTCGCCGCGCATGAAGTAGGTGACGTGCTGCGGGCTGGACAAGGCCGTGCCCGGAAAGGCCGCGAACGCCAGCCGCAGGCCCGGCGTGTGCGCCTGCGCCGCGGCCAGCGTGGCCTGCATCGTGGCGCGCTGACCTTCCGGCAGCGGCGGCCGGCCCTGGTCGGGCGAGGCTGCCTGCAGCTCGCTGATGCGCGTGGACTGCCAGTGCTTGACCAGCGGGTCGGCCCAGGTGTTGACCACGCCCGTGAAGCCCACCACCAGCGCCCACACCAGCGTGCTGATGCCCAGCAGGTTGTGCAGGTCCAGCCACTTCAGCCGCGGCGAGCGGTCGCGGCGCACGGTGCCGAAGGCCAGCCGGCGCATGAAGGGCGCGTACAGCACCAGGCCGGAGACGATGGCGATGAGCAACAGCAGCCCCATCAGCCCGAGGAACAGCTGGCCCGGCAGGTCGGCGATGAGGTCAACGTGCAGCCGCCGCATCCAGTCCATGAAGCCCTGGTTGGCGGGCGCGTCGCGCAGCACCTGGGCCGTGCGGCCGTCGACGGCCAGCGACTTGACGTCGTCGGTGGACGCCGGCGTCGGCGCCAGCGTGATGTGCCACAGCAGTGGGTTCTTCTCGTCGACCGCGGCGACCTGCAACACGCGCTGCGGGTTGCGCTCGCGCGCGGCGCGCAGCACGGCGTCGAAGGAGGCGGGCGCCGCGGCCGCGGCGCCCTGCGGCAGCGCCGGCAGTTGCACCGCGCGGCCCGTCAGTTGGTCGATCTCGTGGTGAAAGATCAGCGGCAGCCCGGTCAGGCACAGCAGCAGCACGAACAGCGTGCACACCAGGCTGCTCCAGGTGTGCAGCCAGGTCCAGGCGCGCAGCGATCGGGCGCCGGCCATCGCCATCCCATCAGCCTAGTCAGCCCCGTCGCCAGGCGAAGTAGCCCATCACGACCACCGGCACGCCCAAGGCCACCCAGGACCAGACGTCGCCCCAGTGGTCGGACACCAGCGCACCGGCCAGCCCCGACGCCGTGAGTGCGCCAAGCGCGACGGGCCAGGCCCAGAGTCGGCGCAAGGGACCGCGCCTCAATCGCCGACCTGCACCCGTTGCGCGTGCAGCGCCTCGAAGATCGGCGCATCGCCGAAGCGGAACAGGTCCAGCGCCGCGGCGTGGCCTGCACGCGCCGAGAACGGCTGCCACGACGGCACGACGAAGAGGTCGCCGCGGCTGACGCGCCAGTTGCGTTCACCCACGCTCACCTCGCCGCTGCCGTCGAACACCTGGTAGACCGAGGAGCCGACCTCGCGCCGCGCCAGCGCCTGCGCACCGGCGCGCAGGCGGTGCATTTCGGCGCGGATGGTGGGCAGCACGTCGCGGCCGCTGGTCGGGTTGCTGAAGCGCACCGCAGCGTGGCCGGGGCCGAGCGTCACGGCGTGGCCTTCGTCCTCCAGCGCCAGTTGGTCGCTCAGCGCGCGGTCGGTGTCGGCCCAGCGGTAGGCCAGCAGCGGCGTGGCCGGCAGCGCGTCGGGCTGCGAGACCGGACGCAGCCCCGGGTGGCCCCACAGCCGCTCGGACCGCGATCGCTCGGGCGTGGCCGTCTCGGCCGCGCTCAGGCGCTCGCGGCCGGCTTCGAAGAACTGGCTCTCGGTGTGGTACGCGAACGGGATGTCCAGCCCGTCGATCCAGGCCATCGGCTCGCTGGCGGCGTTGTGGTGGGCGTGCCAGTTCCAGGCCGCCTGCGGCAGGAAGTCGCCGCGCGACATGCGCACCGGGTCGCCGTTGACCACGGTCCAGACGCCCTCGCCTTCGACCACGAAGCGAAAGGCATGCTGCGTATGGCGGTGCTCGGGCGCGTGCTCGCCGGGCATCAGGTACTGGATCGCCGCCCACAGCGTCGGCGTGGCATAGGGCCGGCCGCCCAGCGAGGGGTTGGCCAGCGCGATGGCGCGGCGCTCGCCGCCGCGACCCACCGGCACGATGCGGCCGGCCTCGGCGGCCAGTTCCTTGAGACGCTCCCAGCGCCAGACGTGCGGCGCGGCTTTGGAGCGCGGGCTCGCGGGCATCAGGCCGCTGATCTCGGTCCACAGCGGCACCAGCCGTTCACGCTCGAAGCCGCGGTAGAGCTGCTCCAGCGCCGGCGACGGCTCGGGCTGGCCGGGCGCGGCCACGGCCTGCAGGCGCACCGGGGACGGCGTGGCATCGACGGTCATGACGGGTCTCCTCTCGATCGCCTATCGTAGTGGCGTTGATCGCCGCGGCGCGGCGCGCAAAGCCCCTTCGGCAATGACCCAAAAGGCTTTGCTGACAAAGGCCCGGCTTCCCGGCGATCATCGGCCGATGCACGTGGACATGCCCCTGATCGTGACGCTGGCGGCCGCGCTGGGGTTGGCGCTGGTGCTGGGCTTCACGGCTGCGCGCGTGGGCCTGCCGGCGCTGGTGGGCTACCTGCTGGCCGGCGTGCTGCTGGGGCCCTACACGCCGGGCTTCGTGGCCGATCTGAACCTCGCCGCGCAGCTGGCCGAGATCGGCGTGATGCTGCTGATGTTCGGCGTCGGGCTGCACTTCTCGATCGACGACCTGCTGTCCGTGCGCCGGATCGCGGTGCCCGGCGCCATCGTGCAGATGGCGGTGGCCACCGCGATGGGCGCCGCGCTGGCGCTGGGCTGGGGCTGGACGCCGGCGGCGGCGCTGGTGTTCGGCGTCTCGCTGTCTTGCGCCAGCACCGTGGTGCTGCTGCGCGCGCTGGAGTCGCGCGGGCTGCTCGATTCGCACAACGGCCGCATCGCGGTGGGCTGGCTGGTGGTGGAAGACCTGGCGACGGTGCTGGTGCTGGTGCTGCTGCCGGCGCTGGTGGGTCTGGCCGACTCGGGCGCCGACGGCGGCCTGGCCGACGGCGCGCTGTGGCTGACGCTGCTGCGCACGCTGCTGGCGGTGTCGGCCTTCGTCGGGCTGATGCTGCTGGGCGGGCGCCGGCTGCTGCCGTGGCTGCTGTGGCAGATCTCCAAGACCGGCTCGCGCGAGCTGTTCACGCTGTGCGTGATCGCGGTGGCGCTGGGCATCGCCTACGGCGCCTCGGCGCTGTTCGGCGTCTCGGTCGCGCTGGGCGCCTTCTTCGCCGGGCTGGTGCTGCGCGGCTCGGAGTTCAGCCATCGCGCGGCTGAGGAATCGCTGCCGTTCCGCGACGCCTTCGCGGTGCTGTTCTTCGTCTCGGTGGGCATGCTGTTCGATCCGCGCGTGCTGCTCGAGCACCCGTTGCAGGTGCTGGCCGTCACCGGCGTCATCATGCTGGGCAAGTCGCTGGCCGCCGCGGCGCTGGTGCTGACCTTGCGCTACCCCTTGAGCACGGCGCTGACGGTCTCGGTCAGCCTGGCGCAGATCGGCGAGTTCTCGTTCATCCTGATCGGGCTGGGCGGCTCGCTGGGCGTGCTGCCGCCGCCGGCCAAGAGCCTGGTGGTGGCCGGCGCGCTGCTGTCGATCGCCTTCAACCCGCTGCTGTTCAGCCTGGTGGAGCCGGCGCGGCGCTGGATCCTGGCGCGCTCGGCGCGCGCGCGGCGGCTGGAGGCGCGCGACGACCCGCTGGCCGAGCTGCCGCTGTCCACCGACCGCCGCTACCTCGCGCGCCAGGTGGTGCTGGTGGGCCATGGCTTCGTCGGCCAGCGCATCGCGGCGGCACTGGCGGCGCGCGACGTGCCCTTCATCGTGGTGGAACAGAACCGCGAGCGCGTGGAAGCGCTGCGCGAGGCCGGCGTGCACGCGGTGGCCGGCGACGCCGTCGAGCCGATGACGCTGGTGCAGGCCCACATCGCCGATGCCGGGCTGCTGGTGATCTGCGTCGCGCAGAGCACCGCGCTGCGGCCGATGATCGCGACGGCGCGCCAGCTCAACCCCGGCGTGCCGGTGATCGTGCGCGCGCCCAACGCCGAAGAGGCCGCACTGCTGCGCCGCGACGAAGGCGTGCGCAGCGCCGTACACGCCAAGGACGCGCTGGCCGAGCTGATGCTGCGTGACGTGACCGATGCCCTGGCCGCCACGCCGGCCGCCACGCCGGTGCCGGCGGCCCGGCGCGCTGCGCTGAGCGGCTGACCGCCGCGCGGCGCGCGGCGCCGAGCCGACCGCCAGCGCTGTCAGCGCGGCGTGCGCAGCCGCAGCGTGTTGCCGCTGCCGCGGCTGCTGCGGCTGATCGCCGGCAGGCCTTGCGCATCGCTCGCCTCGGCTTCGCTCAAGTCGCCCACCTCGCGCGCATTGCGGAAGATCGCCGACTCTTCCACCGACCTCGGCCCCGATGCCATGCTGTTGGCCACGGGCCGGTTGTCGATCGGGTTGCAGTTGGCCGAGTCGGCCGTCATCACCAGATGATGGCCGGGGTAGCGCGCCGCCAGCGTCTTGGAGAACGGCCGCGACAGGTCGAAAGGCGGATTGATCGACTGGTACACCGTCCGGTTGTCGGGGCCGATCAGCGTGAAGCAGTAGGCACCGGCCTGGGTGTGCAGCAGCACGGCGGACAGCACCAGCAAAGGTCTAACCACGGATTTGAGCGTCATGGGTGTTCCTTCTCGGGCGGGGTGGGTCGCGGCAACGCCTGGCGATGGTGATTGTGTCAGCCCGGCGGCTCGCCTTGCTGAAGGCCCTGGCGGCCTTCGCGGCCGGCCAGCGCCTCGGCGTACAGCGCCAGGTACTGGCGCGCCGGCCCCTCCCAGCCCAGCGCCTCGCCCATGCCCTGGCGCATGCGGGCCAGCCACTCGGCCGGTTGGGCATGCTTGAGCTGCGCCGCGCGCTGCACCGCCTGCGCCAGCGCCGCCGGCGTCGCGGCCGCGAACACGAAGCCGTTGCCGCCGTCGGCCGGCGCGCCTTCGGTCACCGTGTCGGCCAGGCCGCCGACGCGGCGCACGATGGGCAGCGTGCCGTAGCGCAGGCCGTACATCTGCGTCAGCCCGCAGGGCTCGAAGCGCGAAGGCACGGCGATCACGTCGCCGCCGGCGATCAGCCGGTGCGCGCGCGCCTCGTCGTAGCCGATGTGCGCGTGCAGCCGCCCCGGGTGCGACTGGTGGGCGATGCGGAAGGCCGCCTCCAGCGCCGGCTCGCCGGTGCCCTGCACCGCCACCTGCACGCCTTGCGCCAGCAGCTCGGGCAAGGCGGCCACCAGCAGGTCCAGGCCCTTCTGGCCGGTGAGGCGGCTGACCACCACCAGCAGCAGCGCCTGGTCATCGGGCTGCAGCTTGAGCTCGGCCTGCAGCGCGCGGCGGCAGGCCTGCTTGCCCTGCAATCGCTCGGCGTCGTAGGCGGCGGCGATCGCGCCGTCGCGCGCCGGGTTCCACACCTCGTCGTCGATGCCGTTGAGGATGCCGCTGACGTCGGCCTCGCGGGCGCGGATCACGCCGTCCAGCCCGAAGCCGAACTCGTGCGTCGCGATCTCGCGGGCATAGCTCGGGCTGACCGTGGTCACGCGGTCGGCGAACTTCAGTCCCGCCTTCATGAAGCTGAGCTGGCCGTGGAACTCCAGCCCCGCCGGCGACATCAGCCGCGAGGCCAGGCCCAGCAGCGGCCAGTCGTGCAGCGGGAACAGCCCCTGGAATGCGAGGTTATGCACCGTGAAGACCGAGGCCGCCTCGGTGCCCGCGTGGTCGGCCATGAAGGCGCAGGTCATCGCCGCGTGCCAGTCGTGCGCGTGCACCACCTGAGGCTGCCATTGCAGGTCGGCATCGCCGCCGGCCAGGTGCGCGGCCACCCAGCCCAGCAGCGCAAAGCGCTGCAGGTTGTCGCGCCACTCCTCGCCCTGCGCGTCCTGGTAGGGGCCACCGCCGCGGCGGTAGAGGTAGGGCGCGTCCAGCACGTACACCGGCAGCTGGGTGCCCGGCATGCGCCCCAGCACCAGCCGCACGCGCAAGGCACCGAAGCAGCAGCCGATGTCGATCACGCTGCGCTGGTGCTGCACCGCGTCCAGCACCGCCGGCAGACCCGGCAGCAGCAGCCGCACGTCGGCACCCTGGCGCGCCAGCGCCACCGGCAGCGCCGCCACCACGTCGGCCAGGCCGCCGGTCTTGACGAGGGGATAGACCTCGGCCGCGACGTGCAGCACCCTCACCGCAGCGCCCGCAGCATGCTGCTGGTGACCAGCGTGATGCCGTTGTCGCTGCGCCAGAAGCGCGCCGCGTCGGCCGCCGGGTCTTCGCCGATCACCATGCCGGCCGGGATCTGGCAGCCGCGGTCGGCCACCACGCGCGTCAGCCGCGCGCCGCGGCCCACCTCGGCGCCGGGCAGCAGCACCGATTCGTTGACGCGCGAGTGCGAATGCACCCGCACCTGCGAGAACAGCACCGAGCGCCAGGCCGCGCCGGAGACGATGCAGCCACCCGAGACCAGCGACTCGATCGCCATGCCGCGCCGGTCGTCGGCGTTGTGCACGAACTTGGCCGGCGGCAGCTGCGGCTGGTAGGTCCAGACCGGCCAGTGCGTGTCGTAGAGGTTGAGCTTGGGGTCGGTGGCGGTGAGGTCGATGTTGGCGTCCCAGTAGGCGTCGATCGTGCCCACGTCGCGCCAGTAAGCCTCTTCGCCGCGGCGCGTGCCCACGCAGCTGAGGTCGAAGGGGTGGGCCACGGCGACGCCGGCCTTCACCATCGCGGGGATGATGTCCTTGCCGAAATCGTGGCTGGAGTGCGGGTCGGCCATGTCGCGCTCGAGCTCGCGGTAGAGGTAGCGCGCGTTGAAGATATAGATGCCCATGCTGGCGAGCGCGCGATCGGGCTTGCCCGGCATGGCCGGCGGGTCGGCCGGCTTCTCGACGAAGTCGATGATGCGGCGCTTGTCGTCGACGTGCATCACGCCGAAGGCCGTGGCCTCCATGCGCGGCACCTCGATGCAACCCACCGTCACCTCGGCGCCCTGCGCCGCGTGGTCGGCCAGCATCAGCGCGTAGTTCATCTTGTAGATGTGGTCGCCGGCCAGCACCACCACGTGCTCGGCGCGGTAGGAGGCCACGATGTCCTGGTTCTGGTAGACCGCGTCGGCGGTGCCGCGGTACCAGCTTTCCTCGTCCATGCGCTGTTGCGCGGGCAGCAGGTCGACGAACTCGTTCATCTCCGGCTTCAGGAAGGCCCAGCCGCGCTGCAGGTGGCGCAGCAGGCTGTGGCTCTTGTACTGGGTGATCACGCCCATGCGGCGGATGCCCGAGTTGATGCAGTTCGACAGCGCGAAGTCCACGATGCGGAACTTGCCGCCGAAGTACACCGCCGGCTTGGCGCGGTTGTCGGTCAGGTTGCGCAGCCGGCTGCCGCGGCCGCCGGCCAACACCAACGCCACGCTGCGCTTGGGCAGATCCAGACTGTGGGCCAAGTCCTGGGGTTTCATGGGATTACCTCGCTACGATTCGGTCGATTGTCGTCCTGCCAAGCCCTTCGACCATGCCGACCAACCCTTCCGCCGTCGCCGACGCCGTCGACCGCCACTTGCTGGCCACCGTGGCCACCGCCGCCGACGAGGCCACGCCCACGCAGATGATGCACGCCGTGGCCCAGGTGGCGCGCGAGGAACTCGCGCGCCGCTGGGTGGCGCAGGACCATGCCGACCGCGCTGCGCGCGCGCGCCGGGTCTACTACCTGTCGATGGAGTTCCTGATCGGCCGCAGCCTTGGCAATGCGCTGGCCGCGCTCGAGTTGCAAGGTGCGGCCGCCGCCGCGGCGCAGCGCCACGCGCAGGCGCTGGAAGACCTGGCCGCGCAGGAGCCCGATGCGGCGCTCGGCAACGGCGGCCTCGGCCGGCTGGCGGCGTGCTTTCTCGACTCGATGGCCACGCTGGGGCTGCCGAGCTACGGCTACGGCATTCGCTACGAGTTCGGCATGTTTGCGCAGACGATTCACGGCGGCCGCCAGGTTGAGCACCCCGACGGTTGGTTGGAAGACGGCACGCCCTGGGAGTTCCCGCGCTGGGGGCTGGCTTACCCGGTGCGCTTCGGCGGCTGGGTCGAGCCGGCGTCCGAGCCCGGCCGCCCGCCCACCTGGCGCCACGCCGGCGAGGTCAACGCCAAGGCCTACGACCTCGTGATTCCCGGCCACGGCACCGAGCGCGTCAGCACGCTCAGGCTGTGGAAGGCCGCGGCGCCGGCGCAGATCGACCTGCATGCCTTCAACAGCGGCGACTACGCGCGCGCCGCAGAGTTCAAGAACCAGTTCGAGAACATCTCCTGGGTGCTGTACCCCAACGACAGCACGCCCGCGGGCCGCGAGCTGCGGCTGCGCCAGGAGTACTTCTTCACCAGCGCGTCGATCCAGGACATCCTGGCGCGCCACCTCGGCGAGCACGGCACGCTGGCCAACCTGGCGGATCACGTCGCGATCCACCTCAACGACACGCATCCGGCCATCGGCGTGGCCGAGCTGATGCGGCTGCTGGTCGACGACCACGGCTTCGAGTGGGCCGCTGCGTGGACCCTCACGCAGCGCGTCTTCAGCTACACCAACCACACGCTGATGCCCGAGGCGCTGGAGACCTGGAGCGTGGGCCTGATGCAGCACGTGCTGCCGCGGCACCTGGAGATCATCTTCCGCATCAACCACGACTTCCTGCTCGAGGCCGGACGCCACCGCCCGGGCGATGCCGACTTCCTGCGCCGGCTGTCGCTGATCGACGAGCACGGCGAGCGCCGCGTGCGCATGGCGCACCTGTCGATCGTCGGCAGCCACAAGGTCAACGGCGTCTCGGCGCTGCACTCCGAGCTGCTGCGGCAGACCATCTTCGCCGACTTCGCGGCGATCTGGCCCGAGCGCTTCGTCAACGTGACCAACGGCGTCACGCCGCGGCGCTGGCTGGCGCAGGCCAACGCGCCGCTGGCCGCGCTGCTGGACCAGCACCTCGGCCGCGGCTGGCGGCTGGACCTGCAGCAGTTGAAAGGCCTGCGCGAACTGGCCGCCGACGACGGTTTCGTCGACGCCTTCATCGCCGCCAAACGCGCCAACAAGGCGCGGCTGGCCGCGCTGATCCACGCGCAGACCGGGCTGGCGGTCGATCCGGCCAGCCTGTTCGACGTGCAGGTCAAGCGCATCCACGAGTACAAGCGGCAGCTGCTCAACCTGCTGCACGTGGTCACGCGCTACCAGGCGATGCTGGCCGACCCGCAGGGCCCGGACGACGGCTGGGTGCCGCGCACGGTGATCTTCGCCGGCAAGGCGGCCAGCAGCTATCACATGGCCAAGCTGATCATCCGGCTGATCCACGACGTGGGCAGCGTGATCAACACCGACCCGCGGATCGGCGGCCGGCTGAAAGTGGCATTCATCCCGAACTACGGCGTCTCGGTGGCCGAGGTCATCATGCCCGGGGCCGACCTCTCGGAGCAGATCAGCACCGCCGGCACCGAGGCCTCGGGCACGGGCAACATGAAGCTCGCACTCAACGGCGCGCTGACCATCGGCACCGACGATGGCGCCAACATCGAGATCCGCCAGCAGGTGGGCGACGACAACATCTTCATCTTCGGCCTGCTGGCGCACGAGGTCGCCGCGCAGCGCGCCGCCGGCTACCAGCCGCTGCGGCTGTACGAGGGCAACCCGCGCTTGCGCCAGGTGCTGGACGCCATCGGCGGCGGCAGCTTCAGCGCCGACGAGCCCGGCCGCTACCGCGGCCTCGTCGACGCGCTGCTGTGGGGCGGCGACCACTACCTGCTGCTGGCCGACTACGAGGCCTACCTCGCCGCGCAGGCGCGCGTCGACGCCCTCTACCGCGACCCGCGCGCCTGGGCGCGCAAGGCCATCGCCAACGTCGCCGGCATGGGCGCCTTCTCGTCCGACCGCACGATCGCCGAGTACGCGCGGCAGATCTGGAACGTTGCCCCGCAACGCTGATGCTGAGTCACGACACCATCACGCGCCTGGCCGCCGGCCGCGACGGCGACCCGTTCGCGTCGCTGGGCCCGCACACCGATGCGCAGGGCCGGCACTGGGTGCGCGCGCTGCTGCCGCTGGCTGAGAGCGTGCATGCGATCGATGCCGCTGGCCAGGCGCACGCCCTGAATTCGCGCGGCCAGGGCGTCTTTGAAGGCCAGCGCCCGCAGCCCGGCCCCTACCGGCTGCGCGCGCGCTGGCCCGGCGGCAACGCGATCGAGTTCGACGACCCCTACCGCTTCGGCCCGCTGCTGGGCGAACTGGACGCCTGGCTGCTGGCCGAAGGCACGCACCTGCGCCCCTTCGAGCTGCTGGGCGCGACGCCGCGGCTGCACGAAGGCGTGGCCGGCACCGGCTTTGCGGTGTGGGCGCCGAATGCCGCGCGCGTCAGCGTGGTCGGCGACTTCAACCACTGGGACGGCCGCCGCCACCCGATGCGGCTGCGCCGCGAATGCGGCGTGTGGGAGCTGTTCCTGCCCGCCGTGGCCAGCGGCGCGCGCTACAAGTTCGAGCTGCTGGACCGCAACGGCGAGACGCTGCCGCTGAAGGCCGACCCCTACGCGCACGCCGCCGAGCTGCGCCCCGCCACCGCCAGCGTGGTGGCCGAGCTGCCGGCGCGCGCGGCGGTCGACCCGCGGCGCGCCGAGGCCAACGCACGACAAGCGCCGGTCTCGATCTACGAGGTGCACCTGGCGAGCTGGCGGCGCGTGCCCGAGCAGGGCAACCGTTGGCTGGACTGGGACGAGCTGGCCGCGCAACTGGTGCCTTATGCGGCCGGCATGGGCTTCACGCACCTGGAGCTGCTGCCGATCAGCGAGTATCCCTTCGACGGCTCCTGGGGCTATCAGCCGATCGGCTTGTACGCTCCGACTTCCCGTTATGGCGACCCGCAAGGCCTGCGCCGCTTCGTGCAGGCGGCGCAGGCCGCCGGGCTGGGCGTGATCCTCGACTGGGTGCCGGCCCACTTCCCCAGCGACGCACACGGCCTGGCGCGCTTCGACGGCAGCCACCTCTACGAGTACGCCGACCCGCGCGAAGGCTTCCACCAGGACTGGAACACGCTGATCTACAACTTCGGCCGCACGGAGGTGCGCAACTTCCTGGTCGGCAACGCGCTGTACTGGATCGAGCGCCATGGCGTCGACGGCCTGCGCGTCGACGCCGTCGCCTCGATGCTCTACCGCGACTACAGCCGCCAGAGCGGCGCGTGGCTGCCCAACGTGCACGGCGGGCGCGAGAACCTCGAAGCCATCGCCTTTCTCAAGCGGGTCAACGAGGTGGTCGGCGTCGAATGCCCGCAGGCCGTCACGCTGGCCGAGGAGTCGACCGCGTTCCCCGGCGTCTCGCGCCCCACCTACGACGGCGGCCTGGGCTTCCACTACAAGTGGAACATGGGCTGGATGCACGACACGCTGCAGCACCTGCAGCGCGACCCGGTGCACCGCCGCTGGCACCAGGGCGAGCTGAGCTTCGGGCTGGTGTATGCCTTCAGCGAGAACTTCGTGCTGCCGCTGTCGCACGACGAGGTGGTGCACGGCAAGGGCTCGCTGCTCGCCAAGATGCCCGGCGACCGCTGGCAGCGCTTTGCCAACCTGCGCCTGTGCTTCGGCTTCATGTGGGGCCATCCCGGCAAGAAGCTGCTCTTCATGGGCGGCGAGTTCGCACAAGCGCGCGAGTGGAACCACGAGGCCAGCCTGGATTGGCATCTGCTCGACGAGCCCGAGCACGCCGGCGTGCAGCGCCTGGTGCGCGACCTCAACCGCCTGTACGCGCAGCACCCGGCGCTGCATCGGCGCGACTGCGACAGCAGCGGCTTCGAGTGGATCCGCCACGACGACGCCGAGCGCTGCATCGTCGCCTTCGTCCGCCACGGCGACGAAGGCCAGCCGCCGCTGCTGGTGGTCTGCAACTTCACGCCCACAGTGCACCGCGGCCTGCGCATCGGCGTGCCGCGCGCCGGCACCTGGGTCGAGCGGCTCAACACCGACTCGGCGCACTACGGCGGCAGCAACGTCGGCACGCCGCTGGGCCGCGCGCGCAGCGAAGCGCCCGGTGCCGACGGCCGCGAGCAGGCCATCGTGATCGACCTGCCGCCGCTGGCCGCCGTGTTCTTCGAATGGACGCCGAACTGACACCCGGCCGCGCCTGGCCACTGGGCGCCAGCGTGGGCAACGGCGGCGTCAACCTCGTCGTCGCCTCCGAGCACGCCAGCCAGGTCGAGCTGTGCCTGTTCGACGCTGACGGCCAGCGCGAACTGCGCCGCCTGCCGCTGCCCGGCCGCAGCGGCGACCTGTGGCACGGCTTCCTGCCCGGCGCCGGCGCCGGCCTCCTCTACGGCCTGCGCGCCCACGGCCCGTGGCGGCCCGAGCGCGGCCACCGCTTCAACCCGCACAAGCTGCTGCTCGACCCGTGGGCGCGCGAGATCGTCGGCCATTTCGACTGGGGGCCGGAGCACCAGGGCGCCGACCCGCTGCATCCGCAGCAGATGGACCTGCGCGACAACGCCGCCACGGCGCTGAAGGCGCGCGTCGTCGACGACCACTGGGACTGGGCCGGCGACCAGCGCCCCCAGCGGCCACTGGCCGACACCGTGCTGTACGAGCTGCACGTGCGCGCCTTCAGCAAGCTGCTGCCCGAGCTACCCGCCGATCTGCGCGGAACCTATCTGGGCCTGGCCTCCGAGCCCGCCATCCGCCATCTGCAGCGCCTGGGCATCACCGCGGTCAGCCTGCTGCCGGTGCACCAGCACCTGGACGAACGGCGCCTGGTGCTGTTCGGCCTGGTCAACCACTGGGGCTACAACACGCTGGGCTTCTTCTGCCCGTCGCCGCGTTATGCCAGCCGACCCGAGGGCCGCCGCGCGCGCGACGAGTTCCGCACCATGGTGCAGCGGCTGCACGCCGCCGGCATCGAGGTGTTGCTGGACGTGGTCTTCAACCACACCGCCGAGACCGACGAGCTGGGCCCGCAGTTGAGCTGGCGCGGCCTCGACAACGCGAGCTGGTACCGCCTGCCCGAACACCACCGCGCCGGCTACGAGAACTGGAGCGGCTGCGGCAACACGCTCGACCTGCACGGCGCGCGCGGCCTGCAGTTCGTGCTGGACTGCCTGCGCTACTGGGTGGGCGAGATGCACGTCGACGGCTTCCGCTTCGACCTCGCGCCGGTGCTGGGCCGCGGCGCGCACGCCTTCGACCGCCACGCCGCGCTCTTCAAGGCCGTGCAGCAAGACCCGCTGCTGGCCGGCGTCAAGCTGATCGCCGAGCCCTGGGACCTGGGGCCGCACGGCTACCAGCTCGGCCACTTTCCGCGCGGCTGGCTGGAATGGAACGACCGTTTCCGCGACGACCTGCGCGGATTCTGGCTGGGCCACGGCCGCGACCGCGGCGCGCTGGCCCGGCGCCTGGCCGGCTCGGCCGACGTCTTCCAGGTGCAGGGGCGCACGCCCATGGATTCGGTCAACTACGTGGCCTCGCACGACGGCTTCACGCTGCGCGACCTCGTCAGCTACAACGATCGACACAACCAGGCCAACCTGGAAGGCAACCGCGACGGGCATGCCCACAACCTGAGCTGGAACTGCGGCCAGGAAGGCGCGAGCGACGACCCCGTGGTGCTGCGCCGCCGCGCGCGGCTGCAGCGCGCACTGCTGGCCTGCGTGCTGCTGGCCCAGGGCACGCCGATGCTCACCGCCGGCAGCGAACTGGGCCACGGCCAGAACGGCAACAACAACCCCTATTGCCAGGACAACGCGATCACCTGGCTGGACTGGGCCGCCGCCGACGCTGAGCTGACGGCCTACACCGCGCACCTGAGCAGCCTGCGCCGCCGCCTGCTGCCGCTGCGCCCCCGCTGGTACAGCGGCGAGGCCGGCGAACAAGGCCGCGCCGATCTGGCCTGGAGCCTGCCCTCGGGCCAGCCGCTGGCGCCGGCTGACTGGCATGGCCCCGGCCGCACGCTGGCCGCCCACATCGGCGCACCCGGCCACGGCGATGCGCCGCTGCTGCTGCTGATCAACGGCGACGAGGCCGACTGCGACTTCAGCCTGCCTGCCGGCGCCTGGCTGCTGGAGTTGGACAGCAGCCAGCCGCAAGGCCAGCGGCCCTGGCGCGGCGAGGGCTGGCTGACGGTGGCCGGGCACAGCGTGGTGTTGCTGCGCTCGGCATGAAAAAGGGGCGCCAGCGGCGCCCCTCGTCAGGCTGCAGGTGGCTGAACGTTCAGCGCACCACCGCGATTTGCGAGCGCTTGCCGTCCTTGTAGGTGTAGAGCGTCAGCGCGCCGTTCTTGATGTCGCCCTTGTTGTCGAAGGCGATCTTGCCGGTGACGCCGTTGTAGTCGATCTTCGCCAGCACCGGCAGGTACTTGGCGGGGTCGGCGGAGCCGGCCTTGACCATCGCGGCCACCATCACATTGACGGCGTCGTAGACGTAGGGCGCATAGACCTGTACGTCGGTGTTGTACTTCTTCTTGTAGGCGGCGTAGAAGTCGTCCATCGACTTCTTGGCCGAGCCTTCGACGCCGCCGGCCTCGGCACAGACGACCTGGCCATCGGCCATCGAGCCCGCGGCCAGCTTGGGCAGTTCGCCGGAGCAGATGCCGTCGCCGCCCATGAACTTGGCCTCGATGCCGAGCTGCTTCATCTGCCGCATCATCGGGCCGGCCACGGCGTCCATGCCGCCGAAGAACACGATGTCCGGCTTCTTGGCCTTCAGGCTGGTCAGGATGGCGGTGAAGTCGGTCGCCTTGTCGTTGGTGAACTCGCGGCCCACGATCTTGCCGCCGGCGGCCTTGACGCCCTTCTCGAACTCGTCGGCCACGCCCTGGCCGTAGGCGGTGCGGTCGTCGATGACGGCGATGCTCTTGCCGTGCAGTTCCTTCACCGCGTACTTGCCCAGCGTGCCGCCCAGGTGCACGTCATCGGCGACGACGCGGAACGCGGTCTTGTAGCCCTGGCGGGTGTACTTGGGGTTGGTGGCGCTGGGGCTGATCTGCGGGATGCCGGCGTCGCTGTAGATCTTGGACGCGGGGATCGTGGTGCCCGAGTTCAGGTGGCCGACCACGCCGTTGACCTTGGCGTCGACCAGCTTCTGCGCAGCGGCCGTGCCCTGCTTGGGATCGGCGGCGTCGTCTTCGGCCAGCAGTTCGAACTTGGCCTTCTTGCCGCCGATGGTCACGCCCTTGGCGTTGAGCTCGTCGATGGCCATGCGGGCGCCGTTTTCGTTGTCCTTGCCCAGATGCGCGATCTGGCCGCTGGTGGGGCCGACGTGGCCGATCTTGACGACCAGGTCCTGGGCGTAAGCCGTGCCCGCCATCAGGAGGACGGCGGCGCCGATGATCGCGTTGAACTTGACTTGCATGAACGAACCTCCGGGTAGGTGTTGTCGAGCCGACAACCTCATCAGGTTGAAAAGCCGATGACGATAACGCAAAGCCCCGCCGCACCCTACAGGGATTGTGCGTGGCCGCAGCCTCAACGCATGGCGCGCCGCGCCGGCTGACAGGGCCTGCCGCAACGGCGCTTCAGCGGCCGCCGTGATGCTCCGGCGCCAGCCCCGCGGCCTTGTAGGCACGCCAGCGCTCGCGGCCGCCGGCCTGGTCGTCGGGCTCGTCGCCGACGATCTCGATGACGCGCTCGAAAGCAGCGAGGTCGGGCACCACGGCGGCGCCGAGGTTGACCAGCACGGCGGGCGCGCCGGGCAGGCCGGGCAGGCCTTCAGGCACCTCGCCGTCGACCAGCCAGATCGGCGTGCGCGCGGCCTGCGCCGGCAGCGCGCCGGGCATGGCGAAGCGCAGGTGGGGCAGGAACTCGCGCTCGACGAAGGTCCACAGCTCGCGGTCGAGCCGGCCCAGGCGCTCGCGTGGCGCGCGCACCAGCACGCGCACGCCCTGCCCGTAGGCCTTGCGCAGCAGCCGGCAGGCGAAGCCGACGTCGTCGGCCACGCCGGTGTGGAACTCGACCCGCGTCGCCACCGCCGGGACGGCGCTCAGCCGCCCGCGCGGTCGATCAGGAACTGCGTCAGCAGCGGCACCGGCCGGCCGGTGCCGCCCTTGGCCGCGCCCGACTTCCACGCGGTGCCGGCAATGTCCAGGTGCGCCCAGTCGTACTTGGCGGTGTAGCGCTGCAGGAACTTGGCCGCCGTGATCGCGCCGCCGGCGCGGCCGCCGACGTTGCCCATGTCGGCAAACGTGCTCTTCAGCGCCTCGTCGTACTCGTCGTCCAGCGGCAGCCGCCACGCGGGGTCGCCGCTGCGCTCGCCGGCGGCCAGCAGTTCGTTGGCCAGCGCGTCGCTGGCGCTGAACAGGCCCGAACGGTGGTGGCCCAGCGCGATCACGCAGGCGCCGGTCAGCGTGGCGATGTCGACCACCGCCGCGGGCTTGAAGCGCTCGGCATAGGTCAGCGCGTCGCACAGGATCAGCCGGCCCTCGGCGTCGGTGTTGAGGATCTCGATGGTCTGGCCCGACAGGCTGGTGACCACGTCGCCGGGCTTGACCGCGGCGCCGCCGGGCATGTTCTCGCACGAGGGGATCAGGCCGACGACGTTGATCTTGAGCTTGAGTTCGGCCACCGCGCGCAGCGTGCCCAGCACGCTGGCGGCGCCGCCCATGTCGAACTTCATCTCGTCCATCTCGGCGGCGGGCTTCAGCGACACGCCGCCGGTGTCGAAAGTGATGCCCTTGCCCACCAGCACCACCGGCGCCGCGGCCCTGGGCGCGCCGTTCCAGCGCAGCACGATGAACTTGGGCGCCTGGTGCGAGGCCTGGGCCACGGCGAGGAAGGCGCCCATGCCCAGCTTCTCGACGTCCTTGCGCTCCAGCACCTCGAGCCTGAGGCCGTGCGATCGGGCCAGCGCCTTGGCGGCGGCGGCCAGGTCGCTGGGCGTGCAGTGGTTGCCGGGGCGGTTGGCGTACTCGCGCGCCAGCGCCACGCCGGCCGCAATCGCGCGGCCGCGCGCCAGGCCGACGTCGAGCGCGGCGGCGTCTGCCTTGGCGCAGACCAGGCTCAGGCGCGTGAGCTTCGAGTCCGGCGGCGCGCTGGGCTTGGTGTGGCGGTAGACGTAGGTCTGCTCGGTGGCCACGGCCACCAGCGCCTCGGCCTTGGCCGCGTCGAGCGCGGCGCCGGCCAGCGCCACCGCCACGTGCTGCGCGCCGCCACCCGTCAGCAGCTTGAGGCCTTCGGCCAGCGCCTTGCGCCAGGCCGCGGGCGACGCATCGCCGCAGGTGGCCACCGCGACGCGCGCCGCCTTGACGCCGCTCACGCGGTGCAGGTACAGGCACTGTCCGGGCTTGAGCGCGAGGTCGCCGTCGGCCACCGCGGCCTTCAGCGCCGCAGCCAGCGCGGGGTCCAGGTCAGCCGGCAGCCGATCGCCCGCCAGCAACAGCAGCAGCGCATCGACCGCGACGGCAGCCAAGCCCTCCTTGGGGGCGGCCAGGGTCTTGAAGTCCATAATGATCCGTTTCCTTCCAAGCCCTGTGCGCAGCGTGGCGCCAGGGGAAAAGCGCGGATGCTATTCGATTCAACCGTGCGTCGAGAGCTGGCGCGCAGCTTCGGGGCGACCCTGGTGGTGATCCTCACCATCGTCATCACGATGTTCCTGTTGCGCACCGTGCGGCTGGCGGCGCTGGGCAGCGTGTCGCCGCAGGACGTGGTGCTGGTGCTGGGCTACACCGCGCTCGGCCACCTGCCGACGATGTTGAGCCTGTCGATGTTCGTGGCCATCGTCGTGACGCTGGGCCGCATGTACCGCGACAGCGAGATGGTGATCTGGTTCACCGCCGGCGTCGGGCTGGCGCGCTTCGTGCGGCCGGTGATGCGCATGGCCTGGCCGGTGCTGCTGGTGGCGGCGGTGCTGCTGCTGGTGGTCTGGCCCTGGGGCAACCGCAACAGCTTCGACCTGCGCGACCGCTACGCGCAGCGCTCCGACCTGTCGCGCGTGGCGCCGGGCGTGTTCCAGACCTCCAGCGACGGCCGCCGCGTGTTCTTCATCGACCGCGACAGCCCCGACAGCCTGGATGCGCGCAACGTCTTCGTGCTGACACAGACGCCCGGCGGCGAGAGCCTGACCTCGGCGCGCAGCGGCCACCTCGACAACCAGGGCGGCGACCGCTGGCTGGTGCTGGAGCGCGGCCAGCGCAACGACTTCGACGACAAGACGGGCGACCGCACGCTGGCCAGCTTCGAGTCCTACCGCGTGCTGGTGCGCGAGCAGAACGCGCGCGAGGCGGAGTCGCGCCCGCCCAAGGCGCTGCCCACGCTGGACCTGGTGCGCACGCCCAATGCGCGCAACCAAGGCGAGCTGGCCTGGCGCTTCGGCATGCTGCTGGCCGCCGCCAACCTGCTGCTGCTGGGCGTCGGGCTGGCGGCCACCAACCCGCGCCGGCCCAGCAACTGGAACCTGCTGTTCGCGCTGCTGGGCTTCTTCGCCTACTTCAACCTGATCAACCTCAGCCAGGCCTGGGTCGGCAACGGCCGCCTGGGCCTGGGCCCGGCGCTGGCGCTGCTGCACGGCGGCGCCTTCGCGCTGGCGCTGGCGCTGCTGTGGTGGCGCGACCATGCCGCGGTGCTGCGCCTGCTGCCGCGGCGGAGGCTGCACCTGTGAGGACCGTGCGCCGGCTCTTCTACCGCGACATCCTGTCGTCGGTCAGCTTCGTCGCAGTGGCCTTCATCGGGCTCTTCTACTTCATCGACTTCGTCGACGACCTCGACGCCATCGGCCGCGGCGGCCGCGCCGCCTGGCACGTGGCGCTGGCCTCGCTGTACCAGGTGCCCAGCCACTTCTACGACCTGTTCCCGATCGCGGTGCTGATCGGCACCATCTACGCACTGGCGCGCATGGCGCAGGCCTCGGAGTACACCATCCTGCGCACCAGCGGCCTCGGCCCGGGGCGCGCACTGCGGCTGCTGGCCGCGCTGGGCGTGGTCTTCGGGGCGCTGAACTTCGTGGTCGGCGACTACCTCACGCCCTGGGCCGACCGCGCCTCGCTGCTGCTGTCGGCGCAGTTCGACGGCGTGCGCCAGATCGGCGGCGCCGGCGCCTGGCTGAAAGAGCGCCACCCCACGGCCGACGGCGAGCACAGCCTGTCGATCAACGTCGGCGGCGTGGCCGCCAGTGGCATGCTGCAAGGCGTGCGCGCCTACGAGTTCGACGCCGACGGCCGCCTGGTCTCGCGCACCAGCGCGCGCGAGGCCGACGTGGCCGCCGACGGCACCTGGACGCTGCGCGACGTGCGCCGCACCATCTGGCCGCGCGCGCGCAGCGAGGCGCCGGTGGTGCGCGACGAAACCCTGCCGAGCCTGGTGCTCAAGACCGGGCTCGACGCCCGCGTGGTGGCCGCCGCGGTGCTGCCTTTGAGCTCGATGACCACGCTGGAGCTGTGGCGCTACCGCGTGCACCTGGACGACCAGGCCCAGGCCTCGGCGCCGGTGGAGATCCGCTTCTGGAAGAAGGCGCTGTACCCGCTGTCGTGCCTGGTGATGGTGGCGCTGGCGCTGCCCTTCGCCTACCTGCACGCGCGCGCCGGCAGCGTCAGCCTCAAGGTCTTCGGCGGCATCATGCTGGGCATCGGCTTCGTGCTGCTGAACAACCTGGCCGGCCACATCGGCCTGCTGCGCGACTGGACGCCCTGGGTCGTGGCCTCGGCGCCCAGCCTGCTGTTCCTGCTGCTTTCGCTTGCCGCCTTCGCCTGGCTGGTGCGCTACCGCTAGCGGCCACAATCGGCGCCCGATGAACCAAGGCCTGATCCTCTTCGCCCACGGCGCGCGCGACCCGCGCTGGGCCACGCCTTTCGAGGACCTGGCGGCGCGCGTGCGCCGGCAGCGCCCGGCACTCGCGGTGCGGCTGGCCTACCTCGAATTCATGGCGCCCGACCTGCCGGCCGCGGTGGCTGAGCTGGCCGGCGCCGGCTGCACCCGCATCGCGCTGCTGCCGCTGTTCCTGGGCAGCGGCGGCCACGTGCGCAAAGACCTGCCGCGGCTGCTGCACGCGCTGCGCGGCCGGCACCCGGGCTTGACGATCGCGCTGCACACGGCGATCGGCGAGCTCGACGGCGTGCTGCAGGCGATGGCCGACGCCGCGGTGGCCCTGGCCGACGACGCGACCGCCGCGGAGGCCACCGCATGAACCTGCACCAGTTCCGCTTCGTGCAGGAGGCCGTGCGCCGCAACCTCAACCTCACCGAGACGGCCAAGGCGCTGTTCACCTCGCAGCCCGGCATCAGCAAGGCCATCATCGAGCTGGAGGAAGAGCTGGGCGTCGACATCTTCGTGCGCCATGGCAAGCGGCTGCGCCGCGTCACCGAGCCGGGGCAGCTCGTGCTCAAGGCCGTCGAGACCATCATGCGCGAGGTGGCCAACCTCAAGCGCATCGGCGAGGAGTACTCCAAGCAGGACGCCGGCACGCTGTCGATCGCCACCACGCACACGCAGGCGCGCTACTTCCTGCCGCAGCGCGTGGCCGAGCTGCGGCGGCGCTTCCCCAAGGTGCAGGTGGTGCTGCACCAGGGCATGCCCGAGCAGGTGGCGCGCATGCTGCTGGACGACGTGGCCGACGTCGGCATCGCCACCGAGTCGCTGGCCGGCTACGACGAGTTGCTGACACTGCCCTGCTACGAATGGCAGCACGTGATGGTGCTGCCCGAGAGCCACCCGCTGGCCGCCGTGGAGCGGCCGACGCTGGAGCAGCTGGCCGCCGAGCCGCTGGTGCTGTACCACCCCACGATGACCGGCCGCACGCGCATCGACCAGGCCTTTGCGCGCGCGCGGCTCAAGCCCGTGGTGGCGCTGGAAGGCATCGACTCCGACGTCATCATGACCTACGTCCGCATGGGCATGGGCGTGGGCCTGGTCACCGAGCTGGCGGCGCGCGCCGACACGCTGGCCGGCGGCCTGGTGGCGCGGCCGCTGGGCCATCTGTTCGGCCTCAACACCACGCGCGTGGCTTTCAAGCGCGGCGCCTACCTGCGGCACTTCGTCTTCGCCTTCGCCGAGCTGCTGTCGGAGCGGCTGTCGTCGACGCTGATCCAGCGCGCGATGAGCAGCGACAACGCCGGCACCGACTACGAACTCTGACCCCAACGCTCGACATGACCGACCTGCCCGCCCGCACCCCCGCCCTGCCGTCGCGCCTGCCCCAGGTGGGCACCACCATCTTCAGCGTGATGTCGGCGCTGGCCGCCGAGACGGGCGCCGTCAACCTGGGCCAGGGCTTCCCCGATTTCGACTGCGACCCGCGGCTGCTGCAGCAGGTGAGCGAGGCGATGGCGGCCGGCTTCAACCAGTACCCGCCGATGCCCGGCGTGCCGGCGCTGCGCCAGGCGGTGGCGGCCAAGATCGAAGCGCTGTACGGCCGCGCCTACAGCCCTGACGCCGAGATCACCGTGACGGCCGGCGCCACGCAGGCCATCATCACCGCCGTGCTGGCCTGCGTGCACCCGGGCGACGAGGTGATCGTGCTCGAGCCCTGCTACGACAGCTACGGCCCCAGCATCGAGCTGGCCGGCGGCCGCGTGGTGCGCGTGCCGCTGCTGCCGGGCAGCTTCCGGCCCGACCTGCCGCGCATCGCCGCCGCGATCACGCCGCGCACGCGCGCGCTGATCGTCAACTCGCCGCACAACCCCACGGCCACCGTGTGGACGCGCGCCGAGATGCTGCAACTGGCCGAGATCCTGGCGCCCACCGAGGTGCTGCTGATCAGCGACGAGGTCTACGAGCACATGGTCTACGACGGCGCGCCGCACGTCAGCGCGTCGTCGATCCCGTCGCTGGCGGCGCGCGCCTTCGTGGTGTCGAGCTTCGGCAAGACGTTTCACGTCACTGGGTGGAAGGTGGGCACGGTCGCCGCGCCGGCGCCGCTGACGGCCGAGTTCCGCAAGGTGCACCAGTTCAACGTCTTCACGGTCAACACGCCGATGCAGCACGCGCTGGCGCATTACCTGCAGGACCCGCGGCCCTACCTGGAGCTGCCCGCCTTCTACCAGCGCAAGCGCGATCTCTTCCGCGCCGGGCTGGCGAACACGCGGCTCAGGCTGCTGCCCAGCGAGGGCAGCTACTTCCAGAGCGTGGACTACAGCGCCGTCAGCAGCTTGAACGAGGCCGAGTTCTGCCAGTGGCTGACGCGCGAGGTCGGCGTCGCCGCGATCCCGATCTCGGCCTTCTACGAAGCCGGCTTCGAGCAGGGCTTTGCGCGGCTGTGCTTTGCCAAGAAGGACGAGACGCTGAACGCGGCGCTGCAGCGCCTGGCGCGGATCTGAAGGCGGCCCGAGAGGCCGCCGCGGCTCAGCGGCGGCGGCGCCCGCCGCCACCGCTGCTGCTGCCGGGCGGCCCCGGCTCGGTGGCCGTCTCGCCGAACAGGCTTTCGGGCACCTGCGGCTGGGTGACGTCCAGGTCCACCGGCACCGTGGGCGCGTTGTCCAGCGGCACCAGCTCCGAATCGAAGGCCGGCGGCAGGTCGTCCAGCGACATCGGCTGCGTGAAGTCGGCGCCGTCGCCGATCGGCAGCAGCACGTCGACGCGGCCCGACTCCAGCGGCTCGCGGTCCAGCAGGTCGCGCGCCAGCGAGTACAGGAACATCACGTCGCGGTAGGCCGGCATGTCGAACAACTCGCCGCGCGACTTGCGGAACAGCAGCGATTCCAGCGCCGCCATCGCGTCGATCGGCGACGGCCACACCATCTGCAACCGCGCCACCACCGCCGGGTAGTCCTCCAGCGAGCGGCCCTCCGCGGGGTCGGCCTCCCAGTCGGGCGCGTAGGCGTTGAAGCGGTGGTTGAAGCGCGCCCGCGTGCGCTCATAGGCCTCGCGGTCGCTGCGGCGGCGGTAGATCTCCAGCAGCTTCAGGTACGGCAGCGGGCTGCCGCCGCCGGTGCTGCGCAGGTGGTCCACCAGCAAGTCGATGGCGGCCTCGTCCTGGCCCAGCACGATGAAGAACTCGGCCTGCTGCTCGAGGTCGATCAGCTCCTCGATCGAGACGTCGCGCGCCGGCTGCTCTTCGCGCCAGCCGACCGGCAACGCCTCGGTGCGCTCCATTGGCGAGGTGGGCGGCTCGCTCAAGGCGCTGACGCTGGGCAGCTCGGCCGAGAACACTGGGCCCAGCGTGCCGGGCCGCGTGCTGTTGTAGCCGCCGTTGCTGGAGGGCACGGCGCCGGGGCCACTGGCTTCGGCACCGGTGGGCGTGTCGGCGCGCGCCTCGGTGGCTGCGGCCGCGGCGGCCGCGCCGGCGGCGGATCGGCTTGCGGCACCGGCCTGCCACCAGGCCTGCTGGCGCTCGCGCTGCAGCCGGCGCAGCTTGAGGGCCAGCACCAGCGCCAGCGCGGCCAGGGCGACGGCCAGCGCCAGCAGCCAGGGCGCCCAGGTCGCCATCGCGTCGGTCTCGGCCACCTTCTGGCGCAGCAGCCGCAGCGTCTCGCGGTCGGCCGCCGACTCGGCGCGCATCTGCTCGATCCCCTGCTCCAGCGCCGCGATGCGCGCCGCCGCGGCCGAGGTGGCCAGCGCGGCCGCCTGCGCGGCGGCGGCCGAGGCTGCCGCCTCCACCGCCTCGGCGGTGACCACCGGCGCGCTGACAAGCGGCGCCGGCTCCACCGCGTCGAGCTTCAAGCGCGGGCGCGCGGGCCGCTCGGCGGCGGCCGGCGCCGGCACGGCGGCCATCGCGCTGCGGCGCGTCGGCGGGCGCGGACGGCGCACGGTGGGTGCGGCGCCGGGTCCGGTCGTCGCGCCTGCAGCGCGCGGCCGCGCCGGCGCGGGCCGCGTCTCCACCGCCGCCGTCGCGTCGGCAGGCGCGGCGCCCGCTGTCGTGGCGGCGGCCGGCAGCGGCGCCACGGCCGCGGCCAGCGCCGGCGCGGCGGTCAGCGGCGCGGGATCGGCAAACAGCGTGAAGCGACGTGACAGCCGCGGCGGGCAGCCCAGCGACACGGCCACCGTCAGCACCGGCTCGTCGATGATCGACAGGGTCTGCACGCGCAGCAGCGGCGCGGCGCCGTCGCCTTCCAGCCGGGTGCGCACCGCGGCCGCGGGCAAGCGCTGTTCGCCCACCATGACCTCGGCGCTGACGCACTCCGGGGACAGTGTCTCGCCGGGGTCCAGGCGCAGCGCGATCGTCTGGTCCAGGCTTTGCCCCAACGTCGCGGCACTGCCGGCGGCACCGAACCCCAGGGCGCCTGCTGCGGCCGACCAGGCGGTCAGCACGATGGCGATGGCGAGGGGATGGAACCGCTTCTTCTGCATGCGTCGGTGGCGGCGGAAATAGCGCGGGACTCTAGCATGAGGCCCGGCCGCCAAGACGCTGCCGCGGCCCCCCTGCCGCGGGATGCGGCGAGCGCTTCGACAACAATGCCCGCCACGCGCTGCGCGTGTCGTCTGTCGCTTCAGAGACAAGCCATGAACACCCCCGGTCTTACCATCGAAGAACGTCAAAACATCGAGGCCGGCGCGTGGTTCTCCAAGCTGTCGCAACCGCTGCGTCAAGCCATCCTGTCGCGCACGACGGTGCGCCGCCTGAGCGACGGCGTGCCGATGGCCGCGCGCGGTGCGCCGGCCGAGTTCTGGTGCGGCGTGGCGCGCGGCGCGGTGCGCGTCAGCACGGTGTCGATGTCGGGCAAGCAGGTGACGCTGACCTACGCCGAGCCCGGCACCTGGTTCGGCGACATCTCGCTGTTCGACGGCCTGCCGCGCACGCACGACGCGCACGCCCACGGCGAGACCACCTTGCTGATGGTGCGCAAGGCCGACTTCAAGGACCTGCTGGCGCAGCACGTGGAGCTGTACGACGCGCTGCTGCGCCTGAACTGCCGCCGCCTGCGGTTGCTGTTCAACCAGTTCGAGGACCTCAACACGCGCCCGCTGCAGGCGCGGCTGGCCAGGCAATTGCTGCTGCTGGCGCGCAGCTACGGCATCGAGCAGGGCGAGGAGATCCGCATCGGGCTGCAGCTGGCGCAGGAAGACCTGGCGCAGCTGCTCGGCGCCTCGCGCCAGCGCGTCAACCAGGAGCTCAAGGGCTTCGAGCGCGACGGCGTGCTGCGCGTCGAGCCCACGCGGCTGGTGCTGCTGTCGCGCGACAAGCTGGCCGCCGCCGCTGAGCGCTGCTGAACTCATTTTCTTCGCACGAGGACTTCAGACGATGGACGCTTTCACCGGCACCGCGGCCATGGCCGCCAGCCACGCCTTCGACGTGGCCGCGCTCGAGAAGCACCTGAGCGCCGCGCTGCCCGGCTTCGCCGGCCCGCTGACGGTGCAGCAGTTCAAGGGCGGCCAGTCCAACCCGACCTACCTGCTCGTCACGCCCGGCGCGCGTTACGTGATGCGCAGCAAGCCCGGCCCGGCGGCGCGGCTGCTGCCCTCGGCGCACGCGATCGAGCGCGAGTTCCGCGTCATGAGCGCGCTGGCACTCACCGAGGTGCCGGTGCCGCGCATGCACCTGTTGTGCGAGGACGAGGCCGTCATCGGCCGCGCCTTCTACCTGATGGAGTGCGTCAGCGGCCGCGTGCTGTGGGACCCGGCGCTGCCGGACCTGGCCCGCGACGAGCGCGCGGCCATCTACGACGAGATGAACCGCGTGATCGCTGCGCTGCACTCGGTGGACCTGCGTGCCGTCGGCCTGGCTGACTACGGCAAACCCGGCAATTATTTCGAGCGCCAGATCGGACGCTGGAGCAAGCAGTACCTGGCCTCGGCCACCGACCGCATCGAGGCCATGGAGCGACTGATCGACTGGCTGCCCGCCCACCTGCCGGCCAGCGCGCGCGACGACGGCCAGGCCACCGTGGTGCATGGCGACTACCGGCTCGACAACCTGATCTTCCATCCCAGCGAGCCGCGCATCGTGGCCGTGCTGGACTGGGAGTTGTCGACCATCGGCCACCCGCTGGCCGACTTCAGCTACCACTGCATGGTCTGGCACATCCCGGCGGGCGAGTTCCGCGGCATGGCCGGCGCCGACCTGGGTGCGCTCGGCATCCCGGACGAAGCCGCCTACATCCAGCGTTATTGCCAACGCACCGGCCGCGGCGACCCGGGCGCGCTGATGGCCGACTGGAACTTCTACCTGGCCTACAACCTGTTCCGCATCGCCGCCATCACCCAGGGCATCGCCCGGCGCGCGCTCGACGGCACGGCGTCCAGCGCCCAGGCCGTGGCCACCGGCGCCGCGGCGCGCCCGCTGGCCGAGCGCGGCTGGGCGGTGGCGCAGCGCGGCTGACCCTCCCCACACCAATCGCTGAACCAAGGAGCAACGACGATGGACTTCGACTACACCCCGCGCGTCAAGGACCTGCAGGCCCGACTCAAGGCCTTCATGGACGAGCACGTCTACCCGGCCGAGCCGGCGTACTGGGCCGAGATCCAGGCCAACACCGCGGCCGGCCGGCGCTGGACGCCGCTGGAGGTGATCGAGCAGCTCAAGCCCAAGGCCCGCGCCGCCGGGCTGTGGAACCTGTTCCTGCCGCCGCGCGCCGAGAGCCACGGCCCGGCCTTGAACTACGGCATGGGCCTGACCAACCTCGAATACGCGCCGCTGTCGGAGATCATGGGTGCCGTGCCCTGGGCCAGCGAGGTGTTCAACTGCTCGGCGCCCGACACCGGCAACATGGAGACCATCGCCCGCTACGGCACGCCCGAGCACCACAAGCGGTGGCTGGAGCCGCTGCTGGACGGCAAGATCCGCAGCGCCTTCGCGATGACCGAACCGGCGGTGGCCTCTTCCGACGCCACCAACATCGAGGCGCGAATCGAGCGGGTCAGCGGCAGTGCGGGCGACGAGTACGTGATCAACGGCCGCAAGTGGTGGACCAGCGGTGCCGGCGACCCGCGCTGCCAGATCTTCATCTTCATGGGCAAGACCGATCCCGAGGCGCCGCGGCACTCGCAGCAGTCGATGGTGCTGGTGCCGCGCGACACGCCGGGCATCACGGTGCTGCGGCCGCTGTCGGTGTTCGGCTACGACGACGCGCCGCACGGCCACATGGAGGTGCGGTTCGAGAACGTGCGCGTGCCGGTGTCCAACATCCTGCTCGGCGAGGGCCGCGGCTTCGAGATCGCGCAGGGCCGGCTGGGCCCGGGCCGCATCCACCACTGCATGCGCACCATCGGCCTGGCCGAGCGCGCGCTGGAGCTGATGTGCCGCCGTGCGCTCGGCCGCGTGGCTTTCGGCCGGCCGATCGCCCAGCAGGGCGTGACGCAGGAGCGCATCGCCGAATCGCGCTGCCTGATCGACCAGGCGCGGCTGCTCACGCTCAAGGCCGCCTGGATGATGGACGTGGCCGGCAACAAGGCCGCCAAGGCCGAGATCGCGATGATCAAGGTGGTGGCGCCGACGATGGCCGGCCGCGTGATCGACTGGGCGATGCAGGTGCACGGCGCCGCCGGCATGAGCGATGACTTCCCGCTCGCCTACTTCTACACGCTGGTGCGCACGCTGCGCTTCGCCGACGGCCCCGACGAGGTGCACCGCAACGCGATCGCCAAGCTGGAGCTCGGCAAGTACGCGGCGGCGAAAAGCTGACTCAGCGGGCCGGCGGCGGCGCCCCGTCGCCGACGCGCCGCGCCTCGCGCAGCGCCGCCTCGAACAGCCGCAGGTGCGGCTCGAAGACGCGCGGCGAGGCCTCGTCGGCCTCGGTGCGCAGCGTGACCTTGCCGCGGTTGATCATCAGCACGAAGGCGGTGGCGGGGTCGATCGGCAGGCCCGCCAGCAGCGGGCTCAAGGGCCCGGCCAGCCACTGCTGCAGCCAGGGCTTGAGGCTGGACGCGGCGGCGTAGCGCTCGGCCAGCTCGCCCAGCTCCGGCCGGCTGAGCTTGGGGTACATCACCACCCAGCGCATCTCGGCCGGCGTCTCGGTGTCGATGCGGGTCTGCACGCCTTCGACGAACTGGTCGAACATCGCCTTCTCGATGGCTTCCTGCAGCACGCGGTTGAGCACGATCAGCTGCAGCTCGGCCGGCAGCGGCAGCTCGGCGCGGATGCGCAGCTCGCGCCCCAGCACGTAGGGCCGCTGCGACGGGCCCCATTCCAGCCGCCAGGGCACGTCGGCGGACTTGCCGTCGATGATGACGCCCTCGCCTTCGCGCGGCGTGCGGATCTGCACCTGCCCCGCGCGCGACCAGCCGGCGAACGCCTCGGGGCCGACCTGCTGGGCCCCGGCCTTGCCGTCGGTGCGCCCACCGGACAGCCAGCGTTTGATTCCATCGAGCATGGTTTAGAGTGCCAACGCAAGGCGCCGCAACCGGCAGCGCGCGAAAGGGTTCCCCGATGATCGAAGTGTATTCGTGGGCCACGCCCAATGGACACAAGGTCCACATCATGCTGGAAGAATGCGGCCTGCCCTGGCGCGCCATCCCGGTGGACATCGGCAGCGGCGAGCAGTTCGCGCCCGACTTCCTGAAGATCAGCCCCAACAACAAGATCCCGGCGCTGGTGGACCCCGACGGGCCCGACGGCCGGCCGATCACGCTGTTCGAGTCGGGCGCCATCTTGCTGTACCTGGCGGGCAAGACCGGGCGCTTCCTGCCCGCCAGCACGCGCGGCAAGTACGAGGTGCTGCAGTGGCTGATGTTCCAGATGGGCAGCGTCGGCCCGATGCTGGGCCAGGCGCACCACTTCCGCATCTATGCGCCGGAGAAGATCGCCTACGCGATCGAGCGCTACAGCAACGAGGCCAGGCGCCTGTACGGCGTGATGAACCGCCAGCTCGCCAAGAGCACCTACATCGCCGGGCCCGAGTACGGCATCGCCGACATCGCGATCTTTCCCTGGCTGCGCTCGTGGAAGAACCAGGGCATCACCTGGAACGACTTCCCGCACCTGAAGGGCTGGTTCGACGAGATCGCTGCCCGCCCCGCGGTCGTGCGCGGCGTGCAGGTGCTGGCCGACCAGCGCAAGCCCATCACCGACGAACGCGCGCGCGAGGTGCTGTTCGGCAGCGAGCAGTACAAAGCCCGCTGACTAAAATCGCGCCCCACTGCCCGTAGCTCAACTGGATAGAGCACCAGCCTTCTAAGCTGGGGGTCGCAGGTTCGAGTCCTGCCGGGCAGGCCAGCGGACGGCGCTGCAGCACACGATGAGCCTGCGCACTGCTTGACCGAGGCCCCGATGATCGACCTGTACTACTGGCCCACGCCCAACGGCTGGAAGCTCTCCATCATGCTGGAGGAGTGCGGCCTGCCCTACACGCTCAAGCCGGTGAACATCGGCCGCGGCGAGCAGTTCAAGCCCGAGTTCCTGGCGATCAGCCCGAACAACCGCATGCCGGCAATCGTCGATCACGACCCGCCCGGCGGCGGCGCGCCGGTCTCGGTGTTCGAAAGCGGCGCCTGCCTGATCTACCTGGCGGACAAGAGCGGCCGTTTCCTCAGCGCCGACCTGCGCGGCCGCACGGCAACGCTGCAGTGGCTGATGTGGCAGATGGGCGGCCTCGGCCCGATGGCCGGGCAGAACGGCCACTTCCTGCTCTACGCACCCGAGAAGCTGCCCTACGCGCAGGAGCGCTACGCCAACGAGGTGAACCGCCTGTACGGCGTGCTCGACGGCCAGTTGGGCCGCACCGGCGCCTTCGTCGCCGGCGAGCATTACTCGATCGCCGACATCGCGATCTTCCCGTGGATCCGCGTCTGGCGGGCGCAACGGGTGCCGCTGGACGACTTTGCCCACGTCAAGGCCTGGTACGAGCGGCTGATGCAGCGCCCGGCGCTGCGCCGCGGCATCGAGCTCGGCAAGGAGCTGCGGGCGTCCGGCGTCGACGACGAGGCGCGCAAGGCGCTGTTCGGCCAGACCGCGCAGACGCTGCGCGACGCCGGGGCCAAGCCATGATCGAGTTCTTCTTCGACTGCAGCAGCCCCTGGACCTACCTGGGCTTCCACAACGTCCAGCCGCTGGCGGCCGAGCTGAAGGTGCCCATCCAGTGGCGGCCGATCCTGGTCGGCGGCGTGTTCAACAGCGTCAACCCCAGCGTCTACGCGTCGCGCGACAAGCCGGTGCCGGCCAAGCGCGACTACATGCTCAAGGACCTGCAGGACTGGGCGCGGCTGGCGGGGCTGAAGATCCTGATGCCGCCCAGCGTGTTCCCGGTCAACAGCGTCAAGGCGATGCGCGGCTGCCTGTGGCTGGCGCCGCAGGGCCGGCTCGTGCCTTTCGCCACCGCGGTGTTCGAGGCCTACTGGGGCCGCGACGAAGACATCTCGCAGGACGCGGTGCTGGCGGCGATCTGCAGGCAGTGCGGCATCGACGAGCAGGCCTTCTTCGCCGGCATCGCGCAGGACGACGTCAAGGCCCAGCTCAAGGCCAACACCGACGAGCTGATCCGCCGCGGCGGCTTCGGCTCGCCGACCCTCTTCGTCAACGGCGACGACCTGTACTTCGGCAACGACCGGCTGCCGCTGGTGCGCGAGGCCTTGCTCAGAGGTTGTCGATGACCAGCGGCGCCACCGCATCGGCCAGCGTGAAGCCGAACACCCGCGAGTAGAAGTAGGCCTCGGCCTGCAGCGCGCGCACGATGTTCGCGGCGATGCGAAAGCCGTGCTGCTCGCCCTCGAACTCGAGGTAGGCCACCGGCAGGCCGCGCGCCTTCAGCGCCGCGTGCATGCGGCGCGACTGCGCGGGCGGCACCACCTTGTCCTCGGCGCCCTGCAGCAGGATCAGCGGGCACTTGAAGCCCTGCAGGTGATGGATCGGCGAGCGTTCGATGTAGCGCTCGCGCGCCGCCGGCCATGGGCCGACCAGGCGGTCGAGGTAGCGCGCCTCGAACTTGTGCGTGTCCTCTGCCAGCGCCTGCAGGTCGCCGACGCCGTACAGGCTGGCGCCGCAGGCGAAGGCATCGCGGAAGGCCAGCGCACACAGCGTGGTGTAGCCGCCGGCGCTGCCGCCGCGGATGATCAGCCGGCTGCCGTCGACCCGGCCCTGCTGCACCAGGAAGCGCGCGCCGTTGACGCAATCGTCCACGTCGACGATGCCCCAGCGGCCATCCAGGCGCTGGCGGTAGGCGCGGCCGAAGCCGCTGGAGCCGCCGTAGTTCACGTCCAGCACCGCGAAGCCGCGGTTGGTCCAGAACTGGATGCCCGCCTTGTAGGCGTTGGCCGCCATGCCGGTCGGGCCGCCGTGGCTCAGCACCAGCAGCGGCGGCTTCTCGCCCGGCGGCGCCTCGAAGTCAGCGTTCAGCGGCGGGTAGAAGAAGCCATGGGCGCTGAGCCCACCGCCGGTCGGGAACTCGATCGCCTGCGCCACGGCGGTCTGGGCCGGGTCCACCGGCAGCGTGCTGCCGTGGCGCAGCAGCTCGATGCGGCCGTCGTCCAGCGACAGCAGGCCCACGGCATGCGGCTGCAACGGCGAGGCGGCGCTGAACAGCACGCGACCGGGTGCGGCGGCGATGCTGCCGAAGCTGCTGAACGGCGTGTCCAGCTCGCGCAGCGCCAAGGTTTCGGTGTCCAGCAGCGCGAGCTGCGACACCGCATTGCGCACGAACGTGCAGACCAGTTGCCGCGCCGATGCGAAGGCCTGCGTGGCGAGCCCGAAGTTCCACATCGGCTGGCCGAACTCGGCCTGCATCGGGCACAGCGGCTGCGCGGCGCCGTCGCGCCAGCGGTACAGGTTCCACCAGCCGCTGCGGTCGGAGATGAAGTGCAGCGTGCCGTCCGGCGACCAAAGCGGCTGCTGCACCGACTCGTCGCGTCCGCCGGCCATGCAGCGCGCGCCCTGCAACGCGCCATCAGGCGAGACGTCAGCCAGCCACAGCTCGCTGCCGTCCCAGGGCATGTCGGGATGCCGCCACGCCATCCACGCGAGCTGCCGGCCGTCGGGGCTGAGGCGCGGCGCGGCGTAGAAATCGTGCCCCGCGGCGACGACGCGGCCGCCCTCGGCGTCGCCCGAAGCCTGCAGCGCCACCAGGGCGTTGAGCGGCTCGCCGGCGGCGCGATGGTCTTCGCGCACGCACCACAGCAGGCCGCGCGGCGCATCGATGCACAGGTCGGCATAGCGCAGCGCCACGCCCTCGGGCGTGATCGGCCGCGGCGCGGCGCCGGGATCGAAGCGGTACAGGCGCTGGTCGTCGAAGCGGCTGGCGTACAGCACGCCGCCCTGCATCGCATAGGCCTTGCCGCCGTATTCGTGCACGCGCGTGCGGGCGTTGAACGGCGCCGGCGTCAGCTCGCGCAGCGTGCCGTCGGCCTCGCGGCACATCACGGTGCTGCGCCCCTTCTCGGCCGGACGCGATTCCTGCCACAGCACGGCCGCGCCGTCGAAGCCCACGTCGCCCAGGCCGATGCCCGAGGCCACCGCGCGCTCGGCGCTCAGTGGCGAAGCCCAGCTGCCATAAGGTGCGATGCGCGGCATCAGCCCGGCACCCGTAGCGCTGGCGTGACGCCCGCGCATCGCTGGCTGTGGTCGCCGCGGATCATCGTGGTGAGCATGGGACGATCCCGGCTACTTCGTCGCCGCCGATGCCGCGCCGCCGACCTTGGCCGCCGCGCCTTGCACCGCCCCTGCCGTCGCCTTGGCGCCGCGGGCGACGCCGCTGGCGGCCGCCTGGGCACCGCGCTCAACCCCGCTGGCTGCGGCCTTCGCGCCGCGCGCAGCCGCGTGTGCGCCGCGTTGCACGCCGCTGGCCGCCGCCTTCACGCCGCGCTCGACGCCGCTGGCCGCCGCCTGCGCGCCGTGCACCACCGCCTGCTCGACCTTCTCCACCGTGGACGGCGCATCGGCCGCCCAAGCGCTGCCGGCGGCGGCCAGCGTCAGCGCCAGCGCCAGCGGCGCGATGCGGCCGGCAATCAAAGCGACATTCATGCTCATCCTTTCGTCCCTGACCCGCCGGCCATCATACGCAGCGGCTCCGATGCCCTGACTCGTAGTCCTGCCGCGACCAGCAAGCCCGTCCGCCCGCAGGCCGGCAGGGCGCGCGGCGATGATCTCCGTCGACAGGGAGCCGCCGTGCTGTGGCCCGATGCGACTGGACACCTATACAGTCCACAACCGTGAACGCCATCGCCGACCACCCCGCCCCCGCCGTCTTCGACACCCTCAACCCCGAGCAGCGCGCTGCCGTGCAGCACGGCAGCGCACCGCTGGTGGTGGTGGCGGGCGCCGGCTCGGGCAAGACGGCGATGCTGGCGGCGCGCGTGGCACGGCTGGTGCTGGATGGGGCCGATCCGCGCAGGCTGCTGTTGATGACGTTTTCGCGCCGCGCCGCCGGCGAAATGCAGCGCCGCGCCGGCCAGTTGCTGCAGCAGGCGCTGGGCTTGCGCAGCACGACGCCGCCGCCCGAGCTGCCGTGGTGCGGCACCTTCCACAGCGTGGGCGCGCGGCTGCTGCGCGAGCACGCGGCGGCCGTCGGGCTGACGGCCGACTTCAGCGTCATCGACCGCGCCGACGCCGAGGAGCTGCTGGCGCAGACGCGCACCCGGCTCGGCCTGCACGCCGCCGGGCAGCGCTTTGCGCTGGCGCGCACGGCCCAAGCCATCCTCTCGCGCGCCGTCAACAGCGCGCAGCCGCTGGCCGAGGTGCTGGCCAGGCACTTCCCCTGGTGCGCCGAGTCCCAGCCGGAGCTGCAGCGCCTGTTCGACGCCTACGCGCAGGCCAAGCGGGCGCAGCGCCTGCTGGACTACGACGACCTGCTGCTGCGCTGGCACGCAGCGCTGCAGGACGAGGCCGTCGCGCTGGCGATGGGCCGGCGCTTCGACCACGTGCTGGTCGACGAGATGCAGGACACCAACCGGCTGCAGGCCGACATCCTGGCAGCGCTCAGGCCCGATGGCCGCGGCCTCACCGTGGTGGGCGACGACGCGCAGGCGATCTACGGCTTCCGCGCCGCCGACGTCACGCACCTGCTCGACCTGCCCCAACGTTTCACGCCACCGGCGCGCGTGCTGCTGCTGCAGCGCAACTACCGCAGCACGCAGCCGCTGCTGGCAGCCGCCAACGCCGTCATCGAGCAGGCCGGCCGGCGCTTCGCCAAGACCTTGTGGAGCGACCGCGCTTCGTCGCAGCGGCCGCAGCTCGTGCACGTGGCCGACGAAGCGGCGCAGGCCGCCTGGGTGGCCGACGCGGTGCTGCGCCAGCGCGAGGAAGGCACGCCGCTGACGCGGCAGGCCGTGCTGTTCCGCACCGGCCACCACAGCGCGGCGCTGGAACTGGAGCTGACGCGCCGCCGCATCCCTTTCGTCAAGTACGGCGGCCTGCGCTTCCTGGAGGCGGCCCACGTGCGCGACCTGCTGGCGCTGCTGCGCTGGACGCACAACCTGCGCGGCCGGCTGGCGGGCCTGCGCGTGCTGCGGCTGGTCAGCGGCATCGGGCCGGCGGCAGCGCTGCAACTGCTGGACCGCATGGACGCCGGCGACGACCCCGCCGCCGCGCTGCTGGCCTGGGCAGCACCGCGCCGCGCGGCGGCCGACTGGGCGGCGTTCGTCGCCACCGCCCGCATGCTGATGGCGCCCGACGCTGCCTGGCCGGCGGCGATCGAGCCGGCGCTGCAGTGGCTGCAGGCGCAACTGCCGCGCCTGTATGGCGACGACGCGCCGGTGCGCCGCGCCGACCTCGAGCAGCTTGGCCGCCTGGCCGGCGCGCACGGCAGCCGCGAGCGCTTTCTGACCGAGTTGGCACTGGACCCGCCAGCCGCCAGCAGCGACGAATCAGGACCGCCGCATCGCGACGAGGACTACCTGATCCTGTCCACCATCCACGCCGCCAAGGGCCAGGAATGGCATTCGGTGCACGTGCTCAACGTCGTCGACGGCTGCATGCCCGCCGACGTGGCGACCGGCAGTCCGGGCGAGATCGACGAGGAGCGCCGGCTGCTGTACGTGGCGATGACGCGCGCCCGCGAGCGGCTGCACCTGCTGCTGCCGCAGCGCTTCTACGTCACCCAGCAGCGCGCCCGCGGCGACCGCCACCTGTACGCGGCGCGCTCGCGCTTCATCCCGCCGGCGCTGGACCCCTTGTTCGAGCCGGTGTCGCCGCTGGCCGGGCCTGTTGCCGACGGCATCGGCGATGACGAGTCCCGATGCGCGCCGCCGGCGCACACATCAGACTGCCCAGCGGATCCGCCGGCGGCGGAGCCGTCTGTGCCATCACCATCGGGGGCGCCGCACATGGGCACGCTCGAAGGATCCTGCCTGTGCGGCGCGGTGCAATGGCGGTTCAAGGGACTGCCGGAATCGGCCACCGCGTGCAACTGCACCGCCTGCCGTCGCTACGGCGCGCTGTGGGCGTACGACCATGAAGGCGTTGGCATCACCACGCGCGGCGAAACCAAGGCCTACGTGCGCGGCAACGCACTGGGCTTTCACTTCTGTCCGAACTGCGGTTGCATGGCGTACTGGCGCGCGCTGCGCAGCGACGACCAGGGCCGCCGCCGCATCGCCGTCAACCTGCGGCTGGCCGAGCCGGAATCGATCGCGCCACTGCCGATCGACCATTTCGACGGCTTGACGACCTGGGACGATCTGCCGCGCGACGGGCGCTGCATCCGCGATCTCTGGTTCTGAGCGCCCTCGGGGGCCAAGCAAAGTGGCGAAGCCACATTTGCTTGAGAGCCATGGATATTGGTCGGGGTGAAAGGATTCGAACCTTCGACCCACTGGTCCCAAACCAGTTGCGCTACCAGGCTGCGCTACACCCCGACGAAGTTGCGGATTGTAGTCAGGCGGCGGCCCGCGGCGGCGGCAGCGCCAGCTGGCGGTGCACCGACAGGCATTGCTGGATGTGCTGCTCGCAGACGTAGCGCAGCGCTGAATAGGTCAGCGCCGCCGACACCGCCTGGCCGGCAATGGGCACGAACTTGGCGGCTTGCTGCGTCGTCAGGCGCACGCCCACCAGCTTGAGCATCCACATCACCAGCTCGCGCGTCACGACGCGGCCGATCAGCATGCCGCCGCCGGCGCTGATGGCCTTGTAGACCACCACGCGGCGGTCGGGCGCGAGGCGCTCGATCTGTTCGTTGCTCAGACCGAAGGCGCGGTTGATGCGCGGCAGCAGTTCCACCAGCAGGCCGACGTCGGTCAGCCAGTCCAGCCCCGGCAGCGGCACCATCGCGACGCCGGCGGCCAGCAGCGCGCGGCGCTTGACCATCTGGCGGCAGCGCTGGGCCACGGCCTGCAGGTCGTCATCGCCCGCGGCAGGCAGCACTTCCCACTCGGCTTCGGTCTTTTCGGCGACGGCCATCGCGGTGCTCCTTCGTCAGGCAGGCTGCGGCATCACGACGATGCCGTCTTCGTCAGCGTACAGCCATTCGCCGGGGCGCACGATCACCCCCTGGATCATCACGGGCACCTCGGCCAGGCCCTGGTTGCGCTTGTCGGTGGGCAGCGGCATCGCCGCCAGCGCGCGGATGCCCACGTCGCAGGCGGCCAGCTCGGCCACGTCGCGCACGGCGCCGTCGACCACCACGCCGGCCCAGCCGTTGCGCGCTGCGGCAGCGCCCAGGTTGCCGCCGACCAGCGCGCGCCGCAGCGAGCCCCCGCCGTCGACCACCAGCACGCGGCCCAGCCCCGGGCTGTCGACCGCGGCCTTGACGAGGCTGTTGTCCTCGTGGCACTTGACGGTCACCACCGCGCCGCTGAACTTGCGCCGGCCGCCGAAGTCGCGGAACACCGGCGGCAGCACGCGAAAGCCGCCGTCGCTGTCGTTCTTGTGGGCATCACACAGGTCGCAGGTGGCGAAGTCGCTGCTCATGACGGGTCCTTCCTGGCGGTCGCAGCCTGCGCCGCGGCACGGATCGCCGTCAGCGTGCTGCGGGTGGTGCTGACGTCGGTGTCCAGCTTCAGGTGCAGCAGCGTCGGCTGCTGCGCGGCCAGCGCGCGCGCGAACGCGGGCTCGAAGCCCTCGGTGCGGTCGACGAAGGCGGCCTGCCAGCCGTAGGCCCGCGCCAGCGCGGCGAAGTCGGGGTTGGCCAGGTCGCTGCCGCTGACGCGGCCCGGGTACTCGCGCTCCTGGTGCATGCGGATGGTGCCGTAGCTGCCGTTGTCCACCACGATGCAGATGAGCTTGCGCGCGCCATGGGCGCTGGCGGTGATCAGCTCCTGGCCCGTCATCAGGAAGTCGCCGTCGCCGGCGATGTTGACCACCGTGCGCTGGGGATGCAGCAAGGCCGCGGCCACCGCGGCGGGCACGCCGTAGCCCATCGCGCCCGAGGTCGGCGCCAGCTGCGTGCGGCCGTGCAGCTGCAGGCCCGGGTACTGGATATAACGGTGCATCCAGCCGGCATAGTTGCCGGCGCCGTTGGTGTAGACGGTGTCCGCCGGCGCCAGCCGGGTGATGGTCTTGATGACCTGCGCCAGGTCCAGCGGCGTCACCGTCGGCGCCTGCAGGTTGGCCTGGTAGTCGGCCTGGGCCGCCGCGGTGTGCGCGGCCCAGGGCACGGTGGGCGGCGCGGCCAGCGTTTCCAGCGCCTTGGCGGCGCAGCCCATCGAGGCCTGCAGCATCAGGTCGGCCGCATAGACGCGGCCCAGTTCCTCGGCTCCGGCGTGAACGTGGACCAGCGCCTGCCGCGGCCGCGGCGCCTGCAGCAGTGCGTAGCCGCCGGTCGTCATCTCGCCCAGACGGGGGCCGATGGCGATGACGAGGTCGGCCTCGCGGATGCGCTCGGCGAGCCGCGGGTTGATCGCAATGCCCACGTCGCCCGCGTAGTTGGGATGGCGGTTGTCGAACAGGTCCTGGAAGCGGAACGCCGTGCCCACCGGCAGCGCCCAGTTCTCGGCAAAGCGCTGCAGCGCCAGGCAGGCTTCGGCGTCCCAGCCGCTGCCGCCGACGATCACGAAGGGGCGCTCGGCTGCCAGCAACCGTTCACGCAACTGGCGCAGGCCGCCCGGCGCCGGCCAGGCCTGCACCGGCTCCACGCGCGGCAGCACCGGCGCGGCGGTGGCCCGGGTCAGCATGTCCTCGGGCAGCGCCAGCACCACCGGCCCCGGCCGCCCCTGCATGGCGGTGCGGAAGGCGCGCGCCACGTATTCGGGCACGCGGTCGGCGTCCTGCACCTCCGCCACCCACTTGGCCATGCCGAGCGTGCCGGGGCCGAAGAACTGGCGGTAGTCGAGTTCCTGGAAGGCCTCGCGGTCGCGCTGGTCGCTGGCGACCTGGCCGACGAACAGGATCATCGGCGTGCTGTCCTGGAAGGCCGTGTGCACGCCGATGCTGGCGTTGGTGGCGCCGGGCCCGCGGGTGACGAAGCAGATGCCCGGCCGGCTGCTGAGCTTGCCTTGCGCCTCGGCCATGAAGGCGGCGCCGCCTTCCTGCCGGCAGGCGATGAAGCGGATGTGGTCGCGGTGCTCGTGAAAGCCGTCCAGCACCGCGAGGTAACTTTCTCCGGGCACGCCGAAGGCGGTGTCCACGCCCTGGGCGACCAGGGCTTCGACGAGGGCGTGGCCGGCAAGGCGCTCGGTCATGGCGGCGGCTGAAGCGAAGGGTTGGACAAGCGCCGCATTATCCGTGGCGCTTGTGACGAACGGCCCGCTGCCGCGATACTTCCACGACTGGTGAATTGATGCCTGCCGCCCGCAAACCCTTGTCCAAGCCCGCCGAGCCGCCGCCGGCGCCCGAGCCGCGCCCGCGCGATGCCGACCGGTCGCAGAAGGACATCCTCGACGCCGGCCTGGCCGAGTTTGCCGACGCCGGCCTGGGCGGCGCGCGCATGGACCGCATCGCCGAGCGGGCCGGCGTCAACAAGCGGCTGATCTACTACTACTTCGACAGCAAGGAGCGGCTGTTCCTGGCGGTGCTGGAGCGCGCCTACCAGAACATCCGCAGCGAGGAGCAGCAGCTCAACCTGTCGCAGGTGGAGCCGATCGAGGCCATCCGCCGGCTGATCGCCTTCACCTGGAACTACTACATCGCCCACCCCGAGTTCCTGACGCTGCTGAACAGCGAGAACCTGCACCGCGCGCGCCACCTCAAGCAGTCGCCCAACGCGCGGCGGCTCAATTCACCGCTGGTGGCGATGCTGGCCGAGGTGCTGGACCGCGGCCGCAAGGCCGGCCTCTTCCGCGCCGGCGTGGACCCGGTGCAGCTCTACATCTCGATCGCCGGGCTGGCCTACTTCTACCTCGGCAACTGCCACACGCTGTCGACCATCTTCGACCGCGACCTGCTGGGCGCCAAGGCCAAGGTCGAGCGGCTGTCGCACATGACCGATCTCGTGCTGGGCTACCTGGTGCGCGACTGAAGTCCGCGCGGCCGCTCATTCCATGCCCAGCAGGCGGTAGATGCGCCGCGTGTAGGCGCCGAACTGCTCTTGCGTCTTCATGTCCAGCGTGCGCGGATGCGGCAGCTCGATGCGGAAGTTGTCGGCCATGCGCGCCGGACCAGCGGTCAAGACCACCACGCGCGTGCCCAGGAACACGGCTTCGGAGATGCCGTGCGTCACGAAGATGATGGTCTTGCCCGACTCCTTCCAGATGCGCAGCAGCTCGAGGTTCATCTTCTCGCGCGTCAGCGCATCCAGCGCGCCGAAGGGCTCGTCCATCAGCACCAGCTTGGGGTCGTGCACCAGCGCACGCGCGATCGCCGCTCGCTGCTGCATGCCGCCCGACAGCTCGTAAGGAAACTTGTCCTCGTAGCCGGCCAGGCCCACCATCGCCATCAGGCCGCGCGCGCGCTCGCGCGCCTCGCGCATCGGCAGGCCCAGCAGCTCGGCCGGCAGCAGCACGTTGTCGATGATGCGCCGCCACTTCAGCAGCAGCGGCGCCTGGAACACCATGCCGATGTCGCGCGCCGGGTCGAAGGGATGGCTGGTCGAGCCGATGCGCAGCTCGCCGCCGTCGTGCGGGTGCAGGCCCGAGAGGATCTTCAGCAGCGTGGACTTGCCGCAACCCGACGGCCCCACCAGCGCCACCAGCTCGCCGGGCATGACGTCGAAGCTGGCGTCGGAAATCGCCAGGTGCTGCTTGCGGCCGTTGCGGTAGCTCTTGCTGACGCCGGCCAGGTGGATGAAGGGGTCGACCTCGGCCATCACGACACCCGCGCGTCCTTGGGCACCAGCAGCCGCTCCAGCAGCAGCACCAGGCCGTACAGCAGCATGCCGATCAACGTGATCAGGATGACCGCCATGAACATGGCCGGCGTGTCCAGCGTCACCTGCACCTGCAGCATCAGGTAGCCCAGGCCGCGGTCGGAGCCCAGAAACTCGCCCACCACGGCGCCGGCCACCGCCAGGATGGCCGCCACCTTCATGCCCGAGAAGATGTAGGGCAGCGAGCCCGGGAGCTGGATCTTGGTGAACAGCTGCCAGCGCGAGCCGCGCAGCGTGCGCACCAGGTCCAGCAGTTCGGGCTCGATCTCGCGCAGCCCGCGCGCGGTGGTCAGCAGGATGGGGAAGACGGCGATCGAGAAGGCCATCAGCGTGTTGGGGAAGACGCCGTACTTGAACCAGACGATGATCAGTGGCCCCAGCGCCACCTTGGGGATCATGTTGAGCGTCACCAGCAGCGGCAGCACCAGCGCCTCCAGCGTCTTGGACCAGGTGAACATCAGGGCCAGCGCGACGCCCACCAGCAGCGCCAGCAGGTAGCCGCCGAAGATCTCGGTGCCGGTGACGGCGATGTTGGCCCACCAGTCGTAGTTGGGCACGAACAGCGCCGCCAGCGTGTCGGCCGGCGACGGCATCACGAACTTGGGCACGTCGCCCAGGCGCACGAACAGGTACCAGGCCAGCAGCAGCAGCACGTGGGCCAGCGCGCCCAAGGTGTACTGCCCCAGCCGCGATTGCAGCCAGGCGGATGCGGCCGACGTGTCGGTGGAAGGTCTCGGGTGCCTCGACATTGGGGAAAGTCTGTACCGATGAAGCCGGTGGCGGCGAACCGGGCCGCGGGCACCGCCTCTATACTGATCCGGCAAATCACCGGCTGGTGAATTTACTCTAGCCCAGGCCTCGGGGGCCGTCAACGAGGCTGCACCCTGCCCCTGGCGCCGCGGCCGCACCCAACCGCAAGGAGTCCGCATGTCCGCAAGACCCGTCATCGGTGCCGTGGCCCTGGCCGCCGCGCTGGCCGCCACCCCGGCCCTGGCCCAGACCAAGGTCGACTTCGTTCTCAACTGGGTGCCCGGCGGCGACCACGCGCCCTACTACTACGCCAAGAAGATGGGCTGGTATTCCCAGGCCGGGATCGACCTCAGCATCGAGCCGGGCAAGGGCTCGGCGCTGGCCACCCAGCGCGTGGGCGCCGGGGCCACGCCGTTCGGCCTGGCCGACATGGCCGGCGTGCTGGTGGCCAAGGGCAAGGGTGCCGACACGGTGGCGGTGTTCAACGTCTACGCCAATTCGCCGCAGGGCATGTACTGGCTGAAGAGTTCGGGCATCAAGGGCGTCAAGGACTTCGCCGGCAAGAAGATCGGCAACCCCGCGGCCGACGGTGCGCGCGTGATGTGGCCGGCGCTGGCCAAGGCCAACGGCGTCGATCCCAAGAGCGTCACCTGGGTCAACATCGACGCCAACGGCAAGCTGGCGGCGCTGAAGGCCAAGTCGATCGACATCACCACCTCGTTCTACAACCTGCACCACGTGTTCGAGCGCGAACTCGGCGACGACATGGGCTTCCTGGCCTGGCGCGATGCCGGGCTCAACCCCTACGGCAACTCCGTCATCGTCAACGCCAAGTTCCTGGAGGCCAACAAGCCGCTGGTGGACAAGTTCGTCAAGGTGACGCAGCGCGCCTTTGCCGCCTGCGTCAAGGAGCCCAAGCCCTGCGTGCAGGCGCTGGTGGACGCCAACGGCGCGCTGAAGTTCGACAACGAGCTGGAGAACTGGGGCCTGGTGGAAAAGCTGATGAGCGACAAGTTCTCGCGCGAGATCGCGCTCGGCATCCACGAGGATGGCCGCATGAAGGCCGACTACGAGCTGGTGCGCGACTACGTCGGCCTGGACAAGCCCTTCGACGTCAAGACCACCTACACCAACGAGTTCCTCGACCGCTCGATCAAGATGAGCAAGTAGCCGCCCGATCAGTCCGCGGCGATGCCCTCGAAGCGGTCGCGGCCCTCTTTCAGCGCGCGCATCTTGGCGTCTGCGATGCTGCGCTTGAGCATCCAGAAGCCGCAGTCGGGGTGGATGTAGCGCACGCGGCCGGCGCCCAGCAGCCGCTCGGCGCGCTCGATCGCGCGGGCCACCGCGTCGGCGCTCTCCACGTCGGTGGCCTTGATGTCCACCACGCCCAGGCCGAGGCCAATCTCCGGCTTCAGCTCGCGCAGCGCGGCCAGTTCGTCGGGCGGCCGGTGCGCGCATTCCAGCACCACGTGGTCGGCGTGCAGCGCGTTCAGGTAGCTCAGCAACTGGTCCCAGGTGCCCTTCTGCACCGTCTGCCCGCCGTAGTTTCCGAAGCACAGGTGCACCGCCGGCGTGCCCGGCACGGCGTCGAGCACGCGGTTGATCGCCGAGGCGGCCCACTGCCATTCGTCGGGATGGCCGGGCAGGTTGGCCTCGTCGATCTGCACCACGTCGGCATCGAGGTGGCGCACCTGCGCGGCCAGCGCGTCGGCGATGGCATGCGCCAGCTCGGGCGTGTCGCGGTAGTGCTTGTTGATCAGCGTCTTGGCCAGCATGTGCGGCCCCGTCACCGTGAACTTGAAGCGCCGGGTGGCCAGCGCCTTGGCGCGCGCGCAGGCCAGCGGCAGGTCCAGGCTGCCGCCGCCGATCGGGCCGACCACGGTGCCCGGCGGCCGGGTGCGGAACTTCATGCCGCTGGCGCTGCGGTAGGCGATCAGGTCGTCGAACGAGAAGCGCTGCGTGATGCCGTCCAGCGGCCGCACGAAGTACTCGATCATCCCGTTCGTTTCGGGGTGGTTGATGTCGAAGCGGTAGAGCTCGCCGTCGCACACGAGGTCGATGCCCGAGAGCTCCTGCGTGCCGATGACGACGCGGGTGGCGTCCTGCAGCGCCTGCTCCGAGGGCGCCGCGACCAGCCAGTCCGGCACGGGATAGGAACCGACGACCGTGGTCTGGATGCGGGGCATGGCGTCTCTCTTAACCAACTGGTGACGAACGATGCTAGGCCGCCACCCCGCCGCCGTCAACGGAACCCAGGGAATGTGCGAATGGTTCTTGACGGTTGGCCGCTGGCCGGCCTACCATAATTCACCAAATGGAGATTAAAGTCGGGCAAGCGCCGGTGCCACCGGCCCCATCGGCACCGTCCAGCGTCAGGAGCGGGACATGCGCGTGAGCGACAGCGAACTGCCGGCCGACGAGCCCCACCCCCACGCGCTGAAGCTGCGCGTGAGCTGAACTCCTCTTTCGCCAAGGACCGACCGCCATGACCACCGAACGCCTGGGCCTCATCATGCACGGCGTGACCGGGCGCATGGGGCTCAACCAGCACCTCATCCGCTCCATCGTCGCGATCCGCAACCAGGGTGGCGTGACGCTGGCCGACGGCCGCCGCGTGCTGCCCGATCCGGTGCTGATCGGCCGCAACGGCGCCAAGGTCGAGGCCCTGGCCCGCGCGCACGGCATCAGCCGCTGGGGCACCAGCCTCGAGGCGGCGCTGGCCAGCCGCGAAGACACCGTGTTCTTCGACGCCGGCACGACCCAGATGCGGCCGGCGCTGCTGGCGCAGGCGCTGCGCGCCGGCAAGCACGTCTACTGCGAGAAGCCGATCGCCACCACGCTGGCCGAGGCGCTGCAGATCTGCCAGGTGGCCAAGGCCTCGGGCCTGAAGCACGGCGCGGTGCAGGACAAGCTCTTCCTGCCCGGGCTGCGCAAGCTGGACCTGCTGCGCCGCGCCGGCTTCTTCGGCCGCATGCTCAGCGTGCGCATCGACTTCGGCTACTGGGTCTTCGAAGGCGACCTGCAGCCCATCCAGCGCCCGAGCTGGAACTACCGCGCCGAGGACGGCGGCGGCATGATCCTCGACATGATGTGCCACTGGCGCTACGTGCTGGACAACCTGTTCGGCCAGGTGCAGTCCATCACTTGCCTGGGCGCGCGCCACATCGACCGGCGCTGGGACGAAAACGGCCAGCCCTACACCGCCACCGCTGATGACGCAGCCTACGCCACCGCGCAGCTGAAGGGCCACAACGGCGAGCCGGTGGTCGCCCAGCTCACCATGAGCTGGGCCACGCGCGTGCGCCGCGACGACCTCGTCACCTTCCACGTCGACGGCACCCACGGCTCGGCGGTGGCCGGGCTGCAGGAGTGCCGCGCCCAGAGCCGCGTCACCACGCCGCGGCCGGTGTGGAACCCCGACGTCAAGCAGGCGATGAACTTCTTCGACCAGTGGCAGGAGGTGCCCGACGCCCAGGCCTACGACAACGGCTTCAAGCTGCAGTGGGAGGCCTTCATCCGCCACGTGGCCGAGGACGCGCCCTACGCCTGGACGCTGGCCGAAGGCGCCAAGGGCGTGCAGCTGGTCGAGGCGGCGCTGCAGAGTTGGAAAGAGCGGCGCTGGGTCGACGTTCCAGCGCTCGACGTCTGACGGGGGGCCGCGCATGCAGATCACCCTGCCCGGTGCCGACGGCCGCCTGCAGCCCTATACGTTGCAGGGCCCCGGCCGCTTCGAGCCGGCGACGCCCGGCGTGCCGCTGCCGCGCATCGCCTATTCGGCCGCCCACGTGGTGGCCGATGCGCGCGCCGCGATCGACCCGTGGTTGCAGTGCGCCATCGATTGGGACGCCACCATCGCCTACCGCCGGCGGCTGTGGCGGCTGGGCCTGGGCGTCGCCGAGGCGATGGACACGGCGCAGCGCGGCATGGGGCTGGACTGGCCGACCTCCTTGGAACTGATCAGCCGCAGCATCGAGGCCGCGCGCGACGTGCCCGGCGCCTTGCTGGCCTGCGGCTGCGGCACCGACCACCTGGCGCCCGAGGCGGCCCGCAGCGTCGACGACGTCATCCGCGCCTACGACGAGCAGATGGCCGCCATCGAAAAACGGGGCGGCCGGCTGATCGTGATGGCCAGCCGCGCGCTGGCCCGCGTGGCGCGCAGCCCGGCCGACTACGAGCGCGTCTACGACCACGTGCTGCGCCAGGCCCGGCAGCCGGTGATCCTGCACTGGCTGGGCGACATGTTCGACCCGGCGCTCAAGGGCTACTGGGGCAGCGACGACGTCGGCGCGGCGATGAACACCGCGCTGGGCGTGATCCAGGCCCACGCGGCCAAGGTCGACGGCATCAAGATCTCGCTGCTCGACAAGGACCGCGAGATCGAGATGCGCCGCCGCCTTCCGAACGCGGGCGGGCCCGACGGCCGCGGCGTGCGCATGTACACCGGCGACGACTTCAACTACGCCGAGCTGATCGCCGGCGACGGCGTCGGCGAGCAACTCAACCAGCACCGCAGCGACGCGCTGCTGGGCATCTTCGACGCCATCGCGCCGGCGGCCAGCGCCGCGCTGGCGGCGCTGGGCCGCGGCGACGCGGCCGGCTTCCACCGCATCCTGGCACCGACGGTGCCGCTGTCGCGCCACATCTTCCAGGCGCCGACGCGCTTCTACAAGACCGGCGTCGTCTTCATGGCCTGGCTCAACGGCCACCAGGACCACTTCGTGATGGTTGGCGGCCAGCACAGCACGCGCTCGCTGCCGCACCTGGTGACGCTGTTCAAGCTGGCCGACGCCGCCGGGCTGATCGAGCAGCCCGACCTCGCCACCGCGCGCATGCGCACGCTGCTGGCGCTGCACGGCATCCAGTGAGCGGCGGAGGGCGGGCGATGCGCGATTTCAGCCAAGACCACCACTGGCTGTCGATCAACACCGCCACCGTGCGCCGGCAGCGCGGCCAGGACTGGGGCCTGCTGCACATCCTGGACGCCTGCGCCGAGCGCGGCATCCGCGCCGTCTCGCCCTGGCGCGACCAGGTGCATGCCGCGGGGCTGGCCGCCGTCGCCCAACGCTTGACCTCACACGGCCTCGAACTCTCGGGCTACTGCCGCGGCGGCATGTTCCCCCACGCCGACGAGGCCGGCCGCGTGGCCGCGCGCGACGACAACCGCCGCGCGCTGGACGAGGCCTGCACGCTGGGCGCGCCCTGCCTGGTGCTGGTGGTCGGCGGCCTGCCGGGGGCGCTGGCCGGCGCGCCGGCGCACAAGGACATCGCCGGCGCCCGCGCGCAGGTGGCCGACGGCATCGCCACGCTGCTGGACGATGCGCGCGAACGCGGCATGCCGCTGGCCATCGAGCCGCTGCACCCCATGTACGCGGCCGACCGCGCCTGCATCAACACGCTGGAGCAGGCGCTCGACCTCTGCGACCGGCTGGACCCCGGCGCGAGCGGCGCACTCGGCGTGGCCGTCGACGCCTACCACGTCTGGTGGGACCCCAAGCTGCAGGCGCAGATCAAGCGCGCCGGCCGTCGGCGGCTGCTGGCCTTCCACGTCTGCGACTGGCTGCTGCCCACCACCGACCTGCTGGAAGACCGCGGCATGATGGGCGACGGCGTGATCGACCTGCGCCAGATGCGCGGCTGGGTCGAAGACGTTGGTTTCAGCGGTTATGCAGAGGTCGAGATCTTCTCGCGCGCCAACTGGTGGCAGCACGACGGCGGCGAGGTGCTGGACACCTGCATCGAGCGCTTCAAGCGCTGCGTCTGAGGTCCCCGCGGCGGCTTCAGGCCGCGGCTGCCGCCGTCACCGTCGGCCTTGCGTTGCGGCGCACGTTCACCGCGGTGGCGATCAGCAGGGCCAGCACGGCCGCGATGGTCAGCCACACGCCGCGGTACTGGCCGGCGTCCATCATCACGCCGTAAACCAGCGGCGCCAGCGTCATACCCACGTCCAGCCCGGAGTAGACGACGCCGTAGACGCGGCCGGTGGCGCCCGGCGGCGTGGCCTGCTTGACCAGCAGGTCGCGCGACGGCCCGGCGATGCCGGCGCCGAAGCCCATCACCGCGAACAGCACCAGCACCATCGCCGCCGACCAGTGGCCCAGCGCCAGCATCAGCGCCACCACGGCGGCCACCGCGAAGCCACTGGCCGCGATGCGCACGCTGCGCTGCGGGTCGCGCACCAGGTGCCCGCCGAGCACCATGCCCAGGCCCGCGGCCACCATGTAGATCGACAGGCAGATGGCCACCTGCGCCGCCGGCACGTCGTGCAGCTTGGCGGCCGCCGCCGGCGCGAAGCTCTGCACGCCGCCCAGCGCGAGCGCGAAGACCAGGAAGAACACGAAGCAGGCCCACACCGCCGGCAGCCGCAGGAAGCCGAAGCCGGTGTCGGCCGCGGCCGCCGCGCCGCCGGCCTTGCGCGGCTGCGCCACGCTCAGGCGGTCGCGCTGCAGCCACACCAGCGCCAGCACGGCCAGCACCACGCCGGACACCGAGGCCAGCGCCACGCGCCACGAGCCGCTGGCGGCCGTGATGCCGACCACGAACACCGGCGCCAGCGCCCAGCCCAGGTTGCCCGAGATGCCGTGCGCCGCATAGGCATGGCCCAGCCGCGACGTGCTGACGCGCGCGTTCAGGATCGAGAAGTCCACCGGGTGGAACACGCAGTTGCCCAGCCCGGCCAGCGCCATGAAGACCAGCATCACGCCGTAGCTGGGGCTGGCCGCCAGGCCCAGCGCGCCAACGGCCAGCAGCGCCAGCCCGCCCAGCAGCACGCGCTGCGCGCCGAAGCGATCGACCACGAAGCCGGCCGCCGCCTGCCCGCCGCAGGAGGTGATGAAGAACATCGACATCAGCAGCCCGAGCTGCGTGTTGCTGAGCCCGAAGGCCGCGGCGATCCACGGGAACAGCGGCGGCACGATGAGCTGGCAGAAGTGCGACATCCCGTGCGCGATGCTGACAACCCCGATCGTGGTGGCGTCTTCGCGCAGTGGCGCAGGGGCGGCGAGCGTGTTCATGGCCGCACTGTAGGTGCGGCGGCCGCGGCAGCGTTACGATAGTCGGTCAACTTTTGTCGAGAACATGCCAAGCCGCCATTCGCCCGTCCCGCCGCTGGACCCGCTGCACTACGCGCCCACGCCGGCGCGCCCGCTGCGCGCCAAGCTGCGCCGCCTGGCAGCGCGCACGCACGTGGTGCCGCACCGGCATCCGTGGGCGCAGGTGGCGATGTCGGCCACCGGCGTCATCCGCATGACCGCCGGCCACGGCACCTACCTGGTGCCGCCCAGCCGCGCGCTGTGGATTCCGCCCGGCGTCGAGCACGCCATCACGGTGCTGGAAGACGCCGAGATCCGCACGCTGTACGTGCACCCGAGCGCGCGCTTCCTGCACGGCGACGGCGCGCCGCTGCCGACACCGTTCGAGATGTGGCCGGAGTGCCGCGTGCTGGAGGTCTCGCCGCTGCTGCGCGAGCTGATGGTCCACCTCGATGTGGCGCCCGGCGTGGCCGCCGCCGGCGAACGCGAGCGCCGCCTGGGCGACCTGGTGCTCGACGAGCTGCGCCGCGCCGCGCCGGTGCGCCTGGGCCTGGCGCTGCCGGCCGACAAGCGCTTGCGCGCCTTGTGCGAAGCGGTGATCGAAGACCCGCTGCGCCACGCCACGCTGGCCGGCTGGGCCAGCCAGGCCGGCGCCAGCACGCGCACGCTGGCGCGGCTGTTCCGCCACGAGCTGGGCACCACCTTCGGTGAATGGCGCCAGCAGGCGCGACTGGCGCAGGCGCTGGCGCTGGCCGCCAGCGGCCGGCCGATGAGCCACATCGCCACCGAGCTGGGCTACGCCAGCGCCAGCGCCTTCAGCGCGATGGTGCGGCGCACCGTCGGCGCCACGCCAAGCCGCTTTCTGGCACCGCAGCTACCATCGCAGCCATCATGACCGAAGCTCTCTACGACTACGTGCGGCAGGACGCCAGCGGCCAGAGCTGCACCGTGCAGGCCTGGGCCAAGCAGCCGCCGGCGCTTTCGGCCGCCGACAAGGCGGCGCACAAGGCGCGCATCGCCGCGCTGCTGAAGGCCAAAGGCGCGGTGCTGGTCGCCCACTACTACGTCGACGGCGACCTGCAGGACCTGGCGCTGGAAACCGGCGGCTGCGTGTCCGATTCGCTGGAGATGGCGCGCTTCGGCCGCGACCACGCGGCGCAGACCTTGATCGTCGCCGGCGTGCGCTTCATGGGCGAGACGGCCAAGATCCTGTCGCCCGAAAAGCGCGTGCTGATGCCCGACCTCGACGCCACCTGCTCGCTCGACCTCGGCTGCCCCATCGACGAGTTCGCCGCCTTCTGCGACGCCCACCCCGACCGCAAGGTGGTGGTCTACGCCAACACCAGCGCCGCGGTGAAGGCGCGCGCCGACTGGATGGTCACCAGCTCCTGCGCGCTGGCCATCGTCAACCACCTGAAGGAGCAGGGCCAGAAGGTGCTGTGGGCGCCCGACAAGCACCTGGGCCGCTACATCCAGGAGCAGACCGGCGCCGACATGCTGCTGTGGAACGGCGCCTGCATCGTGCACGACGAGTTCAAGGGCCTGGAACTGGAGCTGCTGCGCCAGCAGCACCCCGAGGCGCCGGTGCTGGTGCACCCCGAAAGCCCCAAGCCCGTGGTCGACCAGGCCGACGTGGTGGGCAGCACCAGCCAGCTGCTCAACGCGGTCGTCAAAGGCAAGGCGCCGACCTACATCGTGGCCACCGACAAAGGCATCCTGCACCGCATGCACCAGCTGGCCCCGGGCAAGCTGCTGATCGAGGCGCCGACCGCCGGCAACAGCGCCACCTGCAAGAGCTGCGCGCACTGCCCGTGGATGGCGATGAACGCGCTGCAAGGCGTGCTGGCCTGCCTGGAACAGGGCCAGGGCGAGATCCAGGTGCCCGAGCCGGTGCGCAGGCAGGCGCTGGGCTGCATCGACCGCATGCTGGACTTCGTGGCCGCCAACCCCGGCGCACTGGCCACACCGACGCGCGGGCTGGTGAAGAACATCGGCGCGGCCTGAGCGCGCGCCGCGGCGCCGTGCTGCCATGCACGTCCTGCTGGTCGAAGACGACCCGGCGCTGGCCGCATCCATCGCCGGCGTGCTGAGCACCCAGGGCTGGCGCGTCGACGTCAGCCACCGCGGCGAGCCGGTGGCCGCCTCGGTGCTGCAGGACGACTACGACGTGCTGGTGCTCGACATCGGCCTGCCCGGCATCGACGGCATCGAGGTCATGCGCCGCCTGCGCGAGCAAGGCAGCACGCTGCCGGTGCTGATGCTGACCGCGCGCGACGGCATCGAAGACCGCGTGCAAGGCCTGGAAGCCGGCGCGGACGACTACCTCGTCAAGCCCTTCGCGCCGCCCGAGCTGCTGGCGCGGCTGCGCGCGCTGACGCGCCGGCATGAGTTCCGCAGCAGCCAGACCCTGGTGCTGGCGCAGCTGCAGTACGACCGCGCGGCCCGGCGCGCGCTGGTGGCGGGCCGCGCGGTGGAGCTGTCGGCGCGCGAGTGCATCGTGCTGCAGTACCTGCTGCTGAAGACGGGCCAGATCGTGCCGCGCGAGCAGATCGCCGCGCTGGTGCCGGGCTGGACGGCGGCCACCAGCGACAACGCGCTGGAGCTGCTGATGTCGCGCCTGCGCGCCAAGGTCGAGCCCGGCGGCGTGCGGCTGCGCACCGTGCGCGGCCTGGGCTATCTGCTGGAACCGTCCGGCTGATGCCCGCGGCCGCCGTGCCCAGCCTGCGCCGCCTGCTGCTGGGCTGGCTGCTGCTGCCGCTGCTGGCGCTGGTGCCGCTGGCCGCCGCGGTGCTGTACCTGCTGGCGCTGCGCCCGGCGCTGGACGCGCTGGACCGCGCGCTGACCGACAGCGCCGTGGCCTTGTCGCAGATCCTCGTCGAGCGCGACGGCCGGAGCACGCTGCCGCTGACCGAGCAGACCGCGCAGGCCTTGCGCGCCGACGCGGTGGACCAGAACTTCTTCGCCGTCGCCACGCCCGACGGCCGCCTGCTCGGCGGCGATGCCGCGCTGCTGCCGCTGGCGCCGCCGCTGGCCGCCGGGCAATGGCGCTTCTTCGACGATCATCTGCAAGGCCGCGCCGTGCGCGTGGCGGCCTTCGGCGCGGCCTGCGGTGCGGGCTCGCCGCGCGTGTGCCCCATCGTGGTGGCCGAATCGCTGGGCAAGCGCCGCGCGGCCGAGCGCGCGGTGCTGCTGGCCGCGGTGCTCACCGCCGCCGGCCTGGCGCTGGTGCTGGCGCTGCTGGCCGCGCTGGCCGTGCGGCGCGGCTTGCGGCCGCTGCGCGAGGCGGCGCGCGAGATCGAGCACCGCTCGCTGGACCGCCTGGATCCCATCGACGCCCAGGCTGCGCCGGCCGAAGCCGCTTCTTTCGTGCGCGCGCTCAACGGCTTGTTCGCGCGCCTGCGCGCTGCCGCCGAGGCGCAGCGCGCCTTCGTCGGCGACGCCGCGCACCAGCTGCGCACGCCCTTGGCCACCATCCGCTCCGACGCCGCGCAAGCCCTGGCCGCGGCCGATGCCGCCGAACACCAGGCCATCCTGCTGCGCCTGCAGGCCGCGGCCGAACGCGGCAGCCGCCTGGTGCAGCAGCTGCTGACGCTGGCGCGCAGCGACGGCGCGGCGCTGCTGCAGACGCAGCAGCCCGTGGACCTGCGCGCGCTGGCGCGCGAAGCCGCCGAACGCTGGCTGCCGGCCTCGCTGCGGGCCGGGCAGGACCTCGGCTTCGACCTCGCCGACGCGTCGCTGCGGGGCGACCCGCTGCTGCTGCGCGAGTTGCTCGACAACCTGGTCGACAACGCCTTGCAGCACGCCGGCCGCGGTGCGCGCATCACGGTGCGCAGCGGGGTGCTCGATGGGCAGGCCTTCGTCGAGGTCGAGGACGACGGCCCCGGGCTGCCCGAGGCCGAACGCAGCGCGGTCTGGCAGCGCTTCCACCGCGGCAGCGCGGCGCTCGGCCCGGGCAGCGGCCTGGGGCTGGCCATCGTGCACGACATCGCGCGGCTGCACGGCGCGCAGGCGCTGCTGCTGCCTGCCGCCGCGGGCCGCGGCCTGCTGGCGCGCGTGTGTTTTCCCCAGCGGCCGTAAAGCTGTCGGCAAGCTGTCCCGCGCCGGCGCTACGTGGAAACCGAGGGCCGCTGAAAACGCCGTGTTCCTAGAGTGCCCTGCAACGCGCCGCGGTGGGCGCGCAAGGACCTCGAATGAATGATCGCAACCTGGCGCGCGGCGTGTTCCTCGCGCTCGTCGCCCTCGCTTTCGGGCTGGGCTCGCTCAACTACCACATCGGCCGGCTCGACCATGCGGGGCCGGGCCTGTTCCCGCTGATGGTGAGTGCGCTGCTGGGGCTGATCGCCGTCATCACCATCGTGCGTTCGCGCTTCGTGCCGCCGGTGCCGCTGGAATTCAACCCGCGCAACATCACGCTGCTGCTGACCTCGCTGTGCGCTTTTGCGCTGGTGTCCAAGTTCATCAACATGACGCTGGGCATCGCGGCGATGGTGTTCATCGCCGGCATCGCGGCCAAGCCCTACAACTGGGTGCGCAACCTGAAGATCTCGGCCGGGCTGATCGCGATCGCCTTCGCGTTCCAGAAGCTGCTGGGCCTGAACCTGCCGCTGTACTGAGCACAGCCATGGACGTCCTGCACAACCTTGCGTTCGGTTTCGAGCACGCGCTGACGCTGCAGAACCTGCTGTTCTGCGCCCTGGGCTGCACCGTCGGCACCCTGGTGGGCCTGCTGCCCGGCCTGGGCCCGCTGGCCACCATCAGCCTGCTGCTGCCGCTGACCTATTCCATCCCCACCGGCGGCGCGCTGATCATGCTGGCCGGCATCTACTACGGCGCCCAGTACGGCGACAGCGTCAGCGCGATCACGATGAAGATCCCGCACGCCAGCAGCATCGTCGCCTGCATCGACGGCTACCAGATGACGCTCAAGGGCAAGACCGGCCTGGCGCTGGTGACGGCCGGCGTCTCCAGCTTCATCGGCGGCACGGTGGCCATCGTCGTGCTGTCGTGGCTGGCGCCGCAGCTCGGCGAGGTGGCCTTCCTGTTCGGCCCCGCGGACTACTGCGCGCTGATGCTGGTGGGCTTCGTCTGCGTGAGCTTCGTCACCACCGGCAGCCTGCTCAACGGGCTGGCGATGTGCCTGATCGGCGTCCTGCTGGGGCAGATCGGCACCGACGTCAACAGCGGCACGCCGCGCTTCACCTTCGACGCGCCCTTCCTGGCCGACGGCGTGGGCTTGATCAGCGTCGCGCTGGGCTGCTTCGGCATCGCCGAGATCACCAAGAACGTCGACGAAAAGACCGAGCGCACGCCCTTCAACGGCAAGATCAACCTGATCCCGACCTGGGCCGAGTTCAAGCGCATCATTCCCAGCGCCCTGCGCGGCAGCGCCATCGGCTCCTTCCTGGGCATCCTGCCCGGCGGCGGGCCGGTGATCGCGCAGTTCGCCGCCTATGCGGTGGACAAGAAGGTCAGCAAGTACAAGGACGAGATCGGCCAGGGCGCGATCGAAGGCGTGGCCGGCCAGGCCGCCGCCGACGAGGCCGCCGCGCGCACCAGCTTCATCCCGCTGATGAGCATCGGCATCCCCGAGAACGCCGTGATGGCGCTGATGATGGCCGCCTTCATCATCAAGGGCATCCAGCCCGGTCCCAACATGATCGCCGGCCACCCGGACCTGTTCTGGGGCCTGGTGGCCAGCATGTGGGTCGGCAACTGCTTCCTGATCATCCTCAACGTGCCGCTGGTGCGCTACCTGCTGTCGATCTTCAAGATCCCGTACAACGTGCTGTTCCCGGCGATCCTGTTCTTCTGCTGCATCGGCACCTACAGCGTCAACAACAACCTCGACGACGTCTTCATCACCGCGGCCTTCGGCCTCATCGGCTATCTCTTCATGCGCCTGGAGCTGGACGCCGCGCCGCTGATGCTGGGCTTCATCCTGGGCCCGATGCTGGAGGAGAACTTCCGCCGCGCCATGCTGCTGTCGCGCGGCAGCTTCAACATCTTCGTCACGCGGCCGATCAGCGGCACGCTGCTGGCGCTGATCGGCGCGTTCATGGCCTGGCAGATGGGCTCGGCGGTGCTGAAGTTCAGGCGGCCGGCGGCGGCCAAGCCGCTGGCCGCGGCGGCGCACGACTGACAAGGGGGCCGCTTCATCCCGCGGCCGCCGACCGGCTGAGTTCCTCCTTCAGCCATTGCACGGCCGGGTCGGTGGCCGCGCGCTCGTGCCAGTAGAGGTTGATGTCGAAGCTGGCCAGGCCCACCGGGACCGGCCGCACGACGAAGGCCGATGGATCGCGGAAGGCCTGCAGGGCCACTTCCGGCAGCGTCAGCAGGTCATCGCTGGCGGCCAGGATCCGCTCGGCGGCGAGGTAGTGCGACATGGTCAGGCCGATGCGGCGGACCACGCCCTTGGCCAGCAGCACGCCTTCGATGAGCCGGTGCCCGCTGCTCGGCGCGTCGATCGCGATGTGCGTCGCCTCGCGGTAGCCCTTCAGCGTCAGCGGACGGCCCGCCAGCCGGTGCTGCCGACGCATCATCACGACGTAGCGCTCGCGCAGCAGGCTGCGGCGGTGCTCGCGGCCCTTGAGCATCGGCAGCGAGCCGATCGCCAGATCGACGCCGCCGGTCGCCAGCGCGGCGGGCACGCTGTCCCAGGGGATCTGCTCGACGACGAGCCGGACCTGCGGCGCGGCCTGCGCGACGGCGCGCGCGAGCCCGGGCAGGAACACCAGCTGCCCGATGTCCGACATGTGCAGCCGGAAGGTTCGCGTCGACTGCGCGGGGTCGAAGCCGCGCGGCTCGCGAAGCGCCTGGCCGACGTCGAGCAGCGGCCGCTCCAGCCTGGCCCGCAGCGCCTTGGCCACTTCGGTCGGCAGCACGCCGTAGCGCGACCGCGTGTAGACCGGATCGCGCAGCGCTTCGCGCCAGCGCCGCACCATCATCGACAAGGCCTGCTGCGACAGGCCCAGGCGCTGCGCCGCCAGCGTCAGGCTCTGCAGGTCGACGACGTGGCAGAACGCCTCCAGTTCGAGCAGGCTCCAGTTGCGGTCCATGGCGCTCCAGACATCATGTCGGCTGATATCTGAAGTCTAGCGAACCGATCTTTCTCGTGGATCTGTCGAGCCCTAGCATGGCCTCCGGCAAAGGCGGCATCCGACACCGCATGCCGCTGGTCATCGAGGTTATCTGCAGGAGACACCATGCGCAAACCGAATCGTCGAGACATCTTGCGGGCCGCTGCCGGCGGCGCCACGGCGCTGCTGGGCGCCGGCCGCATTGCGGCCGCCGAGCCGTGGCCGTCCAAGCCGCTGAAGATCCTGGTGCCGGTGCCGCCCGGCGGCCCGGCCGATGCGCTGGTGCGCATGCTGGCCAGGAACATGGAGCCGCGGCTGAACCAGACGGTGATCGTCGACAACCGCCCCGGCGCCGTCGGCCTGCTGGCGATGCAGGCGCTGGCCGCAGCGCCCGCCGACGGCCACACGCTGCTGCAGATCCACACCGGCATGGTCAGCGGGCAGGTGCTGATGAAGCGCTTCGACATGGTCTCCGGCCTGTCGCCGATCAGCCTGGCCGCCGACTTCCCGATCGTCATGGTGGTCCCGGGCGCGGGCCCGCACAAGACGCTGGAGCAGTTGCGCGCCGCGGCCGCAGGCAGCCCCGCGGGCACGCTGAGCTACGGCACGCTGGGCGTCGGCTCCTTCGAGCACCTGCTGATCTCGAGCCTGTGCAGCAGCTTGAAGATCCAGGCCACCCACATCCCGTACAAGGGCGGCGCCGAGCTGGTGCAGGCCCTGCTCGGCGGCCAGATCGATTTCACCTACCTGTTGACGCAACTCGCGCAGCCCTACGTCGGCAAGGGCCAGATGCGCGCGCTGGCCGTGCTGGCCGAGAGCCGCAATGCGGCCTTGCCCGAGACGCCGACCTTCGCCGAGCTGAAGGTGCCCGCCAGGCTGATGCGCTACTGGGCCGGGATCTGCGCCCCGGCCGCGACGCCGGATCCCGTGGCCGAGCGGCTGCACCGGATCGTCGTCGACAGCGTGCAGGAGGCGAACATCAGAACCTGGCTGGCACAGGGCGGCTCCATCCCCCGCGCCAGCGAAACGCGCGCCGCCTTCCGCAAGCTGATCGAAAGCGACCAGAGCTTCATGCAGCGCGTCGTCGACGACAACCACATCAAGCTGGTCTGACCCCAGCGCCAACCGTCCGCAGGAGCATCGACATGACTTCCAGCCTCGTCCAGACCGGCCGCCACCACAGCCACCTGACCCGCGCCGGCCGCGGCGACAGCGTCCTGTTCCTGCACGGCTCGGGGCCCGGCGCGACCGGGATGTCCAACTGGTCGCTGGCCGGCCGGACCTTGAGCGACGACTTCGACATGCTGATCCCGGATCTGGTCGGCTACGGCGGCAGCGGCCATCCGGAGCCGGCGCCGGTGGGCATGCGGCGCTGGATGCGGCTGTGGATCGACCAGATCCTGTCGCTGCTGGACCAACTGCAGATCCAGCGCACGCACCTCGTCGGCAACTCGCTGGGCGGCGCGATCGCGCTGAACCTGCTGATGGAGGCCCCCGAGCGTTTCGACCGCGTGCTGCTGATGGGCCCGGCCGGCGCGCCTTGCACGCTGACGCCGGAACTCGACCGCATCTGGGGCTTCTACGACGACCCGGCACCGAGCGCGATGAGGAATAACATGCGCTGGTTCGCCTACGACGACGCCGCCATCGGCGAGCGCATCGACGAAGTCGCAGCCACGCGGCTGGCCGCCGCGCTGCAGCCCGCGGTGCGCCGCAGCTACGAGAGCCTGTTTCCGGCGCCGCGGCAGCGGCATCTGGACGAGCTGGTGGTGCCGCCGTCGGCGCTGCGACGCATCACCAACCCGGTGCTGATCGTGCATGGCCGCGACGACTCGGTGGTTCCGTTCGAGAGCAGCCTGTACCTGCTGCGCCACCTCTCGAACGCCGACCTGCATGTCGTCGGCCGCTGCAACCACTGGACGCAGATCGAGCAGGCCGACAAGTTCCACGCCCTGCTGCGGGCCTTCTTCGGCGCGCGCTAGCCAGCCGCCGCCGCACAACGACACACCGACACACCACCAACACAACGACACACCGAAAGGCCAACCATGCCGGCATACCTGATCGCACGCGTGGAGATCCACGATCCCGAGGCCTACCAGGCGTACACGGCGCGCTCGCCGGCGATCGTGCAGTCGTTCGGCGGCAGCTTCGTCGTCCGCGGCGGCGCGCTGGAGACGGTCGAAGGCGCCGACTTTCGCGGCCGCCTGGTGGTCATCCGGTTCCCCGACGGGGCGGCCGCGCGCGGCTTCTACCACTCGCCGGCCTACCAGGAGCTGGTCCGGCTTCGGGCCTCGGCGGCGCGTGCCGAGATGCTCATCGTCGAGGGCGTCGAATGAAAGCGCCGAAAACCGTGCTGGTCTGCGGTGGCACGTCAGGGCTCGGCCAGGGCATCGCCGATGCGTGCCGGGCGGGTGCACACCGGGTGCTGGTCACCTCGTCGAGGGCCACGGTCGATGACGCGCGCGGCGACCTGTTCAGCCTGGACTTCGGCGACGAGCGCTCCGTCGCCGGCTGCATCGAGGCGCTGGCGGCCCGCGGCGAATCGCCCGACGTGCTGGTCGTCAACGGCCCCGGGCCGGCGTCCGGCACGAGCGAGCAGTTGAGCCTGCAGGACTGGCGCGATGCCTTCCGCATGCTCTGGGCCGGCCCGCTGCAGTTGGTGGCCGCGCTGTTGCCCGCGATGAAGCAGCGCCGCTGGGGCCGCATCGTCTGGGTCACGTCGGTCGCCGCGCAGGCGCACATGCCGGGCATGGCGATCTCCACCTCGCTGCGCAGCGGCCTGCACGGGCTGGTCAGGACGCTGAGCGCCGAATCCGCGCCCGCGGGCATCAGCGTCAACGCCCTGGCGCCGGGCTACCACCAGACGGCGCGGCTGCAGGCGCTGAAGGTCGACGCTTCCGTGCTGGCGGCCATCCCGATGGGGCGCCTGGGGACGGCGGCCGAGTTCGGTGCCGCGGCCGCCTTTCTGGCGTCGGAGGAGGCGTCTTACATCACCGGCCAGGTCATCACCATCGACGGCGGCTGGTCGCACGGTCATCGGACCTGATCAGGGCCGCCATCGCACTCAAGCCGGCCCGCGGCGCTGCCGATAAGCACGGATGCCCACCGCCTTCACGAGTGCCGCATGAGCATCGACACCAGCTCGATCCAGAACACGACCGAGCGCCTGGTCTACCGGGCCATCGCCGAGACCATGTCGGCCTACCCCGGCCTGGCCGACGACCCCGAGCGCCTGGCCGACGTGGCCTGCGTGGCGTTGAACCGGCTGCCGCCGCGCTACATCCGACACGCGGTGGACTTCTCGTTCTTCACCACCGAGAAGCAACGCCAGGACAGCGAGCGCCAGGTGGCCGAGGCGGTGGACTTCGCGTTCGGCTTCGTGCAGGCGCGGGTCGCGATGGGCGCGCGCGCCTGACGGACGTGATGGCCTTGGGCCGCGTTCAGTCGTATGGCCGCCCGCTGCCGCGCGGCGGCCGCGTCAGCACGGTCGGGAAGCTCACCGGCAGCGCCTGCGGATAGTCGCGGCTGTAGTGCAGGCCGCGGCTTTCGTGGCGGCGCAGCGCCGAGCGCACGATCAGCTCGGCGCAGTCGACCAGGTTGCGCAGTTCCAGCAGGTCGCGCGTGACGCGGAAGTTGGCGTAATAGTCGTCGATCTCGCCCCGCAGCAGCCGGATGCGGTGCAGCGCACGCTCCAGCCGCTTGGTGGTGCGCACGATGCCGACGTAGTTCCACATCAGCAGCCGCAGTTCGTCCCAGTTGTGGCTGATCACCACCTGCTCGTCGGCGTCCTCCACCTGGCTTTCGTCCCAGGCCGGCAGTGCGGGCGCCGCAGCCGCCGGCGTGGCGGCGATGCGCGCGGCACAGGTGCGGCCCAGCACCACGCATTCCAGCAGCGAGTTGCTGGCCAGCCGGTTGGCGCCGTGCAGCCCGGTATAGGTGGCCTCGCCCACCGCATACAGGCCCGGCAGGTCGGCGCGGCCATCGAGGTCGGTCACCACGCCGCCGCAGGTGTAGTGCGCCGCCGGCACCACCGGGATCGGCTGGCGCGCAATGTCGATGCCCAGGCTCAGGCAGCGCGCGTGGATGGTGGGGAAGTGCTCCTTCAGGAAGGCCTCGCCCTTTTCCTGCACGATGGGCCGGGCGTCCAGCCAGACGTGGTCCAGGCCGTGCTTCTTCATCTCGAAGTCGATCGCGCGGGCGACGATGTCGCGCGGCGCCAGCTCCAGCCGGCTGTCGTGCGCCGCCATGAAGCGGATACCCGTGCCGTCGGCGGTGGGCAGCGTCAGGTGCGCGCCCTCGCCGCGCAGCGCCTCCGTGATCAGGAAGCTGCGCTCCTGCGGGTGGTACAGGCAGGTGGGATGGAACTGGATGAACTCCATGTTGCCCACCCGGCAGCCGGCGCGCCAGGCCATCGCGATGCCGTCGCCGGTGGCGGTGTCGGGGTTGCTGGTGTAGCGGTAGACCTTGCCGACGCCGCCGGTGGCCAGCACCACGGCCTGCGCCGCCAGCGTCTCGACGCGCCGGCGGTCGATGTCCAGCGCGTAGACGCCGTAGCAGCGCGGCGGCTCCTCGTCGCGCTTCAGATGGCGCGAGGTGATCAGGTCCACCGCCATCCAGCGCTGGCGCAGCGTGATGCGCGGATGCTGCCGCGCGCGCGCCAGCAGCGCTTCGTGGATGGCGCGGCCGGTGGCGTCGGCCGCGTGCGCGATGCGCCGCACCGCGTGCCCGCCCTCGCGCGTGAGGTGCAGGCCCAGCGGCCCTTGGGGATCGGGCGAGAACGGCACGCCGGCCTCCACCAGCCAGGCGATGGCCTCGGCGCTGTGCTCGGCGATGAAGCGCGCGGTGTGCTCGTCGACCAGGCCGGCGCCGGCGTCCTGGGTGTCGCGCACGTGCGACTCGATGCTGTCGTCGCTGCCCAGCACGCCGACGATGCCGCCCTGCGCCCAGGCGGTGGCGCCCTCGCCCAGCTCGCGCTTGGCCAGCACCACCACGGGCTGCGTCTGCGCCAGCTCCAGCGCCACCGTCAGCCCGGCCAGGCCGGCGCCGATCACCACCACGGGTTGCTGCTGCGTCTGGGGCATCTGCGGGCTTCCAAGGTTGAGGCTGGCCAGTCTATCGACAGCCGTAGGGACATCCTGACAACTGGCCCGGCTCCGCGGCATTGTTTCCGCTACCCACCGGCCGGCCGCCGCGCCTATGATGCCCGACGCCGCCATGCCCGACCGCGCCTACCCACCCACCCAAGCACCCCGCCAAGGCGAGGTCGACGACCTCAGCGCGCCGGCCACGCAGATCGTGCGCGACCGCGACGCCTACCTGGGGCAAAGCCGCGATATCGGCCGCAAGCTGACGGCCGACCAGATCGAGCTGTTCGTCAGCGACGACCCCGCGGTGGCGCTGCAGCGCGAGCTGGAACGGCTGACGCCGCAGTACGTGGCTCTGCACGACGTGGGCACCAGTTCGTCGCTGCGGCTGCTGCAATCGATGTCCAACACCACCGGCCAGGTGATGCGGCTGGCGGTGCGCCGCCGCGGCCACGGCGTGCCACTGGCGACGCTGCAGTTCGTCGAGATCGCCGGCTCTGACGGCTCCACGCTGCGCGTCTACAGCACCGACGTCGATGCCGACAGCCACACCCGCCAGCTGATGGCGCGCGTGCTGGTCTCGCACGCGCGGCTGGCGGTGCTGCTGTTCGGCGACCTGCCGCCGCACGCGCTGGCCGCGGCGCTGCAGCCGCTGTCCGACGCCGCCGGCCACGAGCGCTGGCCCAACCGCCAGCTGCTGCTGATCCCGCTGGGCCTGCCGGCGCACCTGAAGGCCTTTGCCGACCTGTTCCAGCGCAAAGGCATCGACGCCCAGGTGGCGCCGCGCGTGGCGCGCGCCACGGATGCCTGGTCGTCGATCGGCGCCGCCTGGAACCGGCTGGACGAGATCGTCACCGAGCCGCCGCCCGGCTACGAACCCACGCTGGAGCAGCCGCGCCCCGACGACGCCGACGCGCCGACGCAGCCCATGGGCCTGCCCGGCAGCCGCGCCGCCGCGCGCCACAGCATCAACTGGTTCGACTACGTGCAGCGCTGCGCCAGCGTCAAGGGCATGATCAGTTGCTGCGTGTTCGACCGCAGCGACGGCCACCCGCTGGCGCACGCCGGCGGCCGCCCGCCGGCCGAGGTGCTGCAGGCGCTGGGCGAGCAATTGCTGGCCACCGCCGGCGAGATCGGCGCCATCATGGGCGCCGGCCCCAGCGTGCTGGAGGCCACCGTCAGCTTTCCCGGCCACCACCTGCTGCTGCGCGCACTGCCCCGCCACAGCGGCGTGGTGCTGCACGCGGTGTTGGACGCCGCCACCGGCAACCTCGCGGTGGCCAAGGCACAGTTGCAGCGGCTGGACCCGGACTAGGGCCTCACCGCCGCGGCCTTCTGCTCAGGCCGGTGGCGCCGCGTTGCCGGCCTGGGCTGACGGCTGGGGCACGATCTGCCCCGGCGTGTCGGTCGGCGCCTCGCCGGGCGGGATGAAGGGCAGCCGATGCGCGATGCCCTTATGGCAGTCGATGCAGGTCTTCTCCTTGTTGGCCAGGTAGGTGGCGTGCATCGCCTGCGCGCGCTGGCTCTGGCGCGTGAAGTCCATCGACGCGAACTGGTGGCAGTTGCGGCATTCCAGCGAGTCGTTCGACTTGAGTCGCGCCCACTCGTGCCGCGCCAGCTCAAGCCGCATGTCGCGGAACTTCTCCTGCGTGTCGATCGTGCCGAAGATCTTGCCCCACACCTCCTTGGAGGCCTGCATCTTGCGGGCCATCTTGTCGGTCCAGTTGTGAGGCACGTGGCAGTCGGAGCAGATCGCGCGCACGCCGGAGCGGTTGCTGTAGTGGATGGTGGTTTTCAGCTCGGCGAAGACGTTGTCGCGCATCTCGTGGCAGCCGGTGCAGAAGGCTTCGGTGTTGGTGGCTTCCATCGCGGTGTTGAAGCCGCCCCAGAAGATGACGCCGCCGATGAAGCCGCCGATCGTCAAAAAGCCAAGGCTGTAGTGAACGCTGGGCTTGCGGATCACGTCCCAGTAGCGTTTGATCAAGCTCCACATGGCTGGCAGCCTCAGCGTGCGGGCAAGGGCGCGGCGTCAGCCTCGTCGCCCTTGAACCGGTTGCCCACCAGCGGCGCCACCGCGTCCTGCGCCACGTGGCACTGCTGGCAGAAGTAGCGCCGCGTCGACACGTGGTTCAACACCTTGCCGTTGCGGTCGACGTAGTGCGTCTTGCTGACGGGGATGGCGCGCGACAGCTCGGTCTTCTCGCGGGCGTGGCAGTCCAGGCACTTGTTGAAGTTCTTGTCGACCTGGTAGCCGTCCACGCGGTGCGGGATCACCGGCGGCTGGTAGCGGTAGTTGCGCGGCAGCCGGCTGTCGTCGTTGACCGCATTGCCCAGGCGCGGCGGCACGGTCTCCTGCGCGATCGGCGTCGGGCCGCGCATCGCGTCGGTGAACGGGGCCGCCATCGCGACGCCGGCCAGCCCCGCGAATAACGCGGCAGTCAGGCGTCTCATCGGAGCGCCCGACGCGCTCATGTCGGCCTCCGCGGCGGCTCGTCGACCTTGGTGATGCGCACCGCGCACTTCTTGAAGTCGGTCTGGAACGAGATCGGGTCGGTGGCGTCCAGCGTCACCTTGTTGATGAGCTGGCTGGCGTCGAACCAGGGCACGAACACCAGGCCGCGCGGCGGCTTGTTGCGGCCGCGCGTCTCCACGCGAGTGCGCATGCTGCCGCGGCGCGACGCGATCTCCACCTCCACGCCGCGCCGCAGCCCCAGCGCGACGGCGTCGTCGGGGTGCATGTAGCACACGGCGTTGGGCACCGCGCGGTACAGCTCGGGCACGCGCCGCGTCATCGAGCCCGAGTGCCAGTGCTCCAGCACGCGGCCGGTGCACAGCCAGAACGGATAGTCCCGGTCGGGGCTCTCGGGCGGCGGCTCGTAGGGCAAGGCGTAGATGCGTGCGCGGCCGTCGGGGAAGCCGTAGAACTGGAAGTCGCTGCCGGCCTTGACGTAGGGGTCCAGGCCTTCCTTGTAGCGCCAGCGTGTCTCCTTGCCGTTGACCACCGGCCAGCGCAGCCCGCGCACCTGGTGGTAGGTGTCGAAGGGCGCGAGGTCGTGGCCGTGGCCTCGGCCGAAGGTGGCGTACTCCTCGAACAAGCCCTTCTGCGCATAGAAACCGAAGGCCTTGGCCTCGGCGTTGGCGTAGCCGGCCTCCACCTGCGAGGGCGGGAACTTGTCGACCTGGCCGTTGCGGAACAGCACGTCGAACAGCGTCTTGCCGCGCGCCTCGGGCTGCTTGGCGATCAGTTCGGCTGGCCACACCTCGTCGACCTTGAAGCGCTTGGCAAACTCCATCAGCTGCCAGAGGTCGGAGCGCGCCTCGCCCGGCGCGTCGACGAGCTGGTGCCAGAAGTGCGTGCGGCGCTCGGCGTTGCCGTAGGCGCCTTCCTTCTCCACCCACATCGCGGTCGGCAGGATCAGGTCGGCCGCCACCGCGGTGACGGTGGGATAGGCATCGGAGACGACGACGAAGTTGGCCGGGTTGCGATAGCCGGGGTAGCCCTCCTGCATCAGGTTGGCGCCGGCCTGGATGTTGTTGTTGACCATCACCCAGTAGGCGTTGAGCTTGCCGTCCTTGAGCATGCGGTTCTGCAGCACCGCGTGGTAGCCCGGCACGTCGGGGATGGTGCCGGGCGGCAGCTTCCAGATCTCCTCGGTGTGCGCGCGGTGCTTGGGGTTGGTGACCACCATGTCGGCGGGCAGGCGGTGCGAGAAGGTGCCCACCTCGCGCGCCGTGCCGCAGGCGCTGGGCTGGCCGGTCAGCGAGAACGGGCTGTTGCCGGGCGTCGAGATCTTGCCCGTCAGCAGGTGGATGTTGTAGACCATGTTGTTGCACCAGACGCCGCGCGTGTGCTGGTTGAAGCCCATGGTCCAGAACGACATCACCTTGACCTTGGGGTCGGCGTACAGCTCGGCCAGCGCCTGCAGGCGGTTCTTCGCCACGCCGCTCAACTTGGCCGTGTAGTCGAGGTCGTAGGTGGAGACGAACCTGGCGAACTCGTCGAAGCTCATCGGCTCGGCGCCGCCGGCCTTGGCGCCGGCGTTCTTGGCCGCCTTCTGCAACGGATTATCGGGGCGCAGGCCGTAGCCGATGTCGGTGTTGCCGCGCAGGAAGCTGGTGTGCTTGTCGACGAAGGCCTTGTTGACGCGCCCGCTGCTGATGATGTGGTGCGCGATGTAGTTGAGGATCGCCAGGTCGGTCTGCGGCGTGAAGGTCAGCTCGATGTCGGCCAGCTCGTAGGAGCGGTGCTCGAAGGTCGACAGCACCGCCACCTTGACGTGCGGTGCCGACAGGCGGCGGTCGGTCACGCGCGTCCACAGGATGGGGTGCATCTCGGCCATGTTGCTGCCCCACAGCACGAAGGCGTCGGCGGCCTCGATGTCGTCGTAGCAGCCCATCGGCTCGTCCATGCCGAAGCTGCGCATGAAGCCGGCCGCGGCCGAGGCCATGCAGTGGCGCGCATTGGGGTCGATGTTGTTCGACCGGAAGCCGCCCTTCATCAGCTTGAGCGCGGCATAACCTTCCCATATCGTCCACTGGCCCGAGCCGAACATGCCGACCGCGGTGGGGCCCTTGTCCTTGAGCACGCGCTTGAACTGCTCGGCCATCACGTCGAAGGCCTGGTCCCAGGAGACGCGCTCGAATTCGCCGTCCTTGGCGTACTTGCCGTCCTTCATGCGCAGCAGCGGCGTCGTCAGCCGATCGTCGCCGTACATGATCTTGGACAGGTAGTAGCCCTTGATGCAGTTGAGCCCCTTGTTGACCTCGGCCAGCGGGTCGCCCTGGGTCGCGATGAGGCGGTTGTCCTTCACCGCCACCTGCACGCCGCAGCCGGTGCCGCAGAAGCGGCAAGGCGCCTTGCTCCATTTGACGCCGGCCTCGCCGGCCGCGGCCGCGGTGCCTGGCGTTTGCGCCAGCGCCGGCAGCTCCACGCCGGCAGCGGCGCCGGCGGCGGCGGCGGCCGAGCGCCTGATGAAATCGCGCCTCAGCATTCGGGCAGCTCCTCGTTCATCGCATCGACGCTGTCGGCGCATTGGTAGACCAGCACCGCCGACAGCACGCCATCGAGCCGCTGCAGGTGCGCCACCGCGGCGTCCATCGCGGCGGCCGAATCGGCTTCCAGCGTGACGATGAGCTTGCCGCTGGCGGCGGCACTGCCGTGCACCTCGGCGCCGGGCAGCGCCGCGATGGCCTCGGCCAGCCGCGCCACGCGGCCCGGCGCCGCGTAGACGATCAGGCTGGAGATGTGCAGTTCGGCGTCACTCACCGGCCGCTCCGGTGCAGCGGATCCGCGCGGCTCAAAGCCGGGGGCCGGGCGGGCCGGCGACCAACTGGAACATCCAGACGAGGAATCCGAACCCCGAAACCACCAGGACGGCGAGCACCGGACCCAGGAAGACCGCCAGCGCAATGAAGGCGCGCAGCTCCCTGGCTTTGGTGGTTGGCTGGTCTGCGCTCATCAGGACAACCTCAACGACGGCTGGCGAGGATGCGCGGCGCTCCGCGCACCGCAACGGGTGCGCGGAGGATAGAGGCTGGCTTGACCGATGTCTAGACGGCGACGCAGCCCCCGGATCAGTGCACGACCCGGTTGAAGTCGAACTCGCCGTTCTTGACGTTCACCGGAATCACGTCCTTGGGCCCGAACTTGCCCTGCAGGATCAGCTTGCTCACCGGGTTCTCGATGCGCTGCTGGATCGCCCGCTTCAGCGGCCGCGCGCCGAACACCGGATCGAAGCCGACCTTGGCCAGTTCCTTCAGCGCTGCGGAGCTCACGTCGAGCTTCATCTCCATCTTGTCCAGCCGCGCTTCGAGTGCCTTGAGCTGGATGCGCGCGATGTTCTCGATGTGCTTCTGGTCCAGCGCATGGAAGACCACGGTCTCGTCGATGCGGTTCAGGAACTCGGGCCGGAAGTGCTGCTTGACCTCGGCCCACACCGCGTCGCGGATCTTCTCGTTGGACTGGCCGGCCATCTGCATGATCAGGTGCGAACCCAGGTTGCTGGTCATCACGATCACGGTGTTCTTGAAGTCCACGGTGCGGCCCTGGCCGTCGGTCAGGCGGCCATCGTCAAGCACCTGCAGCAGCACGTTGAAGACGTCGGGGTGGGCCTTCTCCACCTCGTCGAGCAGCAGCACGCTGTAGGGCTTGCGCCGCACCGCCTCGGTCAGGTAGCCGCCTTCGTCGTAGCCCACGTAGCCCGGCGGCGCGCCGATCAGCCGGCTGACGCTGTGCTTCTCCATGAACTCGCTCATGTCGATGCGGATCATGTGGTCTTCGCTGTCGAACAAGAAGCCCGCCAGCGCCTTGCACAGCTCGGTCTTGCCGACGCCCGTCGGCCCCAGGAACAGGAAGCTGCCCAGCGGCCGGTTGGGGTCGGACAGGCCGGCGCGGCTGCGGCGGATGGCATCGGCCACCGCGGTGATGGCCTCGTCCTGGCCGATCACGCGCTCGTGCAGCTTGGCTTCCATCAGCAGCAGCTTGTCGCGCTCGCCCTGCATGAGTTTGCTGACCGGGATGCCGGTGGCACGCGACACCACCTCGGCGATCTCTTCGGCGCCGACCATGGTGCGCAGCAGCTGCGGGCCGGACTTGCCGTCCTTGCCGCCGCCCTTCTTGCCCATCTCCTTGGCCTGCGCTTCCTTCAGCCGGTGCTCCAGCTCGGGCAGCTTGCCGTACTGCAGCTCGGCCACCTTGTTGAAGTCGCCCTTGCGCTTGAGCTCCTCGATCTGGAACTTGATGCGGTCGATCTCCTCCTTCACCTGCGCACTGCCCTGCGCGGTGGCCTTCTCGCTCTTCCAGATCTCTTCGAGGTCGGCGTACTCGCGCTCGAGCTTGCCGATCTCTTCTTCGATCAGCGCCAGCCGCCGCACCGAGGCTTCGTCCTTTTCCTTCTTGACCGCCTCGCGCTCGATCTTCAGCTGGATCAGCCGGCGGTCGAGCTTGTCCATCGCCTCGGGCTTGGAGTCGATCTCGATCTTGATCTTGGCCGCCGCCTCGTCGATCAGGTCGATCGCCTTGTCGGGCAGGAAGCGGTCGGTGATGTAGCGGTGGCTCAGCTCGGCCGCGGCGACGATCGCCGGGTCGGTGATCTCCACGCCGTGGTGCACCTCGTACTTCTCCTGCAGACCGCGCAGGATGGCCACCGTCGCCTCGACGCTGGGCTCGTTGACCATCACCTTCTGGAAGCGACGCTCGAGCGCGGCGTCCTTCTCGACGTACTTGCGGTACTCGTCCAGCGTGGTGGCGCCGATGCAGTGCAGCTCGCCGCGCGCCAGCGCCGGCTTGAGCATGTTGCCGGCGTCGATCGCGCCTTCGGCCTTGCCGGCACCGACCATCGTGTGCAGCTCGTCGATGAAGAGAATGATGCGGCCCTCGTCGGCGGCCACTTCCTTCAGCACGGCCTTCAGGCGCTCTTCAAATTCGCCGCGGTACTTGGCGCCGGCCAGCAGGCCCGCCATGTCCAGCACCAGCACGCGCTTGTCCTTGAGGCTTTCGGGCACCTCGCCGTTGACGATGCGCTGCGCCAGGCCTTCGACAATGGCCGTCTTGCCGACGCCCGGCTCGCCGATCAGCACCGGGTTGTTCTTGCTGCGCCGCTGCAGCACCTGGATCGCGCGGCGGATCTCGTCGTCGCGGCCGATCACCGGATCCAGCTTGCCCTGGCGGGCGCGCTCGGTCAGGTCGAGCGTGTACTTCTTCAGCGCCTCGCGCTGGCCTTCGGCTTCGGCCGAATCGACCTTCTGGCCGCCACGCACGGCTTCGATGGCCGCTTCGAGCGCCTTGCGCGTGAGGCCGTGGCCGCGCACGACGCCGCCGATGTCGGTCTTCGATTCGGCCAGCGCCAGCAGGAACATCTCGCTGGCGATGAACTGGTCGCCGCGCTTGGTGGCCTCCTTGTCGGCCTGCTGCAGCAGCACCACGAGGTCACGCCCGGGCTGCACCTGCTGGCCGCTGCCCTGCACCTGCGGCAGGTTGCGGTTGGCGGTGTCCATCGCCGCGGCCAGCGCCGCGGTGTTGGCACCGGCACGGTCCAGCAGGGCCTTGGGCCCGTCGGGCTGCTGCAGCATGGCCGCCAGCAGGTGGCTGGGCTCGATGTAGGGGTTGTCGCGGCTCAGGGCCAGGCTCTGGGCGTCGCCCAGGGCTTGCTGGAAGGCGGTGGTGAGTTTGTCGAATCGCATGGCTGAAGTCCTTGAAACTGACATGGACATGCGGCCGGGCGCTGCGGTTTCAAGGCCGGCGCCCGGTCGTGGCGGCTGACGATAACCCTGCGGTAACGGCCGGCCAACACAGTGGTGTTGCCGTTCAACACCGAAGGACCGACGATGCCACCCCGTTCCACGCGCTTGACAGCCCTTCCCCGCACCGCTGCGCTGCTGCTGGCCGTGACGCTAGCGCCGCTGGCGCCGCTGGCGCAGGCCGCCACCACGAGCCTGGCGTTCGCGCGCGGCAGCATCTCGTACTGCCCGCCCATCCTGCCGGGCTGCGCGCTGGGCTACCAGTCGAGCGTGGAGCAGCGAAGCTGGGACAACGGCAACCTCTCGCCCAGCGTGACGCTGCAGGACCCCAGCATCTGGCACACGCTGAACGCCTTCGCGGCGGTGGACCTGGCGCAAGGCACGCTGATGATCGCCTCCGAGGCGAGCGGCATCAACGTCGGCACCTACACCGTCGGCAGCGTCGACGCGAAACTGGGCGACACGCTGACGCTGCTGAACGTCGATGGCACGCCGCATGTCGGCAGCGGCCCCTCGTCGGTGCACCTGGACATCGAAGGCCTGTTCGACGTCGCACCCGGCGTCGACGTGTTCGGCATCTTCGGCATCTCGGTCTACGGCCCCGGCTATTTCGAGGCTTTCAGCAACGGCGTCTTCGACCAGGTGCCGCTGGCGAGCAAGGTCGCGCTGATGTTCTCGCCCGACGACCCGATGCCGTCGAGCCTGGACCTCGACTTCGTCGCCAACGGTCCGTTCGAGCTCGTGTTCGACCTCTTCCTGAGCTACAGCTTCAAGCAGGACGCCGCGCAGTCGCTGTACGCCAACATCGACCTGTCGCACACCGCCACCGCCTCGTTCAGCGGCCCGCCGGGCACGGTCTTCACGTCGGCCTCGGGGCTGTTCCCCGGCTCGGCCGCGGCCGCCGTGCCGCTGCCCGGCAGCGCCGCGCTGGCGGCGCTCGGCTTGGCGGTGCTGGGCTTGCCGCTGGGCCGGCCACGGCAGGGGCGACGCTGGTCGACGTGACCGCCACCAACAGCAACGACTTCATGACCTTCGTCAGCGCGACGGCGACCGTCTCCACCACCCTCCAGCACCCCGCCGACGGCCGGCCGATCGCGGTCAACGGCAGCTACCGCGTCAACGGCGGTCGCTACGACGGGCGCAACGGCACCGACACCGTGTTGGTGACCAACGACGCCGACTGGCTGCGGCACACGGCCGCCGAGCCGACGCTGATCGCCACCGAACGCATCTTCGCGGGCGGCGGCAACGACGTGATCGAGATCGCCGCGCCGGTCGCCGGCACCAGCGGCATGCTGGTCGATGTCAGTGGTGGCAGCGACATCGTGCTGCTGAGCGCTGCGATGAGCTTCACCGTGAACCTGCGCGAAGGCGACGACTTGATCGGCTGGTCAGGGACGGCCGGCGTCTACGTGGCCGGTATGGAAGGCAACGACCGCTTCTGGTCGGGCCTGGGCAGCAACGACTACCTCGACGGCGGCGAAGGCGACGACGTGCTGAGCCTGCTGGTGGCCGGCTGGGGCAACGATGTCTTCATCGGCGGCGGCGGCTTCGACGTCATCGATTTCGGCGACCTGGCCTTGGCCGACTTCAGCTTCGGCTGGCTGGGCGATGCGCGCTGGTCGGCGCTGGCGTGGCATCAGGGCGTCGACTTCGATACGTCCTGCGCCAGCGGCTGCCTGCTGGCCTGGCACCAGCCCTCCGGCAGCGCGCTGGCCATCCACCTGCCCAGCACCGAGGCGCTGCAGGTCGACGGCCGCGTCGTCGACCTGCAAGACCCGGCGCAACGGGCGGCGCTGCTTGCCGGGCCGGCAGCGCAGCAGGTGCCCGAATCCGGCACGCTGCCGCTGCTGGCGCTGGGCCTGGGTCTGGCGGCCCGGTGGCGCAGCCGCGGGGCAGCGCTGGCCGTCAAGCGCCGGGACAGAGCAAGCCGCGGTTCACCGCATTGCGCTGCAGGAAGCTCTCGCCGAACGGCGCCGGCAGCGCGGCCGCCGCCCGCCGCACCCAGGCGGCTGCCGCCGGCCGCAGCGCGGCCGCAACGCCGCTGCCGGCGGGCAGGCCCTGCAGCAGCAGCGCCCACAGCTCGGGCCGGTAGGCGCCGCTGGGGGCGGGCTGGGTGATGATGGCGCCGGCGTCGGCACTGGCCGTGACGGCGGCGGCCAGTTCGGCAGCGCAGTCCGGGCGGCCGGCGCGCAGCAGCGCGTCGATGCGCCACAGCCGCGCCGCTTGCGCATGGCCCATCAGCTCGCAGCGCTGCGCTTCGTCGGCCACTTGCCCGGCCAGGTCCAGCGCGGCATCGGGCGCCAGCCAGCGCAGGCGTTCGAGCTCGATGCCCAGGCGCACGTCGACGCGGTCGGCGCCGGCCAGGCGCTGCAGCGCCTGCTGCAGCAAGGGCAGCGCCGGCCGGCCGGCGGCGGCTTCGAGCCGCGCGCGCAAGGCATCGCGGCGCGCCGCCAGGAAGGCCGGCAAGGCCTGGTCGTCGCCCTGACGCAGCAGCCCGGCAGCGCGCGCGGCCTGGCCCAGTTGCAGCCACAGCGTGGCCAGGTGGGCGCCGGCGTTGGCGATCCACAGCGCATTGCCGTCGGCCTGGAAGGCGGCCAGCGAACGCTCCAGCCTTTCGATGGCTTCGCCGCAGCGGCCGGCGTCGCGGCACATCGCGCCCAGCGTCATGTCGAAGCCACTGGCCAGGCCGCCGATGCCGTCGTGCGCCTGGCGCAGCGCCAGGCCGCGCTCGGTGGCCTCGATCGCCGCCTCGGCGTCGCCCCAGTAGACGCGGTTGACGCCCAGGTTGGCGTACATGGTTGCCGCGGTGCCTTCGTCAGCGGCCTGCAGCGCCAGCGCGATGCCTTGCTGCAGGTGCTGCAGGCCTTCGCGGCGGCGGTTGCAGCGCTCCAGCACGGTGCCCAGCTCGCCCAGGAATTCGTAGCGCGGGCGCAGCGCGGGCAGCTCGTCGATCGCCGGCAGCCGCTGCAGCAGCAGCGCAGCCGCCTGGTCGGCGTGGCCGAGGTTGAGGTGCGCCACCGCCAGCCGCCGGGTGGCCAGCAGCGCGCTCTCGGCGTCGGGCAGCAGCGGGATCGCGCCCGGCATCGCGGCGACCACGGCGTCGAACTCGCCGAAGACGATCTGCACCTCGGCGCGCGCCAGCGCCAGCAGCGCCTGCTGCGGCGCATCGGCAGGCAGCGCCTCCAACTCGCGCAGCGCGGCGCGCAGCTCGTCGCCGTCGGCGCATTGCACCAGCGCGCCGATTCGCTCGCACAGCGCCGCGAACCGCGGCTGCGGCTGGCCGGCTCGGCCATGGGCGTCGGCCGCGGCCTGCAGCAGCGTGGCCTCGTCGCGCCGGCGGCCGGCACTCAGCGCGGCGTCGGCGGCGCTGCGGAAGGCCTGCGCCGCCTCCGGCCAGCGGCCGGCGCGCCGCCAGTGCTCGGCCAGCCGCGCGGCCGGCACGGCTGGCGCCGCGGCGGCCAGTGCCGCGGCGATCTGCGCATGCAAGGCCTCGGCCACCGCCGCCGGCACGCTGCGCAGGCAGGCTTCGCGCACCAGGTCGTGCGCGAAGCCGGCGCCGGCGACGATCTGCGCGTCTTCCAACTCGCGCCAGGGCGCCGCCAGGTCCAGCGGATGGACGGCCAGCAGCGCGGCCGCGCGCTCGATCGTGAAGTCCACGTCGGCCAGCGCCGCCAACTGCGCCAGCCGGCGAGCCGGCGGCGACAGCCGAGCCAGCCGGCGGTCGATCAGCTCGCCCACCTGCGGCGGCAGCGACCACTGCGGCTGCGCCGGCAGCGCGCCGGCTTCGTCCAGGCTGGCGAGCAGGGTTTCGAGCAGGAACTTGGGGTTGCCGCCGGTGTGGCGGTGCAGCGGCGCGGCCCAGCGGCCTGGGTCCAGGCCGCCGAGCTGCAGCGAGGCCAGCAGCTCGTGCACGCCGCCTTCGGCCAGCGACTGCAGCCGCAACAGCGCGCGCTGGCCGGGGTCGGCCGCGTCGACCCAGCGGCGCAGCGGCGGCGGGCATTCGGCGGCGCGTGCGGCCAGCAGCCAGGTCGGGGTAGCAGCCTCGGCAGCACCGCCGCTCGCGGCGCCGCCGGCCAGTGCGAGCAAGGCCTCGATCGATGCGGCGTCGGCGAACTGCAAGTCGTCGACGGCCAGGCATTCGACGCCGGCCGTGCGCGCCGCCGCCAGCCAGGCCGCGGCCGCCGCCAGCAGGCGCACGGTCTGCAGCGGGCCCGCCGGCGGCGCGCCCAGCGCCGGCAGCAGCCGCGCCAGCTCGCTGCGCAGCGCGGCATCGGCCGGCGGCTCGCAGCTCGCCTGCAGCGTGGCCAGCAGGCGGGTCAGCAGCGCCCAGGGCACGGGCGCGTCGCCGGGGCGGGCGTCGACCAGCAGGCCGCGGCCTTGCACCCAGTCCGCCAGCAGCCGGCTCTTGCCGATGCCGGGCTCACCAAGCAGCACGACGGGCTGACGCCGCCGTTCAGCCTGCTGCAGGCGCTGCCAGGCGTCGCCGCGGCCCACCAGGCGCGGCGGCCGCAGCAGCGCCAGCGGCCGCGGCGCGCGCGTCGGCGCAGCGGCCGGGCGCGCGTCGTCGTCGACGGTGCGCAGCAAGGCCAGGGTCTCGGCGCCCGGCGGCTCGCCCAGCGACTCGGCCAGCGCCTGGCGGCAGCGCTCGAAGGCGGCCAGCGCCGCGGCGCGGTCGCCGCGCAGGTAGTGCAGCCGCATCAAGCGCCGGTGCGCGTGCTCGGCGGCGGGGTCGTCGTCGGCCAGGCGCTGCGCCAGCACCAGCGCGCCGGCAAGCGCACCGCGCGCCTCCAACGCCGCCGCCTGCGCGGCCCAGTGCTGGCGCCGCGCCAGGCGCCAACGCTCGCGCGCGGCATCCACCCAATCGGCCAGCTCGCCTTCGAAGCGAAGCGTCCCCAGCAATTGGCCGTCACCCGGAGGCGGTCCGGCCGCCGATGCCGCAGGCGTGGTCAGCGCCTGCAGATCGTGGTCGGCCTCGGCGGCCAGCGCCAGCATCTGCGTACCGACGACGAGGTTCAGGCCGGCTGCCCGTTTCAGCCTGAACAGACGCTGGCGCAAGCTGAGGCCGGCCCGCTGCGCATCGGCCGCCGGCCACAGCAGCGACGCGGCGCGCTGGCGGTCGATGCCGCCCTCGAACACCAGCAGCGCCAGCAGCGCGGCATCGCGGCCGCTCAACGCGACGCGGCGGCCGTCGCCCGCCTGCAGTTCGGGTGCGCCCACCAAGCGCACGTGAACCAGATGCAGTTGTCCGCTGCCGCCACGATCCATCGCCTGCTCGCCTCCTCGATCCGGCGTCTCGACGCGGACTCCAGTCAGGCGAACTTAGCACGGGCTGGCGGCCGCACGGCCGCAGGGCCGCGGGGCGGCGCCCCTCCTACAGGGCATGGCAAGCTGTCTCCGGCCTGCCCGATAACCCGGCGGTAACGCGGCCCGCGTACAACTGCAACACCGTTCAGGCCGTCAAGGGGAAACGAACGATGTCGCCACGCATGCTTGCCGCGCTGTGGGCCGTGTCCGTGTTGGCCGCCGTGCCGTGCACCCACGCGCAGAGCCCGTCCCAGCGCGACCGGCTGGAACGGCAAGCCGACGGCCTGCAGCGCGAGCTCGACCGCCAGCGAGCCGACGACGAGCGCCGTGCCGACGAGCTGCGCCGACGCGCAGATGCCGAAGACCAGCGGCTGCAGGCGCTGCGGCTGCGCCTCGAGCAGTGCGGAAACTGCGCACAACGCGACGAACTGCGCGCCGAGATCGACCAGATCGGGCAGCGGCGAGCCCTCGGCGCCGCGCTCGCGTGCGCGGCGCTGAACGACGCCGGCGCCGGGCTCGCGGGCGGACTGGCCGCCCTGTGCAGCGACCCCACCGTCCGACGCCAGACCGAGATCCTGCAGGCCGCGCAACGGGAGCGCCGCGAATTGGAGGCCAAGGCCCGTACGGGCGGACCGGCCGACATCGCACGGCTGGCGACGTGGCACGACGAGGTCGCGCAGGATCGTGCGGGTGCCTGCCGGCTGTGGTCGATCGCATCGGACCGCCAGCACGCACCATCGTCGTCGGCCTACGCGACGCGCTGCCTGGCGCCGAGTGGGCTGCACGGGAAGGACCAGGCGATGAACCTGCTGCATCGCTGCAGCGAGGCCGGGGGCAACGAGTGTCGGGTCGAACTGCGGCGGATGGTGGCGGATCGCGGCTTCAGCGCCGACGACGACGGCATCCGCGAATGGGCAGCCCGCCGCGCTGCCGCTGTTCGGGCGCAATGCGACAAGGCACAGCAGATGCGGATGCCGGCCGCGCAACGCGAACCGCGCAACGAACGCGAACGCGCCGCAGCGGCGCGGCGGGCCGAGGCCTGGCAGCGCCGTGTTGCGGCGATGTGCCGCTGAAGGCCTGAAGCGTCCACCCTGCACCGCCGCAACCGCCAGTCGGCGCCGACCGGCCGCGTCTACAGCAGCGGCCCCAGCCTGCGGTAGCGCCCGCCGTAGAACAGCAGCGGCGCCTCGTGGCTTTCCACCAGCGAGAGCACGCGGCCGATGAAAAGCTCGTGGTCGCCGACCTCGTGGCGGGCGGCGGTCTCGCAGACGAAGCTGGCGGCGGCGCCGGCCAGCAGCGGCAGGCCGCTGTCGCCGTCGCGCTGCCAGCAGGGTGGGTCGAAGCGGTGCTCACCGCGCGATGCGAACTGGCGCGACAACTCGGCCTGGTCCTCGGTCAGCACGTTGACCGCGAAGCGCGGTGCCGCGCGGAACACGCCCAGGCTGCCGCTGCTGCGGCGCAGCGACCACAGCACCAGCGGCGGCTCCAGCGACAGCGAGTTGAAGGAGTTGACCGTCAGCCCCAGCGGCAGGCCGTCGGGCGCCAGCGTGGTGACGATGGTCACGCCGGTGGCAAAGCGGCCCAGCGCGTGACGCAGGCGGTGGGGGTCGATGTCCGGCGCGCTCAGGTGGAGGTCGGCTGACGGCATCGGGCCTTTCAGGCGGCAGCCGGGGCGGCGTTGTCGGCCGCGATGCCCCACCGCGCCAGTGCCTGGTCGTCGGCCACGCGGGCGTCGACCCAGCGCGCGCCGTCGGCAGAGCTTTCCTTTTTCCAGAACGGGGCCTGGGTCTTCAGGTAGTCCATCAGGAACTCGCAGGCCTGGAAGGCCTGGCCGCGGTGGGCCGAGGCGGCCAGCACCAGCACGATCTGCTCGCCCGGCCGCAACGGGCCGACGCGGTGCACGACGCGCGCGCCGCGGAGGTCGAAGCGGGCATGCGCGGCGTCGATCATCGCCTCGATGGCCTTCTCGGTCATGCCGGGGTAGTGCTCCAGCTCCAGCAAGGCCACGTCGCCGGCGGCGGCTGCGCCGTTGCGGTCGCGCACGGTGCCCACGAAGCTGACCACGGCGCCGATGCCCAGGTCGCCGCGGCACAGCGCCGCGGTCTCGGCCGCAAGGTCGAAATCGGCGGTCTGGATGCTGACGCGGGGCAACGCAGGCGAGGCTGGCATGGGCGGCGGGCATTGTCGCATCGCTAGAATGCGCGCCCATGCCCTGCCCCGCCTTGCCCCTGCTGCACCCGCGCTGCGCGCCGGCTGCCGTGGGCACGGCCTGCAAACAGGGCCTCAAAAAACCGTTGCTCGTCTGACCGGAGCAACCGTTCCGTCGTCAGGCTGGCGACGGAACGGCAGCGGTTTGCCCACAGGCACTTTGTCTTTCACCCCCTGCGTTCCAGCGCACGCCCGGCGCGGCTTTTCAGCGCGGTCGGTGTCGATGACGAGGAGTGCGAATGATGGTGGCAACGATGGACTTGTCGGGGATCTGGATCCCCTTGATCACGCCCTTGCGCGGCGGCGCGATCGATGCCGCGGCGCTGACGCGCCTGGTGCGGCAGCTCGCCGCCCAAGGCGTGGCCGGCTTCGTGGTGTGTGGCAGCACCGGCGAGGCCGCGATGCTGGACGCCGACGAGCCCTTGCAGGTGCTGGCGCTAACCTTGCAAGCCAGCGGCGGCAAGCCGGTGTGGATGGGGCTGGCCGGCGTGCGCCCGGCGGCGGTCGCGCAGCGCGCGCGGCAGTGTGCCGAGGCACAGCCCGGCGTGGCGGGTTTTCTGCTGGCGGCGCCGGCCTACGTCAGGCCGTCGCAGGCGGGCATCGCCGACTTCTTCACTGCCGTGGCCGACGCCTCGCCGCGGCCCTTGATCGTCTACGACATCCCGGCGCGCAGCGGCGTGCGCATCGAGCCGGCCACGCTGCTGGCGCTGGCTGACCACCCGCGCATCGTCGGCGTCAAGGACTGCAGCGGCGACCGCGCCGCCGCGCAGGCCCTGCTCGACGACGGCCGCCTGGCGCTGCTGGCCGGCAACGACGACGAGCTGTTCGACCAATTGGCGCGTGGCGCGGTCGGCGGCATCACGGCCTCGGCCCATCTGGCCACCGCGGCTTACGTGGCGCTGCAAAAGCTGCTGGCCGACAGGCAACTAACGGCGGCGCGCTCGCTGTGGCGGCATCTCGTGCCGCTGACGCGCGCGCTGTTTGCCGAGCCCAACCCGGCGCCGCTGAAGGCGGTGCTGGCCGCCGAAGGCTGGATCGCCGAGGAGTTGCGCGCGCCGATGCGGCCGGCGTCCGACGCCACGCGCGCCGCGGCGCAGGCGGCGCTGGATGCCGCGATCAACCGCCGGTGACGGGCGGGAAGAAGGCCACCTCGGCGCCGTCGGGCACCGGGGTGGCGTCGTCGGCCATCACCTGGTCGACCGCGCCGCGCACCGCGCGGCCCGGGCCCAGGCGCTGCGCATAGGCGCCGCCACGGTCGACGAGTTGCTGGCGCAGCCGGCCCAGGGTCAGCCCGGCTTGCGAGGGCAGTTCCTCGCCGGGGCCCAAGGCCTCGCGCAGCGAGGCGAAGAAGCGCAGCCGGATCGCCATCGCGCGCCTCGCCCTTCAGCGCCCGATCAGCTCGGTGAACGGCAGGAAGCGCACGCGGTCGCCGCGGCGGATGGCCTGCCCCGAGGGGTTGTCGACCAGCCCGTCGGCCCAGACGGCCGAGGTCAGCACGCCCGAGCTCTGGTTGGGGAACAGCTCCAGCGCGCCCTCGCCGTTGAGGCGCACGCGCAGGAACTCGCGCCGCTTGTCGGGCCGCGGCCAGTCGAACGCGGCCTGCATCACCAGGCCGTGCGGCAGCGCGCCCGGCGCGCCCTGCATCACGCGCAACACCGGCACCACCACCAGCAGGAAGTTGACGAAGCTCGACACCGGGTTGCCGGGCAGGCCGATGAAGAGTGCGGCTTCGCTGTCGGCTGCGGCCGGCCCTGGCCGGCGGACACCTCCGTACGCCAAGGGCTTGCCCGGCTTGATCGCCAACTGCCAGTGCTCGATCCAGCCCAGTGATTCGACGGCGGGCCGCACATGGTCCTCGTCGCCGCCGGAGACGCCGCCGCAGGTGAGGATCAGGTCGTTGCCCTCGGCGGCGCGGCGCAGCGCGTCGACGGTGGCGTCCAGCCGGTCGGGCACGATGCCGAGGTCGGTGACCTCGCAGCCCGCGGCCTGCAGCAGGCCGCGCAACGTGAAGCGGTTGCTGTTGTAGATGGCGCCGGGCGTCAACGGCTGGCCCGGCATCAGCAGCTCGTCACCGGTGGAAAACAGCGCCACGCGCGGCCGGCGGCTGACGCTGAGCGTGGCCGCGCCGACCGAGGCTGCGAGGCCCAGCGCCTGCGGGGTCAGCCGCGTGCCGGGCTCCAGCACGGTGGCGCCGCGTGACACGTCCTCGCCGCGGCGGCGCACCCATTGGCCGGCGGCCGGCACGGCGTTGATCCTCACGGCGCCCAGGCCCTGGCCGTCGGGCGCAGAGAGGGCCTCGCACTGCTCCTGCATCACCACCGCGTCGGCGCCGGGCGGTACCTGGGCGCCGGTGAAGATGCGCGCCGCGCTGCCGCGCGCCAGCGGCTGGCCCACCACGCCGGCCGGGATGCGCTGCGTCACAGGCAGCACGGTGCCGGCGGCCGGCACGTCGGCGGCCTGCACGGCATAACCGTCCATCGAGGTGTTATCGGCCGGCGGCACGTCCAGCAGGCTGCCCACCGGCGCGGCCAGCACGCGGCCCAGCGCGTCGAAGGTGGAGACGGTCTCGCGCTCGGCGATCGGGTGCGCGGCAGCGCCGGCCAGCAGCCGCGCCAGCGCATCGTCCAGGGTCAGCAGCGGGCGGCGATCGGCCATGTCAGTGGGTCAGTTGCAGTGGCTTTGGATGTAACGTTTGACCGCAGCCGCGTCGACCGGCATCACGGTGAAGCGGCGCGGCAGCGCTTCCAGGCCCTGCAGCGCCGCCGGGCGCTCGGGCTCACGGCCCAGCGCCTCCTGGATCGTGGCGGCAAACTTGGCCGGCAGCGCGGTCTCCAGCACCAGCAGGGTCTCGCCGGGCCGGCGGTGCTGGCGCCCCACCTTCAGGCCGTCGGCGGTGTGGGTGTCGATCATCGTGCCGAAGCGCTGCCAGGTGTCGCGGATGGTCGCCAGCCGGTCGGCGTGCGTGCTCTTGCCGGAGACGAAGCCGAACGAGGCGGCGGGCGCGAACTCGGCCGCCGTCAGCGTGAAGCCGCCGTCGCGCGCCATCTTCGGGCCGAACAGCTCGGCGGTGCGCGCGGCCGCAGCGTCGTCGTGGCCCAGCAGGTCGAACACGAAGCGCTCGAAGTTGCTGGCCTTGCTGATGTCCATCGACGGGCTGCTGGTCTCGAAGGTCTCGCCGCCGCCGCGCACGCGGTAGGTGCCGGTGCGGAAGAACTCGTCGAGCACGTCGTTCTCGTTGGTGGCCAGCACCAGGCGATCGATCGGCAGGCCCATCGTGCGCGCCACGTGGCCGGCGCAGATGTTGCCGAAGTTGCCCGAGGGCACCGCGAAGCTGACGCGCTGTGCGTTGGACGCGGTGGCCTGGAAGTAACCCGCAAAGTAGTAGACCACCTGGGCCAGCAGCCGCGCCCAGTTGATGGAGTTGACGGTGCCGATGCGGTGCCGGCGCTTGAAGTCGAGGTCGTTGCTGACGGCCTTGACGATGTCCTGGCAGTCGTCGAACACGCCTTCGATGCACAGGTTGTGGATGTTGGCGTCGGGCAGGCTGAACATCTGCGCCTGCTGGAACGGGCTCATGCGGCCGTGGGGCGAGAGCATGAACACGCGCACGCCCTTCTTGCCGCGCATCGCGTACTCGGCGGCGCTGCCGGTGTCGCCGCTGGTCGCGCCCAGGATGTTCAACGCCTCGCCGCGGCGGCCCAGTTCGTACTCGAACAACTGGCCCAGCAACTGCATCGCCATGTCCTTGAAGGCCAGCGTCGGGCCGTTGGACAGGGCTTGCAGGAAGACGCCGTCTTCCAGCGGCTTCAGCGGCGTGATGGCATCGGTGCCGTAGGTGGCCGCGGTGTAGGTGGCGTGGCACAGCCGCCTGAGGTCGGCCGGCGGGATGTCGTCGATGTAGAGCGACAGGATCTCGAAGGCCAGGTCGGCATAGGCCAGGCCGCGCCAGCGCGTCAGCGTCGCGTCGTCGATCTTCGGATAGTGCGCCGGCAGGTACAGGCCGCCGTCGGGCGCCAGGCCTTCGAGCAGGATGTCGGAAAAGCCGCGCGGCGTGCGGTCGCCGCGGGTGCTGATGTACTTCACGACAGTTCTTCTTTCCGGATCTTGACGATCGGCGCCAGCACCGTCGGCAGCGCCTGCATCTGCGCCAGCGCCTTGCTCATGCGGCCTTCCACGGTGTCGTGGGTCAGGATGATGAGGTCGGTCTTCTCCTCGCCGTCGGCGGACTCGCGCTGCAGCACGGCGTCGATGCTGATGTCGTGCTCGGCCAGGATGCCGGTGATGCGTGCGAGGACGCCCGCCTTGTCGGCCACCACCAGGCGCAGGTAGAACGCGGTGACCACCTGGTCGATCGCCAGGATGGGCGTGGCGGCCAGCGCGCCGGGCTGGAAGGCCAGGTGCGGCACGCGGTGGTGCGGGTCGGCGGTGTGCAGCCGTGTGATGTCCACCAGGTCGGCCACCACCGCGCTGGCGGTGGGCTCGGATCCGGCACCCTTGCCGTAGTACAGCGTGGTGCCGACGGCGTCGCCTTGCACCACCACGGCGTTCATCGCACCTTCGACGTTGGCGATCAGCCGCGCGGCCGGCACCAGCGTCGGGTGCACGCGCAGCTCGATGCCCCCCGCGCCGCCAGGCGCGCTGGTCAGGTCATCGCGGCGTCGCGTGATGCCCAGCAGCTTGATGCGATAACCCAGTTGTTCAGCGTAGCGGATGTCGGCCGCCTGCAGCGCGCTGATGCCTTCGACGTGTGCCTTGTCGAACTGCACCGGGATGCCGAAGGCGATCGCGCTCATGATGGTGGCCTTGTGCGCAGCATCGACGCCTTCGATGTCGAACGTGGGGTCGGCCTCGGCATAACCCAGCGCCTGCGCGTCTTTGAGCGCAGCGCCGAAGTCCAGACCCTTGGCGCGCATCTCCGACAGGATGAAGTTGGTGGTGCCGTTGATGATGCCGGCCACCCATTCGATGCGGTTGGCGGTGAGGCCTTCGCGCAGCGCCTTGATGATGGGGATGCCGCCGGCCACCGCGGCTTCGAAGGCGACGATCACGCCCTTGGCGCGCGCGGCCTCGAAGATCTCGGTGCCGTGCACCGCCAGCAGCGCCTTGTTGGCCGTCACCACGTGCTTGCCGGCGGCGATGGCCTCCAGCACCAGTGCCTTGGCGATGCCGTAGCCGCCGATCAGCTCGATCACGATGTCGATCGCCGGGTTGGCGATCACGGCGCGCGCGTCGTTCACGACCTGCGCCGCGTCGCCGACCACCGCCTTGGCCCGCGTGGTGTCGAGGTCGGCCACCATGGTGATCGCGATGCCGCGGCCCGCGCGGCGGCGGATCTCCTCCTGGTTGCGCTGCAGCACCTTGAAGGTGCCGCTGCCGACGGTGCCGATGCCGAGCAGGCCGACCTGGATGGGTGAGCTCATGACGAATGACGCTTGCGGTAGTGGGACAGGAATCGCTCGATGCGGCCGACGGCCTCGGTCAGGTCGTCGGAGTTGGGCAGGAAGACGAGCCGGAAGTGGTCGGCCGTCGGCCAGTTGAAGCCGGTGCCCTGCACGATCAGCACCTTCTCGTCGGCCAGCAGCTCGTAGGCGAACTGCTGGTCGTCGCTGATCGGATAGATCTTCGGATCCAGGCGCGGGAACATGTACAGCGCCGCCTTCGGCTTGACGACGCTGACGCCGGGGATCTGGCTCAGCAGCGTGTACGCCAGGTCGCGCTGCCGGCACAGCCGCCCGCCGGGCGTCACCAGGTCCTTGATGCTCTGGTAGCCGCCCAAGGCCGTCTGGATCGCCAGCTGCCCCGGCGTGTTAGAGCACAGCCGCATCGAGGCCAGCATGTTCAGGCCTTCGACGTAGTCGCGCGCGCGCCGCTTGTCGCCCGAGACCACCATCCAGCCGGCGCGGTAGCCGCAGGAACGGTAGTTCTTGGACAGGCCGTTGAAGGTGACGAACAGCACGTCGTCGGCCAGCGAGGCGATGCTGGTGTGGGTGTGGCCGTCGTACAGCGTCTTGTCGTAGATCTCGTCGGCGAAGACGATCAGCTGATGCCGGCGCGCCAGCTCGACGATCTGCTGCAGCACGCTGTCGGGGTACAGCGCGCCGGTCGGGTTGTTGGGGTTGATGACGACGATGCCCTTGGTCCGCGGCGTGATCTTGGCGGCGATGTCGTCGATGTCGGGCATCCAGTCGGCGCCTTCGTCGCATACGTAGTGCACCGGCGTGCCGCCCGACAGCGACACCGCGGCCGTCCACAGCGGGTAGTCGGGCGCCGGCACCAGGATCTCGTCGCCGTCGTCGAGCAGCGCGTTCAGGCTCATCACGATCAGCTCGGAGGCGCCGTTGCCAAGGTACACGTCGTCCACCGTGACGTGCGGGATCTGCTTTTCCTGCGTGTAGTGCACCACCGCGCGGCGCGGTGCAAACAGGCCCTTGCTGTCGGTGTAGCCGGCCGAGTGCGGCAGGTTGCGGATCATGTCCTGCACGATCTCGTCGGGCGGCTCGAGCCCGAACACGGCCAGGTTGCCGATGTTGAGCTTGATGATGTGCTGGCCCTCCTCCTCCATCTGCCGGGCCTTGTCGAGCACGGGGCCCCGGATGTCGTAGCAGACGTTGGCGAGCTTGGCGGACTTGGTGATCGGCTTGAAGGCAGACACAGCGGTAGGGGTCGCGATGCGAAACATAGAATTCTAGCGATGGGGTCGATGGCGGCCCCCATGGCGCAACCCCCGTGAAGTTCCAACCCGATACCCTGGCCGGCGTGAACGTGATCGCACGCCACGACGCCGGCCGCATCGCCGTCGGGTCCACGCTGTACCCGCACAGCATCCTGGTGCCCTGGGTGGGCGCGGTGCTGGCTTGGCCGGTGGACGGCTTCGAGGCGCTGCAGCCTGCGCACTTCGAGCAGATCCTGGCGCTGCAGCCCGAGCTGGTGATCTTCGGCAGCGGCCGGCGCCAGCGCTTCGCCCGGCCCGCGCTGCTGCGGCCGCTGATCGAGCGCCGCATCGGCGTCGAGACCATGGACACGGCCGCTGCCTGCCGCACCTACAACGTGCTGGCCAGCGAGGGCCGGCGCGTCGCGGCGGCGCTGATCGTCGAGCCGATCGACGCCGCGATAGGGGGTGGCACCGAGGGTACTTGACGCTGACTTTATAATTCCAGGTCAAGCCAACGTGGCGCGACGCTTGCCGAGAACTGCCCTCCCATGACGCCTGTAGTCAATAAAGCCCTCCCGGAATTTGAAGCGCACGCCACCGGCGGCGTGAAAGTCACCCCGCAATCCAACCTCGGCAAGGCCGTCGTGCTGTACTTCTACCCGAAGGACGGCACCCCCGGCTGCACCACCGAGGCGATGCAGTTCCGCGACCGTTACAAGGACTTCCAGAAGGCCGGCGCCGTCGTCTTCGGCGTCTCGCGCGACAACATGGCCTCGCATGACAAGTTCAAGCAGAGCCTGGAACTGCCCTTCGAGCTGATCGCCGACACCGAAGAGAAGCTCTGCCACATGTTCGGCGTGGTCAAGAACAAGATCATGTACGGCAAGAAGGTCAAGGGCATCGAGCGCAGCACCTTCCTGATCGATGCCGAAGGCGTGATGCGCGCCGAGTGGCGCGGCATCAAGGTGGCCGGCCACGTCGACGAGGTGCTCAAGGCCGTGAAGTCGCTGAAGAAGGCAGCCTGAGATCCGAGCGCCGTCCGTCATCTCGCCGCCGCCGGGCGGCGAATCCACCTTCCGCCAAGGCCGCCCAGCTCGCTGCGCGGCCTTTGTCTTTTGAACCGCGATCAAGCGCCCCAAGCCCATGCCCCTGCCCAAGCCGCCGTCCAAGAAGGGCGACCTGCTCTCCCCCGTTGCTTTCGAGGCCCAGGCCGGCCCCAAGGGCGAGAAGCGGGCGCTGAAGACCCGGCCCAGCGCCGACGCCGCGCCGCACGCGACGCTGGACCTGTTCGAAGAACGCGCCCAAGGCGCGGCCGCTGCCAAGGCCGCGGCCGCCGCCGCGCTGGCCGCCGCAGCCGCCCCCGCGCCGCGCCCCGCCGCGCCCGAGCCGCGGCCGCGCAGCCGCAGGCCGCGCCATGAAGGCCCGCCCAAGCTCTTCGTGCTGGACACCAACGTATTGATGCACGACCCGATGTCGCTGTTCCGCTTCGAGGAGCACGACGTCTTCCTGCCGATGATCACGCTGGAAGAGCTGGACAACCACAAGAAGGGCATGAGCGAGGTCGCGCGCAACGCGCGCCAGGTCAGCCGCGAGCTCGACGCACTGGCCAGCTTCCACGACAAGCACGGCGTCGCCACCGATCCCACCGCCGGCATCGAGCTGGCCAAGACCGGCCACCGCGAGGCCGGCGGCAAGCTGTTTTTCCAGACCACGCTGCTCGACGTCAAGCTGCCCGAGGGCCTGCCGCAGGGCAAGGCCGACAACCAGATCCTGGGCGTCGTGAAGAGCCTGCGCGCGGCGCACACCGATCGCGACGTGGTGCTGGTGTCCAAGGACATCAACATGCGCGTCAAGGCGCGCGCTTTGGGCCTGCCGGCCGAGGACTACTTCAACGACAAGACGCTGGAAGACGGCGACCTGCTCTACACCGGCGTGCTGCCGCTGCCGGCCGACTTCTGGGAGCGCCACGGCAAGACCATGGAGAGCTGGAGCCAGGGCGGCCACACCTTCTACCGCATCAGCGGGCCGCTGGTGCCCTCGCTGCTGATCAACCAGTTCGTCTACCTCGAAACCCCCGGCGCCACGCCGCTGTACGCGCGCGTGACCGAGATCACCGGCAAGACCGCGGTGCTGAAGACGCTGCGCGACTACGCGCACGCCAAGAACGCCGTCTGGGGCGTGACGGCGCGCAACCGCGAGCAGAACTTCGCGCTCAACCTGCTGATGGATCCCGAGTGCGATTTCGTCACGCTGGCCGGCACCGCCGGCACCGGCAAGACGCTGATGACGCTGGCCGCGGGCCTGAGCCAGGTGCTCGACGAGCGCCGCTACAGCGAGATCATCGTCACCCGCGTGACGGTGCCGGTGGGCGAGGACATCGGCTTCCTGCCCGGCGACGAGCAGGAGAAGATGGGCCCCTGGATGGGCGCCCTCGACGACAACCTGGAAGTGCTGGCCAAGAGCGACAGCAGCGCCGGCGAATGGGGCCGCGCCGCCACCAACGACCTGGTGCGAAGCAAGATCAAGATCAAGAGCCTGAACTTCATGCGCGGGCGCACCTTCCTCAACAAGTTCGTGCTGATCGACGAGGCGCAGAACCTGACGCCCAAGCAGATGAAGACGCTGATCACGCGTGCCGGCCCCGGTACCAAGATCGTCTGCCTGGGCAACCTGGCGCAGATCGACACGCCGTACCTGACCGAAGGATCGAGCGGCCTGACCTACGCGGTCGACCGCTTCAAGGGCTGGCCGCACGGCGGCCACGTGACGCTGGCGCGCGGCGAGCGCTCGCGGCTGGCCGACTTCGCGAGCGAGGTGCTGTAGCGCCAGCCCGCGGCCCCGCGCGGCTGGCTCACAGCGACTTCAGGTACTGCGCCAGGTCGGCCACGTCGGCTGCCGACAGGCCCAGCGACAGCCGCCCGTTGTAGGCGCGCACCACGTCCTCCAGCGTCGCGGCCGATCCGTCGTGGAAGTACGGCGGGTGCTGCCACACGCCCTTGAGCGGCGAGGTGCGGTACTGCTTGGTCGCCGAGCGTGCGGCATAGCTCGGCGACTCCGGCTCGGCCATCGAGTCAGCCGGCGGATGCAGCCGCTGGTTGGCGTCGGTGAACGCGGCGCCGCTGTGGCAGGACGCGCAACGCCCCGCGCCCTCGAACAAGCGCTTGCCGCGCGCCGCCGCGGCGGCGTCGAAGCTGCCCGCTGGCGCACCCGGTGCCGGCAGGCTGAGCTGGTAGGCCTGCAGCGCCGGCAGCTTGCTGCTGACCAGGTCCTGCGCGCCGTGCGTGATCGACAGGTTCAGCCGCGGCTCGGTCACCGTGCCCAGGCCGCCCATCTCGGCCACGGCAACGTAGCGGTTCCAGTACGCCAAGTCGTCGCCGTCGCCGGTGACGGTGATGCGGTGCACGCCCGCCAGCCCGTAGGCCGGCGGGATGACCACCGGCTTGGACAGGCCGTCGACGTTGTGGCGCGGGTCGAACTTGCCGCGTCCCCATGAGTTGAACACCGCCTTCATCGTCGCGTCGACGGCCGGCGACAGCGCGATGATCGCGCCCGGGTTCAGGTCGCGGTTCGGCCAGCCGTCCAGCCGCCGGCCGATGCCCGGCGCGAAGGAGTCGTCCACGGTCGAATGGCACAAGGCGCAGGTGATGCCCACGCGCACCAGCCGGTCGGTGCCGTTGACGGTCTCGACCGTCCCCTTCAGCCCCACCACCGCATCGAGCTTGAGCAGCGCGATCGTCGTCGCGGGCTTGCTCAGGTCCACGCTGCCGTTGCGGATGCCGTCGACCACCGCGGCCGGCAGCGCCTGCGCGTCGACCTTCAAGCCGACCGACAACGCCGTGGCCGGATCGACCGCCGCGGCGATCACCTCGTGCATGCGCAACTGGTCGGTCCAGAAGGCCTCGTCGCCGAAGGTGTCGTGGCGGAAGGTCTGCCGGCCTCGCTCGATGTCGGCCGCCGAGTCGCCGCCGTCGCTGCCGCCGCAGGCGGCGATCATCAGCGCCGCGGCGGCGGCCAGGGCCGCTTCCGGCAGCAAGGGGGATCGGTTGATCATCATCATCGTCTCCGGTTGCCAGTGCGTGTTGGTGCGTGTTAGTGCGCCAGCCGGCAGGTCTTGCCGGGGCGCGTGGCGTCGTGCAGCCACTCGATCAGCGCGGCGCGCTCGGCGTCGTCCTTGACGCCGGCGTAGCCCATCGTCGTGCCGGGCACCGCGGCCATCGGGTCGCGCAGGAAGCGGTCCAGGGTGCGCGCGTCCCAGACGATGTGCGAATGGCGCAGCGCCTGCGAATAGCCCTCGTAGCCCGGCGCGGTGCCGGCGCGGCGGCCGAACAGGCCGCAGTGCTGCGGGCCGGTGCGGTTGGCCTCGATCGCGTGGCAGGCCGCGCAGCGCGCATAGACCTGCTGGCCCAGCGGCTCGGCCGCGGCCGCTGCCGAGACCGCGCCGGCCGCAGCGGCGAATGCCAGCAGCCGCACGGCGGTTCTCACGACATGAACGCCGACGGCACCGGCGCTTCGCCCAGCGCCTGGCGCAGCACGGCCCAGTGCATCGCCTCGTCGCCCAGGATGCTGGCCGCCACCTGCGCCAGCGCACGGTCGGCGAACAGCGGCACCGCGCCGAGGTAGGCCGAGATCGCGCCGCGCTCCAGGCCGGCGGCGAAGTGCAGCACGTCGGCCTGCGACTTCAGCTGCGCCAGCGGAAAGTCGTAGCGCGCCTTGGCCGCCGCCGGCTTGCCGCCGAGCTTTTCCACCGTCGCGGCCAGCGCCGCGGCGTGCTCCTTGTGATGGCCCTGGAAGGCCAACGCCGTGGCCAGCACCTCCTTGGCCAGCAGCCCGCTCTCGGCGCCGGCCTGGTAGGCGGCCACCGCTTCCTGTTCCGCGCCGAGCGCGGTGTTGAGGATGCGCACGTCGGCCTCGGTCTGGCCGGCGCTCGGCTTGGCGCCGGCTGCCAATGCAGGGCGGCCGCCCAGCAGCGCCACCGCGCCGGCCGAGAGTGTGGCGGCGCCTGACAGCAGCGCACGGCGGCGCGCCTGGACGATGAAATCGATCGGCAACACGAGTCCCTGACCCTTCATGGTCATCTCCTTGCATAGCGGGTTGAAGAACGAAAAGCGCCGGCGTCGTCAGCCCGGCGCGAGCGAGCCCTTGCCGCGCAGTTGCGCGAGCACGGCCGTCACCACGGCATCGCAGCGCGCGCCGGCGAAGTCGTAGACCGACTGCGCATGCGCCTCCACGCGCGCGCCCAAGGCGTCGCGCAGCAGCGCGCGGGCGCGCACGTGGCGCGTGCGCACCACCTCGGCGCTGACGTCCAGGCAGTCGGCGGTCTCGTCGACGCTGAGCTCCTGCACCGCGCGCAGGATGAACACGCTGCGGTAGATCGGCGGCAGGCTGTCGATCGCCGCCTGCAACAGGCGCTGCATCTGCGCGCGCTCGGCGGCGGCCTCTGGGCTGGGTCCGGTCGACGGCGTCATCTCGTCTGCCTCGTCGTCATCGCCGTCGAGCGAGACCGTGCGGCCGCGCCGGCGCAGCGCGTCGAGCGCGACGTTGATCGCGATGCGCGCCAGCCAGGTGGCCAGCGCCGCGCCGCCGCGAAAGCCGCACAGGCGCTCAAAGGCGCGCAGGTAGGTTTCCTGCACCACGTCCTGCGCGTCGGCGTCGTCGGCGACGATGCCGCGCGCGGTGCGAAACAGCAGCCGGTTGTGGCGCCGCATGATCAGCTCGAAGGCCGCTGCGTCGCCGCGGCAGGCCTCGGCCGCGAGGACGGCGTCGGCGGGGTGCAGGGTGGTGGTGGGGCTGGTCATGGCCGTCCGTTGGTCGGTGCTTGGCCATTGGACGTGCCAGGCGCGGCGGCGTGACAAGCCCCCGACGGCAGCAGGGATCCCGCCGTGGCGGCGGCCGCCCCGCCCCCCCCGCGGCCGGCGCCCGGCGCCCGTCAATGCGTCGGGAGGGCTCGCCCCGCCGCTTGCACCGCCGCCAGCGCCTTCTTCGGATCGACGAGCTTGCGACGCCCGTCGGCGCTGGTCTCGGCGGTGCCGACGATGACGTCGATCAGTTGAGGCGGCTGCAGCCCGGGCTTCACCGCCAGCAGCTTGGCCGCCAGGTTGGCCACCTGGGGCGACGCCATCGAGGTGCCCGACAGCGCGACGCGCCGGCCGCCGGGCAGATAACTGTCCACCTGATAGCCATTGGCGTGCACCTTGACGGTCGGGCCGTAGCTGGTGAACGGCGCTTCGTCGCCGGCGCGGTCCACTGCGCCGACCGTCAGCAGGTTGGGCAGCACGATGTCGGCCGGCATGTCCTCGGCAAAGCTGGCGTCGCTGTTGCTGTTGCCGGCGGCGGCGACGAACAGGATCCGCGGCGCGCCGGCCATGGCCTGGGTCAGCGCGTTCTTGCCGATCTCGAAGTACTCGCGCGCCAGCTTCTTGCGCTCTTCGGGCGAAGCGCCGATGCCGCATTGCTCCAGGTCGTTCTCGATCGCGCCGACGCTGCCGCCCCAGCTCATGTTCACCACGCGCGCGCCGTGGCGCTTGAAGTAGTCCACCGTGGCCCGGTACTGCTGCGCCTCGCGCTCGGCCTGCTCGCGGCTCGGGCAAGGGTCGGGCTTGATCGTGTGGCCGTACTCCATGCGCCCGACCAGCAGCCGCGCATAGGGGTTGCCGGCCAGCGCAATGCCGGCCACGTGGGTGCCGTGCTCGTAGTTGCCGGCGAGGTTGATCTCTTCGATCGTGCGCTTGTATTCGTCCGGCGTCAGCGTCGACAGCAGTTGCTTGACCTGGCTGGCCTCGGGGCTGTCGATGTTGGACTGCAGGTCAGAGAAGCCCTTGGTCTGGCCGGCCAACTGCGCCAGCTTGCCCTGCAGCTCGGGCGGGATCGGCATCAGTTCGCCGCGCGCCGGCCTGGCGTACTTGTCGTAGGCGATCGGCGCCACCTGCGGCCGCGGCAGCTGCGCGCGGTACAGCCGGGTGTCGACGCCGCTGTCCCAGATGCCGATGGTCACGCTGCGGCCGGCGGGCAGCTTGGGCAGCGTCATCTCGCGCGCCGCCCAGATGTCGGGCTTGTCCACCCGGTGCGCGGCCAGGTAGCTGCCGAAGCTGTCGATCAGCGTCTGCTTCAGCGGCAGCATCGCGACGAGCGTCAGCCGGGCGCCGACCAGGCCGGGCGCGAAGTCGCTGCTCAGCGCGCCGTTGGCGTCGACGATGGGCTGCATGACTTCGCGCACGCGGCCCAGCGCCAGCCCCTCGCCCATCAGCTCGGCGCGGGCCTTGGCGCCCTTGATGTCGTTCTCGATCACCGCAAAAGGCAGCGGCGCCAGCTCGCGCTGGAGATACGCCGCCACCGCCTGCGCGTAGCCCGGGCTGCCGATCGGGTGGCTCTTCGCCGCCGTGGCCACGGCGCGCAGGCGCAGGCCGGAAATCAGCTTGTCGGCCGGCTTGTCTTCCAGCGCGCGCACCTGGTCCAGGCGCGCCAGCGCGCTGTCGTACTGGCCGTCCAGCACGTCCAGCGCGGCCAGCGTGCCGAGCAGATCCCGCTGCGTGCCCTTGTCGGGGATGTCGTAGCCGGCCAGCACGCTCTCGGTGTCGCGCCGCAGCGCGGCGGCGAAGGGCGCGAAGCGCTCGGCCGAGCGCACCACGTCGACGAGCTTGCCGTCGATCTTGTAGCTGAAGCGCGGCAGGTCGGCCGCCTTCTCGATGCGAGGCTTGGCTTGCGCCGCGGCCAGGCCGGTGGCCAGCGACAACGACAGCAGCAGGCAGCAGCGCGCCAGGCGATTGAGCAGCATCGGCAGTCTCCGAACAGTCCAGGGCCGCGATGCTAACGAGGCCCAGGCGCGGCCACCGGATGCCGGCGTCAAAGCCCCGGCTCGCGCACCCGGACGAAGGCCGCAAAGCGCGGCACGCCGGCCTCGGTGCGGCCGCGGTAGGTAAAGGTGACGAGCTGGCCCGGCACCGGCGGCTGCTGGCGTTGCGCATCGCTGAAGCCGGTGCCGATGTCGAACACGGTGCCATCGGCCGTGCGCACGCGCAAGGCGCCCAGGCGCCCGGCATGGCGGCCGCGGCCGGGCAGCTGTGCGATCACGGTCGCCTCGGCATCGGCCAGGGCTTTCAGCTTCAACAGGTCGGCACTGCGGCCGGCGCGCCAGCGCGCTTCGGCGCGGTGCAGCACCAGGCCTTCACCGCCGCCGTCCAGCACCTGGTGCAGCCGGGTCTGCAGCGCGTCTCGGTCGGGCAAGGCCTGCTGCGCCACGGCGGCCAGCCAGGGCACGGCGGACTGCGGTGCGAGCTGCTGCAACTCGCGGGCGCGCTGGGCGAAAGGCGCGTCGCTGCCGGGGCGGTCGAACACCAGGTAGCGCAGCAGCCGCCAGTCGGCGTCCAGCGGCCGGACGCGGCGCACGATGCCGCTCAAGGCCTCGAAGCGGCCGCGCGCCAGCCACAGCTCGCCGTCCAGCGCGACGCTCGGCAACGCCGACGTGAACCACGACGGCGCAAAAACCGGCAGCCCGCTGCGAAAGCGCAGCCGCTCGCCGTCCCACAGCGCGCGCACGCCGTCGAACTTCTCGCTGACCAGGAAGCCGGCGGGGTCGACGTCGGGCGGCGCGTCCCGCGCCAGCATCACCGCGGCGGCCGGACGCGCCGCGGCAGGCAGCGCGGCCGCGGCCAACGAAGTCAGGAACAGGCGGCGCTGGATCGACATGCGAAGCTCCTCGGTCGAAGAGCCCGCAGTCTGCGAGCCGCGGCGCGGCGCCGCCATCGCTCTGACGTGCTCCCGCGGCCGAGGGCCCCCGATGGGGCGGTGCGGTGCGGCTACTGGCGCAACTCGTCGAAGAAGGCCTTGGAGTTGCTGTCGCGTCCCAGGAATCGGCGCAGCAGTTCGTCGGGCGGCCGCTGCGAGCCGTTGGCCAGCACGATGTCGCGGTAGCGCCGGCCGACCACCGGGTCCAGCTTGTCGTTGCCGAACGCCGTGCGCATGTCCATCGCCAGCACCAGGCTCCACAGGTAGCCGTAGTAGCCCGCCCCGTAGCCGGTGGCCACGTGGGCGAAGCCGGCCGGGAACAGCGTGCCCTGCACCGTGCCCAGCGGCGTGGCGGCCTCCATGCCCATCCACAGCGCCAGCGGGTCCTGTGGCGCGCGGCCGTACAGCGCCATGTCGTAGCTGGCGTAGAGGTGCTGGCGCGCGTAGCGCACGCCCTTGGCGAAGTCCCGGGCCTGCCGGGCCTGGCGGAGCATGCCGTCGGGCACGGCCTGGCAGTCGGGGCAGACCTCCTTGAACACGTCGACGACGTGGCGGTCGTAGACCCAGTCTTCCAGCATCTGCGACGGCGCCTCGACGAAGTCGTGCTTGACGCTGGTGCCGGCCTGCATCGCATAGCGCGTGGCCGAGAGGTCGACGTGCACCGCGTGGCCGAACTCGTGCAGCAGCGTTTCCAGTTCGTCCAGCGACAGCCCCTGGCGGTCGAAGTTGACCACCAGCGCCGCCAGCGGCGTGCGGCCGGTGGCAGCCGAGCCCGAGCGCAGCGGCCACACCGCGGCATGGTTGTACTTGCCGTCGCGCGGATACAGGTCGACCAGCAGCGTGGCCAGCGGCTTGCCGCTGCCGGCGTCGCTGACGAGGTAGGCCTGCGCCTGCGGGTGCCACAGCGTCACGTCGGGCACCCGGGTGTAGCGCACGCCCATCATGCGCTCGACCACGCGCATCACGAACGCCAGGCTTTGCTGCGGCGGGAAGTAGCGGCGGAAGGCCTCCTGGTCGACGCGGTAGCGCTCGCGCCGCAGGCGCTCTTCGTAGAACGGCAGATCCCAACGTTCGACGCGCGTCGCCCCCAGCGGCTGGCCCAGGTGCGCGGCCTTGGCCTGGCGCAGCGCATCCAGATCGCGCAGCTCGCCGTCACGCACGGCGTTTTGCACCTCGTCCAGGAAGGCGGTGACGCGTGCCGGCGTCCGCGCCATCGTGCGCAGCAGGTGGAAGTCGGCATAGCTCGGCTGGCCGAACAGCGCCGCATAGTCGCGCCGCAGGGCGGTGATCTCGGCCAGCAGCGCGATGTTGGCCCGGCCGCCTTCGTCCAGCTTGGCGCGGTACATGCGCTCGCGCGCCGCGGCGCTTTCGGCGCCTTGCAACAAAGGCACGTAGGTCGGCTCGTCGACGCCCAGCAGCACGCGGCCCTCGCCGTCGCGCGGCGCGTTCTTCCACACGCTGTCGGGCACGCCGGCCAGTTCGGCCTCGGTGTAGGCCCGCTTGATGCCGGCGTCGCGGATGTTGCGCTCGAACTGCTGCTGCACCGCGGCCAGCTTGTCCAGCAAGGCCTTGGCGCGCGCACGTGCGGCAGGGGCGAGGCCGGCGCCGGCGTCTTGCAGCGCGTCCAGGATGTCCTGCCGCATCTGGCGGTCGATCGCGTCCACGGGCTTGAGCGCCTTCGCAGCGCGCAGGATGCGCTTGTTCTGGCCCAGCGAAGACTGGAAGTCCTGCCACAGCAGCTCGCAGGCCTCGGCCGCGTCGCGCATGGCCTTGTTGGGATGCACCTGCGCCATGAACACCAGCGGCGACGACGCATCCTCCATGTGCGCGTTGAAGTCGTCGTAGCGGCGCAGCCAGCGGCCGTCGGGTTGCAGGCGCTCGACGGTGCGCAGCTCGGCCTGCGCGCGATCAAGCCCGCTGCGGCAGGCGGATGTCAGCGCCTGCGGCGTGTCGAACACCGGGAACGCCGGGCCCGGCAGGACGGGCTGCGCCTGGCTGCCGAAGGCACACGCCGCCAGCAGGCCGGCGCAGAAAAGGCGCCGTCGCATCGGGCCCTCAACCCCCGACCAGGTCCTTGATCTGCTGCAACGCCGTCGGATCCTCGATCGTCGTCAGGTCGCCGGGGTCGCGCGCCTCGCACACCGCCTGGATTGCCCGCCGCAGCAACTTGCCGCTGCGCGTCTTGGGCAGCGCGCTGACGAAGCGCACGCGCGCCGGGCGGGCGACGGCGCCGAGCTGCTCGTCGACGAGCTTCATGATCTCGCCCTCTTGCTTCAGCGCCAGCTCGGGCGTCGCGGCCCTGGCCGTGTCCTTCAACACCGCGAAGGCCATCGCCACCTGGCCCTTCAACTTGTCGGCCACGCCGACCACCGCCACTTCTGCAACGTTGGGATGGCTGGCGATGCTTTCCTCGATCTCGCGCGTGCCCAGGCGATGGCCGGCGACGTTGATCACGTCGTCGGTGCGGCCGAGGATGAAGAAGTAGCCGTCCTCGTCGCGGATGCCCCAGTCGAAGGTGCTGTAGACCAGCTTGTTGGGCACGCTCTTCCAGTAGGTGCTGACGAAGCGCGCGTCATCGCGCCACACGGTCTGCATGCAGCCCGGCGGCAGCGGGCCTTCGATGGCGACCACGCCCTTCTGGTTGGCGCCGGTCAGTTCCTCGCCGGTGCTCTCGTCGAGCAGCTTGACGTCGTAGCCGTAGACCGCCTTGCCCGGGCTGCCGAACTTGCTGGGCGCGCTCTCCACGCCGTTGCAGATGGTCAGAATGGGCCAGCCGGTCTCGGTCTGCCAGTAGTTGTCGATGATGGGCTTGCGCAGCGCATCGGCGATCCACTTGGCGGTCGGCTCGTCCAGCGGCTCGCCGGCCAGGAACAGCGTGCGCAGCGACGACAGGTCGTGCTGGGTCAGCGCCGCCGGGTCCTGCTTCTTCAGCACGCGCACCGCGGTGGGCGCGCTGAACATCACGGTGACCTTGTACTTCTCGACCAGGCTCCACCAGATGGCGGCGTCGGGCCGCGTCGGCAGGCCCTCGTACATGATGGTGGCCATGCCGGCCAGCAGCGGGCCGTAGATGATGTAGCTGTGGCCGACGACCCAGCCGATGTCGCTGGTGCTGAAGTAGGTCTCGCCGGCGTTGCCGCAGAAGATGTGCTTCATGCTGGCGGCCAGCGCCACCGCGTAGCCGCCGGTGTCGCGCTGCACGCCCTTGGGTTTGCCGGTGGTGCCGCTGGTGTACAGCGTGTAGCTGGGGTGCGTTGCTTCCACCCACTCGCAGGGCACTTGGGTGTCGAAGTGCTTGTCGCGCCAGGCGGCGTAGTCCTCGTCGCGGCCCTGCACGCGCTGGAACGGCGCCAAGCCGCGGTCGACCATCAGCACCTTGGCCGGCTTGTGCTGGGCCAGACCGATGGCCTCGTCCAACAGCGGCTTGTAGGCCACCACCTTGCCGCCGCGGCTGCCGGCGTCGGCGCTGATGATTGCGGTCGGCTGCGCGTCGTCGATGCGGCTGGCCAGGCTGACGCTGGCGAAGCCGCCGAACACCACCGAGTGCAGCGCGCCGATGCGCGCACAGGCCAGCATCGCGAACGCGGCCTCGGGGATCATCGGCATGTACACCAGTACCCGGTCGCCCTTCTTCACGCCCAGGCTCTGCAGCGTGGCCGCCATGCGTTGCACCTCGGCTTGCAGTTCGCGGAAGCTGTAGATGCGCTCTTCGTTGGTCTCGGTGGAGACGAAGATCAGCGCGTTCTGGTCGCCGCGCGTGGCGACGTGGCGGTCCACCGCGTTGTGGCACAGGTTGGTGGTGCCGCCGACGAACCAGTTCGCAAACGGCGGCTTGCTGTAGTCGCAGACCTGGGTGAACGGCGTGTGCCAGTCGATCAGCCGCGCCTGCTCGGCCCAGAAGGCGTCGCGGTCCTCGATCGAGCGGCGGTGGAAGTCGGCATAGGACGTTGGCATCTCGGTGTCTCCTGGTCTGGGTCGCGGTTGATTAGGGCCGCGGGCGCTGACGCGCCCCTGACTCGCCAGCACGTCAGCGCTTGGCTGTCAAGGGGCGCTGGCCGTCAAAGCCGTCGCAAACCGCGTTGACAGCGGCACAGTCACCCCCCTATCCTCGCGGCCCGGATGATCGTACGCCCCTTCACCACCCTGCTCGCCTGCGCATGTTTTGCCTTCGGCCCCACGGCCCAGGCCGCGCCCGAGGCCCAGCGCGGCGACCCGGTGCTGCAGCTCCTGCAGGAGCGCGGCCTGCTGCCCAGCCAAGTCGCTGACAACACGCAAGCCCTGGTGCGCCAGGTGCGTGATCGCGCGTCCGACCTCGTGATCTCGGCCTTCAACTTCCTCGGCATGCCGTACCGCCGCGGCGGCAACGGGCCCGACCAGGGCTTCGACTGCAGCGGCTTCACGCGCCACATCTTCGAGCACAGCCTGGGCCTGATCCTGCCCCGGCGCGCCGACCAGCAGGCCAACGAAGCCGGGTTGGAGGCGGTCGACAAGACCGAACTGAAGCCCGGCGACCTGGTGTTCTTCAACACCATGAAGCGCGCCTTCAGCCACGTGGGCATCTACGTCGGCGACGGCAAGTTCATCCACTCGCCGCGCAGCGGCGGCCAGGTGCGGGTGGAAGACATGCGCGACGCGTACTGGGCGCAGCGCTTCAACGGCGCGCGCCGCGCCGACACCGCGCCCGCCGCCCCCGCCCTGCAGCCCTGACGCGCCGAGGGCCGCCCCCGCGGCGGCACAATCACGGCCCATGGGTGAACACGTCATTCCGCTGGCCGACCTGCGCTACGCCGCCAGCGTGCCGCCGGTGCCGGCCACCGCGCCGCCGCCGAACGGGCTGCTGGCCGACCGCCTGGGCCGGCCCTTGCGCGACCTGCGCATCTCGGTCACCGACCGCTGCAACTTCCGCTGCACCTATTGCATGCCGAAGGACGTGTTCGACACCCACTACAAGTTCCTGCCGCAGGGCTCGCTGCTGAGCTTCGAGGAGATCACCCGCGTCGCGCGGCTGTTCGTCGCCCACGGCGTTCACAAGCTGCGCCTGACCGGCGGCGAGCCGCTGCTGCGCAAGCACGTCGAAGACCTGGTGCGCATGCTGGCCGCGCTGCGCACGCCCGAAGGGCAGCCGCTGGACATCACGCTGACCACCAACGGCAGCCTGCTGGCGCGCAAGGCGCAGGCGCTGCAAGCAGCCGGCCTGCGCCGCGTGACCGTCAGCCTGGACTCGCTGGACGACGCCGTGTTCCGGCGCATGAACGACGTCGACTTCCCCGTGGCCGAGGTGCTGCGCGGCATCGAGGTGGCGCTGGCCGCGGGGCTGGCGCCTTTGAAGATCAACATGGTGGTCAAGCGCGGCACCAACGACCATGAGATCGTGCCGCTGGCCCGCCACGTGCGCGAGCACTTCGGCCCCGGCGTGGTGCTGCGCTTCATCGAGTACATGGACGTCGGCGCCAGCAACGGCTGGCGGATGGACGAGGTGCTGCCCTCGGCGCAGGTGCTGGAGGCGCTGGACCGCGTGTTCCCGCTGCGCCCGCTGCAGCCCAACGCCGACGGCGAGACCGCCGAACGCTGGGCTTATGCCGACGGCGGCGGCGAGATCGGCGTCATCAGCAGCGTGACCCGCGCCTTCTGCCGCGACTGCAACCGCGCGCGGCTGTCCACCGAGGGCAAGCTGTTCCTGTGCCTGTTCGCCAGCCGCGGCCACGACCTGCGCGCGCTGCTGCGCGGCGGCCGCGACGGCCGCGCCTACAGCGACGAGGAGATCGCCGCGGCGATCGGCCTGATCTGGGCCGGGCGCGACGACCGCTATTCAGAGCTGCGGGCCTCGCAGCCGGCGGCCGAGGCCGCGGCGGCCGGGCGGCGGGTGGAGATGCACTACATCGGCGGCTGAAAGGCCGCCGGGATCGCCCGTTATTCCGCGCCGTGCGCCGCCGCTGCCGGCGCCGCCAGCTCCGGCGTCGTGATCTCGCCCGGCACGCCGCGGCGCGCGAACAGCGTGTACATCGTCGGCACGACGAACACCGTCAGCAGCGTGCCCAGGCTCATGCCGCCGACGATCACCCAGCCGATCTGCTGCCGGCTCTCGGCCCCGGCGCCGCTGGCCAGCGCCAACGGCAGCGCGCCCAGCACCATCGCGCCGGTGGTCATCAGGATCGGGCGCAGGCGCAGGCTGGCGGCCTCGACCACGGCGTCGTGCACGCTGCGGCCCTGCTGGCGCAGCTGGTTGCTGAACTCGACGATCAGGATGCCGTGCTTGCTGATCAGCCCGACCAGCGTGATCAGCCCGATCTGCGAATAGACGTTGAGCGTGCCGCCGGTCAGCCGCATCGCCACCAGCGCGCCCACCATCGACAAGGGCACCGACAGCAGAATCACCAGCGGGTCGACGAAGCTCTCGAACTGCGCCGCCAGCACCAGGAAGATGAAGGCCAGCGCCAGCACGAACACCAGGCCCAGCGCGCCGGCCGAGGACCTGAACTCGCGGCTGACGCCGTTGAGCTCGGTCGCGTAGCCCGGCGGCAGCACGCGGGCCGCGGTCTCGTCCATGAACTGCAAGCCCTCGCCCAGCGAATAGCCCGGCGCGAGGTTGGCCGTGATGGTCACCGAGCGGCGCTGGTTGAAGTGGTTCAGCTCCCGAGGGCTCACCGCCTCGCGCACCTTGATCAGCGACGACAGCGGCACCATCACCTCGTTGCGGCCGCGCACGAAGAGCCGCTCGATGTCGTCGGGCGTCACGCGGCCGCCGGCCGCGGTCTGCACGATCACGTCGTACTGGTCGGCGTCGCGCTTGTAGCGGGTGACGACGCGGCCGCCGAGCATGGTCTCCACCGTGCGCGCCACCGCCTCCACCGAGACGCCCATGTCGGCCGCGCGCGTGCGGTCCACGTCCATGAAGATCTCGGGCTTGTTGAGCTGCAGGTCGATGTCGGGCTGAACGAAGTTCGGATTCTTCGCGATCTCGGTCATCATGGCCTGCGCGGCGCGCGCGATGTTGTCCCAGCCGTCGCTGCTGACGACGACCACGTTGATCGGCCGGTCGCGGAAACCCTGGCCCAGGCTGGGCGGCGTGATCGGGAAGGCGCTGATGCCCGGCAGCGCCGACAGCTTGGGGATCAGCTCGCGCTGCAGTTGCTGGGTGCTGCGGCTGCGTTGCTCCCAGTCGACGGTGCGCAGCGAGCCGAAGGCGCTGGACACCTGGCCGCCGCCCATGAACATGAAGCGGCGGTCGAACTCGGGGATCTGCGAGGTGATGGCCTCGATGGCGTCGAGGTAGCGCGCGGTGTACTCCAGCGTGGCGCCATCGGGCGCGCGCATCGGCATCGCGATGACGCCGCGGTCCTCGATCGGCGCCAGCTCGCTCTTGGCGGTGGCAAACAGCCAGGCGCTGGCCGCGCCGGCCGCCAGCGCAAGCCCGACGATCAGCCAGCGCGCGTGGAGGCTGGCGCGCAGCAGCGCGACATAACCGTTGACCAGCGCGGTCAGCGCGCGCTCGACGCCGCGGTCGAAGGCGTTGGGGCTGGGGTTGTGGCGCAGCAGCTTGCTGCACAGCATCGGCGTCAGCGTCAGCGCGACGAAGCCGGAGACGATCACCGCGCCGGCCAGCGTCAGCGCGAACTCGCTGAACAAGCGTCCCGTGCGCCCGGGCGTGAAGGCCAGCGGCGCAAACACCGCGGCCAGCGTCAGCGTCATCGCCACCACGGCGAAGCTGATCTCGCGCACGCCTTTGAGCGCCGCCTGGAACGGCGTCAGTCCTTCCTCGATGTGGCGGAAGATGTTCTCCAGCACCACGATGGCGTCGTCGACCACCAGGCCGATCGCCAGCACCAGCGCCAGCAGCGTCAGCGTGTTGATCGTGAAGCCGGCGGCCGCGATCAGCGCGAAGGCGCCGATCAGGCTGACCGGAATCGTCACCAGCGGGATGAACGAGGCGCGCAGCGTGCGCAGGAAGACGAAGACCACCAGCGCCACCAGCACCACGGCTTCGAGCACCGTCGCGTAGACCGACTTGATCGAGCGGTCGATGAAGACCGACAGGTCGTTGGCCTGCAGCACCTTCACGCTGGGCGGCAGGTCGCGCTGGATCTGCGGCATCGCGGCGCGCACGCCGTCGGCCACGTCCAGCGGGTTGGCGGTGGCGTTGCGGATGATGCCGGTGCTGATCGAGGGCACGCCGTTGAGCCGCACGCGCGAGCGTTCGCTGGCCGCCGCCTCCTCCACCCGCGCCACGTCGCGCAGGCGCACCACGAAGCCGCTGGCCGTCTTCAGCGCGATGTCGTTGAACTGCGCCACGGTGTTGAGGTCGGTGCGCGAGGTGACGCTGAACTCGCGCTGCCGGCTTTCGATGCGGCCGGCCGGCACCTCGAGGTTCTGCTTGCGCAGCGCGTCCTCGACGTCCTGCACCGTCAGCCGGTACGAGGCCAGCTTGTCGGGGTCGAGCCAGATGCGCATCGAGAACTTGCGGTCGCCGCCGATCTGGATGTCGGCCACGCCGGGAATGGTCTGCAGCCGCGGCTTGACGACGCGGTTGACGAGGTCGGTCAGCTCCAGCGGCGACAGGCTCTCGCTGGTGTAGGCCAGCCAGATGGTGGGCGTGGCGTCGGCCTCGACCTTGGCGATGATGGGCTCGTCGGCCGCCTCGGGCAGCCGGCCGCGCACGCGCGCGACGCGGTCGCGCACCTCGGCGGCCGCGGTGTCGGGGTCCTTGGTGAGGCGAAAGCGCACCGTGATCTGGCTTTGCTCGGTGCGCGAGATCGAGGTGATGATGTCGACGCCGTCGATGCCGGCGATCGAGTCCTCCAGCGGCTTGGTGATCTGCGACTCGATCACCTCCGACGAGGCGCCCAGCAGCCGCGTGCTGACGTTGACCAGCGGCTCGTCGATGCGCGGGTACTCGCGCACCGACAACTGCTTGAACGAGACGAGGCCGATCAGGATCAGCAGCAGCGACATCACGGTGGCCAGCACCGGCCGCCGGATCGAGGTTTCCGACAGTCGCATCGCGGCCGCTCCTTCAGGCCTGCGGCGCGCCGCGGCCGGCGGCCGACGCGGCAGCGCCCGGCGCCCCCGCAGACGCGGGCGACGACGGCGCGCCGGCCGCTGCCGGGTTGCCCAGCTCCACCACCTTCACCGGCAGCACCTCGGCGCGCAGCAGCCGGCCGTGGCCGGCCGTGACCACGCGGTCGCCGGGGCTCAGGCCTTCCAGCAGCTCGACCTTGCCTTCCAGCCGCAGTCCGACCTTGGCTTCCAGGCGGCGCGTCTGGTGGCCGCCGCGGCCATCGGGCTCGATCTTGAACACGAACTGCCGGTTGCCCTGCGGCACCAAAGCTTCCTCGGGCACGACCAGCGCACCCTGGCGCACCGCGAACACGATGCGCGGCCGCGCGAACATGCCCGGACGCAGCACCGCATCGGGGTTGTCGACCCGCGCGCGCACCAGCAGCGAACGGCCGTTGGCGTCCACCTGCGCGTCCACCGCGTCCACGCGGCCCTTGAAGGGGCGGCCCGGCAGCGCGTCGATCGCCAGCTCCACCGGCTGCTGCGGCTTCACGCGCGCGAGGTAGCGCTCGGGCAGCCGGAAGTCGACCGACATCGACGACAGGTCTTCGAGGTTGACGATGTCGGCGCCGTCCTTCAGGTAGTCGCCGACGTGGACCAGCTTGATGCCGGCGGTGGCGTCGAATGGCGCCAGCAGCTTCATGCGCGCGAGCTGCGCGCGCGCCAGCGCCACCTGCGCCTCGGCCACCTGCAGCGCGGCCTGGTTCTGGTCGACGGCGCTCTGCGAGACGAAGCCCTGGGCCACCAGCTCGCGGCTGCGCTGCAGGTTGGTGCGCGCAATCGCCGCCTGCGCCTCGGCCTGCTGCGCCTGCGCCTGCTGCAGCGTGTCGTCGAGCTGCACCAGCAACTGGCCGCGGCGCACGCGCTGGCCGTCCTGGAAGTTGATCTGCGCGATGCGGCCGGCCACCTCGGGCCGCAGCATCACGCCCTGGCGCGAGCGCAGCGAGCCCACGGCCTGTGCGTCGTCGCTCAGCGTCAGCACCTGCACCGCGCCCACTTCCACCGCGACCGGGCCACCGGCGGCGGGCGCTGCCGCCGGCGTTGCCGCCACCGGGCCTGCCGCCGCCGTCACCGCGGCGCCGCCGCGCCAGCCCATGCGCTGGCCGTACCAGGCGGCCACGGCCAGCCCGGCAATGCCGATCACGGCGATCACGGTGTGGATCTTCTTCAACGCGGGTCCAGGGTTTCGAGTTCGCTCAAAGGCCGCGAATGTAGCGTGGGCCGGATGCCCTGCGGCCGCGCCCGGTCAGCCGCGCGCCTGTGCCGCGCCGCGGTTGGCCAGCGCGTCCGCGCGCTCGTTGCCGGGGTCGCCGGCATGGCCCTTGACCCAGTGCCAGCGCACCTCGTGCTGCTCGCGCAGCGCATCCAGGCGCTGCCAGAGATCGGCGTTCTTCACCGGCTTGCGGTCGGCCGTGGTCCAGCCGCGCTGCTTCCAGCCGTGGATCCAGGTGGTGATGCCGTTGCGCACGTACTCGCTGTCGGTGTGGATGTCGACCTCGCAGTGGCGCTTGAGCGATGCCAGCGCTTCGATCACCGCGGTCAGTTCCATGCGGTTGTTGGTGGTGTGGGCCGCGCCGCCCCACAGCTCTTTCTCGTGCGTGCCGCTGCGCAGCCATGCGCCCCAGCCGCCGGGGCCGGGGTTGCCCTTGCAGGCGCCATCCGTGTAGATCACCACCTCACTCATCAGACGCTTTCCTCGATCTTCGTCCGCTCGGCGCGCTCGCGCCGCGCCGCCACCACCGCCGCGGCCGGCGCCTTGGCACGCTGCGCTTTCGCCAGCCCCACCAGGCGCATGCCGCGCACGCGCTTCACCGCCACCAGCAGGTAAGCCGCGCCCAGCACCGGCCACCAGCGCTCGCCCACACGGTCCATCCAGTCGAAGCGCTGCAGCCATCGCTCGCCGGCCAGCGGCGGCTTCCAGCAGCCGAACTGGCCGCTCTCGATCGCAAAGCCCAGCAGGCGCAGCCAGTCGCGCAGCCGCCAGTAGCCGATGAACTCGCCCGCGCGCGGCAGCTCGGGCTCTTCGCGGCCGGGCAGCCCCAGGCGCGAGCGCGACAGCCGCTGCCGCAGGCCCCACAGGCTGGCCGGGTTGAGGCCGGTGATCACGATGCGGCCTTCGGGCCGCAGCACGCGCTCGACCTCGCGCAGCACCTGGTGCGGGTCGTGCGCGAACTCCAGCGCATGCGGCAGCACGACGAGATCGATGCTGTCGGACGGGAACGGCAGCGCGTCGAATTCGCAGGTTAGCGACACCGGCGCCGCCGGCACATCGCCGGCCCGTGCGGCGTCGCTGGCCAGCCAGCGGTGCGGCATGCGGTTGGCGCGCAAGGCCTCGACCTCGGGCAGCCCGAGCTGCAGCGCGTGGAAGCCGAAGGCATCGGTCACCGCGGCGTCCAGGTGGCCCAGCTCCCAGTCCAGCAGATCGCGGCCCGGCGCCGTTTGCAGCCAGTGACCCAACTCTATAATCGATGGACTGCGCGCCATGGATCTGCTTGCTCTGCCCGCCTTTGCCGACAACTACATCTGGATGCTGCACGACGGCGCGCATGCCGTGGTGGTGGACCCAGGTGACGCGCCGCCCGTGGTCGACGCGCTCGACCGCCTGCGTCTGCAGTTGGCCGCGATTCTAGTGACCCACCATCACCCCGATCACGTGGGCGGCGTCGATGCACTGCGCAGCCGGCTGCAGGGCCCGGTCTACGGCCCCGCGCGCGAAGACATCCCCAAGCCCTTCACGCCGCTGCACGAAGGCGACGTGATCAGCGTGCTGGGCCTGCGCTGGCGAGTCATCGACGTGCCCGGCCACACCGCCGGCCACATCGCCTACGTGCAGATGGACGAGCCCAAGGCGCCGCTGCTGTTCTGCGGCGACACGCTGTTCTCGGCCGGCTGCGGCCGCCTGTTCGAGGGCACGCCGGCGCAGATGCTGGCCTCGCTGGAGAAGCTGGCCGCGCTGCCGGCCGGCACGCGCGTGTGCTGCACGCACGAGTACACGCTGTCCAACCTGAAGTTCGCGGCCGCCGTCGAGCCGGCCAACGAACAGGTGCGCTCGCACGCGCGGCACTGCGAGTCGCTGCGCGCCGCCGGGCAGCCCACGTTGCCGTCGACGCTGGCGCTGGAGCTGCAGATCAACCCCTTCCTGCGCAGCCGCGAGCCGGCCGTCGTCGCCGCCGCCCAAGCACAGGGCGCAGCATCGGCGGCGCCGGTCGACGTGCTGGCGGCCGTCCGTGAATGGAAGAACCACTTCCGATGACAAAGCTTGAACCCTCCCTGCGCATCGCCGCGCTGCTGGCCCTGACCGCCTTGATCGCCGGCTGCGCCACGGCCCCTGCGCCACCCGCCCCCACGCCCCCACCCCCCGCCCCCATCGCTGCGCCCGAGCCGGTCGCAGTGCCGGCGCCTGCGCCCGCGCCCGTCGTCGAAGCGGCGCCGTTGCCGCGCGCCGAAGCGGGCCCGCGCGCGCGCCTGGACCCGGAGGACGACGCCGTTCGCGGCGACCTGTGGGCGCGCGTGCGCGAGGGCTTCGCGATGCCCGAACTCGACAACGAGCTGGTGCGCAAGTGGGAGCAGTACTACGCGCAGCGGCCCGACTACGTGCAGCGCATGACGGCGCGCGGCGCGCGCTACCTGTTCCACATCGTCGAAGAGATCAACCGCCGCGGCATGCCGACCGACCTGGCGCTGTTGCCCTTCATCGAAAGCGCCTTCAACCCCGAGGCGATGTCGGTCGCGCGGGCCGCCGGCATGTGGCAGTTCATGCCAGGCACCGGGCGCGATTTCGAGCTCAAGCAGAACCTGTTCCGCGATGACCGGCGCGACATCCTGGCCTCCACCCGCGCGGCGCTGGACTACCTGCAGCGCCTGTATGCGCAGTTCAACGACTGGCACCTGGCGCTGGCCGCCTACAACTGGGGCCAGGGCAACGTGCAGAAGGCGCTGGCGCGCAACGCCCGGGCGGGCGAAGGCACCGATTACGCCAGCCTGCGCATGCCCGACGAGACGCGCAACTACGTGCCCAAGCTGCAGGCGGTGAAGAACATCGTCTCGCGGCCCGAGGCCTTCGGCCTGGTGCTGCCGCCGCTGGACAACCATCCGTATTTCGTCCGCGTGGCGGTCGAGCGCGACATCGACGTCGCGCTGGTGGCGCGGCTCGCGGGGCTGACGCTGGAGCAGTTCCAGCAGCTCAACCCGCAGCTCAACAAGCCCGTGGTGCTGGCCGCCGCGACGCCGCAGGTCCTGCTGCCCTACGACAACGCCAACCTGTTCGTCACCGCGCTGGCCGAGCACCGCGGGCCGCTGGCCAGCTGGACGGCCTGGGTGGCGCCGCGCACCGTCAAGCCGCAGGAGGCGGCGCGCCACGTCGGCATGACCGAGGATCAGTTGCGCGAGGTGAACCGCATCCCGGAGCGCATGCTGGTCAAGGCTGGCTCGACGCTGCTGGTGCCGCGCAGCGCGCAGCACGCGCACGACGTCAGTGGATCGGTGGCCGACGGCGCGCAGATCGCGCTGGCGCCCGACGTGCCGCCGCTGCGCCGGCTGCAGGTGAAGGTGGGCAAGCGCTCCGAGTCGGTGGCCAGCCTTGCGCGCCGACACGGCATGAGCGCCGCGCAACTGGCCGCCGCCAACGGCGTGGCGGTCACGGCCAGCTTCAGGCCCGGCCAGCTGGTGACCGTGCTGGTGCCCAACCGGCCGGTGCACGCGACGACGAAGGCGGCGACGAAGACAGCGTCCAAGGCGACGCCGCGCACGAAGACGGCAGCCAAGGCCGCGACGCCGATGAAGACGGCGGCTGCGGCGGCAGCGCCGACCCGCAAGAGCGCCACCTCGGCCCCGCGTCCCGTGGTTCGCACCAAGGCCGCCGCAACCCGGGCGCCCAAGGCCACCGTCAAGTCCGCCGCGCACGGCGGCAGCGTCAGTGCTTCTCGCGAGCGTGGTTGATCGAGTACTTCGGGATCTCGATCGTCACATCCTCGTTCGACAGGATGGCCTGACAGCTCAGGCGTGAGGTCGGCGTCAGACCCCAGGCGCGGTCCAACAGGTCCTCTTCAGACTCATCCATCTCGCTCAGCGAGTTGAAGCCCTTCTTCACCACCACGTGGCAGGTGGTGCAGGCGCAACTCATCTCGCAGGCATGCTCGATCGCGATGCCGTTTTCCAGCAGCGCCTCGCAGATCGAGGTGCCGGGCGGCGCCTCGATGTCGTCGCCCTCGGGGCACAGCTCGGGATTCGGCAGGACGTGGATGACAGGCATGGTGGCTCAGACTTCTTCGAGCCGCCGCCCGGCCAGCGCCTGGCGGATGCCCTGGTTCATGCGCAGTGCGGCAAAGGTCTCGGTGCCGGCGGCCAGCGCCTTGACGGCAGCATCCACCACCTCGGCATCGCTGCCGAGGGCCGCCTGCGCGGTGGCCTGCAGCAGCGCTTCGATCTCGGCGCGCTCGTCGGCGGTCAGCAGCGCGCCGTCGGCCTGCAGCGCGGCGCGGGTGGCGAGCTGCATGCGCTCGGCCTCGACGCGCGCCTCGCGCAGCGCGCGCGCGGCCATGTCGCTTTCAGCGTGCGAGAAGCCTTCGTGCAGCATGCGCGCGATCTGCTCGTCGCCCAGGCCGTAGCTGGGCTTGACCACCACGGAGGCTTCGACGCCCGAGCCCAGCTCGCGCGCCGAGACGCTCAGCAGCCCGTCGGCGTCGACCTGGAAGGTGACGCGGATGCGCGCCGCGCCGGCCGCCATCGGCGGGATGCCGCGCAGCTCGAAGCGCGCCAGGCTGCGGCAGTCGGCCACCAGCTCGCGCTCGCCCTGCACCACGTGGATGGCCATCGCGGTCTGGCCGTCCTTGAAGGTGGTGAAGTCCTGCGCCTTGGCGACGGGGATCGTGGTGTTGCGCTCGATCACGCGCTCGACCAAGCCGCCCATGGTCTCCAGCCCCAGCGACAGCGCGATCACGTCCAGCAGCAGCAGTTCGCCGTCGCGCGTGTTGCCGGCCAGCGCATTGGCCTGGATCCCGGCGCCCAGTGCCACCACCTCGTCGGGGTTGACGTTGGTGAGCACCTCGCGCCCGAACAGCTCGCTGACGGCCTGGCGCACCAGCGGCATGCGCGTGGCGCCGCCCACCATCACGATGCCTTGCACCTCGCTGCGCTGCACGCGCGCGTCGCGCAGCACGCGGCGCACCGCGGCCAGCGTGCGCTCGACCAGCGGCCGCGCCAGCGCTTCGAGCTGCTCGCGCGTCAGCTCGACGCTGCGCGCCTGGCCACCGATCACCGCCTGCCAGGGCGTGCGCTCGGCGGCGCTCAAGGCTTCCTTCGCGGCGCGCGAGGCCACCAGCGCCGCGCGCTTGTCGCCCGCCGTCTGGGCGGATGCGCCGGCCTGCGCCAGCGCCCACGCGGCCACGGCCTGGTCGATGTCGTCGCCGCCCAGCGCCGCGTCGCCGCCGGTGGCGACCACCTCGAACACGCCGCGGTGCAGGCGCAGCAGCGAGATGTCGAACGTGCCGCCGCCGAGGTCGTAGACCGCGTACAAGCCCTCGCTGCCGTGGTCCAGGCCGTAGGCCACCGCGGCCGCGGTCGGCTCGCTGATCAGGCGCAGCAGCTTCAGGCCGGCCAGCTCGGCGGCGTCCTTGGTGGCCTGGCGCTGGGCATCGTCGAAGTAGGCCGGCACCGTGATCACGGCACCGAACAGGTCGCTGTCGAAGCTGTCCTCGGCGCGCTGGCGCAGGCTGGCCAGGATCTCGGCCGACACTTCCACCGGCGTCTTGACGCCCTCGCGCGTGGCCAGCCCCACCATCCCGGGCAGGTCGATGAACTGGTACGGCAAGTGCTCGCGGTCGGCGATGTCGGCCAGCCTGCGGCCCATGAAGCGCTTGGCCGAGACGATGGTGTTCTCGGGGTCGGCCGCCTGCTGCTCGCGGGCCGCGTCGCCGATCTGGCGGTCGCCGCCGCTCAGATAACGCACCACCGACGGCAACAGCAGCCGGCCTTGCGCATCGGGCAGGCACTCGGCCACGCCGTGGCGCACCGCGGCCACCAGCGAATGCGTGGTGCCGAGGTCGATGCCGACGGCGATGCGCCGCTGGTGCGGGTCCGGCGACTGGCCGGGTTCGGAGATCTGCAGCAGGGGCATGCGGGCTTGAGCCTTCAGGAGGCTTCGAGTTGTTCGAGGCGGCGCTCGATGTCGCGCCGGAAGCGCTGCACGAACATCAGCGCGCGCACGTCTTCGGCCGCGGCTGCGGCGTCGTGCCGCTCGTCCAGCCGCGTCGCCAGTTCGGCCAGCAGGCCGCGCTCGGCCTGCTGGACCTGGGCTTCCAGCGCTTCGACGGCAGTGGCGCCTTCGGCCTCGTCCAGCGCCTCGCGCCACTGCATCTGCTGCAGCAGGAAGGCGGCCGGCATCGCGGTGTTGCTCTCGGCCTGGACCGGCGCGCCGGCCAGCTCGCACAGGTAGGCGCCGCGGCGCAGCGGGTCTTTCAGGCGCTGGTAGGCCTCGTTGACGCGCACGGCCCACTGCATCGCCACGCGCTGCGCGGCGCTGCCTTCGGCGGCAAAGCGGTCGGGGTGCACCTGCTGCTGCAACTCGCGCCAACGCCGATCCAGTTCGGCGCGGTCGACGGCAAAGCGGCGCGGCAGTCCGAACAGCGTGAAGTCGTCGTCGTCGAGCTTCATCAAACCCGGAACGACTCGCCGCAGCCGCAGCGGTCTTTCTCGCGCGGATTGCGGAACCTGAAGCCTTCGTTCAGCCCTTCGCGCACGAAGTCGAGCTCGGTGCCGTCGAGGTAGGGCAGGCTCTTGGGGTCGACCAGCACCTTGACGCCGTGGCCTTCAAACACCACGTCTTCGGGCGCCACCTCGTCGGCGTACTCGAGCTTGTAGGCCATGCCCGAGCAGCCCGTGGTCTTGACGCCCAGGCGCACGCCCACGCCCTTGCCGCGCCGCGCCAGGTAGCGCGTGACATGGCGGGCCGCGGCGTCGGTCAAGGTGATGGCCATTCGCCTGGCGCCCTCACTGCGCGGCCGCGGCAGCGGGGGCGGGGGCCACTGCAGCAGCAGCCACCGCCTCGGGCGCGCTGCCGTGCTTGGCCTGGTAGTCCTGCACCGCGGCCTTGATCGCGTCCTCGGCCAGGATCGAGCAGTGGATCTTGACCGGCGGCAGCGCCAGCTCCTCGGCGATCTGCGTGTTCTTGATCGTCATCGCCTGGTCCAAGGTCTTGCCCTTGACCCATTCGGTGACCAGCGAGCTCGACGCGATGGCCGAGCCGCAGCCGTAGGTCTTGAAGCGCGCGTCCTCGATCAGCCCCGTTGTCGGGTTGACCTTGATCTGCAGCTTCATCACGTCGCCGCAGGCCGGGGCGCCGACCATGCCGGTGCCCACGGTCTCGTCGCCCTTGTCGAAGGAGCCGACGTTGCGCGGGTTTTCGTAGTGTTCGACAACCTTGTCGCTATAGGCCATGGTATTACTCCGTTATGTCAGTGCGCCGCCCATTGGATGGTGCTGAGATCGACGCCGTCCTTGTACATCTCCCACAGGGGCGACAGTTCACGCAGCCGGGCGACGCGGTCCTGCAGCGTGGCAACGGCGTAGTCGATCTCCTGCTCGGTGGTGAAGCGGCCGATGGTCATGCGCAGCGACGAATGCGCCAGCTCGTCGCTGCGGCCCAGGGCGCGCAGCACGTAGCTGGGCTCCAGGCTGGCCGAGGTGCAGGCCGAGCCGGACGACACCGCGATGCCCTTGATGCCCATGATCAGCGACTCGCCTTCGACGAAATTGAACGAGGCGTTGAGGTTGTGCGGCACGCGGTGCACGAGGTCGCCGTTGATGAAGACCTGCTCGATGCACTCGATGCCGGCCAGCAGCCGGTGCTGCAGCATGCGCACGCGCTCGATCTCGGTGCCCATCTCGGCCTGCGCGATGCGGAACGCTTCGCCCATGCCGACGATCTGGTGCGTGGGCAGCGTGCCGCTGCGCATGCCGCGCTCGTGGCCGCCGCCGTGCATCTGCGCTTCCAGCCGCACGCGCGGCTTGCGCCGCACGTAGAGCGCGCCGATACCCTTGGGCCCGTAGGTCTTGTGCGAGGCCAGGCTCATCAGGTCGACCGGCAGCGTGGAGAGGTCGATCGCCATCTTGCCGCTGGCCTGGGCCGCGTCGGAATGGAAGACGATGCCGCGTTCGCGGCACATGGCGCCGATGGCCGGGATGTCCTGGATCACGCCGATCTCGTTGTTGACCAGCATCACCGAGACCAGGATGGTGTCCTTGCGCAGCGCCGCCTTGAAGCGGTCGAGGTCGAGCAGGCCGTTCTCCAGCACGTCGAGATAGGTCACCTCGAAGCCCTGGCGTTCCAACTCGCGCGTGGTGTCGAGCACGGCCTTGTGCTCGGTCTTCACGGTGACGATGTGCTTGCCGCGGCTGCTGTAGAAGTGCGCCGCGCCCTTCAGTGCGAGGTTGTCGCTTTCCGTGGCACCGCTGGTCCATACGATCTCGCGCGGATCGGCGCCGATCAGCGACGCGACCTGGCCGCGCGCCTTCTCGACGGCCTCCTCGGCCTCCCAGCCCCAGGCGTGGCTGCGCGACGCAGGGTTGCCGAAGTGCTCGCGCAGCCAGGGGATCATCGCGTCGACGACGCGGCTGTCCACCGGCGTCGTCGCGCCGTAGTCCATGTAGATCGGGAAGTGCGGTGTCATGGAAGCAACGCAATCACTTGTTGAAGGCCGAACCGAGGGCGAACACCGAATTCGGCGCCGTCACCTTGATGGGCTTGACCACCGGCTGGCTGGAGATCGCCCGCTTGACCGGCGCCTCGTCGACCGAGACGCCCTTGGCCAGCTGGTCGTCGACCAGCTTCTTCAGCGAGATCGAATCGAGGTACTCGATCATCTTGGTGTTGAGGCTGGTCCACAGGTCGTGCGTCATGCACTTGCCGGAGTCCTCGCCCATGCAGCTGCCCTTGCCGCCGCAACCGGTGGCGTCGATCGGCTCGTCCACCGCGACGATGATGTCGGCCACCGAGATCTCGCCGGCTGCACGACCCAGCGAATAGCCGCCGCCGGGGCCGCGGGTGCTCTCCACCAACTCGTGGCGGCGCAGCTTGCCGAACAACTGCTCCAGGTACGACAGCGAGATCTGCTGGCGCTGGCTGATCGCCGCCAGCGCCACGGGCCCGGTACCGGAACGCAGGGCCAGATCGATCATGGCGGTGACCGCAAACCGGCCTTTGGTGGTGAGTCGCATGACGTGCTCCTGTCAAAAAGGTGAGTCGAAGTGAGTCCGACTGTTTCGCTCAAGTATATGGGAAACCCACTGATTTAGTCAAGCTTTCGGACGATGGGTTTGGGTCCCCCGCGAACCCGGTTGGACCCCCTTCATGCTTGCCAGTTCACCCTCCAACTCACGCATCAGCCCGTCGCAGGCGTCCTCCACCAGATCCAGCACCTTCTCGAAATCGCGCGTCGAGCCGTAGTACGGGTCAGGCACCTCGGTCTGACCACTGAACTTGCTGGCGTGCTTCATCAGCAGTTCCACCCGCGCGCTGGCGCCGGGCGGCGCCGCTTCCTGCAGCCATTTGAGATGGCCCTCGTCCATCGCCAGGATGCGCTGGAAGCGCACGAAGTCCTCGCCGACCACGCGGCGCGCGCGCAATGGCGACAGGTCGTAGCCGCGCTTGGACGCCAGCTCCTGCGCCCGCGGGTCGGGCGGCTCCTTGACGTGGAAGCCGTGGGTGCCGGCCGAATCGACCGCGATGCGCTCGCCCAGCCCGGCAGCCTGCAGCCGCGCGCGCAGCACCGCCTCGGCGGTGGGCGAGCGGCAGATGTTGCCCGAGCAGACCATCAGCACCTGGACCAGTGGCGGCGGCGGCGCCAGGCCCAGCCAGCGTTTGAGCCGCTGCTTCACGCCCGGCTCCCGCCGGCGGCCTGGATCGGCACCACGTTGACGTCGTGCCCGGCCGCGCCGAAAGCCTGCTCGCGCAGCAACGCCAGCTGGTCGCGCACGCGCGCCGCCGTCTCGAACTCGAGGTTGCGCGCGTGTTCCAGCATCTGCTTTTCCAGCGCCTTGATGCGCTTGCCGAGGTCTTTCTCGTTCATGGCCTCGATTTCGGCCGCAGCCTTGGCAGAGCGCGCCTCCTCGCGCGCGGTCTTGTCGGAGACCACGCCGTCGATCAGGTCGCGGATGCGCTTGCTCACCGACCGCGGCGTGATGCCCAGCGCCGTGTTGTGCGCGATCTGCTTGGCGCGCCGGCGCTCGGTCTCGTCGATGGCGCGGCGCATCGAGTCGGTGATCTTGTCGGCGTACAGCAGCGCGCGGCCGTTGAGGTTGCGCGCCGCGCGGCCGATGGTCTGGATCAGGCTGCGCTCGGCGCGCAGAAAGCCTTCCTTGTCGGCGTCGAGGATGGCCACCAGGCTGACCTCGGGCAGGTCCAGCCCCTCGCGCAGCAGGTTGATGCCCACCAGCACGTCGAAGCTGCCCAGCCGCAGGTCGCGCAGGATCTCCACGCGCTCCACCGTGTCGACGTCGCTGTGCAGGTAGCGCACCTTGACGCCGTTGTCGGCCAGGTAGTCGGTCAGTTGCTCGGCCATGCGCTTGGTCAGCGTGGTGATCAGCACGCGTTCGTTGCGCGAGACGGTGTCGCGGATCTCCTGCAGCACGTCATCCACCTGCGTGGCCGCCGGCCGCACCTCGACCACCGGGTCGACCAGGCCGGTGGGCCGCACCACCTGCTCCACCACCTGGCCGGCGTGGGTCTTCTCGTAGTCGGCCGGCGTCGCCGAGACGAACACCGCCTGCCGCACCTTGCGCTCGAACTCCTCGAACTTCAGCGGCCGGTTGTCCAGCGCGCTCGGCAGCCGGAAGCCGTATTCCACCAGCGTGGTCTTGCGCGCGCGGTCGCCGTTGTACATGCCGCCGAACTGGCCGATCAGCACATGGCTCTCGTCCATGAACATCAGGGCGTCGGCCGGCAGGTAGTCCACCAGCGTCGGCGGCGGATCGCCCGGCGCCGCGCCCGAGAGGTGGCGCGTGTAGTTCTCGATGCCCTTGCAGTGCCCCACCTCCTGCAGCATCTCCAGGTCGAAGCGGGTGCGTTGTTCGAGCCGCTGCGCTTCCACCAGCTTGCCGGCCTTGACCAGCTCGTCCAGCCGCTCGCGCAGCTCCTGCTTGATGGTGTCGATCGCCGACAGCACGCGCTCGCGCGGCGTCACGTAGTGGCTGGACGGGTAGACCGTGAAGCGCGGGATCTTCTGCCGCACGCGGCCGCTCAAGGGGTCCAGCAACTGCAGCGATTCGACCTCGTCGTCGAACAACTCGATGCGCAGTGCAAGCTCGGAGTGCTCGGCCGGGAAGACGTCGATGGTGTCGCCGCGCACGCGGAAGGAGCCGCGGCCGAAGTCGATCTCGTTGCGCTTGTACTGCATGCGGATCAGCTGCGCGATCACGTCGCGCTGCCCCAGCTTGTCGCCCACGCGCAGCGTCATCACCATCTGGTGGTAGTCGGCCGGGTTGCCGATGCCGTAGATCGCGCTGACGCTGGCGACGATGATGACGTCGCGCCGCTCGAGCAGGCTCTTGGTCGCCGAGAGGCGCATCTGCTCGATGTGCTCGTTGATCGCGCTGTCCTTCTCGATGAACAGGTCGCGCTGCGGCACGTAGGCCTCGGGCTGGTAGTAGTCGTAGTAGCTGACGAAGTATTCGACGGCGTTCTTCGGAAAGAACTCGCGGAACTCGCTGTAGAGCTGCGCCGCCAGCGTCTTGTTGGGCGCGAAGACGATCGCCGGCCGGCCGCAACGCGCGATCACGTTGGCCATCGTGTAGGTCTTGCCCGAGCCGGTGACGCCCAGCAGCGTCTGAAAGCTCAGCCCGTCGTTGATGCCCTCGACGAGCTGGGCGATCGCCGCCGGCTGGTCGCCCGCCGGGGCATAGGCCTGCAGCAACTGGAACGGCGAATCGGGAAAGCTGACGAAGCTGCCCTCCGCCGCTGCCGCGGCGGCAGGCGTGTCGGTGTCGGTCAATGTCGCCATACGGGCTATTCCCTATGCTCCAAATACAATCGCCGCTTCCGGCAGCTGGCGCCGCCGGAGCAACCGACGAGCGTAGCGCACTCAGGCCGCCGCCGCCGGCTGCCGCGCACGTTCGGCCAGACACCCCGCCTTCAGGATCCTGCGATGACCGCCTCCGCCTCCTTGTTCGCCGCCGTCGAAATGGCGCCGCGCGACCCCATCCTCGGGCTCAACGAGCAGTTCGCCGCCGACGGCAACCCGAACAAGGTGAACCTGGGCGTCGGCGTGTACTTCGACGACGAAGGCAAGCTGCCGGTCCTCAAATGCGTCGCGGCCGCCGAAAAACAACTCCTGGAAGCGCCCAAGGCCAAGGGCTACCTGCCGATCGACGGCATCGCCGCCTACGACAAGGCGGTGCAAGGCCTGGTCTTCGGCGCCGACGCTGCCGCCGTGCGCGAGGGCCGCGTGGCCACCGTGCAGGCATTGGGCGGCACCGGCGGCCTCAAGCTGGGCGCCGACTTCCTCAAGCGCGTCAACCCGCGGTCGCTGGTGCTGATCAGTGACCCGAGCTGGGAGAACCACCGCGCGCTGTTCACCAACGCCGGCTTCGAAGTCGCCAGCTACCCGTACTACGACGCTGCCAGCCGCGGCGTGCGCGCCGCCGAAATGCTGGCCGCGCTGCAGGCCGCCAAGCCCGGCACCATCGTCGTGCTGCACGCCTGCTGCCACAACCCGACCGGCTGCGACCTGACGCCGGCGCAGTGGGCCGAGGTCGTCAAGGTGGTGCAGGCCCGCGAGCTGGTGGCTTTTCTCGACATGGCCTACCAGGGCTTCGGCGAGGGCATCGCCGAGGACGGCGCGGTCGTCCAGCAGTTCCTCGCAGCCGGCGTGCGCTTCTTCGTCTCGACCTCGTTCTCCAAGAGCTTCTCGCTCTACGGCGAGCGCGTGGGCGCGCTCAGCGTGGTCTGCGGCGACCGGGACGAGGCCGCGCGCGTGCTGTCGCAGCTGAAGATCGTGATCCGCACCAACTACTCCAACCCGCCGACCTTCGGCGCCCAGGTGGTGGCCACGGTGCTGACCACGCCGGCCCTGCGCGCGCAGTGGGAGCAGGAGCTGTCGGGTATGCGCGAACGCATCCGCGCCACCCGCCAGGCGTTGGTGGCCAAGCTGCAGGCGGCCGGCGTCAAAGGCGACCTCGGCTACGTCACGCGCCAGCAAGGCATGTTCAGCTACTCGGGCCTGGCCAAGGAGCAAATGCAGCGCCTGCGCAGCGAATTCGGCGTCTACGGCGTCGATTCGGGCCGCATCTGCGTGGCGGCGATCAACAGCCGCAACATCGACGCGGTGGTGGCGGCGCTCGCGCGGGTGATGTGACGGCGCCCGGCCCGCCGAAATTGGCGGGCCAAGATCAGCGTTTTCGAGCATTTGCCGACGCGCGGCCCCAGCGACGATCAAGGGATCGTCGTATCATTGCTGCACCGCACAAAATTGTGCCGGACTGTCAGTTTGGCTTCAGGGCTTGACCGGCATCATCCGGCACGGCCGCCGCAGCCTAGGGAGTCAGCGAATGCTCTACCAGATCTATGAAACGCAACGCGCCCTGATGGCGCCGTTCTCGGAGTTCGCCAGCGCTTCGGCCAAGCTGTATGACCACCCGCTGTCGCCCTTCGCCCACACGCCATGGGCACAGCGCATCTCGGCCAGCTTCGACCTGATGCACCGGCTGGCCAAGGAATACGAGAAGCCTGAATTCGGCATCACCTCGGCCACCGTCGGCGGCGTCGAGGTTGCGGTGCAGGAGCAGGTGCCGATCCGCAAGCCCTTCTGCCGGCTGCTGCGCTTCAAGCGCTTCACCGACAACCCGCAGGCGCTGGAAGTCATGAAGTCGCAGCCCAAAGTGCTGGTGGTGGCGCCGCTGTCGGGCCACCATTCCACGCTGCTGCGCGACACCGTCAAGAGCCTGTTGCACGACCACAAGGTCTTCATCACCGACTGGACCGACGCGCGCATGGTGCCGATGGAGGAAGGCCCCTTCCACCTGGACGACTACGTCGCTTACGTGCAGGAGTTCATCCGCCACATCGGGCCCGAGGTGCACGTGATCTCGGTCTGCCAGCCCACGGTGCCGGTGCTGGCCGCCGTGTCGCTGCTGGCCAGCAACGGCGAGTTCACACCGCGCACGCTGACGATGATGGGCGGCCCGATCGACGCCCGCCGCAGCCCCACCGCGGTGAACAACCTGGCGACGAACAAGAGCCTCAGCTGGTTCGACAACAACGTGATCCACCGCGTGCCGCCCAACTACCCCGGCGCCGGCCGCCCCGTCTACCCGGGCTTCCTGCAGCACACCGGCTTCGTGGCGATGAACCCCGACCGCCACCTGAACTGCCATTACGACTACTTCAAGCACCTGATCAGCGGCGACGACGACAACGCCGAGGCTCACCGCCAGTTCTACGACGAGTACAACGCCGTGCTCGACATGCCGGCCGAGTACTACCTCGACACCATCAAGACCGTGTTCCAGGACTTCGCGCTCGTCAACGGCACCTGGAAGGTCAAAGGCCAGCTCGTGCGGCCGCAGGACATCACCACGTCGGCGCTGCTCACCATCGAAGGCGAGCTCGACGACATCTCCGGCGCCGGCCAGACCCGCGCCGCGCACGACCTGTGCACCGGCATCCCGGCCGGGCGCAAGTTCCACAACGACGTGCTGGGCGCCGGGCACTACGGCATCTTCTCCGGCCGCCGCTGGCGCGAGGTGGTCTACCCCGGCGTGCGCAGCTTCATCAAGCGCCACAACCAGGGCGCACCGGCGGCCGCCAAGCCTGCCAGCCGTGCGGTGCGCCGCGTGAAGTGAAGCCGCTGCCGCCGCTGCGCCCCGCGGCAGCGGCGCTCGACGCCGCGCTGCCGCAGACGCAGTGCACGCGTTGCGGCTACCCCGACTGCAGCCACTACGCGCAGGCCATCGCCGACGGCGAGGCCGGCATCAATCGCTGCCCGCCGGGCGGCGCCGAAGGCGTGCTGCGCCTGTCGCGGTTGACCGGCCTGGCGCCGCAGCCGCTGGAGCCGAGCTGCGGCCACGAAGGGCCCCGCGCGCTGGCGGTGATCGACGAGGCCTGGTGCATCGGCTGCACGCTGTGCATCAAGGCCTGCCCGGTGGATTGCATCGTCGGTGCGCCCAAGCAGATGCACACCGTGATCGACGACCAGTGCACCGGCTGCGAACTGTGCGTGCCGGTGTGCCCGGTCGACTGCATCGCGATGGCGCCGGTCACGCCTGGCCGCAGCGGCTGGCAGGCCTGGAGCGCCGATCAGGCCGACGCCTCGCGCCAGCGCTACGCCTTCCACCGCCTGCGCGTCGAGCGCGAGCTGCGCGAGAACGACGAGCGCCTGGCCGCCAAGGCCGCCGCCAAGCTGGCCGATCTGCCGGCGCACAGCCAGCACACCGACCCGGACGTGCTGGCGCGCAAGCGCGCCGTGATCGAAGCCGCGCTGCAGCGCGCCCGCGCGCGCCGTGACGACAAGCCCCAGGACCCTGAATGAACACCGAGGACATCGAGCCGTTCTTCGCCACGCTGGCCGCGGCCAACCCGCAGCCGCAAAGCGAGCTGGTCTACACCAGCGTGTTCGAGCTGCTGATCGCGGTGCTGCTGTCGGCGCAGGCCACCGACGTCAGCGTCAACCAGGCCACGCGCGAGCTGTTCGCGCGCGCGCCCACGCCCGAGGCGATGCTGGAGCTGGGCCTGGAGCGCGTGAGCGACGCCATCCGCCGCATCGGCCTGTACCGCACCAAGGCGCGCAACGTGCTGGAGACCTGCCGCCTGCTGGTGGAACGCCACGGCGGCCAGGTACCGCGCCGGCGCGAAGACCTCGAAGCCCTGCCCGGCGTCGGCCGCAAGACCGCCAACGTGGTGCTCAACGTCGCCTTCGGCGAAACCACGATCGCGGTCGACACCCACATCTTCCGCGTCGCCAACCGCACCGGACTGGCGCCGGGCCGCAACGTGCTGGAGGTCGAGCAAGGCCTGCTGCAGCGCGTGCCGGCGCGCTACGCGGTGGACGCGCACCACTGGTTGATCCTGCACGGCCGCTACGTCTGCCAGGCCCGCCGACCGCTGTGCGAGGCCTGCCGCGTGCGCGCCTGGTGCGACCTGGGGCGGCACCTACAATCGGTGACCGTCGCAACGGCGCAGCCGCACCATGACCCAGCTCCATGATCTCGTCGAGCGTGTGGACCGCCTCGTGCTGCGCCACGAGGAGCTCAAGCGCACCAGCCAGTTGATGGAGCAGCAGCTGCAGGCGCTGGCCGTCGAGCGCGACAGCCTGAAATCGCGCCTGGCCGCCGCGCGCGCGCGCATCGACGCGCTGCTGGCGCGGCTGCCCGCCGAAGGCGGCGCCAGCCCGACGGAGACACGGCCGTGAAGCAGGTGGAAGTCAGCATCATGGGCCACGGCTACATCCTCGGCTGCCCCGAGGGTGGCGAGGCGCTGCTGGCGCAGGCCGTGGCCGGCGTCGACAAGGAGATGACCCACATCCGCGACAGCGGCAAGGTCAAGGCGCGCGAGCGCATCGCGGTGCTGGCCGCGCTGAACCTGGCCTATCAACTCGCCGAGAGCCTGGCGCGCCAGCCCGCGCCCGCGCCAGCGGCAGCGCCGGTCAACGGCAACGAACGCGCCGACGTCGACCTCGCCGGCCTGCTGCGCCGCGTGGACGCGGCACTCGGCGACGACGGCCAGCTGCTGTGAGCGGCCGTGATTTGCGCCACGCGATGGACCCTCGCAAGGGCTTCGGCGTGAGGTCTAGAATGGCTTCGTCCGTCGTGGGCGGCAGGTCTTAATTTCCTTGTTCCGATGCTCACTGAGCAGGGCTTGGAACATCGTTTGGCTGGTGTGAGCGTCTCGCGTCAGATGAACCCGAAGCCATGCTGACCTCGCCCACCTTGAAACTTCGCTGAAGGTTCAGGGATCCGGCCTCCCGTTCACGGCGGACATCTTTCTCCCACCGCACCCCATGCCCCGCTACTGGCTGATGAAGAGCGAGCCCGACGAGGTCTCGATCGACGATCTCGCCCGCGCCCCCGCCCAGACCGTGCCGTGGACCGGCGTGCGCAACTACCAGGCGCGCAACTTCATGCGCGATGAGATGCGGCCCGGCGACGGCGTGCTGTTCTATCACTCGTCGTGCCCGCAGCCCGGCGTGGCAGGGCTGGCCCAGATCGCCGGCGGCACCGAGCCCGATGCCACGCAGTTCGACCCCGCGAGCCCCTACTTCGACCCCAAGGCCAGCCGCGAGCAGCCGCGCTGGCTGCAGATCCCCGTGCGGCTGGTGCGCAGCACGCGGCTGCTGGGCCTGCCGGAGATGCGCGCCGCACCGGGCCTGGCGACGATGCGCGTGCTGCAGCGGGGCAACCGGCTGTCGATCACGCCGGTGACGGCGGACGAATGGCGCGCGGTGCTGGCGCTGCTCGATCGCCCGGGGCGCTGAACCAGGCCAATCATGTTTGACGTTAGCTGGCTGCTGGCGGCCGAGTTGCTGCTGCTCGGCTCGGTCACCGGCTTCCTGGCGGGGCTGCTCGGCGTGGGCGGCGGCATGATGATGGTGCCCTTCCTGACCTGGATCCTGTCGTCGCGCGGCGTCGCGCCGGGGCCGGCGGTGAAGATGGCCATCGCGACCTCGATGGCCACCATCCTGTTCACGTCGCTGTCCAGCGTGCGCGCGCACCACGCGCGCGGCGCCGTGCGCTGGGACCTGCTGCGCTCGCTGGCGCCGGGCATCGTCGTCGGCGGGCTGCTCTCGGGCGCAGGGCTGTTCGCACTGCTCAAAGGCCAGGGGCTGGCCGCGGTGTTCGCGGTCTTCATCGGCTTCTCGGCCGTGCAGATGCTGCGCGACCGCAAGCCCAAGCCCTCGCGACAGATGCCCGGCCCGCTGGGACAGGGGCTGGTCGGCGGCGCCATCGGGCTGGTGTCGGGCCTGGTGGGCGCCGGTGGCGCCTTTTTGTCGGTGCCGTTCATGACCTGGTGCAACGTGCCCATCCGCCAGGCCGTGGGCACCAGCGCGGCGCTGGGCTTCCCGATCGCGCTGGCCAACACCGCGGGCTATCTGCTGGCCGGCTGGTCGCTGCCGCCGGCGCTGCCCGGCGCCTTCGGCTACCTGTACCTGCCGGCGCTGGTGCTGCTGGCCATCGCCAGCACGACGATGGCGCCGCTGGGCGCCAAGGTGGCGCACGGCAGCGACGTCGCGCGGCTCAAGCGGCTGTTTGCGCTGCTGCTGTTCGGGCTGGCCGCCTACATGGCCTTCAAAGCACGCGGCGCCTGACCGGGCCGGGCCGACCGCGCCGCTCAATCGGCCGGCTGCAGCAGCGGAATGCTGGCCAGCGTGACGTGGTTGCCGCCGCGCCGCCGCGCTTCGGCCAGCGCCGCCTCGCACGAGGCCAGCAGCTCGGGCAGGTTCTGCGCGGTGTGCGGGAAGCTGGCCACGCCCATCGCGACCGTGAAGCCGAGCTCGTGCCCGTTGAGCAGCACGATCTGCGTCGCGCAGCGGCGGCGCAGGCCTTCCATGCGCGAGTGCGCCGTCGCCAGCCCGACGCCCGAGAGCAGCACCGCGAAGCGCTGCTCGTCGTAGCGGCACGAGGCGTCCATCGCGCGCGTGCCGCCGCGCAGCAGGCGGCCGATGGCCTCCAGCACGTGCTGGCGGGCGGGCTCGCCGCCGGCACGCACGGCCTCGTTGGGCGGATCCAGCTCCACCAGCACCAGCGCGAACTCGCGGTGCTCGCGCATCGACAAGTCGGCTTCGCGCCGCAGCTGGTCGTCGAAATGGGCGCGCACGTACAGGCCCGACGAAGGGTCGCGCAAGGCCTGGTCGGCCAGCTCGCGGCGCAGCTCGGCGTTGGCGCGCTGCTGCTGTTCGAGCTGCTCCAGCGCGCTGCGCAACTGCTGCTCGCGCTGGCGCTGCTCGGCGCGCTCCAGCCAGACGGCCGCCAGCCGGCCGCCGTCGGCGACGCGCAGCACCGAGAACTCGCGCGGCCGGCCCTGCCACTCGAAGCGGTGCTCGCTCCACAGCGGCGCCGGCTGCTGCGCCAGCGCCGTCTGCTCGGCGGCGCGCAAGGCGGCAGCGGTGGCGCCGTCGAACAGCTCGGCGTCATGGCAGCCCGGCAGGGCCTGCGGCTGGCGCCCGAAGAACTGCGCCATCGCCGCGTTGGCCTGCAGGTAGCGGCCGCTGGCGGCGTCCTTCACCGCCAGCAGGCCGCCGTCCGACGCCAGCAGCGCCGCCAGCAGCCGCGCCGGCAACGGGCTGCCGTCGAGGTCGGGCTCGCGGATGGCGGGATCGGGGCTGGCGTGCATGAGCCGCGAGCTTAGAGCATCGCCCGGCCGATCAGCCCCCCAGGATGCCCGGGGCGCCTGCCGCTTGGCGACACCGCAGATTTCAGGCTAGAATCGCCGACTTTGCTGGCATCACCAAGACCTGAAAGCGCATGACCACCATTCGTGTCAAAGAGAACGAGCCGTTCGACGTCGCCCTGCGCCGCTTCAAGCGCACCATCGAAAAGATCGGCCTGCTGACCGAACTGCGCGCCCGTGAGTTCTACGAAAAGCCCACCGCCGAGCGCAAGCGCAAGAAGGCCGCCGCGGTCAAGCGCCACTTCAAGCGCGTGCGCAGCATGCAGCTGCCCAAGAAGCTGTACTGACGCACCCGGCGCCCCTGCGCCGACATGCCTGAAGCCCGCGCGCGCAACCGCCGCGGGCTTCGTCACTTGCGAAACGTGAAAAGGCCGAAGCCATGAGCCTGAAGGACCGCATCACCGAAGACATGAAGGCCGCGATGCGCGCCAAGGACAGCGAGCGGCTGTCGACCATCCGCATGCTGCTGGCCGCCTGCAAGCAGCGCGAGGTGGACGAGCGCATCGTGCTCGACGACGCGGCCGTGGTCGGCATCGTCGACAAGCTGATCAAGCAGCGCAAGGACTCGATCGCCGCCTTCGCACAGGCCGGCCGCACCGACCTGGTCGACAAGGAAAGCGCCGAGCTCAAGGTGCTGGAAGCCTACCTGCCCGTGCGGCTGACGGCCGACGAGGTCAACGCACAGGTGGCGGCGCTGGTCGCCGAGCTCGGCGCCGGTCAAGCCCTGGGCCCCGGCGACATGGGCAAGGTCATGGGCGCGGCCAAGAGCCGCCTGGCCGGCAAGGTCGACATGGCGCTGGTGTCCGCGGCCGTCAAGGCCGCTTTGGCAAAATGAGCGCAATGAATCCCTTGCCGATCAGGCCCATCGCGCCCGACGTCTGCGTCGCCCCTCAGCTTGAACCCGCCGCGATGGCCGAGGCCGCGCGCCAGGGCTTCCGCGCCGTCGTCAACAACCGGCCCGACTTCGAAGGCGGCCCCGAGCAGCCCACCAGCGCGGCGCTCGAGGCCGCGGCCATCGCGGCCGGGCTGCAATACCGCCACTTGCCGGTGAGCGGCGTCTACCAGAGCCCCGAAGAGGCTGCCGAGATGGCGCGGCTGCTGGCCGAGCTGCCGCGCCCGGTGCTGATGTTCTGCCGCTCCGGCGCACGCTCGGCCAAGCTGTTCGAGCTGGCGCGGCAGGCCGGCTGAGGCCGGCGCACGCTGCACGCCGAACGCCGCGCCGCTAACTGCCCAGATAGGCCTCCTGCACGCGCGGCTCGTTCAGCAGCTCGGCACCGCTGCCTTGCAGCGCGACGCGGCCGTTCTCCAGCACGTAGGCGCGGTGCGCGATCTTCAGCGCCTGGCGCACGTTCTGCTCGACCAGGAAGATCGTCAGCCCTTCGCCGTTGATGCGGCTGAGGGTGCGGAAGATGTCCTGCACGATGATGGGCGCCAGGCCCATCGAGGGCTCGTCCAGCAGCAGCAGCCGCGGCCGCGCCATCAGCGCGCGGCCGATGGCCAGCATCTGCTGCTCGCCGCCTGAGAGGTTGCCGGCCAGGCCTTGCTCGCGCTCCTGCAGGCGCGGGAACAGGCGGTAGACGCGCGACAGGTCCTGCATGCGCTCGGCATGGCCGTCGCGCCGTGTGTAGGCGCCGAGCTCGAGGTTCTCGCGCACCGTCAGCGTGGTCAGCGTCGCGCGGCCCTCGGCCACCTGCACCAGGCCGCTGCCGACGATGCGATGCGGCGGCAGCGCGCCGATGTCGCGGCCGTCGAAGCGCACCATGCCGGCGGCCTTCTTCACCAGGCCCGACAGCGCCATCAGCGTGGTCGACTTGCCGGCGCCGTTGGCGCCGACCAGCGCCGTGATCTGTCCCGGCGCGAGGTCGAGGTCGATGCCACGCACCGCCTCGATGTGGCCGTAGTTGACGACCAGGCCGCGCACCGACAGCAAGGCCTCGGTCATGCTGGCCCCTCCGCGGCCGGCTCGTCGTCGTCGCGGCCCAGGTAGGCCTCGATCACCTGCGGATCGCTGCGGATCTGCGCCGGCGGGCCCTGCGCGATGATGCGGCCGAAGTTGAGCACCGCGATCTGCTCGCACAGCCCCATCACGAAGCGCATGTCGTGCTCGATCAGGAAGATCGTGTAGCCGCGCTCGCGGATGTTGCGGATGCCGCCCATCAGCTCGGTCTTCTCGGCACTGTTCATGCCGGCCACCGGCTCGTCCAGCAGCAGCAGCTTGGGCTCGGTGGCCAGCGCGCGCGCCAGTTCGAGCTTGCGCTGCTCGCCGTAGGACAGGTTGTCGGCGATGTCGCCGGCCTTGTGGTCCAGCTTCATCAGCGCCAGCAGCGCCAGCGCGCGCTCGCGCGCCTGGGTCTCGGCGCGGCGGTAGCCCGGCAGCCCCAGCAGCCACTGCGCGGCACCGTAGTGCAGCCGCGCATGCATGCCGACCACCACGTTCTCGAGCAGCGTCATCTCCTTGAAGACGCGGATGTTCTGAAAGGTGCGCGCCACCCCACCCTCGGTGATGCGGTGCGGCGCCAGCCCCACCAGGCTGCGGCCGTCGAAGCGGATGTCGCCGCTGCTCGGCGCCAGCAGCCCGGTGACGAGGTTGATCACCGTCGTCTTGCCGGCACCGTTGGGCCCGATGAGGCCGAAGATGCCCCCCTTGGGCACCTCGAAGCTCACGTCCTGCAGCACCTTCAGGCCGCCGAAGTGGCGCGAGACCGATTGCAGGCTCAGCATGCCGGCGCCCGCGCTCACGCCGCGCGCCCCAGCAGCCGGCGCAGGCGGGCCGGATCCCACAGCCCGCGCGGCAGGAACAGCACGATGACGACCAGGATCAGGCCGTTGACCACCAGCCGGTAGTCCTTCAGCCCGCGCAGCAGCTCGGGCAGCAGCGTCAGGATCACCGCGCCCGACACCGGCCCCATCAGGCCGTTGATGCCGCCCAGGATGGTCATCGTCAGGATCTCCACGCCACGGTCGAAGCCGTATTCGTTGGGGCCGATGAAGAAGGTCAGGTGCGCGTTCAGCGCCCCGGCCAGCCCCGCCAGCACGGCGCCCAGCACGAAGGCCAGCATCTTGTTCGCGTTGACGTCGATGCCCATCAGCCCGGCGGCCGTCTCATCGAGCTTGATGGCTTCGAAGGCGCGGCCCACCTTGGAGCGCCTCAGCCGCGCCAGCACCGCCAGCGACAAGGCCACGGCGAGCGCCACGTGCCACCACCGCGTGGACTGCGGGATGGCGTTGAGGCCGAGCGCGCCGCCGGTCAGGTCCTCGGTGTTGAGCACGACGATGCGCACCACCTCGCCGAAGGCCAGCGTCGCCATCGCCAGATACACGCCCGACAGCCGCAGCGTGGGCTTGCCGATCACGAAGGCCACCAGCGCCGGCGCCGCCATGCCGCCGGCCAGCGCCAGCGGAAACGCCAGCCCGGCCTTCATCGTCAGCAGCGCCGAGGCGTAGGCCCCGATGCCCATGAAAGCGGCGTTGGCCATGGTCAGCATGCCGCACGACAGCGTCAGATAGATCGACAGCGCGAGCAGCGCGTTGGTGCCCAGCGTGAGCACCAGGTTGCTGTAGACCGCCCAGAAGTTCTCGAAGCTCGCCAGCATCGTGTGGATCCGGCCTCAAGCCTTGCGCTCGTTCACGGTGCCGAACAGGCCCTTGGGCCGCACCAGCAGCACCAGGAACAGCAGGCCGAAGGCCACCGCGTCGCGCATGGTCGAGCCGATGTACGCCACCGACAGCACCTCGGCGAAGCCGAGGAACATACCGGCCAGCATCGCACCGCGGATGTCGCCCATGCCGCCGAGGATGATCACCGCGATGCCCTTGTGCAGGATGGGCTGGCCCATCAGCGGGAACAGCGCGTTGGCGTACAGCCCGATCAGCACGCCGGCCACGCCGCCCAGCCCGGCGGCGACGAAGCTGGTCAACATGAACAGCCCACCGACGTTGATGCCCAGCAGCGCCGCGGCCTTGGGCGATTCGGCGATCGCGCGCAGCGCGCGGCCGAGCTGGGTGCCGCGCAGCACGATCAGCAGCACCGCCATCAGCGCGAACGACAGGCCGATGATGGCCAGCTCCAGCACCGTGACGTGCAGCCCGGCCAGCGTCAGCGTCTGCTCGGGCAGCACCTCGGCCGGAAAGCGCTTGTTCTCGGCGCCGAACAGGCCCTGCGCCAGGTTGTTCAGCGCGATCGCCAAGCCGATGGTGGCGATCATCGGGATCAGGTGCGGCGCGTTGCGCGCGCGCAGCGGCCTGAGCACCAGCACGTCGATCAGCAGCCCGAGCAGCCCCGAGGCCACGAAGCCGAAGGCCAACGCCGCCGCCAGCGGCAGGTGCAGCCGCGTCACCGCCTCCAGCGCGGCGTAGGCGCCGACCATGAACACCGCGCCGTGCGACAGGTTGATCACCCCCAGCACGCCGAACACCAGCGTGAAGCCGAGCGCGAACAGCGCGTAGACGCTGCCCAGCGAGAGGGCGTTGAAGAGCTGCTGCTCGAGCACGGGGCAGCGGGGCTTGAACGTGCCTTACTTCTCGATCACGTACTTGCCGCCGCGCGTGACGCTGACGATGGCTTCCTGGTCGGCGTCGTAGCCGGCCGGCTGGCCCGACTTGTCGGTGGCGCGGCGGAACGCGAAGGCGCCGGTGGCGCCGGTCCACTTGATGTCGGGCAGCGCATTGCGCAGCGCGTCGCGGTCCTTGGCGAGGTCGCCACTGAGCGTGATCTTTTTCAGCGCCTGCGCGGTGATGTTCATGGCGTCGTAGGCCTGGGCCGCGAACTGGTCGGGCGGGTTGTTGAACTTCTGCTTGTAGGCGGCGATGAAGGCGGTGTTCTCCTTCGACGGGTACTCGATCGACCACGGGCTGCCGATCCACAGATCGTCGGACGCGCCCTTGGCGAGGTCGAACACCTTGACCGAGTTCATGCCGTTGCCGCCGATCACCGGCACGTTCAGGCCGAGCTGGCGGGCCTGCACCATGATGGGCGCGCCTTCGGCCAGCAGCGCCGACAGCACGATGGCATCCGGGTTGGTGGCCTTGATCTTGGTGAGCTGGGCCTTGAAGTCGACGTCGCCCTTGGCGAAGGTCTCGGTGGTGGTGACGGCGATCTTCTGCGCCTCCAGCGCCTTCTTGAAGTTGTCGTAGCCGCTCTTGGTGAAGACGTCGTCGTTGCCGTAGAGCACCGCCACCTTCTTGATGCCGGCCTTCTTGACCGCGGCGGCGATGGTCACCGGCAGCACGTCGGCCTCGGTCACCGAGTTGCGGAAGACGTAGTTGCCGATCGAGGTGATGCCGTCGGCGGTGTTGGAGGTGCCGAAGACCACGGTCTTGGCGGCCTGCGCGATCGGGTCGGCGGCCTGCGCCGAGTTCGACAGCGTGGGGCCGAACACCATCAGCACCTTGTCCTGGAAGATCAGTTTCTTGAAGGCGTTGATCGCCTCCTCCTTCTTGCCCTGTTCGTCCTCGACGACCAGCACCAGCTTGTTGCCGTTGACGCCGCCGGCGGCGTTGATCTGATCGGCCGCGAGCTGGAAGCCATTGCGGATGCTCTGGCCGTACTGAGCGGCGCCGCCGGTCAGGGCCTCGGCCACGCCGATCTTGATGTCGGCAGCTTGCGCCCAGCCGGCCGCGGCCAGCAGGGCAACCGCGGCCAGGGGCCGCAACAGGAAGGGGCGCAGATTCAAGATCGTCTCCTTGGCAAGATCAGCGAGCCGGCGATGATAGTTTGTCGGCGCCCGTCATCACGCCGTTGACCCTGTGGCTGCAGCCGGGGCTCAGAGTTTGTGCGCCTGCAAGTCGCTGTCGAGGCCGGCCTCGGCGAAGCGAACCCACAGGTCTTGCTCGGTGCGGAACCTGGCGAAATCGTCGTAGACCTTCTGCCACGCCGGGTTCTTAGCGCGCAGGTCCGCGTAGATCGCGCCGCAGGCCTTGAAGGCAGCGTCCGTCGCGTCCTTGGGGTAGCGGAACAGCTTGGTGCCGCCGGCCACCAGCTGGCGCAGCGCCACCGGATTGCGCGCATCGTACTGGGCCAGCGTCTCGGTGTGCGCCAGCGCCGCGGCGGTCTCCACCATCGCCTTGTAGTCGGCGCTCAAGCCGTCGAAGGCCTTCTGGTTGATGAAGAAATCGAGTTGCCGGCCGCTCTCCGCGAACGCGGGGTAGGCGTAGTGGGAAGCCACCTTGTTGAAACCCAGCTTCCGGTCGTCATGGGGGCCCACCGATTCCGCGGCGTCGATCGTGCCGTTCGCCAGCGCCGGGTAGATGTCGGCGCCGGGCAGCGCCTGCACCGCGACGCCAAGTTCCGCCAGCACCTTGCCGGCCATGCCCACGGTGCGCAAGCGCAGACCCGTCAGGTCGGCCAGCTCGCTGATCGGCTTGCGGTACCAGCCGCCCATCGGCGAGCCGGTGTTGCCGCCGGGGAAGTTGATGATGTTGTAGCCGGCGTAGAACTCGCGCATCAGCGTGAGGCCGTTGCCCTCGAACATCCACGCCGTCATCTGGCGCGCGTTGAGGCCGAACGGGATCGCGCTGCCGAGCGCAAAGGTCGCGTCCTTGCCGACGAAGTCATGCGGTGCCGTGTGAGCCATCTCGACGCTGGCGTTCTGCACGCCGTCCACCACGTCGAAGGCCGACATCAATTCGCCATCGGCATGCACCGAGATCTGGAACTTGCCGCCCGACATCTGGCCGACCTTCCTGGCGAACAACTCGGCGGCACCGAAGGTGGTATCCAGTGACCTCGGAAAACTCGATGCCAGGCGCCAGCGCACCTGGGCCCGGGCGTGGACGACCGCAGGGGCCATGCCGGCGGCGAACACGCCGACCATGCCGGCGCCGTGGACGAAGGACCGACGTTCCATGACATCTCCTCGAACGGGCGGGACGGACGACGAGCGGTTCGGGATTCTAGGAAGGGCGGCGCCGGCCACGCACGCGGGCAAGCCGCGGTCGCGTCAATCGCCGGCCAGCTTCATGCGCTCGATCAGCACCGAGCCGATGCTGCGCGAGCCCGAGTTGTAGACGTCGGCGCCGACCCAGGCGATGTCCTGGAACATCTGCTTCAGGTTGCCGGCGATCGTGATCTCGGCCACCGGGAAGGCGATCTCGCCGCCCTCCACCCAGTAGCCGGCGGCGCCGCGCGAGTAGTCGCCCGTCACGCCGTTGACGCCCTGGCCCATCAGCTCGGTGACGAAGAGGCCGCGGTGCAGCCGCTTGATCATCGCCGGCAGCGTGTCGGCAGCCGTCGTGCGGCGGCTGCTGAACGTCAGGTTCTGTGCGCCGCCGGCATGGCCGGTGGTCTTCAGCCCCAGCTTGCGCGCCGAGTAGCTGGACAGGAAGTAGCCCTGCAGCACGCCGCCCTGCACCACGCTGCGCGCGCGCGTGCGCACGCCTTCGTCGTCGAAGGGCGCGCTGCCCTTGCCCTTGCGCACGTGCGGGTCTTCCTGCACATCGACGTGACTGGGCAACAACTGGCGACCCAGACTGTCCAGCAGGAAGCTGGCCTTGCGGTACAGCGCACCGCCGGACACGGCGCCCACCAGCGAACCCAGCAGGCCCGAGGCGACGGTGGACTCAAACAGCACCGGCACCTCGGCCGTCGGCACGCGGCGCGGGCGCAGCCGCGCCAGCGCGCGCTCGGCGGCGTAGCGGCCCACGGCCTCGGGCGCGGCCAGTTCGGCGGCGTCGCGCATCGAGCTGTACCAGCTGTCGCGCTGCATCTGGAGGCCGCGGCCGGCGATCGGCGACACCGACAGGTAGTGGCGCGAGCTGGCATAGCCGCCGCGAAAGCCGCGGCTGTTGCCGGCCCAGAAATGCGACTGCTGCGCCGAGACGCCGGCGCCTTCGGAGTTGCTGATCTGCTTGCTGGTGGCGAACGCCGCCTGCTCGCAGCGCTGGGCCAGCACGGCAGCCTGCTCGGCGTTGATCGCCCAGGGATGGAACAGGTCCAGGTCCAGCGCCGCTTCGGCGGCCGTGGCCAGGTCGGCGACCTCGGGCAATCCGGCGGCCGGGTCTTCGGCGGTGAAGCGCGCGATGTCGAAGGCCGCCTGCACCGTGCGCCGGATGGCGGCCGGCGAGAAGTCGGAGGTGCTGGCATTGCCGCGCCGCTGGCCCAGATAAACGCTGACGCCCAGCGACTTGTCGCGGTTGCGCTCGACGTTCTCCAGCTCGCCCTTGCGCACCGAGACCGACAGCCCTGCGCCTTCGGACACTTCCACGCCGGCATCGCTGGCGCCGCGCTCGCGCGCCAGCGCCAGCGTGTCTTCGACCATCTGTTGAAACTGCTCGCGCGCGAAGGCGAAGCCGGTGCCGGGCTCGGGTGCGGTCATCAAACTATGATACCGACCCCCTACGCGCAGCCCCTGCCACCCGCATGAACCGACGCGCCGCCCCGCACCGCGGCATCGACGCCCACTACGGCGACGCCGCCGCCGAAGACGACCGCCCCAGCAAGACGCAGCTCAAGCAGCAGTCGCACGAGCTGCAGAAGCTGGGCCTGCAGCTCGCCGAGCTGAGCCAGGACCGGCTGGACCGCACCGCGATGCCCGACGCGCTGCGCGAAGCGATCGAGACCTACCGCCGCACGCGCTCGCACGAAGGGCGGCGGCGGCAGCTGCAGTTCGTCGGCAAGCTGATGCGCAGCGCCGACGACGGGCCGCTGCGCGAGGCGGTGGCCGCCGCGGCGCTGGGCTCGGCGCGCGAGACCCTGCTGCTGCATGACGTGGAACGTTGGCGTGCCGAGCTGATGGCCGACGACGACGCCCTCACCCGCTGGCTGCAGGCGCATCCCGAGACCGACGCCCAGCAGCTGCGCAGCCTGGTGCGCGCCGCGCGCCGCGACGCCGCCGCGCTGGCGGTCGAGCAGCGCCAGCCGCGCGCGGTGCGCGAGCTGTTCCAGTTCATCAAGCCGCTGCTGCAGGCCTCCACGGCGGCTCCCGCCGCCGATCCCCATGAGTGACTTCGATCCCGTTCGCATCGGCCTCGTCTCGGTCAGCGACCGCGCCTCCAGCGGCGTCTACGAAGACAAGGGCATCCCGGCGCTGAAGGACTGGCTGTCGCGCGCGCTGCGCAACCCGATCGAGTGGCACGAGCGGCTGATCCCCGACGAGCAGGACGGCATCAGCGCCGCGCTGCGCGAGCTGGTCGACCACGTTCGATGCGACCTGGTGTTGACCACCGGCGGCACCGGTCCGGCGCCGCGCGACGTGACGCCCGAGGCCACGCTGGCGGTGGCCGACAAGCCGATGCCCGGCTTCGGCGAGCAGATGCGCCAGATCAGCCTGGCCTTCGTGCCCACGGCCATCCTGTCGCGCCAGGTGGCGGTGATCCGCGGCCAGGCCTTGATCATCAACCTGCCCGGGCAGCCGAAGGCGATCGCCGAGACGCTGCAAGGCCTGCCGCAGGCCACGCCGCCGGTGCACGGCATCTTTGCCGCCGTGCCCTACTGCATCGACCTGATCGGCGGCCCCTACCTGGAGACCGATGCGGCGCTGTGCAAGGCCTTCAGGCCGAAGAGCGCGCCGCGGCCGCCGACTCGCGCTTGAACGGCAGCATCACCTCGTCCGGAATCGGGCACTCGTAGGGCTTGCCGCCGCGCCGCTGCAGCAGCTCGGCCCTGGCCGCGGCCAGCGTGGCGGGGGCGCCGAACAGCTCGATGGCCGTTGCCGCCAGCGTCTTGGCGGCCAGCACCAGGCCCTTGTGCGCCAGCGAGCTCTTGCCCTGCGAGACGAGCTGCCACGAATGGAAAGGCGTGCCGAACGGGTAGCAGGCGGTGCCGCACTGCGCGGTCGGCGTGATCCAGCTCACGTCGCCGACGTCGGTGGAGCCGTACTGCTTGCGCTCGTGGCCGGGCCGGTAGGGGTCGATGCGGTCGAACACCGGCTTGGGGTCGCGCCAGGCCTGGCTCAGCGAGCGGCCGGCCGCCTCGATGTCGTCGGCGTTCAACGCCTGGCGCTGGAAGGCGCCGGCCTGCGCGAACTCGTCGTCGCTGATCGGCGGCGCGCCGATGGCCTGCAGATGCCTGAACATCAGCTCGTTGAGCACCTCGTTGGGCATCAGGTTCGAGCAGGCCTTGTCGAACACGATCTCCACCTGGCAGCCGGTCATCAGCGCGGCGCCGCGGGCGACGTTCTGCACGCGCTCGTACAGCTCGGCGCAGGCGCCGTTGCTGAGCGCGCGCACCAGGTACAAGACTTCGGCCTGCGCTTGTACCACGTTAGGTGAGAGGCCTCCGGTGTTAGTCACCGCGTAGTGCACGCGCTCTTCGGAGCGCATGTGTTCGCGCAGGTAGTTGACGCCGACGTTCATCAGCTCCACCGCGTCGAGCGCGCTGCGCCCCAGGTGCGGCGATGCCGCGGCGTGCGAGGCGCGGCCGCGGAAGCGGAAATAGGCCTGGATGTTGGCCAGCGACGGCCCCATCACGATGCTGTTGTGCGTCTGCGGATGCCAGGTCAGCGCCGCGTCGAGGTCGTCGAACAGCCCGGCGCGCGCCATGAAGGTCTTGCCCGAGCCGCCCTCCTCGGCCGGGCAACCGTAGAAGCGCACGGTGCCGCTGCCGCCGCTGCGCGCCAGGTGGTCCTTGACCGCCAGCGCCGCCAGATGCGCCGCCGTGCCCAGCAGGTGGTGGCCGCAGCCGTGGCCGTTGCCATTGGCGGCGCCGGGTGCCGGCCGGCAGTCGAAGGCGCCGGCCTCCTGGCTCAGGCCCGAGAGCGCGTCGTACTCGCCGAGCAGCCCGATCACCGGTGCGCCGCTGCCGGCCTCGGCGATGAAGGCGGTGGGGATGTCGGCCACGCCCTGCGTGATGCGAAAGCCCGCGGCCTGCAGCGCCTCGACGTGCAGCCGCGCCGACACCGTCTCCTGGTAGCGCAGTTCGGCCAGCGCCCAGATGCGGTCGCTCAGCTCGATCAGCCGCGGCGCCTCGCGGGCGAAGAACGGTTCGAGGGATTCGCTGATCGCCTGCATGCCGGCCTACTTCACCAGTCGGTTCAGGCCTTCAGCGTCGAAGCGCTCGGTGGTCCGGGCATCGTCGGGCACGCAGTCGGCCACCGGCAGCTCGCGCGAGCGCGCCGACAGCTTCTCGATCGCCTGCCACAGCAGCGCGATCTGGTGCTCGTGGCCCGAGGCGTTGTCGATCAGCCCCTTCATCGCCTGCGCCACCGGGTCATCGCCCTGCGTCAGGCCGTAGGCCGAGAAGCCCATCTTGGCAGCGGCCGCCTCACGCGCCGCGTCGACCTCGCGCTGGATGATGCGCGCCGGGTTGCCCACCGCGGTGGCGCCGGCCGGCACCGGCTTGACGACCACGGCGCTGGAGCCGATGCGCGCGCCGTCGCCGACGGTGAAGCCGCCCAGCACCTGCGAGCTGGCGCCGACGATCACGCCGCGGCCCAGCGTCGGGTGGCGCTTGGCGCCGCGCGTCAGCGAGGTGCCGCCCAGCGTCACGCCCTGGTAGATGGTGCAGTCGTCGCCGACCTCGGCGGTCTCGCCGATCACCACCCCCATGCCGTGGTCGATGAAGACCCGGCGGCCGATGGTGGCGCCCGGGTGGATCTCGATGCCCGTCAGCCAACGCGCCAGCTGCGAGGTGAAGCGCCCGGCCCAGCGCCAGCCGCGGCGCCAGAAGGCGTGCGCCAGACGGTGCCAGACCAGCGCGTGCAGGCCCGGATAGCAGGTCAGCACCTCCCAGCTCGAACGTGCGGCGGGGTCGCGCTCGCGGATGCAGGCGATGTCTTCTCGCAGGCGGCTGAACATGGGGTTGGCTTTCGAGCGGCGGCGGGACAGTTTAGCTGTCCTCCCCTGGGCGCGCAGGGCCGGCGGCCCGTTCCACCGCCCGCGCGATGCCGCGCAGGATGTGCACCTCCTGCGGCGTCAGCGCGCTGCGCAGCGCAAGCTGCTGCAGCCGCGGCATCAGCTTCTTGGGCGCGGCCGGGTCCAGGAAGCCGATGCCCACCAGCACGCGCTGCCAGTGCTCCAGCGTGCCCTGCAGCGCCGCCAGGTCAGCCGTCTGCGGCGCGGCGGTGCGCGGCTGCACCGCGTAGCCGCCCAGCGCCTGGCGCCAGTCGTAGGCCAGCAACTGCACGGCCTGCGCGAGGTTGAGCGAGCCGTAGCCCGGCGGCGTGGGGATGCTCAGGCAGACGTGGCAGCGGTAGACGTCGTCGTTGCTCAGGCCGGTGCGCTCGGGGCCGAAGACCAAGGCCACGCCCTGTGCACCGCCGGCCCGGCCGGCCAGATCGGCGAAGTAGGGCCGCGGCGCCGCGGTCGGCGGGCCGAAGTCGCGCGGCGTCATCGCGGTGGCGCAGGCATGCGTGCAGCCGGCCAGCGCCTCGGTCAGGCTGTCGACCACCTGCGCGCGCGCCAGCACGTCGGCGGCGCCGCTGGCCATCGCCACCGCTTCTTCGCGGCTGCAGATGTCGGCGAAGCGCGGCCGCACCAGCACCAGCTGCGCGAAGCCCATCACCTTGATCGCCCGCGCCGCGGCGCCCACGTTGCCGGCGTGGCTGGTCTCGACGAGCACGAAGCGGGTGGGGTCGGGCGCGGGATCGTTCATGGCTCGCTGAAAACGCCCTCGGTAGAATCGAAGGCTGGCCTCGCATTGTCGTTGCCGCGCTCTTTCGTCCCCGCCACGCCCGTCCTCCTCTTCCCAGCCCGCAGGCCCGTTCCATGTCGCAAGCGCTCCACCCCATGCTCAACATCGCCGTCAAGGCGGCCCGCGCGGCAGGAGCGATCATCAACCGCGCCTCGCTGGACCTGGATGTGCTGAAGGTCGGCAGCAAGGGCCCCAACGACTTCGTCTCCGAGGTCGACCAGGCCGCCGAGCAGGCCATCATCGAGACGCTGCTGGAGGCCTACCCCGGCCACGGCATCCTGGCCGAGGAATCGGGCCGCCAGCACGGCGCCAAGCACAGCGACTTCGTCTGGATCATCGACCCGCTGGACGGCACCACCAACTTCCTGCATGGATTCCCGGTCTACGCGGTGTCGATCGCGCTGGCGCACCGCGGCACCGTGCAGCAGGCGGTGGTCTACGACCCGACGCGCAACGACCTGTTCTACGCCTCGCGCGGGCGCGGCGCCTTCCTCAACGACAAGCGCTTGCGCGTGTCCAAGCGCACCCGCATTGCCGAGGCGCTGATCGGCACCGGCTTCCCCTTCCGCAAAGGCGACAACTTCAAGCGTTATGTGAAGATGTTCGAGGAGGTGATGCAAAACTGCGCCGGCCTGCGCCGCCCGGGCGCGGCCGCGCTGGACCTCTGTTATGTCGCTGCCGGCTGGTACGACGCCTTCTTCGAGACCGGCCTCAACCCCTGGGACGTGGCGGCCGGCTCGCTGATCATCACCGAGGCCGGCGGCCTGATCGGCAACTTCACCGGCGAGGCCGACTACCTGTACCAGCGCGAGGTGGTGGCCGGCACGCCCAAGGTCTACGGGCAGCTGGTGCAGATCCTCACGCCCTACACCCGCGTGATCAAGGAGCCCGAAGCGGCGCCCGAAGAGGCCGCGGCGGCGGCGGCCGCCGCAGCGCTGGCCGCACCGGCGCCGGCGCCGAAGAAAGGCCCCGTGCGCATCCGCAAAGCCGACGACGACGCGCCGATGTGACGCCGCGGCGTCAGTGCAGCAGCGTGGCCGGGTCCGTGTAGGCCAGGCCCAGCGCCTGCGCCACCGCCTCGTACGTGACCCGGCCTTGCACGATGTTCAGGCCACGGCGCAGGTGCGGGTCATCGGCGCAGGCCTGGCGCCAGCCTTTGCCGGCCAGCGCCAGCGCGGGGCCGATGGTCGCGTGGTTGAGCGCGAAGGTCGAGGTGCGCGCCACGGCGCCCGGCATGTTGGCCACGCAGTAGTGCACCACGCCGTCGACCACGAAGGTGGGGTCGGCATGCGTGGTGGGATGCGAGGTCTCGAAGCAGCCGCCCTGGTCGATCGCCACGTCCACCACCACCGCGCCCGGCTTCATGCCGGCCACCATCGCGCGCGTCACCAGCTTGGGCGCCGCGGCGCCGGGCAGCAGCACGCCGCCGATCACGAGGTCGGCGTCGACCACGCGCTCCTCGATCGCCTGCGTGGTCGAGTACAGGGTCTCGACGCGGTTGCCGAACACGAGGTCGATCTGGCGCAGCCGGTCGACGTTGCGGTCCAGCACGCTGACGCGCGCGCCCAGCCCCACCGCCATCTGCAGCGCGTTGGTGCCGACGACGCCGGCGCCCAGGATCAGCACCCGGCCCGGCGGCACGCCGGGCACGCCGCCCAGCAGCAGGCCCATGCCGCCGCGTGACTTCTCCAGGTGCGCGGCGCCGGCCTGGATGGCCATGCGGCCGGCCACCTCGCTCATCGGCGCCAGCAGCGGCAGGCCGCCGCCGGGGCCGGTGATGGTCTCGTAGGCCACGCAGACGGCGCCCGACTTCAGCAGCGCCGCGGCCAGCGCAGGGTCCGGCGCCAGGTGCAGGTAGGCGTAGAGGATCTGCCCGTCGCGCAGCAGCGCGCATTCGGCGGGCTGCGGCTCCTTGACCTTGACGATCATCTCGGCCTCGGCGAAGACGGCCTGGGCACCGTCGGCGATGCGCGCGCCGGCGCGGCGGTACTGCTCGTCGTCGAGCCCGATCGCGGCGCCGGCGCCGGCCTGCACCGTCACCGCGTGGCCGTGGTCGCAAAGCTCGCGCACGCTGGCCGGCGTCAGGCCGACGCGGTACTCGTGGTTCTTGATCTCCTTCGGGACTCCGATGCGCATGGTGCTCAGCTCCGGTCGCCGCGGCGGGCTGCCGCCGGAACGCGACACTAGCACCGGCGGCGGACCGGCGCTCAGGGCCAGGCGGCCATCAGCTCGGCGGCGCGCTCGAAGTCGTAGCGCGCCAGCACCGCCGCCAGTTCGGCGACGGCGCTGCGCAGCGGCTCGCCGAGCGCCAGGCCTTGCAAGCGCTGCGCGGTTTCCAGCGCCGCGGGGTCGAAGGCATCGACCTCGCGCTGCAGCCGCTCGCGCAAGGCCCGCAAAGCCTGCTCGTCAAGCGCCGGATCGCGCGGCGGCGCCGGGCCGTCGTCGCCCAGTTGCGCCAGACCCGGCAGCACGATCGCCAGCACTGCGCCGACGGTGGCCAGCGCGCCGTCGATCGGCTCGGGCGCCGCGCGCTGCAGGCACAAGGCCTCCAGATGGCCGGCGGCCAGCTCCAGGCCGTTGGCGCCGATGGTGCCGGCGTTGCCTTTGAGCGTGTGCGCCAGGCGGATCATCAAGGGCCCGTCGGCCGCCTGCCGCGCGGCCTGGAACTGCGACTCGAAGACCAGCGCGCTCTTGCGGAACAGCAGCAGGCCGCGCCGGTAGGTCTGCGGCTTGTTCAGGCAATGGCGCAGCCCGCGTTCGACGTCGATCCCCGGCAGCTCGGGCAGCCCGGCGGGGTCGTCGCGGTCGGCGGCCGCTGCCGGCGCGGCCGCCGGCGGCCGCGCCGGCAGCCAGCGCACCAGTGTGGCGTACATCGCCTCGACATGGATCGGCTTGACGATGAGGTCGTTCATGCCTGCGGCCAGCGCACGCTCGCGGTCGCTGGGCAGCGCGTTGGCCGTCATCGCGATCACCGGCAGGCGCCGCCAGCCGGGATGCCGGCGGATCGCCTCGGTGGCGCTGTAGCCGTCCATCACCGGCATCTGGCAGTCCATCAGCACGAGGTCGAAGCGGTCGTCGCGCGCCAGCTGCTGCAGCGCCTGCTCGCCGTTGTCCGCGCTCACCACCTCGACGCCGACGGCGACCAGCAGGTCGACGGCCAGCTCGCGGTTCATCTCGTTGTCTTCCACCAGCAGCGCGCGCACGCCCTGCAGCCGCTCGGGCGCCGTCGCGGCGCCATCGCCGAGGGGCGGGGCCGCCGCCGCGGGGGGGTCGGCCATCGTCGCGCCCAACGCCCGGCCCACCACCTCCAGGAAGCTGGACGCCGTCACCGGCTTATGCAGCACGCCGCGGATGCCCACGCTGCTCAGCTCGAGGTCCTCGCCGTAGCCGAAGACCGTCACCAGCACGATGGGCGGCATGCGCTCGCCCAGGCGGCCGTGCAGGCGGCGCGCGCATTCGACGCCATCGAGCAGCGGCATCTTCCAGTCCATCAGCACCAGATCGAACGGCGGCTCGCCGCCCACGCCGGCGGTGGCGCGCGTGAGGCGGTCCAACGCCGCCAGGCCATCGCCGGCCGTGTCGGGCACCAGGCCGATCCGCCGGCACAGCTGCTGCAGGATCTCGCAGGCGATGGCGCTGTCGTCGACCACCAGCACGCGCTTGCCGGCCAGGTCGGTGGCCGACAGCATGGGCCGCGCCGGCTCGACGCCGCTCGGCAGCCCGAAGCGGGCCAGGAAATGAAAGGTCGAGCCGCGCCCGGGCTCACTGTCGACCCAGATCCGGCCGTGCATCGCCTCCACCAGGCGGCGGCAGATCACCAGGCCCAGGCCCGAGCCGCCATAGCGGCGCGTGACCGAACTGTCGGCCTGCACGAACGACTCGAACAGGCGGCCGACCTGCTCGGCCGACATGCCGATGCCGGTGTCCTGCACCCAGAAGCGCAGCAGCCCGTGCGCCGGCTCGCGCTGCTCCATCCGCACGCCCACCACCACGTGGCCGGCCTCGGTGAACTTGATGGCGTTGTTGCACAGGTTCAGCAGCACCTGGCCCAGCCGCAGCGGGTCGCCGACCAGCAGGTCCGGCAGGTCGTCGCCGACATCGAAGTGCAGCTCCAGCCCGCGGTCGGCGGCTTTGAAGCCGACCAGCGTGGCCAGGTGGTCGAGCACGCCGTCGAGCACGAAGGCCATCTCTTCGAGCTGCAGCTTGCCGGCCTCGATCTTCGAGAAGTCGAGGATCTCGTTGACGATGCCCAGCAGGTTCTCGGCCGAGCGGTGCACCTTGACCACGTAGTTGCGCGCCTTGGCATCCAGCGGCAGCCGCAGCGCCAGGTGCGACATGCCGAGGATGGCGTTCATCGGCGTGCGGATCTCGTGGCTCATGTTGGCCAAAAAGGCCGTCCGGGTGGCCGCCGCCTGCTCGGCCTCGGCCTTGGCCTGGGCCAGCTCGGTCCGCTGCCGGCGCAGCCGATCGTTGGCCTCGGTGAGCGCGCGCGTGCGCTCGGCCATCTTGAGCTCGAGGTTGCCGTACAGCTCGGCGTTCTCGATCGAGATCGCGGCCTGCGCCACCAGCCAGTCCAGCACCATCCGGCGCTTGCCGTCGAACAGGCGCGGCAGGCTGTCGTGCTCCAGGTACAGCACGCGCCGCACCGGCGGCCGCCGCCCCAGCGCCTGGCACATCACGCTGGCCGGGCGGCGCTGGCCGAAGCAGGGGTCGTCGTCGAACTCGCCGGTCGCGCCGCCGGCGCGCGCCTGGCCCGGACGGTCCAGCACCATGGTCTCGCCGCTGTTCATCACGTAGCGCACCAGCGACTGCGGCAGCGCGGTGTCCGGCGCCATGCACAGCGGCAGCTCCACCACGGCGCGGTCGGGGTCGTCCTGGCGCAGCAGCACCGCGCCGCGCTCGGCGCCGGAGACGTTGATGATCAGCGTCATCAGCCGGTCCAGCAGCCGGCGCAGGTCGGTCTCGCTGCTGATCGCCTGCACCGCGCGCAGCACCGCCAGCGTGTCGACCTCGTCCAGCTCGGGCGTGTCGCCGCTCCAGCCGGCGGCGGCGGGCAACAGCGCGCGCCGCACGGCCGCCACGCGACGGGCCAGCAGCGGCGCCTGCGCGCGCGCGTACAGCACGCCGGCGTCGCGCAGCGCGGCCAGCAGCGCCGGATCGGGGTCCTGGCCGGCGCCGCCGCGCGCCAGCCAGTCGGCCCACCGCTCGCAGGCATACGCCTGCTCCAGAACATAACCCGTTTTCTCAGCCGCCTCGATGGCGGCCTGGTAGCGCGCGGGCACGTCGGCGGCGGCGCCGGCCTGCGCGCGCGCCCATTCGGCGTCCAGCAGCGCCAGGCGATGGGCCACGTTGTCGGGCGCCGCCTGCGCCTGGATGCGCGCCAGTCGGCCGCGCGCGGCGTCGAAGCGAGCCCGCAGCGCCGCGCCGCGCTCGGGCGGTGCGTGCGGCAGCAGGTTGGCGCAGGCCAGCGCCTGCCAGAAGTCGATCACCGCGTGCGCCATGAAGGGCGGCGATGCGGCCAGGTTGGGGTCGGCCGCCGCCTCCAACACCGCCTCCCAGTCGCCGGCCAGGCCCAGCAGCGGGACGCGCGCCCCCTGCCGCAGGCCCATGACCATCGGCATGTCGCCGAAGCGCTCGCAGAAGCGCGCCTCGTCGACGTGGGCGCCGCTGAGCGTGGTCAGCGCCGCCGTCTCGCCGCGCAGCGCGGCGGCGGCGCCGGCGTAGCACTGCGTGAAGCCGACGATGATCTCCATCGCGTACGGGCGGCAGTGTTCCACCACGCGCCGGTGCGCCGCCAGCACGTCGGCCGTGCTGCGCCCCATGAAGAAGTGCGTGACGGCGATGATGTTGAGCAGGTAGGCCGCGTACAGCGGGTCGTGCGCGCGCCGCGTGACGGTCAGGGCCTCCTCGATCAGCGGCAGGCTGAGCTCGATGTGCCGCGACCAATGCATGATGAACCAGAACTGGTGCACCCGGCTGCGGCCGAACGACCACAGGTCGAGCAGCTTCTCGTCCGACAGCCGCATCGCCACCTCGGCCAGGCGGCGCCCTTCCAGGTAGGCCTGCTCGTGGGCGATCATGCCCTGGCCCAGCAGCGTGTACAGCAGCGGCGACAGCAGCGTGTTGCCGAAGGCCAGGCTGCGGTTGGCGCCGACCACCGCCAGCAGGTTGAGCAGCGGCGTGTTGGTGATGGTGGCGGCGTCGGCCATCGCGCCGATCAGGCGCATGATCTTCTCGCTCAGCTCGTCGCCGGCCAGCGGCAGCCCGTACAGATGAGAGGCGACGTCGAGACCCTGCGTGCGCTGGCGGAACTCGGCCAGGCCGCGCTCGAAGGCCAGCGTCAGCCCGGCCTGGTCGGTCGGCGCCGGCAGCACGATGCCGATCTCGGCCAGGCCTTCGCAGCCGACCGCCAGGCCATCATGCATGCGGCTCGACAGGCACAGGTGCGCCGTCTGCACGATGCGCACGGCCAGCCGGTCGGCGCCGCCGCCGGCATGGCCCAGCAGGGCCTGCACGGTGGCCTCGAAGGGCTGCTCGCGGTTGAGCATGGATTGCTGCTCGGCCAGCAGCAGGTGCATCTCGTAGGCCGTGCGGTCAGCGGCCGTCCAGGCTTCGGCGCCCAGCAGCCCGAGCCCGGTTTCCAGGTACTTGGCGGCGGCCGCGTAGGCCATCGCGCCCTTGGCGCGCCGGGCCGCGCGGTGGTTGAGCGCGGCCACGGCGCGGCGCTCGGCGGCATCGGCCAGGCTGGCCAGCGCATGATTGAACTGGTCGACGATGTCGAACACGTCGGCATCCAGCCGCTCGGGCGGCGTGCCGCGCCACATCGCGCGGGCGATGGTCAGGTGGATGTCGGCGGTCTCGCCGCCCAGCGGCATCGCATAGGCCGCCTGCTGCACGCGGTCGTGCACGAACTGGAACTCGGGCAGTCCGCCGCCGTCACTGACCGGCAGCAGCAGCTCGTCCTGCAGCGCCGGCGCCAGGTCGGCCAGCGTCTGCGCCGCGTCGCGCTGCGCCACCGACGCCAGCAGCGCCAGGTCGAAGCGCTTGCCGATGCAGGCGCCGATCTTCAGCGCCGCCTGCGACGGCGCCGGCAGCAGCGCCAGGCGGCGCATCACCAGCTCGACGACGTTGTCGGCCGCGTCGTGCAGGCGCACGGCGTCGAGCTGCCAGCGCCAGCGGCCGGCGGCGCTGTCGAAGCTGAGGTCGCCCTGCTTGACCATGGTGGTCAGGAACTGGCGCGCGAAGAAGGGATTGCCCTCGGTCTTGCGCACCACCAGCGCCGCCAGGCCGGCGGCATCGTCGATCGCCACGCAGCTGTCGGCGATCATCGCCGCCACGTCGGCCACGGCCAGCGGGCCGACCGTGAACTCGACGATCTGGGCGCCCTCGCGGCACAGGTCTTCGAGCAGGTGCGTCATCGGGTGCGCGGCGTCGACCTCGTTGTCGCGGTAGGCGCCGACCATCAGCAGGTGCGCGCCGACGCCTTCGCGCACGAAGGTGCGGATCAGCGCCAGCGACGCGAAGTCGGCCCACTGCAGGTCGTCGAGGAACATCACCAGCGGGTGCTGCTCGCTGGCGAAGAGGCGCAGCAGTTGCGAGAACACCGTGTTGAAGCGCTGCTGCGCGGCGCTGCCGGTCAGCACCGGCGCCGGCGGCCTGACGCCGATCAAGCGCTCGAGCTCGGGCAGCACCGCCGTCACGACGCTGGCGTTCTCGCCCAGCGTGCGCGCGACGGCGTCGCGCCATGCCGCCAGCTCGGCCTGCGGCTTGGCCAGCACCTGGCGCAGCAGGCTCTTGAAGGCCTCGATCAGCGCCGCATACGGCGTCTCGCGGTGGTACTGGTCGAACTTGCCCTCGACCAGGCTGCCGCCGCTGGCCACGATGTGCGCGCGCATGGCGCGCACCAGCGTGCTCTTGCCGATGCCCGAGTAGCCGCCGATCATGCACAGCACGACCTCGCCGCGCACGGCGCGGTCGTAGATGCGGCCCAGCGCGGCGATCTCGGCGTCGCGCCCGTACAGGCGGTCCGGCAGTCGGAACCGGCTGCCGCGGTCGACCTGGCCGAGCGCGAACGGCGCGATGTCGCGTTGCTCGCGCCACGCCCGTTGGCACGCGCGCAGGTCGTGCAGCAGGCCAGCGGTCGACGCATAGCGGGCGGCGGGCAGCTTCTCAAGCAGCTTGTGTACCAGGTCCGCCAGCACCGGCGGCAGACCGGGGCAGCGCTGCTCCAGGCGCGGCGGCACCACCGCCAGGTGGTGGTGGCACAGCGCCAGCGGGTCTTGGGTGTCGAACGGCGGCTGGCCACACAAGCGCTGGTACACCATCACGCCCAGCGCATACAGGTCGCTCGCCGGCTCGCCGGCGCCGGCGTGGCCCACCTGCTCGGGCGCCTGGTGGCGCAATCGCTCCAGGCCGGTGGCCGGGCCCGGCGGCAGCAGCCGCAGGCCGCCGCCACTGGAGGTGGCGAACAGCCCCGGCTGCAACGCGCCGTGCACGCCGTGGCGGGCGTGCCACTGCGCCAGGGCCTCGGCCCAGGCCACGCAGTCGGCCAGCGCAGCGTCGAGTTCGCGCGCCTCAGCCGCCATCGCAGGGGTTGGGCTGGTCGGTGTACTGCCGGGCAACGTCGGCGATCTCGTCGCGGATGCTCAGGAAGGCGTCCAGCACCAGCGGATCGAACTGCGTGCCGCGGCCGCCGGCCATGATGTCGATGACCTCGCGGTGCGGCAGCGGCGCCTTGTAGCAGCGGCGACTGATCAGCGCGTCGTAGACGTCGGCCGGTGCCATCAGCCGCGCCGCCAGCGGGATGGCCTCGCCGGCCAGCCCATCGGGGTAGCCGGCACCGTCCCAGCGCTCGTGGTGGCTGCCGGCGATCTCCTTGGCCACGCGCAGGAAGTCGGCCTTGGTGCCGAGCTGCGCCTCGGCACGCTCGATCGCCTCGCGCCCGAAGCGGGCGTGCTGCTTCATCAGCGCCCATTCCTCGGCGTCCAGCGGGCCGGGCTTGAGCAGCACGCGGTCGGGCACGCCGACCTTGCCGATGTCGTGCAGCGGCGCCGACTTGAACATCAACGCGATCTCGGTGTCGTCCAGGCGGTCGCGGTCGCTGTCGCGCGCACGCTGGCGCAACTGCAGTGCCACCAGCCGCACGTAGTGCTTGGTGCGCAGGATGTGGTTGCCGGTCTCGCAGTCGCGCGTCTCGGCCAGCGAAGCCAGGGTCTGGATGGTGATGTCCTGGATGCGCTCGTTCTCGCTCGTGCGCCGCGCCACCTCCTGCTCCAGCCGCTCGTTGTGCAGGCGCAGGTAGTCGCGCGTGCGCTTGAGCTCCACGTGGTTGCGCACGCGCGCCAGCAGCACGGCGCCGGAGATGGGCTTGCGGATGAAATCCACCGCGCCCTGGCGCAGGGCTTCCGACTCGTCCGCGTCCTCCGACAGCGCGGTCAGGAAGATCACCGGCAGCGCCGCCAGCGCGGGCGTGGCGCGCATGGCGCGCAGCACGCCGAAGCCATCCAGCGACTCCATCATCACGTCGAGCAGCACCAGGTCGACCGCCGTGCCGCTGCGCAGCAGCTTCAGCGCGGCAGCACCGCTGGCGGCCGCCAGAACCTGGAAGTCCTGGCGCAGCACGCCATGACAAAAGGCGATCACGTCGGGGCTGTCGTCGACGACCAGCACCCTGCCCTTACCTTCGAAAACGTGGGCCATGAAACTTTGTGCGTCTGAATACGGCGCACCGCCCGCGCCGAACGGTGCGCATGCTGTGTTCACTGCTGGCGCCCTGCGAGTTTAGTGCCACAGCCGGAGACGGCTCAGCCGCGACTTTGCATCATTTTGGTGCTTAATAACTTTTGACTTGAGTCCCCGGTGCGAACCGGCCCGCTCAGCGCACGCGCAATTCGTACAGCGCATAGACCGGCACGCCCAGCAGCGCGTGCAACGCCGGCCCCATCAACAGATAGGGCCAGCCATAGCCTTCCATGATCGGGTGCGCCGCGGCCAGATGCAGCCGCGGCGAGTCCTCGGTCAACTCCTCGGCGCGGCGCGGGCCCCAGCGGAACTCGGCGCCGGTGTGGCGCACCGACGGGTGCTGCCGGGCGTGGCCGACGGCCAGCCAGAACAGCGCGTCGAAGGCCAGCGTCGAGCCGGCCGGCGCCTGCTGGCCGAAGGCCCGCAGCGCGGCATGTGCGACCGCCGGCTCCAGGTACATGAACACGCCTTCAGCCAGCGCGAACAGCGGGGCGCCGCCGCCGCGGCGGGGGCCCAGGCCCAGGGCCTGCCACCAGTCGGCCGCGCGGAGGTCGAGCTCGCGCAACGCGTGCCGGCGGCCGCGGGCGGGCAGCAGTTGGCGGCGCAGTGCCAGCACCTCGGGCAGGTCGGCGTCGATCATGTGCATGCGGCCGTTGTCCAACCACTGGACGTAGTTGGACAAGCCACAGCCGAGGTTGACGACGTGGCCGGCCGGGTGGGCGGCGACGAAGGCCGCAGCCAGGTCGCGCAAGCGGCGCGTGCGGGCCAGCACGCCGTAGACGCTGGCGGGCTCGCGCAGCCAGGCCGCGCCGTCGTCGTCCAGCGCTGCCAGCACCCGCGCGGCATCGGCATCGCCGACGGCCATGCCGGGGAACATCGCATCGCCGAAAGCCCGCGCCGCCAGCGGGATGCGCAGCGTCGACGGCACGGCCGAGAGGCCGGCGGCGGATGGGGCGCGGCGGGTGGGCTTGGACATGGCACGGCTCCTGTAGCCCTCCCCCCTTTTTTTCCCGGGGATCCGCTCGGCCCGGGCCTCAAGGATCACGCGAGTCACGCCCCTCAGCGAAGCGTTGCTCGATGCGATCCTGACTCAGCGCGCCTGCTGCTTCAGCTTCGCCAGCTCGCTTTCGACCTCACGCAGCCGATTCTGCAGCGCGCCGATCTGGCCGTTGAGTGCGCCGACGTTGACGAACACCTCGTTGTCGGCCGGCGCGCTGAGCACGCCGGCGTAGCCCAGCCACGACGGCTCATACACCTTCACGTTGCTGAAGCCGAGGTCGCGCAGCACGGCCGCCGTTTCGGAGGCACGCACGCCGCTTTGGCAGTAGACCACCGTCTCCTTCTGCGGATCGAGCCCCTTGTACAGCGCCCGCAGATCGGCATCGGACTTCAGCGCCATGCCGTCGCGCGTGCTGACCTGCTTCGAAGCCAGCTTCGCGGCGGCCTGCGGGTCGACCCAGTTCGCCTCGAACGGCACGGTCACCGCGCCGGGAATGTGCCCGCCGCGCACGGCGCGGATGTCGTCGCCGTTGAACTCGCGCGGCGTGCGCGCATCGATGATCTGGGTGCCGCCGGCGCGCACGCGCGCGATCACGTCGGGCGTCCACAGCGTGCCGGCGCGCTCGGTGTTCAGGCTCAGTTGCACCGGGGGTAGCTGCGTCGGCGTCGTCGCCACCGGCTTGCCGGCGGCGCGCCATTCGTCGAGGCCGCCGTGGTAGACCTTGGCGTGGCGGCCGCCGTAGTACTCCGGCATGCGCGCCGCGAAATAGGCCACCGGGTCGCCTCGGTTGGTGTAGACGATGACGTCTTGACGCAGGATGTCGATGCCGGCGCGGCCGAACAGCTGCGCCGCCACCGCGGCCGACGGCGGGTCTTCGCGGTTGGGGTCGCGGAACAGATCGGCAGCACTGCCGAAATTCACCGCGCCGGGAATGTGGCCCTCGGCGTAGTCGCGCGGGCTGCGCGCATCCCACACCACCACGTTGCCGCGCTGCAGCGCCTGCTCGACGGCGGCGGTGTCGACGATCAGCCGCGGCTCGGCGGCTTGCACCGCGGCGGGGACGGCGGCCGCAACCGCCAGGGAGAACGTCAGCGCATGCAGCGCCACGCGGGCCATCTGACGAGGTTTCATGGATGCAACTCCTGAAAACAGGTCGACGCAGTGTGCCACCGGCATCCCGACGGTGGGTTGTGCGTTCGTTGGATGCCCACGGCGCGCCGTGAAGCCAAGGCATTCGGCCGCGTGCTGCCCGGCGACCCGACACGACAACCGAGCCTCAGGCCTGGTGGCTGACCTTGCGGCCCACGGGTAGCGGCACCATGACCGGTTGACCCGGGGTTGTACAGCCGGTATCGCAGCACTTCCCGGGCTGCCGGTTCTTCGTGATGGCTCGCTTGTCATCGTGCAGTACACCGCGGTCGAGCAGCCGCTCCACGAGTTCCACCTTCGAGCCGACCGGATAGTTGCGCCAGATTTCCTGCTTCATGGCGGCAGGCGAGCCCCCACCGTGCAGGCTGATGACCGAGTACCAGCCCCCCTGGTAGGACGCCGTCAGGTCCTCGATGAAGCGCGCCGTCTGGATGCGCTTGTCGTACGGAATGTCCGGGTTGGCCTGCAGCACTTCAGACAGCTTGGCTGCCGTCTCGGGGTTGTGGTCCTCATCCGGGCCAGGCAGCGCGACGATGAGCCCGCCCGATACCTCATGCGCGATGCGGTGCATGTCGTAAATCTGGGTGGCCAGCAGCAGCTTGCCGATGTTGCTGAACACGGGGTCGGGCATGAACGAGCCGCTGTGCTCGTCACGCGTCGCATAGACGCTGGCCGCCACACCGCAGGCATAGAAGCCTTCGGTGATCTTGATGAGCTCGACCATGGGCTCGCGCAGGTTGCTCTTCGTGGCCGGGTCCAGGCCATTGGCCTCGCACATCAGCGCCCCGGCGCCGATCAGCAGGTCGCCGAAGCCCGCGCGGGCGCCGATGCAGCTGTGCCGGTGATGGGTGGCGTAGCTGTAGGTCAGCACGTGGCTGTGCTCCCAGTCGCCGGCGTAGAACACCCGGTCCCAGGGCACGAAGACCTTGTCGAAGATGACGACCGCGGTCGCCTGCCCATACTTGCGGGAGAACGGCGCGTCACCGTGTTCCAGCTTCTCGCCAGGCCGACCTGCCGGACGCGTGACGATGGTGATGCCCGGCTCATCGACGCGCACGGCGCAGCAGACGGCGAACGCGGCATCCTCGCGGCCCATGTTGCGGCTGGGCATGACGAGCAACTCATGCATGTACGGGCCGCCGGTGACGATGGCCTTGGTGCCGCTGATGACGATGCCCTTGCCGTCCTGCGAGACGATGTGGACGTAGGTGTCCGGGTTGGCCTGCTGGTGAGGCTTGCGGCTGCGGTCGCCCTTGGCATCCGTCATCGCCACGCCGAGCGACAGGTCCTTGTCCTGTGCGTGGGCCAGATACGCTGCGAATCGCGCCCGGTGCTCCGTCGTCCCCTTGGCATCATCGATGTGCGCGGTGGCCTGGTGAATTCCGTTGAGCGCGTCATGGGCCAGATAGCGCTGCGCGCAGCCCGTCTCCTGGCAAAGCACCCGCACCGCCTCCAGCTTGTTCAGCAGGTCACCGGAGGACTCGTTGACGTGCAGCATCCGGCTGACCACCTTGTGACGCGAGTGCTGGGTCGCCAGCGCGATGGGCTCGAGCTCCGAGCGCAAGGCGTACTCGTAGGTGAACGCCAGCGCATTCACGCCGGGCGCGAACGCCGGCTCGTCAGCGACGCTGTCCACGGCCCGGCCGTCGACAAATACCTTGGGCTTGTACTGCCGCAAAGACTGCCTGTAGCCCTCGCCGGACATCAGGTTGACGCGGGAAGGGATGACTCCGTGCGGCGTGTTCATGTCGGCCTTCAGTTCAACGGTGTGGCTCGATATTAAACACTGTTCAATCTACTCGTCAAGCGTATACTCAGGTGCATGGCATCGACTTCCGACCCTGTTCGTGGCCCGGCGCGCAAGACGCCGAAGGCCTCCGCTGACGCTCGACAGGTGCGGGCGCGGGCACTGGCCGATGTGCGGCGCGAGCTCGTTCTGGATGCCGCCCGCTCGGCATTCTTCGAGCTGGGCATGGACAAGACCAGCATCCGCGAGGTCGCCCAGCGTGCCGGCTACACGCCGGGGGCCATTTACAGCTACTTCTCCAGCAAGGAAGAGATGTACGGCGCGCTGCTGAGCGAGTCCCTGGACCGCCTGAACGAGCAAGTGAGCCAGGCGGCCGGCTCCAGTGAAGCGGGTGCTCCACGCTTGCGCGCTGCGGCCCATGCGTTCTTCAATTTCTACTTGGCCAACCCCCGCGACCTGGATCTCGGCTTCTACCTGTTCCAGGGCATGAAGCCGCGAGGCCTGACACCGGAGCTGAACAAGCAGCTCAACGCGCGCCTGCTGCAAGCCCTTCGCCCCAGCCAGGCGCAGTTGGAGCGGCTTGGTCTGCCGGCGAAGAAGGCGCTGCAGGAGGTGACATCCCTGTTCGCCCACACGGTCGGCCTGCTCGTGATGAGTCACACCGGGCGCATCCGCATGTTCAAACAAGGCTCGGCCGAGCTGTTCAAAACCTATCTCGAGCAGCTGGTCGAGCGGACCACGACGATTCGGAGCTGATGATGGACGCGATGCAATCAGGCGCTTGCGTGCTCGTGCTGGTGGATTACCAGGCGAAGCTGATGCCGGCGATTCACGACGCCGCGCAGGTGGTATCGACGGCGGTGCTGCTGGCCGAGGCGGCCAAGACACTCGGAATCCCCGTGCTTGGCACGGAGCAGAACCCGGCGGGCCTGGGGCCGAACGTCGAACCGGTCAAGGCAGCGTGCGCTCGCACGCTGGCCAAGACCCATTTCGGTGCCTGCGCCGACGGTCTTGTCGAGGCGATTCGTGCCGCCAGGCCCGCCGTCAACCAAGTGGTCATCGCCGGGTGTGAAGCCCATGTCTGCATGATGCAGACCGCGCTGGGCCTGCTGCGTGCAGGCCTGCAGGTCTGGGTGGTCGAGAACGCTTGCGGCTCCCGTCGACCCAGCGACCATGCGGCGGCCATGCGTCGGCTCGCCTCGGCAGGCGCCACCATCGTCACGCATGAGATGGTGCTGTTCGAGTGGCTGGCCGACTGCCGGCACCCATCGTTCAAGGACGTGCTCTCGCTGGTGAAGGCTGCGAGCTGAGCGCGCTGCCAGCCTGCCACCGGCTGACCATCGGGTACGGCGCGCACAGCAGCATCGCGCCGGCGAGACCGCTTTGCCGAGCGTCAGAACCGGTCTTTGCGCGCGCCCTCAGCTCATCGCGGCGCGCTGCATCACCTTGCGCGCGCCCGCTTGCGTGATGGTTCCGGCCAGGGTGCCGTAGTGGGAGCCCCATGCGCCAGCGGCCGCCGGGACGCGCGACGCAAAGAACAGGTCCACCACCTCCGAGCTGCTGTGACGCAGCAACTCAGCGGCTTGAAGGACGCGGGCGACCGTTTCGGTCATCGGACGCGCCAGGAACTCGTCCTCAAGCTGCGCACGAACCAGCCGCTCGGCCATCTGCAGCAACGCGGCGAAGCGCGAGTCCTGGGTGGCCACAGGGCGCACGTCGTCGAAGAGCGCATCGACGGTCCGTGGGTCCCTCATCATCGCCCGCCGCACGTCCATGCACATCATGTTGGCCGTGCCTTCCCAGACGCTGTTCAGCGGCGACTCGCGGTACACGCGTGCCATCGGGTTCTCTTCGATGAAGCCGTTGCCGCCGTGGCATTGCAAGGCCTCGAACGCGATGGACGGCGCACGCGAGCAGTTGAAGTACTTGGCTGCCGGCGTGGCCACGCGGGCCAGCAGCCGCTCAGGCTCGCTGGCGCCCATCAGGTCGGTGGCCTTGGCCACCCGCAGCGCCATCAGCGTTGCCGCCTCGACTTCCACCGCCATATCGGCCAGGACGTTGGTCATCATCGGCCGCTCGGCGATGGCGCTGCCGAAGGCGCTTCGCGTCATGGTGTGGCGCAAAGCCAAGGTCAACGATTGACGCATCAGACCGGCCGAGCCGACCGCGAAGTCCAGCCGCGTGAGGTGGGAATGAGACAGGATTTCGCGGATGCCGCGGCCTTCCTCGCCTACGCGGATGGCCAGCGTTCCTGCGTACTCGACCTCGCTCGATGCGTTCGACTTGTTCCCCGCCTTGTCCTTCAGACGCTGCACGAAGAATCGGTTGAAGCTGCCGTCCGGCAGGGTTCGGGGCAGGAAGAAGCAGGTCACCGCGCCATCGACCTTGCCCAGCGTGAAGAAGCCATCGGACTGGGGGACCGAGCAGAACCACTTGTGGCCGGTCAGCTCATACCAGTGCGCCCAGGCGCCGTGGTAGTCGCCGGTGTGCGAATAGCGCGCGGCGGTCTGGGTCTGGCGCAGGTCCGAGCCGCCTTGCTTCTCCGTCATCGCATATCCGATGACGACCGATGGCTTGTCTGCAACCTCGCGACGGCTGAATTCGTAGGTCGTGCCCTTGGCTTTCTCGGCCCAGATGGCCAGCGCAGGCTCGGACTCGAAGCCGGCGAACGACGCGTACGCCATGCCGGTCGGGCAGGCCGTTCCCTGCTCGACCTGGTTCCACAGGTACGAGAGCACCGCGCGCGCGTAGTGACCGTTGGGTTTGTCCGTGCGCCAGTTCAGGTTCGGCACTTCGTGCTTCCAGGCCAGCGACATCAGCTCGTGCCAGCTCGGGTGGAACTCGACCCAGTCGATGCGATTGCCGAAGCGGTCGTGGGTCTTCAGCTCAGGCAGGTGTCGATTGGCCAGCCGAGCCAGTTCCTGCACCGCTTCGTCGCCAGCGACCGCACCCAGCGCAGCGCAGCGCTCGGCGGCCCAGGGGGCTTCGCGCTCGATGGCGCTGCGCAGCACCGCGTCGCCCGTGAACGCGTTGAAGTCGTTGGCTGGCCGTGCCTGGTTGAGCACCTGGTGGGTGTTGTAGCGGTCGACGGTCGGCTCGAAGAGGCCGGTCGGGATGGGTTTGTTCATGCTGGTCTCCGGTTGAGGGCTCGAGGGGCACGTGGCAGCGCGGTGAAGAGCCGGCCGCGCCAATCTGAGCACGGCCGAAAGTGGGCAGGCGGCTCCAATGGGCGAGGTCAGCGCATGCGGCGCGACGCGGACCATCTGGCGAGTGCTCATGGTTGCATCCCCTGAAAACAGCTCGACGCCGTGTGCCATCGGCATCCCAACCGTCGGTTGCGGGTTCGCGGAATGCCCCTGGCGCGGGCACGAGACCCGCGCCGCTGCGCCTGCCCGACAATCACGCCCCTCGATTCCTCGACGGACGCCTGCCGCGTGACCAGCACCGACTTGTCGGCCCATACGCCGATGATGGCCCAGTATCTCCGGATCAAGGCCAACCACCCCGACACGCTCGTCTTCTACCGGATGGGCGATTTCTACGAGGTCTTCTACGACGACGCCCGCAAGGCCAACCGGCTGCTGGACATCACGCTAACGGCCCGCGGCCAGAGCGCCGGCGAGCCGGTGGTGATGGCCGGCGTGCCGGTGCATGCGCTGGAGAGCTACCTCGGCAAGCTGATCAAGCTGGGCGAGGCGGTGGCCATCGCCGAGCAGGTGGGCGACGTCGCCACGGCCAAGGGCCCGGTCGAGCGCAAGGTCGTGCGCGTGGTCACCCCGGGCACGGTGACCGACGGCGAGCTGCTCGCCGAGCGCGCCGACACGCTGCTGCTGGCGGTGCACCAGCAACGCCAGGTCTTCGGGCTGGCGTGGCTGGGCCTGTCCAGCGGCCAGCTCGGGCTGACCGAGTGCAGCGAGCGCGAGCTGCCGGCCTGGCTGGCGCGGCTGGCGCCGGCCGAGATCCTGCACGACGGCGGCAGCGCCTGGCCAGAATTGCTCGCTGGCGTCCGCGCCGCGCGCACGCCGCGGCCGGCCTGGCAGTTCGACAGCGCGCTCGGCCAGCGCAAGCTGTGCAGCCAGCTCGGCACCAGCACGCTGGCCGGCTACAACGCGCAGGACCTGGGCGTGGCGCAGGCCGCGGCCGCGGCGGTGCTGAGTTATGCCGAACACACGACCGGAGGAGGGGCGCCCGATGCCGGGGGCCGTGGCACGGTGCTGCAGCACGTCCGCCATTTGCAGGTCGAGCGCGCCGGCGAGCTGCTGGACCTGCCGCCGGCCACGCACCGCAACCTGGAGCTGGTGCAGACGCTGCGCGGCGAGGACAGCCCCACGCTGCTGTCGCTGCTGGACAGCTGCCGCAGCGGCATGGGCAGCCGCGCCTTGCGTCAATGGTTGACGCGGCCGGCGCGCAGCCGCGACACCGCGCGGCTGCGCCACGCGGCGATCGAGCGGCTGCTGACCGCCGGCTTCGAGCCGCTGCGCGAGGGCTTGCGCGGCATCAGCGACGTCGAGCGCATCACCGCGCGCATCGCGCTGCGCCAGGTGCGCCCGCGCGAGCTGGCGGGCCTGCGCGCCACGCTGGCCGCGCTGCCCGCCTTGCGCCGCCAGGTGCCCGACGGCGCGCCGCTGCTGGCCGAGCTGCAGCAGGCCTTGTCGCCCGACGAGGCGATCGCCGACGCGCTGCGCGCCGTGGCCGACGAGCCGGCGGTGCTGCTGCGCGACGGCGGCGTCATCGCCACCGGCGTCGACGCCGAGCTCGACGAGCTGCGCGCCATCAGCCAGAACTGCGACCGGTTCCTGCTGGACCTGGAGCAGCGCGAGCGCGCGCGCACCGGCATCGGCAACCTGCGCGTGCAGTTCAACAAGGTGCACGGCTTCTACATCGAGGTGACGAGCTCCGGCCTCGACAAGGTGCCGACGGACTACCAACGCCGGCAGACGCTGAAGAACGCCGAGCGCTTCATCACGCCCGAGCTGAAGGCCTTCGAGGACAAGGCGCTGAGCGCGCAGGAGCGCGCACTGGCACGCGAGAAGTGGCTGTACGAGCAGCTGATCGACGCGCTGCAGCGCCACCTGGCCGAGCTGTCGGCGCTGGCCCGCGCGCTGGCCGCCCTGGACGCGCTGGCGGCCCTGGCCGAGCGCGCCGCCACGCTCGGCTGGTGCCGGCCCGAGTTCGTGCCCTACCCCTGCATCGAGATCGAGGCCGGCCGCCATCCGGTGGTGGAGGCGCGGCTGCAGGAGACCGGTGGCGGCGCCTTCATCCCCAACCACTGCCGCCTCGACGCCAAGACCCGGCTGCTGGTCATCACCGGGCCCAACATGGGGGGAAAAAGCACCTTCATGCGCCAGGTGGCGCTGATCGTGCTGCTGGCGGCGATGGGCTCGTACGTGCCGGCCACGGCCTGCCGGCTGGGGCCGATCGATGCCATCCACACCCGCATCGGCGCCGCCGACGACCTGGCCAACGCGCAGTCGACCTTCATGCTGGAGATGACCGAGGCCGCCGCCATCGTGCACGCCGCCACCGAGCACAGCCTGGTGCTGATGGACGAGATCGGCCGCGGCACCAGCACCTTCGACGGCCTGGCGCTGGCCGGCGCCATCGCGACGCAACTGCACGAGCGCAACCGCTCGTTCACGCTGTTCGCCACCCACTACTTCGAGCTGACCGAGTTCCCCACCCGGCACGAGCGCGCCGTCAACCTGCACGTTGGCGCAGTGGAAAGCGGGCACGACATCGTGTTCCTGCACCAGATCGAGCCCGGCCCCGCCAGCCGCAGCTACGGCGTGCAGGTGGCACGGCTGGCCGGCATGCCGGCGGCGCTGATCCGCCAGGCGCGCGCCACGCTGGAAGCGCTGGAAGCCAAGGCCGCGGCCGGCCAGGCGCAGGTGGACCTGTTCGCGGCGCCGCCGGCCGACGCGGCCGTGCCGGAGCCTTCGCGCGTGGAATCGGCACTGGCCGGCATCGACCCCGACGCGCTGACGCCGCGCGAGGCGCTCGACGCCCTGTATCGTTTGAAATCCCTGCAAAAAGAAAGCGCCTCATGACCTACTGCGTCGGCATCCGCCTGAATGCCGGACTCGTGTTCCTGTCCGACAGCCGCACCAACGCCGGCATGGACCAGATCAGCATCTTTCGCAAGATGATGATGTACGAGAAGCCCGGCGACCGCTTCATGGTGATGCTCTCGGCCGGCAACCTCAGCGTCAGCCAGAGCGTGCGCGAGATCCTGCAGGTCGAGAAGCTGGACAACGGCGATCGCGAGTCGATCACGATCTGGAACGCCGCCAGCATGTTCGACGCCGCGCGCGTGCTGGGCTCGGCGGTGCGCCGCGTCCACTCGCAGGACGGGCCTTCGCTGAAGGCCGAGGGCATCGACTTCAACGCCAGCATGATCTTCGGCGGCCAGATCAAGGGCGAGGCGATGCGCATGTTCCTGGTCTACTCGGCCGGCAACTTCATCGAGGCGACGCGCGAGACCTGCTTCTTCCAGGTCGGCGAAAGCAAGTACGGCAAGCCCATCCTCGACCGCGTGCTGACCCCCACCACGCCGCTGGACGAGGCCGCCAAGTGCGCGCTGGTGTCGATGGACAGCACGCTCAAGTCCAACCTCTCGGTGGGCCTGCCGCTGGACCTGCTGGTCTACCGCGAGGGCGCGCTGCAAAGCGACGAGCACGTCTGCATCGACGAGGGCAACCCTTACTTCAGCATGATCCACAGCACCTGGGGCCAGCGCCTGCGCGAGGTGTTCGAGGGCATCGACGATCCGCGCTGGGACGGCGGCGACAGCCAGCACCCGCTGATGGTGGACTCGGGCCGCTACGACGCGATGCGCAAGATCACCCAGCCGGGCGACCGGATCGTCTGAAACGTTGGCGCACCCTCAGGTGCGCAGCACCACGCCGCCCGGCATGCGCGCCGAGCGGCGCACGCCGGCGATGTGGGTCAACGGCGCGCAGTAGGTCTGCTGCATCTGCTGCACCTGGGCCTGCAGCGCCTGCACGTCGGCCGCCTGCTCGGGGTGGCGGCGGGCCACCGCGGCGGCCATGTCGATCAGCTTGGCGTTGCGCGTGTGCTCGCCCTGCTGCAGCAGCAGCGCGATCGCCGCCGGCACCTGGTGGCCCAGCGACTGGTTCAGCGCCTGCTCGGCGATGTTGCCGATCACCGCCTGGCAGTTGCGCAGCGTCTCGCCGGCCTGCGCCTGGCCGGCGGCCGCGGCCACCAGCATCTCGGTGCTGGCCTTGGAGACGCAAAAGCGCAGACCCACCTGGCGCAGCAAGGCGTCGAAGTCCTTGGCCGGCAGATCACCGGCGGGCAGCCGCGTCCACAGCCGCGCCCACAAGGCGATGGTGGAGGCGGCGGCCTCCAGGTCGAAATCGGGCGCCAGCACCGCGGCGGCCAGCTGCTGCGCGATGGCCAGCGCCTCGTCGTGGCGCCGCGCCTGCAGCGCCGTCAGCCCGGCCAGCACGCGCCGCAGGTGGGCCAGCCGCCGGTCCTCCGGGCTGGCCTGCTGCAAGGCGTTGACCTGGTCGGCCACGGCGGCCAGGCCGCGGCCGTCGGCCAGGTCCAGCCGCGCCAGGCCCAGCAGCAGCAGGCTGCCGGGGTCGAACAGCTTGGACTTGCGGCCGAGGTTGACGGTGCGCTCCAGGTGCTGCGCCGCCTCGTCCTGGTGGCCCTCGAAGAAGGCCAGGCTGCCGCGGCTTTGCATGCGCAGCAGGCAGCCCGGCGTCAGCTGCGCCGCGGTGCGGAAGGCCTCCAGCGCCGGCGCGAACTCGCCCTGCTCCACCAGCACGCGGCCCAGCAGGTCGTGTGCGTCCGCATAACTCGGCATTTCGACCACCAGTTTTTCGAGCTGGCGCCGCGCCGCGGCCAGCTCGCCGGTGGCCAGCCGCGCCCGCGCGACGCCGGCCTTGGCCCAGCCCAGGCCCTTGTCGGCGGCCACAGCCTGGTAGATGCGCAGCGCGTGCGGCGGCTGGTCGGCGCGCAGCCACAGCTCGGCGGCCACCTGGGCGGCGAAGGTCCAGTACGGCTCGCGCTGCTGATAGCGGGCCTCGGCCAGCGCCGCGGCGCGCACGAAGTCGCGCGCCTGGATGGCCTGGTAGATGGCCTTCAGCGAGCGCTTGCGGCGCCGCACCTCGGCCAGCCGCTCGGCCAGCACCTGGCCCGAATAGGGCTTGACGAGGTACCCGTCCACCGTGGCTTCGGCGGCCTCCATCACCTGCGCGTAGCTGGCCTCGCCGGTCACCAGCATGAAGATCGTGCTGTGCGGCAGCAGTTGCTCGCGGCGCAGTTCGTCCAGCAGGTCCTGGCCGGACATCGGCGCGCCGTCGAAGTTCATCTCGCACAGCACGATGTCGTGCGGGCTCTGCTCCAGCACCAGCCGGGCGTCCTGCACCTTGGCCATCTGGCGGATCTCCTGCACGCCCAGGTCGCGCAACTGCGCGGCCATGATGCTGCGCGACGTCGGGTTGCCGTCGATGACCAGGGCACGGGCGTTGTGGATGTCGCGATCGAACAAGAGCTGTCGCCGGTCGTGAGCTTGTCAGGAGTTATCGGAGCCCGGCGCGGCGGCTTGAGGCCCGCGCCGCCGCACAATGTCACCGGCATGAACCGAACCATCGTCTTTTCGCACGCCAACGGCTTCTCCGCTGGCACTTACCGCAAGCTGTTCAGCCGCTGGGCGGCCGCCGGCTGGCGGGTGCTGGCGCCCGACAAGCTGGGGCACGACCCGGCCTGGCCCGTCATCAGCAACTGGCGCCCGACGCGCGACGAGTTGATCCAGTTCATCGAGCGCAGCGGCCTGCAGGGCCCGGCCTACCTGGTGGGCCACTCGCTGGGCGGCTACCTCAGCCTGCTGGCCGCTTGCCGCCGGCCCGACCTGGCCGCCGGCGTGGTGCTGCTCGATTCGCCGGTGCTGACCGGCTGGCGGGCGCACAGCGTGCGGATGCTCAAGGCGACGCGGCTGATGGGGCGGGTGTCGCCGTCGCGCGTCTCGCAGCGGCGGCGCCACCACTGGCCGTCGACCGAGGCCTTGCAGCAGCACTTCCAGGTCAAGCGTGCGTTCGCCCGCTGGGACGCCGAGGTGCTGGCCGACTACCTGGCCAGCGGCTTCGAGCCGGCGCCCGAAGGCGGGCTGCGCCTGGGCTTCCAGCGCGAGGTGGAAAGCCGGCTCTACGACACGGTGCCGCACCACCTGGCCGCCGTGCTGCGCGTCCACCCGCCGCGCTGCCCGGTGGCCTACATCGCCGGCACCCAGTCGAGCGAGGGCCGGCAGGTGGGCCTGGCCGCCACGCGCCGCCTGGTGCGCGAGCGGCTGGAGTGGATCGACGGCTCGCACCTGTACCCGATGGAGCAACCCGGGCCGACCGCGGCCGCGGTGCTGCGTCAGATCGAGGCCATGCAGGCCTGGCCCGCCCTCAGGCGCGCAGCCTCGCCTTGAAGGTGCGGCGGAACTTCTCCACCTTCGGCCCGACCACCGCGGCGCAGTAACCCTGATGCGGATGGTTGGCGAAGTAGTGCTGGTGGTAATCCTCCGCCCGCCAGTAGCCGGCCAGCGGCTGCAGTTCGGTCACGACGCGGCCGCCCAGGGCCTGGTCGGCTTCGGTCCACACCTGGCGCACCACCGCCTCGTGCGCCGGGTCGGACCAGTAGATGCCCGATCGGTACTGGCTGCCGATGTCGTTGCCCTGGCGGTTGCGCGTCGTGGGGTCGTGGATGTTGAAGAAGATCTCCAGCACCTCGCGCAGGCTGATGCGGTCGGCGTCGAAGCGGACCTGCACCGCCTCGGCGTGGCCGGTGTCGCCGCCGCACACCTGCTCGTAGCTGGGGTTCACCAGCTGGCCGTTGGCGTAGCCCGATTCGACCGCCTGCACGCCGTCGACCAGCTCGTACACCGCCTCCAGGCACCAGAAGCAGCCGCCGGCCAGAGTGATGGTTTGCACGTTCATTCGAAGGCTCCTGTTCGTCGATGGATGCCGCGGGGCGGCCGGTCGCCGGCCGCTTCAGCACAATGTCCGGTTCACACCTTAAGCCATCCTGCCGATGAACGCCTGGCTGCAGTCCATGGGGCTGGACGAACTGAAGCCGCTGCTCGCCGCCTTGCTGCTGCCGCCGGTGCCCTGGCTGCTGCTGATCCTGCTGGGCGCATGGTGGCTGCGCCGGCGGCCGCGCATCGGCGGCAGCCTGGTGCTGCTGGGCGTGGCGCTGATCTGGGCCTGCAGCACGCACGTGATGGCCGACCACTTGAGCGACTGGCTGCTCGACCCGCCGCCAGCGCTGCGCGACCCGGCGGCGCTGGCGGCCAAGCCGCCGCCCAAGGGAGCGACGCTGGTCCTGGTGCTGGGCGGCGGCCGCACGGCGCTGGCCGAATACCCCGAGGTCAGCCTGAACCCGCTGTCGATCGAGCGGCTGCGCTACGGCATCTGGCTCAGCCGCGAGACGGGCTACGGCGTGGCCTTCAGCGGCGGCCTGAGCCCGGGCTCGCACGGCGGCCCCAGCGAGGCGGCGATCGCCACCCGCATCGCGCGCGACGAGTTCCGCCACCCGCTGCGCTGGGCCGAAGACCGCTCGCGCGACACCCATGAGAACGCGCTGCGCAGCGTGGAGATCCTGCGCGCGCTGCCGCCGGCGGCCCAGGTCGGCCGCCTGGTGCTGGTCACGCACGTGGCGCACATGCCGCGCGCGCTGGGCCACTTCCGGCGCGCCCGCGACGCCGCCGGGCTGACTTTCGAGATCGTGCCGGCGCCGGTGGGCATCACCGAGCAGGTGGCGCCGCGCACGCTCGGCGACTTCCTGCCCTCGCCCGAAGGCATCGCCCGCTGTCGCTATGTGCTGCGCGAATGGCTGGCGCTGCTGGCGCGAGCTTGATGCCTCACCACCACAGCGCCGCGACGAACACGCCCACCATCACCAGGCTGAGCACCACCTTGGCCAGCAGCCCCAGCATGATGCCGATCCAGGTGCCCACGCCGACCTGCAGCGCGCGGCCGTGCTCGCGGCGGTCGAGGTATTCGCCGACCGCGGCGCCGACCAGCGGCATGAACAGCACGCCCACCAGCCCCATGAAGAGCCCGGCCACGGTGCCGACGGCCGCACCCAGCAGCGCCAGGCGGCTGGCGCCGGCGCGCTGTGCGCCCAGCACGCCGGCCAGGTGATCCAGCCCCCAGGCCAGCACGGCCAGCAGCGCGATGAAGCCCAGCGTCCAGCCGCCCACGCGCTGGAAGTCGTCGATCCAGGCGCCCAGCACGATGCCGGCCAGCACCAGCAGCGGCCCCGGCAGCGCCGGCAGCACCGTGCCGGCCAGGCCGGCCACGATCAGCAGCACGCACAGCACCCACCACGCGGTCGTCACCATCGAACAAGCCTCCTCGTCTTGATGCGCTTCGAGCGCTCCCGGCCCGCTGCAGTGTGGGGCTGGCCGGGCCGGCTTCAAGCTTGCACACAAGCGCCCCAAGGTCATCTTCAGGCGCCGGGGCTTTTTGCACCACACTCCGCCCCCACCTGGAGACTTCCATTCTCGAACCTGCCAAACCCATGAAGAAGACCGCTTCCATCGCCGCCCTGAGCCTGGCCCTGCTGATGGGCCTTGCCGCCGCCGACGCCGACGCCAAGCGCCTGGGCGGCGGCCGCAACTCGGGCATGAACCGCGACATGCCGGCCCGCACCGCGCCCGATACGGCGCCCGGCAAGCCCGCGGCGCCGATGCAGCAAGGCACGCCGGCCCAGCAGGCCGCGCCCGCGCCAGCCACCAACCCCGGCGCCGCCGCGGCAGCCGCCGCGCCCAAGCGCAACTGGATGGGCCCGCTGGCCGGCCTGGCCGCCGGCCTGGGCCTGGCCGCGCTGATGAGCCACCTGGGCATGGGCGAGGCCTTCGGCAGCTTCTTGCTGATCGCCCTGCTGGCGCTGGCGGCGGTGGTCGTGCTGCGGATGGTGCTGCGCCGCAAGCAGCCGCAGCCGGCCGGCAACAGCTACCGCGCCGCGCCGGGCGGCGGCGCGCAGGTCGCGTGGCCGGCGCAGAACCCGGCGCCGGCGCCCACCGGGGCGGTCACGCCGGTGACGCCGGCCGCCACGCCGCTGCCGGCCGAGCCCGTCGCCGCGGCGCCCGCGCCGGTTGCCAAGGCCTTCGTGCCCGCTGCGTTCGACGCCGCGGCCTTTGCGCGCACCGCGAAGATGATCTTCATCCGCCTGCAGGCCGCCAACGACGCCGGCGACCGCGACGACCTGCGCGCCTTTACGACGCCGGAGATGTTTGCCGAGCTGAGCCTGGACCTGCAGGAGCGCGCCGGCGCCCAGCAGCACACCGAGGTGCTGGCCGTCGAATCCGAGGTGCTGGACGTCAGCGACGAGCCCGGCCGCCAGGTGGTCAGCGTGCGCTTCCGCGGCCAGCTGCGCGAGCAGCCGGGCGCCGCGCCGGTGGCGGTGGACGAGGTCTGGCACCTCGTGAAGCCCACCGACGGCAGCCGCAACTGGGCGATCGCCGGCATCGAGCAATGGCAGGGCTGAAGCCCCGCCGGCGCTGACGAGACGCCACCCCGAACGTGCCCTTCCGGCCGCTCGAACTGCCGCCCCTGGCCGCCGCCCAGGGTGGTCGGGTGTGGCTGAGCTCGATGCCCGGCCGCCTGGAGCCCTGGGACGAGTTTCTCGCCGAGGCGCGCAGCAAGGGCCTGCACGACGTGCTGTGCCTGAACCCGCTGTTCGAGGTCGAGCGCCTGTCGCCGGCCTACGCCCGCGCGATCCAGGACGGCGGCCTGCCCTTCGAGTGGATCCACCTGCCGATGCAGGACTACGGCCTCGCCGCCGAGGCCGAGGCCTACCGCGACACCGTGGTCCGCATGGCCGCAGGCGTGCGCGGCGGCCGTAGCCTGCTGTTGCACTGTGCCGCCGGCATCGGCCGCACCGGCACCACCGCGGCCTGCCTGCTCAAATGCCTGGGTACGTCAGCGCCGCTGGCGTTGCGCCGCGTGCGCGAGGCGGGGTCCAACCCCGAGTCGGCGCTGCAGCAGGGCTTGATCGACCGCTTCTGATCCGCGGCCTCAGCCCAGCGCGCGCCGCGCGTTGTGGAACATCCGCATCCAGGGGCTGGGCGCTGCGACATCGCCGCCGCTCCAGCTCATCTGCACGTTGCGGAACACGCGCTCGGGGTGCGGCATCAGCGCGGTGAAGCGGCCGTCGGCGGTGGTCACCCCGGCCAGGCCGTCGGGGCTGCCGTTGGGGTTGAACGGATAGGCCTCGGTCGCGCGGCCGTGGTGGTCCACGAAGCGCAGCGCCCGCTGCACGCGCGCGGCGTCGCCGCGCTGGCTGAAGTCGGCATAACCTTCGCCATGAGCGACCGCGATCGGGATCCGGCTGCCGGCCATCCCGCTGAAGAACAGGCTGGGGCTGGCCAGCACCTCCACCAGCGACAGCCGGGCCTCGAACTGCTGGCTGCGGTTGCGCGTGAAGCGCGGCCAGTCCTGCGTGCCGGGGATCAGCGGCGACAGCGCGGCCATCATCTGGCAGCCGTTGCAGACGCCCAGCGCCAGCGTGTCGGGGCGGTTGAAGAAGGCCGCAAAGGCCTCGGCCAGCGCCGGGTTGAAGAGGATGGCGCGCGCCCAGCCTTCGCCGGCACCCAGCGTGTCGCCATAGCTGAAGCCGCCGCAGGCCACCAGCGCCTGGAAGTCGGCCAGCCGCGCGCGGCCGGCTTGCAGATCGGACATGTGAACGTCGAAGCTCTCGAAGCCGGCCTGTGCCATCGCGTAGCTCATCTCGACGTGCGAATTGACGCCCTGCTCGCGCAGGATCGCGACCTTGGGCCGCGCGCCGCCGACGATGGCCGGCGCTGCCGCGGCATCGAAGCTGAGGTGCAGATGCAGCCCGGGGTCGTCGGCGGCGCCGGCCGCCGCATGCTCGGCATCGGCGCAGGCCGGGTTGTCGCGCTGGCGCGCGACCTGCCAGCTCACGTGGTCCCAGGCCTGCTGCAGATCGTGCAGCGGCGCGCTGAACTGCACCTTGGTGTCGCGCCAGACCTCGACCACGCCGCGGTCCTGGGTCTTGCCGATCACGTGCACGTGGCGCGACAGGCCGTGCTCGCGCAGGACGGCGATCACGCGGTCGCGCTCGGCGCTGGGCACCTGGATCACGACGCCCAGCTCCTCGTTGAACAGTGCTTCCAGCATCAACTGGTTGCGGCGCTCGCCGACCTGCGCGGCCCAGTTCTTGGAATCGCCGTACTCGGCACGGCTGTCGGCGATGCCGTCGCTATCGGTCACCAGGATGTCGACGTTGAGGCTGACGCCGCGCCGCCCGGCGAAGGCCATCTCGCAGACACAGGCCCAGAGGCCGCCGTCGCTGCGGTCGTGGTAGGCGAGGATCAGGCCCTGCTCGCGCAGCGCGTTGACGGCCGTCACCAGCGCCTTCAGTTGCGCCGGCTCGTCGAGGTCGGGCACCGTGTCGCCGAACTGGCCCAGCACCTGGGCCAGCATCGAGCCGCCCATGCGCCGCCGGCCCAGGCCGAGGTCGACCAGCAGCAGCGTGGTGTCGCCGCCCTGCAGTTGCGGCGTGAAGGTGCCGCGCACGTCGGCCACGCTGGCGAACGCGGTGACGATCAGCGAGACCGGCGCGGTGACCTGCTGGACCCGGCCTTCGCCGTCGGTCCAGCGCGTGCGCATCGACAGCGAATCCTTGCCCACCGGCACGCCGATGTCCAAGGCCGGGCACAGTTCCATGCCGACGGCCTTGACGGTGTCGTACAGCGCCGCATCCTCGCCGGGCTCGCCGCAGGCGGCCATCCAGTTGCAGCTCAGCTTGACGCGCGACAGCTCGATCGGCGCCGCCAGCGCGTTGGTGATGGCCTCGCCCACCGCCATGCGGCCCGAGGCCGGCGCGTCCAGCGCGGCCAGCGGCGTGCGCTCGCCCATGCACATCACTTCGCCGGCAAAGCCACGGTAGTCGGCCAGCGTCACCGCGCAGTCGGCCACCGGCAGCTGCCAGGGGCCGACCATCGGGTCGCGGTGCGAGAGGCCGCCCACCGTGCGGTCGCCGATCGTGACCAGGAAGCGCTTGCTGCCCACCGTGGGGTGGCGCAGCACGTCGAGGGCCACCTGCTCCAGCTTGACGCCGGTGAGGTCCAGCGCCGGCTCGCTGCGCGCCACGCGCTGCACATCGCGCTGCATGCGCGGCGGCTTGCCGAGCAGCACCTCCATCGGCATGTCGATCACGCGCTCGCCGCGCGGGCCGTCTTCCAGCACCAGCAGCGGCGCGTCGCTGGCCACGCCCACCACCGCGTAGGGGCAGCGCTCGCGCGCGCACATCAGCTCGAACAGCGGCAACAGGTCGGGGTTGAGCGCCAGCACGTAGCGCTCCTGGCTCTCGTTGCACCACACTTCCTTGGGCGCCAGGCCGCTCTCTTCCAGCGGCACGCGGCGCAGGTCGAACGTTGCCCCTTTGCCGGCACCGTCCACCAGCTCGGGAAAGGCGTTGCTGATGCCGCCGGCGCCGACGTCGTGGATCGCCAGGATGGGGTTCAGCGCGTCGAGCGCCCAGCAGTGGTTGATGACCTCCTGCGCGCGGCGCTGGATCTCGGGGTTGCCGCGCTGCACGCTGTCGAAGTCCAGCGCCGCGGTGTTGCTGCCGGCGGCCATGCTGCTGGCGGCGCCGCCGCCCATGCCGATGCGCATGCCGGGCCCGCCCAGCTGCACCAGCAGCGTGCCGGCGCCGAAAGGCAACTTGTGCGTCTGCGTCACGCTGATCGCGCCCAGCCCGCCGGCGATCATGATGGGCTTGTGATAGCCGCGCATCACGCCGCCCACGCGCTGCTCGAAGACGCGGAAGTAACCGCCTAGATTGGGCCGCCCGAACTCGTTGTTGAAGGCCGCGCTGCCCAGCGGCCCCTCGGTCATGATCTGCAGCGCGCCGGCGATGTGCTCGGGCTTGCCGACGGGCTGGCGCTCCCAGGGCTCGGGCTTGCCGGGCAGCAGCAGGTTGCCGACCGAAAAGCCGGTCAGTCCCGCCTTGGGCCGTGCGCCGCGGCCGGTGGCGCCTTCGTCGCGGATCTCGCCGCCGGCGCCGGTGGCGGCACCGGGAAAGGGGCTGATCGCGGTCGGGTGGTTGTGCGTCTCCACCTTCATCAGCACGTGGGCCGTCTCTTCGCGCGCGCCGTAGGCCGGCGCGTTGGTGAAGCCTTCTGGCCGCCAGCGCTCGACCGCGTGGCCTTCCATCACCGCGGCGTTGTCGCTGTAGGCCACCACGCTGTGCTGCGGGCTCACCTTCTCGGTGTGGCGGATCATGCCGAACATCGACAGCGGCTGGCGCTCGCCGTCGATCGTGAAGTCGGCGTTGAAGATCTTGTGCCGGCAGTGCTCGCTGTTGGCCTGCGCGAACATCATCAGCTCGACGTCGCTCGGGTTGCGGCCCAGCGCCTTGAAGGCGTCGACGAGGTAGTCGATCTCGTCGTCGGCCAGCGCCAGGCCCCACGCGGCATTGGCCTCGCGCAGCGCCGCGGGGCCGCGGCCCAGCACGTCCACGTGGGCCAGCGGCGGCGCCGGGCGGAGGTCGAACAAATGCGCCGCGGCCTCGCGCTCGAAGGCCACCGCCTCGGTCATGCGGTCGTGCAGCAGCGCGGCCAGCGCCTGGCGCTCGTCGGCCTGCAGCGGCCGCGCGGCGCCGAGCAGGCGCTTCTCCAGCCCCAGCCGGAATTCGACGACGCGCTCGACGCGGTGCAGCTCGACGCCGCAGTTACGCGCGATGTCCGTGGCCTTGCTGGCCCAGGGCGAGACGGTGCCCAGGCGTGGCATGACGACGATCAGTTCGCCCGCGCGTGGGTCGGCCTGCGGGCCGGCATAGGGGTCGCCGTAGTCCAGCAGCGCGGCCAGCTTGTCGACCGCGGCACGCGGCGGCGCGGCGTCGAAGGCCGCCCAGTGCACGAAGCGCGCAGCCACCGAGGCCACCCGCGGGCACGCCGCCTGCAGCCGCGCCAGCAGGGCCTGGGCGCGGAAGGCCGGGAGGGCGTCGCCGCCCTCGAAGTGCATCAGATGGAGGGGCGTCGGCGACATGAGATCCCGGCAGGGTCAAGGCAAACCCGAATTCTAAGGTTGCGATGGGATAATCCCGATCATGCCCATCACCATCAAGACTGCGGCCGACATTGAAGGCATGCGCGTCGCCGGACGCCTGGCCTCCGAGGTGCTGGACCTGCTGACGCCGCACATCAAGGCCGGCATCACCACCCAAGAGATCGACCGCCTCGCGCACGAGCACATGGTCAAGGTGCAGGGCGGCGTCCCGGCCACGCTGGGCTACCAGCCGCCGGGCTATCCGGCGTATCCGGCGTCGTTGTGCACCTCGCTCAACGACGTGGTCTGCCACGGCATCCCCGACGAGCGGCCGCTGAAGAACGGCGACATCCTCAACGTCGACGTCACCGTCATCAAGGACGGCTGGCACGGCGACAACAGCCGCATGTTCGTGATCGGCGAAGCCAGCATCGCCGCCCGGCGGCTGTGCCAGATCACGTTCGAGGCGATGTGGAAGGGCATCGTCAAGGTCAAGCCCGGCGCGCGGCTGGGCGACGTGGGCCATGCGATCCAGACCTTTGCCGAGCACGCCGGCTACTCGGTGGTGCGCGAGTTCTGCGGCCACGGCGTCGGCGCCAAATTCCACGAGGAGCCGCAGGTGCTGCACTATGGCCGCCCCGGCACGCTCGAAGAGCTGGTGCCGGGGATGATCTTCACGATCGAGCCGATGATCAACGCCGGCCGCCGCGACATCAAGGAAGACCGCAAGGGCGGACGGCCCTATGACGGCTGGACCATCGTGACCCGCGACCGCTCGCTGTCGGCGCAGTGGGAGCACTCGGTGCTGGTCACCGAAACCGGCTACGAGGTGCTGACGGTCTCGGCCGGCAGCCCGCCGCCGCCGGCCTTCGCGCCGCAGGGCTACGGCGGCCGCCACGCGCCGAGCCCGGCCGCCGCCGCGGCGCCGGCGGCCGCGGCCGCGACCTGAGGCGATGCCGGACGCGGCGCCGCAGGCGATGTCCGTCCTGGGGCCGGAGGCGCCGTCCGTCGCGGCGCCGGAAGCACCTTCGGAGGCCGATCGCAGCGTGGCCGCGCTGCGCACGCGGTTCCGCGAAGGCAAGGCAGCGCTGCTGCAGGGCTTCGGCGCCGGCCGCGCCAGCGCGCCGGCCGCGGCGCGCCTGGTGCGCGCGCTGGCCCGTCACGTCGACCAGACGCTGTGCGAGATGTGGGCCCTGGCCGCGATGCCGGCCGACACCGCGCTGGTGGCCGTGGGCGGCTACGGCCGCGGCGAGCTGTTCCCGTACTCCGACATCGACGTGCTGATCCTGCTGCCCGGCAGCAGCGGCGACGGCGCCGAGCCGCAGGAACTGATCAGCCACTTCCTCACCGCCTGCTTCGACGTGGGGCTGGAGATCGGCTGGTCGGTGCGGACGGTGGACGAATGCGTCAGCGAGGCCCGCCGCGACGTGACCATCCAGACCGCGCTGCTCGAAAGCCGCCCGGTCTGCGGCCAGCGGCGGCTGTTCGACGCCTTCCGCCGCGCCACGGCCGCGGCGATGGACCCCAAGGCCTTTCTGCGCGCCAAGACGCTGGAGATGAGCCAGCGCCACGTCAAGTACGAGGGCACGCCCTACGCGCTGGAGCCCAACTGCAAGGAAAGCCCCGGCGGCCTGCGCGACCTGCAGGTGCTGATCTGGGTGGCGCGCGCCGCCGGCCTCGGCCGCACCTGGAGCGAGCTGGCCGCCAAGGGCCTGGTGACGGCCTTCGAGGCCCAGCAGCTGCGCAAATACGAAGGCGTGCTGCGGCTGATCCGCGCCCGGCTGCACCTGGTGGCCGGCCGCCGCGAGGACCGCCTGGTGTTCGACCTGCAGACCGCGGTGGCGCAGAGCTTCGGCCTGCACGAGACCAAGGGCCAGCGCAGCAGCGAGGTGCTGATGCACCGCTACTACTGGGCGGCCAAGGCGGTGACGCAACTCAACGAGATCCTGCTGCTCAACATCGAGGAACGCATCATGGGCAGCGAGCGCGCGCCGATGCGGCCCATCAATGCGCGCTTCCTGGACCGCGGCGGCATGCTCGAAATCGCGCGCGACAGCCTCTACGAGGACAACCCGCACGCCATCCTGGAGACCTTCCTGGTCTACCAGCAGACGCCGGGGCTGCGCGGCCTGTCGGCGCGCACGCTGCGCGCGCTGTACAACGCACGCAACCTGATGGACGCCGAGTTCCGCCGCGACGGGCTGAACCGCGAGCTGTTCATGGACATCCTGCGCCAGCCCAAGGGGCAGACGCACGCCTTCCGGCAGATGAACCGGACCAGCGTGCTGGGCCGTTATCTGTGGGTGTTCCGCCGCATCGTCGGCCGCATGCAGCACGACCTGTTCCACGTCTACACCGTGGACCAGCACATCCTGATGGTGATGCGCAACGTGCGCCGCTTCTTCATCCCCGAGCACGCGCACGAGTACCCGTTCTGCAGCCAGCTCGCCAGCACCTTCGACCCGCCCTGGGTGCTGTACGTGGCCGCGCTGTTCCACGACGTGGCCAAGGGCCGCGGCGGCGACCACAGCGAACTGGGCGCGCTGGAGGCGCGGCGCTTCTGCCGCGAGCACCGCATCCCGAAGAGCGACGCGCAGCTGATCGAGTTCCTCGTCAAGCACCACCTGACGATGAGCCGCGTCGCGCAGAAGGAGGACCTGTCCGACGCCGAGGTGATCGCCGCCTTCGCCCGCCTGGTGGGCAGCGAGCGCCGGCTGACCGCGCTGTACCTGCTGACCGTTGCCGACATCCGCGGCACCGGCCCCAAGGTATGGAACGCCTGGAAGGGCAAGCTGCTGGAAGACCTGTACCGGCTGACGCTGCGCGCCTTGGGCGGCGCCAGGCCCAACCTGGACGCCGAGATCGAGGCCCGCAAGCAGGAGGCGCGGCAGAAGCTGGCGCTGCTGTCGGCGCTGCCCGGCACCGAAGAGCCGCTGTGGAAGACGCTGGACGTGGGCTACTTCGCGCGCCACGACGCCGGCGACATCGCCTGGCACGCGCGCTCGCTGTGGCGCCACATCGAGACCCGGGTGCCCATCGTGCGCGCCCGCCCGTCCACCGTGGGCGACGGCCTGCAGGTGCTGGTGTACTCACCCGACCGGCCGGACCTGTTCGCGCGGATTTGCGGTTATTTCGACACCCGCGGCTTCAGCATCCAGGACGCCAAGATCCACACCACGCGCAGCGGCTACGCGCTGGACACCTTCCAGGTCGTGAGCAACCGGCTGGACGGCGACGACGACAGCGGCTACCGCAGCCTGATCTCCCTGGTGGAGACCCAGGCCGCGCAGGCGCTGGCCAGCGAGGGCCCGCTGCCGCAGCCCAGCCGCGGCCGCGTGTCGCGGCGCGTCAAGAGCTTTCCGGTGGTGCCGCGGGTCACGCTCAGCCCCGACGAGCGCGCCCAGGCCTGGCTGCTGACCGTGACCGCCAGCGACCGCAGCGGGCTGCTCTACGCCATCGCGCGCGTGCTGGCGGGCCACCACATCAACCTGCAGCTGGCCAAGGTCACGACGCTGGGCGAGCGGGTGGAGGACACCTTTCTCGTCAGCGGCCCCGTGCTGCAGCAGCCCAAGGCGCAGCTGCGCATCGAGAGCGAACTGCTCGATGCGGTGGCGGCGCCTGTCTGACGGCATGGCGCAAGGCCCGCAGCCCGTGACCGTGGCCGCCGCGCTGGCGGCCGGCTTCGACGACGTGATCGACGTGCGCTCGCCGGCCGAGTTTGCCGACGACCACCTGCCCGGCGCGCTGAACTGGCCGGTGCTGGACGACGAGGAGCGCGCGCGCGTCGGCACGCTGTACGTGCAGACCTCGCCGCTGGCCGCGCGCAAGCTCGGCGCGGCGCTGGTGGCGCGGCGCATCGCCGACGTGCTGCTCGCCCACGTGCAGGACAAGCCGCGCGAATGGCGGCCGCTCGTCTACTGCTGGCGCGGCGGCCAGCGCTCGGGCAGCCTGGCGCTGGTGCTGGCGCAAATCGGCTTTCGCACCGCGCAGCTGCAGGGCGGCTACAAGGCGTTCCGTGCCCACGTGCGCGGCGAGCTCGACGCGCTGCCGGCGCGCTTCGGCTACCGGGTGCTGTGCGGCCGCACCGGCAGCGGCAAGACGCGGCTGCTGCAGGCCCTGCGCGAAGCCGGCGCCCAGGTGCTGGACCTCGAAGGCCTGGCACGCCACCGCGGCTCCATCCTCGGCGCGCTGCCGGGGTTGCCGCAGCCGACGCAGAAGGCCTTCGACACCGCGGTCTGGCAGGCGCTGGCCGCCTTCGACGCCACGCGGCCGGTGTTCGTCGAGAGCGAGAGCGCGCGCATCGGCAGCCTGCGCGTGCCCGAGCCGCTGCTGGGCGCGATGCACGGCCGCGGCCAATGCCTGCGCATCGACACCGATGACGACGCGCGCATCGCGCTGCTGCTGGACGACTACCGCGTCAGCACGCAGGACCCCGAGCCGCTGTGCCGGCTGCTCGACGGCCTGGTCGAGTTGCGCGGCCGCGAGCGCGTGGGCCGCTGGCAGGCACTGGCCCGCGGCGGCCAGTGGTCGCAGCTCGTGGCCGCGCTGATGGCCGAGCACTACGACCCCCTGTATGAACGCTCGATGCGGCGCAGCTACCCCGGGCTGGCCGCCGCACCGGCGATCCGCCTGCAACGCGGCGACGCCGCCGAGCTGTCTGCCACCGCCGCCGCGCTGATGCACGAACTCAGCACGGCTTGACTTCGATCATGAGCCCGCCGCCCAGCGGCAGGCAGGATGCACGACCCATGCAATGGCGTTCCACCCAGGCGCTGGCCGAATCGAGAAGCTTCAGCGTCCGCCCCGTTCCCCTGCTGCGCCCGTTGGGCTGGCTGGCGCGCGGCTGGCGCGACCTGATGCGCTGCCCGCTGCCCGGCCTGCTGCACGGCCTGGCCGCGGCGCTGTTCGGCGCCGCGTTGATCGCCGTCGCCGGCCAGCAGTTCTGGCTGCTGACCGGCGCTTTCACCGGCTTTCTGCTGGTGGCGCCGATCGTCGCCACCGGGCTCTATGCGGTCAGCCGTGAGCTCGACCGCGGCCGCCCCGCGAGCCTGGCCACCGCCTTGCGCGTGTGGAAGCCCGACGACGCGCGGCTGGTGCTGTTCGGCTCGCTGCTGGCACTGGCCGGCACCGGCTGGGTGCTGACCTCGGCCTCGCTGATCATCGGCTTCGCCGGCGCGCCGGTGCGCACGCCGGCCGACTTCCTGCGCGTGGTGGTCCTGGCGCCGCAGGGCTGGCTGTTCGAGGCCTGGTTGATGCTGGGCGCGCTGCTGGCGGCGCCGGTGTTCGCGTCCAGCGTGGTCGCGATCCCGATGCTGCTGGACCGCAAAGTCAGCGTACTGGCCGCGGTCCTCACGAGCTGGCGCGTCGTGATGGCCCACCCCGCGCCGCTGGCGCTGTGGGCCGCGCTCATCATGGGCCTGAGCCTCGTGGGGATGGCCACCGGGCTGCTGGGCCTGATCGTCATCGTGCCCTGGCTGGCGCATTCGAGCTGGCACGCCTACCGCGACCTCGTCGACACCACGGGACTGGAAGCCCGCCCCTGACCATGTTCGGCTACACCGAAGAACAGATTGCGCAGTTCGGCCTGACGTTCGGCGTCGCGGCCTTCATGCTGTACATGGTGTTCATCATCTTCCAGCTGGCGCGCGAATCGAAGGCCGGACGCTTCGGCACCTTCGTGCTGTTCCTGGCGCTGGGCTTCGGGCTGGTGGGCTTTGCCGCCAAGGGAATGATCAAGTGGTTCCTGGCCGGAGTGGGGGAGTAGACGCCCAGGGCCACAGCCTGCTGGAAGACCTGCAGGCGCTGGCCACCGGCACGCTGTTCGTCGCGTTGGCGGTGCTGCTGTTCCAGCACGTGGGCATGGTCACCGGCGGCACCGCGGGCATCGCCTTCGTGCTGCACTACGCCACCGGCGTGCCTTTCGGCGCCGCGTTCTTCATCCTCAACCTGCCTTTCTACTGGCTGGCCTGGCAGCGCATGGGGCGGCGCTTCACGCTCAAGACCTTCTGCGCCGTGGCGCTGCTGGCGCTGCTGACCGGCTGGGTGCCGCGCTGGCTGACGCTGCAGCAGGTGCAGCCGCTGTTCGCGGCCATCGGCGGCGGGCTGCTGGCCGGCGCGGGCTTCCTGATCCTGTTTCGCCACCAGGCCAGCCTGGGCGGGCTGAACGTGCTGGTGCTGTGGCTGCAGGACAAGCGCGGCTGGCGCGCCGGCAAGGTGCAGATGGGCATCGACCTCGCGATCCTGCTGGCCGCTACGCCCTGGCTGGATGCCCAGCGCCTGGGCCTGTCGGTGCTGGGCGCGCTGGCGCTGAACTTCGCGCTGGCGGTCAACCACAAGCCGGGGCGCTACGTGGCCGTCTAACGGTCGATCTCAGACCACCGTCGCGTAGTCCAGGGTTCGCGGCGTGTGCGTCAGGGTGCGCGGCTGCGCGCCCACCACCACCGTGTCGTCGAGGCGGAAGCCGCCGATCCCGTAGACGTAAAGCCCTGGCTCCGCCGAGTAGACCTCGTTGTCGAGCAGCGGCCGGAACGAGAAGGCCATGTCCTCCGGGTACTCGTGGTGGATCACGCCGATCGCGTGCCCGGTGCGGTGCTTGATGTATTCGGCAAAGCCGGCCTTCTCGATCACGGCCTGGGCGGCGGCGTCGATCGCGCTCACCGGGTTGCCGGTCTTCGCGGCGGCCACCGCGGCTTCGTTGGCGTCCTTGGCGGCCGTCCACAGTGCGGCCTGGCGGGCGGTCGGCTTGCCGCAGAACCAGGTCCGCTCGTTCTCGATCGCCAGCCCGTTGAGGCGCGGGATGATGATGTTCACCAGCACGTCGCCTTCGCGGATGCGCTGGCCGCAGGAAGCGCCGTCGCCGTGCGGCGACGCCGAGGCCGGGCCGCTGAGCGTCCAGGTGCGGATGACCTCGAAGTGCTCGCCGGGGAAGCGCTCAGCCGCCTCCTGCACCCACAGCGACGCCATCGCGAAGTCGAGCTCCTGCACCAGTCGCCCAGGGCGGATGTTCTCCCGGTAGCGGTCCTGCACCCAGTCGGCAATGCCGGCGGCGGCTTCCATCACCTTCAGCTCTTCCTCGTGCTTCTGCCAGCGCAGCGAGCGCATCTCGGCCAGGCAGGGCCGCCATTGAAGCTCCGGCAGGATCCGGTTGACGGCCGCCAGCAGCCCGCTGCTGCCCTCGACGCCGATGCGCGCGCGCGCGAGACCGGCGGCGCGCAGCCGCTCGGCCAGCAGCTCGTGGACCTGCGTCAGCAACGGCAGGCGGTCGCCGACCTTGGGATGCTCGGCGTAGAAGCTGATGTCGGTGACCCACAACTTGGACTTCTCGATCGAGAAGCGGACGTGGTTGGTCGACAGCTCGTTCATCACCAGGAACGGATCGCCGTTGCGCGCAAACACCGCGAAGATCGGGCGCTCCCACGGCTGCACGTCGGTGTGGAAATTGGTGGCGAACTGGAAGAAGTCGGCCGAGGTGAACAGCAGCGCGTCGAGCTTCAGCGCGTCCATCACGCGCTGCATCTTCTCGCTACGGTAGCGGTAGGTGGCTTGGGTCAACTTGGGCATGGCGTTTCCTCAATCGTTGGAGATGCCCAGGCGCGTGATCACGGGCGCCCAGACCTTGGCGTCGCGGTGCATCCACTCCTTCACCGCCTCCGGCTTGGCCGGCAGCGGCTCGAAGTTCAGCGCATCGAGCCTGGCGCGCACGCCGGGGTCGGCGAAGAACTTCTGCGTCTCGCCGTTCAGGCGGTCGATGATGGCGCGCGGCGTGCCCGCGGGCGCGACCATCGCATACCAGCCGGGCTGCGGAAAGTCCTTGAAGCCCACTTCGGCCATCGTCGGCACCTCCGGCAGGCCGTTGGCGCGCCTGGACGACACCGTGGCAATCGCCGTCACCTTGCCCGCCCTGGCCTGCACGGCGGCCGTGTTCAGCACGTCGGCCATCAGTTGCACCTCGCCCGACATCACGGCCGTCAGCCCCTTGGCCGCGCCGTTGTACGGCACGTGCGTCAGCTTCAAGCCGGCGCGCTCGGCCAGCATCTCCATCACGAGGTGCGTGGAGTTGCCCTTGCCGGCCGACGCGAAGTTCAGCCGCTCCGGGTTCTCCTTGGCCTTGGCGACAAGCTCCGCCATCGACTTGATGCCCGACTCGGGGCTGGCGACCACGAGGAACGGCGTGTTGACGAGCAGCGCGACGCCGTCGAAATCCTTGTCGGGGTTGTACGGCAGTTGCTTGTACGTGACGGGGTTGAAGGCCAGGTACGAAATACCGGCGATCATCACCGTGTAGCCATCGGCCGGCTGCTTGGCCACGTAGGTCGACGCCAGGATGCCGTTGGCCCCGGCCCGGTTGTCCACCACGACGGTGGCGCCGAGCGACTTGCCGACGTAGCCGGCCCACAGGCGGCCGAGGACGTCGGTGCCGCCGCCGGGCGCCTGCGGCACGACCAGCGTGATCGGCCGGTTCGGCCAGCTCGCGGCTTGCGCGAAGGCCGCGTTGCCGGCTGCGGCGAGCAAGGCGGCGGCGAGAAAGGACTTGATCCGATGAGACATCTGGCAGGCTCCAACAGGCCATGTGGCTGCAGCGGATTCTGTGGACGCGGGACATGAGCCGCAAATGAATTATGTGGACGCTTGCATTAGCATTTGCGCATGACGAACCGGCTCGATTCGATCGCCTGGGCGCGCAAGCTGAAGCTGCGGCACCTGGAAGTCCTGCTGGTGCTGTGCGAGTTGCGCAACATCACCCGCGCCGCCCAGCAGATGCACATGACGCAGCCGGCCGTCTCGCACTGGCTGGCGGACCTTGAAGACGTGGTCGGCGAGCCGCTCTTTTTGCGCGGCAGGGAGCTGACGCCCACGCCGGTGGGCGAGGTGCTGCGCCATCATGCCGAGCGCATGCTCGGCGACGTCTTCCGGGTGGACAGCGAGATCGCGGCCGTGCGCTCCGGCCTCACCGGGCGCGTGCACGTCGGGTCGATCATTTCAGCGACGCCGTCGCTGATCCCCCAGGCCATCACCCGCATCCAGGCCCAGGCGCCCGGCCTGCGGGTGCAGGTGACCGAGGCCACGTTCGAGATCCTGCTGGAGCGGCTGCGCAAGCGCGAGCTCGACGTGGTGATCGGGCCGCTGGATCTGCGCGCCCACAAGTCGGGGTTTGCCAGCGAGCTGCTGATCCAGGACACCGTCGCCGTGGTGGTGAGCCCGGGCCACGCGCTGGGGCGCAAGCGCAAGCCGACGTGGGAAGAAGCGGCCCGCATGCCCTGGATCATGCCGCCGCTGGGCACGCTGATGCGGCAGCGCCTGGAATCGGCGTTTCAGCGCGCGGGCGTTGCCGTGCCCGAACCGCGGATCGAGACGCCCTCGCTGGTGGTGATCCAGATGCTGCTCAAGCATGGCGAGTTCATCAGCGTGCTGGCCGGATCGGTCGCGCCGCTGTACTGCAGCCTGCACCTGATGGACGCGGTGAAGCTGGCGCCGAGCGTCGGCTTCGGCGACATCGGCATGCTGTGGGATCCCGCGGCGATGGACCCCAAGCTGGCGGCCTTCACCGACGCGCTGCGGCAGGTCGCGACAGTGCTTCGGCCGTGAGCGGCGTCAGTTCGGCTTGAGGCCGAGCTGCTGCACGACCGCGCCGAAGCGCACCAGATCGGCCCGCGCCCGGGCATCGGCATCGGCGGGCGAACTCGCCACCGGCATCCAGCCCGCATCCATCAGCATCTTGCGCGTCGCCGGCTGCTTGAAGGCAGCGACGATGATGGCGTTGAGGCGATCGACGATCTCCGGCGGCGTGCCCTTGGGCGCGGCCAGCCCGAACCAGCCCGACGCCACGAACCCCGGCAGCCCCGCCTCGTCGGCCGTCGGCACCGCGGGCAGCGTGGGGCTGCGCGTCTGCGTCGTGACGAACAGCGGCCGCACCTTGCCGCCTTGCACGTGGGGCACCTGCGCCGCCGCGTTGTCGAACGCCGAATCGATGTGGCCGCCGATCAGGTCGGTGGCCATCGGCGCTCCGCCCTTGTAGGCCACGATGTTCGCCGTGATGCCAGCGGCCTTCAGGAACATCACCTGCGTCAGATGGGCCTGCGTCCCCATGCCGGCATTGCCGAACGAGATGGCGCCGGGCCTGGCCTTCGCCTGCGCGATGAACTCCTTGAGGTTCCTCGCCGGAAACGCCAGGTTGGTCACCGCGATGAACGGAATGTCGACCAAGGTCGTGATCGAGACCAGGTCGTCGACCGGCCGGTAGCGCAGGTTGTAGATGTGCGGGTTGACCGACATGGTGCCGCTGGCCGACAGCACGAGGGTGTAGCCGTCGGCCGGGGCGCGGGTCACGGCTTCCAGCGCCGTGGAGCCGCCCGCGCCGGGCCGCGCTTCCACGATCACGGGCTTGCCCAGGCCCTTGGCGAGGATCTCGGCGACCTGCCGCGTCATCACGTCGGAGGCGCTGCCGGCCGCATAGGGATAGACGATGGTGATGGGCCTGCTCGGATAGGGGTCGGCCGCCAGCGCGCCTGCGCTTGCTGCGGCGGCCAGCGCAAAGGCCACCGTCCGTCGGGTGATGGGAAGCATCGAGCTCATGGGGTTTCCGAAAGTTGTGAAAGGCCGTCGAGCAGCACCGGCACCGCCAAGGCCGACAGCAGCTCCATCCCGACGAGCACGTGCTCGTCGGCATACCAGCCGCCTTCGTGCAGCAGGTTCAGCGACCCCAGGCTGCGGCCGTTGAATCGGACGGGGAAATTGAGGGCCGACTCGCAGCCGAGCGCCTGGATCTGGTCGAAGTCCGGGAAGGCGGCACGGCATGCCGCCGCGTCGCGGCAGATGCGGGGCTGGCCGGCGAGCAGCACCGTCTCGTAGAACTCACTGGCTGGCCGGATCGGCTTGGTGCCGCCGCAGGGATAGGCCTGCGGCGCGCTCGAATAGATGCGCCGGCTGAGCTGGCGCTGCGTGTCGGCCAGCAGCACGGTGAACAGCTTGTGGCCCGGGGCCAGCCGCAGCGCCGCATCCAGCGCCTGCAAGGCCGTGCGCGGTTGCCCCGGCGCCGCGAGCGCGGCGGCAACCCGCAGCAGGCAGGAAGAGATGGTCTCGTTGCGCATGGTCCATTGTGTGGAAGCACGCTCGACGTCGACCAATGAAAAATCGCGACGGGATCCATCAGCAATGGCTCATGGCGCTTGCCGAAGAATCCAGCCGTTACCGTCAGGATCGGTGAACAAGGCATAGCGTCCCCATGGCTCCTGCCTGATCTCGCCGAGTTCGAGGCCGCGGCTGCGCAGCAACGCGTGCTCGGCGTCGATGTCGTCGGTGTTGACCATCACGCCTTGCAGGCCGCCCGGCTTCATCTGCTCGAACCACGTCACCAGTGCGATCGTCACCGCCTGCCCCGGCGGCGCAAGCTGGATCCAGCTGGCGCCCGGGCCCATCGGTTCCTCGCGGATCAGCGAGAAGCCGAGGACGTCGCGGTAGAAGCACTTGGCGCGCTGCTGGTCGCTGACCGGGACCGAGATGATCTCGAAGCTGCCGATGGTCATGGTGCTCGCTCCTGCAAGGGCCGGCTGGCGCCGGGTTGGAAGGCCCGGCGGATTGTCGGCCACCCGGCCCGCGCCGCCGGGCATGGTCCAATTGCAGGCTCGATGTCAGACCGCCCCAAGCTCAGCCTGAAAGCCAAGGCACCGGCGCGCGACCCGCGCCGCCGGCCGGTGCGCGGCCGCGGCGTGGCGCCGCCGCCTTCGGCTGCGCCGCCGCCGCCCGCGCGCGCACCAAAGCCGGCTGCTGCACCGCCGCCGCGCGTGCCGCGCGCACCGCGGCCCGCGCCCGCACGCGCGCCCTCGCCCACAGAAACCGCAGCCACCGCGGCGACCGCTGCACCGGCGCCCTACCCGCCGCGCGAAGGCACCCGCGTCTCCAAGCTGATGACCGACCGCGGCCTGGCTTCGCGGCGCGAGGCCGACGACTGGATCGCCGCCGGGTGGGTGCGCGTCGACGGCCAGACGGCCGTGCTGGGCCTGCGCGCGCGGCCCGACGCGGTGATCGAGGTCGACCCGCTGGCGCGCCAGCAGCAGGCGCGACAGGTCACGATCCTGTTGCACAAGCCAATCGGTTATGTCAGCGGCCAGGCCGAGGATGGCCATGAGCCCGCCGTGGTGCTGGTCAAGCCCGGGAACCGCTGGAGCGACGACCGCTCGCGCACGCGCTTCCACCCCGGGCAGCTGCGCGGCCTGGCGCCGGCCGGGCGGCTGGACATCGACTCCACCGGCCTGCTGGTGCTGACGCAGGACGGCCGCGTCGCCAAGCTGCTGATCGGCGACGAGACGCGGGTGGAGAAGGAATACCTGGTGCGCGTGGCGCACCGCGGCGGCGGCCGGCTGCCCGACGAGCAGCTCGAACGGCTGCGCCACGGCCTGGCGCTCGACGGCGTGCCGCTGCGCCCGGCGCGCGTGAGCTGGCAGAACGAGGACCAGCTGCGCTTCGTGCTGCGCGAGGGCCGCAAGCGCCAGATCCGCCGCATGTGCGACCTGGTGGGCCTGGACGTGTTGGGGCTCAAGCGCGTGCGCATCGGCAGCATCGCGCTGGGCCAACTGCCCGCCGGGCAATGGCGCTACCTGGATGAGCACGAGCGCTTCGTCTAAGCGCCCCCAGGGCCGGGCTGCGCCCAGCCCGCCTCCCGAGGGGGACCAGCACAATGGCAGAGCCACATTTGCTGGTGCGGCGCGCGCCGGCGCGCGGCCGTTGCCGGGCCGTGCCGAGGCGGCCTGGCTGCTGGCGCTGCTGCTGGGCCTGCAGCCGGTGACCACCGACCTGTACCTGCCCGCGCTGCCGGCGCTGACGCGATCGCTGGGCGCGACGCTCGCCGCCGCGCAGCAGACCATGGCCGCGTTGCTGCTGGCCTTCGGCTGCGGCCAACTGCTGTGGGGGCCGGTGGCCGACCGCGTGGGCCGGCGCCCGGTGCTGCTGTGGGGGCTGGCGCTGTACGCCGCCGCCGGCCTGGGCGCCGCGCTGGCCGGCAGCATCGGCACGCTGGTGGCTTGGCGCGCGCTGCAGGGCCTGGGCATGGCCGCGGCGGTGGTCTGCTCGCGCGCGCTGCTGCGCGACCTGTATGAGCCGCGGCAAGGCGCACAGGTGATGGCCTGGGCGATGTCGGGGCTGGGGCTGATCGCCATCGCCAGCCCCGCACTGGGCGGACTGGTCACCGCGGCCGCCGGCTGGCGCGCCGCGCTGGCGATCGTGGCGGCCATCGGCGTGCTGACCTTGGCCATCGTGGCCTGGCGGCTGCCCGAGACCGCGCCGCGCCTGCGGCCCGATGCCACGCAGCCGCGCGTGCTGCTGGCGGCCTGGCGGCGCATCGCCACCCACCGCGTCTTCGTCGCCTGGGCGCTGCTGACCTCGGCCACCTACGGCGGGCTGTTCACGATGCTGGCCGGCTCGGCCTTCGTCTACATCGACGTGCTGGGCTTGTCGCCGGCGGCCTTCGGCGCGGTGCTGGGCAGCGGCTCGCTGGCCTACATCGCCGGCACCTTCGTCTGCCGGCGCTGGGTGCGGGCCTACGGGCCGGTGGGCGCGGTGCAGCGCGGAGCGGCCTTCACGGTGGCCGGCGGGCTGGCGATGGCGCTGCCGGCGGCGCTGGGGATCCAGTCGGCGTGGGCGATCGCGCTGCCGCAATGCCTGTACGCCATCGGCCACGGCGTGCACCAGCCCTGCAGCCAGGCGGCCGCCGTCGGCCCCTTCCCCGAGCATGCCGGCGCGGCCTCGGCGCTGGCCGGTTTCCTCATCGCGGCGGTGGCCTTCGGCATCGCGGGCTGGCTGGGGCAGGCGCTGGACGGCACGGTGCGGCCGCTGGTGTACGGCGTGGCCTTCTGGTCGCTGCTGACCGGCGCGATCGCGTGGACGCTGGTGCGGCGCTTGGGCCGATGACGGCGCCGCGCCGGCCTTTGGGCGTGTGCCTCGCCGGCCCCACCGCCGCCGGCAAGACCGCGGTGGCGCTGGGCCTGGCGCGGTGCTGCGGGTTGGAGATCATCAGCGTCGACTCGGCGCTGGTCTACCGCGGCATGGACATCGGCACCGCCAAGCCCAGCGCCGCCGAGCGTGCTGAAGTACCGCACCACCTGATCGACATCCTCGACCCCACCGAGGCCTACTCGGCCGCGCAGTTCGTCGCCGACGCCACGCGGCTGGCCGCCGGGATCCGCGCGCGCGGCCGGCTGCCGCTGCTGGTGGGCGGCACGATGCTGTATTTCAAGGCCTTGCGCGAAGGCCTCGACGCGATGCCGCCGGCCGACCCCGCGCTGCGCCGCGCGCTGGACGAGCAGGCCGCGCGCGCAGGATGGCCGGCGCTGCACGCCGAGCTGGCGCGCGTGGACCCGGCCACCGCGGCGCGGCTGGCGCCGCACGACGCGCAGCGCATCCAGCGCGCGCTGGAAGTCTTCCGGCTCAGCGGCCGGCCCCTGTCGGCCTGGCAGCAAGGGCCGCGCCAGGCGGATGCGCAAGCCTGGCCGCTGCTGGCGCTGGAGCCGCAATCGCGCGCCTGGCTGCACCAGCGCATCGCCGATCGCTTCACGGCGATGCTGGCCGCCGGCCTGGTCGACGAAGTGCGCACGCTGCGCGCGCGCGGCGACCTGGAGCCCGATCTGCCCTCGATGCGCTGCGTGGGCTACCGCCAGGCCTGGGAGGCGCTGGACCGCGGTGATCTGCAAACCCTGCCCGAGCGCGGCATCGCGGCCACGCGCCAGCTGGCCAAGCGCCAGCTCACCTGGCTGCGCGCGATGCAGCGCCACGCGGTCGCCTGCGACGCGCCCGATGCGCCGGCGCAGGCGCGTTCGTCTCTTTTGGCGTTGGCGCGCGGCGAGGCGCCGTGATGCTGAGCATCGAAGGCTTGAGCAAGCGCTACGGCGAGGTGGCGGTGTTCCACGACGTCTCGCTGCAGCTCGCGCGCGGCGAGTTCGTCGCACTGCTGGGCGAATCGGGCGTCGGCAAGTCCACGCTGCTGAACTGCATTGCCGGGCTGGACCGCGCCGACAGCGGCCGCCTCGTCGTCGCCGGCGTCGACCTCGCCACGGCCGACGACGACGCCTGCGCGCGGCTGCGGCGCGCGCAGCTCGGCTTCGTGTTCCAGGCCTTCCACGTGCTGCCGCATCTGAGCGTGGCCGAGAACGTGGCCTTGCCGCTGCTGCTGCTGGGCCGGCCCGACGAGGCGCGCGTGCAGGCGCTGCTGGCCGAGGTGGGCCTGGCCGGCCTCGGCCACCGCCAGCCGGCTGAACTGTCGGGCGGCCAGTTGCAGCGGGTGGCGATCGCCCGCGCGCTGGTGCACCGGCCGGGGCTGATCCTGGCCGACGAGCCCACCGGCAACCTCGACCCCGACACCGCCGCGCGCGTGCTCGATTTGCTGCTTGCCCAGGTGCGCCAAGCCGGTGCCGCCTGCCTGCTGGTCACGCACTCGGCCGCGGCGGCGGCGCGCGCCGACCGCGTGTTGCGTCTGACGTCGACCGGCGTCCGCCAAGGCTGACTCAGCCTTGAGGTCGATCAAGATCGACCCTGGAGGCGACCCCTACATTCGCGGCCTATGGCGATCAAGTTGTACGACCATGGCGGGCATTGCTGTCTGATGTTCACCGACCTCGGCGACATGGACGGCGAGGCCGTGCAGTCCAACCAGTTCCTGATCATCGACGGTGACCGCGGCGCGGTCATCGACCCCGGCGGCAATCTGGCCTACGCCGAGCTGTACCTCGAGATGAGCCGGCACTTCCCGCCCTCCAAGCTGGAAGCGCTGATCGCCTCGCACGCCGACCCGGACATCATCGCCTCGCTGGACCGCTGGACCACGGCCACCCAGGCCAAGGTCTACATCTCGCGGCTGTGGGAGCGCTTCATCCCGCACTTCTGCAAGCCGGGCAAGACCACGGGCCGCGTCGTGGGCATCGCCGACGGCGGCGCGCGCATCAAGATCGGCCGCAGCGAGCTGATCGCGCTGCCGGCGCACTTCATGCACGCCGAGGGCAACTTCCAGTTCTTCGACCCGGCCAGCGGCATCCTGTTCTCGGGCGACCTCGGCGTCTCGCTGGTCAGCGGCGCGGCAGCGGCCACCACGCTGAGCAGCCTGCAGCCGCTGCCGCCGGGGATGGAGGCCTTTCACCGCCGCTACATGGTGTCCAACAAGGTGCTGCGCCTGTGGGCCGACATGGTCGCGGAGCTGCCCATCCGCATGATCGTGCCGCAGCACGGCTCGCCGCTGGCCGGCACCGCGGTGGCCGAGTTCATCGCCTGGGTGCGCGAGCTGCCCTGCGGCATCGACCTGATGGGGCCGGCGCAGTACCAGGTGCCGGCCTGAGCGCAGCGGCAACCGTCAGGCAAGGCCACATGTCAGGCAAACGCCACATGCTTGCTGAACGGCATCTCGCGCAAGCGCACCCCCGTGGCCGCATAGATCGCATTGGCCAGCGCCGGCGCGGCCGGCGGCACCGGCGGCTCGCCGACGCCGCGCAGCTTGGCGGCGTGTTCCAGCCCGCGCACGGCGATCTGCGGGCACTGGTACAGCCGCATGCCCGGGTAGGCGTTGAAGTTGGTCTGCTGGGCCTTGCCATCGGCGTAGGTCAGCTCGCAGTTCATCGCATGCGCCAGACCCCAGACGACGCCACCCTTGACCTGGTTGTCGAAGTTGACGGGGTCGATGACCCGGCCGACGTCCAGCGCCACCCACACGCGGTCGATGCGGATGCCTTGCGGCGTCTTCGTCACTTCCACCACCTGGGCGCAGGGCACGCCGAAGGATTCGACGAAAGCGACGCCGCGCCCGCGGCCCTCGCCGAGCTTGGCGCCCTTCCAGTTGGACATCTCGGCCACGGCTTCGAGCACCCGGCGCGCCACCGGGTCTTGCGCGAGACGCAGGCGTTCCAGCAGCGGATCGGCGCCGGCGGCGTGGATCAGCTCGTCCACGAAGCCGTCGGCGAAGAAGCCCGCCGACGAAGCGCCCACCGAGCGCCAGGAACTGCTCGGCGCCAGCTCGGGCACCCGGTAGGCGCGCATGCGGAAGTGCGGCAGCGCATAAGGCAGGTTCCAGGCACCGGCGGGGATCTGACCATCGGGCCCCGGCATCGGCAGGCCCAGCCGCTTCATCTGCGAGGCGCTGACCGAGACCGACGCGATGTCCAGCGACAACGCGTCGACCCGGCCGTTGCTCGTGCTGCCGCGCGCCCGGCTCATCGTGATCTGGCGCGGGTAGTCGTGCGCAAAGTCCTCTTCGCGGCTGAACGTCAGCTTGATCGGCACGCCAGGCATCTGCCTTGCCACTTCGGCGGCCAGCGTGATGTTCTCGAACTCCAGCCGGTGGCCGAAGCTGCCGCCGCAATACTGGTTGTGCAGGTAAACCTGCTCGACGGCCACGCCGGCGATCTTGGCCACCTTCTCCTGCGCGAACCGCGGCACCTGGCTGCCGACCCAGACGTCCACGCGCTGCGGCGTGTGCTTGACCACCGCTGACAGCGGCTCCATCGGCGCATGCGCCAGATAGGGCGCGCGGTACTCGGCGCTGACGACGGCCGCCGTGCCGGCGAGCGCCGCGTCCACGTTGCCGTCGTTGCGCCATTCCTTGTCCAGCCGCTCGGCAATGAATGACTCCGACACCGCGCGCCAGTGCTCGGCCTGCTCGGCCGGGTAAGGCGCCGGCCCCCACTCGACTTTGACCGCGTTGGCCGCCTGGAACGCCCGCCAGGTGTTGTCGGCAACCACCGCGACACCGCCCGTCACCGGCACGATCTTCTTCACGCCGCGCATGGCCGTCGCGGCCTTGGCGTCGAAGCTGAGCATCGGCCCCCCGTGGCGCGGGTTGACCTTGATGGCGGCATGCAGCATGCCGTCCAGGCGCAGGTCGATGCCGAAGGTCTGCGTGCCGGTGGACTTGGGCACGATGTCCAGGCGCTGCATCGGCTTGCCGATCAATCGCCATTGCGAGGGGTCGCGCAACTTGACGTCCTGCACCGGCTCGATCGCGCTCGCGTCGCGCGCCAGGGCGGGGTACGCGAGCCGCTTGCCGTCGGGCAGGACGACGGCGCCCTTGTCGGTTTTCAATTGCTCGACGGGCACGCCGCTTTGCCGCGAGGCCGCCAGCTTGAGCGTCTCGCGCGCCACGGCGCCGGCCATGCGCAGCTTGACGAAGCTGTCCGGCGCGGTGCTCGACCCGCCGGTCAACTGCAGCCCCAGCACCTTGAACACAGCGCCCATCGCCGAGCGCAGCGCTTCGGCCGTTGCACTGGTGTCGGTCGAGCGGAACGGCACCTGCTCGTCGGCCAGCGCGGTGTTGTAGTACGCCGCGCTGGGCGGTCCGGGCTCGACGGCGAACTGGCCCCATTCGAGGTCCATTTCCTCCGCGATCAGGGCCGCCTGCACCGAGCGCACGCCCTGGCCCACGTCCGCGTGCGGCGCGATCAGCGTGATGCCCTGGGCATCGACCTTGACCCAGGGGTCGAAGATCGCTTCGCCATCACGCCGCCCGGCGAGCAAGGGATTGGCCGGCGTGCGGCGCACCTGATAGACCCCGAAGGCCACGCCGCCGGCGATGACCGCCGATGCGACCAGGAAGCCGCGGCGCGCGGTGCTGGCCAGGCGGCTCATCGCGACGCTCCGCTGTGGGCCTGGGCGGCGGCTTTCACCGCCTCGCGGATGCGCGGGTAGGTCCCGCAGCGGCAGAGGTTGCCCGACATCGCGGCGTCGATCTCGGCGTCGGTCGGCGCCGCGTTCGCCGCCAGCAAGGCCGCCGCGGTCATGATCTGGCCCGACTGGCAGTAGCCGCACTGCGCCACCTGGTGCTCGACCCAGGCCTTCTGCACGGCATGCAGCGCGGCGGGCGTGCCCAGCCCTTCGATGGTGGTGACGGCGCCCTGCACCTGCCCGACCGGCATCGAGCACGAGCGCACCGCCGTGCCGTCGAGGTGCACGGTGCAGGCGCCGCACAGGCCGATGCCGCAGCCGTACTTCGGTCCGGTGATGCCGAGCTCGTCACGCAGCACCCACAGCAGCGGCATCTCGGGTTCGACGTCGACTTCGTGCAGCTTGCCGTTGACGTTCAATCGCATCGGGCTCTCCTGGCGGTGTGGCGCATTGTCGGCGCCCGGCCGTGTCTCTGCTCGGGCGCTGGCCCGCGACGCGAGCGTGACGAAGCGAGATGCCGCCTTGTTCGCGCACCAGCCACTGCGTCTCCCGCGCTGCCGCCAGGTTGCGGTCCAACGCCCACACGCGGGCCCCTTCACGGGCCAGCAGCAGCGAAATGGCCTTGCCGTTGCCCATGCCGGGCCCGACTGAGCCATGCAGCGAGTGCGCCGGCCAGGCCGGTGAACATCGCACTGATGCCGAAGATCAGCGCCTTGTCGCTCGGCGCGTCGATGCCGATCGACGTCGACCACGTGTTGACCGGCAGCCCGCAGACGCGGCGCGTGCGCAAGGCCACAGCGGGTGCAGGTGCCGATTTATGATCCAACGACCTGATGGGTTAGCCGGCGTGAGCGCGGGCTCGACACAAGCCCTGATCGGAGGCCATCAATGATTCGAGTGATCGATCGTCGCCGCGCCGTGCTGGCGCTGGCCGCAGGAGCAACCTGATGCAGCAGTGGATGGACGGCGGCCGGATGCTCGGTGCCGGGTTCGACCACCAAAGCCGCCTGATGAGCGTGGTGCATTCGTCGAACGTGTCGATCACCGAGGCGGCCCGCAAGCGCCTGTTCCTGCCACCGCCGCGCTGACGCCATGTGTGCCAACTACCGCCCCGTCACCGCCACCGATCGCCTGCTGACGTTCTTCGGCGTCGAGCGACAGGCTGGCGAGACGGCCGATGTCGACGCGTGGCCCGACAGCCGCATCCCCTTCATCCGCCTGCAGCCGCAGCGGCAGCGATTGCGGCCTGGCGAGCAGCTTGCCGTGATGGACGGCGTGTGGCGCGTGGTGCCCGGCTTCGTGAGCACGCAGACGTGGGCGCGGAACACGTTCAATGTCCGGTCCGAAGAGATGGCCGCCAAGCGCACCTACGCGCCGCTGTGGCGCCAGGATCAGCGCTGCATCATGCCCGCCGAGTGGTTCTACGAGCCGCGCTACTTCGGTACGGCAGCAAACCCCGGCAAGTCGGAGCGCTGGCGCATCTACGCGGCGGGCGGCGTGCCGATGGGCATTGCCGGCCTGTACCGCGAGTACCTCGACCAGGCCACCGGCGAGGTGATCTACTCGGTCGGCATGCTGACTTGCAATGCAGACGGCCACGAAGTGATGGCGCAGTTCCATCGGCCGGGCGACGAGAAGCGCATGCCGGTGATTCTCGACCCTGACGACTACATGACCTGGCTCACCGGCAGCAAGGCCGAGGCGCTGGCGCTGTGCAAGGCCTGGCACGGGCCGCTGCGCGCCACGCCGGATCCGCGCGAGGGGCGGGCGCGCTGACGCGGCAGGTCGACCTGGCGCAGCTCGTGCATGTCGCAACCGCTGCGGTCGATCGCGGCCAGCCGCTCGGCGCGTTGCGCGCGGTCGCGGACCAGGCTTCGGAAGGCCGTCTGTCTGATGCTCGGTCGTCTGCGCGCAAGCGCTCACGGTGGTACCTTCTCCGCCTCGATGCAGCAGTGCCCCGACGAAGCGCCGACACGGATGAAGACGATCCTCGATGACGATGCGTTCGATGCCGAGCTCGCCCGTCTGTTCCTCTCCGATGGCATGAGCGCGCTCGCCGTGGCCGACGGCCAAGGCGGCGACAAGGCGCGGCGGGGTCGGCCCGCCAGGTCATGACCCGCGACCCGCCGCTGTGGCGCCTGCTGCCCCTGCTGTGGCGCGAGTGGCAGCACCACCCCTGGCGCCACGGCCTGGTGCTGCTGGCGGTGGCGCTGGGCGTGGCGCTGGCGTTTTCGGTGCAGTTGATCAACCAGTCGGCGCTGGCCGAGTTCGGCGCCGCGGTGCGCGCCGTCAACGGCCAGCCCGACCTCAGCCTGCGCGGCAGTGGCGGCTTGGCCGCCGGCGTGCCGGACGAACTGCTGGACCGCGCGCGGCTGCAGCCTGGCGTGCGCGTGGCCAGCCCGGTGCTGGAGATCGAGACCCAGGCTGCTAACGCCCATGGTGGACGCATCGCGCTGAAGGTGCTGGGCGTCGACGCGCTGGCGCTGGCCGCGATCGCGCCCGAGCTGCTGCCGCAGCCCGCGGCCGGCGAGGACCGGCTGGCCGCGCTGGACCCCGGCGCCGCCTTCGTCAACGCCAGCGCCCGCCAGCGGCTGAATCTGCACGACGGCGACGCCTTGCGGCTGCAGGCCGGCGGCGCCTGGCAGCGCCTGCGCGTGGCCGGCCACGTGGCCGCCGGCGGGCCGCCGCTGCTGGTGATGGACGTGGCGGCGGCGCAGCAGTTGTTCGGCCACGGCGGTCGGCTCTCGCGCATCGACCTGCGGCTGGCGCCGGGGCAGTCCCCCGCCGCGCTGCTGCAGGCGCTGGCGCTGCCGGCCGGCGTCCACGCCGCGCCACCCGGCGAGGCCGAGCAGCGGCTGTCGACGCTGTCGCGCGCCTACCGCGTCAACCTGACGGTGCTGGCGCTGGTGGCCTTGTTCGTCGGCGGCTTCCTGGTGTTCTCGGTGTTATCGCTGTCCGTGGCCCAGCGCACGCAAGGGCTGGCGCTGCTGGGCGTGCTGGGGTTGCGCGCCGCCGAGCGGCGGCAACTGGTGCTGGCCGAATGCGCGCTGCTGGGCGCCGCCGGCAGCGCGCTGGGCCTGGGCTTCGGCGCGGCGCTGGCCTGGGCCGCACTGCGGCTGCTGGGCGGCGACCTGGGCGGCGGCTTCTTTGCCGGCGTGCAGCCGGCGCTGCAGGTGGACGCCGGCACCGCGGTGCTGTGCCTGGCCTTGGGCACCGCCACCGCGCTGGCCGGCGGCTGGCTGCCGGCGCGGCAGGCCGAGCGGCTGTCGCCGGCGCAGGCGCTCAAAGGCCTGGGCGGCCAGCGCGCGCGGCCGCTGCCGGCGTCGGTGGGCCTGGGGCTGATGGCGCTGGGCGGCGTGCTGGCCCTGCTGCCGCCGGTGGCCGGGCTGCCGCTGGCGGCGTACGCCTCGGTGGCAGCCTTGCTGTTCGGCGGTGTCGCTTTGGTGCCGGCAGCGGTGCAGGCCTTGCTGGCCGGCGACGGCCGCGAGCACCGCCCGCTGCTGCTGCTGGCGCGGCGGCGTGCCCGCCACCAGCGCGCCACCGCCAGCGCCGCGGTGGCCGGCGTGGTCGCCAGCCTGGCCTTGAGCGTGGCGCTGACGGTGATGGTGGCGAGCTTCCGCGACAGCGTCTCGGCCTGGCTGGACGGCGTGCTGCCGGCCGACCTCTACGCCCGCAGCGCGGCCAGCAGTGCCGCCGGCGATCAGGCCTGGTTCGGCCCCGAGCTGGTGGCCGCGGCGGCCGCGCTGCCCGGCGTGCAGCGCGTGCAGGCCGGCCGCGTGCGCGCGCTGGTGCTGGCGCCTGGCCGGCCGGCGGTCACGCTGCTGGCGCGCCCGCTGCCCGACCCCGAGCGCCAGTTGCCGCTGCAAGGGCCGGTCAGCCCCGCGGTGCCGGGCGAGGTGGGCGTGTGGGTCAGCGAGGCGATGGTGGCGCTCTACGGTGCGCGGCCGGGCACGCTGCTGCAACTGCCGTTGAGCACGGACAGCGGCGCACCGCCGGCCAGCGTGCGCGTGCGCGGCGTCTGGCGCGACTTCGCGCGCCAGTTCGGCAGCGTGGCGATGGACCACGGCGACTACCTCCGGCTCACCGGCGACCGCCGGCTCAACGAGATGGCGCTGTGGCTGGCGCCGGGCGCCAGCGTGGCCGCGGTGCAGGACGGCATCCGCCATCGACTGGCGGACCCCGCGCTGCTGGAGTTCGCCGCCACCGCCGAGCTGCGCCGCGTCTCGCTGCGCATCTTCGACCGCAGCTTCGCGGTCACCTACTACCTGCAGGCGGTGGCGATCGCGATCGGCATCGTGGGCATCGCCGCCAGCCTGTCGGCCCAGGTGCTGGCGCGGCGCAAGGAGTTCGGCCTGCTGGCGCACCTGGGGCTGACGCGGCGCCAGATCCTGGCCGTGGTGACCGGCGAAAGCGCCGCCTGGCTGGCCGCCGGCTGCGCGATCGGGCTGCTGGTGGGGCTGGCGGTCAGCGTGGTGCTGGTGGACGTGGTCAACCCGCAGAGCTTCCACTGGAGCATGGACCTGGCGCTGCCCGTGGGCCGTTTGCTGGCGCTGTGCGCCGCGGTGCTGGTGATCGGCGTGGCAACGGCGGCGCTGGCCGGGCGGCAAGCCGCGGCGCGCTCGGCGGTGCTGGCCGTCAAGGAGGACTGGTGAACCCAGCGCGGCGGCGATCACTGGCCTGGCTGGCGCTGCCGGCGCTGCCGGCACTCGCGCCTGCAGTGGCCCTGCCCGCGGACGCCGCGCAGGCCGCCGACCCCGTGCGCCGCGGCCGGGCGCTCAGCTGGCCACGCGACCACGGCGCGCATCTCGGCCAGCGCATCGAGTGGTGGTACGCCACCGGCTGGCTGGGCGTTGCCGAGGCGCCAAGCCACGGCTTCCAGGTGACCTTCTTCCGCAGCCGCACCGGGCTGGCCGATGCGCTGCCCGGCCGCCTGGCGCCGCGCCAGCTGCTGTTCGCGCATGCCGCGGTCACCGATCTTGGCGCGCGCCGCCACCGCCATGCGCAGCGGCTGCTGCGCTGGAACGGCCGGTTCGACGCGCAGGCGGCCGCCGGCGCCGCCGAGGCCGACGCCCACGTCTGGATCGGCCCCTGGTCACTGCAGCGCGACGGCGGCGGCGGCTGGCAGGCGCGGGTGAACGGCGACGCCGATGGCGGCGGCGGCGGCGACAACGATGGCGACGCCTGGGCGCTGGCGCTGCAATTGCAGCCCACGCAGCCGCTGCTGCTGCAGGGCGACGCCGGCTTTTCGCGCAAGGGCCCGCTGGAAGCACAGGCCAGCGAGTACTACAGCGAGCCGCAACTGGCGGCGCAGGCCCGGCTGCGGCTGGGCGGCCGCACGCTGCAGGCCAACGGCCGCGCCTGGCTGGACCACGAGTGGAGCGACGAGCTGCTGGCCGCCGACGCGGTGGGCTGGGACTGGATCGGCCTCAACGGCTTCGACGGCAGCGCGCTCACCGCCTTCCAGGTCCGCCGCGCTGACGGCAGCGCGCTGTGGGCCGGCGGCAGTTTCCGCGGCGCCGGCACCAGCAGCAGCAGCTTCGCGCCCGGCGCGGTGCGCTGGCAGCCCGGCCGTCGCTGGCACAGCCCCGCCACCCGCGCCAGCTATCCGGTGCAATGGCTGGTGGAGACGCCGGCCGGCACGCTGACCGTCCGCGCGCTGCTCGACGGCCAGGAGCTCGACAGCCGCGGCAGCAGCGGCACGCTGTACTGGGAAGGCTTGAGCGAATGGCTGGACGCCGCCGGCCGCCGCGTCGGCCTGGGCTATCTGGAGATGACCGGCTACGCCGGCCGGCTGCGGTTGTGAACCCTCTTCAGGACCCGGCGGCCTGGTTGTCGCCGACCGAAGGCCCGCGCGGGCCGTGGGCCTGCCGGCGCGGATCCACCGGCGCCGAGCGCACGCAGTTGCCGCCGGCATGCCGCGCCGCGCCCAGCGCCGCCTCGGCATCGTCGATCACCGCCTGCAGCGACAGATGTGCCGGCCGCATCAGCACCACGCCCACGCTGACGGTGGCGCGCAGGCGCTGGTCGCGCCAGCCGATCTCCAACTGCTCCACGCGCTCGCGGATGCGCTCGGCGACGTCCAGCGCGCCCAGCGGGTCGGCGTGCGCCAGGAACACGGCGAGCTGGGCATGGCCGAAGCGCGCCAGGGCATCGGCGCCGCGCAGCGTGGTCTGGGTGCTGGCGGCGACTTCGCGCAGCACCAGGTCGCCGCCGGTGCCTTCGTGGCCGTCGGGGCCTTCGCTCAGGCGCCGGAAGCGGTCGACGTCGACCAGCAGCAGCGCTGCGCCGATGCCGTAGCGGCGCGAGCGTGCGAACTCGCGCTCGGCCAGTGCCAGGAAGGGCGCGCGGCTGGAGATGCCCGTCACCGGGTCCAGCGCGCCGGCAGCCAGCGCCAGGTGGCGGCCGCGTTCCAGGTCGCGGCTGGTCTTGACCAGCAACAGCGCCAGCGGCAGCACCGCGGCCAGCGTGGCCAGCAGCGTCGCGCCCTCGGCGGACAGCTCGCCGCCCAGCGGCCCGGCGGTCAGCAGCCAGGCCAGGCCGGCGGCCAGCAGCGCCAGCGCGGCGCCCAGGCCCAACGCAGCGGCCGGCGCCAGCGGCCGGAAGCGAGGCAGCAGCACCAAGCGCCGTTCCGTGCGGGCAACCGGGGTCAGGGGAGGCAGGCGCGACATGGCGGACCAAAGGCAGCAGCCGATATTCGACCACATCCGGCCCGGCCTTGAGTAGCGCCGCGAATGCGGGATGGCGGCCGCCGGGCGCTTGTGCGGAATCGAGCCGGTTTCGCCGTCGTGGGACCCTGCTTATCGACGCGGCAAACGATGCGAAGGTCGCTGCAGGCAGCTTCACGAACGGTCGACGGCCGCTTGACGGCCGTTTGACCTCCGCTTGACCGCCGTCTCAGCCTGCGCTTAAAGTGATATCACTTTGATTTCAATTGGAGACCTGCCATGAAGCCGCACTCGCCCGTCGAGAAGCCGCTGAGCTCGGCCAACGGCTACCTGATGGCGGGCGTGGGCCTGCTGGGCATCGCCGCCATCGTCGTCCTGCTGCTCAGCGGCCGGATGGCCAGCGGCGCCGGCGTGCTGCTGCTGCTGGGCTGCCTGGCCTTCAGCGTGCTGGTCTTCGTCGGCCTGTACATGCTGCAGCCCAACGAGGCGGTCATCTGCACCCTCTTCGGCGAGTACCGCGGCACCGACCGCACCGAAGGCCTGCGCTGGGTCAACCCGCTGTACGCCCGCAAGCGCATCTCGCTGCGCGCGCGCAACCTCAACATGCCCACGCTGAAGGTCAACGACCGCCGCGGCAACCCGGTGGAGATCAGCGCCGCGGTGGTCTGGCGCGTGGCCGACACCGCGCGCGCGGTGTTCGAGGTCGACCGTTATGAAGATTACGTCAAGGTGCAGGCCGAGGCCGCGCTGCGCCACCTGGCCTCGCTCTACAACTACGACGAGGACGAGGATGCCGGCGCGCACGAGGTCACGCTGCGCGGCGGCCTGGATGTCGTGGCCGACGCGCTGCAGCGCGAGCTGCAGGCGCGCTTCGGCCCCGCCGGCGTGGAGGTGATGGACGCCAAGCTCACCCACCTGGCCTACGCGCCCGAGATCGCGCAGGTGATGCTGCGCCGCCAGCAGGCCGAGGCCATCATCGCCGCGCGGCAGAAGATCGTGCACGGCGCCGTCAGCATGGTGGAGGCGGCGCTCAAGGGCCTGTCGGAGCGCGAGATCGTGCAGCTCGACGACGAGCGCAAGGCCGCGATGGTCAGCAACCTGCTGGTGGTGCTGTGCTCCGACAAGGACACCCAGCCGATCGTCAACGCCGGCACGCTGTACACCTGAGGCGACGCTCGCGATGCGCGCGCTCTTCGCCTTCGGCTGGCTGGCGCTGCTGGCCGTGATGGCCGCCACCGTGCCGCTGCTGGGCCCGCTGGTGGGCGACCCCGGCAAGGCCATGGGCCGCAACGGCTACCTGCTGCTGATGGGCAGCCAGGCGCTGCTGGTGCCGGCACTGGTGGTGCTGCTGCCGGCCTGGGCCGCGCGGCGGCGGCCATCGCTGATCAATCTGCCCCACCGCGAGCACTGGTTCGCCGAGCCGCAACGCGCCGCCACCGTGGCCTGGCTGGACCGCTGGTTCGCTGCCGTGGGGCTGTGGACCGTGGCGGTGTTCGCGCTGATCCACCAGCGCGCGCTCGAACAGGCCAGCAGCGGCTGGCCCGCGCTGCCGTCGCCGCTGTGGCCGGCAGCCGTGGTGTCGATGGCGCTGGCCTTCGTCGTGCTGATGTGGCGTTACCTGCGCCGCTTCAAGCGGCCCGCACAGGACCGCTGAACCCGGCATGGCCAGCCCCGGCAAGAAGGCCTTCGCGCTGCGCATCGACCCCGACTTGTGGGCCGAGGTCGAGCGCCTGGCGGCGCAGGAGCTGCGCAGCGCCAACGCGCAGGTGGAGTACCTGCTGCGCGAAGCGCTGCAGCGCCGCGGCCGCGTGCCCGCGGCGGAGCCCGCTGCCAGGCCGCGACGGCGCGGCGACGGCAACGACGGCTGATGCCGCGCCGTGCCTGCCTACACTGCAGGCATGAGTTCCCCCGATCCCACCCTCAGCCGGCGCAGCGCCGACAAGCGCCCGGTCCGCGCCCTCGGCGGCCTGCTGCCCTACATCCGCCCCTACCGCGGCCGCATCGTGCTGGCCGCGCTGTTCCTGGTGCTGGCGGCGCTGACCACGCTGGTCTTTCCGTTGGCGCTGAAGACGCTGATCGACAACGGCATCGTCGCCGCCGACCCCGGCCAGCGGCTGATGTCGCTGCGCTCGCACTTCCTGGAGCTGTTCGCGGTGGGCGCGGCGCTGGGGCTGTTCTCGGCGGCGCGCTTCTACATGGTCACCTGGCTGGGCGAGCGCATCACGGCCGACCTGCGCAACGCCGTCTACCGCCACGTGCTGCGCCAGAGCCCCGAGTTCTTCGAGAGCACGCAGACCGGCGAGGTCCTGAGCCGACTGACCACCGACACCACGCTGGTGCAGACCGTCGTCGGCAGCTCGCTCAGCATGGGCCTGCGCAACAGCGTGATGGGCCTGGGCGCGCTGGTGATGCTGATCGTCACCAACCCCTACGTGATGACGCAGGTGCTGGGCATCCTGGTGCTGGTGGTGCTGCCCAGCCTGTACTTCGGCCGCCGCGTGCGCCGGCTCAGCCGCGCCAGCCAGGACCGCGTGGCCGACTCCAGCGCCATCGCCGCCGAGGTGCTGAACGCGATCCCCGTCGTGCAGGCCCAGGTGCAGCAGCAGCGCGAGGCGGCGCGCTTCGACGCCAGCACCGAGCGCGCCTTCGACACGGCGGTCAAGCGCACCCGCGTGCGCGCGGCGCTGGTGGGCTTCATCATCACCGCCACCTTCGGCGCGCTGCTGTGGGGCCTGTACCAGGGCACGCAGGCCGTGCTGCGCGGCGACGTCACCGCCGGCCACCTGGGGCAGACCGTGGTCCTCGTGATCATCCTGGTCAGTAGCGTGGCGGTGCTGTCCGAGGTCTACGGCGACCTGCTGCGCGCCGCCGGCGCCACCGAGCGGCTGATGGAGCTGCTGGCCGCCCGCAGCCCGGTGGCCGACCCCGCGCAACCGCGCGCGCTGCCGCCCACCCAGGGCGGCTCGGCGCTGCGCTTCGACCACGTGCAGTTCCACTATCCGTCGCGTCCGCAGCATCAGGCGCTGGCCGACTTCTCGCTGCACGTGCACCCCGGCGAGACCGTGGCCCTGGTCGGCCCCAGCGGCGCCGGCAAGAGCACGGTGCTGCAACTGCTGCTGCGCTTTTATGACGCACAGCACGGCACCGTCAGCATCGACGGCGTGCCGGTGCGCGACGCCGCGCTGGACGACCTGCGCGGCCGCATCGGCCTGGTGCCGCAGGACAGCACCGTGTTCTCCACCAGCGCGCTGGAGAACATCCGCTACGGCCGCCCCGACGCCAGCGACGCGGAGGTGATCGCCGCCGCCAAGGGCGCCTTCGCGCACGACTTCATCAGCGCGCTGCCCGAGGGCTACCAGACCTACCTCGGCGAGCGCGGCGTGCGCCTGTCCGGCGGCCAGCGCCAGCGCATCAGCATCGCGCGCGCGATGCTCAAGAACCCGCCGCTGCTGCTGCTGGACGAAGCCACCAGCGCGCTCGACGCCGAGAGCGAGCGCATGGTGCAGGCCGCGCTGGAGGCAGCGATGCAGCACCGCACCACGCTGGTCATCGCCCACCGCCTGGCCACCGTGCTGCGCGCCGACCGCATCATCGTGATGGAGGACGGCCGCATCGTCGAGCAGGGCTCCCACGCCGAGCTGGTGGCCCGCGGCGGGCTGTATGCGCGGCTGGCGGCCATGCAGTTCGGGCAGGCATAATTCATGCGCATGCTTGATGGAGGTGATTCATGCGCCGCATCGAAGACGCGCCCAAGCGGGCGACCAACCTGAGCCTCAATTCGCGCGTGCTGGATCTGGCCCGCGAGCTCGGCATGAACGTCTCGGCCACCGTCGACGCGCTGCTGGCGCAGGAAGTGCAGCGCCGATACTGGGAGCGCTGGAACGAGCAGAACAAGGAAGCCATCGAGCACTACAACGCCCGCATCGAGCGCGAAGGCCTGCCGCTGGCGCGCTACCGCAGCTTCATGAAGGAGCGCTGATGGCCCGGCTGGACGTCTACGCCAACCCGGCGGCGCGCGAGCGCAAGCTCACGCCCTACTTCCTGGACGTGCAGAACGACTACATCGCCTGCCTGCAGACCCGCGTCGTCATCCCGCTGCGGCGCGAATCGGCCTTCGGCCCGCGCGCCCGCGACCTCCACCCCTTGCTGAGCGTCGGCGACGACCGCCTGGTGCTGGACACCGCGGCCATCGGCGCCGTGCCGCTGGCCGAGTTGCGCCCACCGGTGGCGCAACTGCGCGAGGCCCGCGCCGAGGTGCAGGCCGCGCTCGACACCCTCTTCGGATCCTATTGACGTGAGCCCTGCCCACCCCACCCGCCCCGACCGCCCCATCCGCCACCAGTACGAAGACATGATGCGCCAGGTCTTCGAGCACGGCGTGGACAAATCCGACCGCACCGGCACCGGCACGCGCAGCGTGTTCGGGCACCAGATGCGCTTCGACTTGAACGAAGGCTTTCCGCTGGTCACCACCAAGAAGGTCTACCTTCGCGCCGTCATCGTCGAGCTGCTGTGGTTCCTGCGCGGCGGCCGCAACGTCCAATGGCTGCAGGAGCACGGCTGCACGATCTGGGACGAATGGGCGCGGCCCGACGGCGACCTCGGCCCCGTCTACGGCGTGCAGTGGCGCAGCTGGCCCACGCCCGACGGTGGCCACATCGACCAGATCGCGCAGGTGGTGCAGCAGCTGAAGGCCAACCCCGACAGCCGCCGCATCATCGTCAGCGCCTGGAACGTGGCCGACCTGGACCAGATGGCGCTGATGCCATGCCACGCGTTCTTCCAGTTCTACGTCGCGCACGGCAAGCTCAGCTGCCAGCTCTACCAGCGCAGCGCCGACATCTTCCTCGGCGTGCCCTTCAACATCGCCAGCTACGCGCTGCTGACCCACATGCTGGCCCAGCAGTGCGACCTCGACGTCGGCGATTTCATCTGGACCGGCGGCGACTGCCACATCTACGCCAACCATGAAGAGCAGGTGCGCACCCAGCTCGCGCGCACGCCGCTGCCCTACCCCACGCTGCGGCTCAAGCGCCGGCCGCCGTCGATCTTCGACTACGCCTACGAAGACTTCGAGGTGCTGGACTACCAGCACCACCCGGCCATCAAGGCGCCGGTGGCGGTCTGATGACGCTCAGCCTGATCGCCGCGGTCGCGCGCAACGGCGTCATCGGCCGCGGCAACGAGCTGGCCTGGCGGCTGCCCGAGGACCAGCAGCACTTCCGCCGCACGACGCTGGGCGCGCCGGTGATCATGGGCCGCAGCACCTGGGACTCGCTGCCGGCGCGCTTCCGTCCGCTGCCGGGCCGCCGCAACATCGTGCTGACGCGCCAGCCCGGCTGGCACGCCGCCGGCGCCGAAGTCGTGCACGACCTGGACCAGGCGCTGGCGCGGGTCGCCGATGCCGAACGCGCCTTCGTGATCGGCGGCGCCCAGGTCTACGCACTGGCGTTGCCGCGCGCCGACGAGCTGGTGCTGACCGAGATCGAGCGCGACGCCGAAGGCGACGTGCGCTTCCCCGACTGGCCGCGCGAGCAGTTCGTCGAGGCGAGCCGCGAGCGGCACCAGGCCGCCGCGCCCAACGACTTCGCCTTCAGCTTCGTCACCTACCGTCGCCGTTGAGCGGCATCGCTTTCTTTGCCCAGGAGTGTCCCGATGTCCGAACACGGCTTCCACGTGCACGGCCCGCACGACCACGAGATGGAACATGCGGCGCAGCATGGCGACAAGGACCGCTTCGCCGGCATGCTGGCGGTGATGACGGCGATCCTGGCCACCATTGGCGCGATCTTCTCGTACATGGGCGGCAACACGCAGGCCAACGCTGGCCTGTACAAGAACAACGCGGCCATCAAGAAGACCGAGGCCTCGAACCAGTGGAACTACTACCAGGCCAAGAGCGGCAAGCAGAACCTGGCCGAACTGGCGCTGGCCCTGGTGGCCGAGGACAAGAAGCCGGCGTACAAGGACGAGATCGAGCGCTACAAGAAGGAGAAGGCCGAGATCAAGGTGGCCGCCGACAAGCTGGAAGCCGAGGCCACCGACTGGGACCACCGGTCCGAGCAGCAACTCCACGTCCACCACCGCTGGGCCCAGGCCACCACCGCGCTGCAGGTGGCCATCGCGCTGGCGGCGATTGCGCTGCTGACGCGTCGCCGCTGGCTGCAATGGGGCATGTACGGCGTCGCCGTCCTGGGCGTCGCGCTGGGCGGCGCGGCGCTGCTGCACGTCTGATCCGAACGGCAGCGCCTGCTGCCGCATCCTGACCGCAGATCACAGCTCGTGTGCGCCACGGCGCCTTGCCGCCGCTGCGCGCGCCGGCCATGCTGGACGCTGCCCATGAGCACCACTGGCTTTGACACCCTCATCATCGGCGCCGGCGCCGCCGGCTGCGTGCTGGCCAACCGGCTGAGCGCCGACCCCCAACGCCGCGTCGCGCTGATCGAGGCCGGCTCGTCCGATCTTCGCTTTCCGCTCAAGCTGAAGACCACGCTGCCGATCGGCAACATCTTTTTGCTGCCGCACGGGCGCTACAACTGGCAGTTCGAGTTCAGCGGCGGCGCCGGCGTGGGCCACCGCAGCATCCCCTGCCCGCGCGGCCGGCTGTTCGGCGGTTGCACCTCGGTCAACGGCACCGTCTACATGCGCGGCCATGCGCTGGATTACGACGAATGGGCCGCGCTGGGCAACGCCGGCTGGGGCTGGGCCGACGTGCTGCCCTTCTTCAAGCGCCACGAAGACTACGACCGCGGCGCCAACGCCTGGCACGGCAGCGGCGGCGAGTTGAGCGTGCAGCGCCCGGCCGAGAGCAACCCGCTGGCGCACGCCTTCGTGCAGGCAGCCTCGGAAGCCGGCTTTGCGAACAACGACGACTTCAACGGCGCGACGCAGGACGGCTTCGGCATCTTCGACCTCAACCAGCGCGACGGCGTGCGCTGGAGCAGCAGCCGTGCCTTCCTCCACCCGGTGCTGCGGCGGCCCAATCTCACGGTGTTCGACGAAGCGCTGGTCGAGCGCATCCGGCTGCAAGGCGCGCGCGCGGTGGGCGTCACGCTGCGCCGGCACGGGCAGTTGATCGACCTGGCCGCCGGCACCGAGGTCATCCTGTGCGGCGGCGCGGTCAACTCGCCGCAGTTGCTGATGCTCTCGGGCATCGGGCCGGCGGGCATCGCCGCGCACGGCATCCGCGTGCTGCACGAGCTGCCCGGCGTCGGCGCCAATCTGCAGGACCACCCCACGGTCTCATTGGCCGTCAGCAACCCCAGCGCCGAGAGCTATGCCTTGAGCTGGCGCGCGGCGCCGCGCGTGGCCCTGGCGCCGTTGCGGTACGCCGTTAGCCGCCGCGGCATGCTGGCCAGCAACGCCGCCGAGGCCGGCGGCTTCATCCGCACCCGGCCCGAGCTGGACCGCCCCGACGTGCAGTACACCTTCATGGTCGGCATGAAGGACAACCCGCGCACGCTGCCGCGCAAGCACGGCTACTTCCTGCACATGGCGGTGCTGCGGCCGGCCACGCGCGGCCGCGTCGAGCTGGCCAGCGCCGACCCCGCGGCCAAGCCGCGGCTGCACCCCGAGTTCCTGGAAGACCGGCGCGACGTGCAGACGCTGATCGCCGCGCTGCGGCAGGCGCGGCGCATCGTCGGCATGCCGGCGCTGGCGCGGCTGTCGGGCGCCGAGCTGCAGCCGGGCCCGGCGATCGACGACGACGCGGCGCTGGAGCGCTTCGTCCGCGAGCGCGTGGCCACCACCTACCACCCGGTGGGCACCTGCAGGATGGGGCCAGCCGCCGACACGACGGCGGTGGTCGACCCGCAGCTGCGCGTGCACGGCATCAGCGGCCTGCGCGTGGCCGACGCCTCGATCATGCCCAACCTGGTGGGCGGCAACACCGCGGCGCCGTCGATGATGATCGGCGAGCGCGCCGCGCACTTCATCCTGAACGCTTGAGGAGACCGCGATGACCCCTGCATTCCTGGACGGCAAGGCCAAGGGCCTGTTCATCGACGGCCAGTCGCGCCCGGCGCTGTCGGGCAGGACCTTCGACACCGTCAGCCCGCGCAACGGCGCGGTGCTGGCGCAGGTGGCGCAGGCGGCCACGGAAGACGTCGACCTGGCCGTGGCCGCCGCGCGCCGCGCCTTCGACGGCGAGTGGCGCCGGCTCAAGCCCTTCGACCGCCAGCAGATCATGCTGAAGCTGGCCGATCTGGTGGACCGCCACTACGACGAGCTGGCGATGCTGGACACGCTGGACATGGGCGGCCCGATTTCGCGCACCGTGCTCGGCCGCCGCCGTGCCGTTGGACTGCTGCGTTATTACGCCGGACTGGCGACCACGATCCAGGGCGACACCATTCCCAACTCGGCACCGGGCGAGCACTTCTGCTACACGCTGAAGGAGCCGGTGGGCGTGGTCGGCGCGATCAACCCCTGGAACGGCCCGATCGGCCTGGCGATCTGGAAGCTGTGCCCCGTGCTGGCCAGCGGCTGCACGCTGGTGTTGAAGCCCGCCGAGCAGGCGCCGCTGTCGCCGCTGCGCCTGGCCGAGCTGGCGATGGAAGCCGGCCTGCCGCGCGGCGTGTTCAACGTGATCACCGGCAACGGCTCCGCCGGCGCTGCGCTGGCCGAGCACCCCGGCGTCGACAAGATCGCCTTCACCGGCAGCACCGAGGTCGGGCAGAAGATCGTGCGCGCCGCCGCCGGCAACATGAAGCGCATGAGCATGGAGCTCGGCGGCAAGAGCCCCGACATCGTCTTTGCCGACGCCGACCTCGACGCCGCGGTGCCCGGCGCCGCGATGGCGGTGTTCCAGAACTCGGGGCAGATCTGCTCGGCCGGCACGCGGCTTTTCGTGCAGCGGCCGGTCTACGAAGACTTCGTGCAGCGCGTGGCGGCGTTTGCGAAGACGCTCAAGGTCGGCGACCCGCTGGACCCGGCGACGCAGCTTGGGCCCGTGGTCAGCGCCGAGCAGCTCGAGCGCATCAGCGGCTACCTGCAGCTCGGCCGCGAGCAGGGCGCGCGCGCCGTCGCCGGCGGCCAACGTTTGACCGAAGGCGCGCTGGAGCGCGGCTACTTCGTCGCGCCGACGGTGTTTGCCGACGTGCGCGACGACATGCGCATCGCACGCGAGGAGATCTTCGGCCCGGTGATCAGCGCGCTGCCCTTCGACACGCTGGACGAGGTGATCGCCCGCGCCAACGATTCCAGCTACGGCCTGGGCAGCGGCGTCTGGAGCCGCGACGTCAACACCATCCACAAGGTAGCGCACGGCCTGCGCACCGGCACCGTCTGGGCCAACTGCTACCAGGTGATGGATCCGGCCATCCCTTTCGGCGGCTACAAGATGAGCGGCTTCGGCCGCGAAAGCGGCATCGAGCACCTGCGCGAGTACGTGCAGACGAAGGCGGTGGTGTTGAAGCTGGGGTGACGGCGCTCGGTCGACCCGTCAGTCGCCCACGCTCAACACCATATTCCCCACCAGCCCACCGCTTTCCACCGCCTGGTGCGCCTGCACGATCTGGTCCAGCGGCAGCCGCTGGGCGATGTTGTGCTGCAACTCGCCGCGTGACAGCAGCCGCTGCAGCGCGCCGGTGGCGCGGGCGCGGTCGGCGGCGGCGAGGTGGTAGACCATGAAGAACTTGAGCTGGACGTTCTTGGCCAGCAGCACGCCGAACGGCAGGTCCAGCGGCTTTGGACTGCTGCCGTAGGCGACCAACTCGCCACCCGCGCGCAGCACGTCGAGATCGAGCTTGCCGTTGACGGCCACATCGAGCTCGATCACGCGATCGATGCCCTGTCCCCGGGTCAGCTCGCGCACGCGCTCGGCGACGGGTTCGGTCTTGTAGTCGATCACGTGGTCGGCGCCGGCGTCCAGCGCCAGCTTGGCCTTCTGTGCGTTGCTGACCGTGCTGATCACCTGCGCCGCGCCCATGCGGTCGGCCAGTTGCACCGCGTAGTGGCCCACGGCGCCGGCGCCGCCGGCCACCAGCACGCGCTTGCCGGCCACGCCGCCGTCCATCAGCACCGCGTGCATCGCGGTCAGGCCGGGGATGCCCATGCAGGCGCCAGCCTCGCCGCTGGTGGCTTCGGGCAGCGGCACGGCCTGGGCCTGCGGCAAGCAGCAGACTTCGGCCGCGGTGCCGAAGGGGCGGCCCCAGGCGGCGTTCCACAGCCACACGCGCTGGCCGATGCGGCCGCGGTCCACGCCCTCGCCGACCGCGTCGATCACGCCCGAGCCGTCGCTGTGCGGCACCACGCGCGGGAAGGCGATCGCACGCAGCCCGCCGCGCGACTTGACGTCCGACGGGTTGACGCCGCTCCACTGGATGCGCACGCGCACCTCGCCGGGGCCGGGCTCGGGCAGCGGCCAGTCGGCCTGTTGCAGCACCTCGGCCGCGGGGCCGACGTGGTCGTAGTACCAGGATTTCATGCGTGGACTTCCAGAGGCTACAGTGCGGGGCCTGCCGATCAGCGGCCCTACCATTGTCAGCCATGCCGCCGCGCCTGAACGACCGGCGCCGCGGCGCCCCGGAGTGCCCCCGCCCGTGAACGACCCCATCCGCGAACTCGGCTTCTTCCTGCGCGTGTCGGAAGAAGAGAGCTTCTCTGCCGCCGCGCGCAGCCTCGATCTCGACCCGTCGACGATCAGCAAGGTCATCCAGCGGCTGGAAAACCGTCTCGGCGTGCGCCTGTTCCACCGCACCTCGCGCGTGCTGCAGCTCACGCAGGAAGGCGCGCAGTTCCTGGCCGCGGCACAGAAGGTGATGCAGGCGCTGGAGGAGGCCGAGGCCTCGGTCGGCCCCGCGGTGACCGAGGCCACCGGCGTGCTGCGCATCAGCAGCACCGCGGCCTTCGCGCGCCGGCGCCTGGCGCCGCTGATCCCCTCGCTGCTGCAGGCGCACCCGCAACTGCGGGTGGAGATCATCGTCGCCGCGACGCCGCCCGATCTGTACGAGCAGCAGATCGACGTCTCGTTTCAAAGCGGCGACATCCCCGATTCCACGCTGGTGGCGCGGCGCATCACCACCGCCAGCTGGCATTTGTGCGCGTCGCCCGAGTACCTGGCACGCGCCGGCACGCCGATGACGGCGGCCGACCTGCGCGCGCACCACTGCCTGAACTTCCTGCCCGGCTCGTTCCGCAGCCGCTGGCCGCTGCAGGCCGGCGCGCTGGTCGACACCGTCGAGCCCAAGGCGCTGATCGCCGCCAACAACGGCGACGTGCTGGCCACGCTGGCACTGATGGGCCAGGGCATCGTCCGGCTGGCCGACTACCACATCGACGCCGAGCTCAGGAGCGGCCAGCTCGTCACCGTGCTCGGCGATCACGAGCTGGACCGCGAGCCGATCTACGCGGTGTTCGCCAGCAAGCGCCACCTGAGCCCGCGCGTGCGGCTGTTTCTCGATCACGCAGGGCAGATGCTGGGCGAGCGCTGAGGCAGCGCGCTGCGCGTAAGCTGCGGCGCCTGCGCAACCGCGCGCCGAGGCGCCTGTGACGAGATGAGCCGCGACAGCCCCCGCGAGCCGCACGACGCGGCCTGGGCCGCGCCGTTCACGGTCGGGCGTTGGCGCGTCGACCCGGCCACCGACGCGGTCCAGCTCGACGGCCGCGCCTGCAAGCTCGAGCCGCGCACGATGCGCCTGCTGACGACGCTGGCCGCCCGCCCCGGCCAGGTGCTGTCCAGCCAGGCGCTGCTGGACAGCGTGTGGCCCGGCGTCATCGTCACCGGCCAGTCGCTGTACCAGGCCGTGGCCGCGCTGCGCGCGGTGCTGAAGGCCGACGCCGAGACCGGCGAGTTCATCGCCAACGTGCCGCGCAAAGGCTACCGGCTGGTGGCGCCGGTGGGTCGCGTGGGTCGCGTGGGCACTGTGGGGCCGGCGCCCCGGCCCGCGGCGGCGCGTACGGTCGCGGTGCTGCCGTTCCGCGATCTCGGCGTCACGACCGGGCTCTCGTTCCTGCCCGAGGCGCTGCTCGCCGGGCTGATCCAGGAGCTCTCGCGCCAGCCCGACCTGGCGCCGATCGCGCGCGGCACCATGCTGTCGTACGCCGGCCGGCCGGTGACGCCGCGCACCCTGGCCGACGAGCTGGGCGTGCGCTACGTGCTCGACGGCACGATCACGCAGGCCGGCGACGAGTTGCTGATCGCCTGCGAGTTCGTCGACGCGGCGTCGGATTCGGTGCTCGCCAGCGAGGCCATCCAGGTGCCCTGCGCGCGCTGGCCCGAGTTGGCGCAGCGCGTGACCGGCCGCCTCGCGCGCGCGGCGCGACTGCAGCTCTCGATGCATGCCGCGCGCGCCATCGACGCGGCAGCGGCGGAAGACGCCGCCGCGCTGGAGCTGGCGATGCGCGCCTGGGTCGAGCTGTACGGCCGGCCGCAGAACCGCGAGACCAACGGCCGCGCCTGGCAGCTTGCACGCGCGGCCTTGCGGCGCGACGAATCGCTGGGCGCGGCCTGGAACGCGCTGGCCTTCTGCGAGTGGCGCGCGGCGCAGTACGGATGGGCCGACGGTGACAGCGGCGAAGGTGGCGAAGGCGGCGGCGGCCCCGGACGCGGCTGGGCACCGCTGCTGGCCGACGCGGTGGCCCATGCCCAACGTGCGACATCGCTGGCGCCGGCGGACCCCGACGGCTACTACACGCTGGGCCTGGCCACGCACACCAGCGGCGAGCCGGCGCGCGCCGAGGCCAACCTGCGCCACTGCATCGAGATCAGCGCCTCGTACGCGCCCGCCTATGGGCTGCTGGGGCTGGTGCGCGCCGTGCGCGGCCACCCGCAGGAGAGCGCGGCGCTGTGCGAGCGCGCGTTTGCGCTCAGCCCGCGCGAGCCGCTGCGCGTGGTCTGGCACTGGACCGAGGCCTTCGCTGCGTCGCTGCTGGGGCACGAGGAGATGGCGCTGGAGCGCGCGTCGCTGGGCATCGCGGCCAACCCCGAGCACCCGGCCTGCCACCTCATCGCCGCGGTGGCGTCGCACCGGCTGGGCCGCCGCGACGACGCCGCCCGCCACGCCGCCGTGCTGCGCGGCAGCGCCTTCAACAGCATCGAGCGCCTGCGCCACCGGCTGCCGCCGATGCGCGTCGAGCCCTGGGCCAGCGCCTTCCTGGCCGACCTGCAGGCGGCGGGGCTGCCGCGGCGGTAGAGGCGCGCCCTCAATCCGGCTCGATGCCGGCCTCCTTGACGAAGTCGCGCCAGCGCGGCAGCTCCTCGGCGAGCAAGGCCTTGAAGGCCGTGGGCGTGGAGACGACCGGCCGGCCGCCCAGCGCTTGCAGCCGCGGCGCGGCCAGCGGGTCCTGCAAGGCGCGGGCGGCCTCGTCGCGCAGCCGCTCGGCCATCGCCGCCGGCATCCCGGCCGGCCCGACGAGGCCGAACCAGGCCAGCGAGTCCACCTTCGGCCAGCCGGCCTCGGCCATCGTCGGCAGCTCGGGCCAGCGCGGCAGCCGCTCGGGCGCGGCCACCGCCAGCACGCGCAGCCGCTCGCCGGCGAGGAAGGGCGCCAGCGTCGCCGGGTTGGCGAAGAACATCGTCACGCGGCCCTCGGCAACGTCGGTCAGCGGGCTGTTCTTGTACGGCACGTGGGTCAGCCGCAGCTCGGCCGAACGCCGCAGCAACTCGCCGTTGCGCCGCGACGAGGTGCCGGCGCCGGCCGACGCGAAGCTCAAGGCGCCGGGCTGGCGCCGCGCCGCATCGACCAATTCGGCCACGCTGCGCGCCGCGCTGCCCTTGCCGACCACCAGCACGGTGGGCGTGACGACGAGCTGCGAGATCGGCGTCAAGTCCTGCAGCGGCGCCAGTGGCATGTTGGGGTACAGCGCCGGGTTGACGACCAGCGCGGCGTCGCCGGCCAAGGCCAGCGTGTAGCCGTCGGGCGCCGCCTTGGCCACCTGGATCACGGCCAGGCTGCCGCCGGCGCCGGGCTGGTTGACGACGACGGCGTCGGCGAAGCCCGAGCGCTTCCAGCCGTCGACCAGCAGCCGCGCGACGATGTCCGGCGGCGAGCCGGCGGCAAAGGGCACGACGATCTGGATCGGCCGCTCCGGCCAGGCGGCCTGTGCGCAGGCGGCCATCAGCAGCGTTGCGATCAGCGCGGCGGCGCGGCGGCGGCGGCGAGGTGTGGTGGCAGACATCAAGCGCACTCCTGATCGGTTGCGGGGCGACCAGTGTGGACCGGCGCGGCGCCGCGAGTCTTCAGCAGCGTCTCAAGCATTTCTCAAGCTCGAGGTCGAGGTCGAGGGCAACGCTGTGCCGCCCGTGCACAGTTGCTTGGGACCGCGCCGCCTTGCCGCCGCGCGGCCCGCCAGGCGATGCTGGCGGCATGCAAGCTGCCCCCTCGTCTGCTGCCGCCGCCACCGATGCGCTGGCCGGCCTTCAGGTGTTGGACTTCACGATCGTGATGTCGGGCCCGATGTGCACCCGCATGCTGGCCGACGCCGGCGCCGACGTGATCAAGATCGAGCCGCCAGAAGGCGACGTGGTGCGCCAGCGCGAGCCGCTGCGCGGCGGCATCAGCACCTACTACGCGTCGATGAACTGCGGCAAGCGCAGCGTGGTGCTGGACCTCGCCACCGCCGCGGGCAAGGCCATCGCGCGCGAGCTGGCCTCGAAGGCCGACGTGGTGGTCGAGAACTTCCGCCCCGGCGTGATGAAGCGCCTGGGCCTCGATCACGCCACGCTGGCGGCCGCCAACCCGCGGCTGGTCTACGCCTCGATCTCCGGCTTCGGCCAGCGCGGCCCCAGGGCCGGCGCGCCGGCCTATGCGCCGGTGATCCACGCCGCGTCGGGCTACGAGGCCGCCCACCTCGACTACCAGCGCGACCAGGGCCGGCCGATGAACAACGGCATCTTCCTGGCCGACGTGCTGGGCGCGAGCTATGCGTTCGGCGCCATCCAGATGGCCTTGTACGAGCGCGAGCGCAGCGGCCGCGGCCAGCACATCGACGTCTCGCTGATGGACTCGGTGCTGGGCATGCTGATCTACGAGATGCAGGCCGCGCAGTTCCCGCCCGAGCGGCCACGCCAGGTCTACGAACCGGTGCGCGCCGCCGACGGCTGGGTGATGGTGGCCGCCGTCACGCCCAAGAACCAGGAGGTGCTGTTCGACGTCATCGGCCACCCCGAGGCCAAGGCCGACCCGCGCTTTGCGACCGTGGCCGCCAAGGAGTCGAACTGGGGCGCGCTGCTGGAACTGATCGAAGGCTGGACCCGCCAGCGCAGCGGCGCCGAATGCGAGGCCACGCTGATGGCCGCCGGCGTGCCCTGCAGCCGCTACCGCAGCGTGGCCGAGGCGATGGCCGACCCGCAACTCGCCGAGCGCGGCTTCCTCGCCGCACTGGGCGACGGCGATGGCCGCTTCCAGTGCGCCAACCTGCCCTTCCTGCTGAGCCGCACGCCCACCCGCGCACGGCCGCTGCTGGCCGCGCTGGGCGCGCACGGCGCCGAAGTGCTGCAGCAGCAACTCGGATTCGACGAGGCCCGCATCCGCGGGCTGCAAAGCCAGGGGGTGCTGGGATGAAGATCCCCGACGTCGACCCCACGCTGCTGCCGGGTGCCGAAGAGCGCGAGTTGCTGCGCCGATCCCTGCGCGGCTGGCTGCAGCAGCACTGGCCGGCCGGCGGCGTCCCCGGCGCCGTCGAGCGCAGCGCCGACCGCAGCGCCGTCGCCGCGCTGTGGCAGGGCCTGGTCGCGCAGGGCCTGGCCGTGCTGGGCAGCAACCCCGGCGAAGGCGGCCTGCGCGAGGCCGTGCTCGCGATGGAAGAACTCGGCCGCGCCGCGGCGCCGGCGCCGCTGGCCGGCGCGCTGCTGGCCAACCTGCTGCTGGGCCGCGTGAGCGGCGCGGTCGATGAACTGCAGCCGCTGCACGATGGCGCGATGCGGCTGGCCGTCGCCTTGAGCGACGCACCGCAGCCGCTGCAGATCGACGGCGCGCAGGCCAGCGGCCGGCTGATGCCGGTGGACGGCGGCCCGCACGGCACCCATCTGCTGGCGCCATGGGTGCAAGGCCTGGCGCTGATCGACCTCGGCGCCGGCGGCGTGCAGATCGACCCGGCGCGCGCGCTGGGGCTGAATGGTCACGCCGGCTGGAGCCAGGTCCGCCTGCATAACGCGCCACTCAAGCTGTTGTCGATGCCCGCCGGCACCGCGGCCGCCGCGCGGCCGCTGCTGCGCCTGCTGCTGCTGGCGCGCGCCCACGGCGCGGCGCGACGCGCCTTCGAGCTGGCGGTGGACCACGCCAAGGAGCGCCGCCAGTTCGGCCAGCCCATCGGCCGCTTCCAGGCCGTGCAGCACAAGCTGGCCAACGGCCTGATCGCGCTGGAAGGCGTGCGCCTGCTGCTGCAGCACGCGGCCACCGCCTTCGACCTCGGCCAGGTCGACTGGCGCCACCACGCCGCGGCGGCAGTGGCCTTCGGCGCGCCGGCGCTGCGCCAGGCCTCGCTGGAGACCCACCACGCCTTCGGCGCCATCGGCTATGCCGAGGAGCACGAGGCGCCGCGCCACTTTCGCCGCGCTCATCTCGACACGCTGGCGCTGGGCGGGGCCGCCGAAGCGCGGCGCGAGCTGGCCGCGCGGCTGCTGGACGCCGACGACGCCCGGCTGCCCACCGACGATCTGGGCCCCGCCGGCAACGTCTTCCGCGCCGAGGTGCGCGACTGGCTGCAGGCGCACTGGACCGGCGAGCGCAAGGCCGCCTTCGACCGCCGCCCCTTCCACGACCGCGAGTTCGACGCCAGCTTTGCCGCCGACATCGGCAAGACCGGCTGGATCGGCCTGGCCTGGCCGAAGGAGCACGGCGGCCAGTCGCGCAGCCCGCGCGAGCAGCTCGCCTTCGTCGAGGAGATGGAGCGCGCCGAGGCGCCGCGCATCGGCGCCTCGGTGCAGGCCAATGCGCTGATCATGCACGGCAGCTCCGAGCAGCGCGCGCGCTACCTGCCCGAGATGTTGCGCGGACAGGCGATGCACGGCATGGGCTACAGCGAGCCCGAGGCCGGCAGCGACCTGGCGGCGCTGAAGACGCGCGCCGTGCGCGTGACTGACGAGCAGGGCGAGCACTGGGTCATCAACGGCCAGAAGATCTGGACCACCACCTGGTGGGGCCGCTACATGTTCCTGGCCGCGCGCACCGACCCCGATGCCAAGCCGGCGCACGCCGGCATCAGCATGTTCATCGTGCCGATGGACGCGCCGGGCATCACCGTCAAGCCGGCGACGACGATGTACGACGGCAGCTTCGCCAACATCTTCTACGACGACGTCCGCATCCCGGCGGCGAACCTCGTCGGCCCCGTCCATGGCGGCTGGAAGGTGCTGACCGACGCGCTGGCCAACGAGCGCGGCACGGTCGGCGGCGGCATCGTGCTGAAGGTGCTGCATGCCTTCGAGCTGCTGTGCCGCGACGTGCGCGCCGCGCCCGAACTGCGCCGCGACCCGCTGGTGCGCGAGCGCATCGCCGTGCTGGCCGCCGAGATCGAGGTCGGCCGCCGCCTGATGCTGAACTGCGCCGAGCTGGCCGAAAGCGGCACCACGCCGCCCGAGATGGGCGCCATCAGCAAGGTCTTCAGCGGCGAGCTGATGGAGCGCTTCGGCGAGGCGGCGCTGGAGATCCTGGGCCCGCAAGCCGCGCTGTCGCAGGGCGCGCCGGGCTCGTTGCGACAGGGCCGCTACGAGCAGAACCTGCGCCATTCGCTGATGTGGGTGATCAGCATCGGCACCAACGAGATCCAGCGCAGCCTGATCGCGCAGCGCGGATTGGGCTTGCCGCGATAATCCCGGGTTGCTGCTGCGGCCGGCGATGGGCTGGCCCGCCACGACCCCCCATGACCACCGACCCTGAACGACGGCTGCCGCTCGAAGGCGCCAGCAATTTCCGAGACCTTGGCGGCTACCGCGGCCACGACCAGCGGCCCCTGCGCTGGCGGCGCCTGTTCCGCTCCGACCACCTGGCCCACCTGAGCGCCGCCGACCGCCAGGCGCTGGCCAAGCTCGGCGTCAAGAGGGCCTTCGACTTCCGCGGCGTGCACGAGCGCGCCGCCGCCGCCTACGAGCTGCCCGGGCTGCAGCAGCACTCGCTGGCCATCGAGCCCTCGGTCGCGCAGCGCATGGCCGATCTCGTGCAGGCCGGCGTCGTGCTGGACGCCGCGCACATGACCGAGTTGATGCACGAGCTGTACGTGCACCTGGTGGACGACAGCGCCGACCGTTATGCACAGTGGTTCGACCACCTGCTGACCGACGACAGCCCGCTGGTCTTCCACTGCACCGCCGGCAAGGACCGCACCGGCGTCGCCGCCGCGCTGCTGCTGGCCGCTTTAGGCGTGCCGCGGCCGGTGATCGAGCAGGACTTCCTGCTGACCAACCAGCACTACCGCCGCCCGCCGATCGCCAACGCCACCATCCCCGAGGAAGCCCTGGCCGTGCTGTGGGGCGTGCGCCCCAGCTTCCTGCAGACCGCGCTCGGCACGATCGAAACCCGCCTGGGCGGTCTGGAGAACTACCTCACCACGCGCATGAAGCTGACGCCGGCGGCACGGGAGCGGCTGGCGGCGTCGTATCTGGAAGCTTGAGGGGCGCCGCGCTTGAGCAGCAACGCCGGAGACGACGATGCCGCCGAGCTGGCGTTCGCCTGGGATCCGGCCAAGGCAGCTTCCAACCTCGCCAAGCACGGGGTGAGCTTCGCACAAGCCGCCACGGTGCTCGCCGATGCGCTCGCGCTCACGGTCTTCGATCGAACGCACAGCGAATTCGAGGACCGCTGGTTCACGCTGGGCATGGACAACACCGGCAAGCTGCTGGCCGTGTCGCACACGTATACCGCCACGGCCGCAGCCACGGCGCGGGTGAGGATCATTTCCGCACGCGAAGCCACGCGCGCCGAACGCAGGCAATATGAAGGTGCGCCGCGCTGAGCAGCACAGCACAATAGGGCAACGACGATGCAACCGCAATCCAGCTCCGACGACGACATGCCCGCCGAGATCGACTTCTCCGGCGGCACGCGCGGCCAATTCTTCAAGCCGGGCGCAAAGCTCAGCGTGCCGGTGTATCTCGAAGCCGGGGTGCAGGACTACCTCGCGGCGCGCGCCAGGGCGCGCGGCATCGAGATTGAGCAACTGGTCAACGAGTTGCTCAAGAAGGACATCGAGCTCATCGAGGCGGCACGCTAGCCGCCTCCTCGCAAGGCGCAGGGCACGGGCGCCGGACCGCTCGGCAGCGACCGACCGCCGCCTCACCCCTGCCCGAACCTCGCCTTGCGCTTGTCCTTGAAGGCCTGCGTGGCCTCCTTGTGATCGGCCAGCTCGAAGGTCACCTGCTCCAGCGCCATGCTGGCTTCCAGCAGGCGGTTGACGCGGTCTTTCAGGATCTGGTTGATCGACAGCTTGGTCCAGCGCGTGGCCCATTGCGGGCCGTCGGCCAGTTCCTGCGCGATGGCGCGGGCAAACGGCAGCACCTCGGCCTTGGGCTTGACGTGGTTGACGAGGCCGATGCGCTCGGCCTCGGTGCCCTTGAGCAGGGTGCCGCGCATCAGGTACTCCTTGGCCTTGTTGACGCCGATCAGCAGCGGCCAGATCACGGTGCCGCCGTCGCCCGCGACCAGGCCCACCTTGTTGACGTGGCTGTCGCCGATGCGCGCGTCGTCGGCCATCACGGTCACGTCGCACAGCAGCGCGGTGGTGGCCGCCAGGCCGACGCAGTCGCCGTTGATCGCGCAGACGATGGGCTTGTCCAGCTCCAGGTGGCGCGTCACCAGGCGGCGGCTGATCATCGGGTCGTGCACCTCGCCTTCTTCCAGCACGTCGCCGCCGGGGCGGTCGCTCATGGCCTTGACGTCGCCGCCCACGCTGAACCAGTCGCCGGCGCCGGTCAGCAGCACCGCGTTGACGGCCGGGTCGTCGCCCAGGTCGTCCCAGATGCGGCGCAGCTCGCGGATCAGGCGCTGGTTGATCGCGTTGCGCTGCTGCGGGCGGTTGAGCGTCACGGTGGCCACCTTGTTGGCCACCTCGATCTTCAGGTCGTGGTAGTCGGCATAACGGTTCATCTGAACGTCCTTCATTGAGCGGAAATCTGGTTGTCGCGCACCACCTGGCCCCAGCGCGCCGAGTCGTCGGCGATCAGCGCACCGAGCTGGGCCGGCGTCATCGTCTTGACTTCCTGGCCGAGGTTCAGCATGCGGTCCTGGATGTCCTTGGAGGCGAGGATGGCGTTGATGTCCTTGTTCAGCCGCGCCACCACCTCGGGCGGCGTGCCCGCGGTGGTGATGATGCCGAACCAGGTTTCGGCCGCAAAACCCGGCAGCACGCTGGCCACCGTGGGCACGCCGGGGTTCTGCGCATTGGGCTGCGCCGAGGTCACGCCCAGCAGCTTGAGGCGGCCCGAGGCGATGGCCTCGCGCATCACGCTGGACATGCTGGTGATCAGCAGCGGCACCTCGCCCGACATCACCGCGGTGGTGGTGGGCGCCTGGCCGCGGTAGGGGATGTGCGTCATCTTCAAGCCCGCTGCCTTGGCGAACATCTCGCTGCTCAGGTGGCCGAAAGAGCCGACGCCGGCCGAGGCATAGGGCAGCGGCCCGGGCTGCTTCTTGGCCCAGTCGATCCAACCTTTGAGATCGGTCACCGGCAGCTTGCCCGGCACGATCACGAACAGCGGCGCGCTGGTGACCATGGCCACCGGGGCGAAGTCCTTCACGCCGTCGTAGCCGGCGTCCTTCTGCACGTGCGGCGTCACCGCCACGATGCCGCTGTTGATGAACAGCAGCGAGTACCCATCGGGCTTGGCGCGCGCCACCTCGCGCGCCGCCAGCACGCCCGAGGCGCCGGCCTTGTTCTCGACGATGATGGTCTGGCCCAGCGCCTTCTGCAGCGGCTCCTGCAGCGCGCGCGCCATCACGTCGGTGGTGCCGCCGGCGGGGTACGGGATCAGCATCTGGATCGGGTGCGACGGATACGCCGTCTGCGCCGCGGCCCACAGCGGCAAGGCCAGCGCCAGGCCGGACAGCCATCGTTTCATCATCGACAAGCTCCTTTAGCGCAACAGGTCGCGGGCGATCACCACGCGCTGGATCTGGTTGGTGCCTTCGAAGATCTGCGCCAGCTTGGCGT